>JADCRZ010000020.1 GCA_015069695.1 Williamsia sp.
CTTTTTTTGAAGAAAAATCTTCAAAGAATTGTTTCCCTTTCCCACGTGATCAAAGGCTCTTAAAACCCCTGTTTTGCTAATTGTCGAAGAGCTGTTTTTTGATTGGGGTTGCAAAGCTAAGAGGCTTTGCAATTGCCTCCAAATAATCCTTGATCCATTAACAAAATTTTGATCTTCAACCCCGTCTGCAAAGAACTTCTTAGAACAAACCCCATTTTCGTAAGGGGGTGTAAAATTAATACAGATCATTACATCTGCCAAATCTTTCCTTGAGATATCATTTAAAAAACGAACGGGGAAAACTCGTTGTAGAACCTCCCAAAAAACGGGGAGAATTAAAAGAACTTATTCGCTGTAAATGCGGGTGCAAATGTAGGCGCATTTTTGGAAAAAGCAAACCTATACATTAAAAAAATCAGAATTTATTTCTTCCCGCCCTGGCCTCCTTGTTCATACTTCTTTATACCTGCTCACAAAAAATCAACCCTATACGGATAGGAATGCAGAAAGAAGCCCGTCCCCTACAAAAGGAAAGTCTGCTGCTCCGTATATAATACCGGACTGGAACTGATTTGCATACAATCAACAGACGGATGCCCTTTCTCCTTGGTTTTCTGATCCGCCATAGGCAATTGCTCACCGCTGACACAAAAACAGCCGCTCCAGCAACAAACCCTATTTTTATCTGAAAGAATTTAATTTTTTTTATGTATTACATTTAGTAATTTCGCACGCTCAAAATCATGCCGTAACATGATATCATACCTGCGAGCTTTTTTCCCGCCATCCCGGTTGAATCCTCTGCAAATTCTCTTGTCCTGGTTTGTATTATGTTGCTTAAACGATTTGTCTACAGGTACACTAAAAATAAACCCATCTGTTCTAAAACGCTAAACAAGCCCCTCTTCGTTACAACAAGGAAAGCTATTCGTTTCTAACAGCCGGTTCAAGAAAAAAATATGAAATTATCACAGTTTAAATTTGATCTCCCCTTAAACCTTATTGCCCAAACTCCGGCGAAAAAAAGAGAAGACAGCCGCATGATGGTTGTCAACCGCCAGACCGGGCAAATGGAAAATAAACATTTCCGCAACATACTTGACTATTTTGATGATAAAGACGTCTTTGTTGTCAACAATACAAAAGTGTTTCCTGCCCGCATGTACGGCCGCAAAGAAAAGACCGGTGCGAAAATCGAAGTGTTCCTGCTCCGCGAGCTGAACAAACCCAACCGCCTCTGGGATGTGATCGTTGACCCGGCCAGAAAAATCAGGGTCGGTAACAAGCTCTACTTCGGCGACAGCGATGAACTGGTTGCAGAAGTGATCGACAACACCACCAGCCGTGGCCGCACCATCCGCTTTTTATGGGAGGGAACCGACGAAGAATTCCGCCAGATGCTCGAACACCTGGGCGAAACACCCCTTCCCAAATACATCAAAAGAAAACCCGACGAAGAAGACAAGGAAAGATACCAGACCGTATATGCCAAACACGAAGGTGCAGTAGCCGCGCCCACAGCAGGCCTCCATTTCAGCCGTGAGCTGATCAAACGCCTGGAAATAAAAGGCATCCGCTTCGCTGAAATCACCCTCCACACCGGACTGGGAACATTCCGTCCTATAGAAGTGGAAGACCTGAGCAAACACAAGATGGATGCTGAGTACTACCTGATAGAAGAACACGATTGCAAAATCGTGAACAAGGCAAAAGTGGATGGCAAAAGAATTTGCTCCATCGGCACCACCACCATGCGGGCCCTGGAATCTTCCTTCACCGCCGAAAGACTCCTGAAACCTTCCGAAGGCTGGACCAACCATTTTATTCACCCCCCGTACAAATTCAACATCGCAGACTCCCTGGTAACCAATTTCCACCTTCCAAAGACCAGTCTGCTCATCATGACCTGCGCATTTGCCGGTTATGAGCTGACCATGGAAGTGTATAAAAAAGCGATCAAGGATAAATACCGCTTCTTTAGCTATGGCGATGCCATGCTGATCATCTAAAGAAAATTTTCCCTCTCTGCCCGCACATGCGCGAGACAGAAAATTTATTGTAAACCCTTCTGCAAACAAAACAGCAATGAGCTGCTTGCAGAAGGGTTTTCCGCTGAAATGCGGGTCTCCGCTACATCGCAACGGTATGCTGCCCGCATGTAACCAACAGGGTTAACCGCTCGTTAAGGGCCCGCCACCCCATTAATCTTTTGGGAATTTTGTGGTCACTGTACCATGAACCCCGTTTCCGCACAACAGATATTTCAAACAAATTCCCATGGCCGCTGGCTCACACTTAAATGGGCATCCCGTTTTTTTCTCCTGCTTGCCCTGCTTGCAGTAGGCATTCTAGTTATCACACTGGCAAAGGACTACACGCCTTCCCTGCCCCGTCTGAAAAATCAGCAGTACAAAAAAGCCCTGACGGCTTCTTCTTATGTGTCTAAAAACAGCCTGATCGCCCGTCAGTACGGCGGATACAGGCGGTTTATGACCCGGCTGAACGGGCCTGTTCCGGCCCTGGCTCACAAGGGCCATGCACATCAACAACCGGCAGTTTCTCTCAACACCGCACTAGACTCGACCAACCCGCTCTTCAATCAATTTCCCTGTGGTATCCGCTCCGCATTTTATGTAACCTGGGATCCGCAATCGTTTTATTCCTTGCAGCGGAATATCTCCCGGCTCAACCTGGTGATCCCGGAATGGATGTTCCTCGATCCGGTTGCAGATACCCTCAAAATCCAAAAAGATGACAGGGCTTTTCAGGTGATGAAAAAAGCCGGCGTGAAGATCATGCCCATTCTCTCCAACAACTTCAACGAAGTGTTCAGGGGCGATGTGGTAAATCGCATTATCAACAACAAAGAAAAACGGGAACGCCTGATCAACGGGGTCCTGAACGAGCTGGAGAAAAATAATTTTATCGGCGTCAATGTCGATTTTGAAGAACTTGATCAAGAATCAGACAGATCACTGATCGCATTTCAAAAGGAGCTGTATACCAGGCTGCATGCACATCACCTGCTGGTGACGCAGGAAGTGGTTCCGTTTAACGAAGACTACAATTACAAAGAGCTGTCAAAATACAATGATTATATTTTTCTCATGGCCTATGATCAGTTTTCTGATCAAACAGCTCCGGGCCCTATCTGCGACCAGCACTGGATCGAAGCCGCTGTAGATGAAGCTGCCAGGAAAATACCTGCTTCCAAGATCATCCTTGACCTTGCTGCTTACGGATACGATTGGCCAAAGGGGAGCGAAGGAGAATCGGTGACCTACCAAAAAGCCCTCCAAATAGCCCGCGATGAAGAGGGCACCATTGCTTTCAACAACGACACATACAACCTGGGCTTCACCTATACAGATGACAACAAGGTTCCCCATACCGTCTACTTTACAGATGCAGCCACCAGCTTCAATACCATGCGGTTTGCCACTGAATACGGACTGGCAGGTGTAGGCCTGTGGAGACTGGGCTCGGAAGACAGCCGCATTTGGGAGTTCTACAACGAAGACATGCGCAAACAAGCCCTGCAGCAATTTGACTTTACCCGGTTCAGAAGCGTGCAGTCGTCTGATGATGTGGATTACAGCGGCGAAGGAGAAGTGCTTGACATTATCGCAACACCTACAAACGGCCGAATCACGCCCGAGCTGGACCAGGAAGACATGCTGATCAGTGAAGAACATTACGACAGCCTGCCTTCTATGTTTGTTGTTCAGAAATACGGACAGGCCGATCAAAAGAAACTGGTACTCACATTTGACGATGGACCCGACCCGGTTTACACGCCAAAAATTCTCGACATCCTCAGCAAAGAGCATGTACCCGCTACTTTCTTCCTGGTCGGCATCAATGCAGAAGACAACATCCCACTTGTAAAAAGGATCTACCGCGAAGGACATGAAATCGGCAACCACACCTTTACCCATCCCAATGTAGCAAGGATTTGCCACAGCAGGGCCCTGCTTGAAATGGAATCGACCCGCCTGCTGCTTGAATGCATTACCGGCCACTCCACCATCTTATTCCGCGCTCCCTACAACGCAGATGCCGAACCGGAAAAGATGGAAGAGCTGCTGCCGGTGGCCATCGCGCGCACAAAGAACTACCTTGATATCGGTGAGTCGATCGATCCCGAGGACTGGAATCCGGGTGTTTCTGCCGATACCATTCTGCAAAGGATCATCCGCAGAAAACAAGAGCTTACAGATGCCGGCCTGGGTGGCAACATCATCTTGCTGCACGATGCAGGCGGTGAGAGCAGGGCCGCCACTGTTGCAGCCTTACCAAAGATTATCCGGTACTATAAACAACGGGGTTACCAGTTTACTACGGTAGCCGACATCCTGCACAAAAGCAAGAACGAGCTCATGCCGGAAGTTCCCAAAGGCAGCGGCTACTACCTGCTGGAAGCCAATTACTTCCTTGCTGAATTCGGCTACTGGGGCAGCCACATCCTTTTCTCCCTCTTTGTTGTATTTATAGTTTTGTCTGTACTGCGCATCCTATTCCTGGCTTTTCTTGCTACCCGGCAGCACATGCGGGAAAAAGAAGGGCTGCCTGTTGCTGCTGCAGCTTCCCTGTCCCCTGCCAGGCATCCCTTCCTGAGCGTGATCGTTCCCGCATACAACGAAGAAGTTAATGCGGTGGGTTCGCTGCACAACCTGCTGAAAACAGACTACCCGAATCTGGAGATCATTTTTGTGGACGATGGCAGCAAAGACCAGACTTATCAAAAAGTAAAACAGGCATTTACCGGCCACCCGCAGGTGCGCATATTCACCAAGCCCAATGGCGGAAAAGCGTCTGCGCTGAACTATGGCATTCTTCAATCAGTGGCTGATTACGTGGTTTGTATAGATGCCGATACCAAGCTGCTGCCGGATGCCATTTCAAAACTGATGGCTCATTTTATGGCAGCACAGGAAGAGGAGACAGACAAACCCCTGGGTGCGGTAGCAGGCAACGTAAAAGTGGGCAACAAGGTTAACCTGCTCACGCATTGGCAATCGATCGAATACATCAGCAGCCAGAACTTTGACAGGAAAGCTTTTGCAGGGCTCAATGCCATCACCGTAGTGCCCGGGGCCATTGGTGCATTTTACAAAAAGGCCATCCAGGATGCAGGCGGTTTTACCACCGATACCCTGGCCGAAGATTGTGACCTTACCATCCGCATCCTGCGCAACGGTTACCGGGTAGAGAACGAAAACGGGGCAATAGCCCTTACCGAAGCACCTGAAACGCTGGCCATGTTTATCAAACAACGCTTCCGCTGGAGCTTTGGCGTGATGCAGACTTTCTGGAAACACCGGGACACGCTTTTGAAACGGCGGCACAAATGGCTGGGCTGGGCTGCGATGCCCAATATCCTGGTGTATCAGTACATCATTCCCGCTGTTATTCCGCTGGCTGATTTGTTTATGCTGATCGGTATCCTGTCGGGCAATGGCAGTAAAATCCTTCTTTATTACACCGTATTTATGCTGATCGATCTGCTGGTTGCGCTGCTGGCCTTCAGCTTTGAAAAGGAAAAGATCAGCAACCTGGTGTGGCTGATTCCGCAGCGGCTGGTATGGAGATGGCTGATGTGGTTTGTCTTGTACAAATCTTTTGTAAAGGCCATAAAGGGCGAATTCCAGAACTGGGGCGTACTCAAACGTACGGGCAATGTAAAGGATATCCTGCAGCCCCAGCAAACTTCCCCGGTTTATCACCCCAACATGGGCTAAAAAAACGTTTATTGATAGAGCAACTGCTTAGAAGGCAGTTGCTCTATCTTATTCTATCTAATTAACACGGTCATGCAGCTGATTTTGTACACTAAACTGAGGGAACTGAAAGGACAGATACGGCACAAAAAAAACGTCGCTTTGAAAAGCGACGTCTCAAACCTAAAGAACCCTCTATTTCTGAACCGAGATAAAAATTATTTGCTCTAAGGTGAAGAATCATACGAGAGGCACAAAGTTTTGCAGGTTGTTTAACGACCGGTTAACGTAAGGCAAGATAGGGTTGCAGTACTTTAATATTATTAATACATTGCTGTCAGAAGCTGGTAATCAGCTGCTGGCGAGAGAGTGATGGCAGAAAAATTGATTGGTTAATTCTTTTTATGCGTTCAGCTACTTTAAAATGGATCATGCTGCTTTCCTCCCTCTTGGTTGTTATCATCATGGGAATACAGCTCTTCTGGCTCAACAAAATCTATTCATACGAACAAAAACAATTCAACGTCAACGTTGCCAAATGCATCCGGGGTTTGTATGACGACCTTGGGCTGGGTGATTACCACATCGGCATGCCTCAAAAACCGATTATCACGCCTGATCCAAACACGTTTATCATTCCGATAGAAGCGATTCCACCCAAAGACACGCTGGCATCTTACGCCAGCACCGAGCTGGTCGATTTTGATGTAATGGCCGACTGCTATATTTCTGTTTATGATAAAAACACCAGCCAGTTTGCTTACAGCACCTATCTGCCTGATGCGGCATCCCGCCACCCGCTGGGGAGCGAGGTGGGACTCGGCCGGCCCCTCCCAAAGAACTTCAACTACATGCAGCTCTACTTCCCGCACCGCGAGCAGTATATCTTGAGCCAGCTCTTTATCTGGATCAGCGGCTCTATCCTGCTGTTGATGGCCCTGCTGGGCTTATCCGCCAGCCTGATGTATCTCTACCGCCAGAAAACGCTCAATGAAGTACAAAAAGACTTTGTCAACAATTTTACCCATGAGTTCAAAACACCGATCGCCGTTATAAAACTCGCCACGGATGTGCTGATCAATCCGTCCATCGTTCAAAAACCTGACCGCCTGCTGGCTTATGCCAATATCATCAAACAACAAAACGAGCACCTGCAGCACCAGGTTGAACGGCTGCTCAAAACGGCCAATACCGATCAGCACAAGCTCAACCTTGAAAAAGAAAACTTTGACATCAGCGACCTGGTACGGGAAGTGCTGCGGCAGCTCGATCCGCTGATAAAGGAAAATGCTGCCCAGGTTGATTATGATGCAGACGACCAGGAGCTCAGGTTCACGGCCGATAAATCGCATCTTTCGATGGTGTTGGTGAACTTAATTGAAAATGCGATCAAGTATTCCATGAAGCCCCATGTGCTGATCAAAGCAACCGCTGATGAAGAGGGCTATTGCCTGTCGGTAAAGGACAATGGCGTGGGGATCGAAAAAAAATACATTAAATTTTTATTCAAAAAATTTTTCCGTGTTCCCACCGGGAACGTTCACAATGTAAAAGGTTTTGGATTGGGACTGAACTTTGTAAAGCAGGTAGTAGATGCGCACCGGGGAAAAATCACCGTGAACAGCCTGCCCGGTATCGGTACCGAATTTAAAATTGTTTTACCCAAACATTAAAATCTGGAATTATGGAAGCAAAAGCAAAAGTGCTGCTGGCAGAAGATGACGCCGCCCTGGGTTTTGTGATCAAAGACAGCTTGCAGGAAGATGGATACCATGTGGTATTGTGTACCGATGGCCAAACAGCCATTGATGTTTTTAAAAAGGGGGAATTTGATATCTGCCTGCTCGACGTCATGATGCCGCGCAAAGACGGTCTGGCAGTCGCGAAAAAGATCCGGCAGCAAACTGACCGGATACCCATTCTTTTTCTGACAGCCAAATCAATGGAAGAAGACAAGATCAAGGGTTTTCAAACCGGCGCCGATGATTATATCACCAAGCCGTTCAGCATGGCAGAACTGCTGCTGAGAATGGACGTGTTCCTAAGAAGAACAAAAAAAATGCACTCCGAGCAGATACAGGAATACGCCATCGGCTCGCTGCATTTTTCATATACGGATCTCAAGATTGTTTCAGCAGAGGGCGTGATCCCGATCACGCAAAAAGAAGCCGATCTGCTGCGCTTTCTCTGCCTGCACCCCAACAAGGTGCTGAGAAGGGAAGAAGTTTTGCTGAACGTATGGGGCAAGGATGATTATTTCCTCGGCAGAAGCATGGATGTGTTTATTACCAAGCTGCGCAAGCATTTTAAATCGGATCCTTCTGTTGTTTTGGAGACCATTCACGGAGTTGGTTTCCGCTTTAACGTACCCACGCTAAGCAACCAGGCTAAAGCCTGATTATCATCAGCTTAAAGCGCCTTAACCCCCGGTTAACGTATGTTAATCGGCACTTAACCAAAAGAGGTAACAGTTTTGTGCTGTAATAGGAAACCTCTTAAGAATGATAAGGCCCTTTATTATGTGCTTATTGCTGAGCGGACTCCTGTCGAAGCCGCTCTTTGCACAACCACCCGGCGACAGCCTGCGGATAAGCTTACCCCAGGCAGAACAGCGGTTCCTGGAAAAAAACCTGGCCCTGGTTGCACAACAGTACAACATCCAGGTCAGCCAGGCACTCACCCTGCAAAACCGCTACTTCGACAACCCCTCTATCAACACGGACCAGAACGTCTACGACGGAAAATTTTTCCGGCACAATGCAGATTACGGTCAGGTGTACGTGCAGTTACAGCAGCTCATCAAAACAGCCGGCAAAAGAAACAAGCTGGTCAGGCTTTCGCAGGATGCCACGCTTTCGTCCCAGCAGCAGTTTCAGGACGTACTTCGCAACCTGCGTTACCTGCTGCAAACAAATTTCTTCGCCCTGCACCAGTCCTTTCAAACCAATGCCCTTTATCAGAATGAGTACACGCTGCTCCAGGCGCTTTCAACAGGGATGGATGCACAGCTCAAAGCCGGAAATATTTCCCAAAGAGAGAATATCCGGATCAAATCCCTCCTCTTCAACCTGGAAGCCGAGCAAGCTGATCTGCAAAGACAGATCACCGATACAGAAAAAGACCTGCGGACCCTGCTGCATGTAGGCAGCGATACAACCATTGTTCCCGAGCTTCCTGATCTATCAGGTGTTGGCAACAATGAGGGGGCTTTTACCCTTCCGCAGTTGCTGGACACAGCCAGGCTCAACAGGCCCGATGTGCAGCTGGCCCAAACCAACCTGCTTACCCAACAGCACAACCTTGCCTATCAGAAGGCCCTGGCAGTGCCGGATTTAACAGCTGGCGTGGAGTACGATAAAAGAAACAGCTATACCAGCAATTACTACGGATTGACGCTTGGTTTGCCCCTCCCCCTGTTCAACAAGAACAAAGGAAACATCAAGGCAGCCGAGCTCAACATCCAGCTGGCCAGGAACGGGATCGACCAGGTGCAAAACCAGGTAGACGCGGAGGTGAGCGCAGCCTGGCAAAAACTGCAGACGGCGATCAATCTTCAAAAACTGATTACACCCGAGTTTACAGCGAAGTACAACGAACTGCTGCAAAACATCACCCGCAGCTTTCAGCAACGCCAGGTAGGCCTGGTGGAATTTATCGACTTTTTTGAGGCATACAGAGACGCACGCCTCAAACAGTTTCAACAGGAAAACAACCTGCGAAGTGCTTATACAGAAATCAATTTTACCACAGGAAGCAATATTATCAACCTCCAATAGAATTCTAACATGAACCTCTCCCCATCTAAAACAAAGCAGCTCCCTATGCCCATGCTGTGTATTGTTGCAGCATGCATGGCCCTGCTTGGCTCCTGCTCTGAACCAAAGCCGCAAGAGCCGGCAGAACAAAAAGTTTGTATCTCTGATTCCTTGTCCAAAATCATTCGCATCGACTCCGCTGCTTACAGCAATGTGGATGATGAGCTGAAATTATCCGGACAGGTCAGCTTTAACGACAACAAGGTCGTGAAGATCTACCCTTTCAGCAGCGGGCAGGTATTGCAGGTGCCTGTTTCTCTCGGTGATAAAGTAAGCAAGGGACAAACCCTGGCTGTGATCAGGAGTGCCGATGTAGCAAGCAACTACAGTGACCAGTCTACCGCGCAGAATGATGTGTCCATTGCAAAGCGCCAGATGGAAAACGCAGAATCTCTTTTTAAAAACGGATTGAGCAGCGAACGCGAATACAATGAGGCAAAGGAAAATTACAACAACGCCGTGATCGCTGCCAACAAGGTAAAAGAACAGATCGCCATCAACGGCGGCGGCAATACTTCCGCCAATGGCAATTATATTCTGAAGGCACCGATGAGCGGCTACGTCGTGGAGAAAAAGGTCAACCAGGGTGGTTTTATCCGTACCGACAATTCAGACAACCTGTTTACCGTAGGTGATATCAACGACGTGTGGGTATGGGCCAATGTGTATGAGTCTGACATTGCAAAAGTAAAAGAAGGTTATACGGCAACAGTTAAAACCCTGGCTTATCCCGACCGTGTTTTTCAGGGAACGGTTGACAAGGTCAATGAAGTACTGGACCCGGAAACAAAGGTGATGAAGATCCGGATCAAGCTCCGCAACGACAGCCTGCTGCTTAAACCTGAAATGTTTGCCGACATCATGATCACCAACAAGGAAGGCCTGCGGCTGATCGCTGTTCCGGCAACGGCGATCATCAACTACAATTCAAAAACCTATGTGGTTCTGTATCATGACAAATGCAACATGGAGATCAAGGAAGTGCAGGTGATGAAAACAGTGAATGACAAAACATATCTGTCATCCGGATTGGCAGTTGGCGACAAAGTTATTTCCCGGAACCAGATCCTTTTATTCAATGCATTGAAAGAATAACGTGGCAGGACCATAGGTTCCCATGCAGCACAAGATTCTTTTAAAGTATGACCCCTTACCCCTCTATTAAACCAGCCGGCTGTCCTTTGGCGGGCAAACGGCCAAGCCATGTACCATGAACAAGTTCATCAAGCAAATCATCCATTTTTCTCTCCGTCACCGGTATTTTGTTTTTTTCATGACCGGCATCCTGGTTGCCATCGGTGTATGGAGCTATAAGAATACGCCTATCGAAACTTTTCCGGACGTTACCAATACACAAACCATCATCATTGCGCAATGGCCGGGAAGAAGCGCCGAAGAAGTAGAAAAGTTTGTAACCATTCCCCTCGAAACCGTCCTCAACTCGGTGCAGAAAAAATCGAACCTGCGCACCACCAGCGCTTTCGGACTTTGTTATATCCGGATCATCTTTGACGATGATGTGGATGACGCATTTGCCCGGCAGCAAGTACTCAGCCGCCTGAGCAGCGCCGACCTGCCGGAAGGCGTAAAGCCGGATGTACAGCCACCCTATGGCCCTACCGGAGAAATCTACCGCTACACCCTTAAAAGCAGCACGCGCTCGATCCGCGATCTTACCACGATCCAGAACTGGGTGCTCGACCGGCAGTTCAAATCTGTTCCGGGCGTGGCCGATGTAAACAGTTTCGGCGGGGAAGAAAAAACATTTGAAGTAAGCGTAAACCCCGACCTGCTGATCAAATACAACCTGACCTCGCTCGATGTATACAATGCAATCACGCGGAGCAATGTGAATGTAGGGGGTGATGTGATTGAACGCAACGGACAGTCGTACCTGGTCCGGGGCATCGGGTTGCTCAATGACATCAGCGAGATCGAAAACACGATCATCACCAAGATCAATGGCGTGCCGCTGCTGGCAAAGAACGTGGCCAATATCGTAGAAGCAGGCAAGCCCCGCCTCGGGCAGGTGGCGCGCGACCAGCAAAAAGATGTGCTGGAAGGTATCATCGTGATGCGCAAAGGTGAGAACCCCAGTGAAGTACTGGACCGGGTACACGAAAAGATCAAAGACCTCAATGATCATATCCTGCCTAAAGACGTCAAGATATCTACCTTTTATGACCGGACCAACCTGATGGATTTTGCGCAGGAAACGGTGATCCACAACCTGATTGAAGGCATTGTGCTGGTCACCCTGATCGTGCTTGTTTTTATGGCCGACTGGCGCACAACCGTTACCGTAAGCATCATCATTCCGCTATCCCTCCTCTTTGCCTTTATCTGCATGCGCATCAAAGGCATGAGCGCCAACCTGCTTTCGATGGGGGCGGTGGATTTCGGGATCATCATTGATGGCGCGGTGGTAATGGTAGAAGGCTTGTTTGTAGCGCTTGACCACCGTGCCAGGGAAGTTGGTATGGAGCGCTTTAACCGGCTCGCAAAGCTGGGCCTCTTCAAGAACATCGGAACAGAAATGGGAAAAGCCATCTTTTTTTCCAAGCTGATCATCATTACCTGCCTGATACCCATATTTGCTTTTCAGAAAGTAGAAGGAAAAATGTTTTCCCCCCTGGCTTATACGCTTGGGTTTGCCTTGCTGGGAGCGCTGCTGTTTACCCTTACTTTGGTACCTGCCCTGTCCAGCATTCTGCTGCGTAAAAATGTGCGGGAAAGACACAATCCGGTTGTATCGTTTTTTGAGAAGTCGGTTCAAAGAGCACTTAACGCGGTGTATGCAAACCAGAAAAAGAGCGTGTTGATTGCCGTTGCAATGATGGCGCTTACTTTTTTTTCCGCCAAATTCCTGGGCACTGAATTTCTCCCGGAACTGAATGAAGGCGCTTTGTGGGTGGAAGCAGAGCTGCCCATGAGCGTGTCGCTCACCGAAGCCAACAGCATTTCAGACAAAATGATTGCGGTGCTGAGCCATTTTTCGGAAGTAAAGCAAACGCTCTCGCAGGTAGGAAGGACCAATGACGGCACCGACCCGAAAGGCTTTTTCAACGTACAGATACAGGTTGACCTGCAACCCAAAAAACAATGGAAAAGAAAGATCACCGAAGATCAGCTGATTGATGAAATGGACACGCAGCTGAAAAAGTTTCCGGGCATTGTATACAATTACTCGCAGCCCATCCGCGACAACGTGGAAGAAGCCGTGGCCGGTGTGAACGCGGCCCTGGCCGTGAAGATCTTCGGGCCTGATTTCAAGACGCTTGATGAAAAGGCCGACAGCGTGGCGGCCCAGCTCCGCACAGTACGGGGTATTGAAGACCTGGGCATCCTGCGCAACCTGGGCCAGCCTGAGTTCAGGATCGAGCTGGATCAGAAACGCATGGCCTTCTACGGGGTGAACACGGTGGATGCCAACTCTGTGATCGAGATGGCCATTGGCGGAAAAGAAGCCACCCAGCTTTATGAAGGCGAAAGGAAATTTGATGTGCGCATCCGCTACCAGAAAGATTACCGCGACACGCAGGAAAAGATCGAGAACCTCATGGTGCCCACCAATGACGGCGCCAAAGTTCCGCTCAAGGAAATTTCAGACATCCATACGCTGACAGGCCCGGCCTTTATTTTCCGCGACAACAATACCCGCTACATTGCCGTCAAATTCTCTGTCCGTGAAAGAGACCTGGGCAGTACAATTGCGGAAGCGCAGCAAAAGGTAAGTCAGCACGTGCACCTCGACCAGGGCTATACCACCACCTGGAACGGCGAATTCGAGAACCAGCAGCGGGCTACAAAAACCCTTACCCAGGTTGTTCCGGTTTGTTTACTGGTGATCTTCCTGATCTTATTTGTTACATTCGGCAATGTGAAGGATGCGTTTCTGACTATTATGAATGTACCCTTTGCGCTGATCGGTGGCATCCTGGCCTTGCACATAACAGGCATCAATTTCAGCATATCAGCCGGTATCGGTTTTATCGCCCTTTTTGGAGTTTGCATTCAGAACGGCGTGATCCTGATTTCGGTCTTTAAAAAGAACCTGGATGAAGGCATGCACCTCAACCAGGCTATCAAGCAAGGAGTTATCTCCAGGGTAAGACCTGTGGTCATGACGGCCCTCATGGCCATGATCGGACTCATGCCGGCTGCGGTTTCTACCGGCATCGGCAGCGAAACCCAAAAGCCTCTGGCCATAGTGGTGATTGGAGGACTGATCACATCTACCATCCTGACCCTGCTGATCCTGCCCGTTATTTATGCCCTGGTATTTAAGCTGATGCATCGCCGTGAAAACAGGCGGTTACTCAGAAGAACAGGTTTGGTAAGCCGGTGACAGAGAACAAGAAGTTATGTGCTCCATCCTGCTTGTAACAGACATCGCAGGCTGGAGCACATTGCTGCATTGAAGTTCTGTTTTGCGATCCGGCTTTCGTGTTAAAACACTTGGATGCAATTCCTCATTTTACCCTAATTTCGGGATTCTTATAAATCAATATACCATATGGCAGAAAAGATTTTGATGCCACGCCTGAGCGACACCATGACCGAAGGCGTTATTGCTGCATGGCACAAAAAAGTAGGTGACCCGGTTAAAAAAGGCGACTTGCTGGCTGAAGTAGAAACAGACAAAGCTACCATGGAATTGGAAAGCTATAAAGATGGCACCCTGTTGCACATCGGTGTTCAGAACGGTGGTAAGCTGCAGGTAAACGACCTCCTCGCCATCATCGGCAACCCCGGTGAAGATGTATCCTCCCTTGTAGGAGGAAGCGGACAGGATAACAATGCCAAGCCAGCACCGCAGGCTGCTGAAAAACCAGCCTCTGCTGCTGCTCCGGCACCCGCTCCTGCCGCATCTGCAGCGCCGGCCCCGGCTGCTGCCTCCCTGGATTTATCGAAAGTAGAAGAAGTAGTGCTGATGCCCCGCCTGAGTGATACCATGACCGAAGGCGTGATTGCTGCATGGCACAAAAAAGTAGGTGACGCGGTTAAGAAAGGTGATCTGTTGGCTGAAGTAGAGACAGACAAGGCCACCATGGAACTGGAAAGCTATAAGAACGGAAAGCTATTATATATAGGTGCACAACCAGGCGACAAAGTGCCGGTGAATTCGCTGCTCTGCGTAATTGGTGAAGAAGGAAAAGTAGACCTGAATGGGATCATCGCAGCCTCAAAAGGAGCCCCGGCAGCTGGTGCTCCGGCGTCTTCATCAGATGCTGACAAGGAAGTAAGAACACCTGCAGACTCTGGTGCAGAACAGTTGGCCGTGGACAAGAGCCGCTCAGACCAGGCCGTGCCTGCAGCTGCTTCTGCCCCGCAGCCTGCTGAACCGGCACACGAAACCAACGGACGCGTGAAAGCCTCTCCCCTCGCCCGCCGCCTGGCCGCAGAAAAAGGAATTGACATCGGCAAGGTACAGGGAAGCGGAGACGGCGGAAGGATCGTCAAAAAAGATGTAGATGAATTCAAGCCTGCAGCCAGTCCGCAACCGGAAGCTGCAAAACCGGCCGCCGCTGCCCAGTCCCAACCTGCTGCAGCACCTGCCGGACAGGTCAGCTTTGACGAAGTGCCTGTATCGCAGATGCGCAAGGTGATTGCCAAACGCCTCGCAGAAAGCATGTTTACAGCCCCGCATTTTTACTTAACCATGAGCATCGACATGGACAATGCCGTTGCCAGCAGGGCAAAGCTCAATGAAAACGCCAAAGTAAAAATATCCTTCAACGACCTGGTTTTAAAGGCCGTTGCACTGGCGCTCAAACAACATCCCAAAATCAACAGCAGCTGGCTGGGTGACAAGATCCGGACCAACTACCATGTAAATATCGGCGTGGCCGTAGCGGTAGACGAAGGTTTGCTGGTGCCGGTGGTCCGTTTTGCAGACACCAAGTCTCTTTCTCAAATCGCTGCGGAGGTCAAGAATTTTGCCCAAAAAGCAAAAGACAAAAAACTGCAGCCATCGGATTGGGAAGGCAGTACATTCACTATTTCCAACCTGGGTATGTTTGGCATAGACGAATTTACAGCCATCATCAACCCGCCTGATTCCTGCATCCTCGCTATTGGAGGCATCTCGCAGGTACCTGTTGTAAAAGGAGGTGCGGTGGTACCCGGCAGCATCATGAAAGTAACGCTGAGCTGCGACCACCGCGTAGTGGATGGTGCAACCGGCGCGGCCTTCCTGCAAACAGTGAAAAGCTTGCTCGAAGAACCCATCCGGATGCTGGCATAATCCGGCAGATAAAAATAAAAGCCTGTTCTAAGCCCCTAAACTATCCTTGTCAACATGGCAAATATTGACACCATTGTATTTGACTTTGGCGGCGTTCTGATAGATTGGAACCCCCGGCATGTATTCCGGCAACTGTTTGAAGACGAAGACAAAATGGAGTGGTTTCTTTCCAACGTATGCACCGATGAATGGAACGTGCAGCAGGACAAGGGCCGTTTGCTAAAGGAAGGAACAGCCCTGTTAAAAGCTTCCCATCCTGCTGAGCACCACGCGTTGATAGAAGCGTACTATGGGAGATGGGAAGAAATGCTGAAGGGAGAAATTTCAGAAACAGTAGAGATCCTGCATGAGTTGAGAAAAACTTACAAGGTTTACGGCCTTACCAACTGGTCTGCAGAAACCTTTCCGATTGCGCAACAACGATTTCCCTTCCTGCAAGTGTTTGACGGGATCGTTGTATCGGGAGAAGAAAAACTGATCAAACCAGACCCGGCCATTTTTCACCTGCTGACTGAACGCTATGGTCTTAAACCAGAACATTCCGTTTTTATTGATGACAACAGTAAAAATGTGGCAGCCGCCCGTACCATTGGGTTTGAAGCCATCCAGTTTACAACAGCCGATGAATTGCGCAGCCGGTTGCGCGAATTGAAACTTCTTTGATGATCAATGGCACCTTTCCGGTGCCATTTTTCTTCCTGCAATATAAAGCAATGGTTTTCACCCCTTCATGCTTCTTTACCCCCCTATCGGGTTGAAGGTGTAAAGAAAATGTTAAGTCCAGCCCTTTTTTCTGCTTGCTAAGCAGCATTGAATTGTCAAAATTGTCTTAATTTACACGGTCACCAAACGGTATATATGACCGAGGAAGCTATTTTACAAGGATGTTTACGGAAAGATACGACAGCCCAGCGGGAACTGTATAACCGCTACAGTCCCAAAATGCTGGCTGTTTGTTACAGGTTCGCGCACAACAGGGAGGATGCGGAGGATATGCTACAGGAGGGATTTATCAAAGTGTTTTCGCAAATCCATACGTTCCGCAACCAGGGTGTGTTTGAGGGATGGGTAAGAAGAATTATCGTACACACCTGTATCAATGTGCTGAAAAAGAACAAAAAGTTCAATGAGAGCGTGGACCTGATCTATGCCACCAGCTTGCAGGTCCGGGAAGAAACCGTGCCTTCGGTTGTACAGGCGAAACAGGTAGTGGAATGCATCAGGTTATTGCCCATCGGGTATAGAACAGTTTTGAACCTCTATGCCATTGAAGGGTACTCGCACAAAGAGATTGCCACGATGCTGGACATTGAAGAAAGTACGAGCCGCTCGCAGTACACAAGGGCCAAACAAATGCTAGAAGATGTATTAGTCAGAAAAAAGATCATACAAAAACCCAAAGAGAAAACAAGCTTATTGAGCGCAGTTAGCAGATAACCATACCATCCAACCCCATACCAAAACAGACCTTACCTGAAAAGAGCTTACAATGGACAAAGATTTTTACAATGATGATCTTGATGATTTTCTGCAACAAAAGGCTGACGAATACACCATGTACCCTTCCGAAAAAGTCTGGAAGAAGGTACGGAGAAACTTGTTCTGGCATAAAAACTGGTATTCTGTAACCGGCGGCATCCTGGCCCTGTTCCTGTTGTTCCTGCTTCCGGAATCCTTTCTTTCCACCATATTTCCTGATCCTCCCAAAACAAATAGCAACGCTACAAAAGAAACCGGCGCTGCCAATGCTTTGTCTGCCCCGTCTGCAGACAAGCTGAAAGCTATACCCGGCAATCTACCCGCAACAGCCGCAAGCAATACGCCGCAGGCAAGCAAACCGGTCTTGTTTGTTGCCAAAAGCACTCCCCTTGAAAACAGCACACCTGTTCACATAAGTGAACTGCCTGTCGCAAAAACCGGGCACCAGCCTGCAGCAATACGGCCTAACAGCCAGTCAATCATCATTGCAGCACCCGCGGTTACCGAAGGATCTGCTTTGGTAGAGGAAGCAGAAAAAGAATCGAAGGCAACAGATGAGAAAGAAGTAAAAGCAGATGTTAACCTGGAAGAAGCACCCACGCAATACCATGGTGATGTAAACTGGTTACAGGAAATGGCATTGATCAATCTCACACCCAAGAAGCAGGGCAAGTTCAACCTCCAGTTTTATTTTTCTCCGCTTGTCAGCTACCGTACACTAACCGACAATGGCCACAATACCCATACTGCCAACGGGAACGCTCCCCTGGCCGGCAACCAGGTCGACATCAACCAATATGTAGACCACCAGCCTTCCATGGGCGTGGAACTGGGTTCCAATATTTTGTACAGGGCAAGCAACAGGCTCACGATCCGTACGGGCCTGCAACTGAATTACTCCCGCTATACCATCAAAGCATACAGGGCGGGCTATGAAAAAGCTTCCATTGCCCTTAAATCTTTCGGCCGTCCTGATGATACGCTTACTACGTATACAACCATCAGAAATTTCAACGGCTATCTGCAGGAGCAACTGCAGAACCAGTATTTTCAGGTTTCCCTGCCGGTGGGCGCCGAACTCAAGCTGCTGGGCAACAAACGCTTCCAGATCAATGTAGCCGGAACCATCCAGCCTACTTATTTGCTGCTGAGCGACACCTACCTGTTGTCAACAAATTATATCAACTACATCAAGGAACCTTCCCTGGTTCGCCGCTGGAACGTGCATTCAAGCGCAGAAGCCTATATCTCCTATCAGTTTGCCAATGTACGGTGGCAGGTTGGTCCGCAATTCCGCTACCAGCTTTTATCTTCGTTCAACGACCGTTATCCTGTTAAAGAATATCTGATGGAATACGGTATCAAGTTCGGTATCAGCAAAACCCTGAAATAGCTAATCTCCCGGTCTGCCTGATCTATTATCTGCATTAACCATTTTGTATGCGGCAGCTTTTAGTTCCCTTTTTTCTGATCCTGTTGCTTCTGCATGCCTGCCAGAACGGTCCGGAAAACAAAGGAGCTGCCAATTTCTTTCCCGTGGTTAGCTTTATTGAAGGCCAGGTCCATCATGTCGATTCCCTGCAACCAACTATCCAGAAACTTACAACAGTAAACAACCAGACTGACACCTTCCCGATTGAAACAGGAGCGTTTGATAGCCTTTCAAAAGAATTTACAACACCCGACATCAATGACCCTGCACTCAGCAAGTATTATAAAGAAAACAGCTTTGCCGATCAAACCATTGCCAGTGTTACCCTGACATACGCTGCAACTAACAAAGACCTGCCCCTGCAAAGACTGGATGTTATCATCCATCCCGATCCTGTTGCGAACGACCGGGTGCAAAGCATCTACATGGAAAGAGGAACGCAGGTGAAAGACACGCTTGTCCTTAAAAAGCTGTACTGGCGGACAGACAGAAACTTTCAGATCATCACTGCAAAGCAGGCAGGTGCCTGGTCAGCCAGCAGTGTGGTAAAAGTTGTGTGGAACGGCGGTTACTAAACAATTTAGTCCGAAATTTGTACTTCCTGTACAAGACAGATCCACGCCATGACAGCGAACGAGTTTCAGGCAATAGCACCAACGATTCCACACGAGCCAGGCATCTACAAATATTTTGATGCCGGCAATACCCTTTTGTATGTGGGCAAGGCCAAAGACCTGCGCAAACGGGTAAGCTCCTACTTCTCCAAAACATTTACGAGCTATAAAACCCATGAGCTGGTACAACGCATCCAGCGCATCGAGTTTACCATTGTTAATTCGGAGCAGGATGCTTTTCTGCTGGAAAATTCCCTGATCAAGCAGTTTCAGCCCCGCTTTAACATCAACCTGAAAGACGATAAGACCTATCCTTATATCGTTATCAAGAATGAGCCTTTTCCGCGCGTATTTTTTACCCGCCGCAAGATCAACGATGGCTCAGAGTACCTGGGCCCCTTTACTTCGGTGAACAAAGTGCGCGACCTGCTTGATTTTATCAAACAAAATATCCAGCTCCGTACCTGCAAGCTGAATCTTACGGAGAACAATATCCAAAAAGGCAAGTTCAAAGTTTGCCTGGAATATCATCTTGGCAATTGCAAAGGCCCCTGCGAAGGCCTGCAGCAGGAAGAAGATTACAACAACCAGCTGGCGCAGCTCAAGAATTTTATGAAGGGCAACCTCTCCCCTGTCATCCAACATTTCAAGGCAGAGATGCGCGGGTATGCCGAACAGCTCCAGTTTGAAAAGGCTGAACTGGTTCGCAAAAAGATCGACCACCTGGAAAATTACAGTGCTAAGTCGGTTGTTGTAAGCAGTCACCTGAACAACCTGGATGTGTTTTCTATTCTTAAAGATGGCGATATAGCCTGTGTCAACTACCTGATGGTACAGAATGGTGCCATTATTCAAACGCATACCATCCAGCTCGAAACACACCTCGAAGAAAAGCAGGAAGAAGTGCTCGCGTTTGCTGTAGCACAGATCAGAAGCACCTTTAACAGCAATTCCAGCGAGATCCTGGTGCCGTTCGAAATTGATTACCCGGAAGAGGGCGTGGTAGTCACGATTCCCAAAGCTGGCGATAAGAAAAAGCTGCTGGAGCTTTCAGAAAAGAACGTCAATTACTTCAAGGAAGAAATTCACCAGAAAAAAATATTGCACCTGGAAGGCAAAACCAAATCAGAAGTGGAATCTGTGCTGGACCAGCTGCAACGCGATCTTTCGCTGCCAACCCTGCCTGCGCATATCGAGTGTTTTGATAATTCCAATTTTCAGGGAAGCTATCCTGTTTCGGCCATGGTTTGTTTTAAAGACGGTGTGGCCAGCAAGAAAGACTACCGCCGTTATAATGTAAAGACAGTAAAGGGCATCAACGATTTCGCCACCATGAAAGAAGTGGTGTTCCGCCGGTATAAACGCCTGAAAACAGAGCATGAACCGCTGCCCCAGCTGGTTATTATTGATGGAGGCAAAGGCCAGCTCCATGCGGCCCTGGAAAGCATTGACGAATTGGGACTTACAGGCCAGCTCACCCTGGTAGGCCTGGCTAAAAACGAAGAAGAAATCTTTTTCGCCGATGACAAGCAATCGATCAAACTGCCCTACAACTCCGAGAGCCTGAAATTAATCAGAAGGATCCGGGACGAAGTGCACCGCTTTGGCATAACATTCCACCGCGCAAAACGGAGCAAGGGTACATTCAAAAACGAACTCGAAGGCATCAAGGGTGTAGGAAAAGGAACGGCCAACCTCCTTCTCAAAACATTCAGATCAGTCAAAAACGTCCGCCAAGCCACCGATGAGCAACTCACCGAAGCCGTCGGCGCCTCCAAAGCCAGGATCATCCGGGATTATTTTAACCAGCAGGGTGCAGAAGCTGTCTGAGTTGTCTTGAACCAGGATTACACGGATCCACGGATTACAGGATTGCAGCTTGAGGATGGATTATCCTGGGGTTGATCGATACTCATCTTTAGAGATCGATCTTCAAACATAAGGATCGATCATTTTCAAGATGATCCATCCTCAAGCTGCAATCCTGTAATCCGTGGATCCGTGTAATCCTGGTTCAAGACAATAAAAAAGGGGCCAGGATAAAAATCCAGCCCCGTTTTAAAATCCAATATCCTATGAAAAACCAGCGTAAATGTAGGAAAACAATTTAATTTTCCAATGCCCCAGGCAGGGTAGCTGGTAAAAAAATTTCTTGTTTATGTGCCCTGAAACAGGGCAGCCGGCTTTGTTTTTTCTTATACCTGTTCCGACTTCATTGATTTCTGCACTTTTTTCCTGTCTTCTTCATTCAGGACAACCTTGCGCAGGCGGGTATTTTTGGGTGTAACCTCAATGCATTCATCCTGCTGGATGTATTCCATGCACTCCTCCAGTGTCATCTGTCTTTTGGGAACGATCCGCACCGAGTCATCGCTACCGCTTGCGCGCATGTTGGTCAACTTCTTTCCTTCTGTCGCATTTACGATCAGGTCGCCTGGTTTGATGTGCTCGGCAATGATTTGTCCGGCGTATACCTCTTCACCCGGGTCAACAAAAAAGGCGCCCCTATCCTGCAATTTATCGATTGAGTAAGCGGTGGTTGGAGCCTGGTTTTTAGAGATCAGCACACCATTGTTCCGGCCGGGGATCACGCCCTTCCAGGGTTTGTAGGCCAGAAAGCGATGCGCCATAACGGCTTCACCGGCAGTATTGGTAAGCATGCTGGAGCGCAGGCCGATCAGTCCGCGGGAAGGAATTTCAAATTCCAGGTGTTGCATTTCGCCTTTGCTTTCCATTACGAGCATCTCTCCTTTTCTTTGGGTAACCATATCGATTACCTTGCCGCTGTATTCGCCAGGCACATCGATCACCAGGGTTTCGTAAGGTTCGTTTTTATGCCCGTCGATGGTTTTTACAAGCACCTGGGGTTGTCCGATGGTAAGCTCGAATCCTTCGCGGCGCATGGTTTCCACCAGGATGCCCAGGTGAAGAATGCCCCGTCCGAATACCAGGAAACTATCGGCGCTGTCAGTATCTTCTACCCGGAGTGCCAGGTTTTTTTCGGTTTCTTTCATGAGCCTGTCGCGCAGGTGGCGGGAGGTCACGAATTTGCCGTCTTTACCAAAGAAGGGAGAGTTGTTGATCGAAAAGAGCATGCTCATGGTCGGCTCATCCACACTGATAACGGGCAGTCCTTCCGGGTTTTCTGCATCAGCAATGGTATCACCAATGTTGAAATCTTCCAGCCCAACCACTGCACAGATATCACCGGCTTCCACCTGGGATACTTTTTTCTTTCCCATGCCCTCAAACGTGTACAATTCCTTGACGCGTGATTTCTTGATAGAGCCATCTGCCAGTACCAGCGAAATAGGCTGACCATCTTTGATAACACCCCTGGTAACCTTGCCCACGGCAATTCTTCCCAGGAAAGAAGAATAATCCAGCGAAGTGATCTGCATCTGCAGGGTACCTTCGCTTACCTGCGGGGCAGGTACCCATTTGATGATCGCGTCAAGCAGGGGAGTAATATTATCGGTCGGCGTGAGGGATGTATTCATCCAGCCTTGCTTGGAAGAACCATAAATGGTGGGAAAATCAAGCTGCTCTTCAGTAGCATCCAGCGTAAAGAACAGTTCAAATACAGCATCATGCACTTCATCCGGACGGCAGTTTGGTTTGTCAACCTTGTTGATCACGACGATCGGACGCAGGTTGAGCTGCAGGGCTTTTTGCAGGACAAACCGGGTTTGAGGCATCGGGCCTTCAAACGCATCTACCAGCAGCAGTACGCCATCGGCCATTTTTAATACGCGCTCTACTTCTCCGCCAAAATCGGAGTGGCCCGGGGTATCGATGACATTTATTTTTATTCCGTTGTATTCAACGGCGGCATTTTTGCTGAAGATGGTAATGCCTCTTTCTTTTTCCAGCTCGTTGCTGTCCATGATCAGCTCGCCGGTTTCCTGGTTGGCACGAAAAACATTGGTTGAGTGAAGTATCTTATCAACCAACGTGGTCTTTCCGTGGTCAACGTGTGCGATGATAGCTATATTACGAATATCCATATTTCTTAATCGAGGCGCAAAAGTACGTCAAATTTATGGGGTAAGCAAATGGCTGCCGGATACTTATTGTTTAATTAACAGCGTTCGAAGGAAGGAACCAGAAATACTAGGATTGCCAATTGGATTATCGGTAAATTTGAGACAGTGCAGCTCGCAAAGGACGCAGATATGAACAGGAGACCCTTTATATTTTTCTTCGCTGTTTTTATTGGTTGGAGTCTTACCGCTCATCCGCAAAAACAGGGCCGCCCCAAGATCGGGCTGACCCTTAGCGGTGGCGCAGCCAAAGGACTGGCCCATATCGGCATTCTCAAAGCCATTGATTCGGCCGGACTAAAGATCGATTACATTACGGGTACCAGCATGGGCAGCATCATCGGCGGTTTGTATGCAGCCGGCTATTCTGCGGATTCGATCGAAAAGATGAGCCATACCATTGATTGGGATCTGATGCTGAGCAACCAGTCTTCGCTGAGCAGCATGCTGATGGAGGAAAAAGATGAGTACGGGCGGTATGATGTGGAACTTCCCTGGGAGGGCAACCGGTTCAGTTTGCCCAGTGGGGTGCTGGAAAGCCAGGAGCTCTGGCTGAAACTGGCTGAGCTGTTTTCCCCCGTAGTGGCCAACAAAGATTTTACCACCTTCAACATTCCCTTTAAATGCGTCGCAACAGACATCGGTACAGGCGAAGCGGTGGTCATGAGCAAGGGCGATATCGTAAGTGCAGTAAGGGCCAGCATGGCCATTCCCAGCTTGTTCACCGCCATTGACTACGAGGGCAGAAAATTGGTGGACGGCGGCATTGTACGCAACTTCCCGGTAAAAGATGTAAAAGAAATGGGAGCCGACATTGTGATCGGCAGCAACGTAGCCGCTGGCTTGTCGCCCGGCAACAAAGTGGTGAATGCGTTCCAGGTACTATTCCAGGTAGCATTTTTCCGGGAAGCAGAAGACAGAAAGAATGAGGTACCGCTTTGCAATATCTATGTTCCTATTCCGCTGGAGAATTATACCATGGGCAGCTTTAACCAGGCAGAAGAAATTATTCAGGCGGGGTTGGAAGAAGGAAGAAAGTTATACCCGGCTTTGAAAAAGCTGGTTGACTCGCTGGATGCGATCTATGGAAAACAGGCTTTTGCCAGGAGCAGGTTGCCCCGGACAGATACTGGTTCCATATCATCCGTTGATGTAAATGGACTGGAGCAAACCACCAGTGGCTTTTTTCTCAACAACCTGAACTTTGTAACCGGCAAGGCGTATACGCCGCTGCAGCTTTCGCGCATGGTGCGGCGGGCCTACGGCACACGCTATTACAACCGCATCGTTTACTCGATTGCATCCCTGCCTGATCGTACCAAAAGGATCATTTTCGATGTAACGGAAAATCCGCTGACCTTCTCAAAATTATCGCTCCACTACAATGAATTCAGCGGCATCAGTGTGATCGCCAATGTAACCAGCCGGGACTTTTTTATCAAGAATTCACGAAGCCTGGTAACCCTGAACGTAGGAGAAAACATGCGTTTGCGGGCAGAGCACCTGCAGTATATCGGCAAGCTGAAAAATTTTGCGCTGACCCTGGGAACACAGCTGGAGCGTTTTGATGTAAATACATTTTACAAATACCGGCAGGATGGAATTTACCGCCAGCATTATTTTAACCTGGACGGACGCATCCAGTATTCAGGCAACCGGCATTACTCCATCGGCGCAGGCACCCGTTTTGAGTTGGTGCGGGCCTCCCCTTCTATTTCTGCGCATATGCAATTCGAGGGCAAGAACAGTTTTTCGACAGGATTTGTGTTCTTTCATTACAATTCGCTGAACCGGGCTGTTTATCCGAAAGAAGGGGTCAGACTGGATGCCGAGGGCCAGCTGGTATTTGCCCTTCACCCCAATCTGCAGGTAACATCTGATGGCCTGACGCATGAGTATTTCGATACAGCTACGGCCCACTACCCGGCCTATTTTCGCACCCTGCTTACGGTAGAAGATTATACTTCGCTGAGCAGAAAATATGTGCTGATGATCCAGGCGCAATCCGGCATCAATTACAAATACCGGGAGGGCATGCTGAATGAATTCGTAATCGGCGGGCTGAACAAATTGTTCCGGAACCAGGTTCTTTTTGCCGGTTTGAAGGAAGGCAACCTGTATGCCTCCGAGGTGGCCAGTTTCCAGCTGGGATTGCGCTATGAGATGTTTAACAACACTTATCTGATCGGACGGGGCAATGCCCTGATTACCCAATTTATCAACAAAGCTTCTTTCTTCAAACACCCCAATCTGCTGACTGGCTATTCGCTTACGTTTGCCTACAATTTTGCGTTGGGACCGCTTGAGCTCAGCGTCATGTACTGCGATCAATCAAAAAAGCTGGCATCTTACATCAACATCGGCATACCGTTTTGACAAAGCAGATCACAGGATTTCCTTTCGTTCAAAGAACTGTCCCTCTTCCACCACATCATCCGGTCTTTTTTTGTAGAGCACCATGCCGGCCGTCATAAAGATGCTGGTAAGGATAATAATAAAAAACAGGATGTCGTCATCAAATGAGCTTAGCTTGAACCGTTCCGGTATTTTGTAGAACAGTACGATGGTGATCAGGCCGCGCGGAATAAAAAACGATTCAGGAAATACCTGCGTATGAAGAAAAAAGCGCAGGTAAAGCAACCTGACCAGAAACAGTAGGACAACGATAAGTCCGCCCAATTGCCACACGCTGGTCACCTGCAGAAAATGCAGGTTGATGGAATAGCCAAAAAGAATAAAGAAAAATGTGCGGATCAGGAAAGAAGATTCCGCTGTAATGGTATGCAGTAGATGAACAACAGGCTGTACTTCATGGTGGGGAAGAAACCGCAGGAGATTGGGCCGGGCAATCAAGTTCCAGTTGTTGATCATGAGTCCGAATGTAAGGATGATGATCAGGGAAGGAAGGTGAAAGGCTTTTCCTGCGGCATAGATCAGGATAAGCAAGGCAAAGATCAGGAAGAACTTGATGTTCAGCTGGGTTTTCGACATGATCACAAACAAGAAAAACGAGAGGATCAGCGACAAGACTACAGAGAGGATGATATTGCTCCCAAACACAAGAAAGGACCGGCCGGTGAGCACATCTTCTGCTGTGAAATAATTGAACAGGAGAATGCCCAGGATGTCGGAGAAAGAAGCTTCGTATACCAGGAATTCTTTTTTCCGCTCGGTGAGGTGGTGTATACTCGGGATCACGACCGAGCTGCTCATAATAGAAAGCGGGATGGCATATACAATGCAATTCACCAAGGGGGGATGGAACCAGTAGTACAGAACAGCAGTGAGCAGGGCAGTTGAAACCAGCAGGATTACGATGGCAGCAAAAAATGAATTGCGGATCATCCGGAGTTTACTGCGGCCCAGCTTCAGATCCAGTCCGGCCTCCAGTACGATCATGATCAATCCGACCACGCCGAGGGCTTCGGTGATGCGGGGTGGGAAGTGGATGAACATTTCATACTCGTCGAGAAGGGCTCTTATACCTATACCCGTGGCCAGTAGCAGGATAACCGAAGGAATCCTGATATATTTACTAATGATGGTAAAGAGATAAGAAAGAATCACGATGCCACACAAGATCATCAGCAGCTGTTCAGTATCAAGGATCATGCGGCGAAATTACAGGATTTTGGCTGGCGGTCACGGATTGGAAGATCAACGGCTTGTTATGATTGAGATGGCCCACCGTGTTTTCAGCACTGCATTTGACAAAAAAATAATCCCCCGCCTGCACGATCGAGGCAGGATCAGTGGGTCCTTTGACAGCCAGAAGCAAGGGTTTGTCTCTGGCAACAAGCAGCCATTGATGCTTGCCGGCAGCCAGCAGGAGCGTTTGCAGGGACAGGTACTGTGTCCTGTTTTCAGCCAGGAATAGCTGTTTGGTTGCAAAGAGGGCCGCGAACTCCTGGGCAATAAACTGGTTTTGCACGATCACAACCTGGCAGCTGTCTTGCTGCAGTCGTTTCAGGCAAGGTTGTACCCGGTAAGCATAGTCATCGTGCAGGGTTTTGTAAGCGGAAAAGCTGTTCAGGTAAAAGCTGTACAGGACAATAGGAACAATTATTCCAATAAGAAAGGATCTTTTAACAGGCAAAGCATTCGCCAGCATCGTACCCGCGACCAGCAAAGGGGGAATCAGGAGTAAAAAGTATCGTGGCCCCCATTGTTTGCCGCCACCATTGGGCAGAAAAAAAGGAGCGATCAGGGAAAAGCAGCCAGCAACAAACAGGAGCTGAACAACCTCTGTTGGAACGAGCTTCTTCTTTACCAGCAAATAGATAACAGCCGCATAGATCACAAGAGCCAGCGGAAAATAGAGCAGGAGTTTTCCATTCAGGTGTGTAAGCCGGACAAGCGATTGGGCGAACTGCTCACCGGGGGCTGTGCCTGTATCAAGCTGGTAGGCATGTGCGCCCAGGAAATCGCCGTACAGGATTTTGTTGCATACAAAAAACAAGGCAACACAAGCAGCAGACCCTGCAAAAAAATAGATGTTGCTCTTTCTGGGCTCCCGGACCTGGTTGTACAGGAGGGGTAAAAGCAGCAGCAGCCAGAACAGGAGTGCTTCCGGGCGAAGCCAGACAGACAATCCGGTAAGACAGCCGCATACAAATGCTTGGCTGGAGGTATAGCAGGGCTGCAGCAAAAACACGACCCCACCAAAGAGCAAGAGCCAGGCCAGGGTATGTTCCCAGTAAACAGCGCCATACAGCGTGATGGGTGAACAAAAAGACAGGCAAAACAAGGCAGCAGCTATCCATGCCGGTTGAATCTTAAGCTGGTAGAGAAGCCGGCCAAACCAAAGCCAGAGCAGCAGCAGACTGGCTGCCGGCAGACAGTACAACCCGGCAAACCCAAACACCTGCAAGAAGGGCGCGCTTAGTTGTTGATAGAAAGGAGGAAAAGAAACGATCTTTTTACCCTGCTGTTCATATACGAATGGCGGCTTGAACGGGGAAAAACCTTTTTCCCAGATAGACTGAACCCAACCGGCCGCTTCCGGCTGCAGGGCGATGGCGTCCCCTCCCCTGTTGATTTGCTGCGTCACAAGGTATTTCAGTCCTCCATCCCCCGAGAAAAAAACCGCTGGCCGCACTGCAGAAAGCAACAATCCCAGGAACAGGCAAGCTGCGGCCAGCACGCCGGCAGGCAACCAGTTCCGTCCGCTCTCTTGCTCCATTGTATTGTTCATCCACCGGGGTTTGCCAGGTAAGATACCAAACTTTGCGGTTCAGCTACCAGGCAGGCAGCTGCAACATTTTACAACCGACTTTATCATATTTACCAGATTGTCTTTGCTTGCAACCCAAAGTTTGATATTTTTGCGCGTCCAAACAAGGTCCGGTAGCTCAGTTGGATAGAGCAACTGCCTTCTAAGCAGTAGGTCAATGGTTCGAATCCATTCCGGATCACAGTAAAATTTATAGACGGCATGAAAATCAAATGATTATAATGCCGTTTTTTATTTGCGGGAACGTCTGCGGGAACAATCTTTGATTTTACTGGTCTCTGAGATGGGATTTTGTGAAGTTTTCTGCGCTTTTTACCTGTCTGGTTGTCCAGTAAACTGGCAGATGCAGCCCCGATCCATTACCGAGTTCTAAATTTCTTTGTTTTTTAAACCAACCAGATCGGCAGTGCAGTTATTTATTTTGTCTATTATAAATAATTCACTCCCCATACCGGCCTCCCTTGATGCAATCGCACATGTACTGTTTGCCCTGATTTTGCCCTGTTTTCATCTCCCCCCTTCTCCCTTTTGCCTTCACCTGCCCGAATGTCTGACCTGCACCCGTACGCAGGAGCTTTGCATGATTTGCCGAAAAGATTTCCTTTTGTAGTGCAGCAGTCAGTCTCCCCACGCTCAAATTTTGTTTTGGATATAAGGGATTATAAAGTTCCATGCAGAAATCCCGGCCGGCCCAGCTGGGCCTTTTTCGTCATATTCACAGTAGAAGGTGGTTGTCATATGTCAATAGGTGTTAATTCTTAGTTCCCTGAAATAGTCAGTTTAATTTTGTAGATTGTTTTATCCAATAACTAAACCAATGACTCAACAGACGAGCATTTTCTTGCAGTTCTGCGGAATCCTCTACCGCTTGGATGCCCACAAAGTCACTACCGGGGTGGCTATCAACTACATCATCCACATTGATGAGCATGACACGTTGTATGAGAAGACTGGAATCAAGTCTGTTATCTTCCAGTATAGCCTATTTGACAAGAAGTTCCTGCATCCCTCTGTTTCTTACCGGCATTACAGGCCAGGCATCATCGTACCCAATTACCCGTTCGATATGGCTGTGATCAGGGGCACACAGATGTACGAGGGCGTGTACAAGGTGCTGGAGACATTGGATGAAAAAAAGCAGAGCAAGCTGAAGGAGTGATATTATCTCTGGCATCCTCTCAGCCGGTGAAGGATGTGGCCCAGGCTTACACAGATAAAACGGTGACAGATTGATGGTTCTTGCCAAACATGCATTCTGTTCACTCGGCGTTTCGTTCAAACACAGTTGAATTCTCCATGATATACTTCTCGCAAGAGGAGCGGAGCAGCATCACACAGCGGCCATTACCGGCGTAGCGCCAGTGCAATCGACCAGAGAGGCGCAGTTCAGTCAACTTGGTAAGTTTACATCCTATCAGTTCCATCGCTTCAGCCGGCTTGATCCACTCGGGCTGCGTGCCTTTGCGCATGCTGATGCGGATGTATTCCTCCAGGAACTCAATCTTCTTCATCAGCTGGTTTCACTCGGCACGTGTTACGAAAAGTGCTTCGGGCATAGTTTACCAATGTAGTCGCACTGCTGCTTGGAAGGGTAACTTACCGCCTTTTTACTGGCTTTACGGAGCATACAGACTTTGATCTTCTGCTTTACCTGTTGCTGCATAGTTCGGATAACACCCATTCTCCTATAACATAACTAGCGTAGAGTGGATGAACAATGTGAGCTTTGCAAGAGGGAACTTTCGTGTTCGTGTAATTGGTAACACTTATTTCTACAAAAGCAGGATTTTAAAAAGATCACTGACGCAACATTTTCCAGTTAACTTGCTCCATTCTTAATCAATCGGTAACCTCAGGTGGTATTCGTGAAATTGAAAAATGTGAAGATGGCAAAAGCAGGACCATTGATCATCATAGAAGATGATGCAGACGATAGAGAACAGTTCAGTGAAGTGTTTCAACAACTTGGCTTTAAACATGAATTGGTCTTTTTCCGCTCTGCAGAAGAAGCGCTCGAGTTTCTTTCCTCCACTAGCGAACAGCCCTTTTTAATATTGTCTGACATCAACCTGCCGGGGATGAATGGTTTTGAATTCCATGAAGCTATAAAAAGAGATCACCAATTGCGGACCAAATCAATTCCATTTATCTTTTTCACCACCACCGATCAGAATTATTTTGTGGAAAAGGCCTATGCCCTGAATGTACAGGGTTTCTTTCAGAAGCCGTCAAGCTTTATTAAACTGAAGCTGACCTTATTTTCGATTACTGACTATTGGGAACGCTGTCTGCATCCTCTCTGGGAAAAAGGGAGCTAGAGGAATGATTTAGAGAACAGTACACTATAACCAATACATTTAGAGATTGCCGCACCAGGTCAGATCAGCAGCACGGACGTAAAAAATGTACTTTTTTGACACTGACCTGCAGGGCAATTTGGACTGCCGAACATTGGCAGCAATAGATCAATTTTGTTGGGGTGTAGTGCATCGGTGAACAAATTGAGCAGTGGAAAGGGTAGTTTTGTGTAACACTTGTTCACAGCGGCAGCGTGAAATAAAACGTAGATCCTTTCCCCACCTCGCTCTCCACCCACATTTTTCCGCCATGGCGGTGAACGATGCCGGCAGTAACATACAGCCCCAACCCCATGCCTGACAAGGCCTGCACCTGTACATCTCCCACACGGAAAAACCGGTCAAATACCTTCGCATGCATCTCGGGAGAAATACCTATTCCTTGGTCCTGCACGCTTACCTGTATCAACCGGCCTTTATCTATGCAGCCGATGCGCACTTCCCCCCTAGGGAGAGTACTTGATAGCATTGAAATTCAGGTTGGTGAGCATCTGACTGATGCACTCTTGGTCAGCTTCCACCGCTACATCCACGCATTCAACTATCTGCAGAATGTGGGAGACAGAGAGACGCTGCAGTTCGACCATTGATCCTAGATCAGGTCTTCCACATTGAATTCTTCAAGATTAAGGAGAAGCTTTCGGTGATTAAAATGATTTACGATGATATGGGGTTTCCTTTAGGAAGAAGTTGGATAACAATATCAGGGACCGTAATTATACTGTCCCAGTTAAAACAATATTTATTGAAGACCGCTTCGCTTGCAATCCAGCGGATACTGTTTGTATCTGTAAAGTACACTTTAGGGTCATTTTGACCTTTTATTAAGGCTGCTCCTGATGGAACATCATTGGGATCAATGGAGATAGGAGGTGTAGGGTCTGCAATTTTCTCTATTTTAACATTGGGGATAAATAACCTAGCTATGACATTGTCCGATATGGTACGAGGCTTGCTACCATAGATACTCATGTAAACTTGGCGTGTGGGTGGATACCAAACAGGACTAGTATCATCAATCCAAAAGAGAGGAGTAAAATCCTAATTAAACTGATTTTCCATAATAGTGTTTTTTAAAGTGCAGAATTTGAATTATGATCACTTTGATCAGTACAAAGGTCGGCCAACGGCTAAACCTAAGCTATAACTGATGTCGCAAATGCTATTATTGATGTCGCAAATCTGGCTGTAAATAGAAATAGAGCAGTATGCAACATTGCTGAGATACAAAAAGCCCGCTGCTTTCGCATGTGGGCTAGAACCATGGGTAGTAAATAACCAGCTACTGATCGGACAGCTTCCTGGTCGGCCTATGTAACCCCCTTTCTAGAACTCATTTATACAGATCAGTTTGAGGTCCTTCGTGTCATAGCTGGTGTAGACGTATAAGGAACTGGTAGTGTAGATCAGTGAACAGATGAAAAATCCCCCAATATGGGTGATTGCCAGAAGTTCCGAAACTTGGTAACTTTTCATTGTCAAAACCACATTGACATCCTGATAACCAACTCTCAAAACAGCATATCATGCATACCTACGCAGACAAAGAGCATGAGTCTACATCTAAGATCTCTCAACATAACTCCGTTCAGGGAGAAGACACATTGCCTGATACACTCACAATGAACGACCAGCGGAAACAGGATGGTCAGGAGGACCTACAACCATGGATGAAAGGTACGCACAATCCGCTGCAAATGAGAATTTCGGCACAAAATCCGTTGCGGCCAAGGACTTCCACTCAGAACCCACTGAAGCCGATGATTTCAAGTCAGAATCCATTGAAGCCGATGACAACCTGGCAAAATCCTTTGCAGCTGCTGGCGAAGCAGTCGGCTCCCGGTAATAATCTCCTGCAGATGTATGCGGGACCGGATGATCAACGGGAACCGGTGCAGAAGAAGCCGAACAATACCGGGCTACCTGACAAACTTAAAGAAGTGGTAGAGAACCTGTCTGGCTTCTCCATGGATGATGTGAAGGTGCATTACAACTCCAACAAGCCGGCGCAGCTGCGGGCGCTGGCCTATGCACAAGGAACGGACATACACATAGGTCCGGGCCAGGAGCAGCACCTGCCCCATGAGGCATGGCATGTGGTGCAACAGAAGCAGGGAAAAGTATATCCGACCATGCAGATAAAAGGAGGCGTATCGATGAATGATGATAAGGGGTTGGAAAAAGAAGCCAATTTGTTTGGTATAAACTCCTTTCGAACGTTGACAAAGCCGATGGTGATGAAAAATTACGCCAAAGGGATGGAAACTGATTCTAACCCTGGGGAAAACAACAAAATTGACCACCCCTTGCATTTAAAAAGTTCTCAAAACAAAACTGTAGTCCAGCAAAAGAAAATAAATTTGAAAGTTTTGCAAAGAAAATCCGGCAGACTTTCCGAGGTGAATGATGTAATCAAACAAGCTTCCAAAGGAGCATTTAAAACAGGCGTTTATGGGAGTGTTGTCAGCGCTTTAAGCCAATATCACGACAATTCAATTATTCCTGACAACGACTACGGGAAGCAGATCTTTCAACTTGAAAGGATGTATGCTAACATCAAAGAGTGGGAAAATAAGCACGGTACGACAGACAAAATTATCAAACCTGGCTTTTTGGGTTTATCGAAGGAAGATAAAAGAAGAAAGGTTCTAGATGACCTTAAACATCAAATACAAGATGAAGATTTCTTGGTTAGAAAACAAGGATATGAGTATGCCAGTGCTCGGCACTATAATGATAGAGAGCTGCTAAAAAAAATCATAGAGGAAGGATTATCTCAAAAAAATGATAGGCTTTTAAGGAACTCATGCGCATGGATTAGAGCTGGAAAAACGCGTTTGTATGCAACTATACCTACTGGAGATTCCTATGCAAGGCTTATAAAAGGAAAGAAAGATCCTTATAAGGATGAAGCTTTCTTTCCTGCAGGCATAATCGGCGGACCAGGAGATATATATAGCAGCCAAGTAAAATATAATAAGGACGAATTATTAGATAATACTAATGTAACGTTTACGAAATCAAAGAATACTCTTGGCTGGAATGATCCCGGAAACCCAGGTGTTGTTGCCATTGTTACACCAGGAGAACAAAGTAAAAACAAAGTGTGGTCAACACTCAAGCATGAAGTACAGCACGATGCTGACAAACATAAAAATAGAGACGCACTTTCTGACTACAATAAAGCAGCACAAAATGCAGACATCGTGTTTGGAAACCCTGATTTTATGAATTATGCCGACCCGATACTTGGAGAACAAGCAAAAAAAAATTTACTTAGTCAGTTTGGGGATGAACAAAAAATAAATCTTAATTATTTTAAAGGAGTGGCTGGTGTTTCGGCAGCTGATGCAGAAATATCCTTATCATTATATAAAACTGAGTTTCGAGCTTATTCTTATCAAGAAGGAGATACTTTTTCTGAACTTGATGATACTAAACAAGATCAGCTGCATGAAAAACATTGGTTTAGTGAAAAGCAACTAGCTATTTTTAAACATATTTACAGGGGCTATAAGCATACAGCCGATGCATGGAATAAGAATCCTGTTTTAGCTGATGGTAAAACCACTTTTCGGGAAGCAGTTGCATATTACTGGAAACCCGAAAAAGAATCGTTTAATAGATACAATTCTGTTGGAGTGGATGACTTCTACAATGCTCTTGATGTATTGGGCTCGAAAAAAGCCCAAACCATTTTAGCATTACAGCACAGGTTGGATGTTGCTCCTGTAGATGTCAAGGAATCAAATATCGAAAGTCCTAAAGTGGAGGCACTACTTAAAATTTTGGACAAATTAGACTCATCTGATTTGGAATACATTTTCTATGAATCGCCTGTTATGTTCAGTAAGATTATTGCTCATCTAAAGGGCGAAGCATTAAAGGCAGTCTTCGAAAAAATGCCCAAAAATCAACCATAGATAGTAATACGGGTCAGGTCAGGTACAATTTCATGCAGTCGATAGTACCCCCGTTTATGGGGTACTTTTCATATTAATACTTTACAAGTGTCGGCTCAAAGTAAACTATACTTTTAAGGTATGATAATTCCCAAACAACTTAATTTGGAGTAAATTTTTACCAAAAATGAAGTAAAACCAAAGTTCACATTAAACTTTCTTGCTCCCTTGTGACGGATGTATTAATCCTCAAATTTACTGGTGCTAAAATCGCTGATCTTTTTTTACTTCTTAGTGAGCTAATCCATTATCTTATTCGTAAATTTCTTGATTATTTACTAACCATAATATGAGACTTAAATGAGTTTCGTTGTTAATATAAAAGGGCGTAAGTCTAAAAAGATTATTTCTGATGCACTTACAATGCTGGAGAACGAAGATTACAAAGGCCCTACGAGTTGTGAAAACAATACGGGTGATGGTGCAGGTATTCTGGTTCAAATTCCCCACGAGTTTTTCTTTGATGAATGCAACAAGTTGGGTGTTCACTTGCCTCCATTTGGCAAATATGGTGTTGGCATGCTCTTTTTTCCAAAGGATCTCCGGCAGCGGGAAGAGTGCCGCGACATCTTTAATCGCTGTGCCGAAAAGCTGGGTCTGGAAATCCTTGTTTACCGCAATGTTCCGGTGAATAACTCCGACATAGGGCCTACGGCTTTCTCTACTGAACCTCAAATCGAGCAGGTTTTCATTGCCTGTCCGGATTACATTCACCATCACCACGATTTTGAAAGAAAGTTGTTCGTATTGCGCAACTACTCCTGCCATACTATCGAAAGCACCCTGGGCGAAAATGAGGCTGGCTTTCATGTAGCTTCGCTTTCCTACAAAACAGTTGTATATAAAGGGCGTCTTACGAGCATGCAGGCGAGGGAGTATTTTCCGGATCTTAGCAATAATAGATTTGTCTCGGCCTTTGCACTCGTGCATACCCGTTTCGCTACCAATACCCCTCCTTCCTGGAAACTGGCTCAACCATTCCGTTACATTGTCCACACCGGAGAGATCAATACCATACAGGGAAACCTGAACTGGCTTCGCACCAATGAAAAAGGCTTCTCTTCTCCTTACTTTACCCATCGGGAAATGGACATGCTGCTGCCCATAGTTACACAGGGCCAGTCGGATTCTGCCTGTTTGGACAATATGATCGAGCTTCTCACCCTATGCGGACGGTCCCTCCCCCATGTAATGATGATGCTGATCCCGGAAGCTTGGGACGGAAACGACAACATGGATCCTGTGAAAAAAGCCTTTTACGAATTCCACTCTTCTTTCATGGAACCTTGGGATGGCCCGGCGTCGATATCATTTACGGACGGCACTATTATTGGAGCTACGCTGGATCGCAACGGACTGCGCCCTTTACGCTACTGCATCACTTTTGACGACCAAGTGATCATGGCGGCAGAAACGGGTGTGTTACCCCTTGATCCGGCCATGATCAAGGAAAAAGGCAGGCTGCAGCCTGGTAAAATGTTCGTTGTTGACCTGGAACATGGTAGGATCATCAGTGACGAGGAACTCAAAAAAAGTATCTGTTCACAAAAGCCATATGCCGAATGGCTAAATAAAAATAAGATCCGTATCGAAGAACTAGCTGAGCCGGTAGCTTCGTTAACCCATCTGGAACACAAACAAGTGGTCAAGTATCAAAAAGTATTCGGTTATACAACAGAAGACCTAGAAACGATCATTGCACCTATGGCACTGGACAGCAAAGAACCCGTTGGTTCCATGGGGGCCGATGTACCACTTGCTGTGTTAAGCCAGCAGCCACAGCATCTGAGCAATTACTTCATGCAACTGTTTGCACAGGTGACCAATCCACCACTGGACCCTATGCGTGAACGCCTAACGATGTCTCTGTCTACTTTCGTGGGAAATCATGGCAATCTATTGGTAGAAGATGAATCTGTATCCAGCAGTGTGGCACTTCAACACCCTGTTCTGACCAATTACGAATTAGAAAAGTTACGCAGCATTGACAGGCATATCTTTGAAGCAAAAACCCTCCAACTTTATTTCATCGCCGATGAAAAGCCGGGTTCACTACAAAGAGGACTCGACCGTTTATGCCGCTATGCAGTAGATGCAGTAGAAGATGGCTTTAGGGTGCTGATCCTCTCCAATCGTTCTATAGACTCGTATCATGCTCCTATACCTTCTCTACTAGCCACAGCAGCCGTTCATAACCATCTTAGTCGGAAGGGAATGAGAGGAAAAGTAGGACTGGTAGTAGAATGCGGTGATGTGTGGGAAGTCCATCACTTTGCCTGCCTGCTGGGATTTGGCGCTACGGCAGTCAACCCTTATCTGGCGCTTTCCACCATCCGCGATCTGAAGATCTCTGGCAAGCTGGAAACGGCGTTGGAAGTTGATCAGCTGAAAAAGAATTATATCAAAGCTGTTTGCGACGGGTTGCTCAGAGTATTTTCTAAAATGGGCATCTCTACCCTGCAATCATATTTAGGCGCTCGGTGCTTTGAAATTATCGGGATAAAGCAAGACGTTGTCAATAAACACTTCACCGGTGCCGTTTCCCGCATCGAAGGCATGGGACTGGATGAGATTGCGCGTGAAAATCTTACCAATCACTATTTTGCTTTCACTAAAAAACCTGTTTCGATCGACCGCTTAACTGCCGGAGGAGTGTACCAATGGAGGCGTAAAGGAGAACATCACCTCTTCAATCCGCAGACCATCCATTTACTGCAGCATGCTACCCGCTATAACGACTACGCTGTATTTAAAAGATATACAAAAGCGATTAATGACCAAGATGAAAAAGCCCTTACGCTGAGAGGCCTGTTTAAGTTTAAACAGAACCGTCCTTGTCTTCCTCTCAGTGAAGTAGAACCGGCAGAACAAATTCTAAAACGCTTCGCCACAGGTGCCATGAGCTTTGGTTCTATTTCATGGGAAGCGCACACTACTTTGGCCGTCGCTATGAACCGGCTTGGTGCTATGAGCAATAGTGGTGAAGGAGGTGAAGATGAGATTCGCTACGATAGGATGGAAAACGGCGACTCTATGCGCTCGGCTATCAAGCAGGTGGCGTCTGCACGCTTTGGAGTGACCAGTCTTTATCTCACAGAGGCTGACGAGTTACAAATTAAAATGTCTCAAGGAGATAAACCCGGAGAAGGAGGACATCTTCCTGGCGGGAAAGTAGATGAATGGATCGCAAAAACAAGAAAATCAACTCCCTGGATTGAATTGATCTCTCCGCCATCACATCAGGATGTTCATTCAATTCAAGATATGACGCAGTTAATCTTTGACCTGAAAAATGCGAACAGGCAAGCTAGGATAAGCGTAAAACTTGTTTCAAAAACAGGTGTTGGGAATACAGCTTATGCGGCTGCAAAAGGAAAAGTTGATGTTATTCTCATTTCGGGAAGTGATGGTGGAACAGGCTCATCTCCCCTCAGCTCTATCAAACACGCAGGTTTGCCTTGGGAACTTGGTTTAGCGGAAACGCATCAGATGCTAGTAAGGAATAAATTGCGCAGCCGTATCATTTTACAAACAGACGGTCAGTTACGAACTGGACGTGACATCGCTATTGCTACATTGCTAGGAGCCGAAGAATGGGGTGTGGCCACTGCAGCCATGATTGTTGAAGGGTGCATTATGATGCGCAAGTGCCATCTGAATACCTGTCCGGTTGGTGTAGCCACCCAGGATCCCAAGCTCCGGGAACAGTTTACTGGGCAAGCTGACCATGTTGTCAACTTTTTCAAATTCCTCGCTGAAGAATTACGCGAAATCATGGCTGAGCTGGGTTTCAGAACCATTAACGAAATGGTAGGACAAGTAGAATTACTGGAACCCAGAGAAAGCATCAGCCATTGGAAATATAAAAAGCTGGATCTTCTTCCCATCATCTATAAAGAGCCTGCTTCGCTGTACACCGGTTTGTATAAATCAGAAGAACAGAACCATGGGTTGGCAGGCGTACTTGACTGGAAGCTGCTGGAAGCTGCTCAGCCGGCCCTGCAAGATCAGCAAAAGGTTTATGCAGAATTTTTCATCAAGAATACGGACCGGACGGCTGGAACCATTCTTTCCAACGAGGTCTCGAAAAAGTATCGCGCACAAGGACTTCCCGATAACACGATCCATTTTAAATTTACTGGGACGGCCGGACAGAGCTTTGGCGCCTTCAATACATGCGGGCTAACCTTGGAACTGGAAGGTGATTCAAATGATTACTTTGGTAAAGGTCTTAGCGGCGCCCGGCTAATCATCTATCCTTCCCGAAATGCCCTATTTGTTCCCGCTGAAAACGTTATCACCGGAAATGGCGCTTTCTATGGTGCGACCGCTGGTGAAGCTTACATAAGGGGCAAGGCCGGTGACCGTTTTTGTGTGCGAAATTCTGGCGCCTTTGTGGTAGTTGAAGGCGTGGGAGATCATGGGTGCGAGTACATGACAGGTGGTCGAATCGTAATACTCGGAGAGATCGGACGCAATTTTGCTGCAGGCATGAGCGGAGGAGTTGCCTATATATATGATATCAATGAACAAGTGGCGTCACTGTGTAATCCAGAAACCGTTAACATTGGCCCTTTGAACGAAGAAGGTTCAATATCAGTACATACTTTAATATCGAATCATTTTAAATATACTAAAAGTACTGTTGCCAACTTCTTACTTAACGATTTTGAAAACCAAATCAGATTCTTCAAAAAGGTTTACCCTATACCAAAAAACAATGATAAAAAGCCATCTGCCAATTCAGATAAAGCAATTCAAGATGAATCAATTAATAATAAAGAAAGAGCTAATATCGCTCTTCCAATTAAAACAATTTTAAGAGAAAAACCTTTTGCAACCCAGCGACCATTGGCATCTAAAACCACATTAGATGATTTGGCTATAGAACGAAACGCTTACGACAAAAATGAAGAACAAGCACTAAGTGATCTAAATACTGAATCTGAAATGGTAAAAAAGCTGGAAGAAACAATAGAACAATTAAAAAAAAAGAATGAAGAATTGGAAATTACCAACGAAAGTTACTTTAACAAGGACAATCGTTATTTCAGATTACTGCCTCTACCAGATCGAATTAGAACAAGCATTAAGCAATATTTGATTTACTTCAATGAGTATGTGGAAAAAACGAAAGGGATAGTTTTCAATCTGGAGGTTAAGAGTTATGAAAAAGGATTATTACTTGAGTTTCCTAAAACAGAAGATAATGACTTGATTGAAGAATACTTCATAGAATACGTGAGCTTAGCAAAAAGCAACATTCAAACTACAAAATTCAAGATTGTAAATGATGAATTAAGTGTTTTCCAAAGAGACGTGACAATCGTGGAATTAAAAAATGAAATCAGAAAGCTTCACAGTTCATTAGAAATAAAGTCCGTTGAAATAAAATACCTAAATAGAGAGATTGAAAGGCTAACAGATCTTTTTCAAAGTAAGGTACAACACAACTATATCTATGTTAACACCCATGCTGAATCACATTCCAACGCTGAAAATCACGTAAAATTTGATTTTCCTGTATCAATAGAAGATCTACAAAAAGAGTTTTTAAATCTCAAAAGTGAACTTATAAAGATTGCGCCAGAAGTTACCCATGAAGTAAACAAAATTGATGATGAATTAATGGAAGTTGATAATAACAACGAGAAATCCTTGAAGAAATCAACACTAAGCAAAATCAAACGATTGTACGATGCAATCAACAATGAAGATTCCTCTTTGAACCAAGCTGTAAAGGCAAGCAAAAAGTGTCTGAAAACATTACAAGATCTTGGAAAGACTTACAACAAATTTGCTCAATGGTTGATGCTTCCCCAAGTTCCGACTGTGTTTTTAAATGAAAAGTAATGTTCTTGTACTCGCAGGATATGGCAACATTTTACCCCTTTATGTAAGAAAGTGATAAAGAAGTTTATACAGGGTATAGAAGCAGCTATAGTTCTGTATTTTCCAATACGCACTGGCCAATAGCTCGAATGCTAAAAACCGGATCAAAATCAAAGATCTGCTTACAAATCAAAAGGGGAGTGTAAAAGGATCACCAGATGGGTACGATCCGATCAATGCGGTTGACTATAATGTACTCAGTTATCGGACGGGTAATGTTAGATATTAAGGTAAAATTCCAGGCATTTTCTATGCTGATGTCTTCTTTGCTGCCCAGATCAAATATACGATTCGGGCTAAAGACATCAACATAAAAAATACAAGCTTGCGGCAGCGTCATGCTGCCACCTATTTGTAAAGAACTTCTGGAGCCAGATACCCTAGTAAAGCACTCCTTAAATTTAGGACCTGCAGATTAGGAAGTTAAATTGAATGTGAGGTACCCCTTAAAATGGATCAGGACAGACTTCAAAATCTCGCAAACGGATGAATCAAATACGTTGTATGCCTTATTTCTCTCTTATAATACAGAGCGAGATCAGCGAAAATAAATCTCCTTGATGAAGTTCATCATTTCCCTAATTTGACGAAATTAGCCTTGGATAGTTCTTTTACTTTGCCAGTGTCCTTTAAGATGTCCTGCATAAACTTTCTGTTCTTAAAAATATTGATAATCAGGCATTTATAAATATTCATTGTTATAATACTCCCGGTTTTTTGGACAGGTAAATAAGATAGAGATTTGTAACGTTAGAACCTGTCAAGATGAGTAAAACAAGCCGTCGCAAGTTCACCCTCGAGTTCAAAGCTAAAGTATGCGTAGAGGCTATTAAGGAACAACAGACCATTGAAGCCCTTAGTAAGAAGTATGACCTGCACCCTACGCAGATCAACAACTGGAAAAGGGAGTTTTTAAACAATTCTTCCGCCGTATTTGAAAAAGATCAACAATCAGTTGCTGACGACAAAGAAGGGCTGATCCAGGCGCTGTACACCCAGATAGGAGAACAGAAAGTAGACATTGATTTTCTTAAAAAATTGCAGTAGAGCCTACTGGTATGCGCATGCAAATGGTAGACAAACAACATACAAGTTTGAGTGTGGTCTAGCAGTGTGAGTTGCTGCAGATAAGCCGCAGCGGTTTTTACTATCAGCCTGTCCAGGAAAGCCCGGAGAACCTTGCTATCCTGCGGGTGCTGGATGAACAATACCTCAAGACACCGTTCTTTGGGGTGGAAAAGCTCTTAGTGACATTGATAGCAATGGGTTATAAGATCAACCGTAAACGGCTTCGCCGCTTGATGAAGATACAAGGATGGCAGACGCTGTATCCTCAGCCACGCGCAACGTATGCAGATGCAGCGGCATACAAGTATCCCTACCTGCTAAAAGGTCTGGCGATTGAAAGAAAGAACCAGGTATAGGCTATAGACATCACGTACTTGCCGATGAGCCGCGGATTCATGTACCTGTGCGCTGTTATAGACATTCATACGCGTTATGTGGTTGGTTGGGCCATAAGCAATAGCATGACGGCTGAATGATGTGTACAGATTGTACTACAAGCTATTGAAACGCATGGCAAGCCAGAGATCATCAACTCTGACCAGGGCAGCCAGTTTACCAGTGAGCTTTATGTTGAAGCGCTGAAAAGTCAAGGCATACAGATCAGCATGGATGGCAAAGGCAGGGCGATAGACAACATCTTCATTGAGAGGTTGTTTCTTTTTATAACGATGAAAGGAGTCATCAGTCGCTCGATTATGAAACACCCATAACTTTATATTGCAGAGCAGCATAAAGCTCAGCTTAGAAAGGAAAAAAAATTTTAAGGATTTTTTTTCCTTTCTAAGCTGAGCTTTCTCACATAGTAAAGCAGTTTTTTTCCAAAGATCGGGAGTATTTAAAGTCATCCAGTCGCCCCGACGGTTATGGTGGGAAAGCCTGTACATATTCATGTATACGGACTTTTTGTTTCTAGGGGTCTTTAGAGAAAATCTAATTTCTTTGTTTTGCAACAGATTAAACGTTCCACTACTTCTGCACCTGCTAATTACTATCATTTTATAAAACAAGCTAAAAATAATAATTTTAGTATTAAAACATATGGAATTAAATGTTAGTATCAAGGGTGATTTATCCATTGAAGAAGTTGCATTACTGAAAAATTTTATTGAAAATCAAAACTTGGAAGGTATTGAGCAATTGGTGATGGAAAGAGCTACTCACCATGCCGGAGAACAAGGGTTGGGAAAATTTCTGGGTAGTTTGATGGTGACCCTGACGGAAAATCTCAATGTAGTAAAAGAGTTTTTTACGCAGGTAAACATTTTTGCAGCAAAATACGATAGAAGAATTCAAATAGGCGATATTGTAATACCCACAAACAAGCTTACCGGCGAGCAGATAGAACGGATCGCTCTTAAGGCGTTGGGAAAGAATTGAGAACTATGACTGTCAATCATGATAAAACAAAAGCTGTACTGATCTTAAATGGATCTTTTCCATCTTGGAAGGGAAATCATGAAATTCCCAATGTCAAGGCAAATGCTGCAAGGTTAAGAGAAGTGTTTGTACAATTGGTAGGCATACCAGAACAAAACATATATCAATTTGCTGATAAAGAGGCCAATTTCATTTTAAAAAATTTACTTGTAATATTGAACAGTTGCTCTGGCGCAGGGTCGACCGCAATTGTTTATTATGTAGGTCATGGAATTCCAAGTCCACAAAGTGGACTTTTTTGGGCTACTTATGATACAGAATTGATCGGTCATAACGAAATCAATGATTATTCAGCTATTCGCGCAAATGAGATAAAGAATCTGCTCGAAACCAGATGCCATGCCGAGCGGAAAATTCTTATCTGCGATTGCTGTTATGCTGCGGAATTTCTTTCAGGTAAACAGGCCGATATTTCAGCATTTACCAAGAAAAATGTTTACAGCATCAAAGGAACTTTTTTCATGTTCTCATCTGATTCAAACAGTGAGTCCACATATCCGCATGACAAAAAGGACGAGCCAACATTTTTTACCGAGGCTTTGATTCGTGCTTTGCAAGAGGGTGAAGAGCCGACACAAGAAGCTTGTACAATAGGTGAGGTCTTTAAAAAAATAGGTGACAATATAGAAAAGCTAAGACAGGAAAGTAAACAGCCCATTCCACACCCTGAAAAGAGGGTTGATGGCAATGCTGAAAACTATATTCTATATAAAAATCCCTGTTATCAAGATCTGGCGGAGATTGAGCTCAATAAGATTTTATCTGACCCAACTGCTGTGCATCTGTTAGAGTGGATGCTGGAGAACAGGAAGCATTCTAAATATATAACGGCAAACGAAAGTTTGGTAATATATTTATCAGAAACACTAGAACTGTATATGATGTTGTCAGTTCCGTATGTGATCGATAGGGTAAAGAAAGTGATGGACTGGATAAACCGTTCTAACTTATGGCAATTCGATCATCATAAAGTGTATGCGCTGAAGGCAGCACTTAATGAAGCAATCGATTTTGAAAGATCAGTTGAAGAAAGAGATAACGCCAGACGGCTTATACGATAAGAGAATATTTTGCCAAGTCAACTCCATCTTCCCAACCATGATTTAACATTGGGTATCACCTTAAACAATGACTCTATAATTCTCCTGCGCGCGTCTACCTGCTCCTTATCTTTTACAGAACCAATACCAACTTTCAACCCGTTTTTCTTGTCGTAGGTTATCTCACTTGTAGCAAGCAGCATAACAAGAGATATCGCCCCTCCTACTGCCAGAATAGTTTCCGCAAGCATCGAACCATCTTTCCAGTTGTCAAGTTCATTGGTTACTAGCTGACTTGTAGCTGGAAGTGAAGCAAGGATAGCAAGCGATTCCCTGGCAAAGGCAACCGCTTCATTGCTGTCCAGCGCTTTTTCGAATACCGTTGAATCTACAGCATTGGCTATTTGTTTCATTTCGGCAGTAGCTGCTATTTCAGGGGGCATGTTCCTTATCAATGTGTCCATATCCGCGTCAATCGAATCATATATCAAATTGCTTATATGCGTATACAAACGAAGTGACTTAAAATCGCTGAGCTGCTCGATGCGTTCTGTCGTTGTCATTACAATGATGGGATCATCTGAAATCCCCGCTTAAAGTTAATCCTCCCCATTCTGAAACTAAAAAGTAATTTTCTGCATTGTTGCCATTTTTCATTATATCCAGTATTGCAGTTTGGTAGGCTTTGGATTTAGCGTGTTTCTGAACAAGCCAGTAATGGTAAAACTTCATGAAGAACGCATTGGAAAAGTAGAGATCCAGATCCCAGTTTCCTCCAATCACACTGCTGGCCCCGGAAGAAAAGAAGGCCCATTCAAGACCCAAGGCATCTCCCCCCGCTCCTTCTTTTGAATGGCCGCTTACACAGGCTTGTATGCTGACATGCGTACCCGCCAGATCACATTTTGCTGCTTCTATTTTCTGCGGATTGAGGTAATTGGGAAGCTTGTAATAGTTGAACCCGGGATCAAGAGAAGGCTTTCTATTTCCATCGCAAAGCAGCAGACCACTACTGTAAAAAGGATTGCTTTGTTTTGGATCTCCATAATCTCTCCATGGAAATGAACCATGCGTAGTAAAATGAGCAAGCTCGTTACGGCCCATAGATTGCAGCACTTGTTCAACAACCGGTTGCACAACAACTACAGTATTGCTTTGTTGCAGATAGTTGTTTACAGTATCAAAATCTCTTACTTTTTCATCATAGTCATCGGCTGCAGCTGTTGTTACCGTAAGAATTTTTTCAGGCCACACATATTCCTTTCCAAGTAATTGGATTAACTGAACGGAACCATGCACTCTTGATAAAGTATAGTCTTCAATAAGATAACGGCCATTGCTTTGTTTTATATAATGAAGAGGGAAGAGATGCATATACCCATCGGGCGAATAAGCTATATGATCCCCCCAAGCAACTTGCCCATCCTGCAGTGCCCTTTCAACCGGATAAAGAAAAGCGGTGAGCGTGGACGAAAGATCCTCCTTTTTGCCGAACAGTCCTGTCCTGGGCAATTGCCACCTCCTTGGATCCTGATACCCTTTTCGCACCCATTTCTCCAATTGGAGCCGGCCTATCTGTACTGGTTCAGCAAAGATTTTACCACCAGACGTCACCAACACGGCGTACGACCATTCTTCATCGGTGAACAAAGAAAAATAATGAAAATTCTGCTTCGCCAGCAACCCGGCAAGCTGTATATAATTGTCTGACGTATCCGGTTGGGCTGTTTCTTTTCCTGTTTGGGCTAATATTTTATCTGCTAGGTTGCGGCCTTTGGACGCCTCTATCGTTTTGAACAAGTCATGTGACTGCCCGCTGCGATAATACATTTCTGCAAGCGCCTTAAACAAATGGGGGAACTTGATGAAAACGCCAGCCCGTTCATTGATAGCAGTCAGGCCACTGCGTATTGCTTCCAGCCTTAAGTGCAGCCTTTCCAGCATCTCTGCCGCAGTTTTGTACTGCTCCAGCCGTTTGTAGCATATGTATAAGCTCCATAAAGTATCATCAATATCGCTTTGATGATTGCCTTGTTCAAACGCTTCAAGCAATCTCTTAAATTCAGATATGGCCTCCTGCAGATGAGGCTTACTAGAACCATTTGCTTCATCGAAAAATATTTTTCCTGCTTGCTGTAACCGGTAACGCAGCTCGTTCAGGTGGTTTTCATTTGCACCGGATGTTACGCTTCTTAGGTATTTAAACATCTTTTCATAATCTCCTGCTGCTTGGCTAAATGTGTCAGCAATGTTGCTTTCTTCTGAAGCCGTTTTCCATTGCGTGGTGCTATTGTCATTTACCAGCTTCATCATATCTTCTGAAAAACCGGATGGTTGCTCCAGCAGGTGACCCAGCGTTTTTTCTATGGTTAACCGATTTTCATTTTCTGTTTGCTCTTTTTCTTTCAGCAGATCTTCCGGTAGCTCCGTCACTTTAACCCTTAGCTGCCTGAGTTTGCTCCGTAACCGGTTATATTGAACTTCACTTGCAATAGGTATCTGTGCATCATACAAGGAAGAAAGAAGCTGTTGGGCTTTTTCCAGCTCATTCTTTGTAAGAAATATTTCTGAAGCCTCCAGGTGAGCACCAATAAACTTGTGATTGCGCATGAGTTCAGGATATTTCTTGCTAATCTCTTCATACAAATCAATTCCTTCATCATAACGACCAGTATCCATATGTATCTTCATCAGGTAATAAAAGGAAGAGCCAATGTAGTAATCAAGATCCTTGTACCCTGATACACCGACGCCTTTGTCATAAAAATCACATGCCTTATTAAAACAAGCTTTGGAGAACACTTCAGCATGCACATAATTTCCGCCAAACAGATAAGCCGCCGCCATAGAATCCATACCTACCATTGCATAATAAGGATCATTTGATTGTAAAAATATAAGTGCGGTTTCTGTGTTCACATTTACAGGACATGTACGAATAACATCGGCCAGCTCTGTGTAACGGTGTTCGTCCAGCGCATGAAAAACCTGAAAATATAATGCTGATTTTTGCATACAACACCATTTTTAAGTTTGAAACAATACCAATAAGTGAACGAGGAGAACAGCAGGCATCCCGGTTTTACAGATGTTTCAGACATTGCTAATATACGTAAGATTCGAAGATAAGAAGCGGAAGCGTACCAGTTTATAAGCAAAATGAGTTTCATAGAGTCGGCCGTCAGCACCCATGTTGAAGACGCTTGAAGGAAGTAAATTTATAAAGATGTTTACTTATGAATAAACAAATCATTTCTGCTTAAGTAAAACCCGATACAAATGCACAATATATCCATTACTTTCCTGATCTCTTCCCAAAAAGCCGCATCAGTCTAGAGTTAAGTTTTCGATTTGTCGTTCATAACCAGATGGCATAATCCGTAAAAGGAGATATAAATTTGATGATAAATGGTTAAATTTATATTTCAAAGTTCTTTCAAATCATTCCAAATCATATCAATCTAATTGGGAACCTTTTAAAGGACCTTTCCCTATACGAATTAAATACATTAATGATTTTGAAGTAGTTAATTAGAAATCTTCGAATCCATTCCGGATCACATCTTTTTTATTCTATTTTGCTTATTTGGCTACCAGCAAGCTTTCAGCTTTCCCTCCCACTGCATTATTTCAAGCCACACGATAGGGTAAAAATAAAAATAAAAGCAGAAAAGGCATTTTTACCGCGAGAGTGACTGGCACCCAAGCTGCTGTTGGTGGTGGTGGCCTGGAATCCAATGTATTCTACGTAACTGATGCAAAACTGCGACACAGGGACAACCAGAATTTGCCGGCTCGCTATTAAGGAGCTCCCCGATCAGAGGCTATAAAATACAGTGTCGCAATAGTAAGATTACACGCAGTTGACGTCAATGATAAGGATAAAGATGCCGCATATAAGCATTCCGAAAAACAAAAGATTGTGATGAACAATTGAATGATGGTACATATCTTGATGCTTGGAGCCATACCGTTTACTAAGCCACACCTAGCCAGGAGAAGTTTGAGGATATGACGAGCGAGCACCTGCAGGGCAGGCGTATGCTGCGGAGCTGGAATTCCAGGAGCGTCAGCAGCAGCTGTAAGAGAAGCACAGGCCAGGATTGCGATTGCAAGTGGTTGATGCTGTACTCTTTTTATTTATGGGCAGTTGCACCGCATAATCTATCAGCAAATGAAAACTCAGCGCCCTTGCATACACCTCATTCAACCTTTCGATAATAAGCAGTTCCGCCGTCCTGGTAACAGTTAGGCGTGCTGAAAGCGAGTTTGTCATCAAGTGTTTCCACATACTGATAATTATCAGCTGAAGTTTCATTGGTGGAAAAGATTATATCTGTTGACCGATCATAACAATCTTTCTTTCTACGTATCGTGTAATTACCCTTAAATAAGAGCGTGTCATGCTGTTTTCTTATAAAACTTCCATCTTTACCAATAATGATAAGGCGGCCATTGCCTGGAGGAAGAATCGGTTGATTGAAGGGGTATCCTGAATAACGTTCAAACTCCCAAGTGCCGACAATCTCACGTTCTAAAAGCCTCGCTTGTGAAGACTTCTTACATGACACAAAAAAGATGAAAAACAACAGGAAAAGAATCCTTCCCATATAGTTTGATTTATTCAGTTGACACCAGAATCTCGCAGTACGTTGCAATATATTGACAATGCTTTTACTTCTTGGCCCGGGTGTTGTGTAACCTGAAAGGCCTCAATGATGATAATTTGCCGCTGATGTTCGGGGATTGATTGTCTATCGATCCACCTTTTACCGGTTATACGTACCTGCTTGTCTACCCAACTTTAGTGTCTTTTGCCGCTTGATTGCAAGGATCGACATAAGAAAAGCAATGAATGCCGAGATAATTTCCCATGAACTCCCCCACACGTGAATTACCACATTCAGTGTTTTACTCCACCATGGAGTATATTCCTCTTCATTGTAAACAGTTGCGTAATAACTTGTACCACAAGCCATGTCTTTTATTGTTGTGTCGGGCGGAACATGAAAGAACCATAAATCCTTATCAAGCGGTACGTATCTTTTGGCTCCTTCGGTTCTTAAGATATCAACCGCTTTTAAAAATGACCAATATCGCGAGTTGCCGCCGAATTGAAAGTGTATACCGTTCAACGAATCGTTTGCAGATAGCACCTCCCGTATTCTAATTCGGGCAAAATCAAGTTTAATTTTGTCCCATTTTGTATTACCAGTCAGGAATATATCTGTGAAATTTCGCTTTGGGAAAAGTGCTCCTTTGTTCTTTTTAAACATTTCAGGGTACTTTTCAGGAAGATCCTTATCTGCCACAAAAAGAGGTATAACCCCGATAGATTTTCTGTGTAATTCCTTGTTTGCAAGGTGAATGAAAAGCGTAGAAAGTACTGCAAGAGCAATAGCGCCCGGGATATAATATATCTTTTGTCTTTTTGCTCTTTTCATTTAAGCGGCAGTAGGGAGCCACTATGATGCGTGTATTACAAGTTTTCACAAAATGGATCCCCTTTCTTCATCGCTGATGTGGCATTCTGTTTCTCATACACTTAATTCATTGATGAAGATCTATCCTATATTAGCATTCATGCGCTTCTTCTCTACCACCTTCTCTCATCAGTAAACAAAGCAATCATGAAAGCCGTACACATCAACAAGAAGAACTTAGAGAGGGAAAAGATGATCGCTGAAATGGTTTGGGCAATTGCCTGTTCAGGGTGAATGTGCCGGTCTGTTCACCCTGTGCGTTCCTGGCCACGTTCCATAGAGCCGGGATGCAGAAGATTTCCCGGTCTTTCTGATGAACGAAGTATGGCGCCATTTTTTAGAACCCTTCCACCTCCCGGTGCACAAAAATGCCGGTGACAAAGGAACAGGCAGCGCTGTTGCGGTTATTTGGATCACTCCATCCTTAGATTGTCGACAGGATTTGCATTGGCCGCCTTCCATGTCTGTGAGAAGATGGTTGTCAGTCCAAGGGCTAACACAACCGCCAGGCTTATGACAACTTCAAAGGCACCAATGGGCGCATTATAATACTGTGCCTCATGCAGCATCCACTCCATCAAAAGGTAGACGCTTGGAATGGTTACGATACCCGCGATGGCCAGCAGCACAATGAAATCTCTGGACAGCAGGTACACCAGGCTTCCGGAAGAGGCACCCATCACCTTCCGGATGCTCACTTCTTTGACCCGGTTTTTGATCGTAAACACGACCGTGCCCAATAGCCCCAGGCACGCTATGGTAATGGCCAACAGTCCCATGAATCCCCACATCTTCATAATTTTATTGTAAAACGAATAGGCATCGCGGATCTGGTCGGCGAGGAATTCGGCTTTGAACTTGTCACCATTCCCGACAGGTTTCCAAGCAGCTTCCATTTCCGAAAAAGCCTGGCTCTTGTTGGTTGATTGAAGGTGCAGATTCGCATAGTTGAAATTCTTGGGCGCATATTCGAAGAAAAAGTTTCCAATGGGCGATTGCAGGCTAGCGTAGTGGAAATCTTTAAGAATACCCGCCACTATCACTTCTTTTTCACCGGGCAAGATAACTGCCTGGTTGATAGCTTTGGATGCGTCATCCGGACTCAGATTTTTTGCAAATACTTCATTGATAATGATCAAACGTGAGTTTTCACCGGCATTGTTGGTGAAGTTCCTTCCCAACACAAGGTGCAGACCCATGTTTGCTATAAAGTTTTCATCGATGGACATCATACTCACTCTTATGGAATCTGACTTGGCCACCCGCTTCACATACAACCCCGGTACGTCTCCGGCTCCCAGCGGGTGCGATGACATGGAGATCTGAGAAACGAAGGAAAGCTTTCCGAATTCATTTTTGACCAATTGCGGATCTGCCTGTTGAAGATCAACGTTGAGTATTTTCTCCTGGTCGAAGTCGAAATCATAATTTATAGCGTACCGATGCTGTTGCACCATAATCACCACGGCAAAAGTAAAACCAAGAGACAGGATGAATTGAAGTGTAATCACAAGCTTACGCAACGAAAACAGACCGCCCGTCTTTGTTTGCAGCTCCTTCCCTTTCAGCGCCAGGATGGGACCGATCTTTGAAAAATGAAGCGCCGGAACAATGCCCGAAATAAAGCCAACAAGGATGGCGAAGGCTATAAAACCGGCAAACGTTCCCAGGGTAGGATTCAGGTCGATCCAGTCACGTTCGGCAGTAAGCGACAGGGTTTCATCGCGAATGATCTCAAAGAAAAAATACGATAATGTTACAGCCAGCAGCATTATGATCGTGCTTTCCATCACAAACTGCACAAAGATCTGTTTCTTCTGTGCGCCCATCACCTTACGCACACCGATCTCTTTCATGCGTTTGAGTGACTGGGAGATAGCAAGGCTCACGTAGTTGCTGCATGCCGCGAAGAGTATGATCATGGGTAGAATCCCCAAGAGCAGCATTTCCTGGTAGCTCCATTCATTGCCCATGTCATTGTCGAGCTCAGGCCCGGGAACAATCTTATCGAGCCGCTGAAGTTCGAACGAAGCCCGGAACGCAGGTGTCGTGTATTTTTCTTTTGCAACGCCATTCAGGAAAGCTTCGATGGAAGAGGAATTCACATTGCCAGAGAGTTGCAGATAAACGTATGAATTGCGGAAGTTATTCCAATTCTTTTCGTCGTTTGTAAAGGACGCGCCATGATGGGATGTGAGCGTGGCGAATGAGACCAAAGCCTCCACCTTCAGGTGCGAGTTTTTCGGCATGTCTTTCGCTACACCTGTGACCATCACTTCACCAAATGGCTCGATGATTACAAGTTTGCCCATCGGGTCTTTTTTCCCAAAGATTCTGGCAGCTGCGGTCTCGGTAATAACGATCGTATTCGGCTTTGCAAGCGAAGTGGCGGGGTTGCCCTGCAGCAGTGGAAAGTTAAACATCGAGAGATACTCCGCATCCGCAAAGTATCCGTTTACAGGAATTTCAATTCCCCCATAACGAACATCATGGTGAAGCGATCGATGGATACGAACAACCTTTTCAACACCGGTGACATTGCCTTTCAGAAGCTGAGCAGCACCGATGGGGACGGATGCGTAGGATGGGTTCTCATTCCGATCCCGGACATGCGTAATTATCCGGTATACGTGCTCTTTATTCGGATGAAAGTTATCGAATTGGCAGATGAACACGATCATGGCAACGTACACCAGGTTGAGTGACATGCCGAGTGCCAGGCCAAAGACATTTAAGATTGTGAAAAAGGGGTTTTTCGACAGATTACGCGTAGCGGTTTTGAAGTAATTTTTGAACATAGTTGATCGTCTAAGGCGTTTTGGCAACAAGCCGTTCCAGTCGGGTCAGAAGCTCCTGTTCAGTGATGCACCAAACGGATACCGGAATACAATCAATTGATTTTAAATCTTTTGCAAATTACTTATTGAAGAAGGTGTTCAGTAACGAACTCCAACCGTACGATTTTATTACAGCGCAGGGTCCGGACTGTCCAAGCCTGGTTTTAATATCCCCATCTCCCATGGCTTCCAATTTGCTGCCCAATCCACTCGACAAACTGCCCGGAGGAACGGCGGCTACCTTTGTTAAATGGATTGGTACACAGATTGAAGCTTATAGCAGATGACCAATGAAATTGTTTACACAAAGGGAGACGCAACTAAGCCGGTTGGCGCAGGCAACAAAATATCGTTCACATCTGCAACGACATCGGAGGCTGGGGTAAAGGATTCGTGATGGCTATCAGCAAACGGTGGCCCGAACCGGAACAGCAGTACCGGCAATGGTACCGGTCAAAGGAGGATTTTACCCTTGGCCAGGTTCAGTTCGTCCAAGTCGAACCGGATCTCTGGGTGGCCAACATGATCGGACAGCACCGGGTAAAGAAAGACGAAAAGGGTCATCCACCAATCAGGTACGATGCTGTTCAGGCATGCCTCGAAAAGGTGGGCGAATTTGCCTTGGAGAAAAATGCTTCTGCCCACATGCCCAGGATCGGCTGCGGTTTGGCTGGCGGCACCTGGGATAAGATTGAACCATTGATACAATCTGCATGCACCCACAAAGGCGTTAAGGTGGTAGTCTATGATCTTTAAGTCATGCATGTTCCATTTCAATGCCATGACCTGTGATGTACCTCCAATATGGGGCAGATAATGCGGGAAATTAAGAGATAAATGATCCGTACACCAATATAGGATACTGATAAAGTAGAGTTTTCGAACTTTGAATCACCTGCATTAAACAACAGTATCGTTATGGGCTCAGTAAAGATGTTTACATTTATTTTAGGGTGGTCCCTGGCCGGTCTTTTAAAGACAGCGCAAAATGTCTGTATCGACCAGAGAACATGGGATGGAATTTTCGTGATCTACACAAAAAGCCGGCAGTGCGAGTTTTTAAGAACAAAAGCTGTTTTTAAAAAAGACCACTCCTTTTTGCTTTCCTCAAGCTGTAATGGTAGTGATAATAAAATGGAGCGCAAGCGCACCAGACCAGGCCGGTGGGCTTTCTTAAAAGACAGCCTTATAGAAGTAAATTTTGTCAAAATGCAATCCATGAAATTTAAGATCGTGTCTGACAGCATGTTGGAATTGCAAACAGGATCGAAATTCAGCAGACCGGTATACAAGCGTACTGAGGAATAGCATATGGATACAATTAAAGTAATACCTTGCTTGAGCTGCGCCCAAGCGGACTTCAGGGGCACCCATAAGTAAACGTGAAGTTTTCACAACATTTGATCCGGTTAGATGAACTCACAAAAACCCTTGAACGAAGGACTACAACAAAAACCGTCTACGCTGAACTGTACATGGACTGTTCCACGTCCTTGATCTGGATCCTGTTCAAAGCAAAGTTTACCTGCAGGCCACAAAAAAACACCCGCCGAAGCAGGTGTTTTTGATTGTTAATATGAAGAAGCTTGACTTATTTTACCATGATCGTAGAATGTAGCTTTACTTCGTTGCCTATCAACTGCAGGTGGTAAATACCGGCCGCCAGTGAAGGAAGCTGTATGGATAGCGACATCTCGCCACCCGTATGGTTGACGGTCTGCCTGTACACGATGATGCCCGATCCATTGCTGATCTGCAACGAATAGGTGCTCTTTGGCAGCTCGTTTGTAGCCACCGTTAATCGTTGGTCAAGAACCGGGTTTGGCTTTATGGTAAGAGAACCAGCCTGCAATGCCTTCTGCACTATCTGTATATTGCTGTAAATAAACGAACCATCTTTGTCAACCATTTTCAACCGGTAATAATGCTTGCTGCCTGCATCAGGCTGATGTTTGAAAGAATAGTGCCCTTCTCCGCTGGTTTGATTGGCGACGACTTCTCCTGCTTTTAAGAACACCGTACCATTGCTGCTGTATTCAACCTCGTACTTCTGTAGATCAATTTCCCGGGCAGTTTCCCAGTTCAGTTCAATTCCGGCCGGCTTCCACTGTGCAGTGAACTTTACCAGGCGTACCGGTAATACACCCAGTGCAAATGCGGTAGCGTCCAGGGCCGAAAACCAATCATTTTGCCAGGTACTGCTGTTCATCACCTCCGTCTTATAACCGGCTGTCGACAATCCTGTCCGGGCACCCCTGTAATGAATATAAGGATTCAGGAAAGGGGTACTATGAAAAACACTATAGGAGGCAAGATCTGAAGGCAGGTAAGTAGTTTCATCTGAAACAACGGTTTCACCTGATTCAGGATCCGATGTTAAATAGTCATTGAGCCAGGCACTGATGCTGATGGCCTTTCCGCTGAAAGTAGCGGCATCATTGTTATTAGAAGAATACCCGTTTCCGGATGCAGACTGATAAACCGTAATCTGGTCGCCATCCTGTATCATAAGCGAAACATTGGGAGTACCCGCGTTGGAAAATACAGTTGTAGTACCGATGTTGGCCGTATATGGCGAAGCCGTTTTCGTAACTACAACCGTGCCGGGAGGAATGGCATTCGCCGTTGTATTGGTCCAGGTCGCAATTTCCTCAACATTCCTGGCATTTCCGGCCGCAGTGGTTGGCTCAGTGCTGTTCCAGCCGTTGTTCGTAAAAAAGATTCTAGTTCCCGGCTGAAGCGTAACCCAGGTAACAAAGGCAATATCTGAATTGCCTGCATTGATGCCTGTCAACATTACATCGCCGGGATTGAGCGTAGTTTGCGCATGTAAATTACCCGCCATCAATGAACCGATAACCCAAAGAAATAAGTAAACGTTTTTTAGCATAGTGTTAGGATTTTAAATATGCTCTTAACGCATTATTTTTTTGAAAATTATCACAGGACGACTTTATTAATATAGAATGGTGAAGGCCTGTTTGTTCCCGGCTGTTTTTCCGTTGTATTTTGCACGGCTTAGCGATAGGATCTATGCTGAATCCCGGCTCATTGCGAAACACTACAAAGTTGACGATCAATCCTTCTGGTGGAGATAAACAGGTTGTTGCACAGATACATTGCTGTCCAAAATCTCGTTGGCATTACAGTTCCGGTAGCCGTGCCGGCTAACAATTGTGGTGCCGGCCTTGTAGTACGATCTGCTCACCGATCCACTCAACGAACGCGTCTGAAATAAACAGCAGCTTCTTTTCGCTGAACCATTTGCAGTTCTCATCCTGTTTGACAACAAACGTACAGGACCCACGCTCGGGATGGATGCAGTAGATAAAGTAGTTGCCCGATGGCCTGATTCCTGGATTTGCCGGATACATCTCCGGATGTACTGCCAGGTATCCCGTCTCGGTTCCTTCGTGGAAAGTGAGATTGAACGAGCCATAGAAGAAGTTTTCCATACAGATAATATGTAGAAAGTGAGTGGATAAACGAATTTGACAGACATATTATATATGCAGGCAGATTGTTTTCTTACAAAATATTGCTTTAACGGAAATCGCCCCTTCTTGGGCAAGTCTTTGGACAGCCTTCCTTGCACCGCAGTGGACACATGCCTGGTAAACACTTCATTGTGCACCTGCCCTTAATATCTTTGCATATCGGGATGAAGGGTGAGGTATACGTCCAATACATCGGTCTCCTTTTGATGAACAATGATACCGGTGCAGATTTCCTGGTTGTTGGCAACAGTCTCAAAAGCAATGCCTTGATCCCGGTCGTCATAAACCAGGTATGTTTTGCTGCCCCCTTTATAAGATCCCACTTTCTTGAGACCAGGGAAAGACTGCCGTATGAAGGAAAGGGAAGAATCCACCTGGGCACCTTTATCTGTAGAAAAAAAGGATGAAGTTGTACGGATTTGCCGCACGGTTTTTTCCCGCATCGTACTGTCTTTGTAGGTGGTGTAGATATTCAGTTCTGTGGCATGGCCGTTTTTACTCCCTTTTCCTTTCCAGGTTAACCATGCTTTCCCCATAGCGGCATCACTCATGTCAGGACGGCCCAGCAGGCGTTCAAGTTCAGCAGCAGCTGTGCCAAGAAGGGTTTTCCCAATACGCTCTCCCGGCACAATGATTTTGCTAGCTGAAATCTCTGGGACATGTTGCAAACCAGGATGCGTGTCCGGCTTTGATGGGATCGTTGAATCCATCGCATGAGCGATGGGACTTTGCTGGTCCTTTGCTGCAGGTTTTGTTGCTTGCCGGCACGAGAAAAAGAAACATGCAAGCAGTAACCATTTCATGGTACTACTTCTGAGAAGTAACAAAAAAACCATACCGGAACCCTGGCAGGCTGCGCCGGGACTTTTTTTTTTTATATATCATAGAAGGGATTTAACGCCATGCAAACAACGCTGTTTTATTTTTTTCTACTTTTTAAGCAACACGTAGCTCTGGGGTTGCAGCGATCGCTTTTTCGTATTGATCAGATATGGGATTAATATAACCATGGTCCATTTCTGTGAAAATAGCGTTATTTTCAACAACCCTTTTTGTTGTGTTATTACTCATGTTTCCTGCAATCAAATCAGGACTGATGTTTGGAAAATCCACAGTGGTGAAGCTATCAACGTCCCTATGACAACTTTGTTCTCCAACCAGTGATGAAATGGCAATGATATATTTCTTTTTATTGCCAGTTTTATTTTTGTCAGCAACCTTATCCAGAAACGCCTTAGACTGTTGCAGCAAATAAAACTCTTTGTAATCAGACATCATCTTGAATGCCGGGATTTTTTCTACCACAACAAAGTCCAGCTTATTATACTGCTTGGTATAGAAGCGCTGACATACCTGGTTTGTTTTCTGAAGTTCAAGAAAGAAATAGCCACGCATTCCATTTCATCAAAGATCTGGACACTCGTACTCTTTGCCACGATCATTCAGGTGATGACGACCTGTAACTCCTCGACCTTGTTCCAGGTTTGCTTCTACCTGGGCATCATTACAAGAATTGAGATCATCGCCATCATCCTGCTTTTACGGAAATGGGCCAATGATATTCCAAGCATATACCATGCAGTTTTGATCAGGCAAGGAAAGCCAATAAAACAGCACAAGCTTTTTAACGGATGATTGGGAGATCATTGTGTTACCCGGCTTGAGCATACCTTGTTTTCCATTTGTCAACATGGACACCCTTCACCAAAAGCCACAAGCTAAGTGAGGTTTCGGCAATAAAGACGGGTAGAAAAAAGATGGGAAATATAAACTTTGTGGCAAATGGCGCAAGTATCAGCGCAAAGCCGTTGACCAGGTAGCCCAAGCCTGCAACCTGGATCAGTACACCCAGTGCCTTTGGCAGAAAACCTGACTTGCGGATCAGATACCCATGCACAGGAAAGCAGCACCCGAGAAAAAGCAAGGAAATGCCGTAACCATAGCTATGCGATCTGATGGAAAGGTTTGCCATTGCGTTAAGCTGTTCCGGCGTAAAGACCTTCAGCGAGGCAGCAGATTGGTCTAAATAAAACAGCGCCACACCAAGTTGTAAAACTGCTACCACCTGCACTGTAATGGATATCAAACGAAAGAATGTCGACAGAAGATTCAGGTTTCTGTGGACCGGCCTCAGCAGGAAAAAATAAATCATTGCCAGGACAATCGTACAGATAAGGCTCGCGTATTCAGCAGCAACGCCCATGCGCCACAATAGAGCAGATGCCTGGATATTGCCTGCTGTTGCGGCCGCATTCCCGGCCACAACCAGCTTTCCCCTGAAGAAAAACTCACTGGAAATACCAGCAATAATGATAAACAGGTACAGCATGCCGCCCAGTCGCGCATAGACCTGCGGCGAGGGTGCATTTGTTGTAGCATTTGCTTCCATCTCTTTGATTTTTTCAGTGTGTGTATAAAATAGATCAAAATCCGGAATAGCGGTAGCAGATACGATTGCAGCGTGTTCTTACTGAACAGGCTCAGCTGTCTTTGCCAGGCTGTTGATCAATGGTTTACCGGCCGTAGAAATCTTGTGTTAAACAAAGATCAGAAAATAATCGATTCTTTGCTGATCATATATCACTGGTTTCCCTGCATTTGTTTTCCGGCTTGGCCCTTTCCCTTTTTGCCGGAAAATTATCCACTGAAAATAGCCGTGATAAATGGACATGAGTGCGGAAAGCAGTATTTTGCAGGGGAGAAAGACTGATCAACAAAGAGCGTAGTAACAGCGGTTTACAGACAGGATCAAGTTTTATTGCTAACGGACTTATACCAAAGCCCCTTTATGGAATTAAAAATCGAGTTTGAACAGCCACCAAATGAAGCGTTGAAAGCTGATGCCCAGGCCATTGCAGATCAGCTGCGCAATAAGATTGAGCCTTTTATGGAAACGATCGAAAAGGAGCATGTACAGCTTACCCTTTACTTTTTGGAAACCGGGACCTGCAGGCTGTTGATAGATGCATCGCCGGAACTGCAGAAAGAAATCAGCGACCTGGTAGGACCGGTGGAAACATGGACCAAATAACTGAGCCCCTTGTTGAAGACTGCCCTGTTTCAATGCGCCTTGTACAAGTCTTCAGTTTATCAAAAAACCGGATCCCTGTTTTCATCCGGTCCGGCTTTTTGATGTGTTGCTTGTGCCTGCTCAGAACCTGAAAGACATACCACCATGCAGGATAAATTTACCATACCCGGCTTCTGCAAATAACCCGGCCCGTTTTGAGAGATTGAACTTTGCGCCTATCCCCGCCTGGTAGGCCAGACCGGGAAGATTGTTTGCCGACACACCATCTATTTTTGCACCGGTGACATCCGTATATTGCTGCGACCAGGTATTTAAGCCGATCGCAGTCCGGATATAAGGACTTACCACCTGTGAGTTAACCGGCATATAACGAACCAGGTCAACCAGGAAGCTCCAGTTGGTGAGCTTGCCTGTAAAGGCCGCGCTGCCCGTTGAATTATAATCATAGTAGGGTGCCGATACAGTGCCGTGGGTTGCCAGCAAACCAATGCTCATGTACCGGCTGAACTGGTAATCTACCGCAGCCGTAAGGGGTCCCTGCTGTGAAGCGCTTCCGATATAAGCTTGATAAAATGCAGGAAGATAGCTTTTGTCCAGGTTGGGAAAGCCATAACCTACAGATATGTTCAGGGACGGTTTGAATGCTCCAAGGTCTTCCCGGGAGTATTCCGGAGAGCGCCGGTCATGGTAACGTCTATCCATCGGTGGCCGAATATAATATTGTGCTTCTGTATATGTGGAACAAAGAACAGCAGCAAGAAAAAAGACGAACACAAGATGCTTCTTCATAAAAAGAAATTTTGTCTGGTAGAACAAGACTACCCCAGCCTGGTTTAACGTTGGGTGGCAAAGCGTTTGTTAACAGGATCGTCCATCCCGGCAGCAAAGCAGCAATCATTTTTAAAAAGCAGCGTCGACAGGAACAGGCTACCGGTATTCAAGGAATTGTAACTTGGATCCACCGCTTGCCAGGAACAGCCAACTATGGACAATGACCTTGCATATAAATTTGTTAGACCAGACAAAGCACTCGCTGATTTTGTAGAAAGCTTTTGGCTCCTGCAGAATCATTCGGACATGGACAAAGAAGTTGTTGTACTGCCTGACGGGCGGATCGATTTGTTTCTCTCGCTATCGGCAACCGAACCCTTTCATGTAACGCTGCTGGGAATAGGAACACAACCCGACAAAACAACTGTATTAGCTCAAACAGTGGTGTTTGCCATCAGTTTCAGATTGCTCGCAGCTGAATATATTTTTCACACTTCTTTTTCGAACCTGGTAGACAAAGCCACCCATTTACCGGTCAACTTTTGGGGTTTTAGTGCGGCGGATATAACCGACTTTGAAGCTTTCTGCAGAAAAGCTTCGCAAAAAATACAGGAGCACCTGAACAAAGAAACTGACAGCAGAAAACGAAAACTCTTTGACCTGGTTTATTCCTCCCAGGGCTCGATGACGGTCAAAGAACTCGCTGAAAAAGCATTCTGGAGCAGCCGGCAAATCAACCGCTACTTCAACCAACAATTTGGCATTTCATTAAAGACCTATTGCAGCATCCTTCGCTTCCGTGCTTCGTTTCAGCACATCAAAGAAGGCAAATTATTTCCTGACCAAAATTTTGCCGACCAATCGCACTTCATCAGAGAAATAAAAAAGCTATCCGGCGCTTTGCCCAAAGAACTGAGCCAAAATAAAAACGACCGATTTATACAATTCTGGGCCCTCTCCAAAAAATAGTTTTGTGTTGAAAATAAAATTCAACATGTTATTAGCAGATAAAAAAATAGCAATCACCGGGGGTGGTCCGGGCGGTCTCACCCTGGCCCGGCTTTTACAGCTCAAAGGGGCCCACGTGAATGTATATGAGCGTGATGTTAACCGGGATGTGCGCGTGCAAGGAGCCACCCTTGACCTGCATGAGGAATCGGGGCTGGAGGCTCTTCGCAGGGCAGGTCTGATCGAAGCTTTTTATGCCCGTTACCGTCCCCATGCAGGCAGGATGCGCATTACAGACAAGAATGGAACTATTTACCTGGACGACCATGCTGCAGAAAATGCCTATGCAGAAGACCGTCCGGAAATTGACAGGGCCCCACTCCGTGAAATCTTGCTGGACTCGCTCAAACCGGGCACGGTTGTTTGGGACAGCCATTTTGTTTCCATGGAACAGCAAAACAAGGGATGGCTTCTGCATTTTAAAAGGGGTTCATCGGCTTATGCAGACCTTGTGATCGCTGCAGACGGTGCCAACTCAAAAATCCGGCCTTATATCACAGACATCCAGCCTGTTTACTCGGGCATCACCATTGTTGAAGGCAACGTGTATGATGCCCCAAAAAACGCCCCTCAACTCTGGGAATGGGTAAAAGGAGGAAAACTGTTTGCTTTTGGTGACCAGCAATCGCTGATCCTGAGCGCAAAGGGAGAAGGCAGTTTGTCTTTTTACACCGGCTGCCGGGTTGAAGAAAACTGGGCCCGGGAAAGCGGCATTGACTTTAACAATAAGCTGCAGGTTTTTGATTGGTTCAAAGAGGCTTTTGGCTCATGGAACAGCAGCTGGCAGGAGCTGTTTGCAACAGATTCAGTTTGGTTCATACCCCGGCCTCAATATCATTTTCCCCTCAACCAACAGTGGATTACCCTGCCTAATCTGACAATGCTGGGAGATGCAGCCCATCGCATGCCACCCTATGCGGGCGAAGGCGTAAACATGGCCATGCAGGATGCATTTGAACTAGCAGAATGGCTGACCAGCAAGCATGCTGATACCATTGAAATGGCACTTGCAAAGTACGAAAACCAAATGCTCAACCGGGCATCTGAAGTCACCCAATTTTCTTTGGACAACACCGAACTGCTTCACTCAGAAGACGCCCTGCACAAAATGATTGCAATGATGAACGGATAGGGCATTAATTTCGGCTACCCAGTAAAACCGTTTTCATACTGGAGCCCGTCAGCAAATGATCTCCCGGTTTGAAGAAATTTACAACGAGTACACGCACCTGGTGTATAACCTGGCCCTGCATTACACACAAAACGGGGCAGACGCCGAAGATATTACCCAGGAAGTATTTGTGAAGGTATATCAGCACCTGCACAAATATGATCCCGCTGTCGCTTCCCTGAAAACCTGGATTTACCGCATCGCCATCAATCAATGCCTTGATTTTCTCAAGGCCCGGAAAACAGGAAAAAGGTTTGCTTTTATCACAGGTCTTTTTCAATCTTCTGCCAGCAAGCCTGTCAACGACGTGGTACACTTTGATCATCCTGGCATCGCAGCAGAAAATAAAGAAGAGCTGGAAAAACTGTTTGGCCTTATCAATGAATTGCCTCCCAATCAGAAGACCGCGCTGATCCTCGCTAAAATTGAAAGCCGTCCCCAGAAAGAAGTAGCGGAGATCATGCATGTCAGTCTGAAAGCTGTTGAGTCGCTGTTGCAAAGAGCCAGGCAAACACTTCAAAAAAAACTGGATCAATCAGAAGGATTTTAAAAACAGACTCGTACAATACATACTTACCTGCGTATGAACATAGACAAAAAATTAGAAGCACTCAGTAATATCAGACCGGCAGATCCGCCGCCGTTCTTGCTTAGCCGCATACAGGCCCAGGTCCATTCCCTTACCAGTACACCTGCGCCTGTGCAGTGGAAGTGGACTTTTGTCATCACAGCGCTTGCTCTTCTTATTTTGAACATCGGCATCGTTGTAAAATCAGCCAGCCCGCAAAAACCGGCTGAACTTCATAATGTCATCAATTCCATGCACCTGTCATCATCCAATCAATTATACGATGAATAAAACAAATCTATTAAGCGTTGCCGTGATCGGATTGTTGATTATTAACCTGGGTCTGCTGGGCTTCTTCTTTTTCCACAAACCGCTGCCTCCACCTGGCATGCTCCCGGAACGGGGAGATGGGCCAAAGAATATCATCATCGAAAAACTCCATTTTGACAAAGAGCAGGTGCAACAGTATGAAGTGTTGATCGATCAGCATTTTACAACCATCGCCGGACTGGAACAGGAAATCCGCCATACCAAAAACAAGCTGTATGCGACCCTGCAAACAGCTGCGCCGCCTGACAAAGATTCCCTCTTGAACCGGCTCGAAGCGTTGCAAAAACAGATCGAGCTTGTTCATTACAATCATTTTACCCAGATCCGGCAACTGTGCAGAGAGGACCAGCTTGTCTACTTTAATGCATTAACAAAAGACCTTGCAGCATTTTTTACCCCGCAGAAAAATCTTCCGCCTCCACCGAAGGATTAGGAAAAAGGGCTCGTATAAGCTTTATCAAATTAGATTGTATGAGAGAAATTTCATTGAATTCTTCTTTCCTGATCGTGCTCATGAGTCCCTTTTTTTATTGCTGCAACAAAAACAACGACCAAAATCCGGGTACCGGCAATACCAGTGTGCCAGCTGTTTTCTCCAAAATATATGGCGCTACCAGCATTACATCCGATGGCAATTATGTTACCATAAAATGCAACGGACTGCCTGACCATAAAAGCGTATACTATCCTGCCTCCAACAACTTATATGAAAACTTCAACGGTACAACATTCGGCGGCAACCAGTTTCAGAAAAACCCCAATGCCATCTCTCCCCAAATGCTTACGTTTAAAATACCCGTGAACCCGCAGGTCGCTACTACGCACCAGTCAACACCCCTGGGGCCGATCGGGGTATCCCTGAACGGAGTGCCTTTTTTTAACCAGTACGCAGGAAATAACCAGCCGTTGACATTTGAAATCACCAGCTTTGATCAGTACTGGGGGCATCCGCAGCAAAGCGGACAATACCACTATCATGTAGAGCCCCTGTATCTTACTACCGTGAAAGCATCCAAGTCCGCCCTGCTGGGTTTTTGCTGGATGGCTTTCCTGTGTATGGGCCGCAGGAAAACAATACAGCAGTAACCAATGCCATGCTGGATGGTTATCATGGACATACGGGCGCTACACCGGAATATCCTAACGGCATCTATCACTACCACATCACCAGCACTGATCCTTATATCAATGGAAGCGGATTTTATGGCACCCCTGGTACAGTTTCGCAATAGTGTATCTGTCTGCATCCTTATGCTGGTAGCCGCTTGCAACCCACAAAGCCTAAGGAATGCAGAATACAGATTAGTAAACAGCCAGCAAGGAAATTTCCATGCGGTGAACGGAATACTATATTTGAACAACCTACCATTCACCGGTTCTGTTTACAGCTTGTACAACAAGGGAGACACCGCAGAGATTGCAGGATACCTGCAGGGAAAAGAACACGGAAGCTGGAAACAATTCTATCCAAACAAAAAGCTGAAGCAGGTAAGGAGGTTCGACAGGGGACGCAAGACAGGCGTATACCTTGCCTGGTGGGAAAACGGGAGCAAGAAGCTTGCTTATCAATTTGCCGATGATGAATACGAAGGAACCTGCAGGGAATGGAATAGCGAAGGCATACTTATCAAAGAAATGAATTATAAAAGAGGCCATGAAGAAGGATCACAGAAAGGGTTTTATGACAATGGCAAGATCAAATGGAATTATGTGATTGAAGGTGGCAGAAGATGGGGATTACTGGGAAGCAAAAACTGCGTCAATGTATCAGACAGTATCTTTAAGGAATAGCCGGATGGGGATTATCCTGCTTCTGGCTGCGTGCACCCATGTGCAAGCACCCGCTTCTTTGCCTTATTACAACAGTCCAGATTTTACGCCCCTGTTTCTCCATACGCGCAAAGAAATTACATACAAAGCAGCGCATACGATCAACCCATTTTCTTTTACGGATCAGCACGGAAAACAAATCACCCAAAAAGACATCGAAGGAAAAATTCATGTGGCGAACTTTATATTTACCAGCTGCGGCAGCATATGTCCGGTTATGACCAGCCACATGAAACTGCTGCAAGAAGCATTTCATAACAATCCAAATGTTGTCCTGTTATCTTATAGCGTTACCCCCTGGATCGACAGTGTAAAACGCTTGAACCAGTATGCCGGTCAAAATGGGATCACGGCGCCCAACTGGCACCTGCTCACCGGAAACAAGGGCGACATCTACACACTTGCCCGTCAATCCTACTTTGCGGAGGAAGACCTTGGCTTCACAAGGGACAGTTCAGCCTTCTTACACACTGAACATATGCTCCTGATAGACCGATCCAAAAGGATCCGCGGCATCTACAACGGTACGCTTCAATTGGAGGCAGAGCAACTGATCAAAGACATCAGGCAATTGCTCAAAGAAGATTGATGTGTTCGTATGATGAATATGCTTTGTTTGAAAACTTTATCATAATCTATCCAAGATATAACATTACTGATCTTCATTTCCGCTATTGCGCAGGGCCGGACTGCGCTGTGCAGGAAGGAGTTCAAATTCCAGTCCGTCTGCTACATCGCCTTCCCTGCTGGGCTTGATCCGGAAAGAGTGCCGGGCAACCGGTGGCGTGAGCTTTAGCCGGGCCAGTTGCTGGCCATCGATGCTGGCGGTATAGGTACCGGGTGCCAAACCCAGATAACTGAAGAAACCATCCCCTTCTGTTTCTACTTGCCTGATCAGGACACCTTCCCTGTTATAGATTGAAACCACCACCCTGCCCATTCCCTTTTTGCGGTCTCCTTCGCACGTAAACACCGTGCCGGACACTTCACCCACCACCATCACCGGCACTTCAACCAATTTGGACTGGTTGGCTTCCACGTAGATGCTGTAGGCTTTTTTGCGCAGGCGCCAGCCGATGTTGTCGAAGCTGTTGCTATCGAGGGCAATAAAGACATTCACGTAAGGTTCCAGGTTTGAGATGCGAACCGATGTGTCGTTGCGGATGTACTGAACAGTTCCTTCCAGGGCCCTTACTTTTAGTCCTGCTACTTTAGGTTCACCTGCATCGCGGTGGCCATTGCAATTGATGTCCAGAAAAGGCATCATAACCACATCTCCCCTGCCTATCCTGCTTCTGCAGCTGGCGTCCAGAAAATCAGTCGCACGATCATACAGGAGGCTGCCGCGGGCCGATTGTACAAAGAGGGTCCGGTGGTTGCTGCGGCCAACAGAGGTATACGTTTGGGCGAAAGAAAAATCATAGCGAAAGCCTATGCCTGCATTAGACATGTTGTAATAAAAATTCTTTTCGTACGAAAGGGTTAGGTAGCCATTGCGGAAAAATTGTTTATCGACCTGTCCTTTCAGCATGCTTATTTTTTGCTGGCGGTATTCATACTGGATCTGCGGCATAAAACTGATCTGCCGGAAGAGCCGGAAATTGAGGGCAAGATTGCTGTACAAAAGATAATCGCGGGGTGTATTGTACAGCGTATAAGTGGTCAGGTTGGCACCGATGCGGGCGGCTGATGCGGAGACCAGCCACTCCCCGCTCGTATACTTTGATCCGGGAAAAGTTTTCTGGCTAAGCGTTAGCCGGGTGAAAGCCGCCAGGTGTCTTGTACGGAAGGGAAGCGAAAACAAGAGGTTGCGTTCTTCCAGGTAATTGTTCTGGATGGCCCGCTGTCCTTTCCTGTAGCTTGTGTAGCTCAGCTCTAATTGCAGGTTCGATGGCCGGCGATAGGTCAGCAGGGCTTTTGTTCTTACCCCATAAGCATACTCGCCCAGCAACATCAGGTTCGAAGCAAGGCGGAGTGCTGTATTCACGAACGGAATCTTACCGCCACCCGGAACAGAAGAAAGATACTCCAATCCACCGCCGATGGTTATGCGCCGTGTCAGTCCGTAGTTGGCAGTCACACGGGTAAATCGGCTGCCTACACTGTCTTCCACCACCCCTGCACCTACCGAGTAATTGAACTCATGGCGGGGCAGAAAATTGAAGGGGATCAATACAGTGCCTTCCTGGGTCCGCTCTTCTCCATAAGGACCGTAAAACCTGAGCCTGACAGCCGAGTTGCCGTAAACCAGCGGCACCTGAAAGGTGAAAAAGCCCGCAGCATCGGCTTTCACATAGTCGATCAGCACGTCGTTTACATACAGCTCCACCGTCCAGTTCGGCTCGGTTACATTGCTCAGTGTATAGCTGCCAAAAGAGCGGCGGTAAATAGAAGGTGTATTGGTGACCTCTACACCCAGGATCGGGTTGTAAATAGATGAAATAGAATTGGTGTAAAACTTACCGGCAACCAGCTGGCGCAGGGCTGCATGATCATTGTTGACCAGCCTCCACTGGTAGAGCTGCTGCCGCTGCTGAAAACCATCGAGGTTGTAGTAGTTGAGTGCTACGGTCGCTTCGCCACCGGCAAGCCGGGCACCGAGTGTCAGGTTCAGGGCTGCTTCACTAACGCCCTTTACCTGCTGTTTGGTCGTCATGGCCCAGTCTGCCCTGCCTACACTTAAAAAGGGCGATCGTTGCGTGACGACGGTATCGGCCTTCCACTCTCCTTTCAGTGTACGGAGATTGCTGCGCATCATTGCCAGCCGCATTTCGCGGATCGCCGGAAGCTCTACATTGGTGCTGAGCAGGATAGAAAGGCTCCGGAAACTAAAAGAACATTTCAGCTGAAACACCCGCTCAAACCAATCGGTGCGCATGTACAAGGTTCCTTCAGCACCTGCGAGCACACCGGAATCCAACGCAAACTGTTTTCCCTTGTACCGGATCAGGCCTTCTTTTTTAAGGATCAGAAAAGAGGCTTGCGGGTCCATGAAATAACCATTGATGGTATCGCAGGTAGTGGAGGGCTGATGGTTGATCTTTAGGAATTCGAACAAATCAGGCACGGAAAGATAAGCCGAATCATCCCTGATCAGGGCTGGCAGCTCAATGCTGCCGATGCGGAGTACATTGAGCGTTACACTGGTTTCTTCATAAGCAGCATCGCTTTGCGCCCTGCTCAAGGCAGGCATCAACAAAAAGCCTGTCAGCAAACCCCATACAAAGCCCGTGATCTGCCGCAGTGGGGTGGACCTGTTTAAGGCGGGCAGGTATGGGCGGTTGGGTTTCATGCAGGGATGCTGGCAGCTGTCATTGTTGAAAAAATAAAATGGAAAAAGTGCCGCTGTATGTTCCTGGCCTGCTAACGGTGGAATTGCCAACCGTCAGGGTGCCGCCTACGGAGACCTGGGTGCGGCCAGGTGGTGCAACGGATGATGTAAAGGGTGAAACAGGATTGGAAGCGCCCAACCGCAACGTCATGTTGCCGCCATTGCTTCCTGTAAGCGGCGCATCTGCTCCATTCTGCAGCGTAACGATCACGCCCGCGGGTGCTTCTACTTCAAACAGGGCCGGCAACACGGCACCGCCCCGGCTGAGGGCAATCACCGTCCCCGTCACGGAACGCAAGCCTGTGGGCGATACGGTCACTGTTCCCCCCCCATCGCCAGCCGATATAGATCCAAACTGCAGGTTTTGTACAACGTATACAGAGATCCTCGCCGGATCCCTGGGCAAGCTGTCTGTCGGCATCTGTGCGAACGCAGCATACGATCCCCAGCTGAACAAAAAGGCCAGCAGCCACCGGATGTTTTTGCGTTTTAGAATGCTCCGCACGTATTTCAATAGCTATAAGATTATAATTGGTTCACTCCAATAAAAGTCTCTCCCTCCTACCTGGAGGCGATAAGTACCCGCCGGCACCTGCTGAACAGGCAGTACCTGGTAAACCGATCCGCCCGGATGATCCAGCTGCCAGCTCCTTACCTGCGCTCCTTTCTCATCATACAACACCGCCTTGTAGGAAGCCTTTTTCAGGCCCGCCAGGAACAAGCCGATACCTGTTCTGCCAACCGGATTGGGATAGACGCTGATGCTCATTGCTTCCGCTTCCCTGCTCACAGGCAATACCCCGCTGTAATAAGACCGCGCTTCCTTCTCTACAGCCCTGATCCTATAATACCGGGTTCCGCTAAGGGTACCTGCCTCTTTCCATTCATAAGCCTGCTCTTCCCTTCCACCCTGGGCTATTACTTCTCCCTGCTCCCTGAAATCGACTCCGTCCTGCGATCTCTCCACCACAAACTTTTGTACATCCCGGGCTGCTGCTACCTTCCAGCTTACATAAACTTGGTCGTTCCGGAGGCGGGCGGTACAGGATAAGAACCGCAGGGGCAATGCCTGCTGTGGGGCCAGCAAGATCCGGAACCGGTTGGGCCGGAGGGAAGCGGGATCAAAAAAGTTTACGGTGAAAGGGATGTAATTGGTATCCTGCAACGAGAGCGGACGGGTGGTTTGCAGATAATTATCTGCAAGCACGAGTTGGTAAGTAGAACCGGCCAGCTGCTGTGCAAAGATCTGGAGCCAGTACTGCGGCTTGCTTAGCCCGCTTAGCTGCAGGAGAAGGGTGTCGGTCATTTGCGGAAGCGGTCTGCCATCAATGCTTAGCAGCTCACTGCCTTTGACAATAGAAAGCGCTTCGGCCCCGCTGGATAGCTTGGCTGCGTCTTCAGGTCCGACCCCGTTCAGAAATGCCGGGTCGAACGCTACCAGTGCCCCATCGGCCAGTGTGCGGCTGCCCGCCTCACCAAAAAAGAGGTTAACCGCCAGCAGTGGAATCTCCCCTGCCCCATTCGCATTTCCCACCCTGAAGGCATTGGTGTTGTTGATAGCTGATTTGTCCTGCTCCCTGATGGTGAGGGCAGGTGATGCTCCAGACGTGCGTACAAAAAATCCTTGTCCGGGTTGAATGTATTGGTTCAGGCCGGTTGTGCCGGAGAACGGAGCAATCAGGGTCACGGTTCCGGTCGTACTTACCGTAACATAGCCCCCTGTAGCGTTCAGGTTTGGATCCCATCCCCAATAGGTGTTTTCCAGGTTTGTTTTAGGCAGGGAAGCCCAGTCGACCGGTGATGCAAACGGATTGCCCAGCAGGGTATAACGGCCTGGAACACCCGAAAGCGGAACAGGCGAAGACGGGGTGTAAACCTGGTCGCCGGTAGCCAGGGTTCCGGTGGCGGACAGCACGGTGTAGTTGGGCGTGTTCGTATAAATGGTACTGACCCTGTCGCCGTATACAAACATAAAATAGGCCGTCCCTGTTTGCAGGGGTATATAACGGGTCCTTTTTCCGTTGGCGGAAGTAAAAGGTGTATACTGCCTGTTCACTGCATCGTAGGTGTACAGGGAGGGATAGTTGGTCTGCTGGTCAAACCCGTCAGCTGTACTTCCGCCTGTGATAAGGGTTCCCGTATTGGCCGTGCTGGTGTTGCCCCCGTTCTGCCAGTTGCCCCAGATAGACAGTCCTTCCTGCCCTGCAACAAGTGCAACAGCGGTGGACGTAGTTACAGAAGGCGCCATCAGCCTGTATTTGCGGCGGCCCGGAATATACCGCTCTACCCTTAGCGTGCCGCTGATGGGCGTAGCAGCCGTTGAGGTAACAGCAGCCACGCGGGCAGTGCCGCTGGCAGTGGAGCGCAGGGTCAGGAAGCCGCCTGTGGTAAACGTGCCGTTCTGGACAGCGAGCGTATTGGTAAGATCCAGGGCACCTGCCAGGGTAACCCCTACCGGGTTGTTGACGGTCAGGTTGTACAGGGTGTTTCCGGAAAAAGTGTTGGCAGGAATGGTTTGCGCCACATTGCCGGCAAACTCGATGGTAGCATTGGAAGTTGTAAAGGTGCCGCTGTTGGCAACGGTACCGAGTAACCGCAGTGTAGCATTGTTCACGGCGAGCGAAGCACCTGCCTGGATGGTAAGGTCACTGGCAACACCGGTGCCGCTGCTCAGCACAGGAAACCGCGACACATTGGATGGAATGGTCACACGGGTCGTATTGGTGGGCACTGCCAGGGTTGACCAGTTGCCTGCTGTGCCCCAGCTGGTGCTGGAGAACCCTGTCCATACCGCAGCCTGCTGCAGCTCGCCGACGATAAAGTCACCCTCAAAAGCCAGCAGGCCGGACGACTGGATAGACGTAGCCGTTGGAGATGAACTGCCGGGCTGCGACCAGCTTCCGGTCAAATATTTTCCGGCGGTGAAATTGGCCGGATTGGCACCATTGTCAACATCAGATAGCTGCCAGTTGAAGGTAAGCGTGGTGAGCAAAAAAGTGACCGAAGCATTGGTCATGGTCCAGTACCTGTTCACTGTACTACTAGGGGCAAAACCAGATGAGGCAATTTGCGGATGATCATTATAGGTTGAACGTGCAGTGATGGTTCCTGCCGTGAGCACAGTGGTAAACACAATAGAAACCGGTGAATAAGCTGTATCGCCCACCTCAAAGGTTCTGCTTATGCCCAGGCCGCCGGGGATAGCTTTCCGGAGCGCTCCGTCTACCCAACCTGTGCTGGCGGAAGCACCTGTGACGGCCCCGCTGGCACTGGCCAGGATCAGCACATTGGATCCGGTTGTGATTTTTCCGGATAAAAAAGTAAGTGCCGCATTGACGGTAATGGGGGAAGACAGGGTTGTTTGTCCGGCGGCTTTATTCATCGTCAGGTTGTTGAAAGCGCCGGTGGAGAAAATATCCTGTGCGCCTGTTCCATTGAAGGCAATGGTTGTACCTGTGTTGGTGAAACTGCCGCTTGTCATGCGCCAGCTGCCGCCTATATTGTGGGTGAAGCTGCCCCCGATGAAAGTTCCGTTGCTCAAACTGAACGTACCCAGCATGGTCAGGGCTGCGGCGGCGGTTTTGTTACCGGCCGAGGAAATCGTCAGGTTGCCATAAGGGGCCGCAGCGAAAATCGTTTGTGCGGCACCGTAATATTCCACAGTACTGAAGGTATCCAGTGCATAGCTGGTAAAACCGGGCAGGGTATTGGTGCCGCCGATCCGCAGGGTAGCGCTGTCATCCACATGCAGCAGGCCACCGCCCGCATCGCCGGTGAGGGTGAAACTTACTTCATCCAGCACACCGGTGTATACATTCACCTCAGTCACATTGGTGACATTTTTTGTCAGCACCACCGATGCATTGTTGCTCTTCCGCACATCAAATTGGGCCAGTGGATAGGTAAGGGCAGTACCGCTCAGCGTGGAAGTAGTTGTACCGGTGAACACCACCGTACCCGGATTGGCCGTAAAGAGGTTGTTGTTGACATAATTATGGGAAATATTGAAATCGGCATTGGCTGTAATGTCGCCGGTTATGGTAAAGTCGTAGAAGGTGGTAGCCGGACTTCCATCAATCGTCCCGGGTGATGCGCTCATCGTAAAAGAGCTGGTGCCTCCGTTGAGCGTGCCGCTGCTTTCAATGTCGCCACCTACTGCATAGGTATAAGAACCGGCGTTGAAGATGGCATTGCTGGCGATGCTGAAATCAGCACCGATGGTCCAGTTGCTTGCAGGCGTTACACCCGCCTTGTTGGACACGATCACTGTATTGAATACTGCAATGGCGCCTCCTGTTATGCCCAGGGGTCCGCTACCGCCAAACTGGACCATACCGGTGCTGGTAAAAGCTGTGCCGGCAAGAGAAATTGTTTGGGCGGTAGTGGGTAGAAAGTTGAGTGTGCCGCTGCTTGTAACGGTTCCGTTATTTGTAAATGAGCCATAGATATTGTGCGTAGAGCCGCCCCCATTGAAAGTGGCGCCGCTGCTGATGTTCATGGCCACCGTTACATTCCAGCGCACGCTGGCGGTCACCCCGCCCGTATTGTTGATATTGAGGGTGGCATAGGTGGGTGTGCTGGTGGAGTTCAGGACCGGTGAAACAGTGCCGTTAAAGTTGATAACGCCAAACGTAACGCCGCTCTGCGTGATGGTGCTGCCACTGTTGAAAGTCATGTTTCCATTCACGGTAAATGTTTTGACAACTGATAGCGTAGCCGTAACCTGCCCGCCTACAGTAAGGTTCTTACATGCTGAAGTGGCTGTCAGCGTTGGCTGGTAAGGTCCTGTGAAGTTTGCATCGCCAATGAAGGCATCCACGGTAGTAGTCGGTACGCCGGCGATCCAGTTGGTGGCCGTTGACCAGCTTGTGCTGGCAATTCCCTTCCAGCTGGTTTGCGCATGTGTACAAACGGAACCGGCGATGCAAATCACCACCGCAACCGTAAACCGGACACCGTTTTTTGCAGTATTGACAACCCGGATAAAATTGAGCATACACCTGACTGGATCATTGGTCTGGCTTAGACACGTCCAACAACCAGTTTTGTTCTGGCCTTTAATGCAGCTGCCACACCGCTTCGGCATATTTTTCTGATTTCGTATCAGCAGGCGATGCAAATACTAGCTGCAGGGTTCCGGACCGGTAGTCTACATCGTTCGTCTTTGCCAGATCAAGGTGAACCTGCCGACTTTCATTCGGCGTGTAAACAGCAATTCCTTTTATAGTTGTTACAGGCACCGGCTTACCTTTCAGTGGCATAAATTGTATAGACAAGTCACCATATACTGATTGGTTTCCCTTGCGCTGGATCATAAAGCCGAGCGAGGCTGTACCATTTTCCTTTGGCTGCAGGGAAATATCGCTCAAGCTTACCTGTACCGAGGTTTCACCCACGCGGATGATCACGGGAATGGATATGCCGAACACCGGCACCAGCTGGATTGAAATGGAAGAATCTTTGGAGGCATTAACCACACCAAAGGTTCTGGCATCAGGTTCAGCCCTGAAGTAAAGATGTGAGCGGTATTCACCTGGCTGCAGTTCTCCCGTTTTGGTTAATTGTAGCTTGATAACCTGAGACTCATTGGGACCCAGCGTAACCGAGCGGGGAAACAGACGCAGGTACTTATCAGCAAAATTCTGACCCGAATCTGGCCTATCAATGACTTCTACATTACCATCTTCTTTCATCCGGACGTTGATGATGGAAATAGAATAACGTGCTGTATCACTGCCTGTATTGGCAAGTGTCAGTTCCTGCGAACGCATGTTTCGTTCGAACACCACTCTTCTAGGCATAACAAGAAGATTGCCCTGTGCCATCCCTTCGTTAAAACAAAGGCTCAGACACAAGACAATCTTTGCAAAAATGCACCTGCCATCACATATCTTATAAAACTCACCACCATCCAATCTGCACATAGATCGATAATTTGATCATCCCACAACAACAAACACACGGCAAATAAGAACAAGAGATTTAGCTGATTTGATAACAGGGTTACGAACAGAGCAGCTGCATGGCCTGTTCCCTGTCGTTTAATCGTAATTTACGGTAACGGTGAACGGGGTTCCCGATACATAAGTTCCTGCAGCTTGGGATCCGGCAACATTGAGGGTTGCTCCTACATTCACAGTTTGCGCACCCGAAGTGAGCGTACCTGTAGTGGTAGGCGTGCTCGTGAATGTATTCACAATCATGGTTTCCGTTCCGGAATTGCGGGTAAGCACCAGATCGGCGGAAGGCAGCGTGATCGAAAACGTATAGTCCGCAATGCCTGTCACATCAAAAGCAGCGGCCGTGACGGTTCCGGCTGTTGCTGGTAGTGTAACACCGCCGGTAGCCGATCTGCTGCCGGCCGGAGTCAACACTACTGTTCCGGCAGTTGTACTTACAGCCACATTCCCGAAATTCATGTCAGCAGTTTTTGTAATCGCGATGGGAGTTACAATCTCTGCTGTGGCAGTAGCCGTTGCGGACACCTGTGCAAAAGAACCTTTTGCAAACACACACATAACGATTGCGATCGCAATCGAATTTTTCATGATCTTCATGGTTTATGGGTTTAATAAAAGAAAAGAACTGCTTGAGATTTGCCGGTTATACCGGATTTTAATGATAAGCTCTCTATGGAGGGCTTGCAGACGCAGCTGTGGGAGCGGTTTCAGTTGCTTCAATGTGAAAATAACGCCGCTTGATGAAAGATATTTATATTTCGGTATTGAAAACTTTAACAACAAACAATTACACCTATCCTTCCGCTAAGTGTTTCCACTTCTCTTGCCGCGTTGGTTTGTATGCTGCTTTTCCAGCTGGCCGATTAAATCCTGTTTCCACTGGTGGTATACGAATTGCAAATTGTATCTAAAACCACTTTTATGAAAACAGGCAAAAAGACAGGGTTTCGCCCAGACAAAGGCAAGCCCTCCGGCTCGAACAAAGAAGAAGGACTTGGCCTGGCTGCCACTCCACCGGAAAAAATGGCTGAATACAATGAGCTGACCGACAAGTACACCGACAGGGAAGACAAGTTGGCTGAAGGCACTTCAGAAAGACATCCCAATCGCAATACAAGCAAAGGTGAAGAGCTCAACGAAAAAACAGGTAATAGTTACGCGTAAGTTTTTTTATCTTGAAGAGGGCAACTGCGACATCACCGTTTTTTGTTCCCGGACAGCGAAAAAGACAAATTGATTATATAAATGATTTACTGTGCTTCCCTGTTCGGGAACTTGTTTAAATTGCAATAAAATTTTTTACTGTAAATTCGAGGGTAGTCCGGAACACGCAGGCTTTATTCCTGCAGTTTGAAACTAGCTAACGGTCATGCACAACCATATGAAGCAGTTTTTTATTTTTATCAGTATAATAGGAGCAATGTCTGCGTATGCACAGGTGGGAGGCAGACCACTGGCACAACGGGTGATTGTCAAGACAAATCTTTTAAGCTTGGCAGCACATAGGCCTACAGTGGCCATCGAGAAAGTTTTCAAGCACAACCTCAGTGCGGAAATCTCTTTTGTACAAGGAGAGTTCAATAATGTACTGCTTACAGATCATTATGACTACAGCGGTTACCTAGTAAGAGTGAAAAAACATTTCGGGAACCTTGAACTGGGAAATGCAACGCTTTATGGATCTATTTATGGCGGAACGCTTAAAAGAACCATTCAAACAAAAGCCGGGTTCTTATATCCATCCCGCGACTTCTTAGCCAATTCTGTCCGCGGGGGCTATTCCTTTGGGTTCTCGTATTTCTCCAAAAGCAAGATAAATATAGACGGTATGACGGGTTTGGGTTATGGTAAATACACAAAGGTTTACAGGTCCAATAGCAACCAGCGTGCAGGAGGGTATTTAGACATGCAAGTCTGGCTTTCTGTTGGTTACTGCTTGTAAAAAGCCAAGACCAGCAAGACTTGTAGTAGAAGACCGGCAAATGGCGGTGGATCAGAACCGGAAGCGCAAAATAAAAACCCCTTAAATGACCTACCAGGTTAGAAACCTCAGTATCTCCATCAGCAAACGGGCAAAGGAAGTTTATCAATTTGCTTCTCAACAAATAAACTTTACCCAATTGGTTGCCTTTATAAATTCCATGAACAAAGAGGAAAACAATACCTGACAGCAGAAACAGCTGATAGAAATCTGCAAATAGAATTTACATCATCCAATGATTTTGGCATCATCGACAATTTGGTTACACTGCCCACTGACGGCACGGTAAGCAATCCGATGAGAGTGGTCGAAAACGGAGAAGGAAGCGAACTGATTTTTACGTTGTTTGGAATGGCCGGAAGAACAAAAGAAGAATTAACCAGGATACAAAATTGATCGAGGCCGACTTGCACAAAATTAAGGAGATCGTGGAAGGCCACTGCACTGATTAAAATCCCGTACAGCCACAAAAAATTATTGCCACGTTAAAGCGCATTTGCCGATAGCATAAAAATTATTTCATGCATCTTCTTCCTCATTAAATATAACTGCAGTTAACCAAACTTCAGAACGCAGATTGGATGGTGTTCTGCCCAGAATACTTTGCATCACTGTTGACTGCCGCTTCCATCGAACAGCATCGGGGCTTGTCCAATAAGAAATGCGCAGGTCTCTGTGCGGGCGGTCAAACATTTCGTTTACAAACATGTGGTATACACCGTTCAGCTTTACCACCTGTCCAGTTTCAAAGCCAGACCGGTTGGCACTTGCGATTACATCAGGAAGGTCAGCGCTGATAACAGATCATTTGTATGCTGAGGCCAGCTTTAGAACTATAATTACAGTTTTGAAGAAGTTGCCTGCATCCGTGCGGACTGGCTTGGACTTTTGTGCCGCACAAAATGAAAATGCAAAAATGTTTAAGCAAAACAAGTAGCAGGAGTGGCGCATCATACAACAAAACACCTAAGGTAGCAAACTTATCGATGAGGAAAGTACAGTCTAAGAGATGAGTGGTTAGGAGGAGTTAAGCAGGCTTTGTTCAATCCCCTTGCACTTTTTGAAAATAGCCCATTCAGGCTATTGCCCCGCGGGTTGCAGCAACAGAACTTTGAACAGTCGTTCAAGATTAAGCGCATATAGTTTCAGGATTTACAAACGCTTATAAGGCAACATACAGCAGGCCGGAAAATACAATCATAAACATGAAAAGAAAAAAAGAGATGATAAAGGATAACATCCAGAAACAAATAGAAGAACGGCATTTGCTGGCAGATAGTCTGTACACAGGAGAAACGATTTCCATAGACCTACCTGATCAGCGCACCGAAGAAGATGTAAAAAGTTCAGTCCCGGAAAAAGAGTGATGTGTGCACTGTTGCAGCTTTCATCTTCCGTTAAAAATTAGCCTGTTTAAGCTATTGCTTGTCGTTTAGCTGCAATGGTATCTTTGAACGGCTGCAAGGTTCCTTCCTTCAAACATGTTCTTATTTACTGATACCTATAACAAACAACCATGTCTACCACACTACCTGTGCGTCCTACGCTCAACAAAAACTACGCTATCACCAACAATTCCGGAGCAAATATCGTAATGCTGGATGCAGCTGCCGATTCTTCCGCCCCCGAGCAATTATACGAGCAATCGCTTAAAATGCTGTCCGCTTCCGATGGTGCGAACATTATCAAAAACGGCCAGTCGGGTACCGTCGTATTGGATGATACCCACAAAGACCTCAAGGGAGCCATCGTATACAGCAAGGTCTACAACATCATTATCGCCCGGGCTGAAAATCTCTATCCGGTAGAGTCAGAAGGTGTAATGCTTAATATAGCTACCCAAAGCTATAAGCCCCTTACACTCACTGCCGACAACTATAAAAACACGCAGCTGGCAGAAAATTTCCTGCAAACCATCATGGCCTTTCCAACTTCCAACCTGGCAAAAGGGTACCAGAGCGCCCTGTCCGGTGCCGGAACAAAAGCAGAAAGCGGCAATGATATAGACAATGCAGTGAGCAGCTTTTTCAAAACGACCAAACAATACGGGAACGTTACCCTGAACATGGTCGTTTCCTTGACAACCTACTACAAGCAATATCCTTTTGTGTGGGCAGATTATGCCGCTTCCAAAACCTATTACCTGTATTCCAGCGACGGCTCTGCCTGCAGTTATGAAGGCTCGTTGGCCATCAGCTCGCCTTCATCAACACCGGCGAGTACAGACAAAGCCCTGCCGGGATTTACTTTCCAGTTTACGGATGCCAGCGGAAATACAAAAAAACTGTTTTATAAGAACGGCCAGTTCATAGATGATATTAACAGTGACATGCCTGCCATCTGCCTGCAGGGGCAGTTTGTGTTGAAAAGCCAGCTTACAAAAAAACAGGAAGACAATAAGATAATCTCTACGCTGGTGGGTCCTGTGAACGGAAAAAATGTGCTCGGGTATCCTGAAAAGCAACAGCAGGACAGCAATGGCAACTGGTCGGGTTTGTATGCCCTGCTCCATCCAAAAGATGCGATGGGCTGGCTGCAGCTGTTTATGACAGCTTCGGGTGTGTTGATGGGACTTGAATTTGCCGTGAAAACCCTCAAAGGATTAAAAGACAGCCTGAACGGGTCTCAGGCTGACAACAACGGTGGAACGCCCACTACCACAGAGATGCAGGACATCAAGACGCAGCTCAATGAACTGCAAACACAGATGAAGGAAAACTCGCAGAAGGTATTGGACAAATTAGACGACAACCTGAAATTTCCTGACGATCTTCCAGCTGCTACGACCAGCTTACAGCAGCAGACCACCGATCGGCTAAACGAAGACGGACGCAGCATGCTTCAGGATAATATCAACAATGCAGAGAACATGCTGGAAACAACCGCGCAATTTACCATGGATGAAGCCATTCAGGATGCCGGCGACAGCCTCGAGAGTGCTTCTGACACGCTGTCCGGTGCTACTACAGCAGAACTTTCGACCGTACTGCCCGAGGTTCAGAGTACGATGAAAACCGTTAACCAGCAGATCAGCACGGAACTGGAGAGCGTAAGCAGCCAGGTAGACGCGGATACCATGAGCAATATGAAAGAACTCCAACAGGACAATGCCGACATCGACGACATGTCGGACGCGAATACATCCAGTGCATCAGATACGGAGAGCGGAAGTATACCGGAGGACCTGGAAGGCGTTGAGCTTTAAGATAAACCTTTCAGGATATATGCTCTTCCACATCATCTTTTACGCGTTTATGCGATCCCGCAACGACGCTATTTATCAATCTACAAACAAACCATACCTTGTATGAGCCAGTCACTAACCGCAACCAATAGCCAGGTTGAGTATCAGATTACCAATCATGCTGACATCCCCGTGGTGCTGGTACAGGCCAGCGCTTCAGATAAAGATGCTTTGAACATACAGCTATACGATCAGCCACTCACGATGCTTCAAGCAGGCGTCTCCGGTAACATCCTCAAAGACGGCGGCAATGCCTCTGTTACAATAGAGCATGCACAGGATGGTATGGCTTATTCCCTGATAGTAGCACAGGCAGACAACCTGTTTCCTGCGATGGCCTTTCCCGTCGCATTTCCGGAAAATGAAACAAGCACCATTGCTGTGTCTGTAAAAGCTGCTGATAGAAAAGCCATGCAGCTGGCAGAAAAATTTCTCCAGACCATCACAGCATTCCCATCATCTGAGCTGGCTACCGGCTACGCCACAGCCCTGGCCGATAAAGACATCAACAGCACTAACCGGTTCTTTCAGAACACGAAGGATTACAAAGAACTGACCCTTAATAAAGTGGTGGCTGTTCAAACTTATTACAACAGTTATCCCTTCATCTGGGCCAATTACGCTTCTAAAAAAGTATACAGGCTGTATCAGGCCAATGCCAGCAATACGACAGATGTTGGTTCGCTTACAATTATCACTCCGGCACAGGCGCCAGCCAGCGTAGATAAGAGCCATCCTGATTTCTCCATCGTATACCAGCCGGCGGAAGCAGCAAGCGAACCGGTAACCCTGGCCTATTCCAATGGAAAGTTCAGCAACAAGGACGGAGCAGCTAAGCCGGCCGTTGAACTGAAGGGCGTTTTCAGCACGGCAGACGGCACCACCAAAGATCAATCTGCTCTCTCCATTATCACCTTGCTGAAAGGAACGATCGATAATGTCGAGGTGCTTGGTGCAGTTCAGGAAGATGAGGACAGCAAACCCTGGATCAGCATCGACGGATTGCTGCATCCGGAGGACCTCAAAGACAAACTCCAGCTTGCCGGTATTGCAACACTCCTGGCTGGCACACTCGCGATCCTGGCTGCTGCTGCAGGCGGTATTGCCTATGCGCTGTACAGGAGAAAGATCCGGCTTAAAAAAGGAGTTGTGGATGTGTATGATGATACGGACACCGACAGTGAGTATTATGCGGACGAGAATGGCGGCGATGCATTTTGGGAGGTAGAAGAAGAGCGAATACAAAAAGAGCGGGACGACAATTTCCGCGAATGGAAGGATGGAAAAAACCTTTATACCGAACTGGGAAAAAAGCAACAAATGCAGGCTATGGACAAGGCTATCGCCAACCAGTACGAAATGCTGGGAAAAATCACCCAGTACGAAAATACATCGGAAGTTCAAGCAGCGATGGATGCGGTCGATGAATCAAGTAAGCAATTGGACGACATAGCAGGTAACAAAAGCAAAGTTTCACTTCAGGAATTTAATTCCGGTCTTGGAAGTAACATGGAACTGTTGAAGGTGGCGTACGAGCGTATGGAAGGCAATCTGCAAAAAACAGAAAAGACCGAATTTGAAAAGATCCAGAACGAAACCAATGACATCATACAGGTGTTGCAGGAACGCGAGCAGGCGGCAAAAGAAAGCGAAGGTTCATCCGAAACCAGTCCTGAATCAAGGGAAACCATTGAAATTAGCTATCTGGCAGTAGAAAAATAAATCATCCTATTATTTTATCCGCATGGCAACAATTACAACTCCAACAACCACTACAACCCTGGCACCTGTTTCCTTTCAAAACAGTTTACCTTATGATATCGGGGTTTATGACTCGTTCTCTTCCGCTACCGAATCAGCTGCAGACAACAATTATTTTGGTCAGCTCACCCTTCTAGGCATCATCAAAGCCAACAGTACCGGCACTGTCCTGCCCATCCGCAGCAGTTCGGCCTTTATTGTCATGAACGCGCTGAATGGAAAACCGGTCATGCGTTGCGTCAAGCTGGTATTTCAGAAAGCACCTTCTTACCATGTGGTTCAGGCAGATGAAGATGCCATGACCACTACATTCAGCTTTATCCAGTTCATGCAGTCAAAACCTGCCGATCCGGTTTCCACAGCTTTTACTGCACTTATCAAAGAAAACTCATCCAGCCTGGTAAGCGCCGTTAACGGTTTTTTTACGCAGCATCCTCCGTACAACACCTGCACATTCCAGACTTACATGATGGCAGTTGCGTATACGATCAAAAACCCCTCCCCTGCTGCAGCGCCTTCTTACTCACTCAGCCGGCTGGTAAGCCTGATGGGCGGCACCTGGCCATCGGCCTTACCCGACATCAGCGTTACCCAGTTTACCTGCAATACGGACACCTGCGTGCTGGCTATCAGCGCGCAGGTGGACCTTACCAATCTTCCTGCTGAAACAGGCCAGATCGCCAGCAATTTTGCCTCTCTCTTTGGCGACAAAACCGTGCAGATCAGCATCCAGCTTAATTATGGCCTGAGCGCCGGCATCAGCGGAACCCGCCTTGCCATCATACTTGATACCATCCACATTCCTGTTGGTGGCGGCAAGACCCTTGCGATCACAAACCCTGAAATCAGCATCGACATCAATCCGCTCTTTCAGTTTGTAGTGTTCTCCATCAGCGGGGTGATTCCTTTTAACCTGATGAGCAAAGCATTTGAAGCGGATATTTCCATGACGATCGACAATGTGGAAGCCAGCATCCAGGCTTCTATTCAAGGCGACAACAGTTCTTTCCCGCCCCCCCCGGTGATGAAAGGCGTCCACTTTGACGAGTTCGGCGTGGGGATCGGCGTCTTCTTTACGCCGCCCGGCATCGCGCTCGGACTGCAAGGCAAGTTTCATATCGGTGACCAGAGTACGCCTGTTGTACAACTTGATGACAACACATTTGTGCTGGTGTGCAGCATAGAAGATGAAGTGCCCGACCCGGTGTATATCTCTTTTTATGTGCCTAGCATGGACATGGGGCAGCTGCTGGAAATTTTCACCAATTCCAGGCCAGCCATTGACGTGCCGGTAACGTTTACGGATATTTCATTCAAGTGGGCGCAGAACCCGATGGAGCCGGTTACCCTGCCAGATGGCAGTCTCTCACAGATGGGTTACGGCTTCAGTGCAAGCGCCAGCGTAGCAAATCTTTCTTTTTTCGGTGATATATCCCTCGACCTGAACAACGGGCTCACTGCCAACATCGAAATGGCTCCCCTGCACATCGGCAACCTGGTGAAGCTATCGGGTGACGGGAAAGGCGTTACCATCAAGGTAGATCAAAATGGAAATCCCATAAAAAACAACCAGGTCGCGACCACGGCCGCCATGAAACAGGCAATTGCCTCTGCTTCCAGCGTGCAATGGGTGCTACCTGGCGGTCCTGTACTGGTTATCAATACCCTTACTTCCCCTATCTTGCACCTCAATGCCAGGGTTGATGTTTTTGACCAGATCGGTATAGCGGTAGAAGCCGACATCAACAAAGACGACATTGAGTTCGAGGTGGATTTTGGCAGTGTGCTCAATGGAAAGATGGCCTGCCGGCTAACTGGTTTTCGCAACTTCTATGGTGCATTCCAGTGCGGCATCAACCGGACCATTTCCCTACCGACGGTCGGGGGGATTAACTTTGGCTCGTTCAACCTGAACACAACTGTGAGTGCCCATGTTTCTATCACAACTGTAATACAGAACATTAACCTCGTTGTAGGCGGGACCTTTGACTTCATGAACATTACCCGTTCTTTCGGCGATTATCCAATGGATATGCGTTCAAACAAGATTGCCGACCTGGTGGAAGGCATCGTTCAGTGTATCGCATACGATGTAGAAACCATCTTCCACGATCTGTATACGGATGTATCCAACTGGGCCCGGGTGGCTGTAACAGGCATACTTTCTCTCACTGCATCAGTTACAGACGTGCTGCGCGACGGTTTTGATCAAACGGCGAACCAGGCAGCTGCTGTTATGAAGCAGGCAGGCTTTGCCGCGAACACAGTGGCCTCCGGTTTAAAAAGCACCTTTAACCTGGGAGCTGACGGCGTTGCTTCTGCGATGAACACAGCGGGGTACACGGCCGGCGAGGTGGCATCTGCGCTCAAAAATGTTTTCAGCCTCGATCAGATCGCGTCAGCCCTGAATACCGTCTTCGGACTGAGCGCTGATGCGGTAAACACCACCCTCAAGCAGGCTGGTTACGCTGCATCCGATATCGCCAATGCATTTAAAAGCCTGGGCGGAAAATTTGCCGATGTTGCTTCCACTGTTATTGGAGCTGTCACAGATCCCAGCAACTGGAACCCCCTGCACTGGTAATTTTTTTATAGCCCCCCGGTAGCGTTGTCGGGATAAGCAAAAGCTGTTTTTTCCACTCCAAAGGTGGTGCTGCAATTGATGATCAATTGCAGCACCACCTTTTTTATTTTCAACTTCTATTCTCACGCGGACATTTCAGGTATAAAATTGTCGCAACCAATCTATTTAGGCCCGCATCCTGCTCAACCAGCAGGGTGGGAAAGGTGATGAAAGCGGGTTTATGTGACAAGTATGGTTTTTTTTACCCATCTTGCCATATCGCCCATCCATCCTCCCCTGAAAAACCAGTTCTGTGCCGCGCTCTGTTATCCCGTTCATTTTCCGGATAGTACAACTATCAGCCTGCTGTCAACCTGTTGAACACTGAAGCGAGAGCAGCAGCAGGGATGTACCCCAATCCGTTTATAAAAAATTACGCTATTGATCCCAAAATAAGTGCACCGGTTTCTAATGGCAGGCCCGTTCATGATTGATCGTATTAGTGGTTTTGCGCAGGCTGTTTTTATGCTGGTCTTTCCATTTTTTAGCCTGCTTTGCTGTACCTGCTGTGCGGGCAACCTTCAGGCACAATTGCCCGCTCCCCTGCAGCTGGAATCATTGAACATCCACAACGGGCTCTCACAGGGTTTTGTGAGCGGGATGGTACAAGACCAGAAAGGACTGATGTGGTTCACCACCAGTGACGGATTAAACAAATATGATGGCTATCAATTTAAGGTATATCATAACGATCCGGACGACAGCACAACCGTTGGCAGCGATGACCTGAGCTGTATCACACAAGATAGCAAGGGCAGAATATGGGTAGGAACCCGGCACAACGGGCTTGACTTATTTGATCCCGAACAGGAAATTTTTACACACATCCGTTCCGGCAGAAGCAATAGTCTGCGCTCAAACAACATACTGACCGTAATAGCCGACCTGAGTGGCCATCTCTGGGTGCGTACTGATAAAGGTGTAGACAGAATGGAAATACAAAAGAGCACTAGCGGCATGCAGCTCCGGTTTACCCCGATCCGGCTCGACAGCACTTTTGAAGCAGTGAAGTTCAAGTACCTGCCGGAAAAAGTATTTACAGACAGCTACGACCGGGTTTTTATTACTACACACAGCAAAGTATGGGAAGTAGAAAACGGGGGCAAGAGCCGCAACATAAAACTGATAGAACGCTATCGCTTTCCGGTTGTTGATTCCATGCTGGTGGCCAATATCATGGAAGACACGGTCAGTCATTGCCTGCTGCTGAACAACGGCCGGATCATTAAATTTCCCGGCTATAATTTTAAAAATCCCGTCCAGCTATACGGATCGGTGCGGACGCAAATTCCCTGGGCCCTCGACCAGCGCCGCCAGCTCTGGCTGCCCGACAGCAACCACCTGATCCGCATCGACATTCCTACCGGCTTATCCGAAAAAATTCCGCTGGCAGCGGAACAGGAGGTACGCGGCATTTTTGGAAGCACCCGGTATTATACCGACAAGAGCGGGGTGATCTGGATGGGAACGGCTGGCTTTGGCATCTACAAATACAATCCCCAGAAAGAAATTTTTCATCACATCCTTCCCCAGGTAGTTACCTACCAGCTGGCTGAAGGCAAGGAAGGTGAGGTGATCGCCAACGGGCGATTTGCGCTCTTGGTAGGTCAACAACCGGTTGTTACCAAGGATATTCTTCGCAGCGGCCCACTGATCAAAGCGCTGGAACGGGAACACATCGGCTCTTTTACGCTGGACAGTGCAGGGAATTACTGGTATGGCCGCCCGCTTCAGCTTATCCGCTATGATCCTGCATCAGGAAAGATCCAGCGCATACCGATCCAGCCTCCTGAAAAAATCACACAGCCTTTTCCGATGTATGGCGACAGCCACAACAATATTTGGATGGGATACAACCGGTATCTGTTCCGGTACAATATCAGCACCGGCCGCTTTACCCGCTACGAATATCCGGTTCACCTCAGGTCATACGACTATGATTTCTTGCAATGCATATATGAAGATGAGGACCGGCTCTGGCTTGGCTCTGCGAGTGGATTGTTTTGTCTTTACCCGGCTACCGGTCGCATGGTGCATTATGAACACCAGCCGGCAAACACCCGCTCCCTCAGCAATAACCTGGTTATAAGTTTGCAGCCCGACAGGCGCCAACCCGGGCGTTATCTTTGGATCGGCACGCGCGGGGGTGGACTGAACCGCCTTGACAAAACCTCGGGTGATGTTGAGCGTTATACGACCAAGGATGGCTTGCCCAACAACGTGGTCTATGGAATTTTGCCGGATGGCAGGGGGAATTTATGGCTCAGCACCAACCGGGGATTGTCTGCCTTTAACCCCGTTCACAAAGACTTTAAAAACTTCGACGAGAATGATGGCTTGCAGAGCAACGAATTTAACCGCTATGCAGCCTGCCGTACACGCGGGGGGTTGCTGGTATTTGGGGGGATGAACGGCATCAATTATTTTGACCCGGCAGAAATCAAGCCGCCCGGTGCACCCGAGGTGGTGATTACAGATTTCCGGCTTTTCAACAAGGAGGTCCAGTTTAAACTGCCGGGCGCGCCCATCCGGAAAAACATCAGCTTTTGCAACGAGGTAAGGCTGCGCTATGAGGACAACGTGATCACCTTTCAGTTCGCGGCGATGGATTACCGCAAACCAGGCAGTGCCCGTTACCGTTACAGGATGGAAGGGTTTGACAAGGAATGGATTTATTCCGGCACACAACGCGAGGCCACTTACACCAATCTCGACCCGGGCGCTTACCGTTTTGTTGTAGAAGGCAGCTTTTTTCAAGGCATCTGGGGAGACAGGCAAACTTCTATCCGGGTGATGGTAGTTCCACCCTGGTGGCGCACCTGGTGGTTTTACATCCTGGCCTTGTCAGCCACTGCCTCAATTCTCTATGCCCTCTACTGGTACCGCCTGCACCAACGCCTGAAAGTAGAGCGGTTCCGCAACAGGATCGCCCGCGACCTGCACGATGAAGTAGGCTCATCTATCAGCAATATCGCTATCTACTCCCGCATCATCCAGGAGCAGCTCAACAGTGCTGCCTTTAATTCGGGTCCGCTGGTAAACAAGATCACCGAGAACGCCCAGGAGATCATGGAATCGATGAACGACATTGTATGGAACATCAATACAAAGAACGATGCCTTTGAGCATATCGTAAACAGGATGCGCGAACATGCTTACCAGCTTTTTGAAGCCAAAGGTTATACACTCCATTTTTTCTTTGATGAATCACTGGCCCGCCTGAAGCTTGACATGGAAAAACGGAGAGACCTTTACCTGATCTACAAAGAAGCGCTGAACAACATTGCCAAATACGCCCAGGGAAAAAATGTATGGATCAACGTAACGTCCGACGGCGCTTATACCAATCTTTCTATCCGCGATGATGGAAAAGGGTTTGATGCTACCAAAGTGCGCAGGAGTAGCAACGGGCTCAGCAACATGCATTACCGGGCCACGGCACTCCAGGGCCACATAACGATCTGGTCGGTGCCGGGAAGAGGTACGGAGATCAAGCTTGTTTTTCCACATTAGGGTAGATAGCCTGTTCAGGCTATTGGATTGCATACGGTGTGAACTGTATCTTTAGTATATGATAAAGATCGTCATCTTCGACGACCACAAAGAAAGAAGAGATGCGCTGAAACTGCTTATCAGCCTTCAGAAAGAAATGTGCTGCATCGGGGAATGGGAAACCTGCAGAGACCTTGTCAGCAACCTGCGTGATGAGCTGCCCGATGTAGTGCTGATGGACATTCACATGCCCGGCATGGATGGCATCCAGGGTGTGCGCCTGCTGCAAAAGCATTATCCCCATGTTTACATCATCATGCAAACGGTTTTTGATGATGATGAAAAAATCTTTGACTGCATTTTAGCCGGCGCCCATGGATACATCCTGAAAAAAGATTCGCCTGAAAAGCTGATGCAGGGCATTCTTGAAGTGGTGAATGGCGGTGCCCCGATGACGCCTACCATTGCGCGGCGCGTAATTCACCTATTCCAGAAACAATCCAGGAGGAGCGACCGCGAAGCATTTGATCTCTCCTCGCGCGAACTGGAAATCCTCGGTCTGCTGGTAAAAGGCCTCAGCCATAAAATGATTGCCGCCGAACTGTACATATCGATCTTTACCGTGAACAATCATATCAAAAAGATCTACCAGAAACTTCATGTGCACAGTGTTTCAGAAGCTGTTGTTGCCGCCATCCAGAAAAATATCATCTAGCGTTTTCCCTCAGCAGAATAGCCCGTTTACGCCATTGACTCCGCTCTCATTGCCTGCTAACTTTACTGCATCAATCAATTTATACCCATCTGTTTATGAAGCCCATTCCCGTGTACCGGCTGCTGGTGCTAGCCTGCTGCTGGCTCGCAGCCTGCTCCACCATTTCCAAATTTGACCAGTACTCCTACACACAATCCACTTCGCTGAAAGTTGATGCGCTCAATGTGATGAACCAGGCCACTGAACCTTATTCCCAGCACCAGACAGAAGTGGCGAAGGTGCGGCTGGACCTGGATAAGATGTATGAGTATCAGAAGAACCGGCCAAAGAATGAGATCACCGAAAAAATGTGGGGCGTGCTCCGCGATACGAGCGGACACTTGTTTGGCGGCTTTGTAAAAAGATGGCAGCGGGAAGGCAAGCTGGACCAGGTCTTTGTACAGGAAGCCCGCATACTGGTCGGTGAATCGTTCGACCAGATATCCCAGCTTGAAAGCGGAAAGATCAAATCAGTTCAGGTAACCAATTAACGCCCATCTATATGAATACAACAAATTTCAACACCCTGTACAGTCAGCTCAAAACAGGTGTGGAAACGGTCGCCAAAAATTCATTGCACGACTATGAGCAACAGGCCAAGCAAGACGGTGAAACAGCGCTCACTACCATGAAGACCAATCTGCAGCACTGGACAGCAGAGGTGGAAAACGGTTCTATGACCGGAAGCGATTTGTCTTTTTTGCTCCAGGGAGATGAAAGCCTGAGCGAGATGGTCGCGCTCAAAGAAGCCGGGCTTTCTGAAGTCCGCATCGACCAGTTCCGGAACGGACTCATCAACATGGTCGTGAGTACGCTGACCGGTTTTATAAAAGTATAGTATGATTTTCCAGGCCGTTACAGCAGGCTTGTACTGCACCATGTACGTGCTCCTGTTTGGGGCAATTTCCCAGGCCGGACTGGTTGCTTTTGATTTCCTGTTCCGCAAGCAGCGCAGGCCCAAAGGCAATGAAACGGCCGGACTCATGTTCGGTGCTATCAGCCTGATCTACTCCCTGATCCTGGCCTTTGTGATTGTAGCGGTATGGACAGATTATGAAGACCTCACGGAAACCATCGGCAAGGAAACCTATAAGCTGAACGAGGTGATGACGCATAGCAGCACGCTTCCTGACAGCATCCGCCATCCGCTCGACAAAGCGCTGAAGGATTACTGCACGAACGTGGTGACGCAAGAATGGGAACTGGGTGAAGGGGAAGTCAGTTCTTTTCCTGTTACTATTACCCGCATGCGCATGCTGCTAATGCACATCCAGCCTGGCGACAAGCTGCAGGAAAGCGTTGCTGCTGTGATCTTGGAGGATTTAAACCGCATCAGCGATCTGCGCCGCGAACGGCTTGAACATATCCGCTCCCATGTACCGCAGGTGGTATGGCTGATCTTAAAAGCCGGCAGCCTGATCCTGATCGTCTTTTCGTATTTTCTGGAAGTACCGTGGATCCATATGAAAAGAGTGTACCTGTTTTTTCTCAGCAGCATCATGGGCATGAGCTTGTTTTTGGTAGATGTACTCAACGATCCTTTTCAGGGGAGCGTAGCCGTTAGCAAGCGCCCCTATGAAATCACGCTCGAAAAGCTCCAGCAGCCTTCTTTTCTGCCAAAGAACTAACGTAACAGCGATGGCTTTTAATTATAAACAACCTAACTAAATGATCATTCATGAAACAGCTTCTTTCTCTGTCTGGATTTCTGCTTTTGGCATTTTCTTTTACGGGTTGCCAGACCCTGAACACTTACCAGGATAAACCCGTAGTTGCCTTTATCATCATCGCAGCCATCGTCATTTTATTTCTTGTGCTGGCTGTTAACAGCAATATACTCAGGGAAGTGGTGAACGATTCTGATGCTTTTCAGGAGAACGGGCAGAAGCTGCAACAGCTGCAAAAAAGCCGCATACAATTTAAGTATCCATACAGTCTCAGCAGGGTGCAGTTTGGTATCTGGACAGTGATCATCTCTTCCTCATATATTTACCTGTCGCTTTGCAAAGGCGACTGCGCAAATATCCCGGTCAATAAAACAGCCCTGGTGCTCATGGGCATTTACAGCGGACTGGCGGCCGCTTCCACCCTGATCGACAAACGGGAGATCAACGACAGCCGGCCCCGCCACCAGAACACGCCTTCTCAAGGCTTCTTTGTCGATATTCTTTCCGATGACAATGGCATCAGCCTTCACCGTTTTCAAAACCTGGTGTGGAGCGTGATTGCGGTGGTTGTTTATCTCTACAAAGTTGCAGAAATAAAAACCGGTTGCATCTTGCCTGAACTCAGCGATACGCTGCTGGCACTAACAGGTCTCAGTACAGCAACCTACCTGGTCCTGCGCACAAAAGAAAACGATCCGCCTGCCCTGGACGCAGCCGCTACCCCGCCGGCAACTGCCAACCAGATCGACAGCACGGCCACAGGCGCAGCCACTTCTGCAAGCCCACTGGCGACGAGTTAACCTGAAAGGCTTCGCGCTTATTCTCATCTCTCCCGTTCATCAACAGAGCTGTACTTATTGAACCTATTTTTCAATAAGTACAGCTCCGTTTTGTTTTAAACTCCAACAATGCCCGCCCTTTTTTCCAAGTTTTTGTTCAAAGGACCTTACAGACATGTATTTTGCAGGTACCTTGAAAACCCAGTCGGTGTAAGCCCATGCAACGCTCAGCCACTTTGCTTTGTCAGATAAAAAAACGTTGCTATGAAACAAGCGTTCGTCCTTATATACTGTTGCTTACTTGCGCTCACAGCCTGTGAAAAAGCAGACAGCACCGGAAAAAACTACCCTGAAAACCTGATTGGCAAATGGAATTACAGCCAGTCTTTTTACAGCATTGGCGGCCCCCTGATTTATACCAATACGGAAAGGCTTCACCAATGGATCGAGTTCAAAGCTGATGGCAGTTTCAGCAGCAACATGCCCGCGTTCCAGGATGTTGCCGGCTACGAAGTCCTCGATTCTGTAAAAGTAAAATTCATCCGCCCCGCATCCGCATCATCAGAGCGCTTCTTCGTCCACTTCGAACCAGCTACCAAAACGCTCACCGTAAGCTCCGCCGACCACATCTGCATCGAAGGCTGCGGCAGCAAGTTTAAAAGGTGAAAAGTTTGTATCTTGTCTCAATCATGATTTATAGGATGTTTTTTTGCCTGAACCAGGATTACACGGATTAAATGATTATAGGTTTGCAGGTTGAAGGTGGATCATCTTGGAGCTGATCGATACGCATTTTAAAAGATCGATCCTTAAACATAAGCATCGACTGTATTCAAGATGATACACGTTCAAGATCCAATCCTGTTATCCGGGTAATCCTGGTTCAGACAAAAAATTCCTGTAAATCATGGTTCAAAGACAACCGCCATGCCTGCAAAAAAGCCCCTTCTTCTTCTAGTCTTCCTTATCTTTTCATCCTTCATCTTCTCCCAGGCCGTTCAAACAGTTGATATTTGCGTGTATGGAGGAACGGCGGGGGGTGTGATGGCGGCTTATACGGCGAAAAAGCTGGGGAAATCTGTGGTACTGGTTGAGCCGGGTAGCCATACGGGCGGACTTACCACGGGCGGACTGGGGTATACGGACATTGGTAATAAATATGCCATTTCTGGTTTGTCGCGCGATTTTTACCGGCGCATCGGTAAGCACTATGGCAAGTTTGAACAATGGATCTTTGAGCCTTCCGTGGCACAGGCTACACTTGACGCGTATATCAAAGCAGCGGGTCTGTCTGTCTTGTACAGATACCGCCTCGCAGGTGTGCGAAAGAAAGGGGATAAAATCGGGGAGATCATTGTTGAACAGACCGATCACCCGGCTGCACCTAAAAACCGCACCATCCGCGCCAGCATGTTTATCGACTGTTCGTACGAAGGCGATCTGATGGCCAGGGCAGGCGTTTCTTATTTTGTTGGCAGGGAAGCCAACAGTGTGTACAACGAAACGTACAACGGCGTACAGGTACGGGAAAAACACCAGTTTCCCGATGGCATTGATCCGTATAAAATACCCGGTGATCCAAACAGCGGTTTGCTCTGGGGCATCAGCAATGGCACGCTGGATGCGCCGGGCAGCGGCGACAAAAAGGTGCAAACCTATAATTTCCGCATCTGCCTTACCAAAGACCCTTCCAACAAGATCGACATTGGCCGGCCCGCCGGCTATGATTCTACCCGGTATGAACTCCTGCTGCGCTACCTGGAAAAAAAGCCCGCCACGGATCTTTGGGCATTCCTGAAATTCGACCTGATGCCCAACAACAAAACCGACATCAACAACAACGGGCCCTTTTCTACAGATATGATCGGCATGAATTACAATTACCCTGAAGGTGATTATGCCACCCGTAAAAAGATCATCCAGGCACACGAAGAGTATACAAAAGGCTTTTTGTATTTTATCGGCCATGATCCCCGCATGCCCATCCATCTCCGTGAGCTGATGCTGCAATGGGGCTATCCAAAAGATGAGTATGCGGACAATGGGAACTGGACACCGCAGCTCTATGTACGCGAAGCCCGCCGCATGGTAGGTGCCTATGTGATGACACAGGCCAACTGCGAAGGCAGGCAGGTGGTTGATGATGGTGTGGGCATGGCTGCTTATACGATGGACTCGCACAACACGCAAAGAGTCGTTGCAAACGGCATGGTGAAAAATGAAGGAGATGTGCAGATCGGCGGGTTTGGTCCTTACCCGATCTCCTACCGCTCATTGATCCCCAAAGCGGGCGAATGCAGCAACCTGCTGGTTCCGGTTTGTCTGTCTGCTTCCCACATCGCTTATGGATCTATCCGCATGGAACCGGTGTTTATGGTGCTCAGCCAGTCCGCTGCCACAGCTGCCGTGCAGGCCATTGACCGCAAGGTGCCGGTTCAATCGGTAGATGTAAAGGCCCTGCAAACAGCAATCCGGAACAATCCCCTGGCAGACGGCAGTACGCCTGAGATCCTGGTCGACAACGATGACAGGGCCCACGTACAGGTGAGTGGCGAATGGAAAACAGAAAAAACCGGCAGCTATGGACCTTCTCTTTTTTCAGCTGATGGCAAAGACGGCGGTATCAAAACGGTGAAGTTTACGCCTGACATCCGGCAAGCAGGCCGGTATCATATCTATGCTTATTTTCCCAAGTTGAAAAATGCCAGCTCCCAAACCACGCTCACCGTATCTGATGGCCACACAGCCAAAGAAATCGTGATCAGCGAAAAAGACGTACGCGTAGAAGGACAAACAGCCGGTGAATGGGTATCGTTGGGAACCCTGCTATTACCCAAAGGCCAGGCTTCCGCTGTTACCATCTCTACAAAAAATGCGGACGGACTTGTAGCCGCTGATGCTATCCTGTTTGTACCGGAATAAAAAGCCTCCACCCGGTTTTCCTCCGGTGTGCTTTCTATCCTGTTCTACAATTCCCCCGCTAAATGAGTAGAACAGGCAACACTCTCATATGCATAAGATTTACCGTGAACCATTGACTGCCCCGTTTTCGATGGCACAATGTTTTTGCTGTGCTTACAGGAGGCGATGATCTGTGGAATGGAATTACTTATCCTTTATAAACCCTGAAATCGATATCCTGCAAAATCCCGCCCGTATAACGATTTCCAGTTAGAGACAATTAATTTTTAACATGTAAACAGAATGTATGAAAGCAGCAAGAATTCACGGACCCAGAGTGGTAACATGTGATACGGTTGATGATCCGGTGATTGTAAACAGCCGGGACGCCATTTTAAAGGTTACGGCCACAGCCATCTGCGGATCAGACCTCCACATTTATTCAGGCGGATTGCCCCAGCCACGCCCCATGACCCTGGGCCATGAGTTTATGGGAATTGTAGAAGAAGTCGGTTCAGATGTAAGCAACCTGCGCAGGGGCGACCGTGTAGTCGTACCATTCCCGATTGCCTGCGGCACCTGTTTCTTTTGCAACCATCACCTGCCCGGTCATTGCGAAAACAGCAACCCGCAACACTACGGCCCGGAAGGCGGTTTGCTGACCCAGAAGGGAGGCGCCCTTTTTGGCTATACCGATCTTTACGGTGGCTATGATGGCGGACAAGCCCAGTACGTACGCGTTCCATATGCAGATTATGGCCCGCGCAAAGTGCCCGACAACCTGACCGATGAGCAAGTGCTTTTCTTAACCGATATATTTCCCACCGGCTATACAGGCATCGACTGGGGAGAAGTAAGCGGAGGTGAATCAGTAGCCATTTTTGGATCAGGACCTGTGGGCATCATGGCCGCCAAAAGCGCTTACCTGCGCGGTGCCGCCAAAGTAATTATTGTAGACACCCTGCAATACCGGCTGGACAAGGCAAAACAGACAGCCCATGTAGAAACCATTTTATGGGATGAAGGCGCAAAAGAAGTGGTAGAGCAGATCCGCGCCATGACCGACGGCCGCGGAGCCGACGTATGCGTGGAAGCCGTCGGTTTTGAACCGGACCGCAACCTGCTGGACCGGGCCAAAGCAGTCGTCAACCTGGAAAAAGGTTCACCCAAAGTGCTGGAAGCCTGCATGAGCGCAGTACGCCGTGGCGGTACTGTTTCGGTGCTGGGCGTATATCCGACCACCTATGATAATTTCCCGATCGGTCAGTTCTTCGATAAGGGCATTATCATGAAAGGCGGACAGGCACCGGCACACAAATACATCGATGAGCTGCTGAAATATGTGGTAGATGGTAAAGTGCGGCTGGATGACATCATCACCCACCGGTTACCCTTAACCGAAGTATCCCATGCATATGATATTTTCAAAAAACGCGAAGACAATTGCGTGAAGGTTGTGCTTGATCCATGGGGATAATGTGCCATCTATCAAACACAAGCGAGTAATCAACAGAGAGAAACATCTTTCAGTTATATTAAAAATGGTTGCCTGGTTTGCGCGAGCTTCCAGGCAACCATTTTATTTATGACTTGTCCGCTTCATCACCAACAGGACATTGGCTACTTTTCGCTCGCCGGTATGATCCCAGGTCTTTTTGTCGGAGGGATAGTTGACCACACCGTTTGCCGGCTCGCCCTTGATCCAGAGTGTCGTTGATCCGCCCCCATCCAGGTTGATGGCATCATCTGCCTCTATCCATCGCAAAAAATGACTTAGCTCATATAAGCTCATGCCGGCTGCCCGCTCATTTCTTCCATCAACAGTTATCAATAAAATCTGTCCCTTCTTTGTAACAGCCACAGCCGAACGGGGATGTCGCACCCGGTTAAATGCAGCTGTGTCCAGGGCTTCTTCCCGGCCATCTATCAGCAGCAAAGGCCCTGTATCCATGATGGTTTGCTGGGGCAATCCTTTTTCCCAATCAGCCGTACCATCCCATTTCACAATCGACAAACCGCGGTCCTGGATCGCTATGGCAGCCCGCTGGTGGCGGGCTCTGGCACCCTGCTCCGGCTGGCTTTCGCTGACCAGCTCGTTGTTGACTTTTAGGAAATCAACTGAACCACCATTTTTTACATCAAAAAAATTTCCGTTGATGGCCGCCAGTGCATGGGCGCGCTCAGCAAAACCGCTGGTGGTGACCAGGTCCTTTTTCTCGTAGCCAACAGCAAAAGAAATTTTCCGCCTGGGTTTGATCTGCAGGATGTCTATGTTCTGGTGTGAACCATAGAGGTCATTAAACCAGGCATGCTTCCACTTAACTCCCCGGGCAATCTTTTTTGTAGTCCAGCGGGCTTTTTTCACCTGGACTGAATCCGGCTGGGCAGCTGCGCCCGTGGCTACCAAAACTGCCAAGCCGAAGGAGAAAATAGTTTTTGAAAGACCGGGATAAGTCCGCAGGAAAAATAACCGTCCGCTTGTATACATCAGGATCCTTTTTCCGTTAGGCGCTTGTTTTGATCACTCCTCTGAAATAACCGACTGATTCAGCAATGCCGGGCAGTGGATCGGTCATGTCTTTTTCAAATTCAATGCTGCAGATGCCCTGGAAGTTGATGTCCTTAAGGGCTTTTACAACAGCCGGAAAATCGATGGCTCCCCTGCCGATCTCGATCGCTTTGGCATCTTTTGCTGTGGAGTTTACATCCTTGATATGCAGGTCAAACAAACGGCTTTTGTAATCGCGGATGGCTTTGCTCGGTTCGGTACCCGCGCGCAGGGAGTGGCCAATGTCCAGGCACAATCCAACGCGGGGATCCCTGTTCTTGATCAGGTCGTACGCATTTTTGGGACTGGGATAGAGCTTGTCTTCCGGACCATGGTTGTGGATGGCAATCTTGATATTGGTGTCTTTTACTTTTTGCTCTGTATAGTCCAGCAGTTCCGGGTTGGGCACCCCTACAACCAGGGGAACGCCTACCTTTTTTGCATAGTCAAATGCAGTGTCTACTTCCTGCTGCGATTTCATGTAAATAACGCCCACTGCATATACTTTCACATTGGCATCTGCATACTGTGTCAAGACGGATTGGATCTTATCAGGCGTACTGTTCAGCGGAAGGTGGAAGTCTTTCAGGGACATGTACCGCACATCTGTCCGCTTCATCATAGCAACTGATTTCTCCACATCAAATTTTGCAAAGGTATATCCGGCAATGCCCACCTGCAGGTTGACAGCTGCCTTTGGTGTAGCAGCCCGTGAGGCGAATGGAGAAGCAACAGCACCGGCTACGCCCAGGGCTGTGTGTTGGAGAAATTTTCTTCTGGATGACATATCGTTTAATTAAAGTGTTGAATGTAGAAAAAATTATTGAACAGGACAGAACAGAGTCCGTTTTGCAGCAGGTTAGAACCCGGCCGGGCCCATCAATATGGCAAGGCATCTGATGGGGAAACAGCCCGCGCCTTTTTGTAATTAAGCGTTGTCGCTTTTCCCACCACCCATTGCAATCCGCCCAACAGGTGTTTTTGAAAAACAGGTTCCCTGTAGGTGGCGCTGTCGTGCCCCAATGAAGTATACCACTGCCGGCCTCCGTCAAACTCGTGGCACCAGACAGAAGGAAAGGTGGCACCAAAAAACTCCGGCTTGTCTTTATCATCCACGCTGCTCAGGTCGTGCACCAACAGCACATGCAGGTCGGGGTTCATTTCCTTTACATAATAGCATTCATCATCCCGTTCCCAGACGGGGGGCAAACCAGTGGTGGATGGGTGTTGTGCGTCGATGATGATTTCCTTGAATTTCTGGTGCTTTGCATGCCGCAGAAAAGTTGCTCCCAGCAGGCGCTTGAACCAGGGCCAGTTTCTTTCTGTCCCCGAAGCAGAATGCAAGCCTACAAAACCGCCACCTGCCTGTACAAAGCGCATGAACGCTACCTTCTGTGCATCCGTATCAAATACATCGTTGTTGGTATTGTTGAAAAAAAGCACATTGTATTTTTTGAGGTTAGCTTCCGTAAAATCAGCCGGGTTGCTGCTGGTATCAACCGAAAATCCATTCTGTTTACCCAGCTGCCTGATGCAGGCGCTGGCCGCAGCAATATTGTCGTGCACATACCCCTTTCCATTCTTCGTATATACAAGTACGTGAACCCCCTTCCAGTCTGCAGGGGCAGCGGCCTTTTCAGGCACGGGCTTATCCATTGTAAAAAGCAGGGTACCCAGTGAGATGGCAGCAAGTGTTATTTTTTCAATCATATGGAGCAGATTTATACTTGGGAAGATTGATCAGCAGGACACCGCTCAGGATAGCGAGCAACGATATCAATTAGCGGGCGGTGATCTGTTCACCGGCAAATGCCCAGCCCAGCAGAACAGCAATCACCGGGTTCACATAAGCGTATGTACCCACCTGCACGGCAGGCCGGATCGTCAATAGCCAGATATAGGCCACATAGGTGATCACCGAACCCATGATCAGCATATACACCAGGGCCAGCCAGGCTTTTAAGGGCACCTGGTTCCAGGAAAACCCATGCAGCTCACCGAGCACACTGCTCACCAGCAAGGCAAACCCGCCGGCTGCCAGCAACTGCAAACTAACGGTCATGGTGGTGGAAGAAGTTGACTGGATGCTGCGCGAGTAGAGCGAGCCGGCAGCCCAGGAAATGCTGCCAGCAGTAATGAGCGCGATACTGATGATTTGCATGTGCTGGCTGGAAGCCGCGCGTGCACCTGTTTTCTGAAAGCCAAATAAGAATATGATACCGGCAAAACCAAGTATGATGCCGGTTATGATCAGCTTGTTGTAAAAATAAATTTTCCACTGCGTCCGGTCCAGCACAATAAACCAGATCGGCAACGAGGCGACGATGATGGCTGCCAAACCGGAAGGGATATACTGCTCGCCCCATACGACCGAACCGGTTCCGCCCACCAGCATGAGTATGCCGCTGATTCCATGCGCGCGGATGGTAGAAAAATCCGGATTGGGTTCCCTCTTAAATCTCGACCAGCCATAAAGGATCAGACCGGCAGCAAAAAAACGCAGCGAGATCATCAGGTACGGCGGCAGTCCGTCCAACCCGATCAGGGCTGCCAGGAACGTAGATCCCCAAACAAAATAAAGAGAAGCAAAAGCCAGTATAACTTTCCAGTTGCGCATTGTTAAAAAGGTCTGTTTGAGCAAATGCGCCTGTTGAACGCTTCTGCAATCAGACTTCAAATAAACAACTTATCCCGGGGAATCCCATATCATTTTATACGCACGTTGTACTCACTGAACCGGCTATACGCCCATAAAAAAGCCGGTCTTTTAAAAGACCGGCTTTTTTATGGGCGATGTTCCTTTATTTTGATTCTTCACTGCTGGGCTCCATCTGCTTTGCCATCTGTGCACTCACCAGGCTATCGGGCATTACATTGCTGAGCGTGGTCTGCAATTTATTCTTAAATCCTGATACAACCTTGCTTTCTCCGTTCATCAGGGCCTCAAACCCATCTTTTGCCACATCAGCGGGGTCCGCCAGGCTGTCTTTGTCTTCCCGGATCATCTTGGCATCTTCCATCTCTGCTTTGTGGAAGAAGTCTGTATCCGTAGCGCCGGGCAACAAGGCTGTAATGGTTACGCCTGTATCCTTCAGCTCATTCACCAGGGCCATGGTGTGGGAAAGAATAAAAGCCTTTGTGGCATGGTATACAGACTGGTAAGGGCCAGGCAGCTTTCCGGCTATGGAAGCAACCTGCAGAATTTTACCGTTTTTCCTGCCCACCATTTCTTTCAGGAACTGTTTGGTCAATATCAGGTAGGCTGCTATATTCAGCTGAATGATCTGCAGTTCCCGGTGTATGTCGGTTTCTACAAAGAGGCCGTATTGTCCCTGTCCCGCATCATTTACCAACACATCCACCTGGATGCCTCTGGCCTTTACTTCGTCGTACACTTCAAAAGGACCATTGGGTTCAAATAAGTCTTTTGAGATGCTTTGTACTTCCACACCATACAGCTTGCTGATTTCTTCTGCTGTCTTATCAAGTTCCTGCTGTGCCCGCGCTACGATCACGAGGTTGTAACCTTTGTCGGCAAACAGTTTAGCCAGCTCCAGGCCGATCCCGCTTGTACCGCCGGTGATCAGCGCCCATCCGTTATTATTTGATGCCATAAAACCAATTTTTAAATGTTAGCAATATGGGCACCCCTAAAAAGATTGTGCCAGCTAGGCAGGCCTGTACCGCCTGATTAAATTCACCATATCGTGGTTCTCCTGGATCATGGCATGATCGAGCGGGCTTTTCCCATGCGTGTCTCTGAGCTCGGTATCGGCGCCGTGTTGCAGCAGCAGTTCGGCGATGGCTTGCTGTCCGAAGGTAGAAGCAAAGGTAAGGGCAGTTGCCCCGCTGTAATTGCGCCGGTTTACGTTGGCACCAGCCTCCACCAGCAAACGGGCAAGATCCTGGTAACCCCGGAAGCAAACACCCATGAGGGCCGTATTGCCGGCAACATCCTGCTCATCAACCGGCGCACCGTATTGAAGCAAGAAAGCAGCTACATCATAAGCATTGTTGTAAGCGGCCAGGATCAAAGGGGTGAATCCCCGGTGGTCAGGCAGGTTTACTGCGGACGGGTTTGCCTGAACAATTGCTTCTACCTGCGCCCGGTCGTTGCGGCGGCAGGCTTCGTACATGTCCATGGTTGGCTGGTAAGTCATGCTGCAAATTTGATGGAATACAACCAGGAACAGCAAAAAAATTTTGCTGTTCCTGTCACGGCTACCCTATCATGACCTGCAGGGAATTCCTTCTTGCACTAAGGCATCTTCACCAGCTGAACCGTTTTGCTGAAATGCAAACCCGTTATCTTCAGGTAATACATGCCTGCTTTGTAGCGGGAAGCATCTACATTCACGACGCCTTCTGCGGCAGCCGTTCTGCGGAAAATGGGTCTGCCGTCAACGGTAAACAATTCCAGCTGCAGCTGCTGGCTGCCTGGTACAGAAAGGTAGACTTTGAATGACTGGTTGAAAGGATTGGGGAAAGATTCAGCCACGGTGGGTTTAACCACCTCTCCTGCCCTGCCGCTGCGGGTTTGATCCGATGTGCTGTTAAGGATTGTGGCATCGCATGAATTCTTGTTGCTTGCGATAAAGTTGAGATGCGGAAACCCGAAATTATCATTCCATTCCAGGATCAGGACATTCGACACTTCACTGTTTGCCTGGTAGCCGGTTTGGGTTGCAAACGAGGTAACGCCCGGCTGCATCATGACTGTTCCGCACTGCGGGAAGCCGACCAGCGCCCAGTATGCTTTTACTTCAAACGGGTTGGGATTGGTCACTTTCCAATTCCGGGCCTGTCCGGGATTGTCTGAACAGACTGCTTCTGCCTGCAGATCATTGATATATATTTTGGGAAAGCTGACCGCATCAACAGCAGCGTCTGCCTGTATCAGGCCTGTACCGGTTTTAAAATCAAATCCCTTGTCAAAATCCAGGGTGTTGATGTCATCCATATCGATTGCGTGGGAAGCCAGGATGCCCCTGATTTGTTCAGGCGTGATGGTTCTTAGCTTTTGTGCTTCAATCATCAGGGCAGCCACGCCCCCGGCATGGGCCGCAGCGGCAGAAGTACCGAAAAAGTTGGGGTATTCGTCCAGGTCTTGCCGGCTGTCGGTGCTGAAAAAAGAATTGTTGCCTGCATCGGGTGCGGTGATATCAGGTTTGTTTCTTATAACCGGCTGCACCGGATTACCCTGGTTGTCGAAGTACTGGGGCACACCTCCGCGGGATGAAAAAAATTCTGCCTGTGGCGGGTTGATGCCAAAAGCGGGTGTATACAAATAATTGGCTGCGCCTACTGTAATTGTACCTTCTGCATTTGGATGACCTACCAGCCCGGATGCATATAAACCGGGCGGCGCAGGTGAAGGCACATAAAAGCCGATTTCATCACCAAAGCTGACCCATTTCAAATGGCCCGGATCGGGGCCCCGGTATTTCAGGATAGCAATGTAGAATTGTTCGCTGGGTGTATCATTGAAAAAATTAAGCAGCTCAACCGGATCGCCGGTGGTGATATTATCATCAAAACCTGACCGGATGATAGTGCCGTTTGCGTCCAGCAAAAAAACATCCATGTCTGTTTCTGCGCCCGATCCCCCGGCGGAATAAAAGGACTGGTTCCATTGAAAGGAAGCCAGGAAAAGATGGTTGCGCGGAATATTGATGGGTTGAAAATAGCTGGGCGCATCACCCGACGCACTGAAATTGTGCGCTGTGCCATGGATAAAATTTGCTTCAAATGGCGCGTAGTCAGAAGAACGGTAATCGCTTTCATAAGAAAGACTTCCGTTGTTCCCTGCTGCAGAAAAACAGATAACACCTTTTTTATGTATTGTGTTGATGGCTTGTGCAATAATGCCATCCTGAAAAAAAGGCTCATCCGGATACAGGGCATCATCTATCAGGATATTGCAGCCGAATGCTGCCAGATCAAGGATGCCCTGGGCAAAATTGGCCTGGCCGTAAGAGGCAGTGTGAAAGGCGATCTCGGCATCAGGGGCAATATCATGCACAATCTCGGCAAGGGCCCTTCCTTCATCTGTACCGTATTCAAATCCTTCCTGCAAAACCTCCACCGCGCCTCTGGAACCTTCGGAGGTGATCACAGCCGGAAGCTCTCCGTTAAGCACACCGATGTCTGCTGTATTTAAACTGTTGTAGCTGTCGGACAAGATGCCGACCTTAACCCCCTTACCAGTTACCTTGTATTTGGAGCGTGCCTGGTCTGAGTGCTGTGCCGCATCACCCTGACTGATAACAGGCTCGTAAAAAGCCTGCTTTCCCAGGTGGTTTGGCCGAACAACTGCCTGCTGCTTTGAACGGTATGCAGGACGAACAAATTTCAGGCTGGGCTGGGTAGCCAGTTGCGGGATCAGGTCAACCGGTACAAAACCTGCAGCTGTTCGGCCATACATGGCCGTTATTTCGATGCCCATCTTTTCCAGCGCGGCCTTTGTTGTTTTGCTTCTTGCAGCAAGGGTGATGTTTACCAACACCCGGTTGTCTGGTGTAATCAACAAACGCTCCTGCTCCTTTGCCACACCTGTTTGCTCAAGACTCCTTAAACCGGCTGCCGTATCTGCAGCACTCCTGCGCAGTTGATAAATCTGTTGCAGGTCTCTTCCTATGGAAGTAGATCCTTTTTCGAGTCTGGGTTGGCTTGCTGCAGGTGTCTGCAGGAGGGTAAGCCCATTTTTTTGGGCGGATAAACAAAGAGAAAACAACAGAAATGCGCACAGCTGCACAGCAGGAGGTAAGCCATTTTTCATAACATAGTTTTAATCTGGTTAAAAAGATAGAGTAAGGATGGGTCACTTGCTGCAGGCTAAGAACAAGGCAGGCAAGCCGGTGAGGTTTGGAGGTTAAAGAAAGACCAATATAGATACAATTTTATTTAAAAATACTGAGTTCCGGAACTGTGTAAAAGTCTTTTGATCAATCCCCAAGCACATGTTTAAAGCGTAAGTGGATTTACTTACCCTGCTGTAAACAAGTATGCCTAGGCGTTACTTTCTGGTGATATTGTAAATAGCAACGGGTGGGTATAAAGTTTGGTTTTGATCAGGCTGCCGGTGGATCCTTTCAACGATGTCCATGCCCTTTACCACTTTTCCAAATGCCGCATAGCCTTGTCCGTCAGGGTTGTTTTCTCCGCCGAAATCCAATCCGGACTGGTCACCGATACAAATAAAAAATTCGGTGGTCCCTGTTCCGGGTTCCAGTCTGGCCAATGAGAGCACGCCATCCTTGTGAAGGATGTGTGTCTGGGCGGTGCTTTCATGCGGAACGCCCTTTATGGTCTGCGATTTTTTGTAATTGCTTCTCCAGATGCCGCCCTGGATCAGTTCTGCCTTGTATGCATCGGAAGGCTGGTTTCCATCATTTAGCACCCGGTAGAACAAGCTGTTCTTATAAAACCCGGAATCAACATACGACAAAAAAGCCCCCACTGTTTTGGGTGCCTGTTGCGGATACAATTCAGCTTCTATCTTGCCAAACTTTGTTTCAATAATAACATGGGGATTTTTCTCCTTTTTATCCGAACACGCGGACCCGAAAATGAATATCAGCAGCAGCAATCCCCATCCGGTACCAGCCCTTTTTCCCATAAAAAAGTTGATAGTAGAGAACTAAGATACGAATGCATTATGGAACCGGATACATAGATAGCCAACAACATCAGCCAGCAAAAGCCGGGCAGGGATACAAAGGGCATCCCACCAGGTGCACTTCGTTTTCTGAGAACCAATCCGGCAGAAGCTGACTGCCGAACGTTATACCTGATCCGGCAGTCAAGTATAGAAATCGAAATCTTTTGTTGAATAAAATCACCCAAATTGGGTGATGCTTGTTATGAACTTCGAAATTATTTTTGTATCGTTGATCTTATTTTTACTTCAGCCTCTTTTCAATATCCCGTTTAAGTACGCGTTGACCCGTTTTTTGTTCTCCATATACCGTTGCTGGCATTTTGGAGCAAGTCCATCTAACCTTTGAAAGCTGCTGTTTACCTGGCCCACTTACAAAATACCCGTGAACAATCATGTTTGTAAAACTTTCACTTACCGCCCGACCAGGTGCACCAACTTTCAGCTATAAGGTCGCCTGTTCTATTTTTAACGTTCGGCAAACCCCATATAAAAATTAAAACGCATGAAAATTTTTACCCGGTTCTCCGCTTTTATCTTGTTTGTTTTTTGTCTCTTCAGCGCTGGCACGGTCGCCGCCCAGGCTGAACTCACCTATTATTCAAAAGCTACGGGGGATCTGCACAATTTGGCCACCTGGGGCACGAACATGGATGGCAGCGGCGCAAATCCACCTGATTTTGGCGGCGGGCTCTCCCAATTCAGCACGCGAAACTTTGCCCTTAACAACAGAAATGGAAAATATGAAATGACCGGTGACTGGAGCGTTGGTGGTTCTCTGTCATTCGAACCCGGAAGCGTTTTGTATGTTGGCAACCATACTTTCTTTAATAACAACCTTGATCCCAATGCCATCTTCGGGGGTACCAGGATGTCAACCATTGGTGTAGGCACGACAAGCCCCGGAGTACAATCCCTCCGGTTTGCTCCTGGTTTCAATGATGTAAATACCCTGAGTGTGTCTTATGGGGGAAAGCTCACGGGAAGTTTTCGTCTTGCTTCGGCTTTGAATGTGTATGGTATGGTGACCGGAGCAGGACTAGGATTGGTTTTCGATCTGGGAGATTCACTTACCTTGAAAAGTACGGCATCCGGTACGGCCCGTCTTGCTTCAGCGGTTAAAGTAGGTAGCGGAACATCGCCCGCTGTGAGGTATTCTGCCAAGAGGATTACTGTAGAACGTTATATACCTGCCCGCCGTGCCTGGCGGTTATTGTGCGTTCCGGTAGGCGGCAGCCAGACCATCAACGAAGCATGGCAGGAAGGCGTTACTACATCATCCGCAAATCCCAACCCCAACCCTGGTTATGGCACCCATATAACCGAGGGAAGCGCTGGTGACGGATGGGACCACAATCCCCTTGGAGCGGCCATTTCCATCAAAAGCTATAACAGCGAAACCAACAGCTGGGTCCCGCTTGCAAATACCAACAAAACAGCCGTGAATGCCGCCCCATACCTGGCATTCATCAGGGGCGACCGGAGTGTTCCTTTAGGCACCACTGCAGCTACCCCTACTGCCACCACATTGCGGGCCACCGGGCCGTTGTTGACCGACATTGTTGCAACATCTGTAAATCAAGGATTTACTGCCGTACGCAATCCTTTTGCATCTCCCATTAATTTTGCTAAAATCGGCAGAGGAGATGTCCAAAACAATTTTTACGTCTGGGATCCAAAACTAGGAGGAGAGTATGGTGTGGGCGGATGGGTGCTGCTGAGCTTTAACGGCAGCTCCTATGATGTGATCCCTGCCTCCGTGAGTCCTGAAAGCCAGTATATACAATCCGGACAGGGATTTATGGTTTATGCCAACGGACCTCGCCCGGTCATAAGTATGATTGACTATGAAGTAATGCAGGTTGGTGGTTCTGATAATGTGTTTCGTGTAGGGGACAGCGCTCAGGGTAATGGCAACCGCTCGCAGGACGCTCCCATGACCCCTTCTCCTGCCGGTTTGCGCATCAGCCTGCAGACGATCAATGCGGACAACACATCCGCGGTGGTCGATGAGGTGCTCTCTTCTTATGGCAGCGGCTTTTCCAACAAGGTCGATAGCATGGATGCGCACAAACCTTCCAACGTACAGGAAAACCTGGCCATCAGCAGGGATGGAGAAGTGCTGATGATCGAAAGAAGACAGCCGCTCACGGAAAGCGATGGCATACAGCTCAAACTCTGGAATACAACTGTTGGTAAAAAGTACCAGCTGGAGGTTAACACCAACAGCCTGAACACGGCCCTATCCACCGCTTACCTCTCGGACAGTTACCTGCATACCACTACACCCATCGACCTGCACCAGACCACCCGCATGCCGTTCAGCGTAAATGCAGACCCCGCCTCTGCCAGCCCCTTCCGCTTCTCCCTTGCTTTCAAAGGCGAAGCTGATGGGCTGAACGCGAAAGCAGGCATCAGCATGTATCCCAATCCACTCAGGAGCAAGTCTGTGCGCTTGTCGTTCACCAACCAGCCACCGGGAACGTACCAGGTGGAGCTGCTGAACGGGTTGGGACAAGTAGTCTACAAATCGCAGATCAACCATGCAGGCGGATCGGCCGTTCAGCAAGTGGAACTTCCCGGCAAGCCGGCTGCAGGCAGCTATCTCCTTAATATAGCCGGTTCATCCGGTAAGAACAGCTTGAAGGTAGTGGTCGATTAAAGTTCACTCGCCAACAGCAAAGGATCCAGGTGTTATTTTCCAAGGTCCTTAACCAGATTTTTTACTTGTTAACTCATCATCAATCTACAAACCATGACACTTAAATCTCTTTTTGCAACCTTTTGCATCGTCGTTCTGTTTATCTGCCTTCCTTCAATGGGATGGGCACAGCCCGGTGGTCCGGGTGGGGATCCGGATCCGCAGGTACCCCTGGATGGAGGTGTAAGCCTGCTGGTAGCAGCGGGTGTGGGCTATGCTCTCAAAAAAGCCCATGACAAAAGAAAGGAAAACAAGCTGGCTGCGGAAGAAGAAAGATAAACCCTTACAAAGCCGAACAGTTTGTGTCAGACCATACCATGCTCCCGGGTATGGCCTTTCTTTTTTCAGCACAGGGTTCTGTCTGATCAGCGATCCGGGAGTGGTTATGTAGAAATGACAGCACATTTCAACCCGGTGCCGGCGCATGGTTTAGATCCTTACGAAAGCCTGTGGGCAGCTGGTGCCGGGCTTCTGCGTTTTTGGATTTGGTAGTAGAGATACACCATGGCAATGATAAAAGTATATACTACCAGGTTAAACAGCGCATGACTGTCCATCCATTTTTCGGTATTCCACCCCTTGGTGACAGCAATGAGCAACAGCGCTACCCGGCTACAGTTGAGTAACCACAAAAAGACCACTCCTCCCAATGCCCATGCCAGCTTCCTCTGCCAGCCCGCTTTGTGCGCAACAACAAAGGCGACCCAGAAGCTCATCACTCCATAACCCAAACAGGCCAGGTCCACATAAATGCCATGTCCGTTGGGCAGCTTGAGGCGTGGATCGGCCACGTATGAATGTAGTCCGTAGAGATGATCGATACCATTGGCAGTATGCAGGATGGAGGCCCTGAGGAGAGCGAAATAATTGAGGTGCTGATCGAAAAAGCTGCTGTAGATCAATCCCCTGGCATCGATGATGGATATGTAGAACACGTTGAAATAGTAGATCCCTGCCATCAGGATGGCAAATTTCACCAGGAAAGCAATATCCACATACCTGGATAGGTTGCTGTTCTCCAATTTGGTCTCATACACTTTAAGCACTTTCGTATACATCACTTGACTTTAAGAAGTTTATACAGGGTATTGGCAAAGCATTGCGATACTGAATTGATAGTAAGCGATTGTGCATAACTGTTAAAATATATACGGGAAAACTACATTGCTCACATCACCATTTGGAAAGGTTTACAGAATAAAAAGGATGCTGAATGTATTTCGTTGGATAATAGGAACGATGAGAAGCTAAAAGAATAAGATCGCAAGCTTAAAAGTAATAAATCTAAAGATATAATGCAACTGCTTATTCTCATCAACCTTTTTCGAGCGTACTGGTGACTCCCGGGCGAAATAAAACCGGTCCTGCAGATCGACGACTTCCACAACAACCTATAGCAAAAAAGAGCGTCGGCTGCCTGGCTGTGCAATTTGGCTGGCAAAAAGATTTGGTGATCATCTTGCAGCGCAGGGGCAGTTGGCATACTTATTATGGTATTTGGGATAACTATCAAGCTATGAAAAAAAGAGAGGATCGGCCGGGCACAAAATATTTGCACCAAAAGACAGTTGTAATCACAGGCGCCTCCAGCGGTGCAGGGATGGCGGCCGCGTTGGAGTTTGCCAAATACAGGTGCACCCTGGTGCTGGCAGCCCGCCGCACGGAAGCCCTGGACAAGGTAGTTGCGCAGTGCAGGGATCTGGGTGCAACAGCCATTGCCGTGAAAACAGATGTTACCAATGCCGGCGAGGTACACCGGCTGGCTGCCGCAGCCATCGACTACAGCGGCAACATCGATGTATGGGTCAACAATGCCGGTGTGCTTGCCGCAGGCGATTTTGACAGCACGCCCTTGGAAGTGCACGACCAGGTGATCCGGACCAACCTGATGGGTTACCTCCACGGCGCACATGCAGTGTTACCTTATTTCAAGCAGCAACGGTATGGCGTCCTGATCAACAATATTTCTGTGGGCGGATGGATGCCTGTTCCCTACGGGGCGGCTTATTCTGCCAGTAAATTTGGACTCCGGGGATTTTCAGAAGCCCTCCGGGGAGAGCTCAGCAAGTGGCCCGGCATCCATATCTGTGAATTGTATCCTGCTTTCCTGGATACGCCCGGCATCCAGCACGCGGGCAATTTTACAGGAAGCGTGCTAAAGCCTGCGCCCCCGGTGTATGATCCCCGGAAAGTAGCCCGCGCCATGGTGCGGCTGGCCCAACGTCCCCGGCGCTCTACGACCATTGGAGGCGTGGCAACCCTCTTGCGGTTGTCGCATTTTGTGACGCCCACACTCACGGTTGCCATCACAGCCAAGGTCATGGAAGCATACTTCAGACAAGCCGCCCCGGTTTCTTCTACCACCGGCAATTTGTTTTACTCGGATGATGCGCAGACGCTGGTTGATGGGGGATGGAAAGAAGAGTTCAAGCCCTCCAGGAAAACAGTGGCCGCTGCCGTGCTCGCAGGTGCCCTTGCCACCGGTTTGCTGATCTGGCGGCAAACGCGGAAAGACAGTGCTGTTGCTCAGAAAATATAAACAACCAAGAGAGCTGCCAGTGCCGCAGCCAGGGTATTGAAAAAATTGACCCCGTCGTTGCTGAGATAATGTTTCCGTTCAAGCGTGGCGCCCAGCACGGAATCAAGTACGTTCCCCAAGGTTCCGGCCAGCACAATCACAAAAAAGTTTTTGTTCCAGCCAAAACCGGTGGCGTATACGCAGGCAATGGCTGCACTGGCAGCTACCCCAAACAAACTGCCTTCCAGGCTCACGACGCCGTTCAATCCCCGCTCATCCCGTTTAAAGCTCAGGATGTTATAATACCTGCTGCCATATACATTGCCCAACTCCGAAGAAACCGTATCGGCTGCTGCAGAGGCAAAGCCGGCCGCCATCATCAGGCGGAACAGGTTGGCATTCGCAGGCGCAAGCAGCACGCCAACTGCCAGCAATGCAGGCACACCGGCATTCGCGATCACCTGGCCGGCCGTTCTTCCTCCCTTATTTTCTTCGGCTATGCCCTGCCGTTCCTTTAATTCCCTTTTCCAGGATGTCGCGATCGTACCCAGCAGGAAAAAGAGCGTCATCATAGCCAGTCCGGTAAACCCGGCACCGGTAAACACAAGCAAGCCGATCAGGCCGCCCGCAACAGCACCAGCAGGCGTCAGCTTTTTGGCCCGCATGCTCCAGATCATACCGGAAAGCAGCACAACAAGTAAGATGGTGTATTGAAGTAACAAGGCAGATACTTTGCCTACAATCTACTTTATTTATCATCACCTTGCTCCGGGTTATCAGTTCATTCGCTACAGTTCAGACAGCATTTCCGCCGGTTCAGGCAAACTTGCCATTTCTTCCGCAAAGCCCCGCTTTAATATTGCCGGAAATTTACAAACCATGAACCCTCTCAAAACCCTTACAGCCATCATTTGCATGGCAACTCTGTTCTCCTGTAAAAAAGATCTGAACGGATCCGGAAACGTGATCACACAGCAGCGCACGGCAGGCAATTTTACCGCGATCACCAGCAAAGGTGATTTCAGGGTTGTCCTAACAAAAGGACAGACAACCGCCATCAGCTTGACCGGTGAAGACAATGTACTGGAAAAGACCGTTACCGACATTTCAAACGGCAAGCTGACTGTCCGGTATGCAGATGGCATCCGCACACACAAGAACAAGCAGGTGACCGTGAACGTTACCATGCCCGGTTTTACAAACCTGCAGCTGGAAGGCTCCGGCAGTATCCATGCAACAGAAGCCTGGAGCACCACCGATCTTACGGCCAGGATCAACGGCTCAGGAAACATAGAGCTTGCAGTGGATGGAAACAATTTCAGTGGTGAGATCAACGGATCCGGCAGATTGGTGCTGAACGGCGGCAATTTTCAGGCATCCTCCTTCCTGGTCAATGGTTCAGGCACGGTGAAAGCGTATCCTTTTACAACCAATACCGCGGATATAAACATCCAGGGATCAGGAGACTGCTCGATCAAAGTAAACAACAAGCTGAAAGTTAAGATCAACGGAAGCGGCACGGTGTATTACAAAGGCAGTCCGGATACAAACGTAAGCGTGTCTGGAAGCGGAAAAGTAGTAAAGCAAAACTAAGCCTGTTCCTGGTCAAGCTCCCGCAGCAATCCATCAAGATCCAGTTGTTCAGTAACCATGTACAGGTTGCCTTCTCCGTCCAGGGGCCATTTTTCACGCGGCAGATCCCAGTACAATTCAACGCCGTTGCCGTCAGGGTCATCCAGATAAATGGCTTCTGATACGCCGTGAAAGGCGGCCCCGGAGATGGGGTAACGGGCATCCAGCACTCTTTTCAAAGCTGTAGCCAGGTCTTTTCTGGTGGGATATAATATAGCGGTGTGAAACAAGCCGCAGGCCTTTACAGGTGCGGGTGGTGCGCCCTTGCTGTACCAGGTGTTCAAGCCAATATGGTGATGATAACCACCGGCAGATATAAACACGGCGCCACTCCCATAGCGGGTCACCACTTCAAACCCGAGCAGGTCGCAATAGAACGCCATGGCTTTTTCCAGGTCGGACACTTTCAGGTGTACATGTCCGATGCGGGTTTGGGGCGGGATGGTATAGTGGCCGGCCAAAGTAGAATTTATTTGTCTGCCGTTAAGCCGGCAGCCAGGTATTCCCGGTTAAGCAGGGCAATGTTTCCGATGGAAATTTCTTTCGGACAAACAGCTTCACAGGCACCTGTGTTGGTACAGGCACCGAAACCTTCTTTGTCCATTTGGGCAACCATGTTCAATACGCGGATTTTGCGCTCGGGCGAACCTTGTGGCAGCAGGGCCAGGTGACTGACCTTCGCAGCAGTGAAGAGCATGGCCGAGCTGTTTTTGCAAGCGGCCACGCAGGCACCACAGCCGATGCAAGCCGCGTTGGCGAAAGCCACATCTGCCTTGTCTTTTTCGATGGGAATGGCATTGGCATCCACCGCATTACCGGTGTTGATGGAGATATAGCCGCCGGCTTGAATGATGCGGTCGAATGCACTCCGGTCCACCATCAGGTCTTTGATAACAGGAAAAGAGCGGGAGCGCCAGGGTTCTACAACAACCGTATCCCCGTCTTTAAAGGCGCGCATATGGAGCTGGCAGGTCGTGGTGCCTTCCCAGGGGCCATGCGGCTTGCCATTGATATGCATGGCGCAGGTACCGCAGATGCCTTCGCGGCAATCGTGGTCAAAAGCGATGGGTTCCTTGCCTTCGCTGATGAGCCGCTCGTTGAGCACGTCGAACATTTCCAGAAAAGACATTTCCGAAGAAATATCGCTTACCTGAAAAGTTTCAAAACTGCCTGCAGCTTTGTTGTTTCTTTGTCTCCAGACCTTCAAGGTCAGGTTCATAGTGTAGTGTTCCATTGTGCCCTCCTGCCCGCCTTCAAATAAAGACGAATTAGCTTATGATATGATCAGATTAATAACAATAGATACCTGCTGTTTGTTATGCTCTTCCTCCATCTCAGCGCCTTATTTATAACTGCGCTGGCTGGGTTTGGCGATCTCAAACTTCAGTTCTTCCTTGTGCAACTCCCAGTTGCTATCACCTTTAAACTCCCATGCCGAAACATAAGAGAAGTTCTCATCATCGCGTTTGGCCTCGCCGTCCTCGGTTTGCATTTCTTCCCGGAAATGACCGCCGCAGCTTTCTTTTCTATTCAGTGCATCGATGCACATCAGCTCACCCAATTCAATAAAATCAGCTACCCGGTTTGCTTTGTCCAGCTCGCTGTTTGTTTCATCGATCCCGCCGGGTATCCGCACATCACTCCAGAACTGTTTTTTTAGTTCCTGTATTTCTGTGATGGCTTCTTTAAGACCGGCTTCGTTGCGGCTCATGCCACATTTGTCCCACATGATCTTTCCCAGCTTCTTGTGAAAGCTTTCCACGCTCTGCGAGCCTTTTATGCTCATCATCTTTTCATACCTTGCCTGCACCGCTTTCTCTGCTTCTTCAAAAGCCGGATGGGTGATCGGAATAGGTTTTACCCGGATCTCATCAGCCAGGTAATTACCGATGGTATAAGGTATGACGAAGTAACCGTCGGCCAGCCCCTGCATCAGCGCAGAAGCACCGAGGCGGTTGGCACCATGGTCGCTGAAATTGGCTTCACCCAGGGAATACAATCCCTTTATGGTGGTCATCAGTTCATAGTCTACCCACAAGCCACCCATGGTATAATGCACGGCCGGATAGATGCGCATGGGCGTTTCATAGGGATTTTCACCCGTGATCTTTTCGTACATGTCGAACAGGTTGCCGTATTTTTCTTTTACGACTTCCCGGCCCATACGCAGGATTTCTTCATCACCTACTCCATCCCGTCCCTGCTTGTTGGCTTCTCCCCTTCCGTAACGCTCAATCGCAGCTTTGTAATCCAGGTATACAGCCATTTTGGAATTGCCTACGCCGTAACCGGCATCACATCTTTCTTTGGCAGCCCGGCTTGCCACGTCGCGGGGCACCAGGTTACCAAAGGCAGGGTATCTTCTTTCCAAGTAATAATCGCGTTCTTCTTCCGGAATATCAACGGGCCGGCGGTTGTCTCCTTTTTGTTTGGGGACCCAGATACGGCCGTCGTTGCGCAGGGATTCAGACATCAGGGTGAGCTTGCTTTGGTGGTCGCCGCTCACGGGGATGCAGGTAGGATGGATTTGGGTAAAGCAGGGATTGCCGAAGAAAGCACCCTTTTTATGGGCTTTCCAGGCTGCTGTTACATTGCAGCCCATGGCATTGGTGCTCAGGTAAAACACGTTTCCATAGCCGCCGGTGCAGATCAGCACGGCATGGCCAAAAAACCGCTCCAGTTTTCCGGTAATGATGTTGCGGCAGATAATACCCCTTGCCTTGCCGTCAACAAGAACCACATCCAGCATTTCGTGGCGGGTATACATTTTTACATTGCCGAGCGCTACCTGGCGTTCGAGGGATTGGTAGGCGCCAATCAGCAATTGCTGGCCGGTTTGTCCCGCAGCGTAAAATGTGCGTTGCACCTGCGTACCGCCAAATGAGCGGTTGCTAAGCAGTCCGCCGTATTCACGGGCAAAAGGAACACCCTGTGCCACACACTGGTCGATGATGTTTACGCTTACTTCGGCCAGGCGGTGTACATTGGCTTCACGGGCCCGGTAATCGCCCCCTTTTACCGTATCATAAAAAAGCCGGAACACGGAGTCACCGTCGTTCTGGTAATTTTTTGCTGCATTGATACCACCCTGTGCGGCGATGCTGTGTGCCCGCCGGGGTGAATCATGAAAACAAAATGCTTTAACCTTATAGCCCAGCTCTCCCAGGGAAGCAGCAGCAGAAGCCCCGGCCAGCCCTGTACCAACAACGATCACTTCCAGACTCCGTTTATTGGCCGGGTTCACCAGCTTTATATGTCCTTTGTAATCGTTCCATTTATTATCGAGTGGCCCGGATGGAATGTTTGATTCGAGCATATGGGTGAAATATTTCTTATTTACTGAGTCCGCACAGGGCGTCGTTTATAGAGGCTGTTTAGGTGAATTAAGGCTTAACCCAGCCAAAATGCATGGAAATCGGCATCATGGCAAAAGCAATTGAGACAATAACAGAAAAGCCAACACCTGTATACCAGAGCAGATCAAGGTACCGCTTGTTGTTTACACCCAGGGTGCGGAAAGCACTCTGGAAGCCATGCATCAGGTGATAAGCAAGGGAGATGCATCCAAGCACATACAATCCAACAACCAGCGGGTTCCGGAACACATCCAGCATCTCTGAGTAAAGATCGTGGTACATTTTGTTGTCGTATGTCACTTCGGGCAGGGGACGGATATTGGCAATGCCGCCAAACCTGGATGAAATCCAGAAATGATTGATGTGCATGATCAGAAACAGGAGCAAGAGCGTACCCAGGGTACCCATGGTGCGCGAGTACCATTTGCTTCCCCGGTTGCCCAGGCTGATCTTGTAATCATGCCCGCGCCGGGATACGTTTTTTGCACTCAGCACATATCCCTGGATGATGTGAATGATAAAGAAGATAAAGAGACCGACCTCTACGATCCTGACCACCACCGTTGTACCCATAAAGTGGGCCGACTTGTTAAACATCTCTCCATGATCACCTGCCCAGATACACGCGTTTAATCCTGCATGAACGACAAGAAACGTAATCAGGAACAGTCCTGTTAAGCTCATAACAAGTTTTTTCCCTATAGAAGAAGTAAAAAACTGAGACCATTTCATGTTATAAAATTTGTTTTTGCAGTAGCAGGCCGGCCAACAGAAGAGATGGCAAACCATTTACCTCAGGATTCCCGGGTGAGTCGCACAAAAATAACACATCATCCTTTTAAAAGTTTTTTTACAGAATCTTTTTTATCCATGCGGATTCAAGGACTGATTCTATCTAAACCTGTTGAAATGCTTGTTTTTGTTATCTTAGCCGCCTAAACTGCACAGCGATGAAACAAGAAGAGGATTTTGATGCGAACCTGGCCGGCGAAGAAGGTGCCAGGGAAGAATCAAAAACCAGCTGGTTCAAACGCATCAAAAAAGGCATTACGACCAGCACTGCAGAGAAAAAAGAAACACCGGAGGGATTGTGGACCAAATGCCCCCAGTGTAATTATATATGTACCGTAACTGAATTACGCGAACAGATCTTTGTTTGTCCGAAATGCAATTATCACCACCGCATCGGCAGCGATGAATACTTTGAGATATTATACGATGGTGATTATGAAACCATGTTTGAGAACATCCGCTCGCATGATTTTCTTCACTTCACTGACCTGAAGCCATACCAGCAGCGACTGGATGAAACGCTGAAAAAAACCACCATCACCGATTCAATCCGCATTACACATGGACAGATCAACGGCCTGCCCCTTGTGATCGGCTGTATGGATTTTGAATTTATCGGCGGCTCGCTGGGAAGCGTGATGGGTGAGCGCATTGCCCGCGCGGTCGACTACTGCATCGAACACGATGCGCCCTTGCTGATCATTTGTAAAAGCGGTGGTGCGCGCATGATGGAAAGTGCTTTCTCGCTCATGCAATTGGCAAAAGTATCCGGCAAGCTTTCACAACTCACCGATGCAGGCATCCCTTATATCTCCCTGCTTACCGATCCGTCTTTCGGGGGCATCTCTGCTTCCTTCGGCATGCTGGGTGATCTGAACATAGCCGAGCCGGGTGCCCTGATCGGGTTTGCGGGTCCGCGTGTGATCAAGGAAACCATCAAACGCGATCTGCCGGAAGGCTTTCAGCGCAGCGAGTTTTTGCTCGAGCATGGCTTTCTGGATTTTATAGTAGACAGGAAGAAGATGAAAGAAAAGATCGGCGTATTGCTGCACCTGTTCAAGAACTAAATTAAATACCATGCCTGAGATCAGGAACCGTTCTGCTTTTCATGATTATTTTATTGAAGACACTTATGTGGCGGGCATGGTGCTGGTCGGAACAGAAGTAAAAGCCCTGCGCACGGGCAAGGCCAGCTTTAACGACAGTTACTGTTATTTTCACAAGGGGGAATTGTTTGTAAAAAGCCTGCATATTTCCGAATACTCATTTGGCACCACCCAAAAGCACGAGCCCTTGCAGGAACGCAAGCTGCTGCTCACCAAACGGGAATTGAAAAAATTGGAAGCCAAGATGACCGAGAAAGGCTATACCATTGTGCCCCTCAAAATTTTCTTCAACGATAAAAACCTGGCCAAGCTGGAAATCGGTTTAGGCAAAGGAAAAAAGATCTACGACAAACGTGAAACCATTAAAAAGCGGGATACGGAAAGAGAAATAAAACGGCATTTGTAAACAGCATGCTCACTGAAAACAGTCCCGTTGCTGTATATGGCAAAGTGCATCTTTATAGAACCCTATTAAACCACAAAATTTAACAACCGGTTTGCGGCGCTTACTCCGGCCGCGGCGCTTGCATCCTTTGAATTGGCCAAAAACAATCTCTATCTTCACAACATGAGACTGATCCTTATCGCCCTTCTTTTTGCCCTGCCCGTTTTCACCTTTTCCCAAAGCCTGACCGGTAGCTGGTATGGCAAAGCCCAGGTGCTCACCGGTGGCAGCAACAACGATTATCTCACGGAACTGATTGTAAAGCAGAAGGGAGATGAGATCGAAGGAATTCTCGGATATTATTTCCGCAACGGCTATAAAAGTGTTTTTATCCGCGGGACATACAACAAGACGCGGCGGGAGATCACGGTAAAAAATATACCCATCACCTATTATATGGCCAGCTCTATCGATGGGGTGGACTGTACCATGGATTTTGCCGGCGTGCTGAATATTTCCAAAGTACAAAGCCGCCTGAACGGCAGCTTTGTTACCATTCCGCGCTACAGATATACCTGTCCGGAAATACGTGCGCTCTATACGCTCGACAGAAGTGAATACAACCAGGACAGCCTGATCAGAAACAGCATTGCGCGCAAGCTCTGGGAGCCTACAAAAGAAGACCTGGTGATTGCACCTGCTGAACCTGTTATCAACAAGCCGGCAACTGATACAGCGGCCTATGCACCTGCTCCTGACAAAGCACTGGAAGAATCATTTAAAAAGCGCACCAATGTGGTGAACAAGGAAATTGAAATTAGCTCTGATTCTGTGCGCATCAGTTTTTATGACAACGGAGACATCGATGGCGACAGCATCTCTGTATTTGTCAACAACCGGCCTGTGCTCACCAAACAATCGCTCACAGCCCAGGCCCTCAACATCTATTTAAAACTGGACAGCACCAAAGCCGTCAACGAAATCTCCATGTTTGCCGAAAACCTCGGCATCTACCCTCCCAACACCGCCCTCATGGTCGTAAACGACGGCGAGCACCGCTACGAAATTTACTTATCGAGCAACCTCTCCCAGAATGCAGTGGTGAGATTGAGGAGGAAGCCTAAACCTTGATTGTCTTGAACCAGGATTACACGGATTAGGGGATTACAGGATTTTTTGGGTGCGCGGGAACAGCGTGATTTCTTTTTTGGGTTACTCTCTCTTTTCAGGATACTCCCTCTTTTTGTCATTCC
>JADCRZ010000200.1 GCA_015069695.1 Williamsia sp.
ATATTTCCACCCAAAAACCCAATGGCTATGGTTGGCCGGTTGCGGGTGTTGTTCCTACCAAACGACCCGCGTATCGTCAATTCAATGCCATTATTGCTGATTTAAATTATAAACTCCCTTATTCAAGCGCCTTTGAACGAATTGTTGATCTGGACACGCCCTCGAAAGCAGACAACCAGCTTGGTGGCGTATCGTTGAACGCCGATATTAAAATCGGGAATGGTACCCTAACCTCCACGACGGCGTGGCGTCACTGGAAATGGACACCTCTGAATGACCGTGATTATATAGGCTTACCCGTTTTCACTATCTCGTCTGGCAATTCGGTTCACGATCAGTGGTCTCAGGAGATACGCTATGCCGGTAAAATTACATCCCGACTGAGTGGTGTTGTTGGCCTGTATGGTCTTTGGCAGGACTTAAAGTCGGACCCGGTGCAGACCGAAGAAGCTGGTTCGGCTCAATGGCGTTTTGCGCAAAGCTCAACAAGTGCTCTCTGGAAAACGCCAGGACTATTCGATAACTTCGGTATCCGCACAACCAACAGAATCCAGAGTACGGGTCTGGCGGCTTTCGGACAAATCGACTGGGCAGTAACCGACCGCATTCACGTTTTACCAGGTATTCGGTATAATTATGACAAAAAAATAGCCAATTACAAACGGGAAACGTACGGTGGTCTGCAAACAACCGACCCCGCTTTACTAGCTTTAAAGAACGCCGTCTATACCAATCAGGCGTTCGATACGAATGTATCTGAGGATAATTTCTCCGGACAACTCACACTGCAATATAGAGCCACGAATGCGATCAATGCTTTTGGTACATACGCCGTAAGTTACAAACCCGTCGGTATTAATATTGGTGGCTTACCAACGGCCAATGGGCAGGTTCTACTTGATCTGGCCCGAGTCAAACCCGAACATGTCAATCACTTCGAATTCGGGATAAAAACCAAGCCATCTCCCAATTCTGTCCTGAATCTGACCGTATACAATACAGAAATTAAAGACTACCAAACACAGGTACAAACACCAGAGCCAGGCGTAAACAGAGGTTACCTGGCTAATGCCGAGAAAGTTCGTGTAGTTGGTGCTGAATTAGACGGCAACATACGAGTCACTGATCATCTGACACTGAACGGAGCCTTTGCTTATACGGATGGCAAATACGTATCGTTTAAGAATGCTCCCGTACCCCTCGAAGAAACTGGCGGAGAGCAGGCATTCAAAGACATTTCGGGGGGCGTATTACCCGGCATTTCGAAATGGTCGGGTTCCGTTGGGGGCGAGGCTACAGCCCGGGGCAGGTTTATTAGTTTAAAAGGAAATTACTTTTTCGGGCTGGATGTTTTTTATCGCTCGTCGTTTTCGTCGAGCCCCTCCCCTTCTCAATACTTAAACATTGACGGCTACTCACTCGTAAACAGTCGGCTTGGTTTTAGAGCCTCAAACGGAATTTCGGCTTTTCTATGGGGTAGAAATCTGTTTAATACGAATTACTACGAGCAGTTACTGGCAGCACCGGGCAACGCAGGGCAGTATGCCGGTATTGTGGGTGATCCACGTACTTACGGTATTACATTACGCTACACATTTTGAAT
>JADCRZ010000201.1 GCA_015069695.1 Williamsia sp.
CCTTAAAAACACCTTTACCCACCTTATAATGTGCTTAAATATTTGCATACCACATTTTCGAATCATACAACCCTATAACTTCACCCTACATTAATCAACAAAACCAATATCTGCTTATGTTACCCGTTCATTCTCCGCCACGCATTTCTTCCGCACTTCATCAAATGCTTGTTCGATATACAGAGAAACGTTCCGCAGTGCATCAAACAACCATTCGATATGGCAAAAAACGTTTCGCGCCTTACCAAACAACCGTTTGATGTATGCAGAAACGTTTCGCGGTTCATCAAACAAGCGTTCGATATGTACAGAAACGTTTTTGGACTCGTCAAACAACCGTGTTGTGTATAAAGAAACGTTTCGGGGCTTATCCAATACCTGTTTGGTACCATCAGGAAATAGTGGGAAGAAAAAGTACCGTCATTTTTAAATCATTATTATTTCAAAACTTCAATATCATTTTATGCTGAGATCAGAAACCGTATTCAATAATTTTTTCCGTTCTGCCAATATCACTCCCGAACGCTTCTACGAGTTCGGCACCACCCATTTGCAGGCGCTCATCCTGGCAAACGATAAAGGGCAGTTCGATGACATGATTGCCCGCCTTACGCAGGCGCTCTCCGACCTGCAGAAGGAGATAGCGGGCGTGGATATAAACCTGAACACACAGAAGACGGAAACCCGCACTGTGGATGCGTTTATTGGTGATTTCCGTTTGTATATGAGCGATAATGAACCGTTCATAGCGCGCCAGTTGGGCGGCAGGCAGTCGGCGGGTTTCAAGGAGATGTATCCTTTTGGTATCACCGAATATTCGAAGATTAGCAAAACGGCTATGCCTGCCGTTACGGCTCGCATCAGGTCGGTAGGGGGCAAATATTCTAAAAACCTGGACCCCGACACGCTGAGCACCCTGCAGGGCTTTGAACCGGGCTATACCGAGTGTGTTACAGCGCAGAAGAAGCAGAAGCAAACCGTATCGGCAGACCGCACCGGGCGCAAATCGGCGTTTGTGGCGGCGCAACTAACGCTTACGGAGTCGGTGCACACCGTGGGCGCGGCTTATCCCGGCAATGTGGAGAAATGTGCTTCCTTTTTCCCATTCTCCATGCTGTACTCGCATCCAAAGTATGTATCCAGCACGCTGAAGGGCAGCCTGGCGGGCGGCGAGGTGCGCGAGCTTACCAATGTATCGTTCTCTAAGAAAGTGATTATTCATTTGAAGAATACGGGCGAGAATGCATCGTACGCCGTGTGGGCAGGCGCTACGCCCGATGCACCGATGCCGGAGAACGCCGTGGTGGTAGCTGCCAACAGTGCCGATGTGGCGCTGCGCATCGCTTCGCTGCCGGATGCGAAGGCGAATCCGTTTTACTTTATTAAAAACCTGAGCGCTGTGAACACGGCAAGCTACAGTGCTACGTTCACCGGTTTGCAGAAGGAGCTGAAAGAGATGGAAGCCGAACAGAAAGCGGGCAAAAAGAAAAAGAGCCGGAAGAAGAGCGAGGCGATGGAGTTGGTGGCGTCGTAAGAAGTGTTTTATATCCATAAAAAAAGAGCTGCCGTGTGCGGCTCTTTTGCTTTATGTGGTGATGA
>JADCRZ010000202.1 GCA_015069695.1 Williamsia sp.
AATCTGGGCGCACACTTATTGTATCATAACCGTCGGCAACTGCAGCTTGGTCTTACCATATTACGGACAGGTTTTGACACGTTTTTCCGTAAACGTGACCTGGCCTACAACCGGTACGAGTTTACCGGACAGCATAATACGGTGGTCGGTTTCCACGGGGGCTATGTCTGGCGCAATTGGAATATATTCGGTGAAGTGGCCCGAAGCAGCGGTTCAGAAACAAATTCCGGTGGAGTCGGGGCCGTAGCTGGTGCATTGGCCAGCCTGACGAAGCAGGTTGATATAGCGCTCGTGTTTCGGCATTATGACCGCAATTTTCATAGCTTTTACGGCAATGCGTTTAGCGAGGGAGGCCGTAATAGCAACGAAACCGGCGTTTATGCTGGTTGGAAATACACCGTTTATCGCAAGCTAACGCTGGGTGGTTTCGTTGATTTTTTCAGATTTCCATGGCTGAAATATTTGGTCGATAAACCATCACGCGGCTTTGATTATCTACTGCAGGCGCGTTATACACCCAATCGACAAACGGCTTTTTACGCGGTTTACCACGAAGAACATAAACAGAAAAACCTGACAGTTGGTAAGCTAAAAGATGTCGTTGGAACAACACGCCGGAGTGTCGCGCTGAATGCTGACTATAAAGTAATGCGCAGTTTATCCTTACGTTCGCGGGCGCAGTGGGGATCATTTGCCTATGCCGGCCAGACGCCATCCCGTGGATTTACGCTGGTTCAGGATGCTACGCTCGAATACCGGCGATTAAGTCTAAGCGGTCGGGTAGCCTTGTTTAGTACCGATGATTACGACAGCCGACAGTACGTTTATGAGCGTGATGTTCTATATGCGTTTTCGTTTCCGGCTTATTTCAACCGTGGTATCCGCCACTATTTGTTAGCACAATACAATGTAAACCGTCATCTGGACATCTGGATACGATGGGCGCGAACGGATCTGAACAATCAGAACACCGTTGGCTCCGACCTTGACCAGATTGATGCTCCGCATAAAACGGAAGTGAAAACACAGATTCGGTGGAAATTTTAAGTGAGTCAGGAGCCGAATTATAACAGAGCCGATTTCAGTAACCCTGTACGCGTAGTTTTAGGCTATCTTTGCCGCTTTCGTATTATTCCGCCGTAAACGATGTTACAGGCTCTGCGCAGCTTATATCAGCAAATTACTCAACGCACATATTTACTTATCTGGCTCATTATCGCGCTGTTAGGCTTAGTAACGATATATATTCGAGTTAAGGTAATTTTTTTGGTTAATCCTGATATTGGTGGAATTGAAAGCAATGTCATTTATAGTGTATTACGCATACTGGCTGGGTATCCGCTGTATCAGAATCCTGAGCTGGCTCCCTATGCTATCACGCAATACAGCCCCATTTACTATTACCTGACGGCTGGCTTGTCCCGACTGGCAGGCCTTACGCCCGACGACGTATACGAAGTTTATGCCGTTGGGCGAGGCATTTCGTTGGTTGCTAATGTGTTTTACGCCTGGGGTATTGTACAGATTGCCCGGCGTTTGCCGCTCTCAACTTCACTGGCAGCCCTGGTAGGAGTTTTGGCTTTCGTTCTGCTCC
>JADCRZ010000203.1 GCA_015069695.1 Williamsia sp.
CAACCAGTTGTCGTGCCGCTCCCAGTTGGGTCCGTTGGTGCTGTTGTAGATGTCTACAAGCGCCAGCGAGTCGCTCTCATTGGTGGCTTGTGCAGTAGCGGTTTGTGTGAGGCAGGTAGCGGCAATGAGCCAAAAGGCGCAGTGTAAAAGTTTGCTTTTCATAAAAGGAAAATGATGAGGTGATGAATATGGGATAAACAATTTGGATGGCGAGCCTAAAGTAATCATTTTTATTTACCGGGGCCTATGTTTAGCATGATTAGCATCCGCACCAGGCTTCTGATACACTTCTCAGCTGCCCACTCATCCCCAACCTCATTCCCCTTTTCCGCTAAACACCCCAAACGTTCACTTCGTGTCAAAAAATAACCGTTCATCGAACACCCCTTTCACCGGCAAAAGCAGCTTCTACATTTGCGCACAGAATAAACCAAAAAACTTTTAAAAACATGTGTACACGTCTACCCTTGTGGCTGACCCTGTTGTCAGCCCTTTGCTTCAGCGCCTCGCAAGCCCAGATAACCTTAGTATCTGCCAACACCAACCTCCAGACCGGTTATGTATTGCCAAACGGCATCCCGCTCCTGATCAGTGAAGGAGGCGCCCTCTACACCACCAATGGCACGGCAGCTACCCGCATTACCACCGATGTGGTGGTAAGCACCGATTCGGGCTCGGCTACGATTTACAAAGGCCAGCTGTACTTTGCCGGTAAGAACAAAGCAAACGACATTGAGCTATGGGCAACCGATGGTACCGCAGGGGGCACCCGGCTAGTGAAAAACATCGCCCCTGCCGGCTCATCAAGTCCCAACGACCTATTTGTGTTCAACAACGTACTGTACTTTACCGCCTATGACAACGAGTATGGCCGCGAGCTTTGGTGGAGCGACGGCACTACCGACAACGGCGTTCGTGCCGCTGACATCAACGCCGGCCCGGGCAGCAGCGTGTCGTCGGAGGTTGCCTTTGTTCAGAATGGTGACAATGTGTTCTTCGTGGCTGAAGACAACCAGAAGAAAAAGGGCTTGTACTCCGTAACACCACAAGGCGTGGCGATTGTGAAAACCGGTTTTCCCGGAACCGTTAACCTGATTCCCGGTATTACCTCGGCTTCGCTGGGAAACAAAGTGATCTTTACCGTAGACTCTACCGACTATATTTTCGGTTCGGGAGAAGATGGAGAACCCGAATTCAGTACCGCTACCACGCTGGGCATCTGGGCAACGGATGGAACGCCGGGCGGCACCCGCACCCTTCACGACTTCGAGTCGACGGCTATGCCTTCCGGTTTTACCACCCCGGTGCTGTTTAAAGGTCTCTTGTACTTTGCCTACAACGACAGCACCACCTCAGCCCTGTGGACGACGGATGGCACGCCTGCCAACACCCGCCTGCTGAAGAACCTCGACGTAAATCCCGATAACGCCGGCTTTGGCGGTTTTGGGCTGCTGTCGTCGGTAGTCATCAACAACAAGCTGTTCTTTTCTCCCATCACCCCTGCGCTTGGACAACTGATCAATTTGGTGAAGCTGGATCTCTCGCACAACCAATTAGACGAAATTCCCATAGAATTGTCGAAATG
>JADCRZ010000204.1 GCA_015069695.1 Williamsia sp.
AGGCTGCTGTCGCCCAGCTCGGGCTTTACCAGCGAGTCTATTTTCGCCGCCATGGAAGCGGTTTGTGCAGTATCAAATTGTTTGGTGGTGGCACCTGCATCCTGTTGTTCCTGCTGATGGCAGGAAAGAATAACTGTAATGAAGAGTATAAATAAAAATGCAGTTGTTGGCGAAGCAAGTTGGTTTTTCATTCTGCCAATATAGGGATTGATAGATGAATAAGTATTTGAAATTTTGTAGTGTATGATTATTTATCGGGTAAGTGATGCTTTGGATAAGGGCTGACACGAATTTTATAAAAGCAAGCCGTTGAGAAGAGAAGATTTATTGACTCATCTATCAACCGGAATATCCAATGCCTTCATGATCTTGTAGAAAATCTCCGTGTTCTCATACACACCGGTAAACTGTTGCGACTGCGGTCCATAAGCATACACCGGAACCGGAATAGCCGTATGATCATTGGTAGAAAAATTACCGCTTACATAGCCTTTACTTATATCACCATCCAGCAAAGACAAGCCTCCTGTTTCATGGTCTGCAGTGATGATAACTAACGTCTCTTTATTGCGATCGGCAAACTTTAGTGCTTTGCCAATTACCTTATCAAAATCCACCACTTCGGTAGATATGTAAGGAAGGTTGTTGTCGTGACCGCCCCAGTCTATCTGCGCCGCTTCCAGCATCAGGAAGAAACCGTTTGATGCCGAAGACAATTTGCCAACGGCAGCCTCAAAAGCAGCAGACAGCCATTCTTTTCTTCCGTTCAAAACAGACAAACCCGCGAGATTATCTGCCACAATAAACTTTCCTTTTGCAGGTATGGTTTTCAATGAAGATGCCATAGTGAAACCATGCTGCTGCAACAAGGGAATGTTAGCAGGCAATGACGCATTACCTGCTCCCATTATAAACTGCAGGGGCGAAACGGCCAGGTCCTTCAGGATGGCATCGGAACTGTCACGGCTGCTGCGATGGGCATAAAAATCGGCGGGTGTGGCATCGGTAATATCGCCACTGGTAACGATACCTGAGAGCATCTTTTTACGCGTGATGATTTCAGGGATGAGAGCCATTTGGTGCCCTGTGGCATCAACACCTACAAAGCGGTTGTTGGTTTTTTTGCCGGAGGCAAAAGCCGTAGATCCCGGCGCAGAATCGGTGATGTAACTATCGGCAGAACTGGTTTTAGACAAGCCGGTATGTTTGATGTTGAACACCGTAAGTGCACCTTTGTTGGCTGTGTAGCCGGCATACCATTCTGCAAGCCCGCAGCCATCGCCAATAAGAAGAATGATATTCTTAGGAAGCTTGGTATTTCCATCGTATGAACCGGCAGGAGTGTAGGCAGCATGTGTTTCAGCAGCGTGGTAAGATGTTTTATCTGTATTGGTAAGAAAAGATGCCAGCGCGGGAATGTGGTCAGTGTTTATATAATCCACTCCCAGCTTCATCAGTTGATACCAGGCATTCACCACATCGGGCGCGCCCCAAAAGCGGACAGGCTTGTGCAGGTCATGAGCTTTGTTTATCAATGCTGTTATTGCTGCTGCTTCCCTTTGCGGCAGATTGCTTTTGCC
>JADCRZ010000205.1 GCA_015069695.1 Williamsia sp.
ACCAAAGGTATGTTCCTGGATGCGATGGACTTCAGCGGCAGGTATGGCGTGGTGGTGGGCGACCCGATCCGCAACAAAATGTTTATAGCTTACACAAGAGACGGCGGCAATAGCTGGCGGGCATCTGCCAACAGTGTGACGCTGGACAGCGGCGAGGCGTTTTTCGCTTCGAGCGGCACGAATGTAAAGCTGTTGCGGGTACACAGAAGCTTGTTCAGGCATGCGGCGGTGAGCGGCGGCACGGCGGCGGAGTTTATTGGCAGTAAAAAAACAAAACTTGCCATGCAGCAAGGCAAAGAGTCGCAGGGAGCCAACTCGATAGCGGTGGACGAGCCGTCGGAAAGGGTAGTGGTTGTGGGCGGCGATTTTGCCAATGATAAAGACACGAGCGGAAACTGCGTGGTGTCGGCGGATTTTGGGAAAAGCTGGCACCGGCCGCAGACGCCGCCGGGCGGATATAGGAGCTGCGTAGCTTTTATCGATGAGAAAAAACTGGTTGCCTGCGGTACGTCGGGGGTAGATGTGTCGGAGGATGGCGGCGAGAACTGGAAGCCGGTATCGGGCGAGAGCTTTCATGTGTGCGGGCGGGCAAAGTATGGGACGGCGGTGTTTTTGGCGGGGAAGGATGGGAGGATTGGGAGGATGGAATAGGGAGATGGTTGCCGTCATTCCGCAATTGCCCTCATTATTGTTCATCATAGAGAACTCTTGCGAGGGCTTTGTACGGAATCTGATCTGTATAGTTCGAACCTGTTTATCAAAAGAGTTGTATTCTACATTATTTCAAACTTATTAAACCAAAATCATCAGATTCCGCACAAAGCCACCTTCGAATTTGATTCAGATATAGACCGTTGTTGGCGGCAATTGCGGAATGACGGGCAGGCCTTCTCTGTAATTCTGGCATGTGAAATAGGGGTGGATAATTTTTAGCGCAAATCGTTTCCATATCAAATCCTGTTTTTATATTTATCGGGTAAATAAAAACTCTTACGACTAAAACCTACCTATTCTATGGCAAGGATCATTTACCCCGATGATTTTGCGGGGCAACAAACTCTGTTTAAGGCAATTTTAGCACAGCACGAAGCGCTTGGCACCAAGAGCCCGCTCACTCCGTTTGCAAAACTTCAGAAGCTGGACCTGGTAAAGATGAAAAATGCCATTGCGCCGGCGGCTGAGCAGAACGCGGCGAGCGGTAGCCTGCGGCGCAGCAGCGAGGAAGACACGCAGCAGCGCAACCTGACGATGGAAATGCCGTGGGCGCACTTTACCGGCGAGGTCGATTTCCTGAAAGGCTTTTACAAAGGCATGGAGCGGCAGCTTGGCGAGTGGGGCATTACGGTGGATGGTAAAGACCGCATTGTGTATCCGAACGGTACGGCGGCGCGGGTGGACCTGATGAAGATTTTTGTGGAGCATCACCAGTCGTTTGCGCCCGGTGAAAGCCCACTGCAGTGGTACATGGATGAACATCCGGACATTAATATAGAAGATGACCTGCAGGCTGCTAAGGATGCACTGGAAATAGAGGTGGCGCGCGACAAAGCCAGCGGCGACAGCGAGCAGGCTACGCAAAC
>JADCRZ010000206.1 GCA_015069695.1 Williamsia sp.
CGACTGTCAGCGCGCGCCCTGGCGGGTGTCCGTCAGGTGGTCGATACAGAAGAATTGACCGGCAATGTGGTCCAGGAAATTATTGCCCGCCATCAGGCGCAGGTTCATGAGTTGGAACAGAGCGAATCGACTACGGTGCTTAATCAGCATAAGCTGGGGCAACGATTGACGCAGGTCGCGATTCAGTCGCAGCGGGAGGAATTGCTGGCTCTACGAGACAACCAACAAATTGATGTCGAACTGTTTCATGAGCTGGAAAATGAACTCGATCGGGAAGAGATCCAACTGCAAAACGCAACTGCGTAAGTAAGTACTTAAAACGGCTCGGATAGTTTCCCGTCATTTTTTGACCGGACTAAACTCCAGTTGAATGTGTACGCCCTGGTTCTGACTCATCTGGAGCTTACCACCAATTTGTTTACTGAGTCCCTGGATCATCGTTAAGCCCAGCGTATTGGTATTTTTTGCGTTGAGTCCGGCCGGAAATCCAACCCCATCATCACGGATGACCAGTCGGCAAAGCTGATCATGAACGGCCTGAAGCTCAATGCGAATCGTGCCGGAATGATGCGCCGAACCGGCTTTTTGGGGAAAAGCGTACTTCAGCGCATTCGTAAACGCTTCGTTGATAATTAACCCAATGGGTGTGGCCAGGTTAACATTCAGCTGTATTGGAGCTAAATCTAAGACAATGTGTACCGAACTGGGCGGACTGAACGATTCCTTTAGGTAGTCAACGATTTCCTCAATGAACTCGGCCATATTGACCTGATCCAGTTCGTTGGACTGATATAATTTCTGGTGAATCAGAGCCATAGCCTGCACCCGATTCTGGCTGTCTTTAATGGCCGTTTGTGCCGTCGAATCGTGCAGAAAATCAGACTGGGCGTTGAGCAGGCTCGTTATCACCTGCAGATTGTTTTTTACCCGGTGGTGAATCTCCCGGAGCATCCATTCCTTTTCTATCAATAGCCCTTCTTTTTCGCCCAGCAACCGCTCCAGTGAGTTATTTTTCTGATTGATTTCGAGCTGTTTGGCTTCCAGAAGCTGATTGCTTCGCTGTTTGAGCCGATACCGGTTATAACTGACACCCAGTAAACCCGCTAACAGTACCGTTCCCACAATGATGCCGTTCCGTGTCGTTTTTTCGTGTGCCAGTTCGATTTGCTGGAGCCTGCTTTGTTTACGGAGTAAGGCAATATCCTGCTCTTTCTGACGGGTATCGTATTTGATCTGAAGACTGGCGATCTGCTTACTCTTCGACTCGTTGAAAAGCGAATCGTTCAGGGCTTTGTGCATTCGAAAATGACGAATGGCTTCCACGTAGTTGCCCTGCGCCGAGTCCACTTTAAATAAAAGCAGATGAATATCTTTTATGGTCGACAGTGAATTTTTCTGCGGAGAAAAACTGAGCGCTTTTGTCAGATGATAGCTCGCTTTTTTAAAGTCTTTCTGTTCAAAATAAAAAGTGCCGATATCCTGTTCCGCTTGTTGAGAAGCCTCAAAATCGAGTCTATTTTTGGCGTACCAGGCCAGCGTTTCTTTGTAATACTGTTCGGCCAGGCGAGGGTTATGCAAC
>JADCRZ010000207.1 GCA_015069695.1 Williamsia sp.
AATAACAAGCCGCTGGCGCATCGGGTGAGCTTGAGTCGAGTTTTACCTCGTTCAGCAGCGGCAACGCTTTCTGTAAATTCTGCGTGTTGTAGTAGGAGAGGCCCAACTGGTATTTGTACGTGATCTGCTGAGAACTGCCTCCCTGCGCCACCGCTTTTTCCAGGAAGTCAATCGCTTTGGTGTAGTCCTGGCGGGTAAAATAATACGTACCCAGATCGCCATACAACTGACCGGCTTTGGGATGCTGGCTGTGGTTTTTTACAAACCGGTCAACCAGTAATTCCGCACCAGGTTCATCGATGTACAAACTGGCCAGCGCGATGTAGTATTCGGCCTCAACGGCATTCTGATCGCCGGTGTTGAACAGCGTTTGGGAACCATCGCCCCGACGAGGTTCGAGGTATTGCCGAAATTCGTAGCGGGCGGCTGCATAATTGGCTCGCTCAAACAGTTCGAGGCCATTGCGGTAGTGATAATCGGGTTCAGCGTAACTCTGGGTTCGCTGGGCGGTAACCTACAGTGAAGAAAGCAACCCCAGGGTCAGGGTAAAGGCGAGCCGACTCAGCGAAAAGCTACTGGTCTGGCGTTGACCCGTTCGGTCGATTGAATAGGGCATAGACGAATGCGGAGATTACGATAAACTTTAAACTGGAAACTACTTATTCTCTGGATTGCGTCGTAGTTTCGCCAATGAATTGGCAAAATTCACGTTTAATCTGGACAAAAAACGAAGGTATTCCTGTTTCCGTATGAAAAAAAACGCCCGACTCCTCTATTTACTTACTGTCTGGACATTTTTTATTTTCCTTTCATCAACTGCAAAGCCCCGCTCAACCCATGACGAAACCCCCGCTGCAACCCTGCCCGGCATAACCTACGTGCTGTCGATGCCCGAACCGCAGACCCATTATTTTGAGGTCGAAATGCAGTTAAAAAATGTGGCGGCTGCTATCAACGCAAAGAAAAACCGTGGCGACGGACCGGGCTATCTGGATATTAAAATGCCCGTCTGGACGCCCGGCTCGTACCTGATTCGGGAATACGCCAAAAACGTCGAAGCCTTCACCGCCACGGCAGCCGGAAAACCGGTTCGGAGTGAAAAGATCCGAAAAAACGCCTGGCGTGTGTATACGGGTGATGACAACGTAACGATTCGCTACCGGGTATATGCCAACGAGCTAACCGTTCGGACCAGTTTCATCGACGCTGATCACGGATACGTAACGCCCGCAGGGATGTTCATGTATCACGATGCGCTGAAATCGTACCCGCATCGGGTGGTCGTTCAGCCCTATAAAGCCTGGAAGCATGTAGCAACCGGACTTGAACCCGTAGCGGGCGCTACTTTCACCTACGAAGCACCCGATTTTGACCTGCTGGTCGATTCGCCCATCGAAATTGGTAATCACCAAACCTTTGGGTTTACAGCCTCGGGCATTCGGCATACGGTGGCCATGTTTGGCGATGTAGAGTACGATGAAAAACGCTTACAGGCTGATTACAAGCGTGTTTGCGAAGCAGCCGCATCGGTCGTCGGCGAACACCCCTGCAAACACTACACG
>JADCRZ010000208.1 GCA_015069695.1 Williamsia sp.
CGGAGTACAGGGCTTGCTCCGTTTAGGAAACTATCTTGTCCAGAAAGGCAACACGGAAGCCGGTGAGCGATATCAGCAAGCCGGTTTAACCGCACTCAATACGTTGCTCGACGAACCATACCTAAGCACAAATCCAGCGCATCAGGGCCTGTTGCTTCATTCCATTTACCACCAGCCCAATGGCTGGGACTACGTACCGCCCGGCAGCAAAATTGCCAATGGCGAGTCGAGTATGTGGGGCGACTATCACATTCGCGAAGTGGCATTGTATCTGCAACGTATCATCCATAACAAGCCGTATTACACCTTCTTTAACCAGATCGCACCGCAATGAGCGAGAAGTACAAACCCCAATTTCCCCGCATGGCGCAGTTAAAAACGACTGCCGATCTACGGAATTATCTGGAAAAGAATACTATTGATCTGCCGTTTGACGAAACGCTGCTGCCTACCAACGAAAGCCCTTTCAACCGATCTATTCAACTCAAGTCTGGGAAAACGATTGGCAACAGCCTGTGTATTTTGCCAATGGAAGGCTGGGATGGCATGACCGATGGCCGACCAACAGATTTTACCCGGAACCGCTGGAAGAAATTTGCCATAAGTGGCGCCAAGCTCCTGTTCGGATGCGAGGCTGTAGCTGTTTGCCACTCGGGAAAAGCCAATCCGAATCAATTGGTGCTAAATGCCGATACATTTCCCGACTTTGTCAAACTCCGGGAACTGATTCTTCGGGAACATACCGAAGCGTTCGGAAAAACGGATGATTTACTGATTGGCTTGCAGTTGACACATTCAGGACGTTTCTGCAAGCCCGATAGCCACAAAAAATTTGAGTCGAAAATTCTTTACAGCCATCCGTTTTTGAATAGCAAGTTCGGTATGCCTGCCGATTATCCTACGCTTACGGACGAAGAGATTGACCGGATCATTGAGCAGTACGTCGAAGCGGCTGTATTGGCCCAAAAAGCAGGATTTGACTTTGTCGATGTGAAACATTGCCACGGCTATCTGGGGCATGAATTCCTGAGCGCTGTAAGTCGGGAGGGGCGCTACGGCGGTTCGTTTGAGAATCGGACGCGGTATCTGCGGAATATTGTGACTGGTATTCGTCAGGCAGCACCGGGGTTGGAAATTGGCGTTCGTTTGAGTGCGTTCGACATGCTGCCGTTCAAAAAAGGTCCGGTCGGAACGGGTATTCCTGAATCCACTGATCAATACCCGTTTGCTTTCGGTGGAAAAACGGATGGATTAGGGGTCGATCTAGCCGAAACGAAAGCACTGTTGTCGCTGATCGAATCGCTTGGTATTCAGCTGATCTGCATCACGGGCGGAAGTCCTTACTACAATCCCCACTTGATGCGTCCGGCTTTGTTTCCCCCATCGGATGGTTACCTGCCCCCTGAAGACCCGTTGCGGGGTGTAAAACGCCAGATTGACGTAACGCATGAGCTGAAACAGGCTTTCCCTGAGTTGGTGATTATCGGGTCCGGTTACTCGTATTTGCAGGAATGGCTTCCTAACGTAGCGCAGCATGTGTTACGCACGGGTATGGCCGACAG
>JADCRZ010000209.1 GCA_015069695.1 Williamsia sp.
GGTACTATAGTGATTTTGAACCCTATCAACCGCCCCGTTTCCAGACGATATAGTCCGTAACAGGCGCTTCGCTCAGCCTTGGACGAATAAGCTGTACGACCTGGCCCCGATGATAGGCGGCATGATGACTCATATGCGTCAGCATGTCGAGCGGTGTACTTTGAAAGTGGACACCCTTCGAATTCGTGTAGTCAATAGGCTGGTTAAGTTGCTCCTCAGGCACACCTCCCAGGAAACCAGTGAGCTGGCGGTGTTGTCGTTCGGCGGTTTCGATCATCCAGCTAACCGGTATTTCTTCCCAGATGGAAGTAAATACCGATTCATGCGCCAGACGGCCGTACCATACGTGCTGAGCTGCCAGAATGTGACCCATGACGGCGATAGCCCGGGCCGGTGGTTCAGTAACAGAGTCGAGGGCGTTAATAACCCGCAGGTTCGCCCAGAGTTCATAATCGAGTAATTGAATCAGATACGTTTTCATGGGAGCCCGCGCTTAGTTGCCTGATAGAGAGCTTCGACAATATTCGTTCGGGTGTTCAAGGTACTAATTTTATTGTTGTTTCGGGTCGGATATACCCGGTTGCTTAAAAAGACGTAGGTTAGATTATAGGCCGGATCGGGCTCTACCCAGACGAACGTGCCCGTAAAACCGGAATGCCCATAACTGGCTTTTGTTGCCGATTTAGGGGCATTAACAGTATAGGTAAATGACGGTTTATCAAAACCCAGCCCGCGCCGGTTGCCCAGTTCCGGAAACTGATAGCGGGTAAATTCGGCAATCGTTTTGGCCGAAATGTATTCCTGACCACCGTAGCTCCCTTTCTGCCGATACATTTCGTAGACCTTCATCAGATCATTGGCCGTACCGAACAGACCGGCATGGCCTGACAGGCCGTCGAGCATGGCCGCGCCTTCGTCGTGCACGCGTCCCCAGATGAGTGTTTTCCGAAACAGAGAATCGTACTCCGTCGGAACGATGCGACTGAGCGGATAAAACCGGCGGGGGTTAAACGTCAGGGTAGTGGCTCCCAGCGGTTCATAAAAGTTGGTTTTCAGGTAGTCCTCAAAATTCTCGCCCGTTAGTCGTTTTACTACGCGGGGGTAAAGAATAAACGACAGATCCGAGTAAACGTATTCTTTTTTCGCATTCAGCGGTGAATCTCTGATTTGCTCAAAAATCGTTTCCGGGTACTTTTTAAATTCATAAAGGCTATCCGTCACGGCAATTGAATAGCGTCCGGATTCTTCTGTTTTGAACGTTTTGGGTTTCCAGGAGCCGTCCGGATTTTTGGTGTCCATCCAGAACGGAATCCAGGCTTTCAGCCGGGCCTGGTGGGTCAATACGTCCCGCCAAACCAGGTCTGCTTTGTTCGATTTTTTGAGACCGGGCAGGTAATCCACCATTTTGCCGTTTAGGTTGAACTTGCCTTCGTCGACAAGCCGCATCAGCGCGGGTATGGATGCGCTAACTTTCGTTACCGAAGCCATGTCGTACAAATCATTGAGCACCACGGGCAAAGGCTGGGCACCCAGCGTCGAGTCGTAGGTTTGTTTTCCGTA
>JADCRZ010000021.1 GCA_015069695.1 Williamsia sp.
AGCCTTCACTGCGCCCTTACAGGATGACAAGAAATAGGGGTGTCCTTGCTGGATAACAAAGAATGGAGGAGACCCTTACAGGATGACAAAAAGGGAAGAATATTCCTTTTCTCTTCCTTCCCGCTCACCATCACCCTCTCTTCTTCTCTCCTATTGCCTTATCCTGTCTCATCTCTTCTTCTCCCCATCCAATCCTGCGCATCCCCCCAATCCTGTAAATCAAGGTTCAGACATTCTTCCCTCCGGCCTTTTGAAAGGGGCGTGAAGAAATTTACACGAAGCGTTAAGCAACGAACACGCCCGGTATTGTACAAAAGCTAAATTCATGCACCGGCTGAAAGAAGAACTACCCTCCAGACCTAGCTTGTTCGTTGTAGCGAAGTGCAGTAAATTTTAGCCCCTTTCAAACAGCCTTGATTTTTTTGCTTCTTTTTGCATCAAGGCAAAAAGAAGACGGAGTCTCACTCCTCAATCATTGCCTTCCTGAATGCCTTGATGAATATGGCCCCCAAGTTTTTATAGGGCGGAATGTAGTCTTCGAAAAATTCCCGCTTTTCGCCGGTGAATTGCTTGCTCAGCTCCCGCCACATAGGGATCCAGTCGATGTTTCTTCCGTTTCGCAAGGCGGTATTCATGGCCAGGAGGATCGGTTCGTTCACCGTTTTGGTGCCTACCTGTTTGGAGGAGATGATGTGGGCATCGTCGCTGATGCTGAGGACTTCGTTGAGGTTGTTGTATCCTCCGCAGGAACCCAGGATCACGATCCGGGCGCTGGGCTGTATTTGCTGTAATGAATATTTTACATGGTAGCTGTGGCCGCGATGGATAAAGATGGTTGGGGTAAGACCGTGGTCAGCCAGGTAAGCACCCAGCTTTTCCTGGGCTTTGGCGTCCGGATCGTCTTCGCCGTACAAGGGCTTGTTGGCAAAGATCCATACGGGCTTGCCTTTGGTTGATTTGATGCTGATCCAGTTGGGATTGTTATCGGTAATGCTCCACTCGGGTTTGCCCCGGAAGAGGCTCAAGAAATTGGCGTAGCTGTTCTGGCCGTCCTTGTCCTCGTCACCATAAAAGAATACCTGTTGTACCACCCGGCCACTGTCGTCTTCGAGCGATTTGTAATCAACCGAATAAACCGGTGGTATACCCAATTCATCTGACAAATTTACTTTCAGGGATGAATCAGCCGATTCAAAAAGAGTTTTCTCCAGCCGGTAAACCACCTGGCCTGCTTTGTCAGCTTTTTTCTGGCAGCGCTGGTAGTTCCACTTTGCCTCATCGAGCATAAAGCTGGCAAGCTTGGTGTTTTTTTCCACGATGCTGCTGTAAGAGTCGGCCACATCCACGGCATCTTCTGCATTGTCGGGATTAGTAGATTTTTCCAGTCCGATCATAAAGGCGCGCATCAGGGAAGTCGCACTTTCCTGCGGCATGGACTTCAGCAGTGTATCAAGGGTATTGTAAGCCGCTGCCATTTTGATAAACTTCCTGAAATAATCTGCATTCACGCTCATGATAAGAGTATCACCGCGGGGAATTTTCATGCGCTGGAAAATGCGTTTAAATACGCCAAGGTAGCTCGACGTATAAATTTCCTCCTCTCCCATTACACATATGTAGTACAGTTCCTGGGCGGAAAGCGGCTCCAGGCATTTGAAACGCACCGGATCGGGCGAGTCGTGCAGGCCATTGATTTCCCGGATAAATGCCTCTTTGGCTTTTTTGGCCATCATGGCGGTGAGGGTCTTCATCTCCATGGGCGTGTCGTGCTGCATTCCTGCCATGCGGCCGGCGTATTCGATCCTGGTTTTTACCAACAGGCGGTAGTAGTTCAGGGGATTGTCTTTTACATTGTCAATATCTTCAAAATGAATATCTCCCCTGGACAGTTTATCGATAAAAGGAAAATAAAGTTGTCCGCTTTTGCTGGTGGCCATCTTGACCACTGTCTTTACAAAATCATCACTGTTGGAGCGGATCTTCATAGCCAGCTTGTCGCGGGCCGCTGCATAATCATAGAGTTTTTTTGCATCCTGGTGCGCAGCCACAACAATCAGACTGTCAGCAAATGGCACATCCGTATTGTACTTAAGAACGGTTAAGATCTCTGTAGGATGCAGCGCCAGGTATTTTCTTACCAGCACAACTTTGGAGGCGGGTACGCCCACATTTTCCGGGAATGAAAAGCAATCAGCCACAATTTTGCCAACACCGTAACTGCTTCTGGCAACAACAGGTTCGATGCTTTCGTTCTTCCGGTCCAGTTCCATGGCCGAGATGTATGCGTTTACAAGTGTCTGGGCCATGGTAATAGGAAAATCGTGTTTTCCGTAATTCCCATTGTACCCTTTGAGCAGAGATTCCAGTCCAAGCAGGTATTTTACCTTGCTGTTGTGGCTGAGGGTGGAATCAAGTTCTATTCTTGCCTGCAATTCATCAACCTGGTTGATCAGCGCGTATTCAATCTGCTGGTTCACCGTTTCGTTGCCGGAGAGGGTAATGGCATGATCGTCTTTTCCATCCAGTTTTTGAAGCACAACCTGCTGATGATCAACTTTATCGTGCCATAATAACCTGGTTTTATCAAATTTATAGGTATGTACTGCTGCGGCGCCTGATTGCGCTTCTACCCGGCAAGCAAAAAAGAACAATCCTGTAAGAATTAGTATGAATCTATCCATGCGTACGCTTCTTGATTACACAGTGCAAAATTAGGATCTAGCAAGTTAAGAACGATCCTGCTTCTTAAGACTGTATATTAGTGACAAATAGTTTGCCGATTAAGTTGCCTTATATAGGATTATTTTGCCAAACAGGGTCCTTTTCGGGATTAAGAAATTGTAAACTCGACCCGCTGGCTACCGCTGCTGCATTATTTGCTATAGGTTTGCGGAAACAATTTGTTAATGGATAGCAAAGGCCAAACGATCCTGATTGCCGACGATGAGCCTGATATCATAGAAATCATTGAGTATAACCTCACAAAAGAAGGGTACGAGGTCTATACCGCAAATGATGGCGATGATGCCCTGGAGAAGGCCAAAAAGGTGAAACCGGATCTGATTATCCTGGACATTATGATGCCCAAGAGAACAGGTGTGGAAGTTTGTGAGATCCTCCGGGCACAGCCTGGTTTTAACAAAACCCTGATTATTTTCCTGACAGCCCTGAACGACGAATCTTCCCAAATGAAGGGGTTTGATACGGGGGGAGACGATTATGTCAGCAAACCTGTCAGTCCCAAATTACTCATCAGCCGGGTCAATGCCTTGTTCCGGAGAGCCGTTAAAACACCGGAGGAAACCCAGGGCATCCTGCAAACCGGCAACCTGGTGATCGACCCCGTCCGTTATGTGGTAATTGTTGGCGACCGGGAATGCATTCTCGCCAAAAAGGAATTTGAGCTGTTGTATTTGCTCGCTTCCCGTCCCGGCCGGGTTTTTCTGCGGCACGAGATCCTGAACCAGGTTTGGGGCAAAGACGTGATCGTGGGCGACCGGACCATAGACGTGCATATCCGCAAGATCCGGCAAAAGCTGGAGCTGGATTGTATTAAAACTGTAAAAGGGGTTGGTTACAAATTTGAAATTTAATCTGCAGGTCAGCCGGTGGCACCAAATAGGCTAATTTTGGGTCCTGTATAAACGAGCCGGTTACCGGTTATCATGAACGCGAAGAACCTTTCTCCCCAACAATTGGCAGCTATCAATGCGATCAGCATCGCTGTCCTTTCTGCCATAGCCAACTGGGTATTTGTGCACGATTTTTTTGTTGCTGCTGTTATTTTCCTGATTTTGGGGGTGGTTTCCTATATCCTGATCTTATTCTTCTTACAGCGTTTTATTTACCGGCGCATCAAGCTGATCTACAAATTTATCCACCAAACCAAGGCCGGTAAAAAAGAAGAGGTTTACTTTAAATACATCCTTCCTAAAAAAAGCATTGATGAGGTAAGTGAGGATGTGGGAAAATGGGCCGTTCAAAAAAGCAATGAGATTGCCCTGCTCAAAAAAAATGAAGCCTACCGCAAAGAGTTTTTGCAAAACCTGGCCCACGAATTCAAGACACCCATTTTTGCCATCCAGGGTTATGTAGATACCCTGCTGGACGGGGCGCTGGACAATGCACCTGTAAGAAGGAAATTCCTAGAGAACGCCTCCAAAAACATTGACCGGCTGGTAAACCTCATGAACGACCTGGATGAGATTTCCCAGCTGGAAGGCGGAGAACAGGTACTGAACAAGCAACCATTTATCATCCAGGATATTATCCGCGAAGTCTACGAGTCTTTGTCTATGCAGCTCAACGCAAACGGCATCAAGACCCAGATCAAAAAAGGCTGCGATTACCCCGTTTCTGTGCTGGCCGATAAAGAAAAGATCAGGCAGGTAATTATCAACCTGGTAGAAAATTCCATCAAATACGGAAAGCAAAATGGCACCATATCCGCCGGCATCTACAATACCGACGGACAGCATGCGCTGGTAGAGATCAGTGACGACGGGATGGGGATTGAGGAAGAGCACCTTTCCCGCATTTTTGAACGCTTTTACCGAACCGACCGCGGCCGGGCCCGCGACCGCCGGGGTACAGGCCTGGGCCTCGCCATCTGCAAACACATCATTGAAGCCCACGGACAAACCATTCATGCCCGCAGTACGCCGGATGTGGGCACCACCATAGGATTTACTTTAGAGCGAAATGGTTAGTAGGGAATGGTGGAAAGAAACATTCTTCCTTCATTGCATGGATACGATAAAATAATCATATTGCATAAGCAAGGATATTAATAAATCATTACTAAAAAGGTTTTTAGGAAATGCAAGGTCAATATTTCTATTTTTGCGCAAACTTTATAACATGGGCCTGAACTCCATCATGAAAATTTTTATGCCGAAGGACAAGGTCTTTTATACCTTGTTTGAGGAGGTGGCAGCTACGGTAGGACAAATGGGCATTTTACTCAAGGAAGTCGTCAACGAAACGGATTTTGACAAAAGAGCGGTGATCATCTCCAAGCTGGAGGACATGGAGCACATCAACGACGATTACACCCATAACATATTTACCGAACTCGGCAGAAACTTCATCACCCCCTTCGACCGGGAAGACATTCATCACCTGGCAAGCGCGCTGGATGATATAGCCGATTATATCTTTTCCTCTGCCAAGAAGATCAATTTTTACAAGGTCAATCCCAACGACAAAGGCTTTCAAAAAATGGCCGACCTGATCGAGCTTGCGGCACAGCAGATAAAAATTGCTGTACACGAGCTGCGTGATATGAAAAACATGCGCCAGATCACCGATGCCCTGGTACGGGTGAACAACATCGAGAACCAGGCTGATGACGTTTTTGACATGAGCATCGACCGGTTGTTTGAAATAGAACCCGATGCAAAGGAAGTGATCAAGAAACGGGAAATTTATCAGGTGATGGAACTGGTAACAGACAAATGCGAGGATGCTGCCAATGTGATCGAATCCATTATCATCAAGTATGCCTGATGAGCTTGTCTGAATAACCGGACATGTGTATCTGCATCATGCGATCTCATTTTTTCCCCAATCAAAATTTTTATGACCTTTCTGGTAATCATCATTCTGCTGGCATTGATCTTTGATTACATAAATGGTTTTCACGACGCCGCCAATTCTATTGCTACCATTGTTTCTACCAAGGTGCTAACTCCTTTCCAGGCAGTAGTATGGGCGGCGATTTTCAATTTTGCCGCCTTTTTTATTTCCAAATACCTCATCGGAGAATTCAAGATCGCCAACACAATTGCGACTTCCGTTAACGAGGCTTTTATCACACAGGAAGTTATTTGTGCAGGCCTGATCGCCGCCATTATCTGGAACCTGCTTACCTGGTGGTTTGGTATTCCCTCCAGCTCTTCGCACACCCTGCTGGGTGGTTTTATGGGAGCGGCCCTGGCACACGCCGGCGCCCTGCACAAGGGTGGCATCGACGTGATCAACTACGCCAAAGTGGTCAGGATCTTTCTCTTTATATTTCTGGCACCATTTATCGGCAGCGTGATTGCATTTTTAATTACGGTGTTTATCGTCAATGTGAGCCGGCACAGCATTCCCTACAAGGCAGAGCAATGGTTCAGGCGGCTGCAGCTGGTTTCTTCTGCTGCATTCAGTCTTGGGCATGGCGGAAATGACGCCCAGAAAGTAATGGGTATTATTGCTGCAGCCCTGGTGGCAAATGGCCAGCTCGACAGCATCAAGCACATGCCCAACTGGGTACCTATCGCCTGCTTTACGGCCATTGGTCTGGGTACCATGAGCGGCGGTTGGAAGATTGTAAAAACCATGGGCACACGCATCACCAAAGTAACACCGCTGGAAGGGGTGAGCGCCGAATCAGCGGGTGCGATCACGCTGTTCCTGACCGAGCACCTGGGCATACCGGTGAGCACCACCCATACGCTTACGGGCTCTATCATCGGGGTGGGTGCTACCAAGCGCTTGTCAGCCGTTCGCTGGGGCGTTACAGTGAACCTTCTCTGGGCCTGGATATTGACCATCCCTGTGAGTGCATTGCTGGCAGCCATCATCTATTATATTGTAAGCCTGTTCACCTAAAAGTGCTCCAAGAAATTCTCCTTTCTTCTATTCAGACTAATTTCTCATTTTTGCCGCGAATTTAGATTCTGCAACGCTAAAAGTTGAACCGGCGCGTTTATCTCACTGTATAGTCTGTTGCGCACCTGTTGGCAGAGACAATTCATTATTTTATAGGAGAAACTACTTATTATGAAAGGAATTATCCTGGCCGGCGGATCAGGCACCCGTTTACACCCGCTCACCTATGCGATCAGCAAACAGATGATGCCCGTGTACGACAAACCCATGATCTATTACCCGCTTTCTACCCTGATGCTTGCGGGCATCCATGAAATCCTGATTATCTCAACCCCTCACGACCTGCCCTTTTTTAAAAAACTGTTTGGCGATGGCTCCCAGATCGGCCTCCAGTTTACCTATGCAGAGCAACCCCTGCCCAATGGGTTGGCCCAGGCATTTGTAATCGGGGCTGATTTTATCGGGGACGACAAGGTTGCGCTGGTGCTCGGAGACAATATTTTTTACGGAACCGGCCTGGGCAAAACTTTGCAGGATAATACAGACCCGGAGGGTGGCATTGTATATGCTTACCATGTAAGTGACCCGGAGCGTTATGGCGTGGTGGAATTTGACAAGGAAATGAAAGCCATTTCCATTGAAGAAAAGCCCCTTCATCCCAAAAGCCATTTTGCGGTTCCCGGTCTTTATTTTTATGACAACGAAGTGGTCAGGATTGCCAAAAACCTGCAGCCCAGTCCAAGGGGTGAATATGAAATCACCGATGTAAACAAAGCTTACCTGCAGGCAGGCAGGCTGAAGGTGTCTATCATGGACCGGGGCACGGCCTGGCTCGATACCGGCACGTTCGACTCGCTGATGCAAGCCTCCCAGTTTGTGCAGGTAATTGAACAGCGGCAGGGAATCAAAGTGGCTTGTATTGAAGAAATTGCCTTTCGCAAAGGCTTTATCGGGAAAGAGCAGGTAGCAGCCATGGCCAAGCCGCTGCTGAAGAGTGGGTATGGACAGTACCTGATGAATATCATCAACGAAGAATAAAATGGGCGTTGCCCATCGGCGGCGGAATAGTTATATCTTTAATCTGAATACAAGATCCGGGTCGTGTGATGCCGGAAGAAAAACAAGTTTCCATGAGTAAAATCTTAGTGACCGGCGGGTGTGGATATATCGGCTCGCATACGATTGTTGATCTGGTACAAAATGGGTTTGAAGTTGTGTCTGTTGATAACAATTCGCGTTCGCACGCCAGCGTAATGCAGGGAATAGAAAAAATCACCGGCCAGAAGGTAAAAAATTACAAAGTAGACCTGTGTAATTTTGACGATACGTTTGCCATTTTCCAGGAGAACGAAGACATCACCGGCATCATCCATTTTGCTGCATACAAAGCTGTCGGAGAATCCGTAGAGCAGCCCCTGATGTATTTTGAGAACAACCTGAACTCGCTCATCAACCTGCTTAAATGCGTGCAGGAATTTGAGACACCGCATTTTGTTTTTTCTTCTTCCTGCACCGTATATGGCAATCCGGATTCTATTCCTGTTACGGAAGCTTCCCCTATCAAACCCGCCGAATCGCCTTATGGACTCACCAAGCAGATGGGTGAGCAGATCATAACCGAATTCTCCAAAGTAAACGAAATGCACGCCATTTTACTGCGGTATTTCAACCCGGTTGGTGCGCATCCTTCCTCACTGATCGGTGAACTGCCTGTTGGCAAGCCTTCAAACCTGGTGCCTGCCATCACCCAGACCGCGATTGGCAAGCTGCCGCAGCTGAAAGTATATGGAGATGATTATCCTACAAGAGACGGCTCCTGCATCCGTGATTATATTCATATCTGTGATATTTCCCATGCACATACACTGGCCCTTCAATATTTGATTGACAAAAAGTACAGTGAAAAATGCGAGGTGTTTAACCTGGGAACCGGAAATGGCGTTACTGTACTGGAAGTGATCAAAGCGTTTGAAAAGGTCAGCGGCGTCAAGTTGAACTATTCCATCGGTCCGCGCCGCCCGGGTGATGTAGTGGCCATTTATGCCAACAACGACCACGCCCGTACATCCCTGAACTGGAACATTGAATACAACCTGGACGATATGATGTCTTCAGCCTGGAACTGGGAACTCCATCTCAAACAGGATGAAGCGCTTTTCAACAAACAAAACACAGGTCTGAACTGACCTTCCTCCCAGATCTTTAAACTTGATCCGTATGCCTGTTGCCGTCATAGACAGTGAGTTATTACAACAGTTTCGCAACCCGGCAACAAAAGAAGCTGCTTACACGGCCATCATCAAAAAGTACCAGGAAAAGCTGTACTGGCACATCCGGCGCATGGTGGTGAACCATGAGGATACAAACGATGTACTCCAGAATATGTTTATCCGGGTGTGGAAAGGACTGGAAAACTTCCGGGAAGATTCACAGCTTTATACCTGGCTGTACAAGATAGCTACCAATGAATGTTTGACCTTCCTGGAACAGCAAAAAAGAAAAGGGGCCATTTCCTTTGACAAGGTTGAAGCAGACCTGACCAACAAAGTAAAGGCTGATGAGCATTTTGATGCCAAAAAGCTGGAATGGAAACTCCAGTTGGCGATCCAGCAATTGCCGGAAAAGCAGCGTCTTGTGTTCAACCTGCGTTATTTTGACGAGATGCCCTATGAGGAGATGAGCCGGGTATTGGAAACATCGGAAGGGGCCCTGAAAGCCTCCTATCACCATGCCGTTAAAAAAATAGAAGAATTCATCCTGCGCCCTGAGTAAAATAACCGGGCTCTATCGAACCGGCCACAAGAAAAGAACAATTTTTTGTCAGTTAATCGTTAAACCAAAAAAGTCCCGACCAGTCTGAAGGCAGATTATGCAGCGAACCGAACTTATATCTGAACTCTCACAAATCAGCAAACCACTTGCTGAAAACCCTGTTTCTACTCCTTTTGTTGTTCCCGCAGGTTATTTTGACCAGCTTCCCGGTATTCTTCTCCAGCGCGTCCGGGCTCTTGAAGAAGCCCCTACCCTGGAAGAAGAAACAGCGGCCCTGTCTTCCCTGCTCGGCAGCATCAGCAAAAAAATGCCTTTTACCCTGCCCGAAACTTATTTTCAGGAACTGATACCGATCCCCCCTTCCATTTTAGCAGAGCAAGATGGACAGCTGGCAGCAGATCATTCAAGTCTGCTGCAATCACTGAAGGACAAGCCAACATACCGTGTACCCGCCGGTTATTTCGAAAAGCTGGCAGGAAACATTCAGGAACAATTACCTGATGAGACCAAAGCTCCCGTTGTACCCATCTCTTTTGGCAGAAAGATCACCCGGTATGCCGTAGCTGCTTCTGTTGCGGCCGTCATGGTTGTTTCGGGATGGTTCCTGTTACACAAACAGCAACCTCTTTCTTCGGCCGGCAACGGGGCATTGGCAAACATCGAACAAGTGAGCAACAAAGAATTGCAGGATTTTATTGATCAGAACACCGTTATTTTACCGGACAGCATTTCTGTTGTTTCCAGCGAGATCAGACCGGAAGATGTAAAGACCATGCTTGCTGGCATTCCGGATGCGGAACTGCAGCAATATATAGAACAACAGCCTGACCTGAAGGATCCGGCGCTTAACAACTACAATTAAATAAGATGAAAAAACTTTTATTCAGCATACTGGTTCTCTTATCCCTGCACGCTTCAACACAGGCACAAGACGGCGGGAACAACAGGGTGGAAGCTTACAAAATTGCGTACATCACCAACCGCCTGAGTCTCACCACCGCAGAAGCACAGAAATTCTGGCCCATCTACAATAGATACACCAGTGAAATCAAACAGGTAAAAACGCAGAATCCTGACATGGGAGAAATCGAGATGGAAGAAAAGGTCGTTAATATCCGCAAAAAATACAAGACGGAATTTGCCCAGGCGATCTCTGATGAGAAGGTCAACCAGTTCTTCAAGATCGACAAGGAGTTCAACAATGTGATCCGCAAAGAGCTCCAGGAGCGCCGGCAGGATCGGCGTAACAACAAGCCTTTTTAAGGATCATTGTGTGTCCGTTATTGAAAAGAATAAACCGGTGCTTTGATGTCATGATAAAATAGGAAAGTCCATTTTTCTTCTTCTCCCTGCTTCCACCATTCCTGCCGCAACTCCATGCATTTTTTTCCATCATAATCGTACTTGGCCATGAAACGGCTCCGCATCTGTTGAAGCTGGGGCGCCACATCACCCCCAAAAAGCACTTTTTCTCCGCCGTCAACGATCCAGAAAACCTGGTGGTAGGGACAATGCCCCCCTGTTATTTTGTAACGGATATATCCGTCGATCACGCCGTCGCCATGAAGCAGCTGAACCTGGGGTGAGTCCTGTAAGCAAATCAGTTCTTCAGGAATATAGGAAGGCAGGCCTTTTTCAAACGCAAACTTGAGTTCTGCATCCTGAACATAGTAGGTCGCGTTTGGAAAAGCCAGCTCCTTTGAGCCTGTTTTTGCCGGGTATCCTACGCCCCCCGCATGATCTTTGTGCAAATGGGTCATCAGCACTTTGGTAACATCAGTTGGTTGAAGTCCCTGCGCTGCCAGGTTGCGATGGATCTGAAGTTTTCCCTCCTGTTCAAACCCAAGTCCGGCATCCAGCAATAAAACATCCTCGGTTGTAACGATCAGAAATGGTTGGATTTCCACCAGCAAACTGCCTACAGGCCGGCTTTGCAGATCGTCTGCGCCTGTATCGAAGGGAACAAAGAGTTTTGTTTTGTCGATGGTAAACGCACCTTCTGAGAGCGTAATGATTTTCATAAATGGGTAAACACAATTGGTGAAACAATAATGGCCAGCGTACGCTGCTATCTTAATACCATTTGCCTGTCGGCATCTAAGCGGATCAGGATAAACAAGAGGATGGTGAAACCCAGGAGCGCGGTACCGCCATAGCTGATAAAAGGCAGGGGAATACCGATTACGGGCGCCAGTCCGACCGTCATGCACAGGTTGATGGCAATATGAAAAAATAAGATACTGGCTACCCCGTAAGCATAGCACCGGCTAAACACGCTTCGCTGTCGCTCTGCCAGCGAAACGATCCGCATCAGCATCACCAGGTAAATAGAAAGCAGCACAAGACTGCCCACAAAACCAAAACCCTCGCCGATGGTACAGAAAATAAAGTCGGTTCCCTGCTCAGGCACAAAATCGTAGCGGGTTTGTGTTCCTTTCAGCAAACCCTTGCCCAGCAAGCCTCCGCTGCCAATAGCGATCTTGCTTTGCTTTACATTGTAATCACTTTCGCCCTTCTTTTTTCCTTTGTTTCTCTGCTCGATTTCCAAGGCAGCCGTCTGGTCTTTTGGAACATAGTCCTTGCCAATGGTATCATAGATGCGTTTTACCTGGTAAGGCTGAAACACATGATCAAATACAAAGGGTACGGCAAAACGCTGCACGCCTACGCAAAATGCCCAGATGAGGACCACATAAAACAAGACACTGCGGTCGCGTTTGATTTGCCGGCGCAAAAAGAACAAGGTAAGCAGGGCTGCGCCTGTGAGGATAATGGCCAGCACATTGGGTTCTATCAACAAGGTTGCCACAACCAGTACAGCCAGCGAAAAACCAATGATCAGTACGGCAGCAGGCAGTCCTTCCCGGAACATGACCAGGAAAAATGAAAAATAAACCAGGGCCAGTCCGGTTTCACTTTGTGCAATGGCCAGCAGGGCGGGAAAAACGGCGATGGCTGCTGCAACCAGCTGAGAGCGGGTTTTCTTAAAGTCTGTCTCGATCCGGGAGAGGTATTTTGCCAGCGCCAGGTTTACAAACACCTTACAGAGCTCAGCCGGCTGGAGGTTAAAAGAACCAAACCGGATGATCGATTTTGTACCCTTGATAGTGGTATGAAAAGGAAATACCAGTAAAAGGAGGAGGATGCCGAAGGCATACCATAGATTGGCAGTGGCCGGAAAGAATTTGCTGTCGATCAGTAAAATAAAAGTGGCAAACACGCTTGAAAGCCCGATCCAGAGCAGCTGCCGGCTGTAATCTGTTTTGAGCGACAAAAAGCTTTGCACCAGGGGATCACCTTCGTGGTAGGTAGCAGCAAAAATACTGAGCAGGCCGATGGTTACCAGTGCGATATACAACCACACCAATACCCAGTCGATGCCTTTTGAAAGAGAACTTGAATGCTGCTCCATATAAATCTTTAGGTTTTCTCTCTTGTACGCCCCGGCACTTCTTTCACCGCACTGTCCTTTACCCGTTTTGGTTTTTCACGCGGCGCGTTCATGATGGTCTGCGGCTTCTGTTCACGGGATTGGCCCGATGTATCCGGCACATGGGGTTTTCTCCAGTATTTTTTTACCACTGCCGAATCATGCGTGATATTGAACCAGGCCACAGCCCGGGCTGAATCAGTGATGTACTGCAGCCGGGGCAGGTAAGAAGGCATAAGGTTGGTATTGGCAATCCGCTCAACTTCTTTCTGGCGGTCGGCACGCAGCGTATCGTTCAGGTATTTCTCCAGCACGAGGTAGGCCATCGGGCCCGCCCAGGTAGCACCAAAGCCACCATTTTCAACTATGACCGCAACGGCAATGGTAGGGTTTTCGCGGGGGGCAAAACAAACAAAGAGTGAGTGGTCTTTTAGCTTTAATACCTTATGATCGATCACGCGCTTGTTTTCTGCGGTCCCTGTTTTCGCACATACATTCAGTCCTGGTATTTTGGTAATGTGTTTGGCAGTTCCTACCACGGTCACATCTTCCATGCCATCGATCACCACATTATATACATCATCCGGTATATGGGTCAGCACTGCATGTTTGCGCCGGAACTTGTTGAGGACAGTATCTTCAGGAGTTTCTCCTTCAATCCCCTTGATAAAATGAGGGGTATAGTAATATCCCTTGTTGGCAACAATACAGATACCATTGGCTATCTGCAGGGGTGTCACCAGCATCTTATCCTGCCCGATCCCCAGCGTTACCATGGTACAGGAGTTCCAGGATCCGCGGTATTCCTTGTCGTAGGCAACTGTATCCGGTATATTGCCCCCGTCTTCACTGGGCAGGTCAACACCCAGGCGGTGACCGTAGCCAAAGGCTGTCATGTAGTCTTTCCATTTTGTCAATCCATTGCGCACACTGTGAATGGCCGGGTTGTCGACGGTAAGACGGAAGGTATTGCTGAAGAAAGAATTGCAGGAATGTGCGATGGCCAGGCGCAGACTGGCCGCATGGCCTGCCCAGTGTTCTGTACACTTTACCGGCCTGTTGCAACCATAATAAGCGCCGCCGCAGCCGATATGACTGGACGGATCAATGACTCCTTCATCCAGTCCGATCAGGGCACCCAGGGGCTTGTAGGTGGAACCCGCCGGGTACATTCCTTTGATCCCCCTATTTATGAGCGGACTGCTTACATCAAGCACCAGCTTGTTGTAGTTTTTTTGTTTGTAGGGGCCTGTCAGTTCGTTCGGATCAAAATTGGGTGAGGAGGCCATGGCGATGATGCCGCCTGTTTTTGGCTCGATGGCAACGATGGATCCTATTTTGTGACTCAGCAGTTTTTCTGCCAATGCCTGTACTTCTATATCAATGTAGCTGCGCATATTGCGGCCTGCAATGGCAGGCGTATCATAAACACCCTTCTCATAATGTCCCTGGATCCGGTTTTTGTTGTCCTTGATCATGTACTGGATCCCACGCTGGCCCATCAGCACTTTTTCATAATACTGTTCCAGGCCGGATCTTCCGGCATAATCACCCAGCTGGTAAAAAAAATTGCTCCTGCGCAGGATATTGGAGTCCACTTCTCCCACATAACCCATGATATGGGCTGCTGCGTTGTATGGGTAAGTGCGCACGGGCCGCTCTACCAGGGTAAAGCCGGGGTATTTATAAATGTTTTCTTCCAGCTTGGCCTGTTGGGCGGGTGGCAGCAGGTCTTCAAAAACCGAAGGCCGTACAGGCCCGTTTTTAAAGCGGGCATCATTGATCCTTTTCCTGAACTCGGCCGTATCGATTTCCATGAGCTGGCAAAACTCCAGCGTATCTATGTTTTTTACCTGGGCAGGTGTTACGGTCAGGTCGTAAAGAATGGTATTGTTCAGGATCGGTTTGCCTTTCCGGTCGAAGATGATGCCCCGGTTTGGATAAACCCGTTTGGGGTAGATGGCATTGTCTTCTGCCAGTTTTTTGTACTGGCTCGACAGGATCTGCAGGTTAAACAGTTGTACAATGACGATCAGGAATATACCAATAAATATAAGGCGGATAATATTGCTTCTCGAAAGATTCAACACAGCCATGGGCCAACAAGAGATTTAGGGTGAATTTACACCGTATTTGTTTTAAACTTTTCTTTTCTAAAAACCAGCAGTTCAGTTACCAGGATCAACAAAAGGCTGATGCAGCTTGTTGCCAGCACCTTGCCCAGAAAATACCAGAAAGTACCGAAATGCATCCATTCCAAAAATACCAGATAACCGTGGTGTAATAGGGTTAAAATTATGACATACGTGAGGTAAGGAACCCAACCCATGCTGGTGATAGAGGGAGAAGCATAGTTCTGGTCGGCGCCTTCCTGCGAGATCAGTACATTGATCAGAAAGGGCCGCACGTACGCGATCAACACGCAGGGTGCGGCATGCAAACCGGGCGTGTTCAGAAAATAATCGAGTGTTAAACCATAGAGAAAAGAAACCAGCATCAGGCTGCTGCGTGATATATTAAAAGGAAGCCAGAGAATAAATAAGTAATAAAGATAGGGCGTGATAAAACGATGCAGCGGTGGCATCTTGTGCAATACATACACCTGCACCAGGATAAATACAAAGAACCGGATTATATTTTTTAGCAGGCTGCTCATCTTATTTTTTTATAGACTCCTCCAGTTGCTGGCGTTCTGCTTTTTGCAGGTCATCAATCACAGTGACGTATTGCACATTTGAAAAGTTGGTTGCGGTCTTTAATTTAATAATATAGAACGCGCTGCTGGGGTCTTTGATCGAACCCGCCACTGTACCCACCATAATGCCGGGTGGGTAAATAGACGATAATTCACTCGTAAGTACGGTATCCCCGTTGGCAATCGGAGCACTTTTGGGAATATCGCGCAGCAGCACATATTGCGGACTCACACCATCCCATTCAACGGTGCCGTTTTCACCGCTTTTTTTCAGCTTGGCTTTTACTTTGAAGTTCTGGTTGAGCATGCTCATCACCACTGCGTAATTCTCGCTTGCAGTTACAATCCTGCCTACTATTCCCTGCGGACCAATCACACCCATATCCTTTTTGATGCCTTGTGCCTCCCCGCGGTGAATGGTGAGGTAATTCATCTGGGCGCTGATAAAGCTGCCTACCACCCGGGCATCGTAGTAGCTGTATTTCTGAAACCGTTTGATGGAATCGATCCGGATAGAATCTACTATGAACCGCTTGGCTGTGTCGGGTGCCTGGTAGTTCTCCCGCAGCAGGTTGCGCAGGTATACATTTTCTTTTGCCAGGGCCTCATTGGTATTCTTTAGCTTGAAGTAGTATTGTACGTTGTTGTACCGCTCGTTGATCTTCCCGGTAATTTCACCTGCCACATTCATGTAAGCAGCTTCGTGAAACTTGTTGTAACGGAACAAAAAGCTTAGCGCAATGATCTGAAGCACCAGGAAAAAGATAAAGTTGAAATATCTCCTAATGAACAGAAAGATGTTACGCATACACCCAATTCCCGCTTTTCTGCCTACCGCAAAAAAAGGATCGTTTTAGTGAATTAAATAAAAAGTAAGTGAGGCAAGGTAATCATTCTTCCTGAATCGCCCGGGCCCATATATAGCTTGTTACCGCATTACAAACGGATAACGGTCGTACTGTTTCAGCGCAAGACCCGTACCCCGAACAACACTTTTGAGCGGATCATCTGCTATATGAACAGGTAATTTTATTTTTTGTGTCAGGCGTTTATCCAGGCCCCTTAACAAGGCCCCTCCCCCGGTGAGGTAAAGTCCCCGGCGGTAAATGTCTGAAGCCAGTTCCGGTGGCGTTGTTTCGAGCGCCTTTAAAATCGCTTCTTCTATTTTAAAGATAGATTTATCGAGTGCCTCTGCAATTTCCTGGAAGCTCACCATGATCTGTTTGGGAATCCCTGTTACCAGGTCGCGTCCGTTTACAGGCAGGTCATCCGGTGGGTTTTCCAGGTCTTTCATCGCAGCGCCGATCTGGATTTTGATCTGTTCCGCGGTGCGTTCACCGATCAAAAGGCTGTGGTAGCGGCGGAGGGCTTCCATGATGTCGGAAGTAAACTCATCTCCTGCAATGCGGATAGACTGGTCGCACACAATACCTGCCAGGGCGATCACGGTGATACCGGTGGTTCCGCCGCCGATGTCGATGATCATATTTCCCACAGGTTCTTCTACATCGATGCCGATACCCAGCGCAGCGGCCATGGGTTCGTGCAGGAGGTAGACTTCCTTTGCGCCGGCTTGTTCAGCACTGTCGCGCACAGCACGTTTTTCTACCTCGGTAATGGAAGAAGGAATACAGATCATCATGCGCCAGCTGGGCGGAAAAAGCGGCTTTTTAGGATAGATCATTTTGATCAGTTCCCGGATCATCAGCTCTGCTGCGTTAAAATCTGCGATCACCCCATCTTTCAGAGGGCGAACGGTCCGGATGCTTTCATGTGTTTTTTCATGCATCATCAGGGCCCGTTTTCCTACCGCCAGTACTGTTTTTGGATTATTGCGGTCTAAAGCAACTATTGAAGGTTCATTAACTACGATCTCATCATTGTGTATAATAAGCGTGTTCGCCGTACCCAGGTCCATGGCTATTTCCTGGGTAAAAAAATTAAAAAGGCCCATTATTTAGAGTCAGATTTATATAGTCCGTTTACAATGCCGCAAAATTGAAGTAAATAATCCAGATTAACAAAGTGAATCAATAAATCAAAACTTTTCTTGTGCAGCTGGAAAAAGCACCCATCCAAACGGCTGCTGGCAGCATGCCGCACGGCTTTGCCGCTCTGCAAAAAACCGTACAAAGAGCATCGAATCTACCCATACAATAACCTATAGGTTACCGTTAGAGTACCATAAACCTGGTTGCTGTAAACCTGATCACCGCCGAGCCGCTGGGTTTGTTGCAGGTTAAGCAAATTCAAAGCCAATATCTTTCCGGAAGTACATTTCTTGGAAACTGATCTTTTCCAGCGCTTTTTTTGCATTCGCTGCAGCCTCTGCAACCGAGCTGCCAAATGAAGTTGCGGTAAGCACCCGTCCTCCTGTGGTCACAATTTTACCTCCCTCCTGCCGGGTAGCTGCATGAAAAAGCAGGCTGCCGGATGGCAATGGCTCCTCCAAACCCTGGATGGGAAAGCCTTTTTGAAACTGTTCAGGATAACCACCGCTTACAGTCATGACCGTGCAGGCCGTACGGGGGTCTGCCTGGATCTTTGCGTGCTCCAGGCGGTGTGTGGCCGCCATTTCAAACAATTCTACCAGATCATTCTGCAGCCGGGGCAATACCACTTCGGTCTCCGGGTCACCCAAGCGGCAGTTGTATTCAATTACATAAGGATCTTCACCTACTTTGATCAACCCGATAAATACAATACCTGTATACCGGATCTTCTCTGCTGCCAGGCCCTTGATCGTAGGCATCACAATGCGTTGTTCTACCTTATCCATAAACACCTTGTCTGCAAAAGGTACCGGACTTACAGCCCCCATGCCGCCGGTGTTCAGGCCGGTATCTCCCTCCCCGATCCGCTTGTAATCCTTTGCTTCCGGCAGCACAACATAGTTCCGGCCATCTGTGAGCACAAATACGCTTAGCTCCAAGCCCTGCAAGTGTTCTTCCACCACCACCTTTTTTGCAGCCTCCCCGAATTTGTTTTCCCTGATCATGGATGTAAATTCAGCCAGCGCCTCGTCCCGGCTTGTGCAAATAAGCACACCTTTGCCGGCCGCCAATCCATCGGCTTTTAATACCACCGGCAGGGTATGCTGCTGCAGGTAAGGCAAGCCTTCTTCAAAAGAATGGTTGTCAAAGACCCGGTAAGCCGCCGTAGGAATGTCATTCCTTTTCATAAACGCTTTTGCCACTGCTTTGCTGCCTTCCAGCATCGCGCCGGCGCGTGACGGACCAATCAGCAGGATAGAACGAAGCGATGCTTCATCGTAAAAGAAATCAGCAATGCCTTTTACCAGCGGCTCTTCCGGACCAACTACCAGCATACCAATCTCTTCTTTTAAACAAAAAGCGCCTAATGCATTGAAATCGGTGGGCTGGATGGAAACATTGGTGCCGCACTGCGTTGTTCCTGCATTGCCGGGCGCGATAAACAATCTTGTGCAGAGCGGACTTTGGGCGAGTTTCCAGGCAAGCGCATGTTCACGCCCGCCGGAGCCAAGTAAAAGGATGTTCATATCTCGGATGGTTAAAACTGCTTTTAAATACCTGTAAGCAAACAAGTGAATGCTGCGAAGAAACAGCAATTTCCGCTACCCGGAACAAAAATCAGGAAGATTAAAGACAATGTAGCGGGAGATCAGTTGATGCATCTAATTAATCTGTATTTTGGGGAAGCTAATACGATCCTTACACAAAAACTGCATTATGCGTCAAAGAGTAACTGCATCAAACAGCCATCCCACCGGTTTATACATTCTTGCTACTACTGAAATGTGGGAACGGTTCAATTACTACGGGATGCGGTCTATCCTGACGCTGTTTATGACAAAGGCTCTTTTGCTGGATAAGGCTTATTCGTCTAACCTGTACGGAAGCTACACGGGGCTGATCTTTTTAACGCCGCTCATCGGTGGTTATGTTGCAGACAGGTATTGGGGGAACAGCCGCTCTATCGTGATGGGTGGACTTGTAATGGCCATCGGCGAATTCTTTCTTTTTTTCTGCAGCAACTTTTACAAGAGCGCGCCACAGCTTTCCGGAATGTTGTTCTTTGTTGGATTGGGATGCATGATCGCGGGGAACGGCTTATTCAAACCCAATATTTCTTCCCTGGTAGGACAACTATATCCTTCCAACGACCGGCGCAAGGATGCAGCCTATACCATATTTTATATGGGCATCAACACCGGGGCTGCCCTTGGGCCACTGATCTGTGGCGGGCTGGGTGATACCAATGATCCGTCCGATTTTAAATGGGCGTTCCTGGCAGGTGGCATCGGCATGATCATCAGCGTTATCATCCAGAAAATATTTCAGCGCAGGTTCGTGATTGACCCCACGGGTACTCCCTTGGGCGGGGTGCCGGCAGGTTCGCCCCGGCAAGCATCCAATCCGCTCATGATCGCAGGCTCCCTTTTTCTGTTCGCCATTCTGATGATCGGGATTCTTTATACCGATGCAAAGGTTTTTGGCTTTCTGCCCTACCTGCTCGCCGTGTCTGCCTTGTTTATCATTGTATTTATTTTTTCAGATAAAAGTCTGACCCCGGTTGAGAAACAAAAAATCCAGGTGATATTCATCGTCTCATTCTTTGTCGTGTTCTTCTGGACCGCTTTTGAGCAGGCCGGTGTTTCGCTGACATTTTTTGCGGAAGAAAAAACCCGGCGCAACCTGGGTTGGAGCTGGCTGCCGGACCGTTTTAAAACGATTCCGACGAGCTGGTTTCAAACCCTGAATGCGCTGTTTGTTGTGGGCTTTGCACCCCTGTTTGCCTGGCTTTGGCTGAAACTGGGTAAGCGCGAACCTTCGTCGCCGACAAAAATGGCGATCGGATTGTTGCTGATCGCCCTCGGTTTCCTGGTGATCGCTACAGGTGCCAAAGGCCTCGGCCCAGGCATAAAGGTCAGTATGATCTGGCTTACTGTCATGTACGCATTTCATACCTGGGGCGAACTGAGTATATCTCCCATTGGTTTGTCGCTGGTGAACAAGCTCTCACCGTTGAAGTTTGCTTCTCTCCTCATGGCTGTCTGGTTTCTTGCCAATGCGCTGGCCAACAAACTGGCAGGCTCGCTGAGTTCTTTGTATCCGGAAGAAGGCAAAACCACCCATCTGTTTGGCTACCAGATCAACAACCTGTATGATTATTTTATGCTCTTTGTATTTGCTTCCGGACTTGCTTCGCTGATCTTGTTCCTGATCTCCAAAAAATTGCAGTCGATGATGAAAGGCGGCAAGTATGCAACGGAAGATCTGGCATCAGGGGGTGCTGATCCGGCCTTGCTGCACAATTAGTAGAAAATGAATTGAGGGTTTGTAGTGATCAATTGTTCTTGAAGGGTACCACCATTTGAAAAACCGGGATGGTTACCCGGAATGTTTTTTTGTTGTTGATGTTTTCCATCAGGTATGTTCCGTACATCCGGCCCATTTCTGTACGCAGGTTGCAACCGCTTACATACTGGTATTTTTCACCTGGGTTGAGGACGGGTTGAACGCCTACAACCCCCTCTCCTTCTACTTCCCGGTGTTCGCCGTTGCTGTCAAAAATATACCAGTGCCGGCGCTGGAGCTTAACAGGAAATGGGTTGCGGTTCTCGATGGTGATGCGGTAAGCAAACATAAATTCTCCTGATACCGGATTGGAGTAATCCGGCTGATAGAAAGTTTCTACATTTACTTCAATTCCTTCAGAAATGGTTGAAGCCATAAGAAATAGATAATTTGATCGGGCGGCAAACCTGTTGCGGATTTACACCCTGATTAACTGGTCTGAGCTTCAACTAAAGTAAGCCAAATTTTTCTTATCTGAAGATTGATCTTGTCTGACCTGTATAAATCGCAAAAAAAATATACATTGCCGTCAGGCTCAATAACCATAAAAAAAGGTATATGAAAGTTGCAGTAGCAAAAGGCGATGGCATCGGTCCGGAAATCATGGAAGCTGTATTGAACATCTTCAACGCAAACGGGGTTCCGCTTGAATATGAGTACGTGGACATGGGCAAATGGGTTTTTGACAAAGGCTATTCAAACGGCATGACACCGGCTGCGCAGCAAGCCATAGAAACTTACGGCATCCTTTTCAAAGGTCCGATGGAAACACCCAAAGGCAAGGGGGTAAAAAGCGTGAACGTAACAGCACGCAAAACCTGGAATACCTATGCCAACAAGCGCGTGTTTCAAACCCTGCACGGAGTAGACACGGTGTTTTCCAAAGCCGGCATTCCGATCGATATTACGATTGTACGGGAAAATATCGAAGACACATACGGGGGCATCGAGCACATGCTCACGCATGATGTATCACTCAGCCGCCGCTTTATTACGCGGCCTGGCAGCATGCAAGTGATCCGCTATGCTTTTGAGATGGCCAAGAAAAAAGAAGCCAAACGCATCACCTGCGGCCACAAAGCCAATATTATGAAGCTGACCGATGGCCTGTTCCTGGAATGTTTTTATGAGGTAGCCAAAGAATATCCTGAATTAAAAGCTGATGACATAATTGTGGACGACCTGGCCATGAAGCTGGTGGTGCGGCCCAATGAATTTGATGTAGTGGTACTCACCAACCTGCAGGGAGATATCATTTCTGATCTCTGTGCCGGTTTGGTGGGCGGATTGGGATTCGCTCCCAGTGCCAATATTGGTGATCATATTTCTATTTTTGAAGCGGTACATGGAACAGCGCCGGATATTGCCGGCAGAAATATTGCCAACCCCACAGCTTTGCTCCTGAGCGGACTGGCCATGCTGCGGCATATCGGGCTGATGGAAAATGCAGCTACGATAGAAAATGCCTTGCTGTACACCCTGGAAAGCGGCGTGCATACCGGTGATTTTGGCAACAAGCAAACGCCTTCGCTTAATACCACCCAATTTGCAGCAGCTATTATCAGCAATTTTGGCAAAACGCCTCAGAACGGTGCCAAGCCCCTGCTGGCGAATTCCATTGTTACACCCACCCTGTTCCAACCGGATCACAATGCCATGATGGAGTCAAAAGAAACAGAATTGGAAAGGATCCAGGGCGCAGATTTTTTTATTGAAAGCAATGAACAGCCGGCAGACATTGCACGCAAATGTTTGCGGCATGCCGGCCTGAAATTCAAGCTGATTAACATCAGCAACCGGGGAACGCAGGTATGGCCTACAGGTTCCATTTACACCAACCTGGTGAATCAATACAATGTACGTTTTGAAACAGTGGATGAGAATGCGCTGAGCCAGCATGACATCTCTGGTTTGTATGTAAGCCTGATCGGTGATTTTAAGATCTGCTCACTCGAATTGCTGTTGATGCTGGGTAACAAAAGGGCGTACAGCTTGGCACAAGGCCAGTGATCTGACCGGTCCTGTTTATTTTGCTTACGTGCAGCTGGCTAGCGCAGCTGCTTCTACATCTTTTTCGCCGCAGAGTATCCGTTGTTTTTTAACCATTGCAGCACTTTATCGCGCTGGTCTCCCTGTACAATGATCTCAAGGTCTTTCACGGAGCCGCCGGTACCGCAAAATGCTTTTAATTTTCTGCCCAGTTCCTGTGCATCGTCCTCGCGTCCTGCAAAGCCAGTTACCAGGGTAACTGCCTTCCCTGCGCGTTGTTTGGTATCCAGCCTGATCCTTAGTTTTTGCTGGGCAGGAGGAAGTGTATTTATCTGTTCTTCCGGCTGATGAAGCTGAAATCCTGGATTGGTTGAATAAACGATGCCATCCGGATTGCTGGTCTTTTTCTTGCTCATACTATACCATTTTCAACCTGCTGTATAATCGGTGTTTTATCTTTTCAAGCAACTCAGGCTCTTATCAGCTTATGCATGCTTATACAAAAGCAACGGGCTTCCCTCCCGGTTTTGGCTTTACACCATGACAGCTTTAAGGCTCAGGTCAAGGCTTTGTGCCTGGTGGATCAGGGCTCCCACGCTTACATAGTCTACACCCGTTCTGGCATACTCCACAATGTTGTCGAGGTTGATGCCGCCACTGGCTTCTGTTTCAATAAGGCCGTCTATGATGCGCATGGCTTGCCGGATCTGGTCAGGCGAAAAGTTATCGAGCATAATGCGATCAACCTTACCTGTCGCCACTGCCTGCCTTACCTCTTCGATGGAACGGGTCTCTACTTCGATCTTCAGGTGGAGTCCGTTTGCCTGTACATAGTCCCATGCCTTGACCACAGCAGCTTCTATGCCGCCGCTGTAATCAATGTGGTTGTCTTTGAGCATGATCATATCATACAGGCCAAAGCGGTGATTGACGCCCCCACCGATGCGGACGGCTTCTTTTTCCAACAGGCGAAAATTGGGCGTCGTTTTACGGGTGTCCAGCACCTGTGTTTTGTATCCGCGCAGGCGGGCAACATACTGGTGGGTTAACGTGGCAATGCCGCTCATGCGCTGCATGCAATTAAGCACCAGCCGCTCGCATTGAAGGATGGTATGAACTTTGGCTGTTACTTCAAAAGCCTGCTCACCTGTCTTCATTTCATCCCCATCTTTTTTAAACGCGGTGAACAGGCAACCCGGTTCTTTGAACAGAAATATCTGTTCTGCCACTTCCATACCAGCCAGTATGCCATCCTGTTTTATCTTTAATACAGCTTTACCGCTGGATTGGGATGGAATGCAGGACAGGGTTGAATAATCACCATTGCCTATATCTTCTTCTAAAGCCGATTTTATAAGGAAGTTTAACTTGTTGGGAGGGAGTGCCATGTGAACAAATCTAGCTAAAACTAGCTGAAAAAAAGAACCCTGCAATAATGCAAGGTTCTTTAATCTTCAAGGGGACAATTATTTAGTCGAGCTTTTGAAAGCGCAAATCTTGTAAGTATTGTTTATCTCCTTTTTGTTTCATGAACAAGGTTGTTCTGTAATTACCGCCATTGGTATGCAAAGTGCCGATGCAGTAATTTGTTTCAGGGTTTTCACTCTTGTAGCGCAGGTCAAAGTTCCTGACATTGTTCCTGTGAAAGAACTCTCTTAAAATCATCTCGGCCTGCGTACGGCTGTAATTGTCTGCATTGTCAGGGAGCGAAATATCTACCCTGTTATCGAAATACTTGGAAAGCTGCGCCGCATTTCCTGATTTCAAGGCTACCAGAACATTGTCCATTTCAACCGTGTTAACAAAGGAACAACACACAATGGCCAGCACAATAGAAATAGACCCCAGGTACTTTTTCATATAAAAATGTAGTTTTTCATAATCCCTGCTTGCCTGCTAACACCGGATTAAAATCAGCCGGAAGTATACTAAAAACATGCCAGATTTACCAACCAAATTTTTTTTGATTTTATTTTACCAGAAACAGGGCATTCTGTAAACGGTTGAGTCAAAATAATTTAGTTTCGTTGCATGAACGATCGAAAAGTTATCCTGGTTATCATGGACGGCTGGGGCCTGGGAAAAGTTGCTTCCAGCGATGCCATTCAACACGCGCATGTGCCTTTCATCAATTCTTTGTATAACAAGTATTCCAATACTACGCTGATCACCTGTGGAGAAAGCGTTGGTTTACCGGAAGGCCAAATGGGCAACAGTGAAGTGGGCCATCTGAACCTTGGCGCCGGCCGCATTGTATACCAGGAGCTGCAGCGCATTCACGTATCGATCCGCAACGGAGAGTTTTACCAAAACCCCCAGTTGCTCGCAGCGCTGCAATACGCCAAGCAAAACAACAAGCCCCTGCACCTGATCGGGTTGGTAAGCGATGGCGGAGTTCATTCCCATACCTCCCACTTAAAAGCGATTACCTCCCTTTGTGCCACCGAAGGGGTTGAACAGGTTTATATTCATGCTTTTACGGATGGCCGGGATACAGATCCCAAAAGCGGTTTTTCTTTTATAAAAGATCTGCAGACCCATCTGGATCACACAACCGCCCGAATCGCCAGCGTTACCGGCCGCTACTATGCGATGGACCGCGACAAGCGCTGGGAACGGGTAAAGCTGGCTTATGATGCCCTGGTAAATGGTGCCGGCACCCGTGTTACCAGTGCCTTGGAATCCATCGAAGATTCTTATAAACAAGGCATAACAGATGAATTTGTAAAGCCGATTATAGTTGTGGGTGAAGATGGGCAGCCACTGGCAACCATCAAGGACGGAGACGCAGTGATCTGCTTCAACTTCAGAACCGACCGGTGCCGGGAGATCAGCCAGGTGCTGAGCCAGACCGACATGCCGGAGTACGGAATGAAAAAGTTGGCCATCCATTATACTACCATGACGGAGTACGACAAAACATTCCAGAACGTAGCGGTTATCTTTGAAACCGACAACCTGAACAAGACGCTGGGAGAAGTGCTGGCGGCAAACAATAAGAAACAATTGCGGATGGCTGAAACTGAAAAATATCCGCATGTAACCTTTTTCTTCAGCGGTGGAAGAGAAGTTCCGTTTGAAGGTGAGCAACGCATGATGGTAGCTTCCCCCAAAGTGGCCACCTACGACCTGCAGCCCGAAATGAGCGCGTATGAACTGACCGACAAAGTGGTAGGAGCCATCGAAACAGCCCAGTTTGATTTTATTTGCATCAACTACGCCAATACCGACATGGTAGGCCATACAGGTATCTGGACGGCCGTGATCAAGGCGGCAGAAACCGTAAACGAATGTGTGGAACGGCTGGTAACTGCTGCCCTGCCAAAAGGATATACGATCTTTCTTACGGCCGATCATGGCAATGCAGACTTTATGATCAACGAGGACGGTTCACCCAATACCGCCCATTCGCTCAACCCGGTGCCCTTCTTTATTATCGACAACGAATGGAAAGGAGATATTCAACCTGGCAAGCTGGGTGATATTGCACCTACTATTCTGACCATGATGAACCTGCCTGTCCCGGATGAAATGACAGGAAAAATACTGGTTTGACCCTTGTTGAATTCCATCTATATTACCCAAAAAACCTCTAACCCAACCTGTTACTGTGGAAATCTTATCAGTCCAGAACATTCATAAATCATACGGCGCTATCAAAGCGTTGAAAGGTGTTTCCTTTGCCGTGCCGGAAGGTGCCGTCTTTGGCATATTGGGACCGAATGGCAGCGGCAAAACAACCCTCCTGGGGATTGTTATGAATGTACTGATAGCCAACGGGGGCAATTATCTGTGGTTCGGGCAGGAAGCGGCTGATGAGCAGCGCAAGAAGATCGGAACCCTGCTGGAAACCCCCAATTTCTACCATTATCTGTCCGGAAAACAGAATCTTGCTATCACGGCAGCCATCCAGGGCCATTCGCCGGCAGGCATTGATGCGGTGCTGCAAAAGGTCAATCTGTATGAGCGCCGCGATTCAAGATTCAGCACCTACTCTCTTGGCATGAAGCAAAGGCTGGCACTGGCAGCTGCCCTGCTGGGTGACCCGTCCGTGCTGGTGCTTGATGAACCAACCAACGGACTAGACCCGGTAGGGATAGCCGAAACCCGGGAGCTGATCAAGCTGCTGGCAAGCGAAGGAAAAACGATTATCCTGGCCAGTCACCTGCTGGACGAAGTAGAAAAGGTTTGCACCCATGTAGCCATCCTGCAGCGAGGCGATCTGATCACTTACGGACATGTGGATGAGGTACTCAAAAATGAAGACATTGTTGAAATAAGCGCTTCCGACAACGACACACTGGAAAGAATCATAAAAGAATACAGTGCACAATACACGCTGAAACGGGATGGCAACTATGTCCAGCTGTTCTTTCAACCCGGTACGGCAAATCTTGACCAGATCAACCGGTTTTGCTTTGAAAGAGGTATTGTGCTGAATCACCTGCGGCTGAAAAAGAAAAGCCTGGAATCTAAGTTCTTCGAGCTTACACATGGCAGCAGCGTAAACTAACTATTATTATCCTTCCAATCTTTTTACATGTTTCACCTCCTGAAGATCGAATGGCTGAAAGTTAAAAATTACCGTACATTCTGGATCCTGCTTGCATTGGTCCTTATCAGCATACCTGCCCTGAATTACATGATCTTTGATCTGACTGACAATTCATTTGGCCAGAACGGCAAGCAAGTACAGCGGATGTTGCTGGGCCGTCCGTTCAGCTTTCCGCTGGTATGGCAAACAACTGGTTGGCTGTCGAGCCTGGTGCTGTTTATTCCGTCCTTGTTGATCATCACCTTAACCACCAATGAGTTCACTTACAAAACACACCGGCAGAACATCATCAACGGATTAAGCAGGGTTCAGTTTATCTCGGTGAAGATGGTTGAAGTATTGCTGCTTGCGCTGCTTACAACCATCCTGGTATTTATTTCCGCATTCTGGATCGGCCATGTGGCCGCTGAACCAACTGAAACCGTACGGCAGTTTGCCAATACAAAGCAGCTGGGCTATTTTTTTGTGGAAGCCCTGAGTTATATTATGTTTTCTTTTCTTCTGAGCGTGATGATCAAGCGGGCCGGTTTGGTAATGGGGTTGTTTTTTCTGTACAGCATGATCGGGGAGCAGATTGCAGTCGTCGTGATGATGAGGTTTGCCAATGACATTGGGCGTTTTCTTCCGCTTGAAACCAGTGACCGGCTGATCCTCAATCCATTCTCCCGGTTGATCAGCACACCGGAAGCGATCAAAAAATGGCAGAACGAATTTGTCTTCACATTTTCCAGGTCTATCGCGTATGTATTACTTTATGCATTTATTTGCATTTGGTATTTCAGAAAAAGAGATCTTTAGGGAATGATGAAATTCGTTGTCTCTCTCTTGCTGGTGGCCGCTCTCCTGCCTGTTCAGGCACAAAACCAGCGCAGTGTGATCAAAGGGCAGGCGCTGGAGATGGCCCGGGCCCTGCTGAAAAAAGACTTTCCTGCTTTCAGCAAATTTGTACATCCCAAGCTGGTTGCAGCTGCCGGGGGCACCAATAAACTGGTTGAACGCCTCGACTCGGCGAATGCACTCGCAAAACAATTTGGCGCTGAAATCAAAAAGATCCATATCGGCGATCCCAAAGAACCAATTGCCTACAAAAACACCTTACAAACCACCCTTCCGCAATCTTCCGAAATGGCAACTCCCATGGGAAATGTTGTTTTGGAAACGACGCTGATCGCACTGTCTGCAGATGGCGGAAAAAACTGGCAGTTCCTGGATACTTCTGTATTTAGCGTCAAAGAAATCAAAAGATCAGTACCAGAGTTAAGTCCTGATCTCGTTATTCCGCCGCAGAAGCCACCGAAGATCATACCAAACCAGCAACAATAATTTAAACGAAGGTGGCAGCACGTAGGCTCTTTTGAGTAGCCCAGGGCTACAGGCATCTACCTGGCTTCTTTACTTCTTTTTGATCAAGTCATCTATCGCCCCTTCCAGGGTTGGAAACTTAAAATTGTAACCGGCTTTTCTGATCTTATCGCAGCACACCGTGGTGCTTTTCAGAACTTCGGTACTCATTTCACCCAGGGCGGTTTCCAGCAGAAAGCCGGGCACATGGGCCGAGACATAAAATTTTCCCTTCATAGTTTTGGCCAGGTGGAGGGTCAGCTCTTTGTTGCTCACCGGTTTGGGCGCCACTGCATTGTAAGGGCCATGCAGGTTTTCCTGTTCAATGGCGGCCAGGTACATCTGGCAAATATCATCTACATGGATCCAGCTCATTATTTGCTTGCCGTTTCCCAATATGCCGGCAAGGCCAAAATAAACAGGCTTTTTAAAAGCAGCCAGCACACCTCCGCTATTGTCGAGCACCAGCCCGGTTCGCAGGATCACCAATCGTATATCCAGGCCCGTTACAGGCTGGATGCTATCTTCCCACAACTTGCAGGTATGGCCTAAAAACCCCTCATCAGGCGGATCGGTTTCAACAAAAGGGTGCGGATTGGGTATACGCGGATCTTCTCCATACCAGCCGATGGCAGAAGCACTGATCAAGGCCCTGACCTTGTTGCCGTTTTCTGTAAGCCCCTTGATGAGCAGCGCACTGCTTTGTATCCTGCTGGAAACAATTTCTTCCTTGCGTTTTTTTGTCCACCGCTTCTCCCCTACGTTGGCGCCTGCAAGGTGAACGATATAATCTGCCTGCAGAATCGCATCTTTATCGATGGTTTGCTGCTCTATATCCCACAGCGCGTAACGCAATGGCGGGTTTGCTTTCTCCGTAGGTAACTCGCGGGTAAGAACGATCACCTGGTATCCTTTGCTGATCAGGTGCCGGGTGAGCTGCCGGCCAATCAAGCCTGTACCTCCCGTAATAAGAACTGTTTGCATGAAATGATGCTTTATGGTAGAAAAAACCCTCCGGAGAACCGGAGGGCTAACAACTAAAAACAATAAATGTTGTACACGGGCTTTGTCAGGCATCAATCCGGTTTCTTTCCGTCCAGAAAAGTGTTGATGGTACTGATCTGCGACTTGTTGTTGCCATCAGCTTTGACCGTGTAGTTACTGTAAAAATTTTCGGCGCTGCTCACCGTATTATACAATTCAAGGTTGCGGCGGATATAGGCCGGTACCGATTCAAATTCTGTGCTTGCATCTGCCCCGTTGATGTTAAACGAAAGATTGCGGAGCTTTTGGATGCGCTCGGAAGCGCGTCTTTTCTGCTCTTCTATCTCATCAATCGGCAGCTCGTTCTGCAACGTGTTTTCCTGCAGGTTAAGTACTTCTTTTATTTCTTCAGCAGGCAGGTCTTCTTCCTTGATCACCAGCTGCATTTCAAAAGGAATATCCTCGTTGTGCTGTTCTTCCAGCTTGTTGTTGCGGACAGCCTTTTTGTTCTTCAATGCATCATCGCCGGATACCGGCATGGCAGGTTTTTCAAACTGCACGGGTTGCTTTTCATGGACAATAGAAACAGATATTGCCCCGGCGTTTGTTTGCTCCGCAGAAAGCGGTTTTGGGTGTTCGGCTACCACCTGCACTTTCGGGGTGCTGGTAATTTCCTTTCCATCTCCGTTCAGCTCAAATTTTTCGGGCGTATCCTTTTTTTCAACGATGTGGTTTACCGGGCGCTGGTTGTTGAATATCACCACGGGAGAAACCTGGGGAGCTGGTTCCAGCTCGGTTAGCGTAGGCATATAAGCCTGGTTGGTAACCGGCTCATCTTCCCTGTTTGGCTGCACGTCTGCTTTTTTATCCTTGTCGGTCAGGTCAACTATGGACGGAGAAGCGGGTGCGCTCTGCCTGGCAGTATTTTCACTTGCCGGGTCAGAGAGGCTCATCACAATCTTTTCGTCTTTTACCGGTTCAGGTTTTTTCTCTTCTTTTTTGTAGAAGGGGCTTTTGTGTTCAAAGCCGGTCGCGATCAGGGTGATACCGATCTTCTCTCCCAGGCCATTGTCGTAACCCAAACCAAGAATGACATCGGTGTCCTCACCGGCGTGCTGCAGCAGATAGGTTTGGATGATTTCTACTTCATCCATGGTAAATTCGTTTTCCCCTTCTGCCGAATTGATGTTGATCAGGATCCACTTGGCGCCCCTGATGTCGTTGTCGTTGAGCAGGGGTGAGTTCAGGGCTTCTTCGATGGCTCGCTGTGCCCGGTTCTCTCCTTCTACGGATGCGCTTCCCAGGATGGCTACGCCGCCGTTGCGCATAACAGTACAAACATCGGCAAAGTCGACATTGATTTGTCCGGTGCTGTTGATCACGTCGGTAATGCATTTGGCTGCTGTGGCCAGTACATTATCGGCTTTGGCAAAAGCATCCTTCATTTTTAAATTCCCGAATTGGTGCCGCAGCTTGTCGTTGCTGATCACCAGCAGCGTGTCTACATATCTCTTGAGCTGTTCAATGCCTGCTTCAGCCTGTTGCTGGCGTTTTTTTCCTTCGTAAGAAAAAGGCGTGGTAACAATACCGACGGTAAGAATGCCCAGGTCTTTGCAGACAGAAGAGATGATGGGTGCGCCTCCTGTTCCGGTTCCGCCGCCCATGCCTGCTGTAATAAAAGCCATCTTGGTATTTACTTCCAGGATGCGCTTTACTTCTTCGAGGCTTTCTTCTGTTGCCTGCTTGCCGATCTCCGGATTGGCACCGGCACCCAGGCCCTGGGTCAGGTGCGGCCCCAGCTGTACCTTGTTAGGAACCTGGCTTTGCGCAATAGATTGCGCATCGGTATTGCATATAATAAAGTTAACGCCTTCAATATTTTGGCTGAACATGTGATTGACCGCATTGCTGCCACCTCCACCAATTCCGATCACCTTAATGATAGATGATTTTTCCTTTGGCAAATCAAAGTGTATCATAGCTTGTGTATTATTTGACAACTGGATTGCATGCACGCAGGCGCATACAGCCAGTTAAGAAGTTAAAGATGAATAATAATAATTAAAAAAGCAATTTTATAAATGCTGGTCTTCTTCTTCCTTGAACAGGTCGATGATACCATCTTTAAACTTGCCCCAGAAATCACGCAACCCCTTCCTGTTTCTAACTTTTTCTCTTGTTATTATTTCCTCTTCTGCTTCCGGCTCATCGATGGGCTCAGCCACTTTCAAAGTTTCCGGTATCTCTACTTTTCTGTGCGTGCTTTCAAATTGCTTTCTGTTGTGTTCAAAATCACTGTATCCTTTTAAGATCAACCCGATACAGGTGGCGTAAGCAGGTTTGCTCAGCTCTTCGATGTGGCCGCTGGCCAGGTGTTCATTGGGAAGACCGATGCGCGCATTCAGGCCGGTGACATATTCGGTGAGCTGGATCAGGTGCTTCAGTTGCGAACCACCGCCGGTAAGCACAATGCCGCCGTTGAGCATGCGATTGTCCAGGCCTACCTGCTTCAGGTGGTAAGAGACAAAGTCCATGATCTCACTCATGCGGGCCTGGATGATGCCGGCCAGGTTTTTTACGCTGATCTCCTTGGCAGGCATGCCGCGCAAGCCAGGTATGGTGATGTATGCGTTGGCATTCGCTTCGTTTACAAGAGCAGAGCCAAACTGCACCTTCATTTGTTCAGCCTGTGTTTTCAGCACCCCCAATCCTGTTTTGATGTCGTTGGTGATGTTTTCACCCCCAAACGGAATAACGGCCGTGTGCTTGAGAATGCTTTCATAAAACACAGCCAGGTCGGTGGTGCCGCCACCAATGTCTACGATGGCTACGCCTGCCTCCAGGTCTTCGCTGGCCATTACAGCGCTGGCCGAAGCAAGCGGCTGCAGCACCATGTCCTTTGTAATCAACCCGCTTTTTTCAACGGCCCGGTTGATGTTGCGGATGGCATTCTTGTCGCCTGTAATGATGTGGAAATTGGCCCCGACTTTTACGCCGCCATACCCGATCGGGTTGGCAATGTTCTGAAAATTGTCAACTGTAAACTCCTGTGGAATCACATCAATAATCTGGTCGCCTGCGGGTATATACGTCTTGTACTGGTCAGCGATCAGCTGGTCTACTTCACGCTGCGTAATTTCTTCATTGCTGTCGTGGCGGACGATATCGCCTCTTGTCTGAAGGCTTTTGATATGGTGTCCGGCTATTCCGACATACACTTCTTTAATGTCTAGGTGGGGGTTGGATGCGAAGCAGTTATTGAGCGCCGCAAGAATTGCCTTAATGGTTTCATCAATGTTGAGCACCTGTCCGTGTTTAACCCCATTGGAGTTGGAGCGACCAAAGCCCAGGATCTCAACTTTGCCGTGTTCATTTTTTCTACCTGCTATGGCGGCTATCTTCGTAGTCCCGATGTCAAGCCCAACGATAACAGGTTGTTCATTGTTCATAATATTTTGTTTTAGTTGTTTTAAAATTTCTCTCTGCGGATTTTACTGCAGTTTGGGCATTACGGCTTTTGGTTTTTCACGGGTTGAATTCTCTTTCGGTTTGGTTGCACGGGGTACAGGATTTACTTCCTTCTTTTTGGTTGCTGCAGGTTGTTTGGGGGCAGCAGCCTTTTTCCCGGGATCTTTTGGCTTGGGTGAAGACCGGATTATGTCTACCCTGCTTTGAGCAGGCCGGTCCGTCAGGGAATCACCGGCTTGTTTCTTGTCAATGCTTTCTACTGGTATTGATTCAGCGGGGATCGAGTCGGTGAGCACCTTTTTAGATTCTTCAATCAGCTTTTGGATGTTTTTCAATGCCTGCAGCGAATCAATGCGGCTCACGAGGGTCTTTTTGGTACCGATCACCTGGTTATTGTATTCCACGCTGATGGTGCTGTACCGGTTAAAGCCATAATTTCTTAGGACCGTTTTATAGAACAAAGCCAGGCGGTTGAACTTGCCCGTATAATCCTCTCCGTCCCCAAACCTGATCAGGTGGCTGCCAAACGTAGGAACCATCTCAAATTGTCTCAAAGGAGTGATATCTACCTGCGCGATCTGTGCTTTCCAGAACGAATCCTGCAGAATGTACTGGCTCACATGACTGATCTGCCGGAGCAACACACTGTCACCTTTGCCTGTTGTGGGGAAGCCGGTAAAAACAGGCAGCTGCACCACAAAGCGTTTGTTGCCGGGAGGGATCAGGGCGCCGGAACTATCTATATAGAATGACTGTCCTTCTTCATTGAACACACGGCCTACCGGCTCTCTCTCCAGGATCAATACATGGAGCACAAAGTTGTTGTCGAAGAACAACCTGGCTTCTTTTACCCAAACATTTTTTTCCAGCAAGGTTTGTAGATGCTGCAAATCGCAGGCAGCGATAGATTTCCCGACCGGATGGTTGATGCCATTCTGGGAGATAAGCTCAATGATATCGTGGTTGTTCAAAAACATAAACCGGTTTGCACCTTGTATGCTGATCTTTACCTGCTGGCAGGTTTTGTGGTTTTTTATGTCGATGGCAGCTGCGAGCAATACAGTAACACCTGATGCCAGCAGCACCCAGACAAGGTTGATCAAGAATCGTGTTATTTTCCGCTTTATCTTCATTGCCGGATAATAAAATCCCTTCCGGTATATTTAAAGCAGTTATCCTAAACTGCCTGTGTTATCAAATCTTTCAACGGCTTGACCAGTGCATCAATGTCACCCGCTCCTGCTGTAATCAGTACTTCGCCCGCTGTGCCATCAAGCTGGGGGAGATACTGATCCTTTATATAGTTGATCAACTCCTGTCTTGTCATGATCTGTTTACGCGCCCGTTTTATCTTTTCAAAAATCAGCCCGCTGCTCACGCCTTCCACCGGCAGTTCTCTTGCCGGGTAAAGGGGGAGCAAAATTAGCTGATCTGCGCTTTCCAAACTCATTGCAAATTCATCTGCGAAATCTTTTGTTCTGCTGTAGAGATGAGGCTGGAATATGATCGTACATTTCCTGCCCGGAAAAAGCGTTTTGACGCTCTTCAGCAAGGCGTTCAGCTCTTCCGGATGGTGTGCATAATCATCAATATACACCAGCTTGTCGCTCATTACAATGTATTCAAACCGCCTTTTTACCCCTTTAAAGCCTGCGAGGGCCTTCCTGATTGCCTCGTTTTCTATACCAAGTGCGTGGGCCACAGCTGTTGCAGCAATTGCATTCTCCACATTGTGCATACCTCCCATGGGCAGTTCAACCTGGCTCAACAAGTTGTCGCTCATCACCACATCAAACTCGTATCCTCCTTGCCTGATGCGGATATTGGCGCCCCGCACGCTTGCAGCATCATTTTGCAAACTATAGCTAAGATGCCGCTGGCTGCCTGTTTCATAAGGCTGCTTCAATCCGTGCTTCGTCAGCAGCAGTCCGCCCGGTTTTACCTTTTGCATAAAATCAACAAAGGCATGCTGAAGGGCTTCTTCCGTACCGTAGATGTCCAGATGGTCTGCATCCATGGCACTTACAAGAGCGATGTCGGGGTTCAGGCGCAAAAAACTCCGGTCATATTCATCCGCCTCGATCACACAAACATTGCGTTCATGGCTCCAGAAATTGGTTCCATAATTAGCCGAGATGCCTCCCAAAAAAGCATTGCAACCATACCCACTGTCGCGCAGCACATGGGCGATCATGGTAGAGATGGTCGTTTTGCCATGCGTACCGGCTACACAGATATTGAATGATCCTGCGCTGATGATCTCCAGCACTTCGCTTCTTTTGAGTACAGGATAGCCATGCCGGCGATAGTATGCGAGCTGTCTATTTGTGGCAGGTATGGCTGGTGTATATACAACCAGTTGCACCTCCTTTGGCAGCTCGTCCAGCTCTTCGGTAAAACAGATCCTGATGCCTGATTGTGCCAGTGCGGTGGTTAATGGCGTAGCGGTTTTGTCGTACCCTTCTACTTCAACGCCGCGTGCATGGAAATACCTGGCCAGCGCGCTCATACCGATTCCACCAATGCCGATGAAATAAATTTTATGTATATCGCTCAGCTGTATCAAAGTACTCAGGCCGTTTCTAAATTGTTGAACAATCAGTTTTACTTAGTCGAAAAGTTTAGCATGCCGCTACACGTCATCCTGCATAAATTCTACGGTCATACAAACAACATCGCTGCTACGCGATCGATTTTAATATTTCCGTCGCCACCCGTTTATCTGCATCTACAAACGCCATCTGGGCTATGTTCTGTCCGAGTTCATCTAGTTTCATCCCGTCTTTCGACAACTCAACTACCAAAGGAACGAGTTTATTGTTTGCTTCATTGTCTTTTACTAGCACTCCGGCCCCGTTCTGAACCAGGTGCATGGCATTCATGGTCTGGTGGTCTTCCGCTGCAAACGGATATGGAACAAATACAGCCGGTTTTTTCATCACGCACAATTCTGCAATAGCCATTGCGCCTGCCCGTGAGATCACCATATCAGCCGCTGCGTAGGCGTATTCCATCTGTGTGATAAAATCGCTTACATAGATATTCTCTTTTCCCTGCGCCAGCTGTTTGCCTTTTGCGGCATAGGGCTTTCCTGTTTGCCAAAGCAGCTGCAGGCTGTTTTCTGCAAGCAGTTCGAGATGGGTTGCTACAGCTTCATTGATGCTGACCGCACCCAGGCTCCCTCCGATCGACAGAACAGTTTTTTTTGCCGGATCAAGTCCGTAAAACCGGATCCCCTGTTCGCGCGTGATATGCGAATGGGCGATCGCTGAGCGCACCGGATTGCCACTTAAAACAAGCTTGTCTTTTGGAAAGAACTGCTCCATGCCGGCACTGGCAACAAACACTTTCACAGCTTTTTTTCCCAACACCTTGTTCGACCGGCCAGCGTAGGAATTTGATTCATGGATGAAAGTAGGAATGCCTTGCTGTTGTGCAAACCGCAGAACCGGAAAGCTGGAATAACCACCCACACCAATAGCAGCATCCGGCCGGAAACTGCTGAAGATGTTTCTTACCTGAAAAAAACTTTTTGCCAGCTTGTATGGCAATGCAAAATTTTTTATCAAAGAACTCCGGTTATACCCTGCTATGTCCAATCCCCTGATCTCATAACCTGCCTGCGGTACTTTTTCCATTTCCATTTTTCCCTTGGCGCCCACAAACAGGATCTCTATGGTTGGCTCAAGCTCCCGGAGCGCATTCGCGATCGCAACGGCCGGAAATATATGTCCGCCTGTTCCTCCCCCCGCCATGATCACTTTTTTGCTCATTGCTTAAACCTGGTCTAAATAAATTGTTTCTACCTGCATCCGGGTCCTGCTCTCTTATTCTTTTTCTGCTACAGGTTCTTCTTCCTCTTGTTCTACGGCAAGTGCTTGTTCCTTCTTTAGTTTTCCTTCTGCCTGCTCAACGTTTCTGGCCACGCTTAAGATAATTCCGATCGCCAGACAGGTAAACAGGAATGAACTACCGCCCATACTTACCAGCGGCAGGGTAACACCGGTTACCGGAAACAAGTTTACATTCACGGCCATGTTCGTCAGGGCCTGTATCGCGAGCATAAAGCTCAAACCCAGAGCAAGAAACGCACCAAAAGCATACGGGCATTTTCTGAAAATCCGGATGCTTCGCAACAAAAAAATCATGTATACAAACAAGATCACCGCGCCACCTATAAGTCCGTACTCCTCAATGATGATTGCATAAATAAAGTCGGAATAAGGATGGGGCAAAAAGTTTCGCTGTTCACTATTACCTGGTCCTAGTCCGACCCATCCGCCCTTGGCAATAGCAATCTTTGCCTGGTTTACCTGGTAGTTGTCATCGTCATCGGCTTCCTGGCTTCCATACATAAAATTGTCCACCCGATTCACCCAGGTATGCACGCGGGCAAACAATTTGGAGCCGCTTTCTGTTTTTGTTCTTTCCACACCTCCATCCTTGTGCTGGTACACAGCGGCGAGGATCAGCATCAGCACGGGTATCATTGCAATGCCTACTACCAGCAACAAATATTTTACCGGTACGCGTCCGATAAACAAGAGGAGCAGACTTGTAGCGCCGATGAGTAAAGCAGTAGATAAGTTGGCAGGCGCAATCAGCAAGCATATAATGCCTACAGGTATGATGATGGGCAGGAATCCCTTTTTAAAATCCTTGATCACCTGCTGGCGTTTGCTCAGCAGCCGGCTGATATACATAAAAAGGGCAAGCTTTGCGAGGTCTGATGTTTGAAAGGTCAGCTGGATAATAGGCAAGCGGATCCAGCGGCTGCCTTCATTCAAACGCACGCCAAAAAATAAGGTATAAATCAGCAACGGTATAACAAGCAGAAAAAGGATCAGGGAAACCCTGGAGTAAAGGGTATAGTTCACCCGGTGCGCAAAATAAATCACCAGGATGCCCAGTACAATAAAAGCGACCTGTTTAAACAGGTAAGACTCATTGCTCTTGCTCATCTTATACGCCAGCGTTCCGGTAGAGCTGTATACCACCAGCAGGGAGAACAATGCAAGCAATACAACGATGGACCAAATAACTTTATCGCCCCTTGTCTTCCTGAGCAGGTTGGGGCCTACGTGCTGAAAAGATAAAAGATCACTCACCTGTATTTGCTTTGTGTCGCTCATGGTTGAGAACCGGATAAATAAAATCTGAGAGCTGTCAGCCAATCAGCTGATAACTTGAGAATAGGATATTTTGCAGGCAGCTTACAGTTCCATCACTGCATCTTTAAACTGCTTGCCCCGGTCTTCATAGTTTTTGAACAAATCAAAGCTGGCACAGGCAGGGCTCAGCAGCACTACACCATCTTTCTCTGCTAGCGAAAACGCCAGCTGAACAGCTTCTTTTGCACTGGACGCATCTGCCACATGGGCCACTTTTTTGTCAAAAGCTTCATGGATCTTGGCATTTTCCAGTCCCATGCAAACGATGGCGGTTACTTTTTGCTCAACCAGTTCTTCGATCAGCGAGTAATCATTGCCTTTGTCTACCCCGCCCAGGATCAGCACGGTAGGCTTGCTCATGTTTTCCAGGGCATACCAGGTAGAGTTGATGTTGGTTGCCTTGCTGTCGTTGATGAAATCAACTCCTTTCACCGTGGTCACATATTCCATGCGGTGTTCGAGCGATTCAAAAGAGGCAATGGCTTCCTTGATCTTTTCTTTGCGCAGCCCGAGGGTGGCAGTAGCAATCCCTGCAGCCAGCGTGTTGTACTGGTTGTGTTTGCCAGGCAACGCAAAATCGTAGATGCTCATGGAGATGGGCTCGTTTCCTGTTTTGATGGTTACTTTATCATCTTTGATAAAGGCCCCTTTGTTTAATTCTTCTTGCATACTAAATGGTAATAGGTTAGAATATATGGAAAACCGATTTAAGTACTCTTTTGTAACCGGATCGTCCTGGCAGTAGATGAAAAAATCATCGGCTGTCTGGTTCATTGCGATCCGGAACTTGCTCCTGATATAATTTTCAAATTTGTATTCATACCGGTCCAGGTGATCTTCCGTGATGTTTGTCAGCACCGCGATCTCGGGCCGGAAGCCATGGATGTCATCCAGCTGAAAACTGCTCAGCTCTGCTACATACAAGGCTTTGGGATCAAGGGCTACCTGGCGTGCAAAGGAGTAACCGATGTTTCCGACCAGGGCACAATCCAATCCGCCGTGCCGGCAGATATGGTAGATAAGTGCGGTCGTCGTTGTCTTCCCATTGCTTCCCGTGATGCCAATGATCTTGCTGTTGCCCTTGTGTCGGTAAGCCAGCTCAATTTCACTGATCACCGGTATTCCCTTTTGCCTGATCTTTTTTACCAGGTCAGCTTTTTCAGGAATGCCCGGACTCTTCATTACTTCATCTGCTTCCAGTATCTTGGCTATGCTATGGCTTCCTTCCTCATACCGGATCCCTGCTGCTACCAGTTCTTCCCGGTATTTTTCTTTGAGCGGACTGCTGTCTGACACAAATACATCATACCCTTCTTTTTGTCCCAGCAGGGCTGCGCCGATGCCGCTTTCGCTGCCACCCAGTATAACCAGTCGTTTCGCCATGTCGCTTTTTCCTTCTTGTTAAGATCTGCCCTCCCCCGCACTTACCTGATCTTCAGGGTTGCGATTGAAACAATCACACACAATATGGTCACGATCCAGAAGCGGATGGCGATCTTGCTTTCATGATAGCCCAGCTTCTGGTAGTGATGGTGCAGGGGACTCATCAAAAAAATCCTTCTGCCTTCTCCCCATTTCCTTTTGGTATATTTAAAATAGCTCACCTGTAACATCACGCTCACTTCTTCTATCAGGAACACGCCACAGAAGATAGGCACCAGCAATTCCTTGCGCACAATGATCGCCAGCGCCGCAATAATTCCACCCAGCATCAGGCTGCCCGTATCACCCATAAACACTTGGGCCGGGTATGCATTGTACCAGAGAAATCCTACGCAGGCCCCGATCATGGCACCGATAAAAATCGAGAGCTCGCCCAGGTTGGGTATGTACATGATGTTGAGATAGTCTGCAAACCGTATATTGCCGCTGGCATAGGCAAAAATGCCCAGGCATGCACCGATAATGGCACTGACGCCCGTTGCCAACCCATCCAGCCCGTCCGTAATATTGGCCCCGTTTGAGACAGCGGTCACAATAAATATGACGATGATGATGTACAGGATATAGGTTAGTCCGCGCAAGGCTGTGGGCAACAGCTTTGAATAATTGAACTCATGCGTTTTTACAAAAGGAATGGTTGTGATGGGTTCAGGTGCTTCAAAGAAGAAGCGTTCTTTTCCTTCAATGCGCAGGATCTTCAGGCCTGTTGTGTCAGAAGGCTTTGTCAGGCCGGTATATTCCCGCCATACTTTGGTATTGCTGTTAAAGTACAGGGTGGCGCCTACGGCAACGCCAACCACTACCTGGCCCAGGATCTTGAACCATCCGGCCAGCCCGTCATCATCTCCTTTTTTGTAAGTAACCCCTTGCAGCTGTGCTTTTCGTTTGGCCTTCAACTTTAGGTAGTCATCGATAAAGCCGATCATGCCCAGCCAGATGGTGCTGAAGATCATCAGGCGCAGATAAGCTTTGTTTAAGTTTGCCAGCAAAAGGGTAGGGATCAGGATCGCGAGGATAATGATAATGCCTCCCATTGTAGGCGTTCCTTTTTTCAGGTTTTCGCCTGCCAGTCCCAGTTCGCGCACACTTTCCCCGATCAGCTTTCCCTGCAAAAAATTGATGAGCCTCCTGCCATACACCGTGGTAATGATCAGGCTCAACAGCACGGCCAGCAGGACCCTGAAGGTGATAAACTGGAACAAGGCTCCGCCGGGGAACTTGATTCCATGTATTTTCAACCATTCAGACAAGTGATATAACATGTTTTTTATTTAGCTGGCTTAATCCTTTTATTTTCCCAATGCTTCAAACATTTCCATCATAACTTCCTTGTCGTCAAAATGGAGTTTGACTCCTTTTGTCTCCTGGTATTTCTCATGCCCCTTGCCGGCAATCAGGAGAATGTCTTCCGGTTGCGCCAGGTGAACGGCGGTGCGGATGGCTTCTTTCCTGTTTTCCACGGCCATGTATTTTCTTCTGGCGGCACTGTTCAACCCCGTTTCCATGTCGTGTATGATCGTGGCAGGGTCTTCGTTTCGCGGGTTGTCGGATGTAAAGATGACCTTATCGCTGTACTCACAGGCAACCTCTCCCATCAGCGGCCGTTTGGTTTTGTCGCGATCACCGCCGCAACCCACCACGGTAATGATCTGCTCATGCCCTTTGCGTAATTTTTTGATGGTCTTGAGCACATTGAGAAGGGCATCGGGTGTATGTGCGTAATCTACAATCCCGATCACTTTTTCTCTGGCCGACACACTGTAATCAAACCTGCCTTCTGCGCCGGTCAGGATGCTGAGGCAACGTAAGATCTCGTGTTTATCTTCCCCGCTGCTGACCGCCGCACCGTACACAGCGAGCAGGTTGTAGGCATTGAATTCACCGATCATCCTGAAATGCACTTCCTGCTCATCAATTTGCATGATCAAACCGGTGAGATTGTTTTCCCGGATCTTTCCGCTGAACTCGGCGACCGTTTTCAGGCTGTAAAATTCTTTTTTTGCGTGGGTGTTTTGCAGCATCACAGCTCCCCGCTTGTCATCGGCATTGGATAGCGCAAATGCATCCGAAGGAAGAAAGTCGAAAAACTGCTTTTTTACCCGGATATATTCATCAAATGTTTTGTGGTAATCAAGGTGATCATGTGTGATGTTGGTAAATATACCGCCGTTGAAACGCAGACCCGCGATGCGGTGCTGGTGAATGGCATGCGAACTCACTTCCATGAATGCATGCGTACAACCTGCTTCTACCATCCGGCTCATAAGTTCAGCCAGGCTGATGGGGTCAGGCGTTGTATGCGTGGCTTCTACAACCTGCTCTCCTACCTGGTTCTGCACGGTGCTTAGCAAACCGCATTTATATCCCAAGGCAGTAAAGAGCTTGTAAAGCAAGGTGGCCACGGTTGTTTTACCATTGGTACCGGTAACACCTATCAACTTTAATTTTTCTGAAGGCTGGCCCCAGAAATTTTGGGCCATATAGCCCGCTGCTGCGGCTGTATTTTCAACCTGAACCCATACTACGTTTTTGGCTGGCTCAACAGGCATGTCTTCACATACCACGGCTACAGCTCCCTTGCTGATAGCCTGGGAGATATATTGATGCCCATCTGTATGCGTGCCCTTTACGGCAACAAAGACCGCCCCTGCGCGCAGCTTTGCAGAATTCGTTTGTACATCACGGATGGTAATGCCTGTATCACCCTGCACAGCTCGGATGCTCACCTTGTATAATATTTCCTGCAAATTCATCATCAAAAAACCCTGTTGATTTTATATTTTATTCCAACCAAACTGTCATGCTTGCTTTTGGCAAAGGTGAACCAGGATCAACCGATTGCCTTACCACCCTTCCCTTACCGACCGGCACCACACGCACATTCATTTTTTCAAGCAGGTACAAAGCGTCTTTCAACCCCATTCCCTTTAAATTTGGTACGGCTTGCCGGCCTACTGTTTTTGTAGAAACAACCGTTTGCTGATCGCTCGCATATATGCTGCTCCATTCGTTCTGTCCTGCCGAATCCTTGTACTGGAGCTGCATGGCCTGCATGATCTCCCGGACATCGTGCGTACTGGCAGCATAATAATAATTGCTGCTGTCCTTGTTCATATTGATCTTGCCGGTAGCCCCGGTGGTGTTTACATAAGAAGCATATAATTTGTCGGCGATTTCCTTGAAGACCGGTCCGGCCACAGCAGCCCCATAAAATTTGGATGCATACGGTTTGTTCTTGATCACCACGATGCAGGAATACTGGGGATGATCGGCAGGGAAATAACCGGCAAATGAAGATTGATAGATATGATCAGCGTAACCGTGGCGGCCGTTGGCTACCAGGGCGGTGCCTGTTTTCCCGGCGATTTTGTAATAAGGATTTTGCAAGGCTTTTCCGGTTCCTTCGAGCATCACGCCTTCCAGACAAGCTTTCAGCTGTTCAAGTGTTTCTGCGCTGCAGACAGACTCTTCCACGACCTCGGGTTTGTTTTCTTTAACGGTCAAGCTGTTATTCTGGATCGCGCTTACCAGGTAAGGCTTCATCATCCTGCCTCCGTTGGCTACGGCGTTGTACAGCATCAAGGTTTGCAGCGGACTAACCAGCACCTCATAGCCAAAAGCCATCCAGGGAAGCGAAGTGGCACTCCAGGTTTTAGAGGCGGGTGATTTGATCACCGGATAGGTTTCTCCCACCAGCCCTACGCCGGATGGTTCATTGAAGTGCAGTTTTTTAAGATGCGCTACAAACTGGGAAGGATTTTTTGCGTATCCGTTCATAGCCAGCTTTGCCATGCCTACATTGGAGCTGTGTTCAAATGCTTCTTTTACGGTAACCACATAGCCATGATCCTCACTGTCGTAAACCGTGCGGCCGTTGACCTTCCAGGTGCCGCCTTCCAGGTTCACCAGATCGGTCAATTTGCAGTGTTTGTCTTCGAGCAGGGACAGCATGGTCGCCAGCTTGAAGGTAGAGCCGGGCTCGGATGCACGGATCGCATAGTTCAGGTCTTCCCAGTAGTTTTTACCTGTTCCTTTTCCCAGGTTGGCCACTGCCTTGATTTTACCCGTTGCCACTTCCATCACGATACAGGTACCATGTTCACACTCATTTTCAATCATCATTTTCATCAGGGCATTTTCAGCAATGTCCTGGATGTTGACGTCGAGCGTCGTGATAATATCCTTTCCGTTTTCCGGATCGATCTGGTAGCCTTCTACCGGCATGGCTACGCCGCCTGCAATGTAGCGGACCAGCTTGCTGCCGCTTTCTCCCTTGAGCAGCGAATCGTAGGTCCGCTCCAGTCCTACGTTCTGTGCATTTTTGCGGGCGAGTCCGATGGTCCGGTTGGCCAGCAGCCCGAATGGATTGAGGCGTTTGCTTTTTACTTCTACGATAAACCCGCTCTTGTTTCTTCCCAGGTTCACCAGGGGAAAATCGCGCATGCGCTGGTACTGGTCGAAGGAAAGATTTTTTTTGAGGGAAAAGTACCGGTCTTTTTTTCTCCAGCCCTCCCGGAGGAGCTTGCTGTAGTAAGATGAAGGCCGGTCGAGAAAAAGGCCGGCTAAGGAAACAGAAAGGGAATCCACCAGCTTTTTAAACCGGGCGCCACCTTTTTCGCGCAATCCTTCTGCACCGAAGTCGATGTAAATATCAAAATAAGGAACCGAAGTACTGAGCATGCTGCCATCTTCGCTGTAAATGGTACCGCGTTCGGCAGCCAGCTCAATGTATTTCTGGTGAAGGCTGTCGCTTTTTGAACGCCAGTAAGCACCCTGCGCCTGTTGAATGTAAACAGCCCGGCCGAGAATGACCAGGCTAATTACCACGATACCCAGGAAGCTCAGGTATACTCTCCATAATATGTCGCGCTTAACTTCCAATGATCTTATTTGTTTGGCGCTGTTAAATAATTTTGTTCTATCTGTTTTCTCCAGCCACCGAATCTTTAAGCACGTAAGGCGGTTCGGTGAGTGGCTTTAATCCCAGGGGCTCTACTGCTTTGAGCAGCTCACTTTGCTTGCTTTGCAGCATCACCTCGCTTTTCAGCGTTTTGTATTCATACTGCAGTTCCTTGATCTCCCTGCTGACCTTGCTGATGTCTTTGATCGTGTTATCGGAATAATGACCGTTGTAGATATACAGGATGGCCAGTATACCCAGAAAAAGAAAATAAGGAATGTTGCGCACGATCCATTCGTAGTTAAAGCGGTATTTCCAGAATTTTCTTTTTGCTTTTTTGTTTTCCGTAGTCATCTATTCCGTTTGTTTTCTCTCTGATTTTATGAGGTCATTCCTGCGAACCTGCTCTCTTGCGGTCAAATTAAAGAACGGGCTGCTTTTACTTTCTTACGGCCACCCGCAATTTGGCACTGCCAGAACGCGGATTTCTTTGCAACTCTTCTTTACCGGGCAGCACCGGCTTTTTGTAAAGCGGCTCCAGCAGGCTTTTCTTGCTTTCATGTTGCCCGAAAGGATTGCTATCCTGCTCCGGCTCAAAATCACCCCGCTTGAAAAAGTTCTTCACGATCCTGTCTTCAAGCGAATGAAAGGTGATGATGGCGGCCCTGGCGCCCGGCTTCAGCACGGCGGGCAGCTGTTGCAGCATTTCACGCAAGGCACCCAATTCATCATTTACTTCTATGCGCAAAGCCTGAAAAACCTGCGCAAAATATTTGTGCGGGTTGCCTTTTACCACCTTGTAAAGAGCGGTTTTGAAGTTATTGACAGATTGGAGGGAGGTTTTCCTTCGTACGGCTACAATGGTATGTGCCAGGGTTTTTGCATTGGTGACCTCTCCATACTGTTCAAACAACTTGTGCAGTTTTTCTTCGGGATAAGTTTGAATGACGTCGTAAGCAGTCAGGGTTTGCCGGCGGTCCATGCGCATGTCCAGGTCGGCTTCAAAACGGGTGGAAAATCCTCTGTCGGCTTTGTCAAGCTGGTGGCTTGATACACCCAGATCGGCCAGCACCCCATCCACCGGTCCGGTTTTGTGCAACCGGAGAAAGCGCTCCAGGTGGCGGAAATTGTGGGGCAGGAAAAGCAGCCGGGGATCAGGTTGCATGTTTTGCAGTGCATCTGCATCCTGGTCAAAAGCAACCAGCCTGCCTTCGCTGCCCAGCAGTGAGAGGATCCTCTTTGCATGACCTCCCCCGCCAAAGGTGCAGTCAACATATAAACCGTTTGCCCGTATGGCAAGGGCATCGATAACTTCCTGCAACAGCACCGGTTCGTGATAACTGTCTTTTTCTTCCATCCCTACTCTCCCTCATTTACGGCTCCGCCCGTCATCACTTGCTGGGCAAGATGGCTGAACGTATCAGGCGAAAACGATTCAAAGAACTGTGCATATTTCTGTTTGTCCCAGATCTCAATTTTGTTCACGGCCGCAACCAGTACAATGTCCTTTTCAAGGGATGCATACTCTTTTAGGTTTTGCGGCACCAGCAACCGGCCTGCCGAGTCTGTTTCGGTGATGGTGGCCCCGTTTAAAAAATATCTTCTGAACTCCCTGACCTTCGGATCAAAATCGTTCAGCTTGCTGATTTCTGCGAATATGGGCTCCCAACTGGCGATAGGATACAGACTCAAACATTTTTCAAAACCCCGGTTGATTACGAACCGGTTGTTGCTATCTTCGGGCAGTTGCTTTTTAAACGCGGCCGGCAATAAAAATCTACCTTTTGCGTCGAGGGTAGATTCATATTCACCTAAAAAACCTGTCATGTAAAAAGCATTCGGATTATGAACATTAATTGACACAAAATAACACTATTTCCCACTTTCCCACCTAAACGCATTCCGATTATTTTTCCACAGCAGATGTGGAAAACAGCGGCCGTTTTCTTCAGATCCAGGTGCAGTTCTAAGTGATATACGCACTGGCACCCGGCTTTGTGCCATGCTTAAATGTGGATAAGTTGTGAATAGTTCCACAAACCATGTGAACAAGATTTTTTGGATCATCAAAAGCTGCGCGCAGCAAGGGTTTGTAAAGAGGCTAAAATCCTTGATACAGGCCTGATTGGGCCATTCACCTGCCTTCTATTTTGCGCTGCACCTTGTTTATCTTTGCATCATTCATGCAGCATCCCAAACACCTTCTCACCAACGCTTATACCTACACGCTCCCCGATGATCGCATCGCCCGCTTTCCGCTGGCAGCAAGAGATCAATCCAAATTGCTTATATATCAAAAGGGTGAGATCCGGGAAGACCGGTTTTACCAGCTGGATCGTTATCTCCCTACAGGCTCGCTGCTGGTATTCAACAATACCAGGGTGATTCCTGCCCGCCTCCTTTTTCGCAAACAGAGCGGAGGTGTGATTGAGATCTTTATGCTTGAACCGGAGCAAAAAGAAGCTTACGGAAGCCTGTACGAAAAAAATCTGGGCACCATCCGCTGGAAATGCCTGATCGGGGGGGCCAGCAAATGGAAACGGGGACAGGTCATGCAAAAAGAATGGACATGGGAAGGACGGGAGGTCCAGTTAGAAGCCTCCATCGCTGAACGAAAACCGGATTGCTTTGTGATCCAGTACAATTGGCGCCCTGCTGAAACCAGTTTTTCAGAAATCCTCCAGGAGGCTGGTTCTATTCCTATTCCCCCGTACCTCAAGAGGGAAGCAGCCTCGGAAGATACGGAGCGGTATCAAACCATCTATGCACGCGAGCAAGGCTCCGTGGCGGCCCCTACTGCCGGTTTGCACTTTACCGATGGGGTGTTTGCAGCCCTTGCAGCCAAAGGGATCCAGGTTTCTTTTATCACCCTGCATGTAGGCGCGGGTACGTTTGCCTCTGTAAAAAGTAGAACCCTGGAAGGCCATGCCATGCATGCAGAATGGATGAATATAGAACTGGCCTTTGTCAGGCAGCTCATTGCGCACCAGGGCCCGGTCATTGCCGTAGGAACGACCTCCCTCCGCACACTGGAGAGTTTGTATTGGCTGGGTACCAAATGTTGGAAAGACCCTTTGCTTTCACCTGGACAACTGACGCTTGATCAATGGGATCCTTATGAGGAAGCTCCGCGTGCTGCACCGGAACCCAAGCAGGCATTGCAAGCCCTGGAAGAATGGATGGTGAAGAAAGGGTTGCAGCAACACATGACAGAGACCCGCCTGCTGATCGCGCCGCCTTACCAGCCCAGGCTGGCACAGGCACTCATAACCAATTTTCACCAGCCGGGCTCTACCCTTCTCTTGCTGGTAGCAGCGGTCACCAAAAACAAATGGAAAGAAATCTATGATTGGGCCTTGGCGCACGAATTCCGTTTCCTGAGTTATGGCGACGGATGCCTGATCTATTTTGATTAAGCGTGCATCAGCGGTATATCAATAGTAAAAGCGGTTCCTTTTCCCTGTACGCTGTCCACCCTGATTTTACCCTGGTGCGCATCCACGATCGACTTTACATAGCTGAGTCCCAATCCAAAACCCTTTACGTTGTGGACATTGCCGGTATGAGCCCGGTAAAATTTTTCAAAAATCCGTTTGGCGGTTTCCTTGTTCATCCCGATGCCATTGTCTTCAACGCGCACCAGGAGTGATTTGTGGGAAGAATGGGTGGTGATGTTGATGACCAGGTTTTCCCTGGAGTATTTGATGGCGTTGTCTATCAGATTGCTGATCAGGTTCGTGAAATGCACTTCGTCGGCATTGATCACATCGTGGTGTGCGTTGAGCAGCAGGTTGGCATGGGCATTTCGTTCCTGCAACTGCAGACTGAAATTATCCAGCGCACGATGGATCACCTCATGCACGTGGATGGGTTTCAGGTTGAGCTGGATCTCCTGCCTGTCTGAAAGGGCCGCCTGGAGGATGGTCTCGACCTGTTTGTTCATCCGCTTGTTTTCTTCTTTGATGACCCCGCTGAAATACTGAAGCTTTTCTTTGCTCTCCAACACCTTTTCATTGCGCAACGCATCTACAGCCAGCGAGATGGTTGCAAGGGGCGTCTTAAATTCATGGGTCATGTTGTTGATAAAGTCATTCTTGATCTCACTCAGTTTTTTCTGTCTGAGCAGGGCACTCACCGTAACATAAAACGCGGAAAGAAGAATAAGCACAAACAGGCAGGCGCCTGCAATCATCCACCGGAGCTGGCTGCGCACGATGTGTTTGATATTGGGTACCATCACAATCAGGTACTCGGCCGGTATCAATCCTTCCAGACTGCTTCCGGTGGGCACTTCGATGGGATAAATTATCTGTTTGTTTCTGACCGTGTCTTTGAGCAGGTTGATAAAGCCCTTTGATTTCATTTCGTAGTCCATCAGGGCACCGTCCAGAATAACGGCAAATTCAAAAGGGGTATCTTTTAAGCCATGGTTGTTGAATGATTTGCGCAAACTTTCGTTCACCATAAATTCCGTGTACCTTGAAGATACGGTAGAAGGCTTCATGAATTCCTTCAGGATCTGGTCGGATGGCCAGTTAAAAGTAGGTTTCAGCGTGTTTTTCAGGGAAGGAAGGGTCACATTGGTTTCAGCTGTCAGCTGTCCGCCCACTTCTGCAACAGACGTGATGATATGCATGTTCAGCTCGTCTTCCTTGTTCTCCAGCATCGATGAAAACCAGGATACCTGGATCAGGATGATTCCAACAAGCGACAACGTGATCAGTATAATGATGATGGGGAAAATTTTTTTCAATCGTCGCTGGTTTTAATGAACAATACATCCCCGCATTGGGTTCAAGATTGACATGGCGTTATAAAGATATGGTGGGGAAAAGTTATTTTATAAAAATACATCAAGGCCCGAATTTTTAAAATCATCCCGGCTGCAATCGCCGGGTTTTAACAGAGGTTTTGCAATGAAACCGGGGCTTGTAGGGGATTTTCCGCAGGATGGCCGTTTAAGAAAGAAAGATTTCATGGTACCTATTTTTATAGTAATTTAGAAAAACAGATTGCTTTATATCACGCATTGTTGACCTGAAACAGAAGGTTTAACCAAGTGATTTGCCGTTCTATTTTTGAGTCAATCTAAAGATATGAATACACCTGCACCAGGAACCTTGCTGATCGCAGACCCTTTTCTGAAAGATCCTAATTTTAAACGTTCTGTTGTATTTATCTGTGAGCACCAGGCTGAAGGAAGTTTTGGATTTGTGTTGAACAGAACCTATGAGCACAGTTTGAATGAACTGATCGCCGGTATTGAAGATTTGGAAATTCCGGTATTTTGCGGCGGACCGGTTCAGATGGATACCATTCATTTTTTGCACCAGTACCCCACGCAAATTCCCGGTAGCTACAAGGTGTCGGATGATATTTATTTTGGCGGCAATTTTGAAACCGCGATTTCCCTGATCCGCGCCGGTGAAATCGATTTGGGCCGGATCAGGTTTTACATCGGCTACTCTGGCTGGAGCAGCGGCCAGCTGGATGACGAGCTGAAGGAAAAATCATGGATTACCGTCAATGCCACCCGAAAGCTTTTATTCCACCGAGATACGAACCAGCTCTGGAAAGAAGCCCTCCGCCACCTGGGCGGTGATTATGAGATGCTGGTCAATTTTCCCCTTGATCCCAATCCAAGATTAAATTAAATGCATCAAAATAAAAAAGGCTGTTTTCCGGAAACAGCCTTTTTTATTGAAACCTGTTTTTGCTTAGTGAAGCGTAAAGAACAGTCCGGCGTGTACGCCCCAGTTGTTCAAGTTATCTACTCCATTAAAATTAAACGGCAAATAATTATAATTCGCTCCCAGGTTAACACCCGCCGTTTTTGTTCTTCCTAAAGCTATATTGACACCTGCATCACCGCTGAACGCCGGTTTGAACAGGGATTTGCTGTAAGGAAATTCTCCCAGGTATTGCTTGTAATTCACCAGGTTACCACCTGCACCGAGTCCTACATACGGTCGCACCAGTCCTTCTTTGAGGATGGTGTAATCGACTTTGGCCATGATAGGCAGGGTCTGGATTGAATTGGACAGCACGGCAGAAACTGTACCCTCTCCGGTTGTATAAACCTGACGCGGATATTTCTGGTAATAATCGTTGTACAAAACGCCCAGACCTACATCCCACTGGTTATTAATAGGGTAAGCCAATGCTGCTCCAAAACCGGAAAAAGAAGTTTTGCTTATTTCGTCTTTAAAGCTGCCTATGGGCGTACTGATGTTGTAGCCTATCTTGAGCTTTAATTTACTTTTATCTTCCGATCCATAGTACGCAGCCTTGTCTTTATCCCCTGCTCCGTAACTTTGCGCCTGGGTTGAAAAAGCAAAAGTCAGCATCAATCCGGCTATTGCTGTATATCTTAATAATTCTGTCTTTTTCATAATGTGTTCACTCTAGTGTTTCTTAATTGGTGGCTTTCAGATAAGGTGATTGGCTAAAGAATGCTCCTACTTCGCTGGCAGCATTGGCATCCAGAAACACACCTGTCCCCCTTGCCAGTGCACTCCATACGGTCCTGATCTTGTTGCCATTGGTTGTAGCATTCTTCAGGTCAAGCATGTCGACCGACAAACCGGCTTCATTCACCTGGTACAATCCGTAATAAGAGGGCGCATAGTAGCCATAGCCTCCATAACCCCAATAGTAAGGATCATAATAGCTGCCGTAATAATCCCAATAGTTTGGATAGCTGACCACACCTGTGTAGGTGTTTGAGATCCGGGACACGTTGATACCCAGATCAGGCTGTGCTGTTTTACTTACCAGGGTGAAGCCGCGCTGCTGCATGGCAGCTTTTACCGCATTGATGATCTGCAGATCGTAGGCCGTTTGCACCTTTCCTTCCAGGCGGTCATTGCTGATAACCGCAGCCGAGTCAACGATGCTGAAGGTTTTATAATTGGTAAACCGCGCAGATGAATCATAGTTGGTCACATAGATCCTGGATTCTTCTGCATTCAGGTGATCTAAAGGATCTTTGGTGCAACTGCTCAAAAAGGCTGCGATAAAAACCAATGACCCCAGCGTTAAAAAATCTCTCTTGCTCATATCATTTGTTTTTGTTCATATAACTCGAAAGGATATGCCACGGTTGAATGGGCCACGCCAATTAACGCAGTTCTAACATAAGCCTGTTGTACGGACCACAACAACAAAAAGCCCACCTCGTAAAAGGTGGGCGAATACATTGAGAACGCAAGAGATATGCCAGTAGCTAAAATTACTCGTTGAGGGTATCCACAGCGGTAGCACCTTCCACAAGTACGGTTACGTTGTTATGGATCACTTCAACAAAACCGCTTTGGATGGTATAAGAAGCCGCGCTGCCACCGATCTTATCTTTGAGGATCTTCAGACTGCCTGATCTTAGTGATGCCACGAGGGGGGCGTGTTTTTCCAGTACTTCAAACATGCCATCTTCTCCCGGCAGCTGTACACCATATACAGTTCCGCTATATAATTTTCTTTCCGGCGTTAAGATTTCCAGATTCATAATTTTATTTAGCCTTGGGCCTGGGCCAGCAGTTTCTTTCCTTTTTCAATAGCATCTTCCAGGGTGCCTACCAGGTTGAAGGCAGCCTCGGGGTACTCATCTACTTCTCCATCCATGATAGAGTTAAAGGCGCGGATGGTATCTTCAATGCTTACAAATACACCTTTCAGACCGGTAAACTGCTCAGCCACATGGAAAGGCTGTGATAAGAAGCGCTGCACTTTGCGGGCGCGGGAAACAGTGAGCTTGTCTTCATCGCTCAATTCATCCAAACCAAGAATGGCAATGATATCTTGTAGTTCTTTGTAGCGCTGCAGGATCAATTTTACCCTGTTTGCGGTGTTGTAATGCGCATCACCTACGATCGCCGGTGTCAGGATCCGGGAAGTAGAATCCAGGGGGTCAACCGCCGGATAAATACCAAGGTCAGCGATCTTACGGCTTAATACGGTAGTAGCATCCAGGTGGGCGAAGGTCGTTGCCGGAGCGGGGTCCGTCAGGTCATCCGCCGGTACGTATACCGCCTGCACCGAAGTAATAGAGCCGTTTTTGGTGGAGGTAATTCTTTCCTGCATCAGTCCCATTTCAGTTGCCAGTGTCGGCTGGTATCCTACCGCTGAAGGCATGCGCCCCAACAGTGCCGATACTTCAGAGCCGGCCTGGGTAAAACGGAATATATTGTCTACGAAAAACAAGATGTCTCTTCCTTGTCCGCGACCATCACCGTCGCGGTAATATTCTGCTACGGTCAGTCCGCTCAGGGCCACGCGGGCGCGGGCTCCGGGGGGTTCATTCATCTGACCAAAAACAAAGGTCGCCTTTGAATCCTTGAGTTCTTCCAGGTTTACTTTTTCAAGGTCCCAGCCGCCTTCTTCCATGCTGTGCTTGAATGCGTCACCGTATTTCATGATACCGGCTTCGATCATTTCACGCATCAGGTCATTGCCTTCACGGGTGCGTTCACCTACACCGGCAAACACCGACAAACCACCGTATCCCTTTGCAATGTTGTTGATCAGTTCCTGGATCAGTACGGTTTTGCCTACTCCAGCACCCCCGAACAAACCAATTTTTCCTCCTTTTGCGTATGGTTCAATCAGGTCAATGACCTTGATCCCGGTAAAAAGCACTTCTGTAGCTGTGCTCAGGTTCTCAAACAGGGGTGGCTTGTTGTGGATAGGCCGGCCGTTTGATTTGTCGATGGCGGGCAAACCGTCAATCGGGTCACCGGTTACGTTGAACAGGCGGCCGCGGATGCCTTCACCTGTTGGCATTGCGATCGCTTTGCCGGTATCGGTTACGTTGGTACCTCTGATAAGGCCTTCTGTACCGTCCATGGCAATGCAACGTACGCTGTCTTCACCCAGGTGCTGCTGTACTTCGAGCACCAGTGTGTCGCCATTATCACGTTTGAGTTCCAATGAATTGAAAATTTCCGGTAGCGCTCCATCAAAATGGACATCCACCACGGCACCGATTACCTGCTTGATCTTACCTGTTTGGGACATGGATAGAAAAGGTTTTTAGCTATTTTTTTAAATATGGTCGCAAAGGTATGGGAACGGAAGCAAAAATCCGAATAGATCGCGGGAGATCAGTTTTATATGGCTAAGGAAAGACAGGAATGGGATGGGCCCAATGACCCTATGAACGCTTTTTTTTAAACAAGGATCCGATAGCTCCTCCGGCTTTTCTGAGGAGCCCAGAAGGCTTGGCTGCCTGCAGCACCTTCAACCCCTTGAAGGCTACCGGGCTTTTTTTCAGAAAAAAACTGTTGATCAGTCCGCGGCCTGCGCCCAGGGCCAGGGAGCTTACTTTTCCCCTGATAAAACCAGGCAGTACATTGTCTACACCCGAGTAGAAGAGTTCGCCGGGAACATGGCTGATCCGTTCACGCAGGACTTCTTCGCGCGCCCTGATGCGCTGGCGGAGTGCCTGTTGTTCCACCCTGAGATCTTCAAGGGAGCGGATAGAATTATTTGTTGGGTTCGCCATCGTTCAATTCGTGGGTGTCAGAAAAAAACAAGCTGATAATCAGATCAGAGAAGTATTTACGCAGTATCTTTCTTTGCATGTAAACAATGAAAAGAAAAACTGCGTATAAGGCTGTGATAATTATAAAACCCAGGTACCAGTTCCTGGTTATCTGTGCAAAAAAGTATACACCCAGGGCACTGATCAGCAGTACAACCAGCAATGACAACAAGCCCAGGCATAAACCCAGCAGCAGGGAAGAACCAATCCCAGCTGTCCTTTCTGCAGTTTGATATTTCAGCAAGAGCAGCCGCTCTTGTATATATTCTTCTACCAACTGCTGGGTTTCTTTGAAAAATCCCTGTTTATCGGGTTCCATTAGCTGACACTTTTCTTCAGCTTATAGGCTTTCTTTTCAATATCATCAGAAACTTCTTTGCTTTTGTGCAGGTAGTGATCCAGCTTGTCCTCGAAAGAACTGTAAGCTTTTTTCAACTCGTCCTGTGCTTTTTCAGCGGCATCTTTGATATCATCAACTACATCCTGCCCTTGATCGCTTTGCAGAAAAATTGCCAAAGCTGCGCTGGCTGCAGCTCCTACCGCCAACCCGATCCAGAAACTTGTGCTATTTGCCATAGTGTTCTATTTTTGAGATGAATAAATGGATTCAAATGTACAGGTTTAATTTTCAACCAGATCTACTTCTGTTTGAAAATTATTTGTGAGAAAAGAACGTCATTTTTGTCCTTTATTGTACTAAGCATACAAGCATCATGCTAAAATTTTTTTTGGGTATTAATCTCACCACATACCAAACAACAGCACGCCTATGTTCCTGGTAAATGTCAGCGACGGAAAAACTGCCCGGGAGTTCATAGCCGTCAATCCCCTGATGAACCAGGGAAATCCTCATTATATCCGTCCGCTGGACAAAGACGTCCATGATGTATTTGACCCTGCTAAAAACAAAGCCTATCGCTTTGGCCAAACTGCGCGCTGGATCCTGAAGGATGACCAGCAAAAGCTGATCGGACGCATCGCCGCTTTTACCAATACAAAGTACAAGAACAAAGGCGATGATGTGCCCGTGGGCGGGATCGGCTTCTTTGACTGCATCAACAACCAGGAAGCAGCCGATATGTTGTTTGATGTAGCCAAACACTGGCTGCTCCAGCAAGGCATGCAGGCCATGGATGGCCCCATCAATTTTGGGGAACGTGACCGCTGGTGGGGGCTACTGGTGGAAGGATTTGATCCACCCGTCTACTGCCTTAATTACAATCTACCCTACTATCGGTCCCTGTTCGAGACCTATGGCTTTAAGCTGTTCTACCAGCAGATCTGTTTTGCCATGAAGCCCAAAAAGCCCCTGCAGCAGAAACTATACGAACGCCACGCGCTCATTGCTGCTGACCCCGATTTTTCTGTCCGCTGGCTACAACACGGTGACCTCGACCGGATGGCCAAGGACTTTACCACTGTTTACAACAAAGCCTGGGCCGGGCATGGAGGCCTCAAAGAATTGAATACAGCAACAGCGGTGAAGATGTTCAAGTCCATGAAACCTGTCATGGATAAAAGGGTCATCTGGTTTACTTATTACAAGGAAGAGCCGATTGCCCTGTTTGTGAACCTGCCTGATCTCAATCAATGGTTCAGATCATTGAACGGCCAGTTCGGACTGCTGGCCAAACTGAAATTCTTATGGCTCAAATGGACCCGGCCCTGCACCCGCTTTGTTGGATTGGTGTTTGGCGTGATTCCCGAGTACCAGCAAAAAGGCGTGGACGCATACATGATTATAGAAGCCTACAAGGAAATCCTGGAATTGCCGTACGAGGAGTATGAAATGCAATGGATCGGTGATTTCAACCCCAAGATGATCCGGGTAGCAGAAGGATTGGGAGCCCACCCCAGTAGGAAATTAACGACATACCGCTATTATTTTGACCGCTTAAAAGAATTCAAGCGCCATCCGCAAGTGTAAGCTGGATGGCCCTCAACCTTATTTTTATTTATGGTTAGTTTCACCGCAACCATTTACCAGTTCAAAGAAAACGGCGATAAAACCGGGTGGACTTATATTGAAATTCCGGCTAACCTGGCATCAGTTCTACAACCCGGGTCCAAGAAGTCTTTCCGGGTAAAAGGGTTTTTGGATGATTATGCCTTCAGCGGAGTGAGCCTGCTTCCGCATGGTGAGGGCAATTTCCTGATGGCCTTGAATGCAACGATCAGAAAAGGCATCCGTAAACGAAAGGATGCCACCGTGCGGGTAAGGATGGAAACAGACAACCAGGTGTGGGAGATACCAGGCTATATCACAGACTGCCTGGATGACGAGCCGGCAGCGAAAGCACATCTTCAAAGCTTGCCCAAAAGCCACCAACGCTATTTTATAAAGTGGGTCGAATCCGCAAAAACGGAACCTACAAAGACAAAGCGGCTGGGCCAAATGATCACAGCTTTGGCAAAGGGACAAGGCTACCCTGAGATGGTGAGAGCAAACCGGGACAAGCTTGATTAAGCCAATATAAGGTTCGTTTGATCCATACGATCTTTCAAGCCTTATTCGAAAAATAAGGATTCGGGTCAACCAGGGAAATTTCATGTGAACAGAAAAAATTGTCTGCAGGATAACGGCTTTCTATAAGACCCTGACTACTAATATAAAAAATTTCAAATATTATCTTTTCCTTATGTTGATAAGTTAAAGCTGCCTGAACAAGCAGCATTCTGGTTAAAATTTGAATCTTTGCAGGCAAAACTTTCTGCAATGAGCAAAATTGTCCGCAACTTTTTAAGCATAGCAATATGCTTGATCTTTCTATCATCGCTTTACGCCCAGGAAACAACTTCTGAAATAACCGGTGTTGTTACCGACAACAAAACGGGACTGGTGGGCGCTACCGTAACGGTTGTTAACCAGTCAACCGGCGGGAAATATGAGACCCTCACCCGCAAAGAAGGAAGGTATAACCTGCCCAACCTGCGTGTAGGTGGTCCCTACTCGGTTTCAGTTACTTTTGTAGGATACAAAGAAGAAAAACAAGATAGTATTTTCCTGTTGCTGGGACAGGCATTCAAGGCCAATTTCAACCTCACCTCAGCCTCCCAATCACTCGAGAATGTGGTCGTAACTGCCGGCCGGCAGGAAAAAGTGATCAACAACAACCGGACGGGCAGTCAGGAGATCATCAACAGGACGCAGATTGAACGGCTGCCTACGATCAACCGCTCACTGCAGGACTTTACCAAGCTCACGCCCTCTGCCAGCGGGTTCAATATCGGTGGCCGCAACGGCTTTTTAAACAATGTAACGGTAGACGGTGCCAACCTGACCAACACGTTTGGATTGGGCTCCTCTCCTGCCCTTGGAAGCCAGACCAATTCGCAACCCATCAGCCTGGATGCCATCGAGCAGATCCAGGTTAACGTATCTCCATACGATGTACGCCAGGGCGGCTTTTCGGGAGCCGGCATCAACTCGGTAACCAGAAGCGGTACCAACCAGTTCCGGGGTTCGGTTTATACGTATCTGCGCTCACCGGATGTACAGGGATACAATGTGCGCACCATTGAAGTTCCTAAGCAGGATTACAGCTACAACCTGCGCGGAGCTTCCTTGGGCGGTCCCATCATTCCCAATAAACTGTTCTTTTTTGTCAGCGGTGAGCAGGAAAGATTAAAATCACCCGGCACGAGCTATATTGCTTCTGATGCAAGCCACCAACCCGGCGGCAATGTTTCGCAGGCCAGCAAAAACACCCTCGACAGCCTGAAGAACTTTTTGATGAGCAGGTACAGCTACGACCCGGGGGATTATCAGGGCTATACCTACAGCACCCAAAGTGATAAGTTGACGGTGAAGCTGGATTGGAACATCAACAGCAAAAACACCTTTACCGTTAAATACAATTACCTGAAATCTTTCCGGGAAATACCTGCCAGCAACAGTGGTTCTGTGAATGCAGTTGGAAGAACGGCCGGTCCTACCGCCATGCCATTTTACGGCAGCGGCTATGCGCAGAACAACAACTTCAACATCGTGATCGGTGAGTTGAATACACGCATAAGCAACAGGTTCTCCAACAAATTGCAGGTAGGATACTCTGCGCTGCGGGATTTCCGCTCCTATCTCTCACCGCAGGTCTTTCCGCTGGTTGACATCCTGGACGGATCAGGCAATCCGTTCACCAGCTTCGGCAACGAACAATACTCGTATGGAAACAGGTTGAACACTGACATCACCCAATTGTCTGACATCTTCACCTGGTACCAGGGAACACATGAGTTTACGTTCGGGACCCAGAATTTTTACAAGAAATATGTAAACGGGTTTTCTCCCAGCTACCAGGGTGTTTACAGGTTCAGTAACCTGGCTGATTTTTATGCCAGTGCCAATGGTATAAAAAGAACCCTGGCCCGCTATGACCTGTCTTATGCCCTGACCAAAGACGGTTCTTTTCCTTTTGCAACCCCTGCTGCATTGGAAGTAGGTGTGTTTGCCCAGGATAAATGGAGGATCAAATCCAACTTTACACTAACCTACGGCTTGCGGATAGACGCGCCTTTCTTTAAAGCCGAATTTACTTCCAATCCCAATGTGCCCGCGCTGACCTTCAGGAATGGTCTCCATGTTGATGTGGGACAAAAGCCCAAAACAACACCGCTGTTTTCTCCGCGCGTAGGTTTCAACTGGGATGTGAAAGATGATAAAGTAACGCAGGTGCGCGGCGGTATTGGATTGTTCTCAGGTCCGCCCCCGTTTGTTTGGATCAGCAACCAGGCCAGCAACAACGGTGTGCAGTTTGGCACCATCGGAATAAACAACGATACCTCCCGTCTTTTCAGTCCGGATGTAAATAAGTACAGACCGTCAAGCGGAACAAATACCTCTTACAGCATCAACGTTACAGACAAAAACTTCAAGTATCCCCAGGTACTAAAAGCAACCCTGGCCGTTGACCGGAAAATTCCCGGCGACATCGTACTGACCCTGGAAGGCAATTACTCCAAGGACATCAACAATGTAAACTTTGAAAACATCAACCTGCCTTCTACCGGTACGGCGCTTGTTGGATCGGATAACAGGATCCGCTACGCTTCATCCAGAATTTATGGTGGTGTCCCGGTTGCTTCACTCACCAATCCAAATATCAGCAATGCAATCCTGATGAAGAATTACAACAAGGGCTATGCTTATTATTTGACCATCCAGGCCCAGAAAACATTCCGCAATTTATACCTGAATGTGGCCTATACATATTCAAAATCAAAAGACCTGAATATAGGCGGCTCAACAGCCAGTACCTTGTGGGGCACCAGGCCGGTGAAAGGAGATCCCAATGCGCCGGAACTGGGTTACTCCAATTTCTATGTGCCGCACCGGGTGATCGCATCTGCTTCCTACCGCTTCAGCTACGGCAAAAACTTTGCGACATCTATCGGGGCCATCTTTGAAGCTTCGCCCAGTGTGATCACCGAAGCCAGCTTGTACGGCGTGGCATCTTATGTATACAACGGCGATGTAAACAACGATGGCAATACCAGCAACGACCTGATCTATATTCCCAAAGACCAGAACGACATTGTACTGGTTCCTGTTAATACCGGCGGCGGTACGATCACTGATACCAGGACAACAGCACAGATATGGGCACAGCTGAACAACTACATCAACCAGGATCCTTACCTGAGCAAACACCGCGGACAAGTTGCAGAGCGAAATGGCCTGGTAATGCCTTTTGCAAAACGTCTTGACCTGAACATCACGCAGGATTTTTACCTGGTTACCGGAACCGGTAAAAAGACCAGCGACAAACACACCCTGCGGCTCAGCTTCGACCTGATCAATGCAGGCAATTTCATGAACAAGAATTGGGGTATCTATAAAACCACCAATCTTACCAGTTTCCTGAAATATGAAGGGCTTGCACCCGCAGGCACCGCAAATGCCGGCAAGCCCCGCTATTCTTTCCAATACCTGGATGCAGCCAACCAGATTCCGCTTACCAGCACATTCAAAGACTATACCGGTCTTCTCTCGCGCTGGCAGGCACAGATCGGCATCCGGTATCTTTTTAATTGATCAAAAAGTATCTTAACTACAAAAGGCTGTCTGGTTTGCAGACAGCCTTTTGTAGTTATAGGCACTATGATTTTATCTACTTAAAAATCAAGGCATCGGTGGCCTTCCCTAAAATTTGTATCCCACAAAAACCTGTACAACGTTGTTCTTTGATTTCAAATCCTTGGTCGGTGGAATAAATGCGGGATAGATGGGCATGGTGGTGCTGGTTTCTTTGTAGACGTTGCTCAATCCAAGGTTATAGCGGGCACCAAGAAGCAAGCCTTTTACAGGATGAATTTCCACTCCGCCGGCAAAGCCATACTCAAAACGGTTGTAATAATCAGCCACTGCTGCATAGGGATTTTTTGAGCCATTGGCTGAACTGCTGTCGGCCTTTGCATTGAGCAGGTAGGCCAGCTGGATACCGGCTTGCAGCTGCACAAAACGGGTGATATTCACGGTGGTCATTTGCGGCAGCAGGATATAGTCCAGCATCACAGAACCGCTTTTGGTATTTGTTTTAAAGTCATAGCCTTGCCGGGAAAACAAGATCTCGGAGCGATATCCCATGATGGTCTTTCCGCTGAAGCCGGGGGAAATAAAGGCCCCTGCCTGAAACCCGGTCCTGTTGGCAGCATTGATGTTGGAAGCATTGGTCACATTGGCAAAATTGGCACCGAACTTTATGCCCAGTCCGGCTTTGGAAGAACTTTCAGATTTGGCAGCATCTTGTGCAATGGCAGAGAAACTAAAAATGGTGGCAAGAAAAAAGAGGGTTCCGGTTAAAGTTGTTTTCATTTGTTTTGTTTGTAACGGTAAAGTTTTTCTTGTTAAAGGGTTAAACAGCTGTTTTCTTGTTTTTACAGCCCTTTGACGCAGCTTTGTAAGATTGGGTTACATCATTTTCACTATCTTCATTTACTTACTTGATTGCATGAAACAACTGCTAAAGAAATTCTGTTTGCTGGCTGTACTCGGTATTACACTTGAAACGCAGGCGCAGGAAGAATTCCCCAAAGGGTGGGTCATGTACCTGGAAGCTTTGCAAGGTGCCGCTACAAACTTTCATGCAGGGCCCGACCAGTTTGTTGGGAATCTCCAGCTAAGCCCGCAGCTCACCTTAATTCCTGATCACATCCGTGTATCAGCTATCGGGGGCACTGCTTTTTACAACAAAAAATTTTATGGAACATACGGTGCCGGGTTGAACTGGAGACTTTCTACCATCAGTTTTGATCCGTTTGGCTCCCTCCTGAACCTGCAGGTTCAGCTGCAGCATCTGTGGGGCACAGACAAGCAAAGATTAGTGGGCGGCGGGTTGAAGGCCGAGCTGGGACAAATCTTCCTGGTTGGCATCAGCGCCCACCGGGATTATCAGTTGAATGAATGGTGGCTTCAGACCGGGATTGGCTTTAACCTCCTGCACAAAAAAAAGAAGGATGCAGGAGATCCGTTCGAAAAATAGGCGTATGAAAAGAGCATTGGTCATTAGCGGCGGCGGCGCCCGGGGCGCTTTTGCAGTGGGCGTAATCCGGTATTTGTCTAGTCATTTTCCATCGATTGTGTTCGACTCCATTATTGGAACCAGTACAGGTGCCCTGATCGCACCGATGGCTGCAATCGGCGACATTAACACGCTCGTCAAATTGTATACAACGACCACCACCAACAATATCATCCTCAAGGGAAATATTGTCAACCGCCTGCTCTCCAGCAATTCACTGTATGATGCCTCGCCACTGGCCCAGCTGATTTCACAGTATTACAACGACGCTTACTGCCAGAAGCTATTTCAGCTGCAAAAAGAAATTTACCTGGTCACTACCTGTTTGCAAACCAGCGATACGGTTTATTTTACCAACCGCGATGCGCAGCTCCAGACAGACTTTGATGTGCGCAAATTGCTCAATCCGGATGAACTCCGCAGGGCCATGATGGCATCGGCCTGCCAGCCTGTTTTTATGCCGCCGATCGAAGTGAAAAAAGGAAGTGTACCGTTGCGGCAGTATGTAGATGGGGGTGTTCGCGAACTGGCGGGATTGCAGTTGGCAATTGATGCCGGGGCAGAGGAAATCTTCGCCATCCTGCTTACGCCGGCCAATGCACCGGCTGAGGAAAAAAATTTTAATAATACGCTGTCTATCCTCGAACAAACGGTTGATATTTTTACGCAGGATGTAGGTTTGAACGATGTGCAGCTGCCGCTGGCTTATAACCGGGCGTTGGGTTATATCGCTGCTGTAAAAAACAAGATGCTGGCAGCGGGCATTCCCCCGCAAACCATCGACAATTATTTCACCGTTCCGGACAATCCGTTCTCCGGCAAAAAACCCCTGAAGATCTGGATCATCCGGCCGGATACGGCGCTTGGCGGTGGCCCGGGCGGACTCAACTTTGATCCGGCTGAAATGAAAGCGATGCTGGCGAAAGGCGAACAAAAAGCAGCTGATTTCATGGCGCACCTGCCACCCCAGGGAAGTGTGTAAAGCTTGGTTGAAGAAGAGCGGGCTGTTGCCATCGGGACTTACTATCCCTGCTTACCTTTTATTGTAAGCGGATGATACTTGCATACTGGTCATCTACAACACTTGGCATATGAAAATTTATTTTACGATCGCTGCCCTGTTCCTGTATTTAGCTGCATTTGAACAGGTGCCTGTGGAGAATTATCCGGAAGACCCGGCCTCTGTTGAACATCCCGGTGTTCCCAAAGGTGAAGTCATGAAGTTTACGTTTGAAAACTCGGCTATTTTTCCCGGTACCTGGCGCGAGTACTGGGTTTATGTGCCGGCACAATACAAGCCGGATCAGCCTGCCTGCGTATACGTAAACCAGGATGGCATCCAGTGGAAAGCACCCACCGTTTTCGACAACCTGATCTACAAAAAAGAAATGCCCGTTACCATTGGTGTGTTTGTGATGCATGGGCGGGTGCGCAGCAACCAGGGCGACAGCGCGCTTGACCGCTTTAACCGGAGCTTTGAGTATGATGGTCTCGGTGATGCCTATGCGCGGTTTATCCTCAACGAGATCCTTCCGGAAGTAGAAAAAAAGAAAACAAGTGATGGACGGGCCATCCGGCTCTCGCACAACGCCAATGACCGCGCCATCGGCGGATCAAGCAGTGGGGCTGTCTGCGCTTTTACCTGCGCATGGGAACATCCGGAAGCTTTTTCCCGCGTGTTCAGCGCTATTGGCACATATGTAGGCCTCCGGGGTGCAGACCGCTATCCTACCCTGATCCGCAAATCGGAGCCCAAGCCCATCCGGGTGTTTATGCAGGATGGTACGAACGACCTGAACATCTACGCCGGCGATTGGTGGAAAGCCAATGAAACCTTGGAGCGGGCGCTTCAGTTTGCAGGCTACGAAGTAGAACATGTATGGGGAGAAGGTGCTCACAGCGGCAAACAAGGTACCGCGCTTTTTCCGCAGGCCATGCGCTGGCTGTGGAAGGGATGGCCGCAGGCTGTTAAAACAGGAAGCTCAAAAAACCAGGTTCTCAGCGACATCCTGGTTCCCGGTGAAAACTGGGAGCTGGTGGGAAGCGGCTATGGGTTTACAGAAGGCACCGCAGCCAATGCTGCAGGAGAGGTTTTTTTTCAGGACATTCCCAATTCCAAAACATACCAGGTTAGTGCCGACGGCAAACCGGCGGCATTGGGCTTAAACGCCAAAAAGGCCAGCAGCACGGCTTTTGGGGCAGATGGAAAACGGTATACAGTAGCCGGAGAAACCCGCCAGATCATCAGTTACGACCGGAGTGGCAAAGAGTCGGTCGTGGCAGACACCATAAAAGGAAACGATTTTGTGCTTGCCCGCAATGGGAATATGTATGTCACCTCTCCGGATGGTTCAGAAAGGCCAAGCAAGATTTACCTTGTTACCCCGGATGGCAAAAGAAAGATCGTGGATGAAGGACTTAAATTCGCCAACGGCATTGCCCTCACCCCCGACCAAACCCAATTGTACATCACCGAATCTGCGTCTCACTGGGTCTGGATTTACCAGATCCAGCGGGATGGAAGCCTGGCCTACAAGCAACGCTATGGCTGGCTGCATGCGCCGGACGGCGCAGAGAATGCCTGGGCGGACGGACTAAAATGCGATACAGCAGGAAGAGTTTATGTGGCCACCAATATGGGCATCCAGATCCTTGACCAGACGGGCCGCGTAAATGCGATCTTACCCGTACCAACGGTTCCGGGAATGCAGGCATCCAATGTATGCTTTGGCGGCCCCGGCTTCAACACGCTTTATGTTTCCAGCGGCGACCGGGTTTACCGCCGCAAGCTCAGGACACGGGGTGTAAACAATTTTGACCCTCCTGTAAAACCCATGCAACCGAAGCTGTAAACCATTCTGCCATTTACAGGAAGTGTTCATCAACATGTGCTGCATGGTGATGAACACTTTTATAATTTGGCCTGAAGCCAACTGTTCCTCTAGAACAAAAACATCCTGTCCCTGCCGCCTACTTTCTTGGGTGCTCCCATGGTGCGGATGTTGTACGTAAATGTGAGCAGGCCATAGCGTTTGAGTACATTGCTCTGCTGGTCCATGATATAGTTCTGCGTAGCATACCGGTAAAAGCCGTTGTTGCGGTTCAGGATGTCGAACACACTCACCTTTAATTGTCCCCTGTCATCTTTTAAGAACAAGTAGGTAAGTCCTGCATTCCAGAGCAGGTTGCTTTTTGGCAAGCCTGGCGCTACCTGGTTGTTGTACCGGTAAGCCATGTTGGTTTCCCATACCAGCTTTTTGGGCCAGCGGATGATCAGTTCATTTTCAAGATAGTGTGTAATGATGTCAAGGTCTTTAAAGGTCGGTTCCGTATATCTTGCCACGGAAAATCCGGGACTGTACTGGGGGTTGAACTCTACCAGGTCGTTCCAGTTAAAACGCAGCAGGAGGCTGGGACCGGTTTGCAGGTTGGAAGCAAAGCTGGTATTGTTGTTTACAATGATCTTCTGCCGGTTGTAGTTTAAGTAGGGTGAAAAGCGATAGGAAAAGATAAACTTGCGGTTGTTTTTGTATTCCTTCCCATATCCGATGCTTGCGTATACACGGATTGAACCGTTGACATTTACCGGCCTGGTTGTTTGCACCCCGTTTGCATCGACCGTACGGCTCAGCACCACATCATTGTCGATCAAACTACCGCTGATATAAGTATTCAGGTTAGAACCGTTGCCCTGGAAAAAATTGAAGTTGCTTATACTGAAGTTATGGTTTTTTGCCGGACGCAGGTAGGGGTTGCCGTAAGAGATGAAGAGGGGATTGGTGCTGTCAGGAACCGGGATCAGGTAACTGGTGGAAGGAACTGAAATGTACTCATTGTAGTTGATAGAAAGCTGCTTGTGCTGGTAGCTGAGCGTGGGCAGAACATTGAACAGGTTAAATTTGATGGGCGTATTCAGGTTTTTAAATTTGTTGTCAATGCCCTGTGCCATAGCGTTTAAACCTGCCGTAAAGGTGTTCTGCTTTATTTTGTAGCTCATGGTCAGGGAAGAAGAAAACCGGTTCTGAACCCGCGTAAACCCACTGCCCTGCCGGAATTTTTCGACCTCATATTTAGATGTGGATGCATCTTTGGAGAAAATGCCTATATCCTGCTTATCCTGGATATAAGAGTAACTGTTGTTAAAACGAAGTGTCCACTTCTTGGACAGCGATTCGGCAAAGTTGATGCCTATATTGGTATTGAGGCTTGGAACATCCTGTTTCCGCAGCTGGTTAAATGGCAGCAGATAGTCGACGGGATAATAGTAGTTGTTGATCGTTTCTGTAATATACCGTTGTACGTTGTTGTTGTAATTAAACCCATGATTGATATTAAGTGTTCTTCCTTTTTTTGCTTTAAAACGCCGGGTGATGTAAACGTTGTGGCTGTAGCTGGTAGCAAAAGCATCATTGAATTTGCTTCCGTTGCTCTGGCTAACCGTGCCCAGCTTGTTGTGGCTTGATTGAATGAGGGAAGCAATGTCTTCATCATTCGTATTATAGGTTAAGCCGGCACGTATGTTGATGTCCGTTAGCGAATCGGGTTTCATCGTCGTTCCGAGATTGAGGGTGTGGGCAATCCCCTCTTTTACATTGTCTGTGTTTGAGCGGGTATTAAGGATGGTGTCCTTAATAAACTGTTGTGTGTTGTTGAGGGTGTGGATCAGAGACCGGTTTTTCCCGTAGAAATACTGGGCAAAAAAGTTGAACTTTTTATTGGGTGCATGGTTTAAGTTAAAGCCGGCACCTGAAGTGGTGGAGATGCCGGAGCCGAGTCCGCCGAATGAAATGCCGTTGATGGCGAATCCTTCTTGTCCGCTGCTGCTCCGCATGATCATCATGCTGTTATAACCGCTTCTGTTAAAGCCACCCAGGTCCTGCACATCGCGCATGGAAAAACCGCTCCGGTTCACGTTGTTGCTGAAAGCCAGCAAGCTTAACTGCAGGGTATCCCGGAAGGTGTTCACGATGCCGCCTGCCTCGTAACGGTCGCTCGTACCTGCGCTGCCATAGAGTTTGCCAAAGATGCCCTTTTTCATGCCTTTTTTCAGGGTCAGGTTGATCACCTTCCCTACATTGGTCAGGTCACCGTCTATGTTGCGGTCTGCTTCTTCCTTGTCGTCGCTCAGCTGCACTTTGTCGATTACGTTGGCTGGCAGGTTGCGGGTGGCCATCTTGGGATCGGAACCAAAGAAAGCTTTGCCATCCACCAGGATCCGGTTTACACGTTTTCCGTTTGCCAGGATGTTTCCATCCGGATCAACCTGCACACCCGGCAGTTTGCGCAGCAGGTCCTCCACCAGCGCACTGGGCAAGGTTTTGAACGAACTGGCATTGAATTCGATCGTGTCTTTGCGAACGGTTACCGGGGGCCGTTCCGCATACACCGTAATTTCTTCCAGGGTTTTTGAAGTAGGCACCAGTCTGATCAGCCCCAGGTCGAGGGTTGTATCTTTTGTAACCTGAAATTCTTTCCGGTACACATCATACCCGGAAAATGAAATCACCAGCCGGCAGGGTTCGTTGAGGGGAACACCGGGTACCCGGAACTCTCCTTCGGGTGTACTTAACCGGTAGGTAATCAAACTGGTATCTTTGGCTTTGAACAAGGATACGGTAGCAAGTGCCAAAGGGCTTTTAGAGGCGGAGTCGATCAATTTTCCTTTGATGATTCTTTGGGATTGGGCTGTAAACATCAACAACAGCGCAAAGGCAGTCAGGCAGAATTTCATGCAGCGGTTTTGAAGAAACAATGATACGAAATAATTCGTATGATCATGCATTATTGCACATGAACTTACTAAATATACTTGAGTTTTCCTTTGCAAGAAAAAATGTTCCGGTCACCGGTTAGGAAAACTCTTACAGCCGCCTTATATTTATCCTGCTGTTTTTCTGGATCCCTCCCATTGACGACTCATTACCAGCACTTGCATTTGAGAAGTGAACCTGACCTGCGAAACACAAAACTGTATGAAAAAATTTGCATCAAGTGCCTTGTTGTCTCTCTTCTGGTTTTTCTCCCTTGCACAATCTACCTGGACCTGGCTGCAGGGTGATGCGTTTACACCCCGCTACGGCCGCTATGGAATAAAAGGAGTGGCCAACAGTACAAACCGGCCAGGTGTACGCTCCGGCTTTGCTACGTGGAAAGAACCATCCGGCGACATCTGGATGTTTGGAGGTAATGGCAACGCTGCAACAGGCTCCGGTTTTTTAAACGACTTGTGGAAGTATTCGCCATCAACAGATACCTGGACCTGGATCAGCGGCGATGTAACTGCCGACAGGCCAGGTGTGTATGGCAGCAAAGGGGTTTCTTCCCCCAGGAACATGATCCGCTCAAGGGCAAATCCTGTGAGCTGGATGGATGCAGCCGGCAATCTCTGGCTGTTTGGCGGGGAGACGTTCAGGGCGCCGCTGGCGGCTGTTTCGTTTTTCACTGACGACCTGTGGAAGTTTACCGTTTCTACCGGGCAATGGACCTGGATGGGGGGTGATACCGCATACGCCTCAAATGCCGTGTATGGAAGCGTTTATGGAACAAAAGGAGTTCCTGCTGCCTCAAACAAACCAGGCTCAAGGGCCTTGGCCGCAGGCTGGACAGACAACACTGGCAATCTGTGGCTGTTTGGGGGCTATGGCGCTGGCAGCGCAAGTCTTGGCCCGCAAAATGATCTGTGGAAATATTCGATCAGTGATAATGTATGGACCTGGATCAGCGGCGATAACAGCAGTACTCCATCTGCCGGCAGGTATGAAACAAAAGGAATTGGTTCAGCAACCACCAGGCCCGGCGCAAAAGTAGCACCCACCAGCTGGACAGACAAAGCCGGCAACTTCTGGCTTTTTGGAGGCAATGCAGGTACGGGCGGCGTTCCTGACATCAACAAGTTTGCAAACGACCTGTGGATGTTTGCTCCTTCAAGCAGCTACTGGACCTGGATCAGCGGCGACTCCACCCTCAATCAAACAGGCGTATATGGCAGCAAAGGAATTTCAGCAGCAGGGAACAAGCCAGGAGCCAGAAATGCTGCGGCAGGCTGGACAGACACATCCGGCAATTTCTTTGTATATGCCGGAACAAACGCTCCTGTTGGATCTTCTTATTACAATGGACCAACTGACGTTGCTGTTTTTAACGACCTGTGGAAGTTTTCTCCTGCCACATCACAATGGACCTGGCTTTGGGGCGATACCGCAACCAGCAAGCCGGCACCGGTATATGGTTTAAAAGGCGTTGCTTCAGATACGGCGAAACCCGCCTCTGTACTCTACGGAACCAGGACCTGGACGGATGACGCAAACGATCTATGGCTTTCCAATGGCGATGTGTTGTGGAAGTATGCGCAAACAAGCGGCCAGTGGACCTGGGTACGAGGTGATACATCTACCCTTCTGGCCTCTGCCATTGTTTACCCCGGTAGTTATGGAACACAGGGCCTGTCATCACCATCCAACCAACCAAGAGCAAGAAGATATGCAACCACCTGGACAGATGCTTCGGGCATCTACTGGATGTATGGCGGAATGACCGACCCGGGCACCTCCACTGCTTACTACAACTATTTAAATGATCTGTGGAAATACGATCCCGCTACCCATCTGTGGACCTGGATGAATGGTGACAGCGTGCTTAACAAACCACCTGTATATGGTACACAAGGCATGTCCTCAGCAGCCGGCACGCCGGGTGCCAGGAGGCAGGCAGCTAGCTGGTCTGACGCGGCGGGTAATCTGTGGCTCTTTGGCGGCTATTCTGCCAACGCTTCGCAGACCATTGCGCGGTATGCCGACTTGTGGAAGTATACACCTTCAACAGGTGAATGGACCTGGATAAACGGCACCAGCAACACCAATGGAAGGTATGGGACAAAAGGCGTTTCTACCGCTGCCACATATCCAGGTTGCAGGTATGCAGCAACAACCTGGACGGATGCTGCCGGAAATTTCTGGCTCTTTGGAGGCGACGGATATGCAGGGGCTCTCACAGGACCTACTTCCTATGCCAGCAGAGGCAAGCTAAATGACCTCTGGGAATATACACCCGTTACCAACCGCTGGACCTGGATGAGCGGAGATTCTACCACCAACATCAGTCTTGCATTGGCCAGCCAGGCAGGTGTATACGGAACCAAGGGGGTGGCCGGCACAAGCAACAAACCCGGTGGAAGAAACAGTGCAGCGGGATGGATGGATCCTGCCGGCAACTGCTGGCTTTTTGGCGGAATTACCAACCCCGGCGGTTATTACCAGAACGGATCGGCCAAGGAAGCGTACCTGAATGACCTTTGGAAATATACTCCCGGTACCGGCTTGTGGACCTGGATAAGTGGCAGCAACACGATCAATCAAAATGGCATTTTCAGCAGCCAGGGTGTACCGGGCAGCAATATTGTGCCGGGAGCCAGAAGACAGGCGGTCAGCTGGACAGATAACAACAGCAACCTGTACCTGTTTGGGGGCAATGCTGATAGCATTACAGATTATACCGGCACGCTGACAAAAAATTTCAACGACCTGTGGCGCTATTCTATCGCAACTGACCAATGGACATGGGTTTCAGGCGATAGCGCCCTGAACCAGCCGGGTTTATACGGTACATTGAATGTTCCCTCTTCAGCCAACAAACCCGGAGCCCGCGACGGCGTGATGAACTGGAGCGACAATACAGGCAGTTTGTGGCTCTTCAGCGGCTTTGGCTACCCGGAAGGCGGGTACCGCTTTCTCAACGACATGATGAAGTTCAGCCCCGCTTCTTCCCTTCCTGTTTTGTTCAGCAGCTTCCGGGCACAAAGAGAATCGCAATCCGCTGCTCTTTACTGGATAACCGCCCAGGAGCAGAACAGCCGCTCCTTTGTTATCGAGCGTTCAGCTGATGGCATTGTATATAACAAGATCGGGACGATCGCTGCCGCTGGTACTGTATCTACGCCAACCAGTTACAGTTTTACAGATCTATCACCCTTGCCAGGCAACAATTATTACCGGTTGAAAGAAGTAGACCTGGATGATAAATCTATGTATTCACTGGTTGTAAAAGTTTATATGGGAGATGAGCCCGCCTTATTTGTTCTGCTTAACAATCCCGTGCAGTACGATGTACAGGTGAGCCTGCTGCTCTCTTCTGCTCGGAAGGTGCAGCTAGAGGTAAGGGATGCAGGCGGCCGGCTGATCTTAAACCGGGCATACACAGGCAGCAAGGGTACTAATTTGTTTCGCCTGCCGGTGGATGGGCTATCAAAAGGAACTTACTTTTTACATGCAGCATCATCGGGCATGCAGGGAACCAAATCTTTCCTGAAACAATAAACCGATGTTTTCAGCAATGCTTTAGATCAACCTGAAAAAAAGCTTGCTCCCAATGCCTGGCATCTTGTAACACAATCCCATTGATCCAATTTCAAAAGAGATTTGATCTCTGCTGCTGTTATAGAACTACCGGGCACGAATTTTTTTATCTGTTTTCACCATGACAAACACCAAAGATTTTACACCCGTAGGGTCCAAACAAGAAACGGAATTTTTAGAAGGTCCTCACTCGCGCCGGAAGGAATTTGCTTTTCTGCTGCAGGTATTGAAAGAATTTGTCTGGGGCTTGCGCAAGCTCCATTTTATAGGCCCCTGTGTAACCGTATTTGGATCAGCCCGCTTTTCAGAAGATCATCCCTATTACAAAACGGCCCGGCAGATCGGACAGGGTGTTGCCCAGCTGGGTTTTACTGTTATTACAGGCGGAGGCCCGGGCATTATGGAAGCTGCTAACCGGGGGGCCAAAGATGTAGGCGGACGTTCAGTTGGCTGCAATATCATCCTGCCCAGGGAACAGCACCCCAACCAATACCTGGATAAATGGGTGGACTTTGATTATTTCTTTGTCCGCAAAACCTTGCTGAGCAAATATTCCTATGCGTTCGTGGTACTCCCCGGGGGGTATGGAACACTGGATGAATTTTTTGAAGCCATTACCTTGATCCAGACCGGCAAGTTTCAACGGTTTCCTGTTGTCCTGATGGGCAAAGAATACCATACGCACCTTATCCAGCACATTGAAAAGCTGGTGGCTGAAAAAACAATTGATCCGCTGGACAGCCGGTTGTTTTTACTCACCGATTCGGTTGAGGAGGCACTCGCGCATATTCAGAAGTATGCCATTGAAGGTTTTGGCCTGAAGAAACGCAAACAGATGAAAGCCTGGAAGCTCCTGGGTGAGAAAAAGATCTAGTACACTTCCAGGTTCGACAGCACAGGACAGGCTTTGGCACCCGTGATGTTCACACGGATCCTATCGGTTTCGAGAGAGGCCATTTTTAAAATCCGCTTGTAGCCGATCGTGGTGCCGGCAGCTACCTCCTTCCATCCCTCTCCTTGCCAGGCGTCTATCGTAAATGACTGGACACGTTGCCCCAGCTGTATGTACTCCTGTAACAGCACATATTTAACTGGTTGCTTTTTGCCCAACGGGATTTCTACACTGCCGGTTGCAACGCCGTCATCCGTTGCCCAATACGTGTCCTTCTTGCCATCTGTCAGCCGGGAAGCGCCGTAAGCTGGATCGTTGCCCCGGGTAGAACTGGCGGTAGCTTTGGCCCTTGCTGCCAGGTTGGTTCCGAATTCCCGGTCCAGCAATTTCCTGAAATCCGCCAGGGCAGCTACATCGTTTTCATGCAGCAATCCGCGTTTATCAGGTGGCACATTAAGGAGCAGCGTGGAACCGCGCCCCACCGTGGTGAGATAAATGTCCAGCAGGCGCTCGCCGGATTTCACCAGCGAATCTTCCTGGCTGTGATAAAACCAACCCTTGCGGATAGAAACATCTACTTCTGCCGGGATCCATTTGGTTCCGTCCGGGGAACCGGTGTTGAGTAAGCGCTCAATACGCGGTTTCCCTGCATACAAAGTATCGTTGTTGATCAAATTCCAGTTGGTTTCTCCCGCCACACCCCTTTCATTGCCGCACCAGCGGAGGTCGGGACCTGCATCACTAAAAAACAAGACGTTGGGCTGGATGCCCCGGACCAGGTTCAGTGTAGTGGGCCAGTCATAATAAGTGGCGCCATTGATGCGGCGGGTTTCGCGGGCACCGCCATAGTAACCGTTGCCTCCATTGGCACCGTCAAACCACATTTCAAAGACGGGCCCGTAGTTGGTAAACAATTCACGCAGCTGGTTGCGGTAGTACTCTATGTAAGATGGCTGACCGTAATCAGCCCGGTTGCGGTCCCACGGTGACAGGTAAACGCCAAAACGGAGACCCGTTTTCTTGCAGGCTTCTGCAACTTCTTTTAGCACATCCCCCTTCCCTCCTTTCCACGGACTCGCTTTTACGGAATGCTCGGTGTATTTACTGGGCCACAAGCAAAAACCATCGTGGTGTTTGGCCGTTACGATAATGCCTTTAAACCCCGCTTTCTTGAGCGTTGTGGCCCATTGAAGCACATCCATTTGCGAAGGGTTGAACAAGGTTTCACTTTCATCACCATTCCCCCATTCCAGTCCGGTGAACGTATTGGTGGTAAAATGGACAAAAGCATTCATCTCCATCTCGTGCCAGTCCAGCTGTTTCTGCGAAGGCAGCGGATACAAAGGCGCGGGTGGCGAAACCTTCCCTGAAGGCAAGGGTTTCCGTGCAGCGAACAGACAAAAGAGGCCGGCCAATGCTGCCATCCAAATGAAACGATCTCGCATGAGCATGTTGGTTGTGTTTTGCTCTATTCTTGAATGCTGTTTATATAGGGTGCTTACTCTTATTTGCCAGTTATTTTTCTCTGCTATCAAATATCAGCGTATACCCAATTCCTTTTGTATCTGCTCCAGCGATCTGCCCTTTGTTTCAGGCATGATGCGCCAGATAAAAAGAAAAGACAGGAACATCATGACGCTGTAAAACACAAATGAGTAGAAGCCGCCTTTGGGACTGCTCTCTACGATAATGGGAAAGGTCCAGGATATGATGGCGGCCATGATCCAGTGGGTAAAGCTGCCCAGCGAGCCACCCTGGGAGCGGACGGAATTGGGAAAGATCTCGGAAATAAAAACCCAGATCACCGCACCCTGGGAGAAAGCAAAGAAGGCGATATAACCGATCAGGTAGATCAGCACATTGCTGCCCATGGCACTTGGATTGCTGAAGGCGTTGGCAGTCAGACCCAGGAACACAATTGTGCCGGCGGCCCCGATAAGCAAGAGGGTTTTTCTTCCAAACTTATCAATCACCGTCATAGCCAGCAGCGTAAAAAATAAATTGGCAGCGCCGATGTATACGGGTTGCAGATAAGCCTGGTCTTTGGTAAAACCGGCCATTTCAAAAATACGGGGAGCATAGTACAGGATGGCGTTGATACCCGAAAGCTGGTTGAACATGGCTAGGATAACGGCATACAAAATAGGTTTGCCATATTTGCCATTGAACAGGCTTTCTTTGGTTCCTCCTTTCGCTAGCGCATGTTCTTCCCTGATCAGGTTCACAGCGTCTGCTTCGCCCGTGCGGGCAAACACTTTTCTGGCTTCTTCATCCCGGTTGTTCAGGACCAGCCAACGCGGACTCTCCGGGATAGCGCGCAACAGGATGGCAAATAGAAGGGCCGGTACCAGCATGATACCCAGCATCCAACGCCAGCTCTGATCGCCCAGGTTCACAAAAAGAAAATTGGTCAGGTAAGCGACGAAAATACCGGTCACAATCATCAACTGAAAAGAACCGGCCAGGCGTCCTCGCTGGTGGGCCGGTGATATCTCAGCAATGTACATGGGTCCTACAACGGAAGATGCGCCTACAGCAATGCCCCCGATAAAACGGAACAGGACAAAAAGACTCCAGTAGGGCGTCAGCGCACAACCTATGGCAGATACCAGGTAAAGCAGGGCTATGAATGTAAGCACCTTTTTCCGCCCATAGCGTTGGGCCGGCACGCCTGCAATCAGTGAACCAATCACTGTACCGATCAAACTGGACGCTACGGTAAAACCCTGCCAGAACGAATCAAGCGACCAAAGCCGCTGGATGGTTTTTTCGGCGCCCGAGATCACGGCTGTTTCAAAGCCAAACAAAAAGCCGCCCAGGGCCGCTATCAATGATACTCTGATGGCATAGCCGGATGCTGGTTTGTGGGTAAGCGCCGCAGGTGTTTCAACCGGAATTTGCATAGCGATCGTTTTAATTTTTGAGAAAGATAGAAATTATTATCCATTCACCACGGAGCTGTGGTAAGAATGTTGAAAGCGATTAAGCGGCTTCGATCTTGTGGAAAGCAGTGTGGGTCATAGCCCTGGAAGCAAGATAAGCCAGGGGAATGCCCACACAGATAACAATGATAAGGGCAGCAGTCGCAGAGCCGGTGACTGTAAAGGGCGGGCGGGCCACACGGGATAGCGGAACCACAATGGCCTGCATGATCAGTGAAACAAAGATACCGTATAAGATGCCAGAGATCAATCTGCTTTTAGAAAGTGCTGGAATGCGTGCATACAACCAAAAGAAAAGCAAGGTCCAGCAGGTCGCAATAAAATAATGGAAAATGGTTCCTGCTATAATCGCGCCGGCACCTCCTGTCATGGCATCCTTCCCCAGGAGGCCACTGGCAACATACTTCATAACCACCAGGGGATCCTTTCCCGTCCTGGCATAATACTGTATGCACGCGGCAGTGATATCAAACGTTCCAACGATCAAACCCGCTTGGAGGGCTCGCCGGTAATAGCGGCTGTTCATGGTGGCAAGATGTAAAACAAATGTAGGATTTATAAGAAAATCCCCTCCACCTTGTTTACATCGTGCCGAAATAATAATCCAGGACTTTTTTTCTCAACAGAAAATCATACTGCGCATTCACCAGGTTGATGGTGGCCCTGTCGAGGTTGTTTTTGGCGATCGTATAATCTACCGAATTGCCTACGCCCGCATTGAACCTCACCTCTGCTGCCTTGAACGACAGGTTGTATGCATTGACCTGTTCTTGCAAAACCTTGTACCTGTCCAGGGCGTTGGTCATGTTCAGATAAGCCTGGTCGATCTGCTGCCGGAGCTGGATGCGCGTGTTTTCTTCGATCAGTTCATTGTTCCGGAGAATGATCTTTGCCTGTTTGATCTGGTTGCGCACAACCAGTGAATTGAAAAGAGGTATACGCAATCCCAGATTGATGGTTGAAAAGATATTGTTGCCGAGCTGAGAGCTGTAAGCGATCTTTTCAGACGAATAATTTGATTGCTTGGCCACGACCGGTACCTGCGTGCCATTCACGATCACATAGTTTGGCGTACTAACAAAGCTTGTGTTGAGCAGGATATCCCTTGAAGCAGCACTGGAATAATTGGTGGTTACATTGCCGCTCAGCACCAGGGAAGGATACAATCTGCCGCGGATAGCCTGCACCGAAGCCCGGGCACTTTCTTTTTTCAGGCCGACAGATCTTATCAGGGCCAGCTGATCCAATGCTTTTGTATAAATCTCGTCCGGTGTGGCCGGATAAACAGCCGCCAGCTCAGCTATCCCCACCCTTTCCAGCTGCATGTTTTTGTTGTAGGGAATGTTCATCAACTGGGCAAGGGATAACTTGGAAGTTTCCAACGCGTTCCGGCCGTTCACGACAGACAGCTCATCATCCATCAGCTGTCCCTTGATGTCAGACACCTGCGAAGGACTGATCGCGCCTTCTTTATCCAGGATCTGCAGCCGGTCGAACTGGTTGCGGCTTACATCGCGTTGTCGGGAGGCCAGGCTGAGCCTGTCTTCATCGCTGAGTACCTGCAGGTAGGCAAGGATCACATTGAGCATCAGATTGTCTTTTGCCTGCTGCAGATCGCTTTGTGCCGCTTCACGCGAAAGGGCAAACTGACGGATGCTTTTTTGCTGGCTGAGTCCGCTAAACAACACCACGCTGCTGTTCAGGTTGTACGAACCATAACCCACCCGCTGGTTGATATAAGCATTGGTAAAGGGGTCAATGCTGCGGCCCTGGTTAACACCCTGGCTGATCGAGGCATTGACGTCGGGCAACAGATTCAGTTTTGCCTGTCTCCAGTTGATGTCTTCTGTTTGGACCAGCAGCGCGGTTTGTTTGAGGGAGATGCTGTTTGCAAGCGCCGTATCGATGCATTGCTGCAATGTATATTTATTTTGCGTATAGGCGGTCCCGTTGGCAAGCAATGCTGCCATTAAAAATAGGAAGATGCTGCGCATGTTACACTTGTTTAAGAGAATTTTCTGACACTGATTCTATTCTGCCATCGAGCAGGTGAATGATCCTGCTGCCATAAGCGGCATTCTTTTCTGAATGGGTTACTTGTACTATCGTGACTCCTTCTTCATTGATCTTGCTGAACAGCTCCATGATCTCCTCGCCTTGTTTGGAGTTGAGGTTCCCGGTGGGTTCATCTGCCAGCAGGAGCTTGGGACGGGCAATCAGGGCCCGCACAATGCCTACCAGCTGCTGCTGTCCGCCGGAAAGCTGTGCCGGAAACAAGTCCTTCTTCCCCACAATATTAAACCGGTCTAGCATGTCGCTTACCATGGCCCTTCTTTCTGCAGACTTGACGTTCTGGTACAGCAGCGGTGTTTCTATGTTTTCATACACGGTCAGCTCATCAATCAGGTGGTAAGCCTGGAAGATAAAGCCGATGTTTTTCTTGTAGAGTTCTGTCCGTTGTTTTTCCTTCATTGATGTAACGGATTGTCCCATGAATTCATAGCTTCCTTCCGAAGGTGCGTCCAGCATACCGATCACGTTGAGCAGGGTAGATTTGCCGGAACCGGATGGCCCCATGATTGAAACAAACTCGCCTTCCCTGATCAGCAGGTTGACATCTTTAAGAATAAACACGGGCTTACCACCCACATTGTACCACTTCGAAATATGTTGTAGTTGTATCATAATTTTTAGATGAATCGTTTTTTGATCTTATTCTGTCCGCAGGCTTTTGACCGGGTTCATCAGGGCTGCTTTTATCGCCTGGAAGCTGACTGTGAGCAAGGCAATGAGGAGGGCCGTTAGGCCAGCCGCCGCAAAGATCCACCACCCTATACTGATGCGGTATGCAAAATCCTCCAGCCATTTGTTCATGCCCCACCAGGCAAGCGGAAAAGCGACAAACAAGGAGAGAACAACCAGCTTTAAAAAATCTTTTGACAGCATGTTCACGATGCTGCTCACCGAAGCGCCCAGTACTTTGCGGATGCCGATCTCCCGGGTTCTTTGCTCGGCAGCATAGGTAACCAATCCAAACAAGCCCAGGCAGGCAATAAAAATCGCAAGCGCAGAAAAGCTCAGCGCTATCCTGCCCACCCGGTGCTCGGATTGGTAGATCCGGTTAAAATCATCATCCATGAATGTATAATCAAAGGGCTGGTTGGGGAGCAACGCTTTCCATTGCTGCCGCACCTGGCCGATGAGGGAAGTAAGGTTGGCGGATTGGATCCGCAGGGCCAGACTTCCCCTGCTGGGCCGCAGAAAAAGTGCCAGGGGTGTAACGCGCTGGCGGATAGAATTGAAATTAAAATCTTTTACCACCCCAATGATGGTATAGGCGCTCACATCTTTTTTGGTGAAGCTGTTCATCTGATACAGCGGCTTGTTCAACGGATCATCAAAACCAAGCAGTTTGGCTGCGGCTTCGTTGATGATAACCGCTGACGAATCGGTTGGGAAGCCGGACGAAAAATTTCGGCCCTTGCTCATGTGCATGCCCAGGGTTGGAATATAGTATTCATCTATGTTCCAGGTTTGCATTGAAACCGCCCTTTTCTGATTCAGCGTTGCATCGGGAAAAAGCGGACTGTCGCTCCTCGAACCGCTTGTGGGCAGGTAACCTGTAAGCGTGGCAGCCTGCACCCCGCTGATGTTGAGCAAATCCTCTCTGAAATGGATGGCAGCCTGCCTGCTGAGCGCATTTGTATGCTGTACAACCAGCACCTGGGCCCTGTTGAAACCGATTTGCTTGTTTCGTATAAAGTTAAGCTGGCTTTGCACCACAACAGTGGCCACAAGCAAGACGACCGTAATGGTAAACTGAAACACTACGAGGCCGCTTCTTAACCAGCCTCCTTTCAATCCCGTGGCCAGCTTGCCCTTCAGGATAGAAACAGGACGGAAGGAAGAAAGAAACAGGGCCGGATAGCTGCCCGCTACAAAACCCACCACCAGTACAAGCGGGATCATGAGCGTCAGAAATCCTTGTTTGCCCAGGGATGCCACCCGGAGTTCTTTCCCCGATACTTGGTTGAACAGCGGGAGCAGCAATAATACCAGCCCCAAGGCCAGCAGCAGGGAAATGCAGGTAATCAAGAAAGATTCAGCGAGGAATTGGTAAACGAGCTGCAACCTGCGTGAACCCAGTACTTTCCGGATGCCTACTTCTCTTGCCCGGTTGGCAGAGCGGGCAGTAGACAAATTCATAAAATTCACACAGGCAATCAGGAGGATAAAGCCCGCAATGGCAGAAAAAATATAGACATACTGGACACTCCCGTTGGGTGCCAGTTCAGCTGTTTTATCAGAGTAGAGGTGGATACGGGTCAATGGCGTTAACGAGTACCGCACCCAATTGCCGCTCTTTTTAAAATCATCCATGTTGATGTTCATGGCCGACTTTACCTGTGGCCCTATATACCTTTCTGCCAGGAGATCCAGCTGCGCTTCCAGCGCTTTGGGATCGGCGCCTTCTTTCAGTACGATATAGGTATTGAAATTATTGCTCACCCAATTGTTCTCCCGGCTTTCGGAGGCATCTGCCAGGGGGAGAAAAAAATCAAAATTGAAATGCGATCCGGATGGGATGTTGCGGATAACGCCGGTGATGGTATAATTAACCGCATCGTTTACCTGCAGAACCTTGCCCAAAACAGCTGTGGAGTTAAAGTACTTTTTAGCCACCTGCTCCGTGATCACCACAGTGTGCGGATTGGCAAGTGCCGTCCGTGCGTTTCCCTCGATCAGCGGCAGCGTGAATACATCAAAGAGGGTTGAATCAGTAGAAATCACCCGGTCTTCCTGGATCCATTCATCTCCTTTTTTTACCCGCATGCCACCATAGTTTCTGAAACGGACCGCTTGCTCAATTTGCGGATAGTCCTTTAACAGCGCTGATCCCATGGCATCCGGTGCAACAGCGAGGATATAATGATCACCACCAAAACGGATGTCTCCGTCTACCCGGTAAATGCGATCCGCCTTCTGATTGTAGCGATCATAGTTTGTTTCATCGAGCACAAACAAAAGGATTACCAAACCGGTCGCTAAACCCACTGCCAATCCGGTGATGTTAATGGCAGAATAGCCCTTGCTTTTGAGCAAATTGCGGAAAGCTATTTTTAAATAATTTCTGAACATAAGGGCGGGTTTGGCATTACATGATCGTTGCTAAAGGAATGGTTAGGCTTGACTGATAATGGATATATTTTATTCTGTTCTTAAGTTTTGTACCGGATTGGTAAGGGCAGCTTTTACCGCCTGTATGCCGATGGTAACCAAAGCAACCAGGGCTGCGATGATGGCTGCTGCTGCAAACACCCAAGCTGAAATCGGAATCCTGTAAGCAAATTCCTGCAGCCAGCTGTTCATGGTATACCAGGCCACCGGAAAAGCGATCACCGCTGCGATCAGCACGAGCAGGAGAAAGTCCTTTGATAACAGTTGTACGATCTGCCGGGTTGAAGCGCCCAGTACTTTGCGGATGCCGATTTCTTTCATGCGTTGCGTAATGGTAAAGGCAGACAAGCCAAACAAACCCAGGCAGGCAATAAAGATGGCGATACAGGAAAACAAGCTAAAGATCGCCCCCTGCCGCTGCTCCGACTCGTAAAGCCGGGCAAACCGGTCATCGAGGAAAGTGTAATCAAAGGGAACTTCCGGCGCAAACTGCTTCCAGGTCTTTTCTATATGGCTAATGGCAGCGGGAATGTTTCCTGCCACTTTGATCGAGATATTTGCATAACCAAAAGGCGGTTTGGCTTCCTGTACAACAAGGGGCAGGATGCGCTGGTGCATGGACTCAAAATGAAAACTGTTGAAAACGCCCACCAGGGTTCCGGGGCGGCCACCATACCGGAACGGCTTTCCGATGGCTTCCCTATTCGACTTTAATCCCAAAGCCTTCACCGCTTCTTCGTTGATCAGAAATGAAGCGGTGTCTGTGCCCTGTTCACCCCTGAAGCCTCTTCCTTCCACCATGTGTACCCCATAAGTTGATAAAAAATGCTCATCTGCATTGATAAATTTGATGTCTGCTTTTGAGGGCGCCAGTGAATCACCCCGGTCGATCTGCGAGTCCATCGCATCCAGGAGGCGCCCGGAAGGAATGCGTGATGACCTTCCCACCTCCCGCACCGAAGCATCCGCGAGCAGGCTGGTCCGGAACGATTCGTACGTATTGTTCAATGCGCCATTGTAACGAATCGTAAGCAATCTGTCTTTGTTAAAGCCCAATGATTTTTGCTGCATGAAATGCAGTTGTTGAAAAACAATGGCCGTGCTGATGATCAGGATGATGGATATAGCAAACTGCGCAACAACCAATACTTTCCTGAATGATATATTGCCTCCCCCTATCTTTAAAACGCCCTTCAGCACACGGATCGGCTGGAAAGAAGAAAGGAACAAGGAAGGATAAATGCCTGCAAGGATACCGGTTATAAACGGAATGAGCATAAGCAGGCCAATGATCTTCCAGTTGAGCAGGGTAGACAGGGAAAGGGTTTGGCCGGACAACTGGTTCAGCCAGGGCAGGCTGATCCAGGTCAGCAACAAAGCAAGCAAGGTTGCCACCCAGCATACAACAATTGATTCAGTGAGGAACTGGCCGATCAGTTCCCATTTTCTTGCCCCCACCACTTTGCGCACACCGATTTCCTTGGCACGCAATACCGACCGGGCTGTTGAAAGATTCATGTAGTTGATGCAGGCAATCAGCAGGATAAACAAGGCAATCGCAGAAAAAGTATAGATCCGTTTGATGTCGCCGTTTTCTTCCATTTCATCATCCTTGTGCGAGTAAAGATGAATGTCCGTTAAAGGGCGCAGCGTGAGAAAGGTACCCTCCGATTGTTTGAACCTGCCTCTGTCGTTGGGCATATGCCTGTCGATGAATGCAGGAAACTGGGCTTCCAGGGTTTTGTGATTGTATCCGTCGGGCAGCAGGACATACGTATAAAAAGCATTGTTCCCCCAGTTTGTACGGAGGTTTTCTTCTCCATACACAGCCGGGTCCCTGAGTGTATTGAAAGATAGCAGGAGATCAGGGTGAAGGTGGGCGTTGGGAGGGAAGGCCTTGTATATGCCACTCACTTTGCAATCGAACTGATTGTTGAAGCGCACCACTTTGTTAAGCGGATCACCGTCTCCAAAATATTTTCTGGCTGTTTCTTCAGAAAGGATCACGGTAAAAGGATCAGTAAGTGCTTTTGCCGGGTTGCCTTTCAACAATGTTACATCAAATACGTCAAACAAATTTTCATCAGCAAAGAAGAGTTTTTTTTCATTGAATATTTTGTCTTCCCATTTCATGGGGGTGGTAGATGCCGGCAAAAAGCGGGTGATCTTTTTGATGTCTTTAAAATCACTTTGCAGCAATGGCGCAAAAGGAGGCGATACCGCCCCCAGCTCAAGCGAAAGGGCGCCGTTTTCAGGATTTAAGAAGGTCCGCTCAACCCGGTAAACATTTTTAGCCTCCTTGTTGTAGCGGTCGAAGCTGGATTCATAAAGCAGATAGGTGAGGATCAGCAGGCAGCAGGTTAACCCGGTCGTAAGCCCGAAAATATTGATGAAAGAAGTGAACCTGAATTTTTTCAGGTTGCGCAACGCAATGATAAGATAGTTTTGTAGCATAGCGGGCTTTTTATTCGATGGTTGGCTCTGCACCACTCCGCAAAGAAGCCGGCAAAACCGAATGAAGCAAAAAAGGACCTGGATACAGCTGCCCTTTTACCAGGCGTTTGGTTTTCGGGTAGTCGTTGCAGTTGCACTGGTAACGGGCATGCTCAGGCTGGTTCAGCAGCAGGGAAAGCATCAGACAGGTAAGCGCAACGGTTAATCCTGTAATCGTAGAAAATAGGCTTAAACAGTTCTTCACTACAGGAATCAATAAAGTTTGCATACAAGTGCGTTTTAAGGGCAGGTTGAGCCAGTGAATAGCATCATCCTGTACAGGGAAAAGTTTTAAACCATTATATTTTCGATCACGGTTTGTCCGTCAAGCATGCGGATGATGCGGTGGCTGTAGCGGGCATCGTGTTCAGAGTGCGTTACCATAATGATGGTAGTGCCTTGCTCATTTAAATCTGTCAGCAGTTCCATTACCTCGTTGCCGTTGGATGAATCAAGATTACCTGTCGGTTCGTCGGCCAGGATCAGCTTGGGTTTGTTGACCACTGCACGGGCTACGGCTACGCGTTGCTGCTGGCCGCCGGAGAGCTGTTGCGGATAGTGATTGCGGCGGTGCATGATCTGCATTTTATCCAGCACTTTTTCCACCCTTTCCTTGCGTTCGGCTGATTTGATGCCCAGGTAGATCAGCGGCAGTTCCACGTTCTCAAAAACGGTCAGTTCATCAATGAGGTTAAAGCTCTGAAAAACAAACCCGATATTGCGTTTGCGCAGGTCGGCTCTTTTGCGTTCATTAAAACCGGCCACTTCCAACCCGTTGAACATAAAGCTGCCTCCATCCGGATCATCCAGCAAACCGAGGATATTCAGCAAGGTCGACTTGCCGCAACCTGACGGTCCCATGATGGCCACAAATTCACCTTCGGTCACTGCAATAGAAATTTTATTCAAGGCAACAGTTTCAACATCCTCGGTACGGTATATTTTTTCGAGGTTGGTAATTTTGATCATTTTATCTGATTTTGCTTTTGTTTGTATTTGTTTTATTTCAGCACCAGCTCCTGCATGTCATCTCCAAAATTATCATAGCTGGATGTAACCACCTTATCCCCTGGTTTCAGTCCTGCGAGCACTTCATAATAATCGGGGTTCTGCCTGCCAAGCTGCACATCAGCACGGTAAGCGGTTTTGCCATCGCTGCTGAGCTTAAAGACCCAGTTGCCGCCTGTTTTCTGGTAAAAGCCGCCTTTCGCAAGCAGCAGGGCCTGTGTTTCATCACCCAGGGCCAGGCGGATCTGCATGGTTTGTCCGCGGCGGATGCCTTCCGGCGCTTTGCCTGTAAACACCATATCTACCTGGAAACGACCGCCGTTTATCTGCGTATATACTTTCACGATCTTCAGGTTGTAATCTTTTCCGGCGAAGGAAGTTTCTCCCTGCAGGCCGGTAAATACCCGCGAAAGATAATGCTCGTCCACATCTACTTTTACCTTGTAGGCATTTACGATGTCTATCTGTCCCAACCGCTCTCCCTTGTTTTTGCTCTGTCCGATTTCTGCATCGAGCGATGTAAGCTGTCCGTCGATAGGAGCCCGCACCACCAGGTCTCCCACTTTTTTGCGCATTACAGTCAGCGCATTCTGCGAGCCTTCATAGGATTGCTTAGCCTGGGAAAGCTGCTGCGTATTGGAGCTTTCATCCTGCTTTAAGATCTGGTCTGTCAATTTCTTTTTGGCGATCTGGTAGTTGTATGTGTTCTCCGCCTGTTTAAACTCCTGCAAACCGATCGCTTTTTGATCATACAGGTATTTATCGAGTTTGTACACGCGCTCTGCCTCCTTTAATAAATTGTCTACATCCGTCATCTGGTTCAGCTTGGTCGTTGTGTTTTGCTGGGCTGCGTTGCGGGCAATCTGCATTTGGGTAAGCAGGTTGTATACGGATGTTTGCTGGTTTACCAGGCTTAATTCAAGATCGGTATTCGACAGGCGCAGGATAGGCTGTCCTTTTTTCAGCATGGTGCCATCTTCTACATACTTCTCTTCTACCCTGCCCCCTTCTACGGCATCCAGGTAAATAGTGGTAACAGGCTGCACGCTTCCGTTTACGGGAATAAATTCCAGGAAGGTACCCTTGTGCACTTCGCTGATGCTGATCCGTTCAGGGTCCACGTTCAGGCGGTTTTTACCTGTTGTGAAATACAAGCTGCCGGCTATCAGCAGCACCAAACCCAGCACACCTGCAATCGTCAGGAGTCTTGCAGTGCCCCATTTCTTTTTTTCAATTTTTCTGTCCACGTTCTTAATTTATTGTAAGCGATTGGTGGTTTTCTTGAACCACATGCTACTAGATATGATAACAGTGCCATTTTTTGTTTCTTTGATTTTCAAGCACTTACTACTTTACTGCAGGTCAGTTCTGTTCTATTGCGTACAAAAACTGTTCGGTTACGATACAGTGACCAGGAATGGGAGAAGCTAAAAACTTAAGGGGCACGCCTTTACAATACTGGCATATTTGTAGTTTCGTGAAACTCCAACGCCAATCTTATGTCGCTCAAACATTCCTGTATACTTGTTATTGATGATGATCCTGATATTCTGACGGCCGTCCGTTTGCTGCTCCGCCCGGAAGTAAAAGAGATCGTAACAGAAAAAAATCCGGAGAACATCCGCGCCCTGCTTTCCAAACAAGAGTTTGATGCCGTGCTGCTCGACATGAATTTTAAAAGTTCGATCAACACCGGGAACGAAGGGCTTTTCTGGCTGAAAAAAATAAAGGAGATGCGTCCTTCCGTATCTGTTATCATGATAACGGCCTATGGAGATATTGACCTGGCCATCCGTTCTCTCAAAGAAGGCGCTTTTGATTTTGTGGTAAAACCCTGGCACAATGAAAAACTGATCGCAACCATCCGGGAGGCGGTCCGGAAAAAAGACAACAAAGCAGCGGGTTCAAGCGCGGATGTGGCCTCCCCTATTTTTGAAACAGAGTTGCTGGGGCAGTCGGAAGTGATGCAGGACATTTTTTACAAAGTAAAAAAGATCGCCCCTACCGATGCCAATATCCTGATCCTGGGTGAGAACGGCACGGGCAAGGAGCTGGTCGCAAAAGCCATCCACCAGTTTTCACAAAGGGCTGCCAAGCCTTTTGTAAAAGTGGATGTGGGTGCACTTACGGATTCCCTTTTTGAAAGCGAATTGTTTGGCCATAAAAAAGGGGCATTTACTGATGCCCGTGAAGACCGGGCCGGCCGGTTTGAAGCAGCCAATACCGGCACCTTGTTCCTGGATGAGATCGGCAATATTTACCTGCGCCAGCAGGCCAAGCTGCTGAGCGTGCTGCAGAACCGGCAGGTGATCCGCCTGGGCACCAACGAGCCCATCCCCATCGACATCCGCCTGGTATGCGCCACCAACCTTTCCCTGGCCGATCTGGCCAATGAAAACCGGTTCCGCCGCGACCTGATCTACCGCATCAACACGGTAGAGATCGTGCTTCCACCCCTGCGCAAAAGAGGCAACGACATCCTGCTGCTGGCAGAGCATTTCAGCAAGCTGTATAGCGACAAGTATATGAAACCGCAGTTTGAGCTGGATGAAAAGGCGCGTGAAAAACTGTTGAGCTATCATTACCCCGGAAACATCCGCGAACTGCAATACTCCATCGAACGGGCCGTGATCATGGCCGATGACAGCGTACTAACGGCCAAGAACATTATCTTTTCTCCGATTGAGTCAACCGCTGCAGGTGTACCGGAAATGGATGACACCAATTTAGGTCATGTCGAAAAAAACACTATTCTGCGGGTGATCGAAAAGAACAATGGAAATATTTCCAAAGCAGCCAAAGAGCTGGGCATTACGCGCACGGCTCTTTACAGGAGATTAAGCAAATATGACATATAGAAATTTTGAGTTCAAGATTTTGTGGAAAGTAGGCCTGTTGTTCCTGGTGATGATAGGCACTGCTTTTTTGTTTGTAAAAGGATGGCTGCTGTACTTTGGACTGGCACTTCCGCTGATTGCTTACCAGCTGATTGACCTGATCTATTTCCAGCGCAAAGCGCACGATGAAATGAACCAGTTCGTGGAAGCCATCCACTACCGCGACTTCTCCCGCAATTTTGATGTAAAGCATGCCCCGTCTGAATTGCAATCTTTGCGGCAGGGTTTTAATGAGATCAATACGACCTTTAAAATCATCAGCAAGGAAAAAGAAACCCAATACCAATACCTCCAGAAGATCCTGGAACTGGTAGATACGGGCATCCTCTCCTATGAGGAAGAAAGCGGTGCCGTGGTATGGATGAATGAATCGCTGAAAAAAATGCTTCAGCTTCCTTATATCAAAAACATGTCGTCGCTTTCCAAACGCGACAAATCGCTTTACCAGGAAATTACCTCGCTAAAACCGGGCGATGGAAAGATCGGGACGGTTCACCTGGAAAAATCGGTTTTCAAGGTCCTGTTATCGGCGACTGCTTTTGGAACAGAAGGGAAAAAATACAAGCTGATTGCCTTTCAGAATGTGAACGAAGCGCTGGATGAAACCGAATCAAAAGCCTGGCAAAAGCTGCTGAGTGTGATGACGCATGAGATCATGAATTCGGTAGCACCCATTTCCTCGCTGGCTGATACGCTGAAAAACCGGCTGCACCAGTCGGTGAGCAGTTTGTCTTCCGATACATCGGCAGTAGAAGACCTGGAAGAAGGCATAGAAACCATCCGGCGCAGAAGTGAGGGACTTCTGAAGTTTGCAGAAACCTATCGCAACCTCAACAAGATCACCAAGCTCAATTTAAAAAAGGTGTATGTACGGGAGCTGTTCGGCAATCTCTACCAGCTGATGCTGCCCACATTTGAGCAGGCTTCCATCGACCTGGAGATCATCCTCAAAGACCGCGACCTCCAGTTTGAAGCCGATCCAAGCCTGATCGAGCAGGTGCTGATCAACCTGATCGTGAATGCCATTGAAGCTGTCAAAAACACAGAGAACCCGCAGATCATTTTATTTGCGGAAACCCTGGGCAACAAAAAGATCGTCCTGAAAGTCGTTGACAATGGAGCAGGTATGTCTGAAGAGCTGCTTGATAAAATCTTCATTCCTTTTTTCAGTACCAAACGAACCGGCAGTGGCATTGGGCTCAGCCTCTGCAAACAAATCGTCATGCTGCACCGCGGCACCATACAAGCCCAATCCGTTGAAGGCAAAGGCAGCGTGTTTTCACTGCAATTCCAGTCTGAACCTTGACATCAAGAACCAAGCGCCTTCTTTCCCTTTCAATCTCTCCTGTCCGATCATAAATACAGTTATCTTCATCATAGTAAACAGCCAACCACCATGCGGTCTATTTTATTCTTCCTGCTTCTGCTAGGTCCTTCAATCACTTTTTTCCAGCACAAGCCCACGCTGTATATCATCGGCGATTCAACTGTCCGGAACGATGATTCTACCGGGCATCGCGGATGGGGTTCACATATTATCCGTTATCTTGATTCCAGCAAGATTACCGTCAGCAACCAGGCAATGGCAGGAAGAAGCACCCGCACTTTTTTAAAAGAAGGCAGGTGGGAACGGGTTTTATCCTCGGTCAGGCCGGGCGATTTCCTGATCATGCAATTCGGGCACAATGAAGGCAGCAAGCCTGATACAACCCGCGCCGGCTACCGGGGTGTGCTGCAGGGAGTTGGTTCTGATTCAGTCAGCCTGGTGTGGCCGGATGGGAAAGAAGAAATTGTGCACAGCTATGGCTGGTACCTGAAAAAATTTGTTGAGGAAGCAAAAGCAAAAGGTGCCACCGTACTCATCGCTTCCATGATACCCCGGAACGATTGGAAGGAAGGAAAAGTAGTGCGTGCCTCCAACAATTACGGCAAGTGGGCCGCCGAAGTTGCCGCACAAACCAATGCCTGGTTTGTAGATCTCAACAAGATCACAGCCGATAAATACGATGCATGGGGACCGGAGAAAGTCAAGCCCCTTTTTCCAACCGAACATACCCATACCAGTCCGGAAGGTGCAAGGATCAACGCGGAGTCAGTAGCGGAGGGAATTCAACAATTAAAAGGGTGTTCCTTAAGCAGCTATATTGTATCAAAATAATCATCGCAAATAGCAAGCACGTAAAAACCAGCTTTCTTGAAAACACTTCTTTTCTTTTTCCTGTACCTGCTGATTGCCCGGGCAGCTTTAGCGCAAACCTATGTAGCGCTTGCCCCGGCTCTTACCAACGAAGCAGGAACCCTCGCGGGTAAATCAAATCTCTCCCTTGAACTGGGGCGGCAATGGGATGTATTCAGCATCGGACTTGACTTGGGCAAATCCAGCTTGGGCCGCATGAAAGACAGGGATACCTCTGTTTACCTGGAACTCAGGCCCAATTTAAATGTATTTCAACAGGGAAAATTCACCAACACATTTACCGCCGGTATCGGCTATATCTTCAATGCCAAGGAAAGTCTGATGACGGAACTTACTTCCGGTATCGAATACGCACTGAACAAAACATGGCATTTCAACATGTACTTCGGACAGTATTATTACAGCGGCAGAACAGACGCCAGTACGACTACCTTCTTCGGCGTCTCAGCCATGTTTTATTTCTCTGAATTCAACGGAGGCAAAGGATTGATCAAGCAGGCTGATAAATAATACCTAATTGAGTTTAGAAGTATGGCACTCCATGTTCCGGTAGGAACATAGAAAACCATACTTCTAAATTCAATCTGATATAAGGCGGGATACAGTTGAATCTGCTGGCATGTTTGAATTCGAGCATATTCATATACCTGCTCAGCAGGTGCTCAACAAAACTGAGTTGGAGAAATCCAGACCGGTCAATATTATTTCTTCAGGTAAACAGTCTTCCCGGTCTTGGCTGATTCTCTCGCCGCTTCCAGAATGCGCACGACCATCAGGTTGTTTTCCAGCGAATACAAACCCCATTCTGGTACCTTGATCTTATTGCGGATCACATCCTTGAAATAGGCAAATGGCTCGGTGTATACGGGAACATCTTTTTCTGTAACCAGGAGGGATTGGTCTGCTTTGAGGTTGGCATTGCGAACGCGCATGCTGGTATTGTTGGCGGTGATTACATAGCCCGTTTCACCGTACACTTCCATGTCTTTGCGGCTGAACGGCCAGTTCCAGGATGCTTGTATAATACACTGCGCCGAGGGGTAGCTTACAATGATCGTAGCTTCATCCTCTACTTTGGGGTAAACGGCCGGTTTGAAATGCTGTGTAACTGCCGTCACGGATACGGGCTGTTGTCCGCGCATCAGCCAGGTCATCAGGTTGGCACCATAACAGCCAAAGTCTACCAGGGCGCCACCGCCGTTTTGCACCGGGTCCGTAAGCCAGTCGAAAAATTCCTGGTTCACCCTGATCTCTTTGGGACCTTGGTGGCCATCGTGGATCACTACTTTTCTGATGCTGCCAACAAAATTGCTGTCGTTGACCAGCTGGTAGGTTTTTTGGGTGGTAGGGTACCAGGATGTTTCAAAATCAGTGAGCAGGTGAATCTTGTATTGCTTGGCGAGTTGCAGCATTTTTTCCGCATGCGCTACATTGGTGGCAAGGGGTTTTTCTACCATGATGTGAATGCCCCTGGGCGCACAAACTTCTACCGCTTTCATGTGCTCGTAAATAGAACCAAAAACAGCTGCGGCTTCCGGCTTTACCGCATCCAGCATTTTGTTCAGATCAGTATACAACAGGGTCGTATCGAGATGATAGTTCTTTGCCAGGCGTTCAGCCAGGATCCTGTTGGGCTCGTATATTCCCACCACAACCACATCTTCCTTGTTCTTTCTGCCCAACAAGAACGGCACATGGCCATGTGTGGCACCCACGATCACGATGCGCAAGGGTGCATCAGGAGGTACCTGTGCCTGCACAACAGATACAACACAGAAGCAGGCCAGGAGGCCCAATAAAAAGGATCGGAATGGTAATTTCATCAGCGTTGGTTATAAGAATGGATCAAACATTCTCCATTCCATATTGCTGCAGCACGGCCTGCGGCACACCTTCCCATTTGCCGGGTTTGTTGCCTTCATAGCCCAGGTCTTCAATGCCCATTTTGCTTGTAAAGAAACCTGAGGCCGTAAGGTCGCGCATCCGGTTAAAAAAAGCTACGCCCGGACCCATGTTGGGAGCAGCTTTGGCCGGATAAGCAATGGCATCAATCACTTCAATTTGCTGCTGCTTGGAGCAGTCGCTGAACGGCTTTTCGTAATGCAGCACGCAATGGCGATCGAGCCAGCGCAGGCCGCCCCGCATGGGCAACTGGTGATCGGGAATGTCTTTTACGATGAACTCGATAAATTCAGGCACTTTGGCATCGGAAGCGCTGCCTGATTTTTCATCCTTGGGAATGATGATGTCCGCCAGGATGGTAATGGTCGTCATTTCATGGTCGGTGAAAAACTTTTCGGCGTTCAGCTTTTTTTCCAGTGCCGTTTCAAACTCCTGCCGCCCGGGTTGCGCCCCTTTTTCTTCCGATCCATTTCCCGTGTTCACGGCACCTGCTTCCTTGTCTTTGGGTTTGCAGGCATCAATCAACATACCTGCAGTAAGGGTGGTAAGACCGATTGCTTTTAGTGATTCTCTCCTGTTCATAAAGATAGAATTGGCTTAGATGTTGAGCTTGCTTTTTTGTTCCAGAATATATTCAGATGTGCGCATGGAAAGCGCGAGGATGGTCCAGGTAGGGTTTTTATCACCCTGCTGCACAAACGAAGATCCGTCTGTTACAAACAAGTTTTTGCACTCATGGCTTTGGCTCCATTTGTTGAGAACAGATTTTTTCGGATCGTCACCCATGCGCGCTGTACCTACTTCGTGGATAATGCGTCCCGGTGCATCCAGTCCGTAGTTGACTTCCGGGCCAGCCGGACCGCCCAGCACAATGGCTCCCATGGCATGCATGATAGAGGCAAAGGTATCCTGCATGTGTTTGGCCTGCTTGATCTCATGATCAGACCACTTGTAATGAAACCTGAGCACAGGTATGCCGTATTTGTCTACCGTATCCGGATCGATCTCGCAATAATTTTCTTTAAAGGCAATTCCTACACCGCGACCGGCCATGCCTACTTCAGCTCCATAAAAACGGCGGTAATCGTCTTTGAGTGCAGCACCATAGCCACCTGCTTCTTTCATCTTTCCGTCTCTTCCGGGCACCATGCCATTCACCTTCGGAACACTTCTGCCAAACCCGTAAAAGGGCATGCGCAAGCCGCCGCCAAATTCGATGTGGTAGCCCCGCGGAAAATCCAGCTTTTTGTTGTCTCCCCACCAGGGCGAGTAAATGTGCAAACTTCCGACTCCATCTTCGTTGTATCTTTTCCGGTCTACCAGCTGGGGCAGGATACCACTAAAGCCAAGGCCGGTCGAATCATGCAGGTAATGCCCGAGCAGTCCGCTGGCATTGCCCAGGCCATTGGGATAGCGGGCAGTTTTTGAATTCAGCATGATGCGGGCCGATTCGCAGGAGCTGGCAGCCAGGATCACCACCTTGCCATTGACCTCATACTCCTGCAAGTCGTTGCGGTCGATATAGGAAACCCCTGTGGCAAGTCCGTTTGCATCAGTGACCACCGAGCGCACCATAGCATTTGAGATCACTTCGAGGTTGCCGGTTTTAATGGCAGGGATAACAAGTGCCGAGGAAGAAGAAAAATCTGCGTATACTTTACAGCTGCGGCCGCACTGCCCGCAATAAAAACAAGCATAGCGGTCTTTGTTGTTGGGCAAGGCTTCAGTGAGTACAGAGCCCCGGCCGGGTATAACAGGAACACCGACGCTGCCGGCAGCTTTTTTTATAAACAGTTCATTGAGACGGGGCTTGGGTGGCGGTAAAAAAATACCATCGGGCTCGCTTTCAATGCCTTCCTTGGTACCATACACACCGATCATCTGGTCAACCTTGTCGTAATAAGGCTTTACTTCATCGTAAGTAATTGGCCAGGCATCACTGACGCCATCGTTGGGTTTAAAATCTTTTGCGCTAAAGCGAAGGGAAATGCGGCCCCAGTGGTTGGTACGTCCACCCAGCATGCGTGAGCGGAACCAGTCGAACCGGGTATTGTTGAGATGGGTATAAGGTTCTCCTTCAATCTCCCATCCGCCAAATGCCGCATCGAAATCACCGAAAGCCCGGGTGGTGTTGGCACCGCGCCTGGCTGATTCATAAGGCCATTTTAATTGAAGCGAATCTTTTGCCGGGTCGAAAAAAGGACCGGCTTCCAGCATCAGCACTTTTAGTCCTGCTTTTGCCAGCGTGTAGCCGGCCATGCCGCCTCCAGCCCCCGAGCCCACGACGACGACATCATACGTTTTAGATGATTTTTTGATTTGAAGTTGGGTACTTCCCATATGGCTTACAGTTAGGGTTTAAAGATATTGGATTTTAGTTTATCTGCAACAGGTTTTATTCATGCATCCTGTCCCTGTAACTTTTTATGAATAGAGGTACGATCATTGCATCGTTCTTCTGCAGATTCCATAACTCCATTATTATGACAACAACCAAACAATCCATGACCTTCAGGCTGGGCGGCCAGCAGGAGATCAACCGCATGGGATATGGTTCCATGCAGCTCACCGGAACAGGTGTATTCGGAGAAGTGGCAGACCGCAACAATGCCAAGCATGTGCTGCAGGCTGCCGTAAAAGGCGGTGTCAACTTTATTGATACGGCCGAAGCTTACGGACCACAGTTCAATGAAAGCCTGATTGCCGATGCGCTCCACCCTTATCCCGATGAGCTGATCATTGCCACCAAGGGAGGATTCCGCCGGCCCGGTCCCAACAAATGGGTAGCAGATGGCGACCCGCAGTTTATCCGTGAATGCATCGACGGCAGCTTGCGTAGATTAGAAGTTGATCAGATCGATCTTTGGCAGCTGCACCGCGTTGATCCTAAATTTCCCGTAGAAGAAACCCTGGCTCCTGTTGCAGATGCGGTGAAAGCAGGAAAGATAAAATGGGTGGGGTTGTCTGAAGTAGACATTGAACAGGTTGAACGGGCGGAGAAAGTCGTGCCGATTGTTTCCGTGCAGAACCAATACAACCTGGCCAACCGGAAATGGGACCAGCTTGTCGATTATACAGCAGGCCGCGGTATGGCCTTTATACCCTGGTACCCGCTTGCATCCGGTCCGCAGATGCTGGCAGACAAAATCGGGAAGGTCAGCACGGAGCACAATGCAACAGCCGCCCAAATTGGCTTGGCCTGGTTGCTCAAACGCTCCCCCAATATCCTGCTGATTCCGGGCACCAAATCGCTGGAGCACCTGCAGGAAAACCTGGAAGCGGCCACCATCGAGCTCACGGACGAAGAGTTTGCAGAATTGTCCCGGTAAGAACAACAGATATTCGTAACAGGAAGTAGCACAAGTGCTTCGCTTACAAGGATTCGCCGGCGACCTGTTTCCATGTGCGATCAGGCAGCTCATTGACCCTGCTTATCCTCAGGTCCTCCACATTCTTTAGCACCATCAACGGCGTGCCTGCCGGTTTCTGCGCTTTGATGCGGAACAGCTCAGCGCCCTTTACTCCTTCCAGCATAATAGCGGGGCGTGATTCCTTGCCCAGGAAGCTGATCTCTACATCTGTAAGACGCAGGTTTTTTGCATGCCGCACAAAAAAGCCGTAGGCAGGCAGCACGCCAAACTTCTGGGGTTCAGGGTAGGTTTTTTCATACTCCGGAACAGTGGTCTGAATTTTGTTCGCCGGCGAATCGATCGGCCGGTACCAGATGCGGATGTTCTGAAGCGCTATATCTTCAATATCGTGCCCCGGCAAGCCGGCGATCAGGGTGGAAAAATGCGCATCTGCATTGTAGGCTATTATATTGCTGATGGTTACTCTCCGCAGGGCGCCCGCGCTCATACCCTGCGGGGCCCGCATGCGCGCACCCAGCCGCAGAAAGATGGGTGAGTTCACAACATCCCGCATGGTGATGTTGGTGATGGTCACATCTTCCAGCAGGGCACCATCCACCGTTTCAAGGGCAAGCCCGCGGCAATATTCAAATACACAGTTGGAAATGCTGATGTTTTTAAAACCTCCGTTCGACTCGGTGCCAAACTTGATGCGGCCTGTCGGGCCTTCCTGGTCGGGTACCTGGCTGGCTTCTTTTCGCGTGTAGGTACCATTGTAAAAGCTGCCCAGATCATAGCCGCTGACCTGGCAATTGGTAATGGTCACATTTTGCGTGGCGCGCGCTTCGCCCAGCGCATACGAACTCTTTAAGCAAATAGCATCATCGTTGGGGGCATTGACGCTGCAATTGGAGATGCGCACATGCCGGCAACAATCTATATCCATGCCATCCCGGTTGGTATCCATCTTCAGGTTATCGATCGTGAGGTTGTCGACCCCGGTGGCAAGGATTCCGAAATGACCACCATAGATCAGGGTAAAATCTTTTAAGATCACATTGCGGCAGCGTTTTAAAGAAATGGCTTTGTTGGCGCCCCCATCCCACATATAAGGTCCTGCATGGATGCCCCTTCTCTCCCATCCTTCCCGCGTAGTGAACCCCCTGCTTAATCCTTTTCCCCATATCAGTCCGGGGCCCATAACAGAAATATTTTCCAGGTTCTCCCCCCAGATCAGGCTGTTGTGCCAGTGGCTGTGTCCGAAATCCTGGAAATGGTCGTGCGGGTTGGGCTCCGGATCGTCGTAGCGGCCCCCAGCGCTGGAATCTGCTGCCAGCAAGGTAGATCCCTGGTCAAAGTAAAGCGATACATTGCTTTGAAGACGGATAGAATAGCTGAGATAAGTGCCTGCAGGGAAAAAAACAGTCCCGCCTCCCGCCTTCGCTGCCGCATCAATGGCATCATTGACAGCTTTGGCATCGTTCGATTTGCCCGTGCCGGAAGCACCATAGGTACGGACATTGTAAACAGGAGCTGTAGCCGGCTGCGCAACCAGTTCAGCGAGCGGGAAAAAGCCTGCGATCAGGAATAACCAGAACCCCTTTCTCATATTACCTCCAGTCGTTAATTTACAGAGAGAAATACCACAAGTTTGCTTACTTTCAAACCTTTATGAGCGGCATTATGAAACGAATATATGATTTTGCGGGCACGTTCCTCCTCTGCATACTGGTATCTGTACAGGGATTGCAGGCACAAACAGGCAAAGCGGATGTAACAGCATTAAAAAAACGCGCGTTGACCGAATTGGACAAAGGCAAGGATGGGTATCAAAAGATCGCCATGCAGATCTGGGATTATGCAGAAGTCGGTTATAAAGAATACAAAAGCACGGCCCTGCTGCAAAAAGAATTGCAGCGCAACGGCTTTAAGATCGATACAGGCGTGGCAGAGATTCCTACAGCATTCGTTGCGACTTACGGACAGGGCAAACCGGTTATCGGCATCCTGGCAGAATTTGATGCGCTGCCCGGGCTCGCACAGGATACGGTGCCAGACAAAAAAGTATTGGCAGGCAGACCGGCAGGCCATGGCTGCGGCCACCACTTGCTGGGCACGGCGGGCGTTGAAGCCGCTATCCAGCTCAAGAAAATGCTGGAGCAACAAGAGTTGTCCGGCACCGTCAAAGTATATGGCACGCCTGCGGAAGAAGGCGGCTCAGGCAAAGTATATATGGTGCGTGCAGGTCTGTTCAAGGGGGTGGATGTTGTGCTTCACTGGCATCCGGGTAGCGATAATTCGGTGATGGGCGCTTCTTCGCTTGCGAACATATCAGCCAAGTTCAGGTTTTATGGCCTGTCGGCCCATGCAGCAGGTGCACCAGATAAGGGCCGTTCGGCACTGGACGCAGTAGAGGCAATGGACTACATGGTCAATATGATGCGCGAACACGTGCCATCTGATACGCGCATCCATTATGTGATCACCGATGGCGGCAAGGCGCCCAATGTGGTTCCTGATTTTGCAGAATCGTATTATTATGTCAGAAACCCCGCCAATGAAAATGTACAACAGATCTTTGACCGCATCACCAAAGCAGGAGATGGCGCGGCTTTGGGCACCGGCACAAAGATGCAATATGAAATTACAGGCGGTACCTACGGACTGCTGATCAACAAAACGCTTGCGGAAGCCATGCAGAAAAACCTGGAGATGGCAGGCGGGGTGGAATACAACGCAAAAGAAATCCAGTTTGCGCAAAAGCTGCAGACTTCTTTTGCCTATGCAGTGCCCTCCGTTGAATCAGTCAAAACCGTTTCACCCCTCGATGCTACGCATGGCATCAATGGCTCTACAGATGTTGGTGATGTAAGCTGGAATGTACCGACCGTAGGCATGAGCGCCGCCACCTGGGTAGCGGGCACACCTGCACACAGCTGGCAGGCTGTTGCCGGCGGCGGCACCAGCATCGGTATCAAAGGCATGCAGGTAGCTGCCAAATGCCTGACGCTGACAGCCATTGACCTTTTTACCGATGGAGCCCTGCGCGACAAAGCCCTGGAAGAATTCAACAGGTCAAGGGGCACCAAGTTTGAATACAAAGCCCTGCTGGGTGACCGGAAGCCAGCCCTGCATTACCGTGACTAAGTAAATACAACAGGAATTGCGGCCTTTGCTTTGTGCCGACCCAGCGGCACTTCCACCTGGGAACAGGAGGTGGATTTTTATATCATACCTAACAGGTACGCCTGGCCGTTATAATCAGGCACCTGAAAAAACTTTTGCCCGGTTAAATCTTTTCTTTACATTTAACCTGGAGAGTATTTCTGATCAGCCTGCTATCAAGGACAAGACAACAGCCCTCAGCCATTCTGCCAATCGCTCCGCTCATCCGATTTAACATCAAAATGCTTTCTTGGTCCCGTTCCCTTTGATCTGTTTGCACGAGGCACCTCCCGGTGATCCCTGGTTTGTAGCTGCACGAACGTGGGTGTAAGAACGGTGATCCTTACACGAAAATAGCTGCTATTATCTCCTCACCTAAAAACCCATTTTATGGACCGGCAAGATTTTCTCATGTTTGCTGCTCATGAAGCAGAATCGCGTTTTATCCGATATACGCCCGTTAAAATAATTGATTATGCCCCGCCGCACAAAGAGATCGGACTGGCACCCGCCGGAAGTGTGGCCGTTTACATCGGGCCCAAAGGATCCAAGACACTGGATGAAATAAGAAAAGCTGTCAAGGGAGAAAATAAGGTGGATATAGAGCTGATGAAGCGGATGAACACCACCTACAAGAACAGGGGTACCGTGTCGGCTTTCCAGGTTTGGCAAACGCTGAAATCGGCACCTGTGTTTGCCGATGTGCGGTATGGAGCACGCAGCCTGATCAAACACATGGCGGTTCCGGCCGGACTGGATTTTATCGGAGTTCCTTCGCCTTACAATGGCGGCAAGCTGGCACCCGGAGAGCTGACGCTGGTAGAGCACTACAAAGAAGGAACCTCAGCTGCGCTGGAAGCCGTGGCCTTGCGCCGCATGCCCGACCTCACAGCCGCTGAACAGGCAGCTATCAAGCTGGTTCCTGAAAACCAGCTCGAACTTAACCTGGCTCCGAACGGAAGCTGCTGCGACAGCAACACAGATTTCTGGATTTTTGTTGCCGTTACCATCACCCTTACCTGCGGTGCCGTTGCGATCGATCATCATATCGCCGAAGAGGAAATCAAGAAGATGAGTCCGACAGCGACCGCCATCCAGTTGATGGACATCAGGCGGGAAGCGCTTGCACACAATCATTAACCTGCGATACCATGCCTGCGCTTTCTTTGGCGGAATGGGGTATGTTCCTGTTCTTCAGCATGTACCTGCTGGTTTCAGCGGTTTGTCAAATACCCGGCAAGTGGACTGACCAGATCAGGAAGTGGGATTATCTGAACCTGGTACCGGCCTGGAGTTTTTTTGCACCCAATCCCGCTACGCACGACCTGCACCTGCTGATCCGCGACCAGCTTGTGGATGGCAGTCTTTCCCGTTGGAAGGAAATACTGCCGTCCAAACCCCATCGCTTTTTAAGCGTGGTATGGAACCCCGGCCGCAGACATACCAAGGCTTTTTTTGACATCATAAAAAATTTTGCCCTTGTGGTAAAAGCAAATGGGGAAAAGCCCGAGCTGGTGATGTTATCGCTTCCTTATCTCGCCATCCTGAACTACGTTTCCCATCTGCCGCGTGAGCACCAGTCCTGTAAGACACAGTTCCTGGTGATGAGAACAGAGCGGCTGACCCGAAGCGGGGCAACCGAGAATGATCCGTTTGTTGTTTTTCTTTCATCATTGCATTCATTGGAGGATACGCTTGTATGAACGAATGGGAGAACTGTCGCCTGGCCATCCGTGCTGTAGAGCTTCTCTCCAGCGCAACGGTCATCATTTCGTCTATCGAGATGCTGACAAATCCGTCAACCATTTCAAATAAGGGGTTGAGTAGCTGGCCGGTATCACAGCTGGCGAGCAGGTGGACGGCCGCAAGCTCTTTTCAGCAATCTGTCGGACGCTTACTCGTATACCCCCATGTGCTGGGTTTGTTTGTTTTTCGCCTGGTATGTGCGATCATCCTTGTATCTACCGGCAATGATCAGCCGCACCTGCACGCATCCCTCACCGGGTTGCTTTTTTTAAGTTCTGTGCTGTTAACGGTCCGGTCTCCCTATGGCCATGACGGAGCAGACCAAATGTCCACCATTACTTTTCTTGCCCTGGCATTTGCTTATGCCATACACAGCACCATTTCCCTGAACATTGCTTTGTGGTTCGTGGCTTTGCAATCCTGTCTTTCTTATTTCACAGCGGGCTATGCCAAGCTGGTGTCTCCCCTGTGGAGAAGCGGCAAGGGCCTGGAAGGCATTTTAAAAACATCCATCTATGGGCATCGGCTGGCAGGCAAGCTGGTAACGGCGTTTCACCCGCTTGCCAAATGGGGTTCCTGGCTCACCATCTCTTTCGAGTGCCTGTTTGTTTTAACACTGGCCGGGATCCCCTTTCTGACCTGCCTGCTTTTAGGTACCGGCATCCTGTTCCACCTGCTGAATGCCATCTTCATGCGGCTCAATACATTTTTCTGGTCCTTCCTGGCCACCTATCCTGCGGTGCTGTATTGTGCCGGTGTTTATTTCAACTAAAAAGCAAAAGCCCTTGCATAAAAGGGTATGGGATTCGAACCTGCGGGAGGTGCATGCAATTGGAAGGAAGCTAATTTCTTCAATGCCGTAAACCACGCATCCGGATGCCTTATTTTTGCGTGAATGTATCATCAGCACTGGCTACGAAATAAGTTTTACCCTGCCCGTTCACGCCGTATTCTACGTTTCTAAATACAAAATCTCCGTTGGGATAGATCTTGGATGCATCCAGGTCGTGCAGGAATTTGCCATCCTCATAGTTCTTGCCCCGGATAAAATGAACAATGATGTCTGCATGGCTGGCGTCTATGCTGGTGATCTCATAAGCGGCATCTGTTTCTATGCGAACGTTCTTGGAGCCGCCTGCATAGTAATTGATGTCATAGCGGAATACATGGGTACCCGAACCATCTGGTTTGATGTTAAATACAGTGCCCCAGGAAAGACCATCAGTGTAGTGCCCCCCTTGATCAACCTGGGGAGCACGGATGTGTGCGGAGATAAACGTGCCCTGAAATTCGGAAGAAACGGGTTTGTGCGGAACATTCCCGGTATCGACAGGTTTTGTGCAGCAGACGGCGCTAAAAATTGCGAAGCCCAGGCCGAGCACCAGCCTGGCTTGTTTAATAACTGGATTGTGTTTCATTTGTCTTGACGTATATTTTTATTGATTATCCTCCCCATTCGTGGCAGAGCGGCAACTATTGTAAATTATTGATGAAACAAAATTCCCGAACGTTCAAGAGAAGGTCGTTTGATAAAGGGATTGAAAAGTTTGCCAAACGGATTTTACAATCCAAGAAGCATCTCCTGTTCTGATCTATTCATCCAACCCTACCAAGACAAAAAAACAGGATATGCTTACAGATTATTACTGTAAACATACCCTGCCATCTTTATAAGCTGATCAGCGGAGTGATTGTACGGTTTTATTGTCCCAGGCTTTCAAAGAACCGTTTATCAGATCCGCCCCCTATGTTCTTAAATAGCACGACCACTGTTTTGGATTTTTCAAAAAACAAGGCATTGCATTCATAGCCTACAGAGGATCCGTTGTGGCCGAATGCGGTTAGTTCTCCCAATTTCCATACTTCCAGCCCCAAGCCATACCGGCAGTCTTCTCCGTTGCAAGTGGGAAGCTGTATTTTTTTCATCTCTGCTAAGCTGGCAGCAGAAATCAGCTGACCTCCAAAAAGTGCCCGGTAAAATGTTCCCAAATCTTTTGCAGAACTGGTGATACCACCTGCTGCCTTGCCATCCCCATCTGCTGCATCGAGCGAAGTAACCTCTGTTATGCGTGGCGTAGTGCTGTTGTTGACCAACGCGTATCCTGCCGAAACACCTGTATGCTGTTTTTTTTGCAAATAAGTAGAATGAAGTGCCAGCGGAGCAACAATTCCTTCCATCAGCTGGTCAGACAAGGACTTTCCGGAGAGTTTTTCTGCTATAAGTCCCAGCAACCAGTAACCGCTGTTTGAATAGCGGTACTCCGAGCCTGGTTTAAAATAAAGCTTCTTTCCATATACGTATTTATCAAGCAGTTGTTCTGTTGTTCGTTTTCCCATGCCCACAGGATCGTCAATCAGATCAGTTTTGTATTGATTGTCCTCATTCACCGGGTCATAGATGCCCGAAAGATGAGCAAGCAAATGATGGACGGTAATATGCTGGCTCCCGGGTATCTGCGCGGAAACTTGTGGCAATAAGTCTTGCAATTTGCTGCTGAGGCTCAACACGCCCTTGTCTGCCAGCTGTAAAATCAAGGCAGCTACAAATACTTTGGTGATACTGCCTATACGGAAGGGGGTGTTTACCGTCATGGGTTGCTTTGTATCCAGGCGCAACCATCCTACTGCTCCTACCCATTCAGGATGGTCAGGGCGCGATACGTACAAGATGGAGCCGGGAGCGCGGGTATTGACTTGGTACTGATCCAGAATCTGCTGATAAGCCTGGTGCTGCGGATGCCAGTCGTACGAATGATCTGTTTCACCTGGTAAGGGTTGCATATGTTTGCCACAGGCCGTCATCAACAAGAAAAAGAAAGCCAGAAAGATTTTGTGTTTCATGATCTATAAAGGATTAGGTGTTCCGGAGAATACGTTCTTACAGTGCAATCTGAAACCCGGCTTCTAGCTGCTGTCTGGGTAAAACAGCAGATTCATTTACGAGGTAAGGTGTTTCCAGCAACCATTTCCAGGACAGCACAACAGCTAAATCTTTCACCGCATACCCTACTCCTGCGCCGGCAGTTATCAGAAGCTTTTTTTGCCAGCCCCCTGTTTGTGCCCAGCTGTGTTCCTTGTACTGATAAAAAGGATTTTTTGTGTGACTCATCATAAAACCCGGACCTACTTTTATGTCAGCAAAAAACCGCTCCACTTTTGGACGTATCCCAAATTCGCTTGTTACAAAAAGCAGATCATCCAGCGACTTGTGGTGAGCATAGCCAAGGTCAAAGGATTGAAATAGTGACACACGTTTATTGGTGGTGTAATACCGCTCAGTGGCAATTTTTACGCCCGGGTTCATTCTGCCTCCTAATCTGTTTATAGAAGGAAGAGATACGTGTTGGCTAAATACAGACAGCCGGAGCGGGAGCTTTTTGGTTTTCTGGATTGTTTGGGCAATTCCTTTTGAATAACCCGTCAAAGCCAGGTTAAGCAACAATACAGTTGTAAATCTCATCATCATACATGTTAGATTTCATGACACAAAGTTGACCATCGTGTATACCAACAACATCTACAATCAGGATTAAAATGTTTGCAAAACGGATTTTGCGGATGATAGAGAGATATTTTATCTACACGCCAAGCAGTTTACAAGTTATATTTCTTAAGACATGGCTGGGTGGATGATGGAACATCCGCTGGAAAGCGGTTGCAAAATTGTTGGGACTGGTATAGCCTACCATATAAGCTGTTTCGGCAACGGTATGTTCGCCTGTTTCAAGCAGGCGTTTTGCTTCATGCATGCGCAGTTGGTAGATATGGCCGAAAACAGTGGTACTGAACAGTTGCTTGTATCCCCGCTTTAACTTAAACTCATTTAATTGAAATCGCAAGGACAGCTTGTGCAAGGAGAGTTCATCGGTAAAATGTTCCTTGATGTACGCGCGCGCAGCAATCAGCTTTTCCTGGTCGGCCTTGCTGATCTTGCCGGGTGTGGCTTTTTGCTTCCCGGGTAATAACAACTCCTGCAATTCCCACGACAGCAGCTCCATGGCTTTGGCTTCCACGAACAAATGCTGCAGCATGTTACCGGAGCGACTGGCATCTATCTCATGAGCAACACGCTGATAATTTATTTTTGAATCAAAGCTCAATGGAATAGAAATACACCTGTCGGCAGGATCGGCACCTCCAAATAAGTCGTGAATCAGTTCCTCGCCCCCGGCCGCCTCAAATAAGAACACAGGCTTGTAATTAACATGAAACAACCTGATATTGCCTGCATGCAGGGTATAATTGTTCTGGTAACTTTGGCTGTAAGTAAACATATGCCGGCTGTGCTTGAGCGGACGGCTCCTTGTGTCGCAAATACAATCAGCGTCGATGTCTCCTTCCAGCAAAAGGGTTGCTCCGATTCGTTTGACTCCATCATTGAACTGGAAAACCATGTCTTGTTTGAGCTGCATTTGCACAAGTGACACTTCCATATTCGGGGACATGAATGTATGGAACTGACCTTCAATCAGCCCCGGCTGGTTGAAAGTAAATACAGATTCCCGGTAGCGGCTATTGACTTCGTTGTACCGGAACGATGCGTTTCCATGATTGCCTATGATGTTTTGCAGGCTCCAGTCGGTTTGAATAAGGTCCATATATTAGATTGATAGAGGAGATAGATCAGACTGCCGGGACAGACCCGGTTGACTGGTCTTACAGCTGTCAAATATAGATGGATGATCAGCCGCAGGATCATCCATGGCGATAGACTGTTACTTCCGGTGCTTGAAATGTAGAATCGTTGCAGGCAGTTGTTTTTCTGCTGCTATCGGGAAGTGTGTTACTGAGGCTTTCTGCCTATGGTATCGCTTGTATAAATCAAACCGCTTTGGGGAATGCGGAGCAAAATGCTTTTTTCATCGATCAGGCTTTTCAGGGTATCATTGGCCAAATGATCCAGCAGCTCGTTTCTGAGGTAAAACGTTTTTATCTGTTTGCCGCCCGCCCGCCACCGCACGATCTTGCAGCGGCAGCTGGCATTTTCAATCGTGTTGAGCACTTCGTCGATCTTTCCGCCTTTGCCTTGTTTGATATACACTTCCCTTATGCCGATGATATTGTTCCTGCTTCCGACATCAAAATTCCAGGAAGCAGATATTACACTCACCAATCCCCCGGCCTGGTCAAGCCGCATGAGGGAATGCCGGGGTGACTCAATGCTGTCTGCATTTTTTACATAGGAATGGATGGATACAAGCCAGGGAGCTTCATACTGCATGTAACCGATGTGGTCAAAGCTGGCGCCATACCGCGCAAAAACAAAATAACCTTCCTTGTACTTTACATCCACCACGTTTGACACCACCATATGGTAGCGGTTCGGATCGGAGCTGCGGGCCTGCGGTGAGCCCGTGTAACAAAGCCACACACCTTCCAGGCTGTCGATCTCGGTTTTTGTAGGCTGGTAAGGAAGCAGGTTCATGTCCCGTTTAATCGTTGCCCATTCCTTTCTGACAGAAAGCCATCCGACAATTGTAGACACCAAAGCGGCGATCAATACCAGATGAATAACCAGTGCTTTTCTCTGCAGCCAGTTCAACAAGTTGGAAGAGGCCAGAGATGCTTTCGGTTCCGGAGCAAGAAGAAGAGGAGGAGTCTGCACCTCTTCCGTTCTTTGATGTTCGATGCCCGGAACATGATCTGGCGCTTCCAGCAGGTTGGTGTCCTGCGGATCTTTTTCAAATCCTTTTCTGCCCACCCCGTACAGGTAGATGTAACAGGCATCTACCAGAAAAGGGCGTGGGTTGGCAACAATCTGGTTGTAGTAAGCATCCTTGACCTGGTTACCGGTTATATCGTATTTGCGAAAGGGATACTCCAGCTTTTGCGGATTGTAATCGGGCGGATAGAAGTCATGGTCCAGCCTGGAAGCAGTTTGGGGCAACTCATTGCTGATCTCACTCAGCCGCTTGGCAACCCCTTCATAATTTCTCCGGTTTGTATTGCGGTTGATGCGCTCACCTGTTTGGGCTTCATACTTCTCAATAGCCTTGGTCAGGAGATAAACGATTTCATTTTTTCCGCTGATGAGTTTCATACAAGAGTCTGGCAATTAGTAAGATAGATGATTCCAGAAATACCGGATCATTCCAGAAAATTACTATTTCCTCCAGAATTCGCGCATGCCAATCCTGGAATCCTTCCGCATGGGCAGAACCAAATAGTACCGTATGTTTGTTGATCGCCTGCTCACGCTCAAACTTTGCTATATGAAGAAATTCTATCGTGGACTCCTCTCCGGTATATTTATCCTGCTTGTACAACAACTCGTGGCACAAACCAGAACAATCAGCGGCACGGTGCTGGATGATAAAAACAATCCGGTACAAGGGGCCACCGTTTCGCCCAAAAATGCAAACAATGGTACAGCCACGGATGCAAAGGGACAGTTCTCCCTCCTGGTTGCAGCCGCTGTAAAATCGCTCGATGTTTCCTCCATCGGCTTTGAACCAAAAGAAGTTGATATTTCAGGACAAAACACGGTAACCGTTCTGCTTTCACCCGCGACTGCTGCCCTCGCCAATGTAGTGGTGACGGCATTGGGGTTTGAAGCAAAAAAAGACCGCCTGGGATATGCTTCCTCGCGCGTGAGCAGTGAGCAGGTGGCCAACTCCGGTGAAGCAGGATTGGTGGACGCCCTGGGCGGAAAAGCAGCAGGGGTGCGGGTTTCACGCACTTCCGGCGATCCGGGAGCAGCGTCGCAGATCCTGATCCGCGGACAAAGCACCATCACACGCAGCACCGATCCCCTGATTGTGCTGGATGGTGTGCCGATTGAAGGAAGCAGCCGGGGTGAAGGCAGCGGCGGCACTACGCAGCAAAGCCGGCTCAATGACATCAATCCGGATGACATAGCTTCCGTACAAGTGCTCAAAGGCGCTTCCGCTGCCGCATTATGGGGAACAAAAGCCGCCAACGGCGTGCTGGTGATCACCACCAAAAAAGGCGGCGGCAGAACAGCCATCTCCTTTAAATCCACTTATTCCGTTGATGAAGTCAGTGCGTTTTATGATTTGCAGTCTGCCTACGGACAAGGCACAGGCGGTGTTTGGCAGGCCAACAACGCACGCAGCTGGGGCGATAGAATTGCCAACCGCTCCGGCGCGCAGGATGCGGTCAATACAACCGGAGCCAGTTTCTTGTCCAACGGAGGGCAAACCTATTATCCCATTGCGGCAAAAAATTCCAGGGACATTTATCTGCAGCAAAACTATGACGCCGTGCTGGGCAAGGGCCATTATCTCGACAATTCACTGACCGTGAGCGGCGGCGATGGCAAATCAAGTTATTTTTTCAGCCTGAACGATCTGAACCAAAAAGGCATCTTCAGAAACGGCAGCAGCTACCGGAGAACAGGCACCCGGTTCAACGTCACCAAACAACTCACCAAATGGCTTTCTGTAACCAACAAGGCCAGCTATACCCTGATCAACTCCGATCGCATCCAGACCGGTGTCAACAATGCAGGGTTTATGATTGCCCTATTGCGTACACCGCCCGATTTTGACAACAGCGGTTACGTCGGAAAGTATGCAGCCACAGCCGGCGGCAGCTACATCGAAAACAGGCAACGCAGCTACCGGAACTACCTGGGAGCGAGTGCCAATCCGGGGTTCAACAATCCCCTGTGGGATCTGTACCAATTGATCAACACCAGCCATGTAAACCGCTTTATCAATTCAGCGGAAGTCAATATCAACCCCGTACAAGGGCTCAATTTCACCGCGCGGGCCGGGCTCGACTATTTCACTGACCGGCAAATAAACTACTATCCCTATTACTCTACCAATGCCAACAGCGGACAATACAACCGCGACGAGTTCACCGAAATGCAGTTTAACCTCGATGTGTTTGGCCGCGCAGAAAAAGATTTCGGCGATGCCTTTTCTGCCAATTTCCTGGCGGGTTTTAACTTCAATGCTTTTAACACCACAGCACTCGGCGCCCAGTCGCTCAACTTTGTCATACCGGCCGGTCCGCTTGATCTGGGCAATGCAACCCCCACCAATATCTCCAACAATGACAGCTATACAAACAGGAGAACCAATGCAGGCTATAGCAGCATCGGCTTTGGCTTGTACGACCAGCTGTTTATCAATGCCACGGGGCGCATAGAAGCAGCTTCTACCTTTGGCGATTTATCCAACAAATCATTTTTTTATCCTTCAGCAGACCTCGCCTGGCAGTTTTCGCAACTGGCTCTTTTTAAAAAAGCCGGTGCGTTCTCGTTTGGCAAACTGCGGGCTTCGTTTGGCATTGTGGGTATACAGCCACAGGCTTACCAAACCGCCACCAATTTTTTTGTACCCTCCTGGGGTGACGGCTTTGGCGGCTCGCTGGATGCCAGCTTGTATGGCACAGGCACTTATATACAAAGCGGCAACCGGGGCAATACGTACCTGAAGCCTGAACGCAAGCAGGAGCTGGAAGCAGGTACAGACCTGCGTTTCTTCAACAACAGGGTAGCAGCCAGCTTTACCTATTACCAGAACAAAACAGTTGATGCGCTGATCAGCATTCCGCAGGCGGCTTCAACCGGCTACAATACGATTTATGCCAATGCAGGAAGCATCCGGAACAAAGGGCTTGAAGCAGAACTTTCCTATGCGATCATAAAAAGCAAAGACTGGGAGCTGAGCGCCAACCTGAACTGGACGCGCAACAAAAACAAAGTGCTTGACCTGCGCGGGGCCGGTTCGCTGAGCCTGGGTGGCACAGCCGGTATTTCTTCCAGGGCCGTAGAAGGATATGCATTGGGTATACTTTATTCCATCCCCTGGGTGCGCGACAACAAGGGAAGCCTGAAACTGGATGCCAACGGCTTCCCTACGCCGGACGTAACTTCCAAACCGATCGGCGATCCCAACCCCGATTGGCGGGGCGGATTTGGATTTAACCTGCGCTACAAAAACTTCACGCTGAACGCCCTGGCTGAACACTCACAGGAAGGGGTAGTCGCAAACGGAACAGAAGCTGTGCTGGTTGATTACGGGGTAAGTGCTGCTACGGGTCATGAATCTATTGCACAAACCAGTCTGAAAACCTACAGTGGAGCTACCATTGCTGCAGGTACTGCATTCCGGGGTAACATCAAGGACTTTGGTGCAGGGCCTGTAGCGCTTGACCAGAGCTGGTACACGGGACCGGGCGGATTTTTTGGGAATGTTGGAGAGCTGTTTTTGGAAGACGCTACCTGGACGCGCGTGCGGGAAGTTAACCTTGGCTATACGATCCATCCGGACAAGCTCCGGCGGCTGGCAGGACTGCAATCCCTGGGCATCGAGCTGAGCGGCCGCAACCTGCTGCTGCTTAGCAAGGTAAACGGGTATGATCCGGACAGCAATGTTTCAGGCTCTACGTCCGGACGCGGGGTGGTGTATTTTGTAAACCCGCCAACCCGCTCCTATCTGTTTACCATCAAACTGAACTTTTAAAGAAAAGAGAAGGTGCTATCCTATGTGATGTCGCAACGATTTGTTCTCCCTAAATTTTATCGTATGAACAAGAAAGTTTTTTTCTCCCTGATCGTGGGCTTCTTAGTTGTGCTGACCTCCTGTAAAAAGGCTGTAGAGGGATACAACAACGATCCCAACAATCCACTGGATGCCGATGCCATTACCATGCTCACGGGTATTGAAGTAGGCAATATGGAAATCCAGGAAGGAGAACTGGCACGCATTGCCGGCATGTGGAGCGGTTATTTTACCGGTGAACAGTTCCAGTACCAGAGCTTTTACCAGTACCTTATCATTGCCCGCAATTTTGATGATTCCTGGCAGCGGATCTTTGCAGGCACCTTGAAAAATGAAAGGATGATGAAACGCAAAGCGTACGGGGTGAACAACCGGCGGCTGGTTGGCTTGGCACAAGCCATCGAAGCCAATGTAATCGGGACAGCTACTGCGCTCTGGGGCGACATACCGTTCAAACAAGCTTCCAACGATTCTTTTCCCAACCCCCAGTACGATCCGCAGGCAAGTGTTTATGCAGCCGTGCAATCTCTCCTGGATAGTGCCATTCAAAACTTTGCCTCCACAGCGTTTATCGATTTTGCTGCCCAGGATATTTACTTTGGCGGCAACATGACCAAGTGGACGCAGGCTGCCTATACGCTGAAAGCCCGTTATTACATGCATACCAGGCAATACGCCCAGGCACTGGCAGCAGCACAAAACGGCATCAACACGGCAGCCAACAATTGGGTGGCGCCCCATTCCAGTGCAGGCACGGGAACTTACAATCTGTATTACCAGTTTATGGCCCAGGTAAGGCCTGGCTTTATGGATGCCAATGGGGCCTATGCTGTGGCGCTCCTGAATGCAGCCAATGCCAGATACCGGGGAAATGCCAAGACCATCGAAAAGTCACGGTACAATTACCTGTATAGTACGGCCACCAATCCCAACTACACTGCCAATGGTTTCTTTTACCAGACGGTCGCCTTTCCGATCGCTTCCTATGCAGAGAACCTGCTGATCCTGGCAGAAGCAGAAGCCCGCACCAGCGGATTTACCGCCGGTCTGACCCGGTTAAATACCTACAGGGCTTACCTCGCAACCGGCGGCTATATCGGCAGCAGCTATCTTACAGCAGGAAGCTATAAGTACGATCCATACGTAGCGGCTGATTTCGCATCCGGTGGAATAGAAAATCCTACAGCATCGGCCATCGCGCAGGACCGTGCCCTGTTGCGCGAGATCATGGAAGAACGCTATCTGACGTTTACCGGGCAAATAGAAGGGTTCAATGACCTACGGCGGGTTTTCAAAGAGCCGGATATCAGGGTACCTGTAACCGCCAACACCGGCAGCCAGTTCCCCCAACGCTTTTTATACGCGCAAGTAGAAGTAGACCTCAACAAATCAACCCCCAATCCAATACCTTCGCTATTTACACCAACGGCGGTGAATAATTAGGCTGAATCATCCACAATGAAATCAATACTTTCTATACTTATTCTTCTATTCACCCGCTCTCTCCAGGCGCAAGAGGTGATGCCGCTTTATGCTGGCCTCGCTCCCGGCTCTTTGCCCGTGAAGGAGAACGAGATTTTTTCGCGGCCGGAGAATGGGCGGCATACCGTGCGGAACGTGACCAAGCCTACACTGACCCTATTTCTTCCAGCCCGGCAGAATGCTTCACATACGGCAGTGATCGTGTGCCCGGGTGGTGGCTACCTGAATTTAAGCATTGAAGATGGAGGGTATGAAGTGGCGAAAGAACTGGCTGCAGCAGGTATCACGGCTTTTGTGTTAAAATACAGGACCTGGCGCGATTCAGCGTATACCCGGTACCGGGATATTCCCCAACAGGATCTGCAGCAGGCGGTTCAGATGGTATATGCAGGGGCATCCAGATGGAATATCGACACAGCAAGGATCGGTTTGCTTGGGTTCTCTGCGGGCGGGCATCTGGTTGCAAGGGCCGCTACGCTGAACACCGGTACGCGGCCTGCTTTTACCATGCTGGTATACCCGGTGATCAGTTTTACAGATGGGCTTACATCGAAGACGTCCAAAACACGCGGTACCCTGCTGGGCGCACAGCCGACTGCGCAGGAGAAAGAAGCATATTCTCCCGAGCTGCATGTAACACCTGCTACTCCGCCTGCTTTTCTGATCCAGGCGGAAGATGACAGTACTTCCCTGGTGGGCAACAGCATCGCTTATTACAGTGCCCTGGTAGCTAACCGGGTTCCCGCGCAGCTCCTGTTGTACCAGAAAGGTGGCCATGGCTTTGCCTTGTACAATAAAGCACAAAAAGAATACTGGATGCCGCAGGCATTAAAATGGCTTGCCCTTAATGGTTTTTACAGGGATCAGGCGGCAAAGAACTAACTTCAACTATTATGAGAAAAACTGTTTTACTTACCGGCATCTTTTTTATTTTTCTGAGCAACCTGCAGGCACAGACAGCTCCCCCATTCTGGCAGGATATCGTCCAGTTTAAAAAACAGGATTCGGCACAGGCCCCGCCCTCCCGTCCCATTGTGTTTACCGGCAGCTCTTCTTTTACAAAATGGAAAGATCTGAACAAGGACTTTGCAGGCTACCCGGTCTTAAACAGGGGTTTTGGCGGCTCTGTCTTAACCGATGTGATCCGCTATGCCTATGATGTAATCATCCGCTACAAGCCAAAACAGGTAGTGATCTATTGTGGTGAAAACGACCTGGCCTCGGCCGACAGCATTTCAGCAGCTGAAGTTGTGCTGCGGGTCAAAACCCTTTTCGGCATTATACGGACCAATCTTCCGGATGCTACCATTGATTATGTTTCTATCAAACCCAGTCCGGTGAGGGCAAGTATTCAATCAAAAGTAAAAGTGGCGAACCGCCAGATCAAAGCCTTTTTCAGCACACAGAAAAAGGCGGCATTTATCGATCTGTACGATGCCATGCTGGATTCCAAGGGAGCCATGCGCGAAGAACTGTATGTGGAAGACCGGCTCCACATGAAGCCGGAAGGATATGCGATCTGGAAAAAGATTATCCTGCCTTATCTGCAGAAATAATTTTTTTACAAGCGGGTCCATTTGTTCCTGAGCTATGTAAATTTTTAGACAGGACCAGCCCGCAATTCAGCTTTGCTAGCTCCGTTTAAGAACACGATTATAATTCCAGATAATACGACTGCGGCCTAAAACTGACAATTACAAAAACAATGAAATACCTAAGGGTTCTTTATGTGCAGGTACTGATCGGTATCGCCTTGGGCGTACTGGTAGGCTGGAAGTATCCGTCCTTTTTTCCCGTTGCCAAACTGATCAGCGATACGTTTATCAATATGATCAAGATGGTGATTGCACCGGTGATCTTTTTTACCATCGTAGCAGGCGTGGCAGGTGCGGGCGACATGAAAAAAGTAGGCCGGGTAGGATTGAAAGCCCTGATCTATTTTGAAGTGGTAACGACCCTGGCCCTCATCATCGGATTGATAACGGCCAATCTGGTGAAGCCCGGTGCAGGCATTCACGTCACGCAGAAAGTAGACAAACAGGTGGCCGACATTACGGAAAAAGCCAGTGAAATGAACTGGGGCGAATTCTTTTCCCACATTGTTCCCTCGAATGTCATAGATGCATTTGCCAAGGGCGATATTCTGCAGGTACTTTTTTTCAGCATCCTGTTTGCCATCGGTCTGAAGTGGATGGGTTCTACAGGGCAAAGCCTGCTGAACGCATTTGACAAGATCAACAAAGTCCTTTTCAACATCCTGAAAATGGTGATGCGATTAAGTCCGCTCGGCGCTTTCGGGGGCATGGCGTACACCATCGGCAAATTTGGGTTTGCCACGCTGGCTGTATTGGGAAAACTCCTGCTGACCTTTTACCTTACCAGTATTTTATTTGTGTTTGTTGTGCTGAACCTGATCTGTTTGTATTACAAGATCAACTTGTGGAAATTACTGGGTTATATAAAAGAAGAGATCCTGATTGTGCTGGGCTCCAGCAGCAGCGAAGCCGTACTGCCATCTGTGATGCAAAAGCTGACGGCCGCAGGCTGTGAAAAAGAAGTAGTCGGACTGGTGATCCCCACCGGTTACAGTTTTAACCTCGACGGTACAACGATCTACCTGAGCATGTGTATCATCTTTCTGGCCCAGGTATTCAACATCGACCTTTCTATCGGACAGCAACTCACTGTGATCGGCATCCTCCTGCTCACGAGCAAAGGCGCGGCTGGTGTAACGGGCAGCGGCTTTATCGTGCTGGCCTCTACCCTCACAGCCCTCAAAGTCATTCCCCTCGAAGGGCTCGCCCTCCTGATCGGCGTAGACCGGTTTATGAGCGAAGGCCGCGCCATCATCAACTTTATCGGCAACACCATTGCTACTGTTATCATAGCCAAAAGTGAGAACGAAGTAGACATGGTCCGCTACAAGCAAGTGGTGGAGAAAAAAGGAATTCAGCTTCAGCCTGCTCCAGCAGCAGAATCGGAATTGGTATAGCAGGGGTGATGCCGGTTTTCGATCCACTCACTCCGGCCGCTTGTCTTTCCACAACTTAAAATCATCCCAGTAAATCTGGAGGGCTTTGTGCTGGGCGTTCATGTAGTTGATGAGTTCTTTTGACGTGTATAGTTTAAGTGGATTGAACTCGCCAACGCCATCCGGATGGGGATCTTCGGTGTTGTGGGTGATCTTTCGCACGTCGAAGATCACCTGTTTTTTTTCGCCGGCGGGGGTGATGGCCATGTAAAAGCGGCCGGTTTTGTTGTCGCCTTCTTTAAAATAATACTCCAGCGTAAACCATTTTCCGATAGGTATTTTTACTTCTTTGTTTACCTCCGCCCAAACGGTTGTGTACTTCTGGCGGTTGTCGGGAAAAAGCTGGCAGTCTTCTGCGTCCAGAATAAAATGCAGGTCATCTTCCCCCTCAATCAATTTGCCGATGCCGAGCGTGATCCGGAAGCGGTAAGGAACGGTCTGGCTCCAGGTGATGTTGTTCCAGAACTCCGCAAGGGTAAGCCAGTGAATCTTTTGCGGAAAGCTCCGCACGGCGTTGAAATCAGGGTGCAAAAAGATGCGCTCCTGCTGGTAAAATTCCTTTAATCCATTGTTGCCGTATATGTTGGCCTGGATCCTCCCTTTGGTGCCGTGTACATTGGGTTCTTTGAGCCAGAACTGCAGAACATGATTGTCTGGATTACCGGGTTCTGCAATGATCCTGGCATAGCGCATGGTTGAATCACCGCCCTCATACTGGATGCTGAAATTGCCGATATTGGGATGGTTGTCGAGATCAGCTACCCAATCGTTGCGGTTCGGAAGTGATTTATCCATGCCTGCTATATCAGATCTGTCATCCATCCCTACGATCCTGCTGCTATTTTCAAAACCTGACTGAAAGATCAGTTCACCTCCTTTGGCTTCTTCCACCTTTGCCAGTTTGCGGGAGGAGCAGGAAACAAGTAAAAGCAGGATAGCAAGCAATGGGGCAATCAGGCGCATACACAGGTCTGTTTTAAACACAATGTATAAATAACCGGTCAAAGTTTATCCGGAATCATTGAACTTGCAACCGGTCCCAGGCTCCTTAAATTACGCCGGGAAAAGAGTATGAAATTGGTGATTGCAGAAAAGCCTTCTGTTGCGCGCGAGCTGGCCAGGATATTCAAAGCTACCGGGCGGAAAGAAGGTTACATTGAAGGAACAGGCTACAGCTTTACCTGGGCATTTGGCCACCTGGTGCAGCTGGCCTCACCCGATGCATATGGCTACAGTGGGTGGAAGATCGACAACCTGCCCATGCTGCCCGAGCGCTTTAAGCTGGAAGTGCGGCAGGAAAAAACAAAGAACGGGTTCAAGCCGGATGCAGGTGTGGTCAAACAGCTCAAGATCATCGGCGATTTGTTTGAACAGGCATCCGAGATCATTGTAGCCACCGATGCCGGAAGGGAAGGTGAGCTGATCTTTCGCTATATCTATCACCACCTGAAATGCAAAAAGCCATTCAGGCGGCTGTGGATCTCCTCACAGACGGATGAAGCCATCAAGCAAGGTTTCAGGAACCTGCAACCCGGCGCTGATTACGACAACCTGTTTTACTCAGCCCAGTGCCGCTCTGAATCTGACTGGCTGGTGGGACTGAATGCCACACAGGCGCTGACCATTGCCGCCGGCCGTCAGTCTGTTTTATCGCTTGGCCGGGTGCAAACGCCTACCCTGGCCATGATCTGCTCGCGCTACCTGGAGAACAAGAATTTTGTACCTGAAACGTATTTCCAGGTAGGTATTGAGCTGGTAAAGGATGGGGTCAAGTTCAAAGCCCTTTCCAAAGAATCTTTTAAAACAAGGGAGGCAGCAGAAGAAGTGCTCAAAAAGGTGCAGGACGTAAAATCAGGTTTTGAAGCGGGCGGACTGATCCAAAAAGTGGAGGTGAAGCCGCGTGTAGAGCAACCGCCCCTTCTGCACGATCTGGGCAGCCTGCAACAGGAAGCCAACCGCCGAAAAGGCTTTACGGCGGAAGAAACCCTTAACCTGGCGCAAAGCCTTTATGAAGCAAAGCTGATCACATATCCGCGCACCTCCAGCCGCTATATCGGCCAGGATGTGTTTGCTACGATACCCGGACTGTTAACCGGATTAAAATCGCATCCCACCCTCGGCAAGCACGCCGGTTTTTTGCTCGGCACTACGCTAAACAAAAAGAGTGTCAATGGCGACAAGGTCACCGACCACCATGCATTGCTTACCACCACCAACCGGCCTTCCGGCCTGGGCGCCAACCAGCAGGTGATTTATGACATCATTGCCGGCCGGCTGGTAGAGGCCTTTCACAAAGAATGCATCAAAGAAGTAACAAAGGTAGTGATCGAATCGGGGGCGTTGTTTACCGCCACCGGTGTGGTGATCAAGCAGGCCGGCTGGCGCGAAGTTTTGGGTGACAAGGAGGAAGACACAGAAGAAGACAGCAATGCATCGCTGCCCAAGCTGGTGCAGGGAGAGCGGTTACCCATCACCGGTAAATCAGTGTTGGAAAAACAAACAAAGCCCAAGCCCCTGTACAACGAAGCCAGTTTGCTTAAGGCCATGGAAACTTCCGGCAAGGAAATCGAGGATGAAGAGCTGCGGCAGGCTATGAAAGAATCCGGCTTGGGCACACCTGCTACAAGGGCTTCTATCATTGAAACCTTGCTCAGAAGAAATTATATCACCCGGGAGAAAAAGACGCTGGTGCCTACTTCTACGGGCTTGGCAGTTTACAACTTGGTCAAAACAAAAAAGATCGCGCAGGCTGAGTTAACCGGCCAATGGGAAAAGCGGCTGGAAGAAATCAGGCGGGGTGCTTCTGTCAGCGAGTTCAAAGCAGAGATCAGGCAATACACCCGCGAGATCACCGGCGAGCTGCTGCAAGCCGGCAAGGCACTGAAAGAAACGCTGGCCGCCGCCGCCAACGAAGGCAAACCCGTTTGTCCGATGTGCAAAAAGGGGTTTATCCATTTCCACGAAAAAGCAGCCGGCTGCAGCCGCTACAAAGAAGGCTGCAATTTCGTTATCTGGCGCACCCTGGCAGGCAAAAAGCTCACCGACAACCAAATCAAAACACTCATCGAAAAAGGCAAAACGCCCGTCCTCAAAGGCTTCAAAAACAAAGCCGGCAAACCCTTCGAGGCAGCACTCCTGTACAAGGACGGCAACGTCGTTTTCGATTTTCGTTGAGGTGTGCCAGGCGACAGTATTGGATCATGATTTTTGCAATCAGTTTCTGCTTTTTGGCTTGAACCCACCCCTGCCCCTCCCGGGAGCTAATCTTGTAGGGGTTTGAGCAAGTAAAGAGTAAAAGTTAGAATTTTGTGATCAAAAAGAGTTGATGAGCGAGTTTGATATGAAGGAGTTTCGGCCACAAGTAAA
>JADCRZ010000210.1 GCA_015069695.1 Williamsia sp.
CCATTAAAGAATTGGAAAAACAGCCGAAATAAGTTGTTGGTTATCTAGCCGAAAGGACATAACTTACTTGTATGAAAGCTTTTATCGCCTTCCTTCTTCTGGCTTCTGCCTGTACGTCGCACCGCTTACCCCAGGTAAACGCTCCGGCCGATGGAGCGGAGTATTATCAGGTTGGCCAGCCGATGGCGGTTACTCAGCCGCGCTTATATCCAGATCCACAGGGAGGGCTTGGCCACTCGCAGGACCCTGATATTCGGGTGACCGATATTCGGTTAACAGCCAGCTATACCGTTCTGTATCTGACGTTTGCGAAAGACCCAACCGAGCGCAATAATAATTACTATGGCTCCAGTAGTATTTCGTTCAATCCAAAAGCGGTTCTGGCCTCGAGCGATGGTAAACGTACCTACGCCTTGCTTAAAGCTGAAGGGATTCCGATGACACCTGACAGCCGCGAGATTAAAAACGACGAGAAAGTGCCCTTCGTGCTGTACTTCGAGCGATTAGACAAAGGCGTTGAAACGTTCGATCTGTTTGAGTGCCAAAGTGACAATTACAATTCCTGCTTTAACGTAGCAGGGATGAACATTCGCAATCCGCTAATTCCAACAGCCGATCAGAAATAGATCGATCCTTCTTCAAGTTACTGGTACCACGGGTTTTAACCCGTTCAGGAATTGGCCTAAAAAACGGGTTAAAACCCGTGGTATCAATAAATGAGTCAAATACAGGTACTCTTTTTGCTCTAAAAACGGGTTCAGCTGACGTCAGCTGAACCCGTTTTTGTAAAAAAATAAATTTTCTGCCAGCGTTTTTATCTAATTAATCGTCTGGGAATATGTAAGCCTGCCAGCTACTGTTCCAGCTTTATTCATCAGACGTCATGAAAACGATTGCCCAGATTGGTTACCTTCTTTCAATCAGTGTCTTCGTAGGCTGGCTGAGCGCCGGTTGCAGCCATAACCCGAACGACCCATCGCCCGGAAATACCTGCCGAATTCAACAGTATGTAAGCCGTTCGTCATCAGCGGGTTTTAACACGCAGAATCAAATCGATTATGCGTATGATCAGCAGGGAAACCTTACTAAGATGGTAACGACGTTTGATAAACAGCCACTTAGTGGAACGGTTACTTCGCAAACAGGCTCAACGAACGTTGATTACGTCTATGACGCTAATGGCTATCTGGCGACATCAACGTCCGCGCAAAAACTAACCACCCTGTTTGCCGGAAAAACGACCATTGAGCAGACTTCGGTTACCAGCAGTTATACGTACGCAGAAGGTAGGCTCGCCAGTAGCCATATAAGACGAGTTGGTGCTTACGGCTTAAACACCACAACGGAAGAAACTTACCAATATGACAGTGCGGGGGATTTACAAAAGAAAACCTCCCAATCTACGTACGATTACGACCCAGCGGTGGCCAAGGAAATTCCTAAGAGCCCCACGGGGGCACTGCGCACCTGGACGTATCAGAAAAATCAATTAACCGATTACGTCGAAACCTATGAAAATACAGCATCTCGCCCGCTTACGATTCAAAATGGTGTTATTAC
>JADCRZ010000211.1 GCA_015069695.1 Williamsia sp.
ACCTGGATTTAAATATTGCAATACCCTCCCATCTGAGACGAAGGAGTTATCACGTATCTGCTCAAAAATTCGGGCGTTTCTTGCGATAAGAGCCAGTGTTCATTCTAGCTTTTGCTGAAAGCCAAACCTAACGGGTGAACAGACTTTTCGTAGCGCTAAAGGGGAGTCGATAACTCTTCTTGTCTTAACTTGTTAAGCCATAAATCCTCCTTCCCAATTCGATGGCTAACACCCCTGATGAAAACCAGCCCTCTCAGCAACCAGATACGAATCAGCAGGCCAAGCCGGATACCGACTTTCCGGGAAGTGAAGATAAATTCCGCAAGCTTTTCGAATCACTTGACCAGGCGTACTGCACAGTTGAATTAATCTATGACCAGTCCAAACAACCGATTGACCTATTGTACCTGGAAGCAAACCCCGCTTTTGAAAAGATAATGGGCTATGCCCCGGCAGGCCGGAAGGTCAGTGAGATATTTGGGGAGGTAGAACCCCACTGGTATGCGGCTTATGACCGGGTATTGAAAAGTGGCATAGCCGAACGATTTGACTTCCCCCTGGAAAAAACAGGGGGTTGGTATACCGTTTATATTTCCCCCATGCAAGGGGCTGCCAGCCGACAGGCAATGGTCGTTTTCGATGATATCACCGAACGTAAACAGCACCAGGAATTTTTAGTAAAACTAAATGATGCCTTACGCCCACTAGCCGACCCGGTGGCCTTGCAGACAACCGCCATGAAGCTATTGGCCGACGAATTGGCGGTGATGCGAGCTACCTATTTCGACGTGGCAGCCGACCAGGACACCTTCTACCTGACCGCCCGTTATGAACGGGATGCTATTCCGATTCCAACCCAGCTGCGTTTTTCCGATTTTTCCCCGACCTTACTCAATGAGTACCGCACTGGGCGAACCCTATTGGTTTCCGACACAGAGGTCCAGACGCAATGGGAAGCGTACCGGGCGTTCGGGGTACGGGCCTGGGCGGCTGTACCGCTGGTAAAAAACGGGCAGCTGCTGGCAACCATCGAGGTTCATTCCGCCACGCCACGCGATTGGACGAGATTGGAAGTACAGCTGTTGGAGGAGGTGGCTGAACGGACCTGGGCGGCTGTCGAACGGGCCAAAGCCGAAGCGGCCGTATTGACTAAGGAAGCCGAATTTCGTACCATTACCCAGGCAGCGCCCGCTCTGGTGTGGGTCTGTTCGGCGACGGGTGAGAACATCTATTTCAACCAACGCTGGTATGACTACACCGGCCAAACGGCGGACGATGCGAGTGGGTATGGGTGGACGACGACCATGCATCCCGACGATACAGCCCGGATTCTGCCTTACTGGCAAGCTTGCCAACAAAGTGGGGAAGTCTATGAAGGGGAGGTGCGCTACCGACGCTACGATGGAGCCTATCGCTGGCACCTCTTCCGGGCGTTGCCCCGTCGCAATGGGGCCGGCCAGATTCAAGCCTGGTATGGGGTAAGCGTTGACATCGAGGATGCCAAACAAGCTCAGGAAGCCTTGCAATTAGCCAATCGGCGCAAAGACGAGTTTCTGGC
>JADCRZ010000212.1 GCA_015069695.1 Williamsia sp.
CATTACCAAAGACCTCATTGTGCCGCTGCAGGTATCGCAGACCAGTGGTTACAGTTCCTATTTTGCCAATGTCGGCAAGTCGCGCACACGCGGTCTGGAACTGACGTTCAGCGCCACGCCGGTACAATTGAAGAATAGTTTTACTTGGACCATCGGTTCCAATTTCGCTATCAACCGCAGCAAGCTGGTTGCGCTGGATTTTCCAAATAATCCCGGTGTTGACCGCTACATCGTCGGCACAGAACGCAGGCGCAATTCTGTATCCACTGTGGCTATCGTTGGACAACCGCTCTTTACATTAACAGGCACTGACTTCGTTCGTGATGATAACGGTAATAAACTGGTGGACAGCACAGGTCATTACCTCGTGTCAGATGCCACACAAATCCTGGGCACCACGCAGCCTGATTTTGTAGGTGGATTAAGCAATTCATTTACTTTCAAAGGTATCACGCTAAGTGCGCTGATTGACTTCCAGAAAGGCGGCAGCTTCTTCTCTTACACCAACATGTATGGCAAAGCTTCCGGTTTGCTGGATGTAACGGCTGCCAACAACGTTCGCGAAACCGGCGTGATAGCGCCCGGCGTAACGGAAGATGGCAAAGCCAACACGGTAAAGATCAGCGCAGCGGATCACTTCAAGAATAACTATGGCTTAAAAATAAATGCCGCCGATGTGTATGATGCCAGCTACACATACCTGCGCGAAGTGCGCTTGGGCTATGCATTGCCGGAAAAATGGGCAGGCGCTGTGAAAGCAAAAAATGCCAGCCTTACGCTGTATGGACGCAACCTCTGGCTCATCCATTCCAACGCGCCGAATGTGGATCCGTCGAACATCATCAATTCTGATTCAAACATCCAAGGGCTCGAAGGCGGCGCTTTACCTTCTGTCCGTTCGTTTGGCGTAAACCTCACCGTTGGCTTTTAACTAAAAACACCGTTATAATGAAACATTCTCTTTTATATAAAGCATTATTATTTCTCCTTCCGGTCTGCCTGGCAACTGCCTGCACCAAAAAGTTTGGTGACCTGAACCGCGATCCGACACGTCCTACGGATGCTACACCAGAAACCCTGATAACCGGCGCAGAAAAAAGCGCTTCGGATATCATTTACAACAACTTTGTAAACGGCAGGGTTGGGATGTTGTATGCTCAGTTTTGGTCGCAAACACAGAATGAATCAGGCAGCCAGTATTTACTTGATGAAAGCTCGAACAATACATTGTGGAAACTGTATACAACGGCGCTTATCAACCTCGATGGCATTGTGCAACAGCACGTGCAAAACCCCGAAGCGGTGTCTGCCAATGAAGCTGCCATTGCTAATGTGCTAAGCGTTTGGCTGTATCAGGTATTAACGGATACCTATGGCAATGTGCCTTATTCGCAGGCGCTGAAAGGGCTTGATAATTTCACCGGCACTTACGATGATGCCGCTTCCGTTTACGACAGCCTGCTTCTTCGCCTTGACGCACAACTGGCTGCCTTCGATTCGGCGGGCGGAAACTTTGCCAGCGGCGAGAAAATATACAATGGTGATATTACCAAATGG
>JADCRZ010000213.1 GCA_015069695.1 Williamsia sp.
GAAACACCTGAATCAAAAAAAGGTGTGGTTACTTATTTCAGCTTATCCAAAGGGTACGGTTTTGTAAAAGATAACCAGACGGGTGAAAGCGCATTTGTTCACGTAAACCAATTATCGCAGCAATTGAAAGAAAACGATAAAGTAGAATACGAAACCGAGCGGGGACATAAAGGGCTAAATGCCGTGAATGTGAGAAAGGCAAGCTAATCTTTGCGGCTACTACCTTCATCAACAATCCAGGCTATTCCCCTAAACAAGCTATTCGTAAATATTTCTTTACAGGCAGGTGTCCCCACCTACCTGAACCACTTCGATTTTAAAGCCAGCTACTTACAGCCTAATCAAATATCTTTGTCTTATGCCCTCACCAATCGTTATATCACCCAACATACGAAGCGGCGAGCCGGTGTTCAGCGGAACCAGAGTTCCCGTAAAAAAAAACGGGTTCGATTATTTAAAAACAAAACATTCTGTACAAGAGTTCCTTGCTGATTTTCCTTCCGTATCCAGAGAGCGGGCAATTGGAGTGATTCAACATTTTGAGAAGTCTTCTTTTTAAGAGGAAGAAGATACTTTACGCCAATTCAAGATCCTTAAATTACAATCATCAGATTCCGCATGGCGCTAAAGACGCAACAAGCAAAGCCCTCGCAAAAGTGATTTATGAAGAGCATTGTTGAGGGCATCCCGACGTGTCGGGACAAGACCCCAATATATCGGGACAGGCTTTGCGGAATGACGGCAGCCCACTCACCATTCACTACTCACTATAAATATTCCCACGCACTCCGATACGCCTCATTTTCCTGCGCAAACTGGATCAACCCTGCATAAAAAGGCAGTACAGACAAGGTAGCACTGTCGCCAATGATAACCAGCTTTTTGCGTGCGCGCGTCATGGCTACGTTGGTGCGGCGGATATCGCTCAGGAACCCAATAACCCCTTCCTCATTGCTGCGCACGAGGCTGATGAACACAATATCCCTTTCGGCACCCTGGAAACTATCGATGGTGTTGACGGCAATGTTACCGGCATACACGGCAAGCTCAGGTGATGCGCTTACGCCTTCGCGCAGGGCTTCTACCTGCTGGCGGTAGGGAGAGATGACGGCGACGGAGGGAAAGCTTTCCGGCGTGTAGTAGGCGGTTAATGAGGCGGTGGTTTGCAGCAGGAGTTGGATAAGGAAAGCGGCTTCTTCCCGGTTGCTGATGCCGGTGCCTTCGCTCTTTTCCTCCCAACCGGTGCCGGCGGTATCAATAAAGAGAAGGGGAGCGTCGCCGGGGAAGAGGGTTTGCGCTGCCACGGAGGGATGCGCGCGCAGGCGACCGCCGTAGAAATGGGCGGAGGAATAGCTCATGATGAGGCTGTTGGCGCGGTATTGCTCCTCGAGCATGGTAACGGCTTCGGGGTGCAGGCTCGCTGCTTTTTCGAGCAGCGTGCGGGAGAGCCCGCCGCGTGCGGCTTCTACCGACTTAACGGTGGGTGGTAGCTGGTGATGGTCGCCCGCGAGGATGAGCTTGCTGCCTTTTAAAACGGGTATCCAGCA
>JADCRZ010000214.1 GCA_015069695.1 Williamsia sp.
AGACGCTGTCATGCCCAAATTGGTCGATCGTCCGTTTGTTAACTGGACTGAAGCCCGCCATCCGTTATTGTATCTGTCATTTGCAAAACAGAACAAAGCAGTAGTGCCGTTAAGCATGCGTCTGGATGAGAAAGCCCGGATTCTGATTATCTCCGGACCGAACGCGGGCGGTAAATCTGTTGCACTGAAAACCATTGGGCTTGTGCAATACATGCTTCAGTGCGGCTTGCTGGTTCCCATGGCCGACTATTCGGAAATGGGCATTTTCCAGAATCTGTTTATCGACATTGGCGACGAGCAATCGCTGGAAAACGATCTGAGCACCTACTCGTCGCACCTGACGGCCATGAAACAGTTTTTAACCGGGGCCAACAAACGTACCCTGTTCCTGATTGACGAATTTGGTACCGGTACGGAACCAGGTTTGGGCGGTGCTATTGCTGAATCCATTCTGGAAGATCTTAATAAATCAGGAGCCTACGGCGTCGTGAATACGCACTACACTAACCTGAAAGTAATGGCCGATAAAACGGTGGGGTTAATCAATGGAGCCATGCGATTCGATGGCGAACACCTCGAGCCGCTGTATCAACTGGAAATCGGTCGGCCGGGCTCTTCGTTCGCCTTTGAGATTGCGCAGAAAATTGGTTTACCGAAAGGCGTGATTGACCGAGCCAAAGAAAAGCTGGGAAACCAGCAGGTAAACTTCGAGAAACTGCTCAAGGAACTGGACATTGAAAAGCGTGTCTTTTCGGAGAAAAACCTGGAAATCAGTATTAACCAACGTAAACTAGCTCAGCAGCTCGCCGAATATACAGCGCTGAAAACTCGCCTGGATAATGAGCAGAAAAAGATTGTTAACGACGCAAAGCAGAAAGCTAAAACGCTGATCCAGGACGCTAACCAACGGATTGAAAACACAATTCGGGAAATCAAGGAAAACAAAGCCGAACGCGACGTAACGAAGCAGGTTCGGCAAGAGCTGGAGCAGTTCGAGCAAAAAGATCTTAGACCCGAAACGCTGGTTGCTGATGCGCCCAAACAAGCTGAAGAGGAATTTGAAAAAGATGCTGGAGCTATTCTAGTTGGCAGTTACGTTCGCATCATTGGGCAAAACGCAATAGGCGAAGTATTGTCGATACGCGGTAAAGACGCTGAAATCCGTATTGGTGATCTAAAGTCGACGGTTAAACTAAGCCGGCTCGAGAAAGTCAGTAAGAAAACGTTCAAAGAAGCCACCGACGTTCGGGATGACCGTCCCCGCAGTCAGGGCATTGATATGAACGAGAAAATGCAAAACTTCAGCTTTAACCTTGACATTCGGGGCAAACGGGGTGAAGAAGCGCTTGGCGAGGTAGACCGTTTTGTTGACGATGCATTAATGCTGGGCTATCCCGAACTACGGATTGTTCATGGTAAAGGAGACGGCATCCTGCGAACGCTGGTCCGTAATCACCTGCGCGGCTATAAGCAGGTGGGCCGACTGGAAGACGAACACGTCGACCGTGGGGGTGCGGGTGTAACAATTGTGAAAATGAAA
>JADCRZ010000215.1 GCA_015069695.1 Williamsia sp.
ACTACCTAAAAGGCTTCGAACAAAAGCCAAATTTAACCCCTGAGTCATCCGATTGCCATGCTGTGTGCTGTTTGTGTAGTACTTTTTTAATATAAATTGGATATTTTGTTGTTCGTTAATAAATAAAATATTGACTGTCAAGTAATTAACTTTTTAGATAAGTACTTTTTCTTAGAAAATATTAATTTTGTCCGTCTAAATTGCGTTAGGAGGATATGAACTTACTGGTTATCGACAATTTTGACTCATTTACCTATATGCTGGTCGATTATCTTCAGCAGGCAGGCGCTTTGTGTCGGGTTGTCAGAAACAATGATTCTTTAGCCTGCCTGCCTGATGATTCCATTGACGGGGTCGTGCTTTCTCCTGGTCCGGGGACGCCCCGGCAGGCAGGCAGATTGATGGACGTAATTGAGCAGTATTATCAGCGAGTACCGATGCTGGGTGTTTGTCTGGGGCACCAGGCACTGGGGGAATTTTTTGGGGCAACGCTAACGCAGGCCAAACGCCCAATGCACGGTAAGGTATCGACCGTGCAGATACTAACCGACGATGTGCTGTGGGCGGGTTTGCCTCAGCGATTTGACGTAACCCGGTATCATTCGCTGGTACTCAGTGATTTACCCCGGCCATTGATTAGTCTCGCCGTTACCGATCGGCACGAACTTATGGCGCTCAGGCATCAAACCCTACCGTTATGGGGTATTCAGTTCCATCCGGAGGCTGCCCTGACGCAGTTTGGCTTACAGCTTATTCGAAACTGGATCGATTTTGTTTTGTTTACGTCTAAAAACAGTAACTCCACCACATCTTTAACCGAACAGTACACATGAAGTATCAGATTCAGGAAGAAGCAGGGTTCCGCTATGTAGATGAAGGCCAGGGCGAAGTATTGCTGCTGCTGCATGGTCTTTTTGGCGCCCTGAGTAATTGGGATGGTGTAATAAACACCTTTTCGGATCGCTACCGGGTGGTAATTCCTTTGTTACCTATCTATGAAATGCCCATTCGGCAGGCCAGTCTGGAGGGATTACTGGCTTATATCGAAAAATTTGTGGCTCAGAAAGCCCTTCAGGATATGACCTTATTGGGCAACTCACTGGGCGGTCACTTAGCGATTCTCTATACGTTCAGTCATCCTGACCGGGTTCGCAGGCTGGTGCTTACGGGTAGTTCCGGTTTGTTTGAGAATGGCATGGGCGGGTCGTTTCCTAAACGGGGGAGCTACGACTACGTGGCGGAGCGGGTAGCCTATACGTTCTATGACCCAAAGGTGGCTTCCAAAGAACTGATTGACGAGGTGTTTGAGATTACGACCAGTATTCCGAAATGCATGAGCATTGTTGGTATTGCAAAATCAGCGCAGCGAAACAACGTAGCCAAAGATCTTTACCGAATTCGGGTTCCAACCTTACTGGTCTGGGGGCTCAATGATACCATTACGCCAGCCGAGGTAGGCCACGAATTTAACCGGCTCATTGCAGACTCAGAATTGCATTTTATCGATAAGTGTTGCCATGCGCCCATGATGG
>JADCRZ010000216.1 GCA_015069695.1 Williamsia sp.
AGCCCTGCCCTTCAGGGGGTTAGGGGTGTAAGACGACACCAAAACGGCGCTTATTTTATACAACTCAATCAGCCCGTGTTTGGCGATAAGAGACTTTTTTTGGGTAAACACGGGCTGAAGCCCGTGGATACCTTAGCCAGCACTTAACAGCCCTGCTCTAAAATAGCTCTGTTAAGGATTTACCCGGGTTAGTTGCCAGGTACCGGTCGCTTGCCCTTCGTCTGATTTCCAGTTGCCTTCCAGGTCAGGATTCGTATATCTGCCTGTTATGACTACCTCGTCGTTTTCGGATGGATCGATGTACGTAGCGTTTAGTTGCCCGTTTTTCCAGGAAATTGTTTTCAGGGTAATCGGGTGGCGATTGCCGTCGTCAGTAAGGATGGTAATCTGTCCTGTTAGCTTCTGATTCGCATCCTGATTAACCGCCAGCTCAAATTTTCCTGATGAATCTCCGGCATAGGTACCTGCCCATTTTCCAGCGATCGTTTTTAATGTATCGCTTTCAGAAGTCGACGTTTGCGCATGCGTTGCAGAAATCGTGGCAATTACTAAAACAATCACTGTAAGCAAAGTTCTGAGAGTCATAAAAAGTAAGTTTAGCGTTTGGTATAAGATGACGTTTTTTGCGAAACGTTGCGTGTGACTCAAAATCGGCAACTCAGGCTAATGAGATTTGCGCTTTAGCTGCCTGGCCAATCACGTATTGCCTGGCTTCGTCGTACTCCTCCGGCGTTCGTAGATGTTCCAGCATCAGCGGTACTTCCTGTGGCAGAGAGGTAACATTGCGAAGGTAAGCTACGTAATCCATACTGCCCCGACCAGGCATTGTTTCGGCGAAATGACCGTCTTTGCCGTAAATATCTTTCGCGTGCGACGATACAATCCAGCGCCCCAGCTTGCGAAACGTTTCGTTGATCAGGGCTGTGTTGTTATAGTATCGGTCAGGTGTATTGATGATATTGGCAATATCGACATGAGCGCCAAACGCTGGCCGATCGATGGCTTTGATAAATTTCAGGTACGAATCAGGGCCGTCGGGCGGGCTCCAGCCCATCATCTCCAGTGCAAATTTGGCTCGTTTAGGTTTTACGGCATCAATGATCTTCCGGCAGTTTTCCACTGTACTGTCAAAATAATCTTTCGACAAGTTACGGGCGTCAGGGCCATCCCAATGTTTAGGGTTGTATGATCCTGCAATGTCGACACAGGTTAGCGCCCCAACAGCTTCAGCTAAGGCTAATCGCTCGGTAACGTACGTTAGATTTTTCTGCCGTTTTTCGGTGTCAAGATCAAGCATATTAACCCAGGCGCCTACTTCGGCAAGAATCACATTCTGGGCTGCAAACGCTTTTTGGATCGCCTTGATTTTATCCGTGTCCTTTAGGTCAACAGGTGGTACATAGGCTGCGCTGTATTGTAATCGCCGGTGTTCACGCGCTAACGCTTCCGGATCGTCGCTTTTCAGGAAAATAGGGCCCCCTAATCGAAGCGATTTTGAGTTAGTGACGGGTCCAGCCACCGAAGGCAG
>JADCRZ010000217.1 GCA_015069695.1 Williamsia sp.
AAACGGTTCGCCCTGTCATTACTCAGGGACCTTACGGGTACACCCAGGGGGTTAACGTAGCGGCCCAGCGTGCCGATTCGGCCTCGCTGCTCAATCTGATCACCCGATTTGCCCACTTGCGGAAGCAATGTCCCGAAATCGGCTGGAGCCACTGGAAATTGCTTGACACGGGTTCAGAAGCTGTGGTGGCTATCCAATACGACTGGCAGGACCGTTCTGTACTGGTCGTTTACAACTTCAGTCCGGACCCGCAGCCATGCCAGCTAACAACCAGCCTTCGGCCAAACTCCCGACTGACTGATTTGCTGAATCATACCGAAAACCGACCAACGACCGATGGCCGCTTCACGGTTCAGCTGCCGGGTTACGGGTACAAATGGTATCGGCTAAAAAAATAAAAACCAGCTCTGGCTTGGGTCCATTAGCTTATTAAGCAGAAAGCTGTTGAACAATCGTCTTATGCGTAGTGGATTTACAGTAAGACTACTGTTTTCTTAGTCAATGATACACGTACTCAACGTTAATAAACGATCACCTGGCGTAACGTTTCTGGCAAATAACCAGGCCCAGGTCATTGTCTGGAGCCCCAATGCCCGTCATGTAGCGTTAAAAATCAATGGCCAGTCTACAGCCATTCCGCTTCAAAGCGAACCTCTGGGTTACTGGTATTTAACCACTGGACAGCTTCATCCCGGTGATCTGTATACCTTCGTGCTCGACGGCAACAAGGAGCACCCTGACCCGGCTTCGCGCTGTCAGCCGCGGGGTGTGCATGGCCCCTCCCAGGCTGTTAACCTAAACCAGTTTTGCTGGGAAGACCAGCATTGGATAAACCCAGCCCTGGACGATTACTTGCTGTATGAAATTCACACGGGTACGTTTACACCCGAGGGCACTTTCGCAGCTTTGGAAACCAAACTCGATTACCTGAAAGCACTGGGGATAACAGCCGTTGAAATTATGCCCGTAGCCCAGTTTTCGGATGCGCACAACTGGGGGTATGATGGGGTGTTCACGTATGCCGTTCAGCGCACGTATGGTGGGGCCAGCGCACTCCAGCATCTGATTAACTGCTGCCATCAGAAGGGTTTGGCGGTTGTGCTCGATGTAGTTTATAATCATTTCGGACCCGAAGGCGGTTTTTTAAACGATTTTGGTCCGTATTTAACCAGCAAATACTGCACGCCCTGGGGCAACGCAATCAATTTTGATGACGCCTGGTGCGATGGCGTCCGGCATTATTTTCTGGAAAACGCCCTGATGTGGTTTCGGGATTTTCACGTCGATGCCCTGCGCCTGGATGCAGTTCATGCCATCAGGGATTTCAGCCCGGTTCATATCCTGCAGGAGCTTCGCCAGCGGGTCGATGCGCTGATGGCCGCCACGGGCCGCCGTCATTACCTGCTGATCGAATGTGACCTGAACGACCCCCGCTACATCAATCCGCTGGATACGCAAAGTTATGGCATGGATGCCCAGTGGATGGATGAGTTTCACCATTCGCTGCGGGTGTCGGCTGGCGAACA
>JADCRZ010000218.1 GCA_015069695.1 Williamsia sp.
AGATTTGAATAGTGTTTTATCATTACTTGCATTCGCCGTACCTTTGCAGGATACACAAATTTGATTTTCGATGACACCGACCACCGCCGTTTACCTGGATAATGCCGCAACCACCCGACTTGATCCCGAAGTGCTGGACGCTATGTTGCCCCTGATGACGGAACAATTCGGCAATCCTTCGTCGATCCACAGTCATGGACGAACGGTTCGAACGGCTATCGAGAAAGCGCGTAAAACCGTCGCGTCGCTGCTCAATACGTCGCCCGCCGAGATTTTCTTCACCTCAGGCGGCACCGAAGCCGATAACACGGCCATCCGCAGCAGCATTGAAAGCTATGGCCTGACGCACGCGATTACGTCACCGCTGGAACACCATGCTGTTTTGCATACGCTTCAACATCTTGAAAAACAGGGTCTTATTCAGTTAAGTTTGGTAAACATCGATGCCAAAGGGCACCTTGATGTGGACCATCTGGAAAATCTGTTACGCACCCACCGAAGCACCGGCCCGGCCCGTTCGCTGGTATCGCTGATGCATGGGAACAATGAGATTGGTAATTTATTGAATCTACAGCAGGTAGGGGAGTTGTGTCGGCGATATGACGCGATTTTTCATTCGGATACGGTGCAGACGATGGGCCATTTCCGGCACGATCTGCAACAGCTACCTGTGGACTTTATCGTGGGAGCCGGCCATAAATTTCATGGTCCCAAAGGCGTCGGATTTCTATACGTCAACGCCGATCGGGTAAAAATTCATCCATTTCTGTACGGTGGTGCACAGGAACGTAACATGCGTGGAGGCACCGAGAACGTGTACGGTATTATCGGTTTGGCGAAGGCGCTCGAAATTGCTTATCGCGATATGGACGCGCACAAGAAGCACATCACGTCGCTAAAACGCCGGATGATTGACCGGCTGCGCGAAAAAATGCCTGACGTGCGGTTCAATGGGGATTCGGGCGACGTTGAAAATAGTTTATATACAGTGCTGAACGTTAGCTTACCTGCGTCAGACCTAAGCGATATGCTGCTGTTCAGCCTGGACATCGCCCGAATTTCGGCCTCGGGTGGATCGGCCTGTTCGAGTCGGTCGAATGTTGGTTCGCACGTATTGGCCGCCCTGCCAACGGTAGACCCTGAACGTGGCTATGTTCGGTTTTCATTCGGTAAATACAACACAGCCGAGGAAATTGATTATGCCGTTGATACGTTAGTTGGGCTTTATGAGAAAGAGCTGGTCAAATGAGAAAGTGTTCGTAAAAGCGATTTAAACCCGTCTACTTTACCAGATTGCTATTGCTGCTTCAGTATATCCTGAGCAAGGTGTAAATCGTCAGTGAATCAGCAGAATTAGGGCCGACTAATGCAAAATCGGTTGTATTTCTTACAATTGCTTTGGATGCCATAGACGTAAAAGTGCGCCGTTGTTGGGGCGTTTTCGCTTATCTTTGTTTTTATGTTATTATCCGTTTTGATTCCCGCCTACAACGAAATTAAGTCTATTGATACGCTTCTTGAAAAG
>JADCRZ010000219.1 GCA_015069695.1 Williamsia sp.
GAGTAAGATGGTGGGATAGTGGTGTTAGCCTATTTAACGTGAATAATGACCTTTTTTTGTCATCCCGACGAAGGACCGGGCCGCCCTTTAGGTTTGAGGGCTGGTAAGAAACTAAGATTTGGTAGCTTGTTAGTAGTCAACCAGAGTGGGGTAACCTAACGGGTCGCCGAGGAGTCAGAGACCTATGCTCCGATTTAGCACCCCACCCTGTTATACTTGCAAAGGCTCGGATAGAAAGACGGGTTGGAGGCCCATGATAAGGGTTCGAGCAATGGCAAGTTGGTTGACTGATAGACCAAAACTAAACCGTTTTATGGACTTTCACTATTACATCGGCATTGACATTGCCAAAGCCACTCTGGACTGGGCCGTTTATTCGCCAACGGGTACTCCACTGCAATTCCAAACGCCAAATTCAGTGCAAGGTGTCAAAATAGGGTTACGAAATCTAAAGTCGCTATCGAATTGGCTGCCTGCGAAAGCGGTGTTTTGTATGGAACACACGGGTATCTATAATGCGCATCTGCTGGAATATCTGGATAAACTTCATCTGCCGATTTGGCTTGAGTCATCGCTTCAAATCAAACAGGCAGGTGGCATGCAACGGGGAAAGACCGATAAAGTGGATGCCCAACGTATTGCTGAGTATGCCTATCGCTTCCGGGATAAAACCCGCCTGTGGCAACCGCCCCGTCCAATTATCCGACAACTAGCCTTTCTTAGTGCAGCCCGACAACGATTGATGCAAGTCTACAATCAGTTGGCGGGACCTCTGAATGAACAGGAAACCTTCGTTACCACTGCGATGCAGAAGCAAGTTCAGAGGAGTTGCAAAGCCTCATTAGCCGCCTTGGAAAAAGACCGTAAAGCTCTGGATAAGCAGATTGGGCAGTTGATTCGGCAAGATGCGCACCTTCATGAACTGTTCACGTTGATGACCTCAGTACCCGGGATTGGGCCCGCCACGGCCACCGAAATTCTGGTGGCTACTAACGAGCTAAAAACCGTTGACAGCCCTAAGAAAATGGCTTGTCACCCAGGCGTCGCTCCTTTTGAATACCGATCAGGCAGCAGTGTACGAGGGAAGACCCGAGTGAGTCACCAGGCACAAAAACGGCTCAAGGCGTTGTTTCATTTAGGTGCCATGTCGGCTATTCAAGTGAGCGGTGAGTTACAGACGTATTATCAGCGCAAAGTAGCTGAAGGCAAGAACAAGATGCTGGTTCTCAATGCGGTCCGCAATAAACTAATCCACCGCGTGTATGCAGTCGTTAAACGGGGCGAAAAATATGATAAATTTTATTCCCTTTCCCTTGCATAGACCATAGAAATCGGTGCGGTGTTCAGACTCAAAGAACACTTACCTATTCACCACTTGGCCGCTTAATCCAATCCGTTAACGAAACGGGCGTTCCGAAGTCGGGCGTTCCGTCAGCTTTCCAGGAAAACGGCTGCATCCGCATCGAGCGTTGATCGCCACAGCCTTGTCCGGGTGCTGCGTTGGCATGATA
>JADCRZ010000022.1 GCA_015069695.1 Williamsia sp.
AGCAACGAACACGCACGGTACTGTACAACTGCTCATTCATGCAATGGCTGAAAGAAGAACTACCTTCCAGATCTAGCTTGTTCGTTGTAGCGTAGTGCAGTAAATTTTAGCCCCTTTCAAAAAGCCTTGATTTTTTTGCTTCTTTTTTTATCAAGAAAAAAAGAAGACGGAGTCCTACACTAAACTCGCCTCCATGGTAATATTGGTCTTCAGCAACTTCGAGATCGGGCAGTTTTCTTCTGCGTCTTTTGCACATGCCTCGAATTTGTCTTTGTCTATACCTGGTACTTTGGCTTTTACCGTGAGGTGTGATTCGGTGATGGCGCCGTCTTTGAAGGTGATGTCGCAGCGGGTTTCGATTTCATCGGGAGTGAATCCGGCTTCACCCAGCACGAAGCTCAGCTTCATGGTAAAACAGCCTGCATGGGCTGCAGCCACCAGCTCTTCCGGGTTGGTGCCTACGCCTTCTTCAAAACGGGATTTATAAGAGTACTGTGTTTTATCCAGCACGGTGCTGGCTGAGGTAAGCGTTCCTTTGCCATCTTTTCCGCTGCCGTTCCATACGGCTGTCGCATTTCTTCCTGCCATAGAATTGATTTTAGTTGATTTTAGATTTTGAGTAAGAAAGGTAGGGAATACTACCGGTACCCAACAAATTTTATGCGCAGAATGTGATAATATTACGCCCTATTCAATTCTATGAACTTACAACAGGTGCTTGAACAGTTTGTACAGGGTATGCAGCAAACAGGCTGGCTGGAATATATAGCTGTTGTTTCCGGAATTGCCAGCGTCTGGTTTTCCCGCATCGAAAACATCTGGGTGTACCCGGTGGGGTTGGTCAGCACCGTGATCTATGTTTATTTAAGTTTGGAGGGAAACCTGTTTGGAGAGGCCAGTGTAAATGTATATTATACCATCATGAGCGTATATGGATGGTGGTTATGGGCCAGAAGAGATACCCACCAGCAGCACGTGGTAAGGGTCACACATTCAACTGGAAGGGAATGGATGGCACAGTGCCTGTTTTTTGCCGCCTGTTATGGCATCATCTTTTTATCACTCCATTTTTTAAAGCGGATGTTTGCGCCGCAGGCCATCCCCTGGGCTGATGCCCTGGCTTCCGCTTCTGCATTCACAGGGATGTGGCTGATGGCCAAGAAAAAAGTAGAAAGCTGGTATTGGTGGATCATTACCGACTTTGCTTCCATACCCCTGTATTTTGTAAAGAGCTATGTATTTAGCAGTGTGTATTACCTGGTGCTGCTGATCATGGCTTTTTGGGGCCTGGCTGAATGGCAAAGAAGAGCAAGTGCAAGGCCGGTACTACAACAGGACCTATAAGGTGTATGAAAAAGATTGTCATCATCGGACCCGAATCAACAGGCAAGAGCACGCTGTGCAGCGAGCTGGCATTGCATTACCAAACCCGATGGGTAGAGGAATACGCGCGTGAGTACCTGCTGAAAAACGGCACCCGTTACAGCTTCGACGACCTGCTCGTGATCGCGAAAGGACAGCTCCTGCTGGAGGAACAAGGCGCTGCCAATCTCCCGCTGCATGAGCCATCCAACACCGCAACCGGGCCGCTCCTGTTCATCGATACAGATATGAATGTGATGAAGGTATGGTGTGAGGTTGTATTCGGCAACTGCCACCGCTTTATCCTTGACCAGATCGTTCAGCGGACATACGACCTGTACCTGCTCTGCGATACCGATCTTCCTTGGGTAAAAGATGAGCTGCGCGAATACCCCGATCTGACTACAAGAAGAAAATTATTCCACATGTATCACGACATCCTCATCAACCAGCGCACGCCCTGGGCGCTTATTTCCGGCACGTATGAAGAGAGGCTGCAACAGGGCATCAGGGCTGTGGAATCAACCCTCCTGGCAAAAACAGGATCATGACCTTATACCAAGCAACCAGCGCTTTGCAATCACAGCTCGTTCAATTGTATGACGAAAGAGAAGCTGCAAACATAGCTGCACTGGTCATAGAGCATGTAACAGGATGGAAACGCATCGACAGGGTGCTAAATAAACATAGCAGCTTGCCTGCTGAACAGCTGGCTTTGTTGGAAAAGGATACAGCGCAGCTGCTGCAACACAGGCCGGTTCAGTATGTATTGGGGGAAGCCTGGTTCTGGGGAATGAAGTTTTTTGTAAATGAACAGGTCCTGATACCGCGTCCCGAAACCGAAGAACTCGTTGATTGGATTCTACACGATCTCAAACAGGCAGGCAGGAAAAGCAAACCAAAGATTTTAGACGTTGGAACCGGGAGCGGCTGCCTGGCAATCGCCTTGAAAAAAGAATGGCCGGGCGCGCAAATGATTGCCTGCGACGTTAGCAGGGAAGCCTTGCTGGTAGCAGGTAAAAATGCTGCTGCGAATGCGGTTCAGGTTGATTTTTTACAAACTGATTTTTTGCAACCGGAGCAAAGAAACAGGTTGCCTGTTGTAGATGTGCTGGTCAGCAATCCTCCCTATATACCTATAGATGATAAGAAAGACATGCAGCCCCATGTACTTCAGTATGAGCCTCACCTGGCTTTGTTTGTTGAAAACAATGATCCGCTGATCTTTTACAAAGCAATGGCTGGCTTTGCAAAAAAACATCTCCTGCAAGGGGGGGCTCTCTATGCGGAGATTCATGAACACATGGGCCAGGCTGTATCTGAATTGTTTCAGGCAGAAGGTTTTCGAAAAGTAGAAGTGAGAAAAGATTTGCAAGGGAGAGAGCGGATGGTGCGGGCCCTTCCATCAACCGAAGCAGGATTCAACGGGCCGTAAATAAAAAGGTTTTCACTGGTTTCCATGGCCCTCCCAGGTACTCCCACAATTGCAAACCCCGGGCTGTGGTTTCAAAAGCGACAAATCTTTCCGCCAGTTCTTTTTGCAGCTGGCGGGCTGTTTCAGGAGCTACTTTATTCTGAACGGTGACATGGGGCCATAATCCTTGTTTGTCCTGTGGTGTGAGCCATTCCTTCCACTGTTGCTGCAAGCTTTTATGCAGTTGTTTGAGCACCGGGCTCTCGATCCGGTACGCAACACCTTTACCAATAAACACGACTTCCTGCACAGCCAGGTTAATGACAGCTTGCCGGCTGCATAGTTCCTCGATACCGGAAAAGAGGGAAGGCTCTCCAGGAAGGTGGTGAAAAAGGGTCAGATGGGCATCCAGGAAATTTTTTTCCGGCGGAAAATGTTTTTTCCGCAACCCATTAAAAAAATGGGCTGCTTCCGGGTCGAGCAAACAGCTAAGAATAAGCGGGGGAAGGGCAGGCATATATCAAGGATCAAGCCTTTCTGGAAAAAGCAATGATAACGGCTCCTGCCGTCATAAGAATGGCTCCTACAATTACCTGCCAGTTGATGCGTTCTTTTAGGAACAAAACTGCAAACAAAACAGAGAATACCAGGCTTGCCCGTTCGAGCGAGGAGGTGCGGGAAGCTTCGCCCAACTTGAGGGCCTGGAAGGAACACAAGGAAGAAAGACACGTGATGATGCCTGCCGCAATCAGAAATATCCAGGAGCGCCTGTCTATCTCTCCAATGCCTGACAGCTTTCCCCGGCCAATGGTAACACCCCAGGCAACGATGATAATCAGGACCGATTCAATGGCAAACCCCAGCAGGGGATCTACATTTTTTATTCCGTTCTTGGACAAGGTTACCACAATGCCTGTTGCCAGGGCTGCCATCAGGGAAAATATTATCCACATGTTGCTTTTCATTTATAGAGGTTCTTTTAAGAAAGAATATAGATACATGCAAATCTTATACTACATCCGTTCAGACAGACTTCTTTGAGGTAAGTAGGATGCTTGTTAAATTGCGCAGTCCAGTAATTAACCAGGCATGAACATAAAACCAGCAGACAAGATAAAGAAAGATTTGATGGATTGGTCAAGAAGCAGCGGGTACGATATCATTATTCCCAATTTCTTTCTGGGGAATTACGAGATGGATTTGTTCAGGCTTACACCCGCCGGCTTGATCACCGAATACGAGATCAAGGTATCGCGCGCCGATTACAAAGCCGATTTCTGCAAGGAACGGGCAGGCTGCAGCAGCAAACATGCACGCATGACCGAACGCACCTGCGACTGCAACCGGTTTTATTTTGTCGTACCCAAAAAAATGATCCGGCCCGAAGATGTTCCATCCTATGCCGGCCTGCTCTACTACAAAGGAAAGAGGGGCTTTGAAGTCGTAAAAAACGCCCCGCTCATCCACAAGCAAAAACAAATTCCCGCCATCTACAAAGAACTCGCCCTCAGCCTGTCCTTCAGGGAGCAGGTGCTGCGGAACAGGATTGTGGAGCTGAAGAAGAAGCTGTCTGAACCATGATTTAGAGGATTTTTCGGATTCGGGGATTGGAGTGGTTAATCATCAAACCAGTAAAGTCTTTACCTGCAAACTGATCGATCCAGTGCAATCACACAATCCCTGAATCCGAAAAATCATGTAAATCATGGTTCAGACTTTTTCCCTGTCCACTCTTTGCCGTTCGATCATCCAACCCGGATATTCTGCGGGGAGGCGGCTGATGTCGTCGAGTTTTTTGAGTTCGTCTTCATTCAGTTTTACATCAACGGCTTTGAGGTTGTCTTCCAGCTGTTCAGGCTTTTTGGCGCCGATGATGACGCTGGTTACCACCGGCTGGTGCAGCAGCCAGGCCAGGGCCAGCTGGGCTACAGAAATGCCTTTCTGCTCAGCTATCGGATGCATGACGTCCAGGATGTCAAATGCCTTTTCTTTGTTGACAGGTGGAAAGTCGAAAGTGGTTCGCCGGCTGTCTTCAGGTCCCTGCTGGTTGCGGCCGTATTTGCCACTCAGCAGTCCGCCTGCCAGGGGGCTCCAGACCATGAGTCCGACCTGCTGGTCGTTTAGGAGCGGTACAAGTTCCCGTTCCAGATCGCGGCCTGCAATGGTGTAGTAGGCTTGCAGAGAAACAAATTTTGCAAACTGGTGGTAGGTTGAATAAGCCAGGGCTTTCATGAGCTGCCAGGCAGCCACGTTGCTGCATCCGATGTAGCGCACTTTGCCGCTTTTTACCAGGTCGTCTAGGGCACGGATGGTTTCTTCCAGCGGTGTTTGCGGATCATAACCATGGATCTGGTACAGGTCGATATAATCTATGTTGAGGCGCTGCAGACTTTCATCTACCTGCTGAAAAATGTGCTTGCGCGAGAGCCCGATCTGGTTGGGCCCTTCTCCCATCTTACCCCTGACCTTGGTAGCGATCACCAGGTCATCTCTCTTTAACCCCAAATTGCGTATAGCCCTGCCTGTCATCTCCTCACTCAAGCCTTCCGAATAAACATTGGCCGTATCAATAAAATTGATGCCTGCTTCAACCGAGCGCTTGATGAGGGCGTCTACCGGATCCTGGTCCAGTTGGCCGATGGCAGTCCAGTATCCTTTGCCGCCAAAGGTCATGGTGCCCAGGCAAAGCTGCGATACTTTCAAGCCTGTATTTCCCAATAAGTTGTATTTCATAAAATAGATTGCTGATAGATAGGTTGGTGATAAATAAGAGACAAATATCGGATATGCAGTTTTTATTCCACCACACCGGCCTATGATGAAAAAGTTAGATTTATTTTTTTCTGATCAGGAAAGCATGCAGCGGTCTAGCTATTTAAATTCTCTTTTAGTGAGAAAGTATAAGTATGCGACCGCTTGTCCGGGTTCTGTAGCCGGTCATCAGGCTATGACCACGCTCAAGTTAGTTTAGGTTACTTTTATGATTAAATTATATTTGTAACCCATATTTGCCCAAGACTATCTGGTTTTATACTTCTTCTGATTTGTGAGAAAACTGACAAACCGGATTTTGAACGCATTCAATATTTCATTGACTGATAAAACTTAACCTTCAAAGCTGAGTCATGATGAAACACCCGGGTGATACCACATCACAATTGCCTTACAGAAAAACGCCTGCCTATTTCATTCCTCTTTTGGCGCTGCTCATTTTTGCCAGCTTACCGGCGCTGGCTGGTAGCAGGGAGAACAAAAAAAATCTCTTTCACACTTACCAGACAGGTCTCCGGAGCCCTGTTGACACTGTTGTACGCGGACAGGTCCTCGACAGCGTGCAAGCAGGGGTAGCGGGTGCTACCGTGCTGGTAAAAGGAACCAAGAACGGTACCAAGACCGATGGACTGGGGCAGTTTATCTTGCGCAACGTGCCTGCGAACGCCACCCTGGTCATCAGCACCATCGGCTATGAGAGCCGGGAGGTGCGGTTAAGTCCGGGCCAAACCACGGTCAGCCTTACCTTACGTGCCGAATCGAACCTGCTGAGTGACGTGGTGGTAACGGGTTTTCAGCGCATTGACCGCAACAAGTTTACCGGCGCCTCCGTAAAGCTCAATGCCGACCAGATAAGGACAGAAGGCGTGCTCGACCCGAGCCGCATGCTGGAAGGACGGGCTGCCGGCGTAGCGGTACAAAACGTGTCCAGCACATTTGGCGCCGCACCCAAAGTGCGCATCCGGGGCGCCACCTCTATCACCGGCGACAACAAACCGCTTTGGGTGGTGGATGGCGTGGTGCTGGAAGACATTGTCAATATATCGAACGACCAGCTGGCCAGCGGTGATGTAAATACGCTGCTGGGCTCGGCCGTGGCCGGACTGAATGCCAACGACATTGAAACATTTGATATCCTGAAAGATGCATCCGCCACTGCCCTCTATGGTGCAAGGGCCATGAACGGTGTGATCGTAATCACGACCAAGCGCGGTAAGTCGGGTTCACCCAATATTTCTTATACGGGTAATTTCGGTGTGCAACTGAAACCCAGTTATAGCAATTACGACATCATGAACTCGGCCGATCAGATGTCAGTATATGCGGAGTTGGAGCGGAAAGGCTTTTTGGATTACAACAGCATTGCCAACCGGGGCAATGCAGGCGTATACGGAAAGATGGCCGATCTGATCAAAACAGTCAATCCTGATGGTAGTTTTGCCCTGTCCAACACCCCCGCAGCCCGTGCTGCCTTCCTGATGCGCTATGCCAGGGCCAATACAGACTGGTTCGACATCCTGTTCCGCAATTCACTTACACAGGAACATTCCCTGAGCTTGTCAAGTGGTACCGAAAAGGCCCAGTCTTATTTTTCCACCAGCTTTTACAATGACCAGGGATGGACGATCGCCGACAAGGTGAACCGCTATACCATCAACCTGCGCAATACATACAACCTGTCCAACCGGTTCACCGCAGGGTTCAAGGTGGCAGGGTCGGTGCGGCAGCAAAGGGCCCCCGGCACCACATCCCGGAGAAGCAATCCGGTAGAGGGTGCCTATGACCGGGATTTCGACATCAATCCCTTCAGCTATGCCCTTAACACCAGCCGGGTGCTGACCGCTTATGATGAGAACGGAAACCTGGAGTATTTCAGAAGGAACTATGCACCCTTTAACATCGTCAACGAACTGGCCAACAACAGGCTGAACCTAAACCTGATGGACATCAGTTTAACGGCAGACGCACAGTATAAGATCCTGCCCTGGCTAAACTACAATTTTATCGGCGCCCTCCGGTATGTTAAGACCACCAAGCAAAACGAAGTGACCGAAAATTCAAACCAGGCAAATGCGTACCGGGCTGCAGGAACATCAACCATTGCAGAAGCCAACCCGTTTCTTTACCGCGATCCGGATAACCCGGATGCAGCGCCCATTTCAGTGCTGCCTTATGGCGGATTCTACAACCGCGATGAGGACGAGCTGAAAAATTATACCTTCCGCAACACGCTCAACTTTGAGAAAACGTTTGCAGCTGTTCATTCCCTGCAGGGACTGATAGGGCAGGAAGTAAAATATACTGACAGGCAGAATGCCAACAATACAGGCTTTGGCTACCAGTACCAGAATGGCGGCGTGCCGTTTGTTGATTACCGCATCGTAAAACAGTTTATCGAAAACAGCTTGCAGTATTATGGCATGGGCAATAACTATGAGCGGTTCGTTGGTTACTTCGGTGACCTTCGTTACACGTACAACCGGAAATACACCATCCAGGGAACTTTCCGCAGGGACGGCTCGAACCGGCTGGGCCGCTCGGAGAAAGCCCGCTGGATCAACTCTTATACAGTTGCCGGCCGCTGGAATGTTGACCAGGAAGAGTTTATAAAGGACATCGGTGCCATCAGCTCGCTTACCCTCAGGGGCAGCTATGGATTGAACGCCAACTATGGCAATGCAACCAATTCATTGGCTGTGCTGCGTACGCAACTTACCAACCGTCCTTACCTGAGCGACCGGCAGCTGGCGATCGACATCGAGAACCTGGAAAACTCGGACCTGACCTGGGAACGCAAGTTTGAAGGCAATATCGGTGTGGATGGTGGTTTGTTCGACAACCGGATCGTTTTTTCTGTGGATGCTTATCAGAGAAAAAGCCTCGACCTGATCAACCTGGTCAGAACCTCCGGCATCGGCGGAGAAGTGAACAAGGCAGCGAACTATGCCGACATGAAATCGCAGGGCTTCGAATTCAGCATCGGCGGCAAGCCGGTAAACCTCCGGAATTTCAGCTGGCAAACCAATCTTACATTTGGTTACAACACCACCAAGATCACCCGGGCCGAGAACTACCCGCTGGTGTATGAACTCGTGATCCCCGAAGGCGGCGCCCTGCAAGGCTACCCCGTTCGCGGACTGTTCTCTATCCCCTTTGTAGGGCTCAACGAAGTAGGTACACCTGTATTCAAGAGCGACAAGGGCGATACAAGCCGGGCCGTATTCCTGCAAAGCGATAAGGTAGGATTCTTAAAGTACGAAGGGCCCGTTGACCCGGTGATCGTGGGCGGGTTCACCAACACGTTCAACTACAAAAACTTTTCTTTCGGCTTCCACATTTCTTACCAAACAGGCAACAAGATCAGGCTGTACCCGGCCTACCGCTCGGGGTATTCGGATCTGGATGCCATGCCCAATGAGTTTAAGAACAGGTGGACGCTGCCCGGTGATGAGAAGGTCACCAATGTTCCGTCCATCGCCGACCTGTATACCCAATACGATATCAACAATGCCAGTGCCTACCCGTACAATAACTACAATTACTCTAATCAGCGGGTGGTTGACGGCTCTTTTGTACGGTTAAAATCTGTAACCGTGCGCTATGCGCTGCCCACAAGGGTGCTGTCGGGTACACCGTTCAAAAGCGCTTCTGTGAATGTGATCGGAAACAACCTTTGGCTCATTTATTCCGATAAGAACCTGCACGGGCAGGATCCGGAGTTCTTCAATGCCGGTGGCGTTGCGTTGCCGATCAACAGACAATTTACCTTTTCCTTAAAAGTTGGATTTTAACCTAAAGAAAGAATATGAAAAAGCTGATTGCATATACCGGGTTGATCGCAGTGGTATCTCTTACGGGATGTAAGAAATACCTTGATAAAGAGCCCGATAACAGAACACAGATCGCTTCATCCGACCAGCTGTCTCAGCTGCTGACATCTGCCTATCCCAAAGCCAATTACATCCTGTTCTGTGAGTCTATGTCAGACAATGCAGAAGATAAGAACGGCAGTGGTACCGGCTATGATTTTATTGACCGGATCAACCGGCAGTCGTACCGCTATGAAGTGGTGGAAGCCACACCGGACGACAACGATTCGCCTGATTTTTACTGGAATGCCTGTTACAAGGCCATTGCCTCGGCCAACCTGGCGCTGCAGATCATTGACGGATCCAGCAACAAAGCACAATACAGTGCGCAAAGAGGGGAAGCACTGCTTGCCCGGGCCTATGCGCACTTTATGCTGGTTACCCTGTTTTCCAAAGCGTATGACCCGGCTACGGCTGCATCGGATCCCGGCATTCCATACGTAACTGCCCCGGAAAAAGTGGTGTTTGCCAAATACGAGCGCAAAACCGTTGCGTATGTTTATGAAATGATCGAAAAGGATTTAAAGGAAGGCTACCCGCTGATCAACGAAAGCATCTACGGATCGGCGCCCAAGTTCCATTTCAACCGGCAGGCCGCTGCTGCTTTTGCCGTCCGTTTTTACATGTTCAAAAGGGATTACAACAGCGTGGTTACCTACGCCAGCCAGGCATTGACCGGTGCTACCGCCGATAACCTCCGCCCCTGGAATACCGAGCTGGTAAACATGCAGTATTACTCCCAGCAGGCTGAATACACAAAGGCCACCATGAGAGGCAACCTGTTGCTGCAGGAAGCCAATTCGGTATGGGGAAGAAGTTATGCTTCGCTGCGGTACGGCTTTGGAACAACGATTTTTACGAACCTGTTCAATACGAAAAATGTTTCCGGCTGGTATTATACTTATATAATTTACGGTACCCCGCAGGTGTACAATATCCCGAAGTTCTCGGAATATTTTGTGAAGGAAAGCCTGAGCGCCGGTTCCGGGCAGCCTTACAATACCATTCCCCTGCTCACTGCCGAAGAGGTCGTGCTGAACCGGGCCGAGGCATACACACGGCTCAACAACAAAGCCGCCGCCGTCAGCGATCTCAACGCATTTATCAGCAAGAACATCGAAGATTATCTGCCTGCGACCGATTCTGTGACCACCCGGAAAATAGCGCTTTTTTATAAAACATCCGATACGCTGAGCGCCCTGATAACAACAGCACTGGATTTTAAGAGAGCGTTCTTTTTACATGAAGGCTTGCGGTGGTTAGACATTCTGCGGCTGAAGATCCCTGTTACGCACACAACCGCTGCAGGAGAAGTGATTACCCTAACGGCCGACGACAAACGCCGGAGCTTGCAGCTGCCGCTTCTTACCAAACAAGCCGGACTGGAGCCGAATGCCCGTTGATTCTATAAACCGTCAATCTTAGCAAATGAAAAGTCTGAAAAATACAACCTGGATCCTTTGCCTGCTGGTGCTGTTTGCAGCCTGCAGAAAAGATGAAAAATTAAACCTGCAGCAGCCTGTCGGCCTCGGTGGCGATACCACTGCCTCTACAGCCATCGACAAATGGCTCAGGGACAGCCTGACCACGCCTTACAACATCGATGTCAAATACCGCTGGGACCCCTCAAATGCATCGCTCTACAAAACCGTTACCCCGGCAGATGAAAGCCGCGTGATCCCGTTGTTCTCTGCCCTGAAAAGAACCTGGATCAACCCGTACAACGATGAAACAGGCAGCGAGCTGTTCATGAAGAAATATACGCCCAAGCAGTTTGTGCTCATCGGAAGCGTGGAATACGATTATTACTCCGTAACCCTTGGGCAGGCAGAAGGTGGCAATAATATCGTCTTGTTTGATGTGAACCAGAATTTCGACAAGAGCGCCATCGTATCTCTGCGCCGGGCCATCCACACCGCCCATCATGAATTTGGCCATATCCTGCACCAGACCGTGCTGTATCCACTGGACTTCGTCGGCACCTCCGGAAAGCTGGGGCTTGCAAATTATACAGCAACCTGGTTCAACATATCCGATGCCGATGCCCTGCAGCAAGGGTATGTGACCAGCTATGCCATGTCTGGCAAGGATGATGACTTTGTTGAAACGATCGCAGTGATGCTCACCGAAGGCAGGCAGAAATTCCAGGAAATGAAAGCTGCCGCCAACGCAACCGCCCGGCAGGCCCTGCAGCAAAAAGAAGATTATGTGGTAAGCTATTACAAACAGGTCTGGAACATCGATTTTTACAGCCTGCAGACCCGCGTACAGGCAGCGCTGAATGCTTTGTTCCCTTCTCTGCTCACTGATTATTTTGGCTTTGGAAAAACGTATACCCGGATCAGCATCAACCCCGCAAATACCACCCTGCTAACCCAGCAAACAGGTTTCACCATCCCGTACAATTCCTCGAAAACAGCCCTGCTGGCCCTCAACGCCACATCGAAGTTTACGCTTGATTCAGTGGCCATGGTCGCAACCGCTGCCACTGCCAATACGCTGCGGTTGTACTTTCATTCGGCAACAAACGTCAACTACCTGGCAGACTTCAACTACAATTTCACCCGGAATGCGGCCGGTATCTATACCTTCACCTATGCCGGCGTTCCAGGTACGACCCCCGGGGCAAACGGCACGTTTATAAAAGCTTCCGTACAACCCCTGCTCGATTATTTCAGCAACAACACATTCAAGATAGACTGGTATATAAATCCCAACAACACGAATACGGCGCTCAGGGTTGTGCTGACGCCGCAAACAACGGCCAATGCGGCCAGCATGGGACTGCTGTTGTTTTAGGATTAGTCCTTAACATGATAAACCCTCCAATTAATACTTCTGTATGAACTGTAAACTCCTTATAAGCTTTCTGGTGATAACGGGCCTGCTGGCTGGCTGTACCAAAAAGACAGATAACCTCTTTGATAAAACGGTCGATGAACGTTTGTCGGAGGCTTTGACCAATTACCAGACGGCCCTGACATCCGCACCCGGCTGGAAGCTGTTTGTATATCCGAAAGGATTGGAAAGCCAGGACATCAAGGTAGGCGGTCTCTCCTACTACCTGAAATTCGCCGCCAACAACCGGGTAACGATGGTATCAGACTTTCTGCCTACCCTGGCCGCAACAACCAAAGAAAGTGGCTACCGGCTCAAAGCCTTACAGCGTCCTTCGCTGATCTTCGATACATATAGCTACATGCACATCCCGGCCGATCCTGACCCCAATGTATCATTCAGCCCGACAGGTTCCGGCGGGTATGGTTGGGGAACGGATTTCAACTTTTCCTTTACGGAAGTAGCGGTAAAGGATACCATGGTATTAAAAGGAAATTTCAACAAAAGCGAAGCCGTGCTGGTAAAGGCAACCCAGGCTGAAATGGATGCAGCGTTTACAAGGGGCCGCCTAAGAGACATCATAAACCTGTCGTACGACTATCCCAACAACAATCCTTTTTTGTACTTCCAGGCCAGCTCTTCCCAGAAAGCTGCTGTCGGGTTTGATTTCAACAATGTTATCATCACATTTTCTACGCTTGAAGGAACGACTATAGTCAACAAAAGCATGGCCTTCAGCTTTACTACTTACGGGATCCACCTGATGATGCCTGTTACGATCGGCAGCTATACTTTCCAGGATATTTACTGGGACGACGCCAAGAAGATCTATTACATCCTGGCCGGCACTACCCATATAGAGTTTGCCAACTCGCCTACCCCGCTCATTTCCCTGTCACTCACCAATGTGATCGGCAGCCAGTTTACAACCATCAGTGTACCGCCCGGAGCAGGATTGCCGTTTGAATCAAACCTGTTCTTTACACGCTACAACGCCTTCAGCACCGGTATATTGAACGGGCCTTATGCCCTGACGCTGGACGACATGGATTTTGTATTCAATGCCGGCGCAAAAACCATGACCGTAAATGCGTACCTGTATCAGTTTGGGGTAGGGCCGTACGTGGCCCAGTACTATTACACCTATACGGTAGATGGGTCAGGTAATTTCAAATTCACCAAAGCCGCCAATGCGAATGGCAACGGGGCCCTGATCCAGACCAATGCAAACAACATACTGAGCTATATCGAGAGCGACCAGTTCAAACTCGATGGCTTTGCTACCAGCTCAGCATTCCTGGGCCGTTTTACCAGCAACCAAACCCCCGCCTTTTACTTTACAGGATACCTGTATTAGTCTATGCAAGGTTCCGCTCAAAACAGGTTGACCTGCTGTGTCAACCTGTTTTTGCTTTAACAAACGCCTGTTTCTTCCATATTGCCTTATGATTGTATACCTGAAACGCTGCCTGCCGCTTTTATTTGTGCTTGGAACAAGTTTACCAACTATTGCCCAGCCAGCCTACACGGCCATCAGCGACAAGCTGCAACCCGCCAGCAGCGCCACCATCTCCGGCTTTGTCGGCGAAAAGCTCGATGCGGCTTACAACAACCGGATCCTTGCGCAAGACATTCAGCGGCTGATACAGCCTTTTCAAAACAGGACGGAAGACCGCTGCTGGCAAACTGAGTTCTGGGGGAAATGGTTTACGTCCGCCGTACAGGCTTACCGGTACAAACCCGGCAAGGCGTTAAAGCAGGCACTTGATTCGGCGGTGGCCGGCCTGATCCGCACGCAAACCCCAGACGGATATATCGGCAATTATGCAGCAGACAAGCAATTGGAGCAATGGGATATCTGGGGAAGGAAATACTGCATGCTGGGATTGATCGCCTATTATGATCTGACACAGGACAAGAAAAGCCTGCAGGCAGCAGGCAAGCTGGCAGATCATTTAATGAAGGAGCTGGCTGATAAAAAAGTCCTGATTGTGCAAAAAGGCAACCACCGCGGCATGGCTGCCACTTCTGTGCTGGAGCCTATCACACAACTCTACGTGCGCACCCGCAACCCGCGCTACCTGGATTTTGCAGAAGAGATCGTGCGGGAGTGGGAATCGCCGGCAGGACCGCAGCTGGTTGCCAAAGCAGGCACCAATGTAAGCGAGCGTTTTCCGATCCCGGAAAAAAGCTGGTGGGGCTACGAGCAAGGACAAAAAGCTTATGAAATGATGTCTTGCTATGAAGGGCTGCTGGAGCTTTACCGCATCACAGGAAAGTCCCTCTACCGGCTGGCGGTGGAAAAGGTATGGGAAAACATCCGGGACACCGAAATCAATGTGGCAGGTTCCGGATCAAGCATGGAATGCTGGTTTGGGGGCAGGCAGTTGCAGCCCCTCGTGGCAAAACACTACCAGGAAACCTGCGTCACCGCTACCTGGATCAAGCTGAGCCAGCAGCTGCTGCGTCTGACAGGAGACCCCAGGTATGCAGACGCAATTGAACAGTCTTTTTACAACGCGCTGCTTGGTTCTATGAAGCCGGATGGTTCTACCTGGGCCAAGTACTCGCCCCTGATCGGCATCCGCTCTGAAGGCGAAGACCAGTGCCATATGGGTCTGAATTGCTGTGTGGCCAGCGGTCCGCGCGGTCTGTTCACCATCCCGCTTACGACAGTGATGCAGGAAAAGGAAGGCCTGCTGGTAAATTTTTTCAATCCCGGCAGTTATCAGGTAAAAACCCCGGCGGGTCAGCTTGCTTCCCTGGTGCAGCAAACCGATTATCCGCTTGGCGGCGTGATCGACTTGCAATTGAGCATCGCTTCTGCCGAAAAATTCATACTTGGCATACGCATTCCTGCCTGGAGCAAACAAACATCGCTTACAGTAAACGGTACACCCGTCTCCGGCATAGAGCCGGGCAAGTACATAACTATCAACAGGGAGTGGAAATCGGGCGATAAGCTGCAGTTAACGCTCGATATGCGGGGCCGCATCGAAACCATCGAAGGCAAACCCGCTTACCAGGCTGTACTGCGCGGACCGGTTGTACTGGTGCGCGACAAACGCCTCAGCGGGTCAGCGGACGTGGACGAAACCATCACACCCGTACTCACCAAAGAAGGGTTTATTGCCATCGAACCGGTTCCATCACCTGATAAAAATATCTGGATGAGCTTTCGCATGCCCTGCATGGTGGGTTCTTACCGTGCCGAAGAAAGCAGCAAACCAGTTGCCCTTTTATTCTGCGATTATGCATCAGCGGGCAATACCTATACGGAAGAATCTTATTTCCGCAGCTGGTTCCCCCAACTGCTTGATCCTTCTAAAAAGGGAACGGCGGAGTAGCAGAACGCTTGTTTGCTGCAAGTGAGCAGCAGAAAATCCAGGATTATTTCAAAGATTCTACCGGGGTTGTTTTTAACCGGACAATACCTTTATACTTTAGCATCTTATACCGATTTAGATTTGGTAGTGTGCAGGTGGAGAGAAGAGGTTATTTGAAATGCATACATATGACCTATGATGGCAGGAACCCACCCCTACCCGTCCCGGGAGGGGATAGTACAAGCGCCTTTCTTGAGGCGTCGAGAAGAAAGTGCAGCCTCCTGCAAGTGTATCGTATCCCTCCCGGGAGGAGTAGGGGTGGGCCTACGATGCATACCACACCAGCTAATTCAATCGGCTATTATTGAAGAACGGAAAAAACAGACCGACATGCTGTATCAAAAACGGGTAAAAACTTCTCTCATTTTTCTTTGCTGCCTGCTGGCAATAACGGGTGCGTTGCAGGCACAGCCGCAGCCTCAACGTGTGAAGTACAATTTCAATCCCGGCTGGAGAGTGTTTGCAGGCGACGCTACTGGTGCAGAAACGCCCGGTTTTGATGATGCAGGTTGGAAGCCCGTAACCCTTCCGTATGCCTGGAACGAAGACGAGGCTTTTCACAAAGACATTGCCCAGCTGCCCACGGGTATAGCCTGGTACCGCAAGCACTTCAAGCTGCCGGCCAAAGCGGCCGGACAAAAAATCTTTCTGGAGTTTGAAGGCATCCGGCAGGCCGGCGATTTTTACCTGAATGGAAAACACATTGGTCTGCACGAAAATGGTATCATGGCTTTCGGGTTTGATATAAGCAGCGATGTAAATTTTGGTGACAAGGAAAATGTACTGGCAGCACGGATAGACAATGACTGGAACTACCGCGAAAAAAAGACCAACACAAAATTCCAGTGGGAAGACAAAAACTTCAATGCCAACTACGGAGGGATCAGTAAAAATGTTTACCTGCATGTGGTTCCGCAGGTCTATCAAACCCTGCCCTTGTACAGCAATCTGGGCACTACAGGTGTGTACATCTGGGCCGATCAGTACAACATCAAAGCCGGCGCAGCCACCGTGCACGCAAGTTCTGAAATAAAAAACGAGACCAGCCAGCCGCAGGTCGTCACGTATAAGGTCAGCATAACAGATCCCGCTGATAAACCCGTAGCCTCTTTTACAGGCGATAAAACAACTGTTCAGCCTGGTGAAACAAAAATCCTTGAAGCCTCTTCTGCGGTTAAAGGCTTGCATTTCTGGAGCTGGGGGTATGGTTACCTCTACAATGTAGAGACTCAACTGCTGATCAACAACCTGCCTGCAGACAGGGTTCTGACAAAAACCGGTTTCCGTAAAACAGCTTTCAAAGATGGCATGATTTACCTGAACGACCGGGTAATTATGGTACACGGCTATGCCCAGCGAACATCCAATGAATGGCCGGCCATTGGTCTTTCCGTACCGGCCTGGCTCAGCGATTACAGCAACGGCCTGATGGTAGAAAGCAATGGCAACCTGGTGCGCTGGATGCACATCACCCCCTGGAAACAAGACATCGAATCATGCGACCGGGTAGGATTGATGCAGTCCATGCAGGCCGGCGACGCAGAAGCTGATGTAACAGGTGAACGGTGGGAACAGCGAAAGGCCGTGATGCGCGACGCCATCATCTACAACAGGAACAATCCCAGCATCTTGTTTTATGAGAGCGGCAACAAAGGCATCAGCGAGCCCCACATGCTCGACATGAAAGCCATCCGCGACCAGTACGATCCGCATGGAGGCCGGGCCATCGGTTCGCGCGAGATGTTGAACAACAAAACAGTGGCCGAGTACGGCGGGGAAATGCTCTATACCAATAAAAGCGCGACCAAACCCCTTTGGGCCATGGAATATTCGCGCGATGAGGGGTCCAGAAAGTATTGGGACGATTATACGCCGCCTTATCACAAGGATGGAGACGGCCCTTTGTATAATAACCAGCCGGCGGCAGAATACAACCGCAACATGGAATCGCATGCGGTAGAAAATGTAAAGCGCTGGTTTGAATTCTGGAACGAGCGGCCGGGTACAGGCAAGCGGGTAAGTGCAGGCGGCGTAAACATTGTATGGTCTGAGACCAATACCCATCACCGCGGAGCAGAAAATTACCGCCGCAGCGGCGAAGTAGATGGCCTCCGGATAAAAAAGCAGAATTTCTATGCCAACCAGGTTATGTGGGACGGATGGGTAAATCCTGAAAAGCACCATATCCATATTATCGGCCATTGGAACTACAAAGCCGGTACCCGGAAAGACATCTATGTCGTATCAACCGCTGATAAAGTGGAATTAAAAGTAAACGGCGCATCGAAGGGATGGGGACAGAAATCGGATGGATTTCTTTTTACCTTTAAAAGCATTGCCTACCAACAGGGATCCATAAGCGCAGTTGGTTATGACGCACAGGGCAAACAGCTGGCCGCTACACAGATCAATACCACCGGAACTCCCGTTGCTCTTCGTTTAACACAGGTTAAACGGCCAACGGATTTTATAGCCGACGGACACGACCTGGCCCTGGTAGAAGTGGAAGTGGTAGATGCAAAGGGTAATCGTTGCGATACGGCACTCAACATGATCAGCTACACCCTGCAGGGCCCGGCTGAATGGAGGGGCGGCATGGCCATAGGACCGGATAACTATATTCTTTCCAAAAACTTCCCGGTAGAAGGAGGGGTAAACAGATTTTTGATCCGTTCTGCCACTACGCCCGGTATGATCACTGTGAAGGCCACTGCTGAAGGGTTAAAAGAAGCATCTCTTACCCTGACCACCAAACCGTTTGCTGTAACAAATGGATTGGCTACTATCCTGCCTTCTGCAGGATTGCCTTCACCACTCCAACGAGGATCTACACCTGCCACACCTTCTTATGTGGCCACCCGGATTCCGGTAACCATTGTGGGTGCTACGGCCGGCGCACATGCCGACAGTGCTTTCAGGAGTTACGACGACAACGAAACAACGGACTGGGTGAACGATGGCACTGCGTCAACAGCCTGGGTTGAATACGAGCTGGAGCGGGAGGCTACCATCAACCAGATCACGATCAAGCTGAATAATTTCCGGTCAAGAACTTATCCCTTGGTCATTACCGTTGATGGCAAGGAAGCTTTCAGGGGTGTTACAAAAACCACCCTGGGCTATTATACGGTTGCCTGCACGCCGCAGCGCGGTAAAAAGGTCAGGATACAACTGGCTGGCAATGCCGCGGCGCAGAATGGCAATACAGGCGTTGAAGTGTCGGGTAAAAAACTGGATGATGGCGTTGCCAGGGATGATGCTAAAGCAAAGGGAACTTTGAGCATCATTGAGGTAGAAATGTATGAAGGTTTAAAGGAGGCAGGGAAGAAGCAATAGGGGTTAAATCACGCGGCCCTTTTTCTCTATCAGCATGAATATAACAGGTTGAAGTTTCCATGACTTGAGCACTTTTCCGTCTTTCGATGCCGGTAACCAGGCAGGAGATTTCTGGATGATCCTGAGGGCTTCTTCATCAAGGGAGTACTCTACCGATCTGTCTATTTCTGGATCCTGTACTTTTCCCTTTTGATCTATGATAAACTGGAGGATGACCATTCCCTGGATATTTGCTTTTTGTGCCTGCAGGGGATAGCTGAGGTTTTCTTGCAGGTATTTCGCCCATCCTTCTCCTCCGCCTTTGAAGCTGGACTCAACTTCGCCCGGAAGGCCAGGTGTCTTCTTTGACAGGGAGTCCTGGGAAGGTATAACATAAAGTGTGTCTTTGATGAACTGTCCATTCTCATAATCCTTTCGCTTGAACGGAAATACATTGTTGTGGTAATAATACCAGGAGCCGGTCATCACTCCTTGAGCATATGCCCCAGCAGAGTCAACATATCCTTCCGGACCATAGTAGGCACACCAGCCATTCAGTACCTTACAGGCAGCATCCATGCACCTTTCCTGGCTGATCCTGGGGCCATGGTTGTTGTAGGTGGTTTTTTACAAAGCTGTTGTCGCCTGCTTGCCGCACGCGCACGAAATAGGCCGCATTCTTTAGATCGGTTGGTTTCCATTCACTGTCATAATGGGAGAACCTGTCTACTCTTTGGGCATAAGAAAAATGTACAAGCAAACAGGCAAAGAACAGGGTAAGCGATTTCATACAATCTAAAGGGATTCACTGCAATATTAATACGGAAGAAATACTCCTGCAAGGTGCAAGCTTGATATTGCTAAAATAAACCAGGCAATTTAACCGGGAGTGAACAATCCCTTGCAAATATATTTATGCACCCTGTGCGCGGGTAGCTTTCCAGTTTGCCAGTATATAAGCCAGAAAGTATTTCTGGTGTACTGGGTGTGTACCGGAGTCGTTGGTTTCTGTAACTTTTCTGGGAGGGAGGTTCAACTTGCGGTGTACTCTTGTGCGGTACTTTTTTCTGGTAATCACACTCCTGGCCCGGGCGTGTTTCCGGAGGGTTTTCTCAATCGGCATGTTGGTGGGTTTGCTATAAAGTTGCTAAGTTTTTTGGTGATTTGCTAATTTATTTACCCATTGTGGATAATTTATCAGGGAGGATCTCACCGGCTAAAGTTATCCACAATCTGCTGCCTGGATTTTTGTAAAATGGGTCATTTTTTACCCCGGGCCTTCCACAAGGCTGCCAGCCGGGCTTCCTGGTCTTTCCTGTACTTTTCTTTGCGCTCGGTTTCTTTTTCCGGATCGGAGGAGAGATCCGCAGGTTCCTGAAGGGTTGGTTCTTCCTGCGCAGGAACGGGATCAACAGGTAAAGAGAATTCCGCCAGTTCTTCTGGCTGAGGTGTTTCATCAGGGGGAGGTGTATCCAGTGACTTTTTTTTGCGACCACGTTTTTTGACAGGCGCTTCTTCTGCGGGTTCCGCTGGCGCCCCTTCTTCTATCTGCTCTGTTGAAGCAGGCTGCTCTTCCTCGAACAGAGCCAGCTGAATAATTTGTTTGTTTATTTTACCCTTGCCACTCGCCATAAGTAAAAAATAAAAGGTTCCCGCAAACAAAAAGCGGCATTTCTACCATTTGATTTTATGCTGCTTGACAGATCTGTAAGAGATCCCCGGCACAGACCATCAATCTTTTTGCCACTTTGTTTTATCTTCTTTTTTTCAACGCGCTACTCCTGTAAAGAGTCGGTTCTCAAGACAAAGTAAACCGAAGCAACCAATATATTTGGTCCTGCAATACTAAATCTTGTAACTTGAATTTGCTAAAAAAGTTGACAAAGGAAAAACTATCTTTTTGCAACCATGAGTTTTAACAGGTATTTTCCAGGCTTGTCTCTTTGATCCCAAAGATTGTACACTGAAAATGTCGCGATGAATAAATATAGCGATAGATAAATTGATCGCTGTTATAAAACCCATCCTTATGACGAATGCAATCAATACAAATAATCCAAAGCCGGGGATGGCAAAAATTGCATTGAAAGTGGCAACAAACAAGGCCATCTGGTGCGCTAAAATTAGCAGGGGATCGCTCCGCTCCGGACGAATATCCCCCAAATTGGGGGATGCATGCTATGAGAAATCCTGTATACATTCGTAGTACTGATCTGCTACTTTACGAACCTCCCATCCATCTTATCCATAATCGGAAGACCTGCAAAAAAATCAACCCTCGCATTTGCGGGTGACATATTTTTTTCCCGCATTCCAGGCGCCGGGTTGGCCTTGCTGTATTTATCAGACCGTATAAAACCATCCCATCAACATGAAGCAAACACTACTTCTTTCGCTGTTACTGGTCATCTTTGCCGCTGCCTCTGCTCAGCTTAATCAATGGACCTGGATGAGCGGTGACAACAATGCGAATCAATATGGGGTCTATGGCATAAAAGGTGTTGCCAGCATTGCAAACAAGCCAGGGGCCAGGCAGGATGCGGTCTGCTGGACCGATTCTACCGGTAATTTGTGGCTGTTCGGTGGAAGGGGATTGGGCCGAAACACCAATGGCTATCTCAACGACCTGTGGAAATATACGCCCGCTACCGGGTTGTGGACCTGGATGAGTGGTGATGATGCCGCTGACCAGCCAGGCGTGTATGGCGTCAAGGGAGTATCTAGTCCCAATAACAAGCCCCGGGTAAGAATGGAGGCAGTCGGATGGGCGGATGCTATAGGCAACCTGTGGTTATGGGGAGGGTATAGTTACCCTACAGCCCTTGGCGCAGGGGGATTAAGCGATCTCTGGAAGTATTCCATCGCCACCAATGAATGGACCTGGATGAGCGGTGAGATGTTAACCAGTTGGTTTCAGTTTGGAAGATATGGCGTGCGTGGCGTTCCTGATCCTGCCAATTACCCGCCGTCGAAAGCCGGTGCTACAGGAGGAATGGATGCTGCAGGCAATCTGTGGCTGTTTGGGGGCACCTCTTACAGCGATCTGTGGAAGTATACGCCATCCAGCGGGCAATGGACCTGGATGAGCGGAGATACTGTTCCTTTCGTAAAAGCCGTATACGGCACGAAAGGCGTAGCCAATGCCGCAAACAATCCGGGCACAAGGATCAGGGCATATGGCTGGGTAACTCCTTCCGGTGATTTCTGGCTTTTTGGCGGACAGGTTTATTATGATTACCCGAGTTCGTTTGACAGGTCGATGAGTGACCTGTGGAAGTGGGATCATTCCACCGGGTTATGGACCTGGGTAAGCGGAGATAATTTTCCGGTCTCCAACGGGATATATGGCACGCAGGGCGTTCCGGCTCCTAACAACCGGCCCGGCTCCAGGCAAAGGTTCATCACCCGGACAGCGGCTTCGGGGAATCTGTTGTTGTTTGGAGGAGAGGGCACTACTTCCGGTAGCGGTATCTTCAATGACTTATGGGAGTATTCGCCTGCATCAGGCCAATGGACCTGGTTAAAAGGTGACCCAACAACCTACAGCCCTCCTAGCTACGGTACAAAGGGCGAATCTGCTTCAACCAACAAGCCGGGCGCAAGGTACAGTCCTGTGGGCTGGTTGGATCTTTCGGGCAATCTATGGGTATTCGGCGGCACATCGCTCACTGCTTCCGGAACAGGGATTTCGAATGATCTGTGGAGATACACACTCCGGAATTCAGTTTCCACCTGTCCGGCTAACATCACCATAGCAGCAGCTTCCTGCACAGGCACAGCAACCGTTCAATGGGCAGAGCCCAAGGATACGTTCCCCGGCACCATTAGTCCTCCTTCTTACCTGGATCCCACTGCAGGCTCGCTGACCTTCGTGGGCTCATTGCGGGGCCACGGCTATTACAGGTCAGACAAGAGCTATCTATGGCCGGCGGCAAAAGACATCTCTCATTATCTCGGCAGCCAGGACGTAAACGGTCACCTGGTTACCATCACCAGTGAAGAAGAAAACAGTTTTGTCCTCGCCAACAAAGGAGCCGGTGTTGAACCCTGGATCGGATTGTACAGTCCGGATAAAGACCGGGTGTTCAAGTGGGTTACCGGGGAAACAGTCGCTTATACCAAATGGACCCCGGGAGAACCCAACAACTATGGTGGCAATCAACGCACGATGGTAGAACCTTACGGACAGCTGTACAACAGCGGCACCTGGAACGACCAGCGCAGCGGATACTTTCCTTTTATAACAGAATTCGACGCACCCCTGGTCCGGTACCGGCAGCTATCAGGACCCATGAACGGCAGTGCGCAGCGTCCCGGCGTATACATGATCTGTTATGAAAGAACAAATGCCATCACCGACCAGCGGGATACCTGCTGCTTCAGCGTGACCGTTACCTGTCCACCTGCCGCCACACCCGGAACAGGAGCAACAGCACTGCTCACCGGTAGAGCAACGGGCGTTACAAGCGGCAAGGCAAGCGGGGAACTGAAAACAATTGCATTCCCGAATCCGAGCAGTAACCGGTTTGCCGTGAACATACAGAGCGGGAACAAGGAGAAGGTAAGTCTCCAGATCATAGATGTAGCCGGCAAAGTGATAGAAACAAGGGAGGGTTTAATGCCCAATCAAAATATAGAAGTGGGCGGGAACCTGAAGGCCGGCATATACTTTATAAAAATAAAACAAGGCGCAAGCACGACGGAATTGAAAATAGTGAAGCAACTGCATTAACCTGTATTTCAACCGGGGCAAATAAAAAAGCCATCAAGGCTTCTCTGAAATTATCTGATGAACCCCCAAGCCCTTACAAAATCACCATCTAATTTTTTTAGATGGTGATTTTATTTCTTAACCAGATCTCTTCCCATAGCCGGATCCTGGGTGACGACACCATGCAAAGAAGTAGGGCAAACAAGAACATTGTTACTGCAGCCGTTCCCGCAAATAAAAAAGGCTTTCATAAATATTGATTATAAAAGCCTTTTCAGGATTGTCCGAGGTCCCGAGCGGATTCGAACCGCTGTAGAAGCTTTTGCAGAGCTTAGCCTAGCCACTCGGCCACAGGACCTTTTTAGAGAGGGGCAAAAATAAGGGAATTTTGGAGAAACCAATGTATTTTCATACTCTTTACAAACAACCTGTATGCAACGCATTGCCGAATCAGAACTGATCATCAACCAGCGGGGCGCTGTTTATCACCTCGATATCCTGCCCGGCGAACTGGCCACCACCGTGATCACCGTCGGGGACCCCGACCGGGTAAAACAGGTGAGCAGCCATTTCGACCGGATCGAATCTTCTTCCCGCCACCGGGAATTTGTAACGGATACGGGCTGGATCGGAAATAAAAAGATATCTGTTGTATCAACCGGCATCGGTACGGATAACATCGACATCGTGCTCAATGAACTTGACGCCCTGGTGAACATCGATTTTACAACCCGCACCATCCGGGAAGAACGGACCCAGCTGCAGATCATCCGCATCGGAACATCGGGTTCGCTGCAGGCCGATATTCCCGTTGATAGCGTGGTGGCTTCTACGCACGGACTGGGTATCGACAACCTGCTGAATTTTTACAGGATCGAAAACAATGAAGAAGAAAAACAGCTGGTGCAGTCTTTTGTGACGCAAACACAATTGCACAACCGCTTTTCCTTTCCCTATATCAGCAGCGGCAGCGCCTCGCTGCTCAAACATTTTGTGGGTGACATCCATCATGGTATCACCGTAACCTGTCCGGGGTTTTATGCACCCCAGGGGCGCATCCTGCGGTTGGGACTGAGCCAGCCCGATCTGATAGACCGGCTCACCCATTTTAGCTTCGGGCAGCACCGCATCACCAACTTTGAAATGGAAACGGCCGGTATCTACGGACTGGGAAAACTGCTGGGGCACCAATGCCTTTCTTTGAGCGCCATTGTAGCCAACCGGGTAGCAAAGAAATTCTCGAACGATGCCGCCGCCGCCATGGAAAAGCTGATCAAAGACACCCTGGAAACCATTTGTTCATGGTGAGTGGTTACTTTTGCGTTTTTAGCTATTAAACTATGAAGATTCACTTTTATAAATACCAGGGCACCGGAAACGATTTTGTTATACTCGACAACAGGGAAGGTGCCTACTCCAACCTAACCCGGGAACAAATCCATTTTTTGTGCGACCGCCGCTTTGGCATCGGAGCCGACGGACTCATGCTCCTGAACCTGAAGACCGGCTATGATTTCGAGATGAAATACTACAATGCCGACGGAAGGCAAAGTTCCATGTGTGGCAACGGCGGCCGCTGTCTGGTCAAGTTTGCATCGCATATGGGCATTGTGAAAGACCGGTACTGTTTTATTGCAGTGGATGGCGAACACGAAGCCGATATAGACGGCGACATCATCAGCCTTAAGATGAAAGATGTGGACGCGGTAGATCCCTATGGCGTAGATGCCATCCTGAACACCGGCTCACCGCATTATGTAAAGATCGTCGGCAATTTGATGGATACAGATGTTTTTCAAAAAGGAAAGGAGATCCGCTACAGCAACGCTTTTGAGAAAGAAGGCATCAACGTGAATTTTGTCCAGGTAAAGGACGATGATGAGATCAGTGTGCGTACCTACGAACGGGGTGTGGAAGATGAAACCCTGAGCTGCGGCACCGGCGTAACTGCCAGCGCACTGGTATGTTACCACAACGAAGCCGGCTTCAACAATGTGATCGTAAACACCAGAGGGGGCCAGCTCACTGTTGAGTTCGACCGCATCGATGACGGAACCTACAGCAATATCTGGCTTTGCGGCCCTGCCGAAAAGGTGTATGAAGGCGAGATTGTATTATGATTCTGTTATGATTGCATGATAATTGGCCTGTCTGCGTGCTTTCCTTGCTGCTTCACCGCATTTATCACTTAGTCCCTGTAATCAGCTTGTTATCTATTTCGGGTAAATACAGGACTAGTTCTATATTTGCGTCGCAGTGATTCAGTATTTCAAAAATATCAACCACCAAACGGTCGCCATCGAAAAGCCAGACAGCGGTACCTGGGTCAATATCCTCCCCCCGCTGAAGCAGGAAGAGTTCACCGAACTCTCCGAAGCCCTGGACATCCCGATCGACTTCCTGACCGACTCACTGGACATTGACGAAAAAAGCCGTTTTGAAGATGAGGACAATGTAAAGCTCATCGTTATCAAAACACCCACGGAAAATAATTCCTTTAACGACAGCGATGCATTCTACATTACCATCCCGATCTGCATCATCCTGACACATACCCAGATCGTAACGGTGAACTCCTTCGAAAACGCGGCCATCAAAAAATTCCTGAATACCTTCCGGAACCGGCAGGCCGACAACCGGAAAATGATGGTGCTCAAGATTTTTGAAAAGGTGGTGCAGAACTCACTTGAGTACCTCAAGGAAATCAACCAGCGCCGCAACCAGCTGGAACAAAAGCTGTATGATTCCAACCGGAATGAAGAACTGCTGCAGCTGATGCGCATCCAGAAAAGCCTGGTGTATTTTGTAACGGCCCTGCGTTCAAACGAACTCCTGTTCATGAAACTGGAGCGCACCAATTTTTTAGGATTGAATGAAGAAGAAAAAGAATTTTTAAATGACCTGATCGTAGATACCTCGCAGGCGCTGGAAATGGCGAACACCTACACAAATATCCTGGTCAGCACGCTCGATGCTTTTGCCAGCATCATTTCCAACAACCTGAACAACGTGATGAAGCGGTTGACTTCTATCACCATCATTCTTTCCCTGCCTGCCCTGGTAGCCGGTATTTACGGAATGAATGTGCCGATTCCCTATCAGAACACCCAGCACGCCTTTTATATTCCCCTGCTGCTTTCCCTCTCTATCTCCGTGGTGATCAGCTGGTATTTTATGAAAAGAAGATGGTTTTAAACCCCTTGTATGTTCAATATTAGAGTGTATGGCATCCTGATCAACGAGAAAAAACAGGTGCTCGTAAGCGATGAATGGATCCGGGGAAGCTATTATACAAAATTCCCGGGCGGCGGACTGGAATTTGGTGAAGGCACCCGCGAATGCCTGAAGCGCGAGATCAGGGAAGAAATGAACTTGGAAGCCGAGATCGGCGATCATATTTATACAACGGATTATTTCCAGCTCTCGGCTTTCAACCCCGCGCACCAGATTGTTTCTATTTACTACTATGTTCTTCCTTCCGAACCCATCACCTGCGCCCTGCGCGACAAGCCCTTTGATTTTGATGAAGACCAGCTCATCATTTATCAGCAGAAGAATGAAATTGAAACCTTCCGGTTCATCGACTGGGAGCATTTTTCGGAAGAGTCAGTTACATTGCCGATTGATAAAACCGTAGCAAAGATCATAAAAGAAGGAAAGGGATGATGCAACAACTGGCCCAGATCGCAATTGTGGTGAGAGACTACGATGAAGCCATTGCTTTTTACACACAAAAGCTTCAGTTTACCCTGTTGGAAGATACTGTATTGAGCGAAACAAAACGGTGGGTACGGGTCGCGCCCAAAGGATCAGCTGGCTGTGGCCTGCTGCTCGCGAAAGCAGCCAATGGGGAGCAGGAAAGCCGGATCGGGAACCAGACGGGCGGAAGGGTTTTTTTGTTCCTCCATACGGATAATTTCCAGCTCGATTTTCAACGGCTGGTTGAACAGCAAGTAAAAATTGTACGGCCTCCTTCGGTAGAACGATACGGAACAGTCGCCGTATTTGAAGATTTGTACGGCAATTTGTGGGACCTGGTTGAGCCTGCCAGGTCTCCTGTGTAATGTCTGTTCCGTCGCCAATTAGCGCGTCTAACTGGTTGAAAATGCCCCTTTACAGAACAATATTGCGGTTTTTAGCCGGATAACTTTACCTTTGCGGCTGAATAAAAAGAATCATTACATGTCTACGCTAACAAAATCAACCATCGACTTTAGCCTAAAGCATAAAGTAGCCGACATCAGCCTGGCTGATTGGGGCAGAAAAGAAATCAAACTGGCCGAGGCTGAAATGCCTGGTCTGATGTCTTTGCGCGAAGAATATGGCCCATCTCAACCACTCAAAGGTGCCCGCGTTGCAGGCTGCCTCCACATGACCATCCAAACAGCCGTTCTGATCGAAACACTTGTTTCGCTGGGTGCTGAGGTAAAATGGAGCTCCTGCAATATATTCTCTACGCAAGACCATGCCGCTGCTGCCATCGCCGCCGCCGGTATCGGCGTTTTTGCCTGGAAAGGCCAGTCGCTGGAAGATGCTGACTGGTGTATCGAACAAACCCTGTTCTTTGGCGCTGCCGATCGTCCGCTGAACATGATCCTGGATGATGGCGGAGACCTTACCAATATGGTGTTCGACAAATATCCCGAGCTGATCCAGCACGTGAGAGGCCTGTCGGAAGAAACCACCACCGGTGTTCACCGCCTGTACGAAAGAATGGCAAAAGGTACCCTCCCGGTTCCTGCTTTCAACGTGAACGACAGTGTAACCAAATCAAAGTTTGACAACAAATATGGCTGCCGCGAAAGCCTGGTGGATGCGATCCGCCGTGCTACCGACGTTATGCTGGCCGGTAAAGTAGCTGTAGTAGGTGGATATGGTGACGTAGGCAAGGGCTCTGCCGATTCGCTGAGAGGCGCCGGCGCCCGCGTGATCGTTACCGAAATCGATCCTATCTGCGCGCTGCAAGCCGCTATGGATGGTTTTGAAGTAAAGAAAATGGAAAACGCTGTAAAAGAAGCTGACATCGTTGTAACCGCCAGCGGTTGCCGCGACCTGATCACAGAAAAGCATTTCCGTTCGATGAAAGACAAAGCGATCGTATGTAACATCGGTCACTTTGATATCGAAATCGACATGGCCTGGCTGAATGAAAACTACGGTCAAACAAAAGATACCATCAAACCGCAGGTTGACCTGTATAACATTGACGGAAAAGATGTGATCGTACTGGCTGAAGGCCGCCTGGTGAACCTGGGTTGCGCTACCGGTCATCCTTCTTTTGTAATGAGTAACTCTTTCACCAACCAAACCCTGGCACAGATTGAACTGTGGACAAACCACAGCAAATACGAAAACAGGGTGTACGTCCTGCCAAAAGTCCTGGATGAAAAAGTAGCCCGCCTGCACCTTGCAAAGATCGGTGTGGAGCTGGATGAACTGACCGCTGCCCAAAGCGAGTACCTGGGCATTTCAAGCGAAGGACCTTTCAAAACAGATATGTACCGTTACTAATTGAGCCGACGCACAATAATCAAATACAAAAAATCCCGGTTGATTTACTTCAGCCGGGATTTTTTTATGGATGATTTTACCTGGAGAGATTCACGGAAGAAGGATTGTCAAGTGCCGGCCGTTGGGCGGTTTCAGAAACGCTCCAGCCGGTTGCGTACATCCAGCGGCTCATGCGGGTAAGCTTGGCAATATCGATCCGCTGTGCCTCGTCTCTGGGCGTATGATAATCCGGATGAAGAAGCGTTGTAAAGAAAATGGCCGGTATGCCTACACGGGCGTAAGAAAGGTGATCGCTTCTGAAATACCAGCCTTCAGGATGTTTGGGATCATCCCAGCTGGTATCTACTGTCTTGAATTTTGAAACATCCTTATTGGCTTGCATGGCCATGTTTACCAGTGTGGCTGAATTGCGGTGGGGCGGCACAGCACCCAACAGCGCAGCAGAGTCGGGAGAATTGCGGCCCATCATGTCGCCGTTCAACACAGCTACAATCGATTCTTTCCTGACTGTAGGATGTTCTGCGTACCAGCGGGAACCCAGCAGGCCTCTTTCTTCTGCCCCATGCCACACAAACAAGGCAGCCCGCTTGCCTGGTTTGGCGACCCATGCCCGGGCAATCGCCAGCATGGCCACACTTACGGTTGCGTTGTCGTCTGCCCCATTCCAGATCGAATCACCGGCTACTGGCAGGCCAACGCCGTCATGATCATGATGTCCGCTGAACAAGACCCACTCTTTGCCCAGTACCGGATCGCTGCCTTTTGCTGCTGCCACCACGTTTACGGACGGGTATAAAAAGCTTTCTGATCTAAGAGTGAGCGTCAAGGTAGCTGCAGACTGACGCAAACCGGCGGCCAGAGAAGAACGGAGAAATAAAACCGGAGCAGGATTTCTGGCCTGTTGTGCGCCGGAATTGCCAGTCTCTAACTGGTATGATCCTTCCTGGTAGTTGTGCCCGATAAAGCTCAGTTCTGTTTCTGCTACAGAGTCGGCTACCAGTACAACACAGGAAGCGCCGTGTGCTCTCAGGGAATTGGCCTGTTGACGCACGGCTGCTGCAGTGTACCGGTAACCCCAGAGGCTTACGCCGGGTGCAGGCAACTGAACAGGCGGTCTTAGCATAATGGCGACCGCTTTGCCCTGCAGGTTACGGGATGTGTCTGCCAACGATTCCAGCCACTCTACGGGCAGCGTAAGCTGGCTGTCTATTGGGGTAGTTACCCATATATCTTTATTCAGGAGAAGTTGTTTGCCGTTCAGGGCAATGCTGCTGGAAGGAGCTACCCGCGTGCGGCGGATAGAAAAGAACTGGAAATAAGTACCATCATCACCGGCCGGCTGCAAGCCGGCTTTGCGCGCCTGCTCGGCCACCCAGGCGCCTGCCCGCAGTTCATCCAGTGTGCCGGCTCTTCTTCCGCGCATGTTATCAGCTGCCATGGCAAATAAGTCTTGCCGGATATCGCTTTCACGGATAGAAGACAGGGCGGGAGGCATGGCTGCCGGTGTGCCGGGATGCCTTTTAAAAGCAAAGAAAGAAAGCAGGGAAACAAATAAAAGCGTGATGGTGATTCTCGTCATGGATCAATAGTTTCTTCAACGAATGGTAATACCGGATATCAGGGCTGTATGCTGGAATCCAGGCTGTTTGCGCCGGCTGTAGCTACTGCATGGTCGTCTTCCACCGTGCTGCCTGAAACGCCGATGGCACCAATGATGCCTTCTCCGTTTCTAATCAGAACGCCACCGGGAAAGGAGATCAGTCCGCCATTGGAATGTTCAATGTTGTACAGGGGACCACCCGGTTGGGAAAGCTTGCCGATCTCACCTGTATTCATGTCGAAGAAACGGGCGGTTTTTGCTTTCTTGATAGAGATGTCGAGCGAGCCTAACCAGGCGTCATCCATCCGGGCAAACGCAACCAGGTTGGCACCGGCATCTACCACGGCAATATTCATTTTTACGTTCATGTCTTCGGCTTTTTCAATGGCAGCTGCCACAACAGCCTGTGCTTGTATGAGTGTAATGTTCATGGGGAATGTTTGGTTTCAAAAGTAGCGCATTTACAAGTATTTATGGACAGCAGAAGAAGATGTTTCTATTTTGCCGGCCGGCCTTTCACAGGCAGTGGGGAAAAGCAGGAACCGGATTGGGCAGCCTGTAACAAATCAGGGTTTTGGTTGTTAATAAAAGGAGTAATGATGTTGATAAAAATTAGAATTTGTTCACCGGGAATCTCCGCCTAATTTTTATAACTTCATACACAGCCACGCTTTTTAGCGCAGGGTATGACTAACAGAAGAAACATACCGGCCCGAACGATAAAATATGTTCAGAATGCATTAAAACAGAAAGAATTGACAGAAACAATCATCAACCTGGAAACCGTTAATCCTATTGAATTCTTTGGCGTAAACAACGGTAAGCTAGACATTCTCCGGAAAAAATTCCCCCTGCTAAAAATCCTTTCCCGCGGTACACAATTGAAATTGAGCGGCGCCCCCGAGCAGGTAGAATCGGCCAAAGAAAAAATTGACCTGGTGGTTCAGTACCTGGAGCGGAACGGCCACCTGAGCGAAACGTATCTTGAGCAGATCCTGGGCGGCGGAGACGACACGGAAACAGTAGACCATTTTGTAGAGCGGCATCCCAATGAAGTGCTGGTGTTTGGCCCCAATGGCAAAACCGTTCGGGCACGTACCCAGAACCAGAAAAAAATGGTTGGCGGCACAGAAAAAAACGACATCGTATTTGCGATTGGTCCGGCCGGTACCGGTAAAACCTATACCGCTGTTGCCCTGGCCGTACGGGCCCTGAAGAACAAGGTGGTAAAAAAGATCATTCTTACCCGCCCGGCTGTAGAAGCAGGCGAAAACCTGGGTTTCTTACCTGGCGACTTAAAAGAAAAGATCGATCCTTACCTGCGTCCGCTTTATGATGCCCTGGATGACATGATCCCGGCCGATAAGCTGGGGTACTACATGAGCACCCGCACCATCGAGATCGCTCCGCTGGCTTATATGCGTGGCCGTACGCTCGACAACGCATTCATCATCCTGGATGAGGCCCAGAATGCCACTGACCTGCAGATAAAGATGTTCCTGACCCGTATTGGCGCCAATGCAAAAGCCATTATCACCGGTGACCTCACGCAGGTGGACCTGCCCAAAAATCAGCGAAGCGGCCTCGAGAAAGCTGTCCGCATCCTGAAAGGGGTAGAAGGCATTGCACACATTGAGCTGGATGAAGAAGACGTAGTCCGTCACCGCCTCGTGAAAGCCATCATCCGGGCATACGACCGCGAAAAGCAAAGAGAAATGCAGCCGCACGAACAACATTGATGCAGCACTCTATTCCTACGCCAGCAATCAAATTTATTCCTATTTTGTGCACACAACCTGTATCAGTAGGTTGTGTGCACAACTATGAAACAATTGGTTTTACTTTTCCTGGCAGCAGCAGTAGCCTGCAACAGCGAGGCCGGCTACGAAAAAGCCGAAGATGCGCAGGACGCAGGGCGGGAATTTATCCGCGCTTCGCTGGACGGCAATTACAAGAAAGCTTCCTTTTATTTGTTGAAAGATTCAACAGGTACCAACCTGCGCTTGCTCGACAGGTGGAAAGAAGGCTATAACCACTACACAGAAGAACAAAAAGTAAGCTTCAAAGACGCGGTGATCAGGCCTGTCCGCATTACCAACCTCAACGACTCGTCTGTTGTGTACACCTACACAAACTCTTTTGAGCCAAAAGACACCACTTCTATCAAAATCGTGCGCTGGCAGGGCGACTGGCTGGTTGATCTGAAAGATATTCACTAACCTGTAAAAAGAACTGGTTGTTCTCCATGAAAGCAGTGTTAATGGTAGCGGCAGGGAGCGCGCTGGGCGGTGTGGCCCGTTACGGTTTGCAGATGCTGGTGTACAAGCTTTACCCCGGGCCTTTTCCGCTCGGAACTTTTCTGGTAAACCTGATCGGCTGTTTTCTGATCGGTTGGTTTTTTTCGCTGGCGGAGAGAGCGGGAGCCATCAACCAGGAAACCAAGCTTTTTCTGATCACCGGATTTTGCGGTGGCTTTACTACTTTCTCCACGTATTCGGTGGATGCACTCTCCCTGCTGCGGGCCGGCAGAACTGGTTACTTCTTTCTCTATGTAACCGGGAGTGTGGCCCTGGGCATGTTGATGACCTACTTGGGCATGCAGGTAATAAAACCAGCGTGAAAATCGTTCTCTCCAAATCCTGTCCTGCACAGGAGGAAACATAAATATTACCCAATTTTCACAAAATCCATTGTACGTTTGTACATAACTAAATGCATTGAATATGTATACTGTGTCGCATCCGTGGCATGGAGTACCGGTTGGTGAAGGTGCTCCGAGAAATGTAAATGCCATTATTGAGATTCCGCAAGGCTCGCGTTGTAAATATGAGATCGACAAAGAAAGCGGTTTGCTCAAGCTTGATCGGGTTATCTATTCCGCGTTCTATTACCCTTGCAACTACGGCTTTATACCCCAGACATATGGCGATGACAAAGATCCCCTGGACATCCTGGTGCTTACGTCTATCCCCGTGCAGGCTTTGTGCCTGGTACAAGCAAAAGTGGTGGGTGTGATGCAGATGATTGACAGTGGCGATGCCGATGACAAGATCATTGCCGTAGCTGCCAACGACCCCAGCGTAAACCATTACAACAACATTGAAGAGCTCCCGAAACATTTCTTTGACGAATTGCGCCACTTTTTTGAAGAGTATAAAAAGCTGGAGAACAAAACCGTAAAAGTGGAAGATGTAGCCGACAAAACCGTAGCCCTCAAGATCATTCAGGATGCAATGGAATCCTACAAAGAACATTTTAAAACACAGGAAGCATGAGCACCTACACCATCATACTGCTGCTGATCATAGGATTGGCTGCCGGCATGTTAAGCGGTTTGGTAGGTGTAGGAGGCGGTATCATCATTGTACCTGCTCTGATGTATTTTTTAAAATTTGATCAGCACCAGGCCCAGGGCACTTCCCTTGGGCTGCTGCTGATGCCGGTAGGCATACTGGCTGTCATGAATTATTATAAAAAAGGCTACCTCGATATAAAAGTGGTAGCCATTATGTGTATTGCATTTGTAATCGGGGCTTTTCTGGGCAGCAAAGTGTCGCTGTCCATCTCGCAGGAAAAGCTAAAAAAGGTTTTTGGTATCCTATTGCTTTTTGTAGCCATCAAAATGTTGTTTCTCGATAAGAAGTAAGCCCCTCTGCGGCCCCTTCCCCGCAGCACGCCCGCTCCCTGATTTTTATTTTATACCCTCAACATCCCGTATATGGAAATCTCCGTTTCTGCATCTTAGTAGGGAAGATCGATTTTATTAGTACCGCAACGCTGAAAGATTGCTGTACTTCTATCGGATGCAGCCTGCAAATGGATGAAAAATTTATAACTACCGCAAGATTGTGTAAGCCCGTGCGAACAGAGAAATATTCCTTTACGGACGCTGAATTGCTGAATAACTTTTATCAGGAACACGACAACAAGTGGCTTGGTTTGCTGCTGGAGCGGTACACCCTGCTGTTGCTCGGCGTATGCATGAAGTACCTTAAAAATGAAGAAGAAGCCAAAGACAGTGTTCAGCAGATATTCCTGAAAGCCATTACAGAACTGCATAAATACCGGGTAGAATATTTTAAAAGCTGGATCTACATGGTTGCGAAAAATCATTGTTTGATGAAGCTGCGCGACCGCAAGGGTAAGATAACCGCCGACTTGAGTGAAAACGCAGCCAATGTTGCGCCGGAGAGCCAGCAGGATGAAAAGCTGCAGTTGCTTGAAAAAGAAAAGCGGCTCGAGTTGATGGGGTCAGCTCTGCAGGAATTGGGAAATGAACAAAAACGTTGTGTAACTTTATTCTATCTGGAAAAGCAATCATACCAGGAAATAGCGCAAAATACAGGGTACTCTATTTTAAAAGTAAAAAGCTATATACAAAACGGCAAAAGAAACCTGCGGATAATGCTGGATAAAAAATTAGGAAGGATATAGCCTTTCTTCCATTGAACAAGGATGACCACACATGAACCACGATTTATTAAAAATATTGTCCGATAGCAACAAGGAAATAGACAATCAGAAACTGATGGACTATCTCTCCGGGCATCTTTCCGGCAATGAGGCGCATGAGGTAGAAAGCTGGATGGCTGAAAGCGACCTGGTCAATGATGCCGTAGAAGGCTTGCAACAGGTAAAAGGCGGGAAAGACCTGGAAGTGCTTGTAGAGCAGCTCAATGGTGACTTGCGCAAAAAGCTTCAGCAAAAAAAGAACGGCAGAAACAAGCGGCAACTAAAAGAATATCCCTGGGTTTATCTCGCCCTTGTACTTATCCTGGCACTGATTGTAATAGCCTGGTTTGTTGTGCACCGGCTGAACCACCCGCTCAAATAAACACACCCTCAATACCGGCTTGCTGTTATGAACCTAGATGAACACTACATGCATCGCTGCATAGAGCTGGCCCGTTTGGGAGCTGGTTCTGTTGCCCCCAATCCCATGGTAGGATCTGTACTGGTATATGAAAATGCGGTTATAGGTGAAGGTTATCACCGCAGGTATGGACAGCCGCACGCAGAAGTAAACTGCCTGCAGGATGCAGAAGACCGCCATCAAAAGGGAATGACAAAGGGCGCCGCTTACCCGTTTAGACAAGTCCTTCAAAAAAGCACGTTGTATGTTTCGCTGGAGCCCTGCGCCCATTATGGCAAAACGCCTCCCTGCGCCGATCTGATTATCAGAAAAGAGATTCCCGCTGTGGTGGTTGGCTGCAGGGATCCTTTTCCGCAGGTAGATGGAAAGGGAATTGAAAAATTGGTAGCAGCAGGCGTGCAGGTAAAAACCGGCATACTGGAGCAAGCTTGCAAACAGCTCAACAAGCGGTTTTTTACCTTTCATCTTCTTCACCGCCCTTTTGTTGTACTGAAATGGGCCCAGACCGCCAACCGCAAAATAGCGGCCACAGGGGACGAAAGAACGCTTATCAGCCATGAGCTGAGCAACCGGCTGGTGCATAAATGGCGCAGCGAAGAAGCGGCTATTATGATTGGTACCAATACAGCACTGGCAGACAATCCTTCCCTTACCACCCGCTTGTGGCCGGGTAAAAATCCGGTACGGCTGGTGCTTGATAAGCAGCTAAGACTGCCCGGAACACGCAGGCTTTTTACAGACGGAGGCAAAACAATTGTATTCAATTACCACAAACAGGGAGAAGAGGGAGCAGTGAGTTACCACCAGATTGCCCCGGGTGATCCAGTGGTTAAGCAAATCCTGGCTTCGGCCTACCACCTTGGTATTCAGAGTATACTGGTGGAAGGCGGGGCTGCCTTGCTCCAAAGCTGTTTAGACGAGCAAGCGTGGGATGAAGCAAGGATTATCACCAACACAAAGATGCAGCTAGCTGCAGGCCTGGATGCACCCTTGCTGCCAGTTACAGAGATCCTGGATACGGAGCAACTGGGAGATGACCGCATTCTTACCTGCCGGCGCATGGTGTAAGCGATGGAAAAAATAAAGTGGTTGAATTAAAGAAGGCTATCTGCGAACGAGATAGCCTTCTTCATGGGAATATAGTTGGTGATCAATCTGCGCGATGGATCATTGAGACTCCTGGGGAGTTTCATCTCTTGTTTCTGTATCCTCATTGCTCATACCTGGTTCGGAAACCGCAGTTATGCCGTCTGTAGAAGAGGTGGGTTCTTCAACGGGTGCTGCTGATTTTCTGGGTGCAGCCTTCTTAGCAGCTTTTCTAGGGGCTGCTTTTTTTGCGGCTGCTTTTTTAGGAGCTGCTTTTTTTGCTGTTGCTGCTTTCTTGGGTGCTGCCGCTTTTTTCGGAGCTGCTTTTTTGGGTGCTGCTTTCTTCGGAGCTGCCTTCTTTGCTGCCGCTTTTTTAGGGGCTGCTTTTTTTGCTGCTGCCTTTTTGGGAGCTGCTTTTTTCGGTGCTGCCTTCTTAGCGACTTTTTTAGGCGCAGCCTTTTTTGCTGCCGCTTTCTTAGGCGCTGCTTTTTTAGTAGCCATTTTGTTTCGAATTTTAAGGTTAGAAATGTTAATTAAATTTACGCAAGCAAAACATATTCACAAATTATTTTGTAAAAAAGGGGTATAAAATAAACCCAAATAGTAGGTACTCCGACAATTTAATAAAGTAGAACACCGTTTGTTATAAAAATGTTAGGAATGCGGGCAGACAGCTGTTGCCCGAGAAGGTCTTTGTTTTCCTGTTAAAATTTTGTACTTTTGCACTCCAAAATTTTCCGTCATCTCCTAAATGGGTGATGAAAGAAGACCAGGAGCCGGAACAACCGGAAAAAATGATCCGGTTTTTATCTGTAGCCTTCCCTAAACAAAGAACGTATTCACAATCACAACAAATATAAAAGTCATGGCAGACCTTAGATTTCAGAGAAACTTCGGAATTGCTGCCCACATTGATGCGGGCAAAACAACTACAACAGAGCGCATCCTGTATTACACAGGTGTGAATCATAAGATCGGTGAAGTACACGATGGTGCTGCTACGATGGACTGGATGGCCCAGGAGCAGGAAAGAGGCATCACCATTACCTCAGCCGCTACGACCTGTTTCTGGAATTTTCCAACTACACAGGGACAGAAGAATGCTGATACCAAACAATATAAATTCAATATCATCGACACGCCTGGTCACGTGGACTTTACCGTTGAGGTAGAACGTTCACTGCGGGTGTTGGATGGCTTGCTGGCCCTTTTCTGTGCTGTATCGGGTGTTGAACCCCAGTCAGAAACCGTATGGCGCCAGGCCAACCGTTACAAGGTTCCCAGAATCGGTTTTGTAAACAAGATGGACCGTTCCGGTGCCGACTTCCTGAACGTGGTAAAACAGGTAAAGGAAATGCTGGGTGCTAAAGCCGTTCCCCTGCAATTGCCGATCGGTGCTGAAGACAACTTCAAAGGCGTGGTTGACCTGATCACGATGAAAGGTATTATCTGGGAAGATGCTACAAAAGGCATGACTTACAAAGAAGTAGGTATTCCTGATGATATGAAGGCAGAAGTAGACGAATGGAGACAAAACCTGATAGAAGCAGTCGCAGAATATGATGACAAGCTGCTGGAAAAGTTTTTTGACGATCCTTCTACTATTACAGAAGATGAAGTACACGAAGCTATCCGCAAAGCTACCATCGACCTGAGCATCATTCCGATGATGTGCGGTTCTTCTTTCAAAAACAAAGGCGTACAAACAGCCCTCGATGCGATCGTGCGTTACCTGCCCGGTCCGCTGGATATCGAAGCCGTGAAAGGAACCAATCCTGACACAGGTGAAGAGCTTACCCGCAAACCGGATGCAAAAGAACCGTTTGCTGCGCTGGCGTTCAAGATCATGACAGATCCGTTCGTAGGCCGCCTGGCGTTCTTCCGGGCATACTCCGGACACCTGGATTCAGGTTCTTATGTGCTGAATACCCGTACCGGTAAAAACGAGCGTATATCCCGTATCATGCAGATGCATGCCAACAAACAAAACCCGGTCGATTTCATCGAAGCCGGTGATATTGGTGCAGCTGTTGGTTTTAAAGACATTAAAACCGGTGATACCCTGTGCAACGAAGACCATCCGATCGTGTTGGAATCGATGAACTTCCCGGAGCCGGTGATCTCTATTGCCGTAGAGCCGAAAACACAGGCCGACGTGGACAAGATGGGTATGGCGATCGCCAAACTGGTGGAAGAAGATCCTACGCTGCGCGTAAAAACAGACGAAGAAACCGGACAGACGATTTTAAGCGGAATGGGTGAGCTCCACCTGGAAATCATTGTTGACCGCATGAAAAGGGAGTTTAAAGTAGAAATCAACCAGGGCGCTCCGATGGTTGCTTATAAAGAAGCATTCCAACTGACCGTTGAGCACCGGGAAGTCCTGAAAAAGCAAACCGGTGGCCGTGGTAAATTTGCTGACATCCAGTTTGCGCTCGGACCTGCTGATGAAGAGTTCCTGAAAGAAGGAAAGGGTAGCTATCAGTTTGTGAACGATTTGTTTGGTGGATCAATTCCCCGCGAATTCGTTCCTGCTATCCAGAAAGGTTTTGAGCAGTCAATGACTACAGGCGTACTGGCCAATTACCCGGTCGACAATCTGAAAGTCCGTGTATTTGACGGAAGCTTCCACGCGGTGGATTCTGACTCTATGTCGTTTGAACTGTGTGCAAAGCAAGGCTTCCGCGAAGCTGCCCGCAAAGCAAAACCCGTTCTGCTCGAGCCGATCATGAAAATAGAAGTGATCACGCCTGATCAGTACATGGGTGATGTAACAGGTGACCTCAACCGCCGCCGCGGTATGCTGGAAGGAATGGACAGCAAAGCAGGTGCACAGGTGATCAAAGCCAAAGTGCCGCTGAGCGAAATGTTTGGTTATGTAACCCAGCTGCGCTCCCTGTCATCCGGCCGTGCAACTTCTACCATGGAGTTCAGTCATTATTCTCCTGCACCCAATAACATTGCAGAAGAAGTGATTGCCAAGGTAAAAGGAAAAGTGAACGCATAAAAGCAATCTCTCATAAAGTAAAAACCCGCTCAACCGAGCGGGTTTTTTTGTATTCCCTAAGAAGAAACTATTAATTTTATACATTGGTCAAATAAGTTGTTCAACAGGCAACCTTTTTATACTTTCTTGCGAATATCTCGATAACACAAAGCGTCCATCTTGCTAACCAGTCAAGAAATAGAACTTATTATCACTGACTGTATCAACAACCATAGAGAAGGTCAGAAAAAATTTTATACTTATTTCTACAGCTATGCGATGGCTGTATGCATGCGTTATACGCATACTGAAGATGATGCTATGGAAATTGTAAATGATGGTTTTTTAAAAGTATTCCGGGAACTGGCTCAATTCAAGCCCCGGTATGAGGATGTGGAAGCCTCCCTCAAAGGATGGATAAAGAGGATCATGGTAAACACTGCCATTGATCATTTTAGAAAAAATCACCGGTTTCAGCTAAACGTTTCAATTGATGAGAACAAGTTTCATTGGGCAGATGAGGCCGAAACCACACTTGATAAAATGTCGTACGAGGAAATCATCAAACTGGTGCAGCTGCTTTCACCGGTTTACCGTACGGTATTCAATTTGTACGTGATAGATGGGTTTAAACATGAGGAAATCGCAAAAAAGCTGAATATCTCTGTAGGAACCTCGAAATCGAATCTGGCCAAAGCAAAAGGAAACATTCAAAAAATGATTTTACAAAGACAGCAGAGTTTGTATGGACAAACGGCAATCTGAACATATTGAAGATCGTTTCCGGCAGGCTGCCGATCATTTGGTTCCGCCCTTTAATGATGAGGCGTGGAACAAAATGGAGCTGCTGCTTGATAAGGACCAGAAAAAAAGAAGGCCTTTTATCTGGTGGTGGATGTTTGCGCTCCTGCTTCTTGCAGGTGGTACTGCAGGGATTTACTATTACAGAGGTAGTGATGCACAGGAAGGAAAGGATATGCTCAGCCAAAAGCCTGTCCTTGTACAAAGTAACAGCAATGCAAAAACGGAACCCAGTGTAGAGGGGGCGTCCGGTAAACAAGAACAAGCGATAACCGAGGCTCCGATAGAGCAGCCGGAAAGAAAAAAGGTAGATGCTGTGCCGGAAAGCGATAGAAGAAATCCTGCTCCTGCAAGCAATAAGCCGCTTGGGCAAAATAGCTCTTCCGGTTATACCAAAAAGGTTGGGGATGTAAGAGCTGTTGCCGGAAAGAACCTTCTAAAGAAAACAAGTGTTCCTCAAAAATTGTCTAGGAAAGAACTGGGTGAAGGAGCGGAAGAAACATGGGATGAACTAAAAGAAACTACACAGCAAAACAGCGAAGATGCAACAAACGTAAAGGCTGCGGACATACAGTTTGCCTACCAGCATCCTGAATTTCTGATCCGGGTAGAGATGCCTGGTTCCTGGCTGAATCCTCCGCACGATAGACTGGCTTTCAAGGATAGTTTGCAAATGGCCATCAAAACGGCAACTAAGAAGGCAAATAAGCAAGGACCTGCGGTGGCCAAGTGGTACTTTCTTGCAGCAGGAGGCGTGGACGCTGCCAACCTGCACAAGTTCGACACGAGCCACAGAAGGTTTGTGTTTGGAGCAGATATAGGTTATCACCTTAATTCTATCTTCAGTGTGCAGGCAGGTTTTCATGCAGGAAGAGCGTTGTATGTTGCGGGGCCGGCAGATTATAAAGCAAAACCTGGTACCTATTGGAGCGATCCCACCGTAAAGATCAGGAGTGTGGAAGCAAACTGCTTCATTTTTGATCTTCCCTTATTGATCCGTGCCGATGTGCTGCACAACAGGAACCGCGCGCTGTATGCAACAACTGGGTTCTCTTCGTCGATTACGAATAGGGAAGTTTACAATTATCACTATAACAACAGCATGGGATACAGAATGTGGAAAGCAACGTACAGGGGAAATGTTGACTGGTTTTCCTATGCTGATTTCAGCATCGGCTTTGAACAAAAGATTTTCAAAACGTTCTACCTCCAGTTAGAACCATATGCGAAGCTACCCATATCCGGTATCGGAGAAGGAAAAGTAAAATTGTATTCGCTGGGTGTACAACTCGGATTAAAATATCAGCCGTTGAAACAGAAGTGATTCGGCGGAAACTCGGTTCACTAGGCTTTGTGTTAAAGGGCGCGCCATTTGTGGCAGCCCTTTTTTTTATATTTCTTCCCAACTTTGTTTGCCATATAAATAGTTTTTCCGAATGGAGAAAAGGGGAAAACTTCCTGTCAACTGCAAGCATTTTCAGGCAACCATTCATGATAAATACCCGATACAATATTTAAATATATGTTCATGATAAAAAGACGAATTACCTCAGTCGTTTGTTTGGCATTGTTACTGAATTTTATTTCGTGCAGCAAGACCGATTCAACACCTGATACACAAACACCGCCGCCTGTAAACAAATGCACAGGTTCCGCAGGAACCCTGTTTACCGCTGTTAAAACCCTGATCCAGCAAAGATGCGTCAGCTGTCACAACAACACCATCTCCAACGGTGGAATGAACTTTACTGTAGACTGCAACATCATCACCAACCAGGCCCTCATTAAATCAGTTGCTGTTGATCAAAACATCATGCCTCCCGTTGGTGGCCCTTTGTCGCAAACTGATAAGAATAAAATCACTGCCTGGATCACCGCAGGCGGTGCTATCACCAATTAAATACCAAATCTCTTTTTATGAAAGCAATACGCAGATACTGGTGGGTTTTGCTGCTGGTTATTATAGGCATATTTGCTTATGCCTATCGCGAGTACAACCGCAAGCCGGCTGACCTGAACGATGTACAAGCCGAAGCAAGCGTACAGGCTTCCGCGTTAGTAGCGCTTTACGAGAAAGATGAGGAAAAAGCCAACAAACTTTACCTGGGTAAAGCCATTGATGTAAGCGGTACGATAGCAGAAATCAACAACCAAAAGGATACATCGGTAAACGTGCTGTTGGGCGGAAAGGACGATATGCACCGCGTTAGTTGCCTGCTCAATCCCAACCAGCTGGATGAAATAAAAAAGGTAAAGGCCGGCGACCCCATTTCCCTGCGCGGAATATGCACCGGTTACTTAATGGATGTTGAGCTTAACAGATGTGTAATTGTTAAACAGTAAAAACAAGCGTTATGAAAAGGACAAAGATAATTTGGGTACTCGTTTGTATCCTGAGCGTGCAAAGCGTGGCTGCACAGAAATATTTTACGAAGTCGGGTAATATAACCTTCTACTCTAAAGCACCGCTTGAAAATATCGAAGCGCGCAACACAAAGGGAGTGAGTGTATTTGACCAGGCTTCCGGACGGATCGAGTTTTCCGTGCTGCTGAAAGGCTTTGAATTTGAAAAAGCAAAAATGCAGGAGCACTTCAATGAAAACTATGTGGAAAGCGACAAGTATCCCAAAGCCGTCTTTACCGGAAACATAAAAGACGGAACTAATCTAAAGCTGGATAAAGATGGAAATTATACAGTCGAGGTAAACGGCACCCTCACCATGCACGGCGTTACAAAGCCGCAAAATGCACAAGCAACATTCACCGTAAAAGGTGGCACCATCAGTGCCGTATCAGAGTTTACGGTTCTGCTGGCGGATTATAACATTCAAATACCTTCCCTGGTGGCTGATAAGGTCAGCAAGAACGTGCGGGTCGTGATCAATGTACCTGCTTATCAACCCATGTCCGGGAGCTAACCTATGCAATACCATTTCCATCTAAACAAACAATTCATGAAAAAATTTCTGGCAACTGGAGCCATCCTGCTTTTAATATTACCAGCCATTGCGCAAGACCTGTTGAAAGGACTCGAAGACAGCGTACCTGCCCGGGAGAAAGTAGCGTACGCATTCAAATCGACCCGCGTTATCAATGCCCACTCAATTGAAATGCTGGCAAAAGGCAATCTTGATTTCAGGATCCTTCACCGGTTTAGCCGGGTAAACACAGGCGTAGACCAGTGGTTTGGGCTTGATGGAGCTTCCATGCGTATGTCGTTTGATTATGGCCTGAGCAATGACGCAATGGTTGGCATCGGGCGCAGCACATACCGCAAGGAAATTGATGGCTTTGTAAAAGCCCGGTTTTTACAGCAAACAACAGGGGGCGTTCATGCTATCCCATTTTCTTTGGTGATCGCAGCTGGTTCTACTATCTGGACGGGAGCATCACCTACCTCTGTAAAGCCCAGCACTTCCGACCGCACGTCTTATTACCTGCAGCTGTTGATCGGCCGCAAGTTCAGTGACCGGTTCTCTTTCCAGCTAAGTCCGATGTACCTGCGCAGAAACATGGTTGACCGCCCCACAGAAGATTTTTCCCTGTTCGCCCTGGGAGGAGGTGCCCGGTTCAAGGTCAGCAACAGGATCGCATTTACCGCCGACTATCACCATGCCCTGAGCGGAATACCTTCCGCCAATACAGATCCCCTGTCGGTTGGGGTTGATATTGAGACGGGCGGACATGTGTTCCAGCTTCATTTTACCAATGCCGTGGGGATGAACGAAAGGGCTTATATAACAGAAACGACAGACAAGTTTTTCAAGGGAGATGTGCGCTTTGGCTTTAACCTGTCGAGGATGTTCAATGTGGGAGGCAAAAAGGGCAAAGGCTGGAACGACAAAGAAAAGGGCGCCCAATCTGGCAGGAACAAGACCGATTCAGGTAAAAAAGAAAAGCTGGCCAACTAACCCTTCTATTCTTTGCCAATGATTCGTTAACAGAAAGGCGGAAGGGGCGGGGGAGTTAAACTTTTTTTATCTGCCCTGTTCACAGGGAAAATTTAAGTGATATGAAAAGAGTATACAACAGATTCACAGGAATCTTGGCTATTGTGCTGTTTTCTTCCCTTGTTTCATCCTGTGCCCCTTCTTATGTTGCTATGAGACCAGTTCCGCCTTCTTACGCCCGTCCCGTGCAGCCGGGGCCCGGTTATATCTGGGTAAATGACAACTGGGTCAGGCGGGGTGGCCAGTACGTATTCGTGCCTGGCTATTGGTCTGCGCCGCGCAGGAATAGGGTGTGGACAGAGGGAAACTGGCAGTCAAGAGGTGGCCGCTACCATTGGACACCCGGAAGATGGAGATCTTCAGGCCGCAGATATTAATTGTCAAGCGTACCAACAATACCGTACTCTCCCGTTCAAAGCCCGTCCCGCCAAAAGACGGGCTTTTTTTATGCTTACAGGAGAATGAAGACCCTGTCTGGCCTGATAAATTAAAAAATGAGCTATTTAACGGAAAACAGGCCGAAAAAAACCAATAAAATCTTTTGATTGTATCTGCTAAGCACCTACCTTTGCACTCCCAATTAAACTTGGGTCATTTAGTATGTCACAGCGAATTAGAATAAAATTACAGTCTTACGATCACAACCTGGTTGATAAATCTGCCGAAAAGATCGTTAAGACCGTTCGCAGCACTGGGGCGGTGGTTACAGGTCCTATTCCGCTGCCGACGCACAAGAAGATTTTTACTGTACTTCGTTCACCACACGTAAACAAAAAAGCGCGCGAACAGTTCCAGCTGCGGACGCACAAACGTTTACTTGATATATATACTTCCTCATCCAGGACGGTTGATGCGCTTTCAAAGCTCGACCTGCCTTCTGGCGTAGAAGTTGAAATCAAAGCTTGATGATATACCCTGGTAGCTGAAGCCTGCCAGGGTATATTTGCTTATAAGTTCTTCGTAATCTGCTCATCTCTCAATCCTTACAGGAGAAAAGAGCGCTGAGATCAAGGGATAGAAACCCCTCCTTTAAGACAGGGCTTCTATCCGCAAAAAAATATAAACAAGCCGTTCGGGGTTTGTTTACTGCCGGTACTTCTTGATACAGGAAAAGGTCGGTGGTTGCTGGGAATTGAAGTCGGACAACACTTGTTGCTCCAGACTGTTCCTTTAACCCTGAAGGCGCAAAATGCAATCAATGAAAGGGATCATTGGAAAAAAAATCGGGATGACCAGCGTCTTCGGTCCGGATGGCAAGCAAACAGCTTGTACCATCATTGAAGCAGGGCCATGTGTGGTTTCTCAGGTAAAAACCCAGGAAACAGATGGCTACAGCGCCGTGCAGCTTGCATATGGCGACAAAAAAGAAAAAAGATCTAACAAAGCCGAGATCAATCACTTCCTCAAGTCAAACTCTACTCCGAAAGGCTTTGTAAAAGAATTCCGCGATTATTACACAGAGAAAAATGTGGGCGAAACTGTTACCGTTGATATTTTCAGCGAAGGTGAACAGGTGAATGTGGTAGGTACATCCAAAGGAAAAGGTTTCCAGGGTGTTGTTAAACGCCACGGCTTCCACGGTGTGGGTGAAGCTTCTCACGGTCAGCACGACCGCCAGCGCGCCCCCGGTTCTGTGGGTGGTTCTTCTTATCCTTCCCGCGTGTTCAAAGGCATGCGCATGGCAGGCCGCATGGGCAACGAACGGGTAAAGATGAAAGGATTGAAGATCATGAAAGTGTTTCCCGATAAAAATTATCTCTTAATCACGGGTTCCGTTCCAGGTCACAACGGTTCTATCGTTTTAATACAGAAGTAATATGCAAGTAGAAGTTTTAAATATACAAGGCGCACCTACCGGCAGAACCGTGGAGCTTCCGGAAGAAGTATTCGGCGTGGAACCAAACGACCATGTCATTTATCTCGCCGTAAAGCAGTATCTGGCCGCACAACGCCAGGGAACGCACAAGGTGAAAACCCGTGCTGAAGTAAAAGGTTCTTCTAAAAAACTCCACAAGCAAAAAGGAACCGGTGGATCAAGAAAGGGTAATATCCGCAACCCTTTGTATAAAGGTGGTGGTACCGTGTTTGGTCCCAAGCCGCACAAATACGACTTCAAATTAAACCGGAAAGTAAAGGACCTCGCCAAGGTTTCTGCACTTACCTACAAGGCAAAAGACAATGCTATTGTAGTCGTGGAAGACATCACCCTGGAAACGCCGAAAACAAAACAGGTAGCTGATATATTCAAAAGCCTGAACATCGGCGGCAAGAAAACCTTGTTTGTATCGACTGAGCAGAACAGCAATGTCTCTCTTTCTGTACGCAATGTTCCTACTGTCCAGGCTGCCCTGCTGAATGATATCAATACATATGATATTATGAACGCAAAAGTGCTCCTGCTTACAGAAAGTGCCGCCAAAGTTTTCAGCGAAGAAGAAGTAGCAGGTGAAGCAGCTCCGGCAGAAACAACCGGCGCATAAGCAGGGATCGTATTAAACACATTAATTTGAAATCAAGATAAGATGAAATTATCTGAAGTATTGGTAAAACCGGTTCTGAGCGAAAAAGCAAACGCCCAGCAAGACAAGCTGAGAAGATATGCTTTCCGGGTTAACAAGAAAGCCAATAAGCTGGAAATCAAAAAGGCAGTAGAAGAATTTTATGGTGTAACCGTTATCGACGTAAACACCAGCGTACTGCCTGCTAAAACAAAAACCCGCTCTACCAAGGCCGGCTATATCCAGGGTCGCAAACCTGGTTATAAAAAAGCGATGGTAACCGTGTCAGAAGGGGAAACAATTGACCTCTACGGTAATATCTAAATCAATCAATAAAGGGAGCGAACCCGAGAACTTCGCGTTGTAAAACAAAGACCAATGGCACTGAAGAAATATAAACCGATCACAGCAGGCACCCGGTGGAGAATCGGGAACGCCTACGCGGAAATTACAACAGATACGCCGGAAAAAAGCCTGGTTGAGAAAGTAAAATCAACTGCAGGTAGAAATGCGCAGGGCAGAAGAAGCATGCGCTACAAAGGCGGCGGACACAAGAAGATGTACCGCATCGTTGATTTCAAAAGAGACAAGAGAAACATCAGTGCGACTGTTGCCAGCATTGAGTACGATCCAAACAGAAGTGCATTCATCGCCCTGCTGAACTATGCAGACGGTGAAAAAAGATACATCCTGGCGCCCCAGGGTTTGCAAGTAGGAACTACTGTAATCAGTGGTGATGAAGTGGCCCCGGAAATCGGACATGCCCTGCAGCTGAAAAACATGCCGCTGGGTACCAACGTGCACAACATCGAAATGCAACCCGGACAGGGTGGCAAGATTGCCCGCAGTGCAGGTTCATCTGCCCAGCTGAGCAACAAGGAAGAAAAATACGCCGTGTTGAAAATGCCTTCCGGTGAACTGCGCAAGGTGCTGATCAACTGCTACGCAACCGTAGGTGTTGTAAGCAACAACGACCACAACCTGCAAAGCATGGGTAAGGCCGGCCGCAACCGCTGGAGAGGTATCCGCCCCCGCGTAAGAGGTGTTGCCATGAACCCGGTTGATCACCCGATGGGTGGTGGTGAAGGTAAAGCTTCCGGTGGACAGCCCCGTTCAAGGAACGGCCAGTACTCCAGAGGTTTGAAAACCCGCACCAGGGGTAAAGGAAGCGACAAGCTGATCCTGCAGAGAAGAAACGGTAGTAAATTATCTAAATAATTCAGTAAAGGGCAGGAGGTAGTCCTGCTCCCAATTACTCAATCAATAACAGACCGATTATGGCTCGTTCAGTAAAAAAAGGACCTTATGTAGCAGAGCATCTTGAAAAAAAGGTGTTGGCTATCAATGAAGGCAAGAATAAAAAGAATGTTATCAAAACCTGGAGCCGCCGTTCAACGATTACGCCCGATTTTGTAGGACATACTTTTGCGGTGCACAACGGCAACAAATTTATTCCGGTTTATGTAACTGAATTTATGGTTGGGCACAAGCTGGGTGAATTTGCGCCAACCCGCAACTTCAGAGGACATTCAAGTAAAAAGATCGCCTAACCAGATCATATAAGGTCAGCAAGCCCCGGCTTACCGGCTTTGTAATCAGAAATATAAAAACATGGAAGCAGTAGCTAAGTTGAGGAATTATCCTACATCACCAAGAAAAATGCGTTTACTCGCTGATCTGATCAGAGGCATGAGCGTAGAAAAAGCCCTGGCAGAACTCGAGTTTAATACCAAGCATCCCGCTGTACCCCTGCGCAAGCTGGTTTTATCAGCCATCAACAACTGGAAACAGAAGAATGAAGGTGGCGACGAATCCGGACTGGTGGTGAAAACCATTATGGTTGATGGTGCAAGGGTGTTGAAGAGAATGCGCCCCGCACCCCAAGGTCGCGGTTACCGGATCAAAAAGCGCAGCAACCATGTAACCATCATCGTGGATGAAAAAAACATTGGCTGATCGTGCTGAAATTATCACACACATTGTAAAACAAACATATGGGTCAAAAAACGAATCCTGTTGGTGCAAGATTAGGAATCATACGGGGTTGGGAAAGCAACTGGTATGGTAGTAAAAGAGATTACTCAACTAAACTGATCGAAGATCACAAGATCAGAACCTACCTGGCTGCGAGAATCAATAAGGGTGGAATCGCAAAGATCGTGATCGAGCGTACGCTCGGCAAACTGATCATTACGATCCATACCTCCAAGCCCGGTATCATCATTGGTAAAGGTGGTAATGAAGTAGATAGGATCAAGGAAGAACTGAAAAAGCTGACAGGGAAAGACGATGTGCAGATCAACATTCTTGAAATACGCCGTCCCGAACTGGATGCCAATATAGTAGCAGATACGATCGCGAAACAAATCGAGAACCGTATCAATTACAAAAGAGCCATCAAAATGGCGATTGCCTCTACACTGCGCATGGGTGCAGAAGGCATCAAGGTAAAAGTGAGCGGCCGCCTGGGTGGCTCGGAAATAGCCCGCACGGAGGAGATCAAGCAGGGTAGAACACCTTTGCATACTTACCGGATGGACATTGACTATGCTTCGCTTTTTGCCCTGACCGTATACGGAAAGATCGGCATCAAAGTATGGATCTGTAAAGGAGAAGTACTGGCCAAGCGCGACCTCAATCCGAACTTTGTAGGCGGTAAGAGCGATGTAAGCGACCGCAGAGACAGGCGCCCGGGTGGAGATGACAGGGACAGAAGAGATGACAGACGCGATAACCGTGACAACCGCGGCGGTGGCGGAGACAGAAGAGGTGGTGGCGGAAGAGACAACAGGAGATAAGTTCCCTCTTGGTTAAGGAGAAAGATCATACTATAATTTCTAAAATTTTTATACATGTTACAGCCAAAAAGAACAAAGCACAGGAAAATGCAGCGGGGCAAGATGAAAGGAGAAACCAAGCGTGGTGCTTCTATTTCCTTTGGTTCATTTGCCTTGAAAGCATTGGATGCGCATTGGCTGACCGACCGTCAGATAGAATCAGCCCGCCAGGCGCTTACCCGCCATATGAAAAGGGAAGGAAGCGTTTGGATCAGAATTTTTCCGGATAAGCCTATTACCAGGAAGCCAGCTGAGGTGAGGATGGGTAAAGGTAAGGGAGCTCCTGATCATTGGGCAGCTGTTGTACAACCCGGCAGGATCTTATTTGAAGCGGATGGCGTTCCTGAACAAACAGCAAAGGAAGCATTCGAGCTCGCAGCACAAAAGCTTCCTATCAAGACAAAGTTCGTGGTAAGAAGGGATTACAGTGCCTGATAGCAGGGTATAAACAACATCGACAACATTTTAAACAGGATTGACATGCAGAAAAAGATTGATTTCCTCAAGAGCGTGCAGGAAATGAATGAAAGCGATCTGGGCGCACGGATCAGGGAAGATGAAATGCGGCTGAAAAAGCTGGAATTTGCCCATGCTATCACCCCGCTCGAGAACCCGATGAGCATCCGCTCTTTGCGCAAGGACCTGGCCCGGATGAAAACCTTGCTGCATCAGAAAAAAGCAGCTCCTCAAACGCAAACAGCACAAACAGGAGAAGCTGCCGGCCAGTAACGCACTAAAAGGATTATTACGCAGCCAAAACATGTAGAAGCACCTGCGATTACATGCGAGGCCCAAATCTATAACAATGGTTGAAAGAAATCTTCGCAAAACAAGAATAGGAACGGTTACCAGCAACAAGATGCAGAAAACAATTACGGTTTCTGTGGAGAGAAAGGTAAAGCATCCGATATACGGCAAGTTCGTGAAGAAAACGACGAAGTTTCATGCACACGACGAAAAAAGCGAGTGCAGCATCGGTGACGTGGTGAAAATCATGGAAACCCGGCCGCTGAGCAAAACCAAGCGCTGGCGCTTGGTGGAAGTGGTAGAAAAAGTGAAGTAAGGATCGGTATTATTTCAGGCAATTAAAAAGCTAATAAAATGATTCAGCAAGAAAGCAGGCTCAACGTGGCCGACAACAGCGGTGCAAAGGAAGTATTGTGTATCCGTGTGCTGGGAAACAGCGGTCAGGCGATTGCCAAAATCGGTGATAAGATCGTAGTAACGGTGAAAGATGCTTTACCTGCCGGTGGCATAAAAAAAGGTACCGTATCGAAAGCAGTGATCGTTCGTACAAAGAACAAGCTGCGCAGAAAAGACGGTTCCTACATCCGGTTCGACGACAACGCGGTGGTTTTGTTAAACCAGGCAGAGGAGCCAAGAGGCACCCGTATCTTTGGGCCTGTAGCAAGAGAGCTGCGTGACAAGGGTTATATGAAAATCATATCGCTGGCCCCGGAAGTATTATAACGTTTATCCAGCGCCCCCGTTGATGCGCTTACAAAAAAGAAAAAATATTTTCATGAGTACAAGATTCAAACCCAAGTACGGAGTCAAAAAAGGCGATACAGTAGTTGTGATCGCCGGTGATGACAAGGACCTGAAAAAGCCTCGGAGAGTACTGGAAGTGATCGTTGATAAGGGAAGAGTGATTGTTGAAGGCGTAAACATCGTTACCAAACACACCAAACCCTCCGCCCAGAATACAAAAGGCGGGATCGTTAAGAGGGAAGCTTCTATCAGCATTTCCAACGTGATGATGTGGGATGCGAAAAAAGGTGAGCCGACCAAAATTAAACGGACCCGCGAAAACGGTAAACTAGTTCGTGTATCAAAAAAATCCGGAGAGGTAATAAAATAATGGAAAACGCAAAATATTCCCCCCGATTGGCAGGCAAGTACAAGTCGGAAGTAGTACCGGCTTTGATGAAGAAATTTGCTTACACAACCATCATGAAAGCACCCAAGCTCGAAAAAATCTGTTTGAACAGGGGTGTGAATGGTGCGGTAACAGATAAAAAGCTGGTTGATATCGCCGTGGAAGAATTAACCACGATCACTGGCCAGAAAGCAGTTGCTACCATGTCTAAAAAAGACATTTCCAACTTCAAGCTGCGTAAGAGCATGCCCATCGGCGCCCGCGTTACTTTGCGTGGCGTAAAGATGTACGAGTTTCTTGACAGGTTGATTTCAGTAGCCCTGCCCCGCGTGCGTGACTTCAAAGGCGTGAATGAAAAATCATTCGACGGCCGTGGTAACTACACCCTCGGTGTTACAGAGCAGATCATCTTCCCTGAGATCGACATCGACAAGGTAAACAAGATCACTGGTCTGGACATCACTTTTGTAACCACCGCAGATACCAATGAAGAAGCATATGAGCTTTTGAAAGAGCTGGGTATGCCGTTCAAAAACATTAAAAAAGAAGGTTCATCAAATTAAATATATATGGCTAAAGAATCTGTAAAAGCCAGGCAGCGCAAAAGAGTCGCTCTTGTTGAAAAATATTCCGACAAAAGAGCCGCTCTGAAAGCAGCAGGTGATTATGAAGCACTGGACAAGCTTCCTAAGAACGCTTCTCCTGTACGCCTGAAAAACCGTTGCCAGATCTCGGGCCGGCCAAGAGGATACATCCGTTTCTTCGGTATGTCACGTATCGCATTCCGCGACATGGCATTGGCTGGTAAAATCCCGGGTGTTACCAAGGCAAGCTGGTAAGCGCCGCGGCTGTACAAACCGCAACAAGATATCATAGGATATCGCATTGTAAACATTCTATCATTTAACTCATTCAGACAATGGTAACTGATCCTATTGCAGATTTTTTGACAAGGATTCGCAACGCCCAAATGGCGAATCACAGAATTGTAGACATTCCGGCTTCCAACCTCAAGAAGCGCATCACGGAGATCCTGTACGAGAAAGGATATATCCTGAAGTATAAATTTGAAGACGATTCAAAACAAGGCGTGATCAAGATCGCCCTGAAATACGATCCGGATACCAAACAACCCGCTATCCAGAGCCTGGAAAGAATCAGCCGGCCCGGACTGCGCACCTATGCCAAACCTGCCGAATTTAAACGGGTAAAAAATGGCCTGGGCATTGCGATCGTTTCTACTTCCAAAGGTGTTATGACCGATAAGGAAGCCAAGACACAGAACGTAGGCGGCGAAGTGTTGTGCTACGTATACTAATAACAGGTGGCAGGCCTACAGCCCGCCATTGGCCGCTTGGTAACAAGGGCAGTTATTCTAATCAAATTTAAAAAGCAGACCATGTCTCGTATAGGAAAACAACCGGTAACCATTCCGGCTAACGTAACAGTTTCAGTGGGAACGGATAACCTGCTCTCTATAAAAGGGCCGAAAGGGGAATTGAAACAAAGCATCGACCGCGATATTACTATAGCAGTAAAAGACGGAAACATAGAAATTACCCGTCCGACCGACCAGATCCGCCATCGCGCTTTGCACGGCTTGTACCGTGCCATTGTATCAAACATGGTGAAAGGGGTGACAGAAGGCTTTAAAAGAGACCTGGAACTGGTAGGTGTTGGTTTTAAAGCAGCCAACCAGGGCAATGTGCTGGATCTCGCGCTGGGTTACTCTCACAACATCATTTTTGATGTGCCCAAAGAGCTGAAAGTAACCACCCTGACAGAAAAAGGACAGAACCCAAAGATCACGCTGGAAGGAACCGATAAGCAACTGATCGGCCAGGTAGCAGCCAAACTGCGTGGCCTGCGCAAACCTGAACCGTACAAAGGAAAAGGTGTCCGTTACTCGGATGAAGTGGTTCGCAAAAAAGCAGGTAAGGCAGCCGGTAAATAAACCGCATTGTTTCATCATCTCCTGGCAGTATCAGGAAAATAGCATCAATTATGAACACAAAAACATCAAGCAGGCAAAAGATCCGGTACCGTATCAGAAAAAAGATCTCCGGTACTTCACAGAAACCAAGATTGTCTGTTTTCAGAAGCAATACCAATATATACGTTCAGCTGATTGACGACCTGAACAATGTTACGCTGGCGGCTGCTTCTTCAAAGGACAAAGACATTGCCGCACAGAAAACCAACAAAACCGAAAAAAGCAAGCTGGTAGGCGCAGCCATCGCGCGGAAAGCAGCAGACCTGGGTTTGAAGGATGTGGTATTTGACCGCGGTGGTTACCTCTATCATGGCCGTGTGAAAGCAGTGGCTGAAGGTGCCCGCGAAAACGGACTGTTGTTCTAACATCTTTATAAAAGGACGGGTACTGGTAAAACAGATACCGGTCAAAAGTTTAAAATCGTAAATCGATTATAATGGCAAATGTTATTCTGAATAAAGTGAAGGCAGGTGATCTGGAACTAAAGGAAAAAGTAGTTTCGATCAACCGCGTGGTTAAAACCACCAAAGGCGGGCGTGCATTCAGCTTTTCTGCCCTGGTTGTTGTAGGCAATGAGAACGGTGTGGTAGGACATGGATTGGGTAAAGCAAAAGAAGTGCAGGAAGCAATTTCCAAGGGCATTGAAGATGCAAAGAAAAACCTGATCAAAGTACCGGTTATGCATGGTACCATTCCGCACGACCAGCTGGCAAAAGATGGTGCTGCCAAAATCCTGATCAAACCGGCTGCCCATGGTACCGGTGTAATTGCAGGAGGAAGCATGCGCGCCGTATTGGAAAGCGCCGGTGTTACCGACGTACTCGCCAAATCACTCGGTTCGGCAAATCCGCACAACGTGATCAAAGCAACTTTCAAAGCCCTGGCTATGCTGAGAGAGCCGATTGGCGTGGCAAAGACCCGTCATATCAGCCTGAAAAAAGTATTCAACGGGTAGATCGGTTTTAAGGAAGCCGGTCCTTTCCAAAAGGTGCCGGCAAAAACACAAACTGTTTACAGCAATGAAAAAGATAAAAATAACACAGGTTAAAAGCGCGATCGACCGTCCTGAGCGCCAGAAGCGCACGCTGGTAGCCCTGGGTTTGACCAAGATGCACGCTACAAAAGAAGTAGAAGCCAACCCCCAGATCCTGGGAATGGTAAGAGCCGTTAACCACCTGCTCAAGATAGAGGAAATAGCGGAATAATATTTTTAATGCGAAGGGTCGTAAGCCCTGTTTAGTAAAAATTTACACATGCAATTGCACAATCTTCAGCCTGCTCCGGGCTCCGTACACAAACAAAAACGTTTAGGAAGAGGAGAAGCTTCCGGTAAAGGTGGCACTTCCACAAAAGGTAACAAAGGCGGACAGAGCCGCACCGGTTATAAAATCAAAATGGCACACGAAGGTGGCCAGATGCCGATCCAACGCCGCATCCCCAAACGCGGTTTCAACAACATCAACCGGATTTCCTATAAAGTCTTTAACCTGTCGCAGATCGATGCCCTGGTAGAGAAATATGGTTTGACCGAGTTTTCTGTAGACAATCTGTACATCAACGGATTGGTAAGCCAAACCGACCGCGTGAAAATTTTAGGCACAGGAGAACTGAAAGCCAAGCTGCCATTCAAAGTAAATGCAGCCAGTGCAAAAGCCAAAGCAGCCATTGAAGCGGCTGGAGGTTCTGTTGAAATTCTGAAATAATTGTGGTAATTTGGCTGTTCCGTAAAATTTTTGTGCGCGTAACTTAAATTCAAATCTGTGAACAGATTTATCAGGACACTTAAGAATATCTGGAGTATAGAGGAGCTGCGGTCGAAGATCATTACCACGCTCTTGCTGGTACTGGTATACAGGGTAGGAACAGGTATTCCCCTGCCCGGCATCGACCCGACAAAGATAAACACCGACACTGCTAAATCAGGCCCCCTGGGCTTGATTGATGCATTTGCCGGCGGGGCTTTTTCGCACGCTTCTATATTCGCACTGGGCATCATGCCCTATATCTCGGCTTCTATCTTTATGCAGCTGATGACCATCCTGGTTCCCCAGATGCAAAAGATCCAAAAGGAAGGTGACAGCGGCCGCAAGAAAATCAACCAGTGGACACGCTATCTGACCGTTATCATTACTGCTGTTCAGGCAGGTGCCTACGTAGCTTACCTGAAACAGGTAAACGCTCAGGCTCTGCTCCCGGCCTTCTCCAGTCTGTTTCCCTTTTCCACCACAATCGTGTTAACAGCAGGTACCCTGTTTGTAATGTGGCTGGGTGAAAAAATTACCGATAAAGGTTTGGGCAACGGTATATCCCTGATCATCATGGTGGGCATCCTTGCCCGGCTTCCGCAATCGATCATCCAGGAATGGACTGCCAAATCAAACAGAGGCGGCGGCGGTATCCTGATTATGATCATTGAACTGGCCATCCTGATCGCCATTATCATGGGCTTGATTGTCCTGGTGCAGGGTGTGAGAAAAGTACCGGTTCAGTATGCCAAACAAATTGTTGGCAACAAACAATTTGGCGGCGCGCGGCAGTTCCTGCCGCTGAAAGTAAACGGTGCCGGTGTTATGCCGATCATCTTTGCACAGGCCATCATGTTTCTGCCGACGTTGGTTTCATATACAAACTTTGAAAACAAAACAGGTATTGCCCGCATCTTCGGCGATCCGCGTGATGCATGGCACATGGTGATTTATGCAGTAATCGTAATTGCCTTTACCTTCCTGTACACGGCACTTATCTTCAATCCCAAGCAAATTGCCGATGACCTGAAACGCAACAACGGCTTTGTGCCGGGCGTGAAACCAGGTCAACCAACCGCTGATTATATTGGCGCCATCATGGACCGGATTACCCTTCCGGGTGCTGTATTGCTGGCTGTGGTAGGTATCTTACCCGGCTTTGCTCAACGCCTGGATGTTACGCAAGGATTTTCTACCTTCTTTGGGGGTACTTCCCTGCTGATCATGGTCGGCGTTATCCTGGATACCCTGCAACAAATCGAAACCCAACTGCTGATGCGTCAGTACGATGGATTGATGAAAGGCGGAAGGATACAGGGAAGGCAAGCCGCACAAGCGACTATCTAAAATTGTTCTCTTTATATGTTTGCCCGGCAGGTTTACTACCTGCCGGGTTTTTTATGCAACCTTCGAGCGGGTGAGCTGTTAATAATTTAAGCTAAATTAGCACCAGCATTTTGCTGATGCCCAAAATATACGACGCATGATCCATTATAAAAACAAAGCCCAGGTTGAACTGATGCGCGAGAGCGCGCTGCTGGTGAGTGAAACCCTGGCCGCAGTGGCCACAATGCTGCAACCCGGCATCACGACGTTAAAAGTAGACCAATTTGCAGAAGCATTTATCCGTGATCACCAGGCTGTTCCTTCTTTTAAAAATTACAAGGGCTATCCTTTCGCCTGCTGCATTTCTGTAAACGATGCAGTCGTACATGGCTTCCCGAATGACCGGGAGCTGCGGGATGGTGATATTATCTCAGTAGATGTAGGCGTATTCAGGAATGGCTATCATGGCGACAGTGCTTATACATTTGCCATCGGCTCGATTAGCGAAGACCTGAAAAGATTGCTGCGTGTTACCAAGGAATCCCTGTACAAGGGGATAGAAAAAGCCGTTGCCGGTAACAGGGTGGGTGACATCGCTTTTGCCATCCAGGAACATACAGAGAAGCTGCACAATTTTGGCGTGGTAAGAGAGCTGGTGGGGCACGGATTGGGAACCCACTTGCATGAAGATCCGCAAGTGCCCAATTATGGCAAGCGGGGTTCCGGCGCCAAACTGCAGGATGGATTGGTTATTGCTATCGAACCCATGATCAACCTGGGTGTAAAAGAAGTATGGTACGATAAGGATGGATGGACCGTCAGAACAAAAGACGGAAAACCTTCCGCCCATTATGAGCACAACGTATGCGTCAGAAAGGGTGAACCTGATATACTTTCTTCTTTTGAACCAATTGAGAAGAATGAGCAGCAAAACAAGAACTTAGACAGTTCTTATTATACTTCTTCTGTGTATAACAATGCTGCCGGATCCGTGGTAGCTGTCTGATTTTTTCAGCATCATTAAATCAATCATTGCAGAAAAGACTCGTTGTTATTGGAGCAGGGGCAGCCGGCATTTTCTGCGCCGTAAATGCAGCCCGGATGCATCCGCAACTGGATGTACTGGTTGTGGAAAAAACCGGAAAGCTGCTGTCCAAAGTAAAGGTAAGTGGGGGTGGCAGGTGCAATGTAACGCATGACTGCTCCGGCGTGGCTGAGCTGGTAAAGAATTATCCCCGCGGTGGGTCCTTTCTTAAAAAAGCTTTTCATCATTTCTCCACGCATGATACCATCCGGTGGTTTGAGGAAAGAGGAGTACAGCTCAAGACAGAAAACGATGGACGAATGTTTCCGGTTACAGATTCTTCCCAAACCATCATCGACTGCCTGCTGCAGGAGGTTGACCGGTACAAGGTAAGCATCCGCCTGCACCACGAAGTAAAAGGGCTTTCTTACAATGACAATGGCTGGACGATCAGCTTCAGCAATCATGAGGCGCTTAGGGCAGATTATATCTGTCTTGCCTCCGGAGGCTACCCCAAAGCAAGTGCCTATGAATGGTTGAAGGAAACAGGGCACCACATTGAAGAGCCGGTGCCTTCCTTGTTTACCTTCAACATGCCGGGCAATCCGGTCACCTCGCTCATGGGCCTGACACACAAAAAGGTGCGCATGAAAATAGAGGCCACGCGTTTCGAGCAGGAGAATCCCCTGCTGATCACTCATTGGGGTATGAGCGGACCAGCGGTTTTGAAGTTAAGTGCCTGGAGTGCCCGGGAACTGGCTTCAAGGAATTATGATTTCACAATAGCTGTGAACTGGGTACCGGAATACAATGAAAGCAGCTTGCAGCAGCAGATTCCTGCAATACGGTCTCAACTGGGTGCACTTAAACTGGTAAATAAAAATCCTTTCCAGTTGCCTCAACGACTCTGGGAGTATATATTGAAGGAAGCCGGTATTGATGGAGACATGCGCTGGGCCAACCTGCCGGCAAAAGAGCAGAACAAGCTGGTGAAACTCATTTGTGCAAACCGCTTTGCTGTAAAGGGCAAAACTACGTACAAGGAAGAATTTGTAACTGCCGGGGGCATCTGCCTGCAGGAGGTAGACCCCTCCACCATGATGAGCAAACTGGTGCCCCGCCTCCACTTCGCCGGCGAAGTACTTGATGTAGACGGTGTAACCGGCGGCTTCAACTTCCAGCACGCCTGGACCAGCGCCTATATAGCCGCAAAAGCAATGGAATAACAGCGTTGCTTTTTTCTGGCGTTTTTAATGTATCTTTGCAACCCTCGATTCTAAAAATTCGGGTTTTATTATGTCTGAAAACGATATTATTCAATCAAACGCTGATGTACAGGAGGTTCCTCAAACCGAGGAAGCTACAGCGACACAAAATCCACCTGTTGCTGAGCAGGCCGCTCCGTCTGCTCATGATGATTTCGACTGGAGCATAGACAAGCGGAACGTATCTGCTTACTCAAAAGAAGAAAGAACCAAGTACGACAGTGTGTACGACAAAACATTCGTGTCTATCACGGATGGTGAACTGATCAGAGGCTTGGTCGTAGCGCTTACCAAAACAGATGTTGTAGTAAACATCGGTTTTAAAAGCGATGGACTGGTATCACTGAACGAATTCAGGGATATGCAGGGTCTGAAGATAGGAGATGATGTGGAGGTGATGGTTGTGGAAAAAGAAGACCGGGAAGGTCATCTGCACCTCAGCCGCAAACAAGCCCGTGTAACCCGCGCATGGGAAAGAATTGTAGAAGTGCACAAAACAGGTGAAATTGTTACGGGTACAGTTACAAGCAAAACAAAAGGCGGTTTGATAGTAGACGTATTCGGTATGGAAACCTTCCTGCCTGGCTCACAGATCGATGTGAAGCCGGTAACCGACTACGATCAGTTTGTAGGTAAGACCATGGAGTTTAAAGTGGTGAAAGTAAATGAAGCCATTAAAAACGCCGTGGTATCACACAAAGCCCTGATTGAAAGCGACATTGAAGCACAGCGCGCTGAAATCATGAGCAAACTGGAAAAAGGCCAGGTGCTCGAAGGTACCATCAAGAACATCACCGACTTCGGTGCCTTTATGGACCTGGGTGGATTGGATGGTCTGCTGTATATCACCGATATCAGCTGGGGCCGCATCAATCATCCTTCGGAAGTACTGAAGCTCGATCAAAAGCTGAATGTGGTGGTATTGGATTTTGATGATGATAAGAAACGCATCAGCCTGGGCCTGAAACAACTTACGCCGCATCCCTGGGATGTACTGCCTGAAAACATCAAGCAAGGTGAAATCGTGAAAGGAAAGGTTGTCAACATCGAAGATTATGGCGCCTTCCTCGAAATCCTGCCGGGTGTAGAAGGACTGGTACACGTAAGCGAAATTACCTGGGCCAATACGCCGATCAACGCCAAAGAATTCTTCAAACTCAACGATGAATACCAGGCCAAAGTGGTTACGCTCGACAAGAACTCACGCAAGATGAGCTTGTCTATCAAACAGCTGACCCCTGACCCCTGGAACGAAATCGAAAACCGCTATCCGGTTGGCAGCCGCCACGTAGGACTGGTGAAAAACATCACGCCTTACGGTGTGTTTGTAGAACTGGAAGCCGGTATCGGTGGTATGATCCACATCAGTGACCTGAGCTGGTTGAAACGCTTTAACCATCCTTCTGAATACACCAAAGTAGGCGAGCGCATCGATGTGGTGATCTTGGCAATTGACAAGGACAACCGCAAACTGCAGTTGGGCCACAAACAATTGGAAGAAGATCCTTGGAATGCACTGGAAGACACATTTGGTGTAGGAACAGTGCATGAAGGTACCGTGATCAGAAAAGATGATAAAGGCGCGATCGTACAATTGCCTTATGGCCTGGAAGGCTTTGCCCCCAACCGTCATCTTGCCAAAGAAGATGGTGGTGCAGTAGGTGCAGACCAGACAGCCCAGTTCATGGTCATTGAATTTGACAGGAACGAAAAACGCATCGTGCTTTCTCACAGCCGTATCTGGGAACAGGCTAAAATGGAAGAAAAAGAAGCCCTCAGAAAAGAAGCCAGAGTTGAAGCAGAGAAGACCAAAAAAGCAGTTAAGAACATCCAGGGAAAAGTGGAAAAAGCTACCCTGGGCGATCTGGGCGCTTTAGCGGAAATCAAAGAAAGGTTGAGGCAGGGCGAAAGAAACAATCCGGGCAATGCAAATGCCGGAAACAACGAAGAAGCACCGAAAGAAGGATAATCCTCTTCTTTCCAGAATATCAAAAGAGCGCAGTGTAAAAACTGCGCTCTTTTTGTTTTAGGAGCCGGTATGAATCCAAGATCAACTAGGTGTATTGATCTGATGCATGCATTTTCCCAGTTCCATTACCAGCGTTCTTTACTTTTTGTCATCCTGTGAGGGCGCTGTTCATGATGCACTTGCAGTATGATCATGCGCCCTTACAGGATCTATGCGGAGCGGTCTGTGCCTGTTTAATTAGATACTAGCAGATCATTGCAGCACCCTGCCCCGCAGAGATTCCGCACGGCGCGCGCAAGCACACCAATAGTGTTATAGCAAAATGCGCCCCGGCGGAATGACAAGATGATAATGCAGAATGACAGAATCATAATCCCGAATCACAAGACGATAAGTAAGGTGCCACTTAATCCAATATGGTATATGATTCCTTACCTAAAAACCGCTCTTCTTCAACGTCGGATAAGTAATTCCCAATTGCTCCAGATAGGTTTTATATTTGGAAGGATCATAATAGAACTTCTGCATCTCGGGCCGGAACTTGTCCATGGTGTTTTTGTTCAGGTGGATGGCAGGCTTTGTGTCTTTGTTGATGAAGGGTGTGTACTTGATGTCTTTGGTTTGTACGTTCTTGAAATAATCCCATGCGTCGGCGATGATCTTGGGTTGCGTCAGCATATCAAGCAGGGTGGCTGCCAGGGCTTTGCTGCCCGCAACGACGCCCTTGTGAGCAATCGGCGTAGCCATGGCAATCGCATTGGACCAATGATGGCCGGGCAGACCGGGAATGTTGGAAGGATAGTTGAGCACGATGGTGGGCACATTCCAGCTGATGTCGGCAATATCGTCCGAGCCACCGCCCATAGAAAATTTTACGGGCCCGGTGAGTGAATCGAGTTTTTTTGCCAGACCATCTATCGGCTCGCCGGAAAGGGTTTTCTTGGGCGCGTTGGTAAGGACCTGCACGGCTTTGGCCAGCTGCTCGTCTTTATCATCCCATGCAGGCAGGCCCACCGTTTTTATATTGGCGTACATGGCTTCTGAAAGTGCCTTGTTAAAGTGACCGGGCCAGGCAGTTCCGAGTATCTTATAGGAGTAAGCCGTGTTGGTCATTTTGGCCGCGCCTTCTGCAATGCGCACTCCATCTTCGTACATGGCCTTTATGTCTTCATACGTTCTTTCCCGGAAATAATACCAGACAGAAGCTTTTGAAGGAACAACGTTCGGCTGATCGCCTCCATCCGTAATCACATAGTGTGAGCGCTGGGTGGGCTTCAGGTGTTCGCGTTTAAAGTTCCAACCAATATCCATGAGCTCTACTGCATCCAATGCACTGTGGGCGCGCCAGGGATTGCCCGCTGCATGGGCGGCATCACCGGAAAAGGAGAACTCAACGGAAACAAGTCCATTGTTTCCGTTATCGCCCCATTGGGCCGCCAGGTTGCTGCCTACATGCGTAAAGATGCAGGCGTCTATATTGTTGAAATAACCATCCCGGATATACCAGGCCTTGCTGCCCACCAGTTCCTCTGCCACGCCGGGCCATATTACCAGGGTGCCCTGCAGGTGCTCCCGCTCCATGATCTTCTTGACTTCCAGTGCAGAGAGAATCACCAGCGGCAGTCCGGAGTTGTGACCCTCTCCGTGCCCCGGCGCATCCTCAAGGATAGGTTCCTTATAGGCAACAGCCGGTTTTTGAGAGGCCTTGGGTATGCAGTCTATATCGCTTCCCAGGGCAATCACAGGCTTACCTGTACCCCAGCGGGCCATCCAGGCAGTTGGCATACCGGCAATCCCTTTCTCTACCGTAAACCCGTTCTTCTCCAGAATGCCGGTGAGATACTTGGAAGTTTCATACTCCTGGAAGCCCAGCTCCGCAAAGCTGAACACCATATCAACCATTTCCTGGGCCTGCTTTGATTGGCTGGCTATGTCGTTGATGGCTTCTGTTTTCCATTTCGAAACCTGGGAGTTGGGAGCGGGCGCTTTCTTCTGCGCAAAGACAGACCCGGCGAGCAGCATAAAAAAGCAACCGTAAGCAGCAGCAAGTTTTGATTTTTTCATTGCATTCCTTTTAAGCTGAATACATATAATTATTGATTCAAATATATTTATAACTACGCCTTCTTGTTGATTTTGGCTCCCGGATAAGAGAAATATTTTCAACTTGCCGCTGTAAAACAAAAAGTCCCGGCCTTTTGGCCGGGACTCTGATATTTATGATCACCACTTTGTTGCTTGGATTTTACATATCCCTTCCGTGGCAGTTCTTGTATTTCTTGCCGCTTCCGCAAGGACAAGGATCGTTGCGGCCGATCTTGGGGCCTACCTTTACAGGTTCGTTTTTAACAGCAGCGCCAACGTTGGCAGGATCAAATTCGTCGCGCTCGTTGGCTGCATAGTCGCTGCCTGCATCATCGATCTGTTGCTTGTTGGAACGCAGCCGGCTCATGTCTGTTTTCGTCTCCCGGCCTTTCTGGATCGGAGCTTTTTCTTCTACCGGTATGCCGCTGTGGCAAAGGAAAGATACAATTTCCCGGTTGACCTCGCTATCCATCTGTCTGAACAGGTTGAATGCTTCCACCTTGTAAATCACCAGGGGATCTTTTTGTTCCAGGTAAGCTGTCTGAACGCTTTGCTTCAAGTCATCCATCGCCCGCAGGTGTTCTTTCCACGAATCATCAATCAGCGCCAGCGTGATCGTTCTTTCCAGGCTGTTGACGATCTCCTGTCCTTCCGTGCTCAGGGCTTTGTCTATGTTGGCAATTACCTGGATGCCCTTGCGGCCGTCTGTAAACGGCACCAGCACGTTTTCAACCTGGGCTCCCTGGGTCTGCCGGATATTTTTAAATACCGGAACAGCCTGCTGGCAGAGTTCTTCTGTTTTGCGTTTGTAATTGTCGACCGCTTCCTGATAAAGTTTTTCCACCACTTCGTTCACATCTCCTTTCTGCAGCTCATCATCGGTGATAGAGCTGTCCAGACCGAAATTGACGATCACGGAAAGTTTGAAACCTTCGTAATCACTTTGTTCGCGGAAAGAATTTACCAGCCCTTCACTCACCACATAAAATGCATTGTCGAGATCCAGTGAGAGGCGGTCTCCAAACAGGGCATGGTTGCGTTTTTCGTAAACCACCTTGCGCTGCTTGTTCATAACATCATCGTATTCAAGCAACCGCTTTCTGATACCGAAGTTGTTTTCTTCCACCTTCTTTTGTGCCCTTTCGATGGATTTAGTGATCATGCTGTGCTGGATCACCTCTCCTTCTTTGTAGCCCATTTTATCCATCATGGAAGCAATCCGGTCGCTTCCAAACATACGCATCAGGTCATCTTCCAGGGATACATAGAACTGGGAAGTTCCCGGGTCACCCTGGCGACCGGCACGACCGCGGAGCTGGCGGTCAACGCGGCGGCTTTCATGTCTTTCCGTGCCGATGATGGCCAAACCACCGGCATCCTTTACACCGGCTCCCAATTTGATGTCGGTACCGCGGCCTGCCATGTTGGTGGCAATGGTAACGGCACCTGCGAGGCCTGCTTCTGCTACCACCTGTGCTTCCCGGGCGTGTTGCTTGGCGTTGAGCACATTGTGTGCAATCTTTTTACCGCTCAGCATTTTGCTCAGCAGCTCACTTACTTCCACCGACGTAGTACCTACCAGCACGGGCCGGCCGGCCTGTTGCAGTGCTTCAATTTCTTCGATCACTGCCTTGTACTTTTCCCGTTTGGTTTTATATACAAGATCCTGCTGGTCTTTGCGGATCACCGTTACGTTGGTGGGGATCTTTACTACATCGAGCTTGTAGATGTCCCAGAGTTCTGCGGCTTCTGTTTCAGCCGTACCGGTCATACCGGCCAGCTTATGATACATTCTGAAGTAGTTCTGCAGGGTGATGGTAGCATAGGTTTGTGTAGCCGCTTCGATCTTTACGTTTTCCTTTGCTTCAATGGCCTGGTGGAGACCGTCAGAGTAGCGCCTGCCCTCCAGGATACGGCCTGTTTGTTCATCAACGATTTTTACCTGTGCGTCCATCACTACATACTCCACGTCTTTGTCGAACAGGGTATAGGCTTTCAGCAGTTGCTGAACGGTATGGATTCTATCGGCCTTTACAGAATATTCATTTAAGATCGCCTCTTTTTTGTGCAGCTTTTCTTCCGGATCGATCAGGGTATCTTTATCCAGTTCGGCCAGCTTTACAGAGATGTCAGGCAGTACAAAAAATTCCGGGTCTTCACCTGAGCGGGTGATCATCTGCAGACCCTTATCGGTTAAGTCAACCTGGTTATTTTTTTCGTCGATGTGGAAGAAGAGCTCGGCGTCTACTTTGGGCATTTCTTTTTGCTGGTCGGCCAGGTAGTAGTTTTCTGTTTTTTGCAGCTTTACCTTGATGCCGGGCTCGCTCAGGAATTTGATCAGGGCACCTGATTTGGGCAGGCCGCGGTGGGCGCGCATCAGGGCTAGTCCGCCGTCTTTGGGATCATCGTTTCCTTCTCCTATCTTTTTCTTTGCTTCGGTGAGCGATTTGTTGACCACCTGTTTCTGGGCTTCTACCAGTTGTTGTACCCGGGGGCGCAGCACATGGTATTGCTGGTCGTCACCACGGGGCACGGGGCCGGAGATGATCAGGGGGGTACGCGCATCGTCGATCAGCACACTGTCTACCTCATCCACCATGGCAAAATGGTGTTTGCGCTGTACCATTTCAACAGGACTGTGCACCATATTGTCACGCAGGTAGTCGAAGCCAAATTCGTTGTTGGTGCCGTAGGTGATGTCGGCATGATAAGCCGTTCTTCTTTCTTCGCTGTTGGGCTGGTGTTTATCGATGCAATCGACGGTGATGCCCAGCCATTCAAACAGGGGGCCGTTCCATTCACTGTCGCGGCGGGCCAGGTAATCGTTTACGGTTACGATGTGAACCCCTTCGCCTGCCAGGGCGTTCAGGTAAGCGGGCAGGGTAGATACCAGTGTTTTACCTTCACCGGTGGCCATTTCCGCAATCTTGCCTGAGTGCAGTACGGCGCCGCCGATCAGCTGCACGTCATAATGCACCATGTTCCAGGTTACGGAACCACCGGCAGCCGTCCAGGTATTCTGAAAAATTGAATTGTCTCCTTCGATGCGGATATAGTCTTTCCGTACACTCAGGTCACGGTCCAGATCCGTTGCAGTAGAAACCAATTCTGCCTGGGTTGTAAAGCGGTGTGCTGCTTCTTTCATCACAGCAAAAGCTTCGGGCTGCAGTTCGTTCAGGATAACCTCGATCTGTTCGTCGCGGTCTTTCTTCAGCTTGTCTATCAATTGATAGGCAGCTTCCCTGCCTGCAATGTCTGCTACGGGAAGGGCTTCTGCATCCTCTTGTTGCTTGCTGATGGCGCCATCAATGGTTTGCAGGTGATTGCTGATGCGCTGCCTGAATTCGACTGTTTTTGCTCTCAGATCGTCATTGGAGAGGGACTGGTACGATCCGTAAAATTCATTGATCTTCTCTACAACCGGCTGAATCGTTTTTACATCTTTTTCCGACTTGCTTCCTCCGAAGATTTTTGAAAAAAATCCTAACATAAAGTCTTTTTATAAATAGAATGTATTGTAATCAGGTTATTATGTTGTCAACAATGGTGCTAACATAGGTATAAAGCCATATTGACAGGGGAACAAAGGTAGGGAATAAGAAATTTTATACCTTCGCGCTTTATTGTTCACCCAAAGAAAAGAACCGCAATGAGTGGTGCGTTAAAAGAAGTCCGCAACCGGATCAAGTCTGTTCAAAGTACACAGCAAATTACCAAGGCCATGAAAATGGTGAGCGCTGCCAAGTTGCGCAGAGCCCAGGATGCTATTACCCAGATGCGGCCCTATGCTGCCAAACTGCAGGAAATGTTAAGCAATATCGTGAGCAATACAGAAGGGGAAACCGGCGGTTCCCTGGCCACTGAACGCCCCGTTAATAAAGTCTTGTTAATTGTAATTACCAGTGACCGCGGACTGGCAGGTGCCTACAATGCCAATATCATTAAACTGGCCAGGCTAACCATACGGGAGAAATATGCCAGCCAGGCGGCCAGTGGCAATGTCCATATCTGGAGTATTGGCAAAAAAGGATACGAGCAGCTTTCGAAAGGTGGTAATATAAAGGTCGATGCTGCTTACAAGGACATCTTTCTCAACCTGAACTTTGAAAGCGTACAGGCCTGCGCCCAGGCAGCTGTAAAAGCATTTCAGAACAAGGAGTTTGACGTGGTGGAGCTGGTATACAGCGAGTTTAAAAATGCTGCTACCCAGGCTTTTTCCGTAGAGCGCTTTCTTCCTATCCCCAAGATACAGGCTGCTGCAGGCGCTAAAAAGAGCGACTTTATTTTTGAGCCCAACAAGGAACAGCTGATCGCAGAGCTGATGCCCAAGATCCTGAACACCCAGCTTTACAAAGCCGTGCTGGACGCCAACGCGTCTGAACACGGGGCCAGGATGACGGCCATGGACAAAGCCAGCGAAAATGCCAATGAACTGTTGCGCTCGCTCAAGATATCCTACAACCGGGCCCGGCAGGCTGCTATTACAACTGAATTAACAGAAATTGTAAGTGGCGCCGCTGCATTACAGGGCTAATCGGGCAGTTCCGCATACAAGGCTTTTTTAAACCAAACCGCAACAAACCCCGGAATGGAATCCCTTGCTCCCTATATTGAAGCATTGATATTTGCCAGTGATAAATCGCTTACCGCACAAGAGATCACTGACCTGCTGAATGCATCTGCTGAATTCAAAGATGAAAAAGTGGTGCAGGAAGATATAGAAGCGGCTTTGCAGGAGGTAGCGCAAAAATATAGCCACGAGCTGTACCCGTTTGAAATTGTGCAAAGTGGCGGAGGGTGGCAATTTCTGACCAAGAAAAAATATTACAAAACGGTTGCGCAGCTTACAGGTGAAAAGTTTTTAAAACGCCTCTCGGCAGCTTCCCTGGAAACACTGGCCATCATTGCCTACAAACAACCGATCACCAAGGGCGAGATAGAGAGCATCCGGGGTGTAAGCAGCGACTACAGCATCCAGAAACTGCTTGAAAAAGAATTGATCGTGATCAGCGGCAGAAATGAAGACCTGCCGGGCAAGCCACTCCTGTACACCACGTCAAAAAGCTTCATGGATTATTTCGGCATCAATTCCCCGGAAGAGCTTCCCAAGATCAAAGAAGTGCTGCCCGACCAGGCCGTACAACCTACCGCCGTACAATCTGAAGTCACCGAAGAATCTATCGACTCATCTGCTACAGACAATGAAGTGCCGCTGGTGGTAAGAGGAAACGGCGAACTGGTAGAAGAACCGCTCGTTGTGAATGAAGATACTGAGGCTGTTGATCCGGCCGATGCCATCCATACTGAGAATCTGGATGAGCCGTCTTGAACCGTGATTTACAGGATGGGAGGGATTTGAGGACGTTAGTGGCTCGATCAGCTTGCGGGTGCTCTTTGTCTTGAACCAGGATTACACGGATCCACGGATTACGGGATTGCAGCTTAAGAGTGAAACATCCTGGAGTTGATCGATACTCAACTTTAAAGGTCGATTCATCAAGCTGCAATCCTGTAATCCTGGTTCAAGACGGACATTTCTGTATATTCGCGGCTATGTCACAAGTGTTGTCTTCTTCGTATCTGATCGATCTCGCGAATGAATTTGGTACGCCGCTTTATGTATATCATGCAGAGAAGATTAAGGAGCAGTATGAAAAACTGCAGACGGCTTTTCAAAACTGCAATGCCCGCTTTTTCTTTGCCTGCAAGGCCCTGAGCAATATCAATGTGCTGAAATATGTGCAAAGCATCGGGGCTTCGCTCGATTGTGTCAGTATCTATGAAGTAAAGCTGGGGCTCAAGGCCGGCTTTACGCCGGAACGGATCCTGTACACGCCCAATTCCGTTGATTTTGCCGAGATAGAGGAAGCCAAGAATGCTGGCGTGCACATCAACATCGACAACATCTCCATGCTCGAAAAGTTTGGTACCCGGTATGGCAACAGCTATCCCATCTGTATCCGCTTTAATCCACACATCATGGGCGGGGGGAACTATAAAATCTCTACCGGTCACATCGATAGCAAATTCGGCATTTCCATTCATCAGTTGCGGCATATCGAGCGCATCATTCAATCCACCAATCTGCTGGTGCGTGGCATCCACATGCATACCGGTAGCGACATCAAAGACGTGAATGTGTTTTTGCAGGGCCTCGAAGTGCTGTTCGACCTGGCAAAACATTTTCCCCAACTCGATTTTATCGACCTGGGCAGCGGCTTTAAAGTGCCTTACCAGGATGGGGATACCGAAACAGACGTGACCCTGCTGGGTGAACGCGTAGCAGAAGCATTCCATGCTTTTGAGCAGGAAACCGGCAAAAGGATAGAAGTATGGTTTGAACCCGGCAAATACCTGGTAAGTGAATGCGGCTATTTCATTGTGCGGGCCAATGTGATCAAACAAACAACGGCGACCGTTTTTGTGGGGGTCAACAGCGGCTTTAACCACCTGATCCGTCCCATGTTTTATGAATCTTACCACCGCATCGCCAACCTCTCTAACCTGCATGGCAGCGAGCGCATTTACACTGTCGTAGGAAATATCTGTGAAACAGATACGTTCGCCTGGGACCGCAAGCTCACCGAAGTGCGGGAAGGCGATTACCTGGTCTTTTACAATGCAGGTGCTTATGGATTTGAGATGTCGTCCAACTACAACTCACGCCTGAAGCCTGCGGAAGTGCTGGTGAAAGACGGACAGGCCCTGCTGATCCGCAAACGGGAGGTGTTTGAAGACCTGTTGAAGAACCAGATTGAAGTACTATAAGTTATTTCTTTATAGCTGTATTTTGTAAAAATCACCAGATGACAAACCAATCTTCTTCTACCCGCTCCCGCTGCCACAGACTGCTGGCAGGGATCTTTTTGTGTTGTGTGTGGATGCAATTGCACGCTCAAACAGGGGAGGCCAAATTGTACAATCCGTCCGCTCCTGCTGAAAGTGAAATAGCGGGCGTGATCAAAAAGGCCAAGCAGGAAAAAAAGCACGTGCTGATACAGGCCGGTGGAAACTGGTGCGTGTGGTGCCTGGAATTTAACCGCTTCACGCATACCGACCAGCAGATCGATTCCCTGCTGGCTGCCGATTATATTGTCTATCACCTGAATTACAGTCCGGAGAACAAGAATCCTTCCGTGATGGCGAAATTTGGTTACCCGCAACGTTTCGGCTTTCCGGTTTTTATCATCCTGGATGAGAACGGCAACCAGCTTCATACGCAGAACTCGGCTTACCTGGAGCAGGGGAAAAGCTACAACAAAGCAAAGGTGATGGAGTTCCTGCGGGGCTGGAACCGGGCTGCATTAAATCCTGCATTCTATAAAAATATGTAACCATGCAGGCAGATACGGGGGCTTTTATCCGGCTGGTAAATCATCGCTTTAAATTCCCGCTTTTTCTGTTCTCCAAAATACCCAGCGCATTTTTTTCGGGTGTCCGTATCCGTGAAATCAGTGAGGAAGCCTGTACCGTAGCTGTTCCGTACAAATGGTTCTCCCAGAACCCCTTCCGCTCTACCTACTTTGCCTGCCTGGCCATGGCAGCAGAGCTTAGTACCGGCGCCTTGCTCATGGCGCATACCTATAAGAGCCGCCCCTCTGTGTCTATCCTGGTAACCCGCATGGAAGCGCAGTTCCACAAAAAAGCAAGCGGCACCACGCTTTTTGTATGTGCCGATGGCCTGAAGATCAGGGAAGCGCTTGCCGCTGCCGTGCAGAGCGGACAGGCAGGCACCATTTCGGCGCTTTCAACCGGCCAAAATGAAAGGGGTGAAACAGTGGCCGAGTTCAGGGTAACCTGGTCGTTTAAGGCTAGAGCGGTTTGAGGTGTCCGTTATACCTGGTATAACTTTTATAATACTTGTGTGTAACAAATCAAACAGGCTCTATGAAAATTGCGTTTCACGGTGCAGCAAGAACCGTAACCGGCTCCAAACATCTTATCACACTCAAAACAGGCAATCAATACTTACTGGATTGTGGCATGTTCCAGGGGATGGGACCCCAAACCGATGAACTGAACAGCGAATGGGGATTTGATCCCGCACTGGTAAAATGCCTCCTGCTTTCGCATGCACACATCGATCACTCCGGACTGATACCCAAGCTGGTGAAAGACGGCTTTACCGGACCGATTTACTGTACCCCCGCCACCCGCGAACTTGTATGCATCCTGTTGGAAGATTCGGCAGAGATCCAAAAAATGGACAGCAACAGAAGTAACGGAAAGGGCTCTTCACATGATCATCACACCTCTTCGTTGCAATTATATACGCCGGAAGACGTAAGAGTCGCGATGACCCATTTTAAGGAAGTAGAATACGACACCTGGGTCGATCTGGATGATCAGGTACAACTCATGTACTCCGATACCGGCCACCTGATCGGCAGCGGGGCCATCAACCTGAAAATTTCTGAAGACGGCGAAATAAAAACCCTCACCTTCAGCGGAGATGTAGGCCGTTTCAGAAGCGTCCTGCTGCGCCCGCCAACAGCATTTCCGCAGGCAGATTGCATTATTGTAGAATCAACCTATGGCGATAGCCTGCACGACATCAGCGCCGCCATGCCCGACAAGCTGCTGCATCATATAGAAAATACCTGTTTGCAGAAAAAAGGCAAGCTGATCATCCCGGCTTTCAGCATCGGAAGAACACAGGAACTGTTGTTTGCCTTGAACCAGCTGGAAATTGAAAAACGCCTGCCCGAACTTTCTTATTTTGTTGATAGTCCGCTCAGCATCAAAGCCACCGAAACAGTAAAGAAGTATGCGCCTTATTTCAAGGACAGCGTGCAGAAGATCATGGAAATGGACTCCGATCCGTTTGCCTTTAAAGGGTTAAAGTATATACAGACCGCGGATGAATCAATTGCGCTGACAGAATCAAGCGAGCCATGCGTCATCATTGCGGCGAGTGGCATGGCAGAGGCGGGCAGGGTGCGGCATCACATCAAAAGCTGCATCGAATCTATCTCAAATACGATACTCATTGTAGGTTACTGTGAACCCAAATCACTGGGCGGCGAGCTGGCAGGTGGCGCAAGGGGTGTCTACATCACGGGAGATAGCTATGATGTGCATGCTGATGTGGTAGTACTGCCCGGCTTAAGTGCACACGGCGATTACAACGACCTGCTGCATTTTTTATCGTGCCAGGATGCTGAGCAGGTAAAGCAGTTGGTCCTTGTGCATGGGGAACATGCAATACAGGAAAAGTTTGAACAACGCCTGCATACCAAGGGTTTCACGCGGGTCCAAATACCCGCCCAGCATGCTGAAATAGAATTGTAGCACGGGCTTCCCGGCTTCCGGGGTCTGTTTACAATTAAAACATGGAATCCGACAATTCGGCCAGGGCACTCTTGCCAGCAGGGAAAGGCGGGGATAGTTTTGTTGAAAAAAGAATGAAAACAACCATAACTATCCTCGCCTTTTTATTTGCCTTTCTGGCCTGCGCCAAAGCGCAACAGGGAAGATGGGGCAAGAACAGCCTGGGAATTTCCGCAGGCTGGCAGCAACTGAAATTTCTGGACGAGCATGCATCACCCCTCCGGTACGAAGGAACAACCACGCCGCTTTTCGGATTGAACTATATGCACAGCGGCGCACGCACCTACTTCCATGTAAAAGCAGCCGGTGGGATTGGATCAGCCAATCCAAGCCGCTTCGGTGCACGGAACTATATGGCCCGGTGGAACGAGAAGGACAGCTTCCAGTACCAGATCTCTTCCCTGTTTGCCCATGCGCAACTGGAAGCGACTTACCTTAAAAAACTGAATCCTTCTTCTTCAGGGCCTCTGGGCTATTGGCTGGGCGGCACGATCAACGAACAGGCCTACTATGCAGATGAAGTGGCCAACATGCCCTGGCTGATCAATGCAGCAGAATTTTCTCCCAGCTTTAAAATGGATTACCAGCCCCATTTCCGGCATCAGTTTTCACTCAAGATCGATCTGGCCGGTATCGCCTTCTTTAGCCGTACTGTATACGGGCTCTTTGCCAAATCCAACAAAGACAACAATGTGGTTGCTTATTTGAAGCAGGGCAGCCGCCTTGTTTACGCGGATCAGTACCGGAAAATCGGAATCGAACTGAACTATACCGCGCATGTTTCCCGCCGCATTGCACTGGGAGGAAGCTATGGATTGAAATGGATGCGCTATAGTTTTCCCAAGCCACTGCGTGCAGTTGACAACCGCTTTTGGCTCAACGTAAATTATTCCATCAATCAAAGATAATCACACACCTGATAAACAACAGACATGAAAAATACCCCCTTCTTTGCCCTGCTCACCCTGATCGTGCTGAGCCTTACAAGCTGTTCCAAACAGCTGATCGGAACACCGAAAGGAGATTCCCCGGTGCAAACCTTTGAAACGCTGTGGAAAGACTTTGACGAACATTATGGCTCCTTTATACCAAAACAAATCGACTGGCAAGCGCAGTACAATAAATTTCGCCCGCTGGTTTCAGATACGATGGGCAACCGCTCTTTATTTACTGTTCTGACCCGCATGCTGGATACGCTCAACGACAACCATGTGTATCTGCGCCCCACCAAAGAGACCGGCCTGCCCTGGTACAGCGGCGGCATATTGGGCAGAACAGCGGTAGACGACTTTGATAAAAAAGTGGCACAAAGCTATCTGTCACAAAAAACGGTATACAGTCCCGCCCTTGAGTATGGTATGTTCCCGGGAAATATTGGCTACATCAACATCATCGATTTTGGTGAAAACTTCAACAGGTATCCTGCAGCGATGGATGAGATCTTGTCCAGGCTGAAAGACACCAAAGGCATTGTGATAGAACTGCGAGAAAATGGGGGCGGTGAAGACCGGGTTGCCCAATATATCGCTGATCGGTTTGCCTCCTCCCGTCATTTTTCATTTTCATCCAGTGTCCGGAACGGTCCCCGGCATAGTGATTTCTCTGCGCCTGTCAACTTTTATACACAGCCTGCCGGAACTTTTCAATATACCAAACCGGTGGTGATGCTGACAAACTTAAATGTATTCAGCACAGGCGAAACATTCATTCTTGCCATGAAGCAAAACGGGCAGGTAAAGATTGCAGGAGGCATTACCGGCGGCGCTTTTTCGGATGCTGTGACAAGAGACCTGCCCAATGGGTGGTCGTACCGCCTGTCTATTGCTGATGTACGCGATGCACAGGGCAGGAACCTGGAAGGGATTGGTATAGAACCTGCTTACCCTGTAAAGAACACCAGGTCAGAACTGGAACAGGGAAAGGACAAAGCCCTGGAAAAAGCCCTCCAATTGCTTCAATAAAATCAGGCTGCATCAGTCCGGTTCTGTAACTTACTGCTAGATCGAACAAGTATGGAAAAACTGAACGACAGATGGTACCGGATCATCGGTATACCCGTGGTGTCCCTGATTATCAACATCATATTTTACTATGACATGAACGAGCGCCACGGCTTTTCTTTCTTGCAGGATTATCTGTACACAGTTGCGACCGCTTACCTGATATGGGAAGTAAACAGAAGGATCATTCTATATACCCGGAATACATACAGGTTGTATACACAGTCGAAACAAAGAATCATCCGTACCACGGTTGGTGTTGTTCTTTCCACAGCAGGCATCATGACGCTGCTCTCCCTGTTCTATGATCTGACAAACTGGTGGGGATACAAGTACACAGCGAAAAACTATTTCTTTAATATTTTCTCTGCAGTGACCTACGCCGTTATTGTGTGCGGCATTTATGAAGCCATCTATTACTTCAGAAGATGGCGGACCGTAGAGCTACAGGCAGAGATGCTGAAAAAGGAAAACCTGCAATCGCAGCTCGACAGCCTGAAGCAACAGGTGAGTCCGCATTTTCTATTCAACAGCCTGAACACCCTGTCTTCCCTGATCCGCAAAGATGTTGACCGTGCTGAATTGTTCCTGGATGAGCTCAGCAAGGTGTACCGCTACCTGCTTCGCAACAATGAAGGAGAGCTCATTGACCTGTCAACAGAACTGCAGTTCATCCAGTCTTTTTTTCACCTGATGAAAACAAGGTACGGCCAGGCCCTGCAGATGGAACTGCATATAGAAGAAGATTGCAAGACCAGGCTGCTTCCACCTCTGACACTGCAGCTGCTGGTGGAAAATGCCATCAAACACAACCGGATCGATAAGCTGCACCCGCTTGTGATCACACTCGAAACAGACGGGCATGGAAGGCTGCATGTAAAGAACAACCTGCAAAGGAAAATCATCAGTGTGCCTTCCAACAAGATCGGACTGAGCAACATCGCTTCCAAATATAAACTGTTAGGACAACCCGGCATCGGGATCAGGGAAACCCAGCGTGATTTCACTGTAACCATTCCTTTGCTTAAAACATATGAGTATGAAAATACTGATCGTGGAAGATGAAGAGCTGGCCGTTGAAAAGCTGCGCTACACCATTGCTTCCATCGAGGAAAATGCGGAAATAACCGGCTGCACGGGCAGCATCTCGGAAACTGTCGACTGGCTTCTGCAGCACCCTGAACCAGACATGATCCTGATGGACATCGAGCTGTCTGACGGACAGAGCTTTGAGATCTTTAAGCAGGTAGATGTACAGAGCAGGGTGATCTTTACAACTTCATACGATGAATACGCACTCAAAGCCTTCAAGGTAAACAGCATCGATTACCTCCTGAAACCAGTGCAGAAAGACGACCTGCGGGCAGCTTTTGACAAATACAAAAGGTTAACAGCAGGGGCTGTTCCCCTGCCTGGCGGAGGACAGGAAATCAACATCAAATCCTTGCTGCAGGAGCTGCACCGGCAGTTTCAACCCAGGGATTACCGGCCGCGTTTCCTGGTGAAGCAGGGGCATAAACACCTGCCCGTGGAAACGGATCGCATTGCCTATTTTTTTGTTGACGACCGCATCATCTGTTTCAAAACAAAGGACAACAAGAAATATGTTGTTGATTACACGATGGATGAGATCGAAGCGCAAATTGACCCGGCCCGGTTCTTCCGGATCAACCGCTCCTTTATCCTATCAGTTGAGTCTATCAGCCAGCTGCACGATTATACAAACAGCCGCCTGGTGCTTAAACTCAATCCTGAAATAAGCAAGGAAGTGATCGTAAGCCGGGAGAAGGTAGTTGATTTTAAGAACTGGATGGGCAAATAATAACCCTTTTAAATTGGCGGTATCAATCAGGCAGACAGCCTGCCGGCAAAATGCGAAGCATGCGAAAGTTGTAACTGCAAGGAAGCCTTGAACCAGCCTCCTTCTTTTGTGATTTGCAGCGTGTGATTTTCTCCGTAAAGCAGATCCAGCCGTCTTTGTATGTTGGCCAGGCCAATGCCGGCGGTTTTGTCTTTTGCCTGTTCACCTCCGGGAGAATATTTATTGGCAACCTGGAACTGGAGCACGCTGTTTTCTGCTTTTAACAGAATGATGATAACAGCATTTCCCACTATACCTACGCCATGTTTAAATGCATTTTCTACAAAGGGGATCAGCAGCATCGGCGCGATCTGGTAGTCGCTGTCTTTTTGCATGGTAGCTTCTATCGAAAGGTTTTTCCCAAACCGCTGTTCCTGCAGGTCGATATAGCTCTGTAAGTATTCAATTTCTTTTTCCAGTGAAACTTTTTCTTCATCACTTTCATACAGGAAATAGCGCATGAGGTAAGAGAGTTTCATCAGCGAAGGCTCCAGCAGGTCTGATTTTTTTCTGGCCAGCGATACCATGTTGTTCAGCACATTGAACATAAAATGCGGACTGATCTGCGAGCGCAGGAATGAAAGTTCTGTTTTGAGGTGCTCGGTTTCCTTTTCCTTTTGATTTTTATCGGCGTCCCTTTTATCGAGGTACATGCGATAGGCTGTGCTGGAGACCAGGGTAAACAGGAAAGGAAATACATTGAACAGGATAAAGCCGTCTGCCCTTAAGCGGAAGGGCATATCTCCAAAAGAAATGTACAGCAGCTCAATCAGGCTGAGGCTCAGCAGAACGCCCAAAAGAGAAAGCCCGTACATGACCTTTCTTCTTTTGTAGAGCAGCTGCGGCAGCAAGAAATAAGCATTCAGATAAAACAGGATGATCCAGAAAACAAATTTTGTGGTGTAAAACAGTTCAAACAAAAAAGGCTCCGGTGGCTTTCCCATCCGGGGAGGCCCGTTTTCAAAAGAAGGCTGAAGCAGGTAAGGGAACATGAACAGGAGGAGCCAGAAGGCTGAATGCATCAGGAGGGTGAACCAGCGAAAATTTCCAAAGCGTTTCATAACAGTAAGCTAAGGGCATTGTTAATTATACTTGCGTCCCTGGCTGAAAAGAAATTCACGGAACGAAAAGCTCCATGTCAGCTGTACAAAGTTTTCTTTGATCAAGCCTGATTGAACAGTTCCTCTTGTACCTCCTTCTGCTGAGATCGTGTACAGCATGCCGCTCTTTGTAGAACTGCTGAACCCGCCGGTGAGGCCCCATTCGTTGATAGGATGATTGCGTACCTGCAGGTACGAGTTGTTGACATAAGCACCCATCTGAAAAGATCTTTTCCGGAAGTTGCGGCCAAATTGATCAGTTGTATACCGGGCAAATTCAGCACCGGCAGATATCCGGTGGCTGCTCATCAGTTGCCAGCCATCTCCCTTTACATTCAGCGAAGACCAATCCTGGAACAGGTAATCCAGGGCAAATGTTTGTCCGGCCTTGCTGCTGAGGGCAATGCCTGCTCCATAGGAACGGGGCAGATAGAACTGGCTGGCTGTTGTATTGCTTTCATTCAGCACTTGCTGGCTGTTGCCTTTCAATACGAGTGTCCGCTCAACCGAAAGCTTTGTTTTGTCTGCAAAGCTGGCTCCCAGCGAGAAGTTCCAGTTTTTACTCAGATCGATGGAATAAATGGCGCCGGTTTCAAACCGGAAATGGGAATAAGAATCCTGCCGTTTGCCGGAAACTGCCGTATCGGATGCAGCATTGGTCAGCGAAGCCAGCTGGTTGATAGAGCCGGTTACATAAGAGGAGGTAACGCCCAGGGACAAGTGCTTTCCCAGCTGAAATGCATTGGCCCAGTAAAAATCGTGGAGGCCGCCATCACCGCTGTAGTTGATGGCATACGTATCATTGGAGCCTTCCACATTGCCACTCTTTGTAAAAGAATAGTTCACGCTGCTGAGCTGTCTGAATCCAACGCCGCTTCCCCAGAATGAATTGAGTTTTGTGGAGAGGCCCAGTTTCTTCACCGTAAAGTCCCGGTTGCCGCTGTTATCAGTCGTGATCGGATCACCGCTATAGGTCACAAACCTGGCCGCTCCGCTGATGTCCATCGTGAAAAAACTGCGGGGTAAACCAGCCAGGGAGGCGGGATTGTTACCTGATGAAAGAAGGGTTGATTTTAAAGCCAGCCCTGTATATCCCATACCGCTGTTGTGGTTGTAATTGCGGTGTTCCAGGTCACCGATACCGTATACCGAATAGGGCGTACTCATTTCCTGGGCCGAGGCTTTCACACCGGCCATACAAACCATGGTGAAGACAAGCAGTTTTCTCGAAAGGGTCATGTTAATCATTTTTAATGGTTACAACTGATAGAACCAACTGGGAGCTTACACTGCCATGGTGGGCGTCATTGGCAATCAACCGGTTGAATGAAGAGAAATCGCCGGGAGTTTTTTCCAGCAGGAAAAAGCCGTTTGCCGTGCTCCCTGCCGTTGCCAACAGGGTCTTGATGGATGAAGTAATCGGAAAAGAGTAAGTAGCATTGGTATTATAAACATAGTCGGTAAGCGGCGCGCTGTACAGGACGCCTGTTCCGGCTGCATCAGTGACTGACGTGCCAACTGTATTGGATGCATCGGTTTGGGCAAGGTAAAGCTCGGGAGGAAGCTTATACCGGTATTGGTCAAACGAATTGTCTGCTATCCTTACTACCAGTGTGGCACTCACCAGTTCTACGGTGCTGTTGAGCTGCAGGATATTGCGCAGCGAAGGAAAACTCAGCTTGAGCAGTACGCCGGCGGATGATTGCAGATAAGACTGATTGGCCGTTACAGTAGAAGAAAATTCCTGTACGCCTGTACCGGTTCCTGCTTGAAGCTTGGTGCCACTGCGGTTTGTGAGCACCTGGTTAAAGGCAAGATCATTGGGCGTTATCGCAAAGTCTTTGAACTTGCTTTCCGGGTAAGGTGTAGAGATATGATAATAAAGCCGCATCTTCACAGAGTCTGCCACTGCCTTCACGCCAAATACCTGCGATGTATCAGTTGTTCCTGCTGCGACAGAAATTCCCTTGAAGTAGTTCAGAAAATCTGTTGAAGTCGTTGTTTCTGTAGCATGGTCCTTTAATTTGCTGAACAGCTCCCTTCCTTTGTTATCACCCAGGCGCATCAGGATTGAATCTCTTGCCGGACTGAAGCCTACCGTTTTGCTGCCGAGCGGTTCGGTTTTTACAGGGATAGAACTTGTGTTGAACAGCTGCGAACCATAGGTATAGGCAATGGTCTGGTCCAGCTCCCGCACCACCAGGGTAAGTGGTTTGGTTGTATCGCCGTAGTAGTTGCCATTGGGCTTTATGATAAAATCAAGCGAATCATATACGGCATTGTCTTCCAGCGTAGGATCTGAAGGCAGGCCCACCTGAAAGAACGGACTGGCACTTATTCTTCCCAGATAAGGATCCTTGTAATTTCCGATCAGCAGAACAGACGGATTGTTGGTGGCAAAAGAATCCTGCACCACTGTGGACATCTCTACTGCTACCGTATCGATGCTGGCGAGGTTGATATAGGTATCGCCCAGGTCGGTTCCGAACTGAATGTCTTTTTTGTAACAGGATGATAGGGAACACAGCGCAAGAAGAGGGAGTAAAAATTTCTGGATCATGTGTGTCATGCTTCTGTATGCATATTTCGCCGCAAAATATCCAGCATGGCTGTATAGGGCTTGTTATAGTAGATCAACGTGGTTGAATAATCTACAAACAGAAGGTTTATCTCTACGAAGCATTGTGCCGGCTTTTAAACGGGTTTGATCTGCCTGTAAAGCCTTTGTAGAGAGAAAAAGCCGGTTCATCTATAAATAGCCTACCATGATCTATTTTAAGAAGCTTTTTGGCCGGTCAGCTGATACTTTCGACGAAAATTATATAGCATGCGTACATCGTACTTTTTATGTGTTTTTGCAATGGGCTTGTGTTTGCTGGCCGGAACAGCCTGTAAGAAAGACAGCAGTTCGGATACAACGCTGGTAGGCGACTGGGTAAGCAGTTCCGACTTTGATGGGAATGCCCGCAGCGAGGCCGTAACTTTTACCATCGGTACAAAGACCTACCTGGCTACGGGTACTTCCAATACAGAGCGCTTCAGCGATTTGTGGGAGTATGATGTAGACCTGAAATACTGGAAACAAAAAGCCTCCTTTCCCGGTGTTGCCCGGAGCTCAGCCATTGCCTTTGTTGTAAACGGAAAGTGTTATGTTGGAACGGGCTTTGACGGTGTGAACAAATTGAACGACATGTGGCAGTACGATCCCGCAACCGATCAATGGACACAGAAATCACCGTTCCCGGGTTCAGCCCGGTACGATGCCGTAGCATTTACAATCGGCAGCAAAGGATATCTCTGTTCGGGCTTTGATGGAAATTATCTGAAGGACTTATGGGAATACAATTCAACAACCGATACCTGGACACAGAAGGCAAGTCTCGGGGGCACAAAGCGTTCAGCAGCGATGGCTTTTGTACTGAACGACAAAGCCTATGTCTGTTCCGGAAACAACAATGGTACATCACTCAATGATCTGTGGATGTATGACGCCGGAACAGATACCTGGTCGCAGAAAAGAAAGATCTCTGCCAGCACCGACAGCAGCTTTGATGACACTTATACCACTATACAGCGGTACAATGGGGTAGCTTTTGTGTTGAACAACAAAGCCTATATTACCACCGGTGAAAATGGCTCCCTGCTTTCTGCCACCTGGGAATATGATGCAGCTGCTGATCTATGGACGGACAAAACAGCTTTTGAAGGAAGTGCCCGCACAGGCGCCGTGGCTTTTACGCTGCAGAACAGGAGCTTTGTGCTTACCGGCAGGAGCGGCACGCTTTCTTACGACAATATGCTGGAATTTAAGCCTTCTGCAGCCTATGTGCAAAATGACTGACAGGGCTTGATCAGCTGAACTTTTCAGAACAGTGCGGAGCATGAACAAATCGATTTAAGTTAATCTTAACGCTTGCTATGGTGGGGATCAACTTAGCTGGATTAGTTTTAGGCTCCGCCTTGCTATATACTCCCTCTTGCTGAACCTATTTCTTGATCACAAACAACAACCGGTGATTAACTGTCTGATTATTGACGACGAGCCGCTGGCGCTTGATCTGCTGGAAGATTATATCAGCCAAATTCCCCTGCTGAAATTAGCCGGCCGGTTCGACCGGCCCCTGCAATCGCTCTCTTATTTTGACCAGGGATCGATTGATCTTATTTTTCTGGACGTGAACATGCCGGCTATTTCAGGCATTGATTTTTACAGATCGCTGACCAAAAAGCCGGAAGTGATTTTTACAACGGCATACAGTGAATACGCGCTGAAAGGGTTTGAGTTAAATGCAATCGACTATCTGGTGAAGCCCATTGCGCTGGACCGCTTTATGAATGCAGTCAACAAAGCGAGAGATTATATCGAGTATAAAAACAGCAAGGGCAATCTGCACAACAATGAATTCTTTTTTATCAATGCCTCTCACAAAATCCTGAAGGTCTTTTACAATGATATTTTGTACATGGAAGGCCTGAAAGATTATACAAAGATCTATCTGGAAAGCAACCAGAAGCCGCTGCTGATCCTGCACAACCTGAAATATTTTGAAGAACTGTTGCCGGCACAACAGTTCGTTCGTATTCACCGCTCATACATCATCGCGGTAAGCAAGCTCAATGCCATCACCCGGAAAGCTGTTACCATCGGTGATATTACCATGCCGCTCAGCGACAATTACCGGAGCGGTCTTTTCTCGCTGCTTAACCTGAATTTATAGCTTCACAATCTTTCTGACGATCACCCGATCAGAAAAAACAGCACGCACGATATAAGTGCCGCTTGCGTAGCCGCTAAGATCAAAGCTGTAGTAATTACGCGTTTGTCCATACGTAAGTGTTTCTGCTAATTTTTGTCCTGTAGTACTGTATATCTCAATGCCCTGGAGGTTAACCGGTTGCGGGTAAAACTGCACGGCAATCAAACCGGAGGTTGGATTGGGGGTTGCCAGGAATCCTTTTTCCTTGAGGAAAGGATTGACTGTAATGGTGCGGAAATTAACATCATCCAGATAAACATTGTTCTCATTTCCGCTGGTGTTTCTGAATGCTACCAGGAGGCTGGGCGCACCAATGTATGCCGACAGGTTGATGGAATCTTTGCGCCATTCCGTAGCTGCCGGAACAAAGGAAGTGGTGGTGGCTGCCGTGCGTGTAACCAGCGAGCTGCCCCATTTTTTATATACAGATGCATAGGAAGCGCCGCAATCGGTGCTTACCAGCACTTCCAGCGTGTCCCAATTATTGTTTGTGGCAGTAAGATTGGTGTAAGCTGCGGCGGCTACCTGGAAAGACAGGTAAGCCGTATCCACCGTAGAAGCAATAGACAGTGTAGGCATGCGCAGGTCGTCTTTTTGTCCGATAGAAGTATTGTTGAGGTTGTCGATCCGCACGCTGCCGGTGCCGGTTTTTCCGCTGCCTGTTACGCGCTGCCAGGTTATGCCGTTATCCGGGTTTACAACATCCCAGCCCTGCGGCGGAAACGCAGTATTCTCGAAGCTTTCGGTTACAGCTGCAACAGGCGTATAGTATTGGAATGAAGCGGCAATTACGTTGTTCGTAGGATCTTCGTCTGCGCTGCCATTGGGTTGTGAAAGGGCCACAGTGATCAGGTGGTTGCCGATGGGGGTTGTAAGACTGTTCAGCGTAACAGCAGCAGTAGCAGACCGCGCAAGCGAGCCCGTCCAGTTAGTGGTTGATACGATCGCGCTGTCGATCCTCACTGTAATGGTTACAGCTGTGAGGGTCTGGGCACCCCGGTTTCTGATGGTAATGGCGGGGGAAAAAGTAGCACCGCACAGGCGTTGTGCCGGCTGGCTGAGAGCAAGAACCTGTGCATCAAAGTTTCTTAATACAACGGGCTGGCATGCATTGGAGGCCAGCAGGGAAGAACGGTAGGTGAGGAGGGCACTTTCCATGCGCACGACCTGCTGGTTGGTAAACATCACCAAACAAGCATCGTTGCTGTAATCCATGTAGTTCTGGTACATGATCCCATTGCCGGAAGAGGTACAATTGTCTGTCCGTACACCGGTATAACAGCTGGTAGTAGCAACAGACTGGTTGGGGGTGTCATCTATATAATCGGTGCCGCTGCAGGTATTATTACTGGTTTCATCATCGCCCCAGATATGAATCAGGTTGAAATAATGACCGCTTTCGTGTGTGAGGGTCTTTCCACCATTGTAAGCGGCAAAGGAACTGCCGGGCAGAGAACGGTAATCCACTACCACGCCTTGTTCTGTTTCGTTGCCATCCTGTGGGAAAGTAGCGTAGCCAAGAATGTTGTTGGAAAGCACACAGACCCATACGTTGAAATAATTGCTGCTGTTCCAGCTATCAGCGCCACCGGATGATGCATGTTTTACGCCATCATCCGTATTGCTGAAAGAGGTACGGGTAGTCGTAATGCGTTCAATACCGTTGGTGCTTTCGCCATCAGGTGTACGTTGTGCCAGACAAAACTGGATGCTTGATTTTCCAAAGAGGGATTTAAAGTAAGAAGGAATTCTTGTTGAGTCGCCATTCAGGCCTGCATAGTCCTTGTTCAGGGTATCGATCTGTGCCTGCAGCTGGGCATCAGTAACAACGGCCGGGTTGGTAAGTACAACATGAAATACGACCGGTATGGTATAAACAGCTGCTACTTTGTTGGCATTGCCGATTGCAGCACTTCTTTCCTGTACGGTTCTGTTGAATTGGGTTCTTTGTGCTTCAAAACGGGCTCTCAGTGCGGGATCGCGTTCCAGTCTTTCCTCCAGCCGCTGCATGGTGCCGCATCTTTCCTGTACTACTCTGTCGGTTGTTTGTGCCATGCTTCCCAATACCTGGAAGATGAATAAGCCCAGGTAAAAAAGTTTTTTGTAACTCATGTCAGTTTTGCGCTTTTGCAAATCAATGAATAGATCCTGTTAAGGAAATGTTGCTATAGATGAACCGTGAAAATGTATAGGTGAATGAGGTTTCTAATAAAGATATTGTGCCAGCCCTATACTAAAACGCAATTCAGGTAAATTGGTTGGGTGTACAGGGAAAAGCCAGGAACCGGTTGTTGAATTATAACAATTTTCTAATGGTAAATCATTATCTGTGTTCATTTTCACCTGCTCGTTTCTTTGGTTAATGAAATGTTGTTAGGATCTATTTTGACACCATAGAAACAGATAAATAAAAGGTACGGATTGTTCGGTATATATTTTGTCAATAAAAAGAATTCCCAACTATTCCGGGTAAATGGGCATCAATATACCCGGCTGCCTGGCTGAATTTAAACCAAACAGCGCTTAAAATATTTGTATGATTGTTCAACTATGCGGTTTGTCGGGTGCAGGAAAAACGACCCTGACTACTTGTACAAAGGAAGTCCTCAAGAGCCAGGGTGTGAAAACCGAGATCATCGACGGAGATGAATACAGGAGCCGGTTTTGCCGCGACCTGGGTTTCTCGCGGGAAGACAGGTTTGAAAATATCCGGCGGCTGGCGTTTATTGCCAGTAAGTTTTCCTCTCACGGCATTGTTGCCATCATCAGTGCCATCAACCCGTATCAGGAATTGAGAGATGAGCTGAAAAACACGTACAGGAATGTTCAGACCATATTTATAGAATGCCCGCTGGATGTATTGATAAAACGGGATACAAAGGGCTTGTACAAAAGAGCACTGCTGCCGGACGGGCATCCCGAAAAGATCACCAATCTCACCGGCGTCAACGATCCTTTTGATGTGCCCAAACGGCCTGACCTGACCATCAACACCAGTTTGTACACCCTGGAAGAAAGTGTGCAGCTGTTTTCTCAGTTTGTTCTTCAACGCCTGCCTGTGCAGGCCCAGCCGGTCAGCTACATGCCGTAATTCTTTAGAATGAAAATTATTTATACCATCTCATGAACAACAATATCCTGGTTATTACCGGTATGCACCGTTCGGGTACTTCCCTGATTACACAGTGGCTGAACAAATGCGGCTTGCCCGTTGGCGACCGCTTGCTGGGTGCCTTGATTGGCAATGCAGAAGGCCATTTTGAAGACCTGGATTTTGTAGAGTTTCACACCGGGGTGCTGGAATCGCAGGGAATTGCAGGCAATGGACTGGACGACAAGGCTGTTCACAAGATAGACGAAGCTGCGTCGCAAAAGCTGCAAGGGATGATTGCTGATAGAAATGCACATCATGCAGCATGGGGCTGGAAAGACCCCCGCACCTGTTTGTTCCTTTCCGTATACCGGAATTTTCTACCCCAGGCGCGTTACCTGATCATTGTAAGGGATTATGGTTCCGTTGTCAATTCTTTGATCAGCAGGATCTATCGCTCGGCCGAAAAAAAGTATATGACCCGCAGCGCCTTCTCTGCCTGGTTATGGAAAAATTTCAGAAGCAAGCTGCGCAAGAAAAAGCTATACAGGGAACTGACGGAAAAATACCTGAAAGTTTGCATCGCTTACAACGAAGAAATCCTTCAACATGCCCGGCAGCTTCCGGAAAGCCAGTACCGGGTGGTAGATTATAAAGTGCTGACAAAATCAGACAAGCCTGTATTCTCACACCTGCATGACAACTGGAATTTTCCCCTGCAGTATACCCCCTTCAATGATGTATACAAAGAAAAACTGCTCAACGCACCGGTCAGCCTCCTGCCTTTCGTAAAAGACAAAAGCCTGTTGATGAAAGCCGCGGAACTGGAAGCAAAACTGAGAAAGCTGATTCCTGCAGAGGACCTGGTGAAGACCTAACTCTCCTCCCGCTCTACCAGCAGCCGTTCGCAGACCAGGTTGCTCAGGGTTTCCGATCCTGATTTGCCATAGCTCACCACCATCGATTTGTCGAATGGTTCTACCGCCCTGATCTTGATCCTGATGCCCAGGCTGATTTTCCGGCTGTTTAAATATTTCAGGAATTCAGGTGAGGTATTGATGACGGCTGCAAGGGTAACAGCATCGCCTTCCTGGCAGTCACTGAGCTTGTCGTAGGTCTTCCAAACAATCTTTCCGTTCCTGTCGGGTATGGGCGAGCCATGCGGGTCTACCTTTGGATGGCCGAGCAGCTCATCCATCTTTTCAAAGAAGAGCGGCGACTGGATGTGCTCTATCTGTTCTGCGATATCATGCACTTCTTCCCAGGCAAAATTCATTTTTTCTACCAGGAACATTTCCGTCAGCCGGTGCTTGCGGATCACCAGTCCGGCTTCCCGCTTTCCTTTTTCGGTAAGGCGCAGGGGTTTATAGCTTTCGTAGTGGACCAGCTTTTTTTCGGCAAATTTTTTCATCATGCTGGTGACCGTAGGCATCTTGATACCCAGCCGTTTCGACAGCTCCGTTACGTTTACGTCGCCGTTCTCTGTGGCCAGGTTGAACAGGGCTTTCAAGTAGTTTTCTTCCGCCAGGGAGTTCATGGCGCAAAACTAGCTGAAATTGTTTAGATGGTGGAATGGCTAAGATAAGCTGTCAAAATAAATTTGTTAGTATTGTCTAACATTTTATTTTTGTGATGCTTATTTAATATTGCAATGAAACCTGGTTCCCTCATTTTAGTCGCCTTATTTTCCGTGCTGCAGCTGTTTGCCCAGAAGCAGGACATACGTGGGACTGTAACAGATGCAGTTACAGGACAGCCCATCAGCTTCGGCAGTGTTGTGCTGCTGCATGCCCGGTCCGGCGCCATGACGGATGCAAAAGGTCAGTTCAGGTTAACGCTCTTTCAAAATACAGCTGGTCAGCGGCTTGTGATATCCAGCGTGGGGTATGAATCTGATACCGTACAGCTTTCTTTCGTTGAAGCTTCTATAACCATCCAACTCACCCCCCTGCAAAATGCCTTGAACAATGTAGTGGTAACGGGTGTGTCGAGGGCTACCCTGGTGCGCGAGAATCCTGCTCCGGTGGCATTGGTTTCAGCAAAGCGCATAGAGCGCAGCATGGAAGCCAACGTAATTGATGTGCTGGTAAAGAATGTACCCGGACTGACTGCCGTAAAAACCGGTCCGAACGTGTCCAAGCCATTTATCCGCGGGCTGGGTTACAACCGGGTGTTGACCCTTTACGATGGCATCCGGCAGGAAGGGCAGCAGTGGGGCGATGAGCATGGGATAGAAGTGGATGCTTATAATATCGACCGCGCAGAGGTGATCAAAGGACCGGCCAGCATCATGTATGGTTCGGATGCCCTGGCAGGCGTGGTGAGCTTGATCCCCGTAGAAAAGGCAGAACAAAAAAACAAGCTGGTAGGCAAGTGGGTGTCTGAATACCAGTCGAACAACGGATTGATCGGGAATGGTCTCCGGTTGATGTGGGCGGGTAACCGGTGGACGTACAGGGCAAGCGGCTCGTACCGCATCGCCGGAAATTACAGCAACCGGATCGAGGGAAAAGTACACAATACCGGCTTCCGGGAAACCAATCTGACCACAGGCCTGCAATACAAAGGCAGCAGGAACTCCTCAACCCTCAACTTCACCCTTTACGACAACCTGCAGGGAATACCCGACGGAAGCCGGGATTCCCTTTCCAGGGCGTTTACCCGGCAGGTCTATGAAGCTATCCACGACAAAGTAAAAGACCGGCCGCTTGTACCAGCAAGTGTGCTGAATTCTTATGGGCTCAGTCCCCTTCACCAGCATATCCAGCACTATAGGTTGTATAGCAACCAGCATTATGAAACCACCAAAGGAGACATTGACCTGCAGCTGGCCTTTCAGCAAAACATCCGCAGGGAATACAACCATCCGACCCTTCCCCAACAGGCCGGCATGCATGTGCGGCTGAACACGGTCAACTACGGAATCAGATACAATACCGTAGTGCTGGCAAAGGGTGAAGTTTCGTTGGGTGTGAATGGCATGTACCAGCACAACAAGAGCAGGGATGCAACTGATTTTCCCATCCCTGATTACAGGCTACTTGATGCCGGTGCCTATATTTTTACAAAGTGGAAACAAGGCAGCTGGACGCTCAGTGGAGGTGCCCGGTATGATATACGCCGTTTACAGGGCCATGATTTTTATACCCTCACGGATACCCTCACCGGGTTTACAAGCAAGGTGCCGACAGCTGCGCTTGCGGGGGCTGTAAACCAGTTTCCTGCCTTTGATAAATTGTTCCGTGGCCTGTCATTAAGCATCGGCACTACTTACCAGGTGAGCGAGTCTTTTTATCTGAAGGCCAATATTGCACGCGGCTACCGGGCACCCGGCATTACCGAGTTTGCCTCTAACGGCCTCGATCCCGGCGCGCACATCATCTACCTGGGCAACCGCCATTTTGGTCCGGAGTTCAGTTTGCAGGAAGACATTGGAGCAGACCTGCACAACCGCAACGGGTCACTGTCGGTCAGTCTGTTCAACAACTGGATCCGGCATTATATCTATCTTTCCCAGCTAACCGATGCAAACGGTGTTACGGTAACGGATGCACAGGGAAACAAGACCTATCAGTATCAGCAAGCCGCTGCGCAACTCTATGGTATGGAAGCTGTGCTCACCCTTCATCCTGCGCGTATAAAGGGTTTGCAGCTCACGCAGGCGCTCTCTGCCATCTACGGGTACAACCGCAAACAGGGTTATAATGGCAAAGGCATCAATGGTGCTTACCTGCCCCTGATACCACCGTTGAAATGGGTAAGCAATCTCAGTCATACTTTTACCACGGGCTCGGCCCTTTTCAGCGAGGTGAGCACCAGCGCAGAAGCTGAATACAATGCTGCACAAAACCGTTTCCTGGCGCTGGACAATACTGAAACAGCTACCCCTGCTTATACCCTGTTTAGCATTTCGCTGGGAACAAAAATCAAGTACGCAAAAAGCCATGCTGTGTTCGTGCAGGTCCAGGTAAACAACCTGTTCAACAAGGCATACCAGTCGGCCCTCAGCCGGTTAAAGTATTTCGAGTATTACAACCAGCCTGCCGGCCGGCCAGGCGGCATTTATAATATGGGAAGAAATGCTTGCGTAAAAGCGGTGGTAGATCTTTAGCAAGTGCCCGGAAAGATGCGGCCCTTTTTTTGCGGGTTTACATTGTTCCTGCTTTTTTATCTTCAAAACCCACGGCATGCAACCTTACAAAAGCAACAGCACCGAGCCTTCCGGCGTTACCGGCTATGAGATCGGCAAAAATTTTATCAATATCCAGTTCTCAGACGGCAGTGTGTATCAATACACGTATGTTACAGCCGGCACAGCTGCAGTAGAAACCATGAAGCAGCTGGCCCAGAAAAGCCAGGGTCTAAGCACTTTCATCACCCAGCACCGACCCGGGTTCAAACAACTGGATTAAGTGCCGTCATTGATTCTTCGCCGGTTTCGGTTGTGCTTTGCCGTAACAGTGGTCTATCGCATTCCGGCGTGTTGCAGCCATGTCAGCATATTGTGTCCGGGTCTACCTCAACTCCAGCACCCAGGCTGTCTTTCCAGGTATCTTAAGGGTAGAGAGTACATCGATTCTTTCACCTGAAATTATATTCACTGCAGCACTGAATCCCTTCAGGCGTTCAGCGAAACGGTTGGTAGCAAGTTCTGCTTCTTTGGCGCCTGTGTTGGCAACGATCATGACTGTTTTTGATGCGTCGTAGCGGAAATATACATAGATGCCGTTTTGCGGTACAAACTGCATCAGCTTGCCGGAATTGAGCGCGGGTGTGGCTTTGCGGTAGTTGGCTAGTTTTTTTACATAATCAAAGGCTTCGTTTTCCTGCTTGCTGCGGCCGGCGGCAGTAAATTTGTCGTTGGCATCGCCGGGAAAGCCGCCGGGAAAATCACGGCGCACTTCTGCATCGGTCGGGTCTTTGAAGTTCTTCATCAAGATTTCGGTGCCGTAGTACCAGGAGGGAATGCCCCGTGTGGTGAGCAGCCAGGTAATGCCCATTTTGTACTTGCCAAAATCATCGCCGATCACAGATACATAACGGTCCATATCGTGGTTGTCGAGAGAGGTCACCATTTTCATGGGATCGGCATATACGATGTCCTGTGCGAGCACCTGGTGCAGCCGGCTGACGCCCTCATCCCAGCCAAAGTTTTGCCGCAGCGCATCCAGGATCGCGTTGTTCAGTGGAAAGTCGAGCGAGCCGGGCAGATTGCATTTGAATGGAAAGGCCACATTGTTGCGCACGAAATACGACAATCCAAGCGGGGTGCCTGCAGTAGATTCACCAAATAGGTGGATGCGCGGATATTCATTGAGCAGGGCCTGGTTACAGCGGTTCATAAATGCCAGGTCATTGTATTTGTAGGTATCGATGCGCCAGGCATCCAGGCTGAATGTTTCGGTAGACCAGATGGCATGTTGAATAAGATAATTGGCCAGCAGGGGATTGCGCTGGTTAAGATCAGGCAGGAAGTCGGTGAACCAGCCGTCTGACAAAACTTTTTTATCTGCCTGCGCACCGTAAGGATCATAGAGCGCCTGTTCTTTGTGTGAGCTGCCCGTATAGCTGGGCCAGTTGTTGAACCAGTCTTTTGTTGGCGGATCTTTATAAAACCAATGGTCGTTGCTGATGTGGTTGTATACGGCATCCTGCACCAGTTTCATGCCTTGCTGGTGCACCGCTTTGGAAAACTGGATATACCCTTCATTGCCACCCAGGCGGGGATCGATCTGGTAATGATCGGTGAAATGGTATCCGTGATAACCGGCCTGCATCCGGTCAGGTCCTTCTGCTTTGAGCGTTTCATCGTTGTTGATCACCGGCGTAAGCCAGAGTGCTGTAACGCCCAGCTCTTTTAAATAATCCAGGTGGTTGAGGATGCCTTTAAAATCACCGCCATGACGCAGATAAGGATTTCTGCGGTCTGCACTGGTATCGGCCATGGAAGCAAATTTGTCGTTCGCCGGATCGCCGTTTGAAAAGCGGTCGGGCATGATCAGATAGATAAGGTCTGCCGCGGTAACGCCCGTGCCTTTGGGCTCTCTTGTTCTTGCTTTCAATTCATAATCCCGGCTGATGGTCTGGTTACCACCTTTCCCGGTGATCTTAAGCATACCCGGCCTGGCAGAAGCGGCAATTGTAAGGTCGAGAAATGCATAATTGGGATTGTCTGTTTTGCTGGTCCTGGTGAGCGAAACGCCGGGATAGCTGATGGTGTAGGCAAGTGTTCCGGCCTTCGGGCCATATACCATGAGCTGCACATGCGGGTCTTTCATACCCGTCCACCAGTTGGTGGGGTCGATGCGTTGAATGGAGGGGGCTTGTGATAAGACAAAATGGGAGATAAGCAGAAAGGCAAGTAAGGTTGAGAGCTGTTTCATGATCAAATCTATCGAATTTCCCAGCTACTTCAACCGTCTAGAACGCAAGACAGGCAAGGGTTTTACCTGCAACCGATTGCGGGTGAAAAACTTTTCTGGGTTGTTTGGAAGAATTTCCGGTTCCGGAAAGCACAATAAAGGGGAGCGGGTTGATCCAGGTTCCTGCGTATGATCTAATTTGCAATCCAAGTATGCACCAGAATTTTATCAGCAGATTCTTCTTCCTTCATTGCCTGCTCTTTGCTGCGCTCAGGCTTAGCAGCCAGTCTGTTTCTTTGGCAGGCGAGTGGCGTTTTGCCATCGACCGGAACAATGCCGGGATCACGGAGCAGTGGTTTAACCGGAAGCTGGCAGATGCCGTCCACCTTCCCGGTACCATGACGGAAAATGGAAAGGGGGATGATGTAACGCTTCAGACAAAATGGACCGGCAGTATTTACGACAGCTCCTTCTTTTTTCGCCCCTCGCTGGCAAAATACAGGCAGCCTGACAACCTTAAAATTCCTTTCTGGCTTACCCCGCTAAAACATTACGTAGGGGTTGCCTGGTACCAGCGGGACATTGAGATACCAGCCGGTTGGCAGCACAAGCAGATCAGTTTGTTGCTGGAACGATCCCATATCCAGACACAGGCATGGATTGATGGCCAGCAAGCCGGTGCCAACAATTCGCTGGTGGCGCCGCATGTGTTTGATCTTACCAAATGGATCACGCCGGGGCGGCATGTGTTGACCATCCGGATCGACAACACGCTTAAAGATGTAAACGTAGGGCCGGATTCGCACAGTGTGACTGACCAAACTACCACAAACTGGAACGGCATCGTAGGCAGGATCTCATTGGAGGCTGCGCCACTGGTATCTATCAGCGATGTACAAGTGTTTCCTGATATCAACCAAAAGATAGCCCGCGTCAGTATTTCCGTTACCAATAAGACAGGAGCTACTGTAACCGGGAACATCCTGCTTTCTGCAAAAAGCTTCAACACGGCACACCTCCATACCGTACCTGCTCTTACCCAGGCATTCACGGCCGATACCGGTTTGCAGGTAATTGAAGTGCCGTTTACCATGGGCAGCCAGGTTCAACTATGGGATGAGTTTACGCCTGCCTTGTACAAGCTGGTCACCACACTCACTGTAACCAACACGGGCAGGGTTGAGAAGGCAATTGATTTTGGCATGCGCGAAGTAAAAGTAAACGGAACAAGGATCGAAGTAAACGGACGGCCTGTATTCTTAAGAGGTACGGTCAACAACAGCGAGTTTCCGCTCACCGGTTATGCGCCGATGGATGAGGCAGCCTGGCGCAGGGTCTTTACGATTGCCAAAGCACATGGCCTGAACCACATGCGCTTTCATTCCTGGTGCCCGCCCGAAGCCGCTTTTGCAGCCGCCGACAAGACCGGATTCTATCTGCAACCCGAAGGCCCCAGCTGGCCCAACCACGGTACTTCCCTCGGCGATGGCCGTTTTATTGACCAGTACCTGTATGACGAAACAAACCGGATGGAAACGCAATACGGCAATCATCCTTCTTATTGCATGCTCTCGGCAGGCAACGAGCCTGCAGGCCGCAACCATGCAGCCTACCTGGGAAAGTTTGTGCGCTACTGGCAGGCCAAAGACAAGCGGCGTGTTTACACAGGCGCTTCTGTTGCCATGAGCTGGCCCCTGTACCCGGAAAGCGATTACATGATCAAATCAGGCGCCCGCGGATTAGACTGGACAAACAAGCGGCCTGAAAACCAAACAGACTACAGGGCAGCCATCGAGAAGTTTGCTGTTCCCTATGTAACCCACGAAATGGGCCAATGGTGCGTATTTCCGGATTTCAGGGAGATAAAAAAATATACCGGCATTACACGGGCCAGAAACTTTGAGCTGTTCCGGGAAGACCTGGCCGATCATGGCATGGCGGACAGGGCACAGGAGTTCCTGCTGGCTTCCGGCAAGCTGCAGGCACTCTGCTACAAGGAAGAGATCGAAAAAAGCTTGCGCACACCCGGACTCGCAGGTTTTCAAATGCTGGGATTACAGGACTTTCCCGGACAGGGAACGGCCCTGGTGGGTGTGCTCGATGCTTTCTGGGATAGTAAGCCGTATATCACGGCAAAGCAATGGAGCCGCTTTTGCAATACAACGGTGCCGCTTAGCCGCATATCCAAATTTGTATACACCAACACAGAGAATTTTGAAGCTGATATAGAGCTTTATCATTTCGGGGCAGCTCCGCTGCAGAATAAGGTGTTAAGCTGGACGGTCAAAGATGAAAAAGGTGCGATCGTGGGTGCAGGAAAGTTTCCTTCCAAAACATACGCAATTGGTAATTGCCTCGCAGTTGGAAAAATTCAGTTGCCGCTTCTAAAAGTTGTTCGGGCAGAAAAATTAAAATTGGAAGTAACGATAGAAGAGACCCCTTTTGCCAATGACTGGGACTTCTGGGTTTACCCGGAAACTTACAGTGCAAAGTCCGCCAATGCGAAGCCACTTTCCGTTACAAGCCGGCAAAGTAAAACAACCCCTCCGGATATTTATTACACCGATACACTGGATGCAAAAGCGGAAGAAGTGTTGAATGGGGGAGGCAAGGTCTTTTTGAATGCGGCAGGCAAGGTAGTAAAGGGCAAGGAAGTGGTAATGTATTTCACACCTGTTTTCTGGAACACCTCCTGGTTTAAAATGCGCCCGCCGCATGTAACCGGCATTGCGGTACAGGCCAGCCATCCTGCTTTCCGGGATTTCCCTACTGAATCACACAGCAACCTGCAGTGGTGGGAAATCGTGAACCGGGCGCAGGTCATGAACCTGGAAGATTTCCCCCGCGGCTTTACGCCCCTTGTGCAGCCGATCGACACCTGGTTTATGAACCGGCGGCTGGGACTGATCTTGGAAGCCAGAGTAGGCAAGGGCAAACTGGTTGTTTCCAGCGCCAGTCTATCCTCTGATACCGCGCACCGCATTGTTGCCCGGCAATTATTTTACAGCATCCGCCAGTACATGCAGTCGGACGGGTTCAATCCCAAAGAGACCGTAACACTGGCTGTGGTCCGGGATCTTTTTCGTACACCTTCCAGGGAGAGATGGGACAGTTTCACAAAGGACAGTCCGGATGAGCTAAAGCCGGGGAGGAAGTGAGACAGGCTTTAACATGATGGTAATAACCTGAAAATACCGCAACCTGAAAGAAAATAACTAAACTTGTATTCAACAACAAGTTTCTTTCAGTGCTCTCAGGAGCTAACTGCTGTTCCCATACCAAGAACCAAACGATTGATGGAGCCAGACAATCTATTTTTAGGAATCGAGATCGGGGGTACGAAATTACAGCTGGTGGTGGCTGACGCTTCGATGCGCATCTGCCAGCGGCTGCGTTATGCGATCGATCCGGCAAGGGGTGCTGAACACATCAGGAGCCAGATCCGGGATGCCTGGAAGGCCATCGCATCTCCAGATAGGATCGCTGCGATTGGCGTCGGTTTTGGCGGTCCGGTAGACTGGAAGCGGGGAACTATCCGCGTATCGCACCAGATAGCAGGCTGGGGCGATTTTAACTTGCTGCAATGGCTGCAGGAGCTTACAGGCAAGCCGGTGATGGTTGAGAATGATGCCAACACAGCAGCCCTGGCCGAAGCGCTGTATGGGGCCGGACATGGTTTTGAGCGGGTATTCTACATGACCATCGGCAGCGGCATCGGCGGCGGCATGATTGTTCAGGAAGCCATTTATCATGGACGCATACCCGGAGAGGTGGAAGTAGGGCACCTGCGGCTGAACAGGGAAGGCGATACCCTGGAATCGATGTGTTCCGGCTGGGCGGTGAACAAGAAAGTGAGGGCATATATAGATCAACACCCCGGCAGCCTGCTTGCGCAGTTACATGCCAGTCCGTCTGCTCCGGAAGCAACGGCGTTACAACCCGCCCTCGAAAGCGGCGATGCAGCCGCCAAACAAATAACAGGTGAAATCGCAGACCATCTTGCATTTGCCCTTTCTCATGTAGTGCATTTGTTTCATCCAGACATCATCATTATTGGAGGAGGCTTGTCTTTGTTGAAAGAATCGATTCTCCGGCCGGTTAGCCAGCAATTGGCCCGCTATGTAATGCATGCATTCTTGCCGCCGCCCCCCGTGCAGGTTGCCTCCCTGGAAGAAGATGTGGTTCCCATCGGTGCGCTGGAGTTAGCAAAAAGACTTGTTGTCAACTAAAACAAAACCATTTCCTATACGCATGAAAGCATATTTAGAAAACTACCTGGATGAGCACAAAAAAGCCGTGGAGTCTATCCCTGTTGATGCAGTGGAAGACCTGATCCGCGATTTCAGAAGGGCATTGGAAGAAGACAGGCAGATCTTTTTGTTTGGAAACGGGGGCAGTGCTTCCAACTGTTCCCACTTTATCACCGACCTGGGTAAAAGCTCGTCTGACAAAGCCTTCCGCCGTTTCCGCTGTCTTTCCCTGAATGAAAACCTGAGCTGGATCACGGCTATCGGCAACGATTATGCGTACGAAGACATCTACCTGCGGCAGTTGGAGAACTATGCCCGTCCGGGCGACATCGTGATGGTATTAAGTGTAAGTGGCAGCTCTCCCAATCTGGTCAAGGCGGTGGAGTGGTGCAAGCAGCAAGGTATACGCACTGTAGCCCTGTTAGGCGCTCAACGTGGAAAGCTGGCCACCCTGGCAGACAAACAGATCGTCATCGATTCCACTCACTACGGCCGCGTGGAAGATTGCCACATGCACATCTGCCACATGATATGCTATGCTTTTATAGAGAATGAGGAGCTGCAGGGCAGGTAGGCCGGGTTGCTGGATGGCTGCACATCCTGTAACCGGACAATGCTATTTTGCAAAGCTGCTGCAGTGATCAAAAGTGAAAGGGATGACCGCTGCGCCTTTTTTATCGATAAAGCCCCATTTCCTTTTCAGGCTTACAGCAGCAAGACCCTGGGAAAAAGCCGTGGCATACTCGTATATAAGCGGCACCACTTCTTTGCCGCTCGTGTCGATAAAACCAACCTGGCCATTCAAGGTTACTGCAGCCAGTCCTTCGTAGAAATTGCCGATAAAATCATACTGAACCGGCGTGATCTCCTGCCCGGCTTTGTTGATCAATCCATACTTCTTGTTTATGACTACCCGGGACAATCCATTTTCAAAATTACCTAGCTGGTCGTAGCGAGGCGGTATCATTTCTCTTCCTGTATGATCAATCAACCCGGCTTTGCCTTTGGTGTACACACCGGCCAGACCTGCATGGAACCCGGTGACCAGGTCGTATTTGAGCGAAATCACTTCATTTCCCTCCTTGTCCACAAAGCCGGCTTTCCCCTGCAGCATCACAGGAGCGAGGCCTTCCGAGAATGCATTTACCTGTTCATATTTGAGCGGGACCACTTCTCTGCCTGTCCTGTCCACAAACCCGTATTTATTGTAGAGCACCACGGGAGCTAAACCTTCCCTGAACTCACCTACTTTATCGTACACAGCCGGTACCAACTCACCACCTGATTTGACATCTATGATTCCTTCTTTGAACACATAATTTATCTGGGCAGTTCCATCCTGGAAATAGAAAATGTTGTCGTAACGGAATGGCACAATTTCTTTCCCCTCCCGGTCGATTATGCCTGCCTTTCCATTCAGAAAAACGACGGCTCTTCCATGCTGGAACCACAAGGCATTGTCGTACTGAAGCGGAATAACTTCTTTCCCTTCCTTATCAATAAATCCCGTACGATTGTTCAGCTTTACTAAAGCGCGCCCCTCATAAAACTCACTCGCCACCGTGTACCTGAAAGGGATCACAACACGTCCCTGTGCATCAATAAAACCCCATTTTGTATCTTCTCCCCTGTCTTTTTCCGTTACGCGGGCACGTCCTTCAGAAAATGGTTCTGCCTTTTCATATACAAGTGGTACAACTTCTTTTCCTGTTCTGTCGATGTATCCAAACTTACTCACATAGTTTTCGTAAACTGAAACAAGCGCAAGCCCATCCGGTGAGAAGGGGGAGATGCTGTTGTACTTTGCAGGCACAACTATATTGCCTCTCTTGTTGATGATCCCCTGTTTGCCCTCCAATGTAACCAGGGCCCATGCCCCGGAAGAGTCGGTTTTTGTAGTAGTTTTCTCCGGTAAGTCCGTCTCTTCTTTTGCAGTGCCGGAAAGACTGTCTTTAATCATTTTCTTTCTTGTTACCTGGGCTCCCTCTCCTGCTGTTTCTGCAGCAGTAACAGATTGCAGGGAAGCCAGTACTGCTTTTTCACTCAACTGGCAATTTTCCCGTTGAAGAAATGTTCCATCAGCCATAAAAATGAAATCCCTGTATTGAGCGAATAACGCATTTAAGCCTCTTATACTATGGCTGTAAAACCTGATCAGATAACAATCTTTGCCGTTCTGTTTCCATGCCTTTACCAGATCGACCCTTTCCTCGGAGGGTGCTCCACTCCTGACAGGCCGGCGAGGCTTTCCGTCAAGTGCGGGAATATCTGCCGGCGTATATACAAAAGGTTTTCTTTGCAGAACGACCGAGCGGGAGCGGGTAAACAGATCTTTGTGAAACAGCAGCTTGAAGTAAGGCGGGTGCCGGGCAAGCCAGGTGCTGCCGGGGCCGGTAAAATTTTGCATCTCCAGACTGTCCTGATACGTTTCTGCATTATTCTGTGCCAGTTGAAATAAGTTGGCAGCCGCAGTTTCCGGATCGCTTGTGAAGCTGTTGGATACTTGATTAAACAAGTGGGTTAAATTGGAATTTTCAAGCTCGGTATTATCAAGCAGATAGAGAGAATCGTGCCGGAGCAGAAATGTTTCCGGTTCCATGCGCGTCAGCAAAATGCTGCCATCTTCCTGTATTTTCTGCGGATAGACGGTTCTGTTGAAATAAACCCTTTTCTGCATCTGCGCCAGCTTCTCAGGCTTCGTTGGTTCAGCTATCTTGCGCAGATAGAAGAAGATCGTGTCCCCTGAACGCTTTTTGTATATGAAACCGGAATCACAATCCCGGAATTTCTGAAAGCCATTCGGAGGAAGAGGATCGTTAAGAGCAATGCTGTTTGTTGCCAGCCAATTTGCTGTTTTCAAATATTTCTCTGATTGCGACCAGACTGGACCGGCAAGAAAGACCAGGCCGCATAAGATCAACAGCGTGTGTTTACAGGAAGGTTTCATAATGGGAGGTTTGTGATGTTTTTGCCTGCGATTGTTGCCATGCTATCTGGCCGGTCGCAATTTTCCTGAGATAGTGCTTGCCCCCGGCCAGGTCGTTGATATGACGCAGCAGGTATCAGGTTGATGTACCGATACCTCCGTTGGCAGTGAACTTGCTATCCCTCAGGCTGCACAAGCTTGGCAGAAACAGGGCTTTGTCTCGCTGTCATCAGGTCCGTAATGCTTTTAGCCGCCTGGGTAAACTCTGAAGGGATCATCAAAACGGTTGTGGTATTGTTGTCTATGCCTATTTCTGAAAGCATCTGCATGCGCCGGAGTTCGAGTGCAATGGGACTTCCTTCCATCTGTTTGGCACCTTGCGTAAGCTTGACCGAAGCCTCCAACTCTGCTTCTGCTTTGATGAGGCGGGCCCTTTTTTCGCGGATGGCTTCCGCTTCGCGCGCCATGGCCCTTTGCATGGACTCCGGAATTTCCACGTCTTTCATTTCCACCATCTCAATCTTGATACCCCAGGGTTCCGTAGCAGCATCCACCATCTTCTGCAGGGTGCTGTTGATCTGCTCCCGCTCTTTCAGCACCTCATCCAGAATATGCTGCCCGATGATGTTGCGCAGCGAGGTCACGGAAAACTGGTATACTGCCTGGTTGTAGTTGGCCACTTTGATGATCGCCCGCTCCGGATCAATGACGCGGAACCAAAGCACTGCATTTACTTTGATGGTAACACTGTCTTTGGTAATGGTTTCCTGCCGTTCAAGATCCACTGTTTTTGTCCGCATGTCAATGGTTTGCTGCCATTCGATAAAAGGAATGATCCAGTAAAGACCCGGACCTTTAATGGCTTGAAATCTGCCCAGGCGAAATACAATGGCCCTTTGGTATTCCTGTGCGATCCGTAGGGATAGACCAAGGAGCAGGACAAGGATGATAAGAAACACAGGGATGATAAACATATACATCGTGTTTAGCTTTATTGTAGAATTTTCAATTTGGCTTTCTATAGAGGCGGCATAAAGAGAATTGTATGGGAGAGAAGGGTAGGAGCGCCGCTTTATAGGCAAAGGTACTGTCGCGAAAACAGGTGGTACAGCAACAGGGAAAGCCGGAAATAACAAATCGGTAGCATGCCGGGTTGTTCCGGATAGAAAATTTGCTTTCTTCCGGAAAGCAAATTTTCTATCCTGTTACAGATGCGCAGGCCCGCTAGACACGCGTGGGGTCAGGGTGTTGCCAGGGTGCGCGGTAAGCGCGCTGAAGCAGGCGGGTAGCTTCCGGATCGTCCTTGATCTGGCGCAGCTGTGGGTCGTATACAAGCGGCCGGCCTACTTTGAGCGATAAATTGGCCATGATGCAGCTTGCTGTTGAGATATGTCCTTGTTCTATATCGGCTACCGGCCGGCCTCCTTTTTCAATCGCGCTTAAGAAATCAAGCATATGGAGCCTGGTAGCAGGCGCTGCATTGAGTTCAATGGCCGGCTCTTTCAGGTCTTCCGGATATTTTTCCTTTTCATACACGACGTCTTTGTGAATGGGCGTACCTTTTTCCTGCGGAATAAAATCATATTGCATGGTACTGGCTTTTAGCGTGCCCTTCTCACCGTAAAGTGTAAACGCCCAGGGATAGTCGGGGTCAGCCGGGGTGCCCCATGTGCGGTGCTGCCAAACACAGTCCAGTTCGTCGTATTCAAATACAGCCCATTGGCTGTCAGGGATATTTGATTTGCCTTCCTTGTCCATGTAGATGCCTCCCCTCGACTCGATCTTTTTGGGCCATCCCAGTCCGAGCATCCAGCGCACCGCATCAAACATGTGCACGCACATATCGCCCATGATGCCATTGCCGTATTCCATAAACGTACGCCACCACCGCACATGCGGCATGCCATCAAAAGGACGCAGGGGAGCGGGGCCTGTCCACATCTCGTAATCAAAAAAATCCGGCACCGGCACTACCGGTGGATTGCCATTGTTGCGCATGTGATAGTAGCAGCACATTTCTGCATGCGATACTTTGCCGAGCAGTCCCTTGTCTACAATGTTTATTTTGGCGTCTATCAGGTGTGGTGTGCTCCGGCGTTGGGTGCCTACCTGCACTACCCGGTTGTATTTGCGCGCGGCAGCCACCATGGCTTCTCCCTCTATCACGTCAACGCTGATGGGTTTTTGTACGTATACATGTGCGCCGGACTTGATGGCTTCAATGGCGGTGAGCGCATGCCAGTGGTCGGGTGTTCCGATAAGTACAATCTCCGGCCGGTTCTCAGACAGCATTTCCCGGTAGTCGCCGTAAAGCCGGGGTTGTTTGCCTCCATTCTGGCGTTCGCTTACCATCTTGGCTGCTTGTTCCAATTGGTGTTTGTCTACATCACAAAGTGCCACCACCTCTACATCGGCTACCTGCATCAACCGGAACAAATCACTCTTCCCGTACCATCCTGTTCCGATCAGGGCAACACGCCATGTTCTGGCGGAATGGGGAAAGCCTTTTAATCCGGCCGGGAGGGCTGCCAGGGCCAGGGCTGCTGAACTGCCTTGAAGAAACCTGCGGCGATGTAAGAGGGAGTTGCTCATAGAAAGCCTTGTTTATTTAAAACATTGGAAACTTAAATGTACTTCATTCGTTTGTAACCACGTGCCAGTTGCTGATTTCGTATAGTTTCTTTGCCAACTTTCCTTCTTTTGTTACAGCGCCTTTTTGGCCGTTCCAGGAAAGTTCTATCCAGTTGTACCCACCCCGGATAAAATCATTGTTGTAGCTATCATCTTCAAAAAGACGCACGGCTCCGGATGGTTTGCCATATATGTTGCAGCTAACCTGAAAAACTGTTTGCGGTGTTATGTAAGATAACGGTTTTGCCAGCGGAAGAATGGTATTGTCTTTCACAAACAGCGGCACCTGGTCCAGGGACATGGTAATGGTATAGGTCTTTCCTCCCTCATACTTTTTGTTTGTGTTGAAATCGTACCATGCTCCCGCAGGAAAATAAATAGTTCGGGTAGAAGCGCTGTCGATAAAGGGAGCACACAAGAGACTTTCGCCCATCATGTATTCGTCGTCGATCTTCCACACATTTTTATCGGCAGGATAATCCATCACCAGGGGCCGGAAGGGTGGAACACCATCAAAATGATAACGTGCAAAAGCGGCATACAAATAAGGCAACAGGCTCATGCGCAGGTTGATCAGCGCCCTGGCCTGGCCTTCCAGTTCTTTGTGGTTGGGCAGCAGCTCGCGCTTTTCGTTCTTCGCAACATTGTATTGCAGCCAGGGCGGAAGGTCCAGGTACCAGCCATTGACCACCATGTGCGCCGACAAGGCACTGGTTTGCAGGCGGCGGATCAGATCGGCATCGTTGGCTGTTTCCCTTACCTCCGGCGACCAGTTAAGACCTGCAAATCCGGCGTTCACGATCATGCGTACAAAATCAGCATGGCTATACATATCCGAGTACAGGGCCACGGGATTGGGAGCGGCAAATAAATAAGAAGAACGGACATCAAAAAAAGTGCGGAGCCCTCTTTTCCGGTACAGGTTGATCATCGATGTATTGTACAGCTGGCCAAAGAGCTGCCGCATCTGCACACCATCCAGTCCGGACGGAAAGCGCGCAATATCCGGGAAGCTCCATTCTCTTTGTGCCAGCTCAAAATTCGCCCCGTCCGATTCATCCAGCTTAAACCCGGCGATGCCCTTTTTCACAAACTGTTCATCATGGTATGTGCCAAAAATTCTTTGTGCGCCGGGGGTAATGAAATCAGGCACGGCACCCGACCATACCGTGTAATTGCCCGCATACCGGGCAATGCTGTCGAATATAGGTGAGCTGGGATGGGTATATGCATGCTCCCAGAGGTTTACCTTAAAGCCCTGGTCCTGCATGCTTTTCACGAACCGCTCGGGATCCGGGAAATTCTTTTTGTTCCATACAAATGAGCAGGGGTAGGAAGTGGTTTGCCATCCCGGTTCCAGTCCCAGCCCGTCACAGGGAATCCCGTTTGTTCTGAAGTAGCTGGTCAAGTCTGAAACCTGTTGTTCGTTGAACGTTGCTTTGGCGCGGTACATAAAACCCAGCGACCAAAGGGGTGGGAGGGCGCCGCCGCCTGAAAACAGGTTATACCGTTGCATCACCTCCTTCATACCGGGACCGGCAAATACATATAGTTCCATGCCTTCTGTGCCTTGCACAAGGATATTTACTTCATCAGAAGGCGTATACTTTTTGCCATACAGCTCCACGGTGTTCAGGGCTATCTTCTGGCCGTCCTGGCCTGCTTGTCCCTTTGCTACACGCTCATCCAGCTTGCCCTTTGAGGCCATGTAAAATGTGGTGTAGCGCGAAGTGTTTACCAGCACACCATAGCCTTTGGAAGAAATGTAGAAGGGCATGGATGCATGCCCGAAACCCACATTGCCGGCGATCCAGCTGTTGATCCGGATCTCGCGCCGCATGCCTCTTTGCTCAAAAGAGTTGACCTGCATGCCAAAACCATAAAAGCGCTCTGTACTGTCTACCTTTATTTCCGCCAGCACGCCACCACCCATTTTCTGAAACCGGATGTTGCTGAGGTCCGGCGGAGAGGCAGGGTCTGGCAGCCTGCGCAGGCCTTCCAGCAGGGGGGCTTCTTTAAAAGTGGTAGGAAGCAGGTTCTCCGGTTTTCCCCAGGTAATCTTCCAGATGCCGGGTGCGACTGCTTCTGGTGATTGCGCGTGTGCATACCGGGTGAAAAAGACAAGCAAAAAAAGGATTTTTCTCATTGGTTGGCATTGACGGTTTGTTTACTTTCAATCGTTGTAACCGGAGCGGGCTTGTGGTCAACAATTTAGTGCAATTTGGGCTTAGGAAAGATTTTGCTTTTGAAATCCTTGTGATCAAAAGATGGCAAATCTGAACCGGTCGGTTGAGCTTTGCATACCCCTATCTTTATAAACTTGTAAACGCTGTTGCATGAAAAAAACATTGCTTGTTGTATGGTGCTTTCAGCTTCATTGCTTGTTGGTTGCACAGGATGAAATCCCTCTCTACAAGGGCAAAATACTGCTGTCAAAACCGGTTGCCAACCGGGAAACCAGCGTGCCGGGAGCCGATGGCAATCCCCGCATCCGGAAAGTTTCCGAGCCTACGCTGACTGTTTTTCTTCCGCCCAAAGAGAAGGGCAATGGTACGGGTGTGATCATCTGTCCGGGTGGTGGTTATGTGCACCTGGCGATCGTTCATGAAGGATACGATGTTGCAAAGCTGTTGAATGATTGGGGCGTGGCTGCGTTTGTGTTGAAATACCGCCTGCCTGATGACAGCACAATGGAACAAAAAGAGATCGGTCCGTTGCAGGATGCACAGCGTGCCATCCAACTGGTGCGATCCAATGCAAAGCAGTAGAGTATAGATCCTGCTAAAGTAGGCATCATGGGCTTTTCTGCCGGCGGACACCTGGCCGCTACCCTGGGTACGCATTTTAAAAAAGCCCTGATTCCAAACAAACCCGCCATCAACCTGCGTCCTGATTTTATGGTACTGGGTTACCCGGTTGTTACTGTGCCGGATAGCCTTTCCCGCGTGGACAGGATGCTGTTGGGACCAGCCGCATCATCCAAAAAAATAAAGCAATATCTGGAAGGGTTTGCTGTAACCGCGCAAACGCCGCCCACATTCTTTGTGCATGCCAAGGATGATAAAACAGTGGACGTACGGTACAGCACAACCTTTTACGAGAAGCTGCAAAAAATCGGCGTGCCCACCGAGATCTACCTGTATGATCAGGGAGGGCATGGCTTTGGCCTGAACAACAAGACGAGTGATAAAAAGTGGACAGGCCGGTTACAGGCTTGGATGAAGAAACAGCATTTGCTGGATTAGTCTGTTTACAGCGTGAGCCTGTAGCTTCCCCGGTACGCTCTTTTTACAAACTTGTTCGCTGGCTCATAGTTGGTGATGCGCATGTTTGCACCATCCCACAACAATTTCTTCCGGCCGGTGTATTCTCCCTTGCCAGCCTGGTTTTTTTCCAGGTAGTTGTAGCTCAGCACTGCCAGGTTGCCCATCAGCACGGTTTCTGTGAGCGGGCCTGCTATGGTAAACGGTGAGCTGGTGTAGGTGCCATAACCTTTTTTACAAGCTTTTACCCATTGTTGCTGGTGGGCTGGTTCACCGCCTTCTACGAAAGGATATTTTGATGGCGGCAACATCGTCTGCTGCATTTCTTTAGTTGGCAGCAGCGTCGGATTGCGGCCAAACAAACCTGCCATCAGTTTGCCTTTTGTGCCTTCAAAAATAAGTCCTCCATCAACTTCCCCCATCGGCTCATTGGGCTCGAGTTCGTCGGGCCGCCTGGGTTTGATGCCCCCATCGTACCAGATCATCTCTACCGGCTTCATATTGCCGCGTGCCGGGAACTGGATGTGGATCTTGGCTGAAGGCGGATAGCTTTCGCCGTATTCTGCCTCATGGAAAAAGCCTGTCCATACGCTGCCCGCGCTGCATTCTACCGACACAGGATAACCCAGGCGCAGGGCCCGGTACGGCACATCAATAAAATGACAGCCCATATCGCCGAGTGCGCCGGTGCCCCAGTCGGTCCAGCCCCGCCAGATAGCAGGCAGGTAGGTGGGATTAAAATCACGGTAGGGGGATGTGCCCAGCCACAGCTCCCAGTCGAGCTCTTTGGGCGGATCAAATTTTTCTTTGGGCCGGGAGATGCCTTGCGGCCATACGGGCCGGTTGGTCCATACGTGTACGGTATGCACATCACCAAGCAGTCCGTCCTGTATCCAGGTTTCTACCAGGCGGGTATTGTCGCCGCTGCTGCCCTGGTTGCCCATCTGGGTGACCACTTTGTATTTTTGCGCAGCCTGCGTGAGGATCCGGGCTTCGTAGATGTCGTGCGTCAGCGGCTTTTCACAGTATACATGTTTACCCAGCTGCATCGCAGCCAGGGCAATGGGGGCATGCATATGATCGGGCGTGGTAACAATTACAGCGTCTATATTCTTGTTTTCTTTCTCCAGCATTTCGCGGTAATCGCGGTAGTAGGTTGCTTGGGGCCATTGGGTGCGGGCCTTCACTGCCATGCGGTCATCTACATCGCACAAGGCTACAATGTTGTCGCTTCCGTTGTTGTAAGCAAAGGGAAGATTTACTTCTGCCTTGCCGCCGCAGCCCACGCCGGCGATGTTGAGCTTATCACTGGGCGGAATAAAGCCGCGGCCCAGCACATGCCGCGGAACGATAAAAAAAGAAGAGGCTGCAAGAGAACCGTTGCGGATAAATTGACGGCGCGAGGAAGAAGTCGGGTGTTTTTTCATGGCAATGATCGGGAATGATGTATGGTGTTCTAAATTAGTATAATTTGGTTATAGAAAACAACTGTCGCTTTGTGCTGACCGCCTGATTTGGATACAGGCTTTAAAAAGTCTGCCGTACAGTTGAAGTACAGCTTGTTTGTCAACTATTGCATGAAGATATGCCACAGCCAATCAGCCGCCGCACCGTTTTACAATTGTTCGGTACCTCCGTTGCAGCAGCGCTGCCCGGTATAGCCCAAACGGCACCGGCAGCACCAGCCGCCCATTACGCATTTACCTATTGTTTGAACATGGCTACCATCCGCGGCCACAAGCTTGGGTTGGTAAAAGAGCTGGAAACGGCTGCCGGAGCAGGATTCCGGGCCGTAGAGATCTGGATGGATTCATTGCAGGCCTATCTGGAAAAAGGTGGAACACTTACCGATCTGAAAAAAAGGATGGATGATATAGGCATCCGGACGGAGGGATGCATTGGGTTTGCAGAATGGATTGTAGACGATGATACCAGGCGCAACCGGGGCATGGAGCAGATGAAACGGGAGATGGGATTGCTGGCACAAATCGGTTGCAAGCGCCTGGCTGCACCACCGGTAGGCGCAACCGAAACCGGGGGATTGGATCTGAATAAAGCAGCCGCGCGTTACCGGGCCATCCTTGAGCTGGGTGATGCAGCAGGGGTGGTGCCGCAGCTGGAGATGTGGGGCTTTTCTAAAAATCTAAGCAGGGTAAGTGAGGTAATGTATGTGGCGCTGGAAAGCGGCCATGCTTCTGCAAAAGTCCTGCTCGATACATTCCATTTGTACAAAGGCAGCACCCCGCTGGATACGCTTTCGCTGATCAGTCCTTCCGCTATTGATATCCTGCACATGAACGATTATCCGGCGCAGTTAACACCGGCAGCCATCACCGACGCAGACCGGATTTATCCGGGCGACGGTGTGGCGCCGCTGAAGCAGATCTTACAGGTGTTGCGCAAACCTGCTACTCCCCTGATCCTGTCAACCGAAGTATTTAACAAAGCATATTACAAACAGGATGCACTGACAGTTGCCAGGACTGCCCTGACAAAGATAAAAGCAGTTACCCGGGACGTTTCTTAACGGGCTGCTCTTAAGGAATCGCTTTGTACGTGTATGTAATGGTATGGAGTGTATTGGAGATCGGCAGCACCTGCTTGAAGCGCAGCACCATTTTGTCGTTGGTTAACTCCAGGACCTTACTTCTGATAACGTTTATTGTAGGTGGTAAGCCGGGAACTTCTAGCGGTACGGTCAGTATCAGCGAATCTGTTGCTTTATCGAAAGTATACGTACCGGTTGGATTCTTTTCCGGTTGTGCAGGATCGCACCGGTTGGTACCGTTGAAAGATACGGTCGTCCCATCGGGGTAGTAAATGGCGTAATCGTCGAGTACGCAGGGAAAGGCTTCCTGATAGAATAAGATCAGCTCGGAATACGATTTTTCGTTAACCGGATTTATCCAGACAGGATCGGGTTTGGCGGAAATGTTCTGCCATTTTTTGTTGCGTGCACGGTTAAAATTGATGTTGTCCTTTTTATCCTTATCACAGCCTGTTGTCAATAGCACGTATAAGGCGGTTCCGATAAAAAGAAGCAGCTGAAAGCCTTTTGTCTTTTGCGTGTTGCTCGGTTGTGGTTCATTCCAAATACCGGTAGGCCTGTCTGCGGATGCATTCTTGATAAGATTCATGGTCGTTTGTTTATGGATGATAAATAAATGCGCGCGTTTGGGATTTGAAAAATGGTAGAGGGCCCTATGCGAAGTTGGGTCCTGTTCTGAGCTGTTCGTTTGTGAATGAGCAGACAGCAATCCCGGATGAGTAAGAAGCAAGGATTGCCGGAAAGTTGGTGGAATTAGTGGGGGGTGATCCATAAAAATTAAACTGCAACCGGGCATTGCTTATCAGGAGGATGGTCTTTAATTTGTAAGCTAAGGACATATAATCTTTGGCATGGAAAACAAAGCTCGGGGGGAAGAACCAGTGGCTTCACAACAGGTGGTGGATGAGCAGGATAAAAAGGGCAAAAAGAAAAGTGTGGTTCGTGAATTGGGGCTGGGCCTGATTACGGGCGCAGCAGATGATGATCCTTCTGCGATCGGAACGTATGCCAGTGCGGGTGCCAAGTTTGGTCCTTCTTTTCTTTGGATGGCGCCTGCCATGTATCCCATGATGTTTGCGGTGGTGTATCTTTCCTCCAAGCTGGGCCAGGTATCAGGCAAGGGCTTGTTTGATGTGATCCGCGACCATTACCCACGCTGGATCCTGACCGTGGCGCTGGTTGGGGTGATGATCGGCAATACCATCGAAGCGGCGGCCGACATCGGGGGTATCGCAGCGGCCCTGAATACACTGATGCCCGTGCCTACCAAATGGATCGCCGTTGGGGTAGCTGTTACCATCCTGGCTTTTCAGGTATTCGGTTCATACCGGCTCATCAAAAAGATCTTCCGCTGGCTTGCCTTAACACTGCTGACCTATGTTGCCTCTGCCCTGCTTGCCAAACCCAATCCGCTGGAAACGTTGAAAGGGACTTTTATTCCCCATATCAGGTTCAACCATGAATTTCTCTCTCTGGTAGTGGCCATTATCGGCACCTCGCTTTCTGCTTACCTGTTCACCTGGCAATCGAACCAGGAAGTGGAAGAGGAGATTGCCAAAGGGCGTCATCGTGTATGGCAACGCAGGGGCGCCTCAATAGGGGAGTTAAAAGAGTCCAGAAAAGATATTCTGTACGGGATGTTCTTTGCCACCCTGATCACCTATTTCATTATTCTCTCTACCGCGTCCACGCTCTTTAAAGCAGGAAAGACCGACATCAGCAGTGCGGCAGAAGCAGCCGAAGCCTTGCGGCCCGTTGCAGGCAATGCGGCGGGTATCCTGTTTGCGCTGGGCATTGTAGGGGTGGGCTTTTTAGCCGTTCCGGTCATGACCATCGGTGCGGCCTATGATTTTTGCCAGGCGGTGGGCTGGAAGCAAAGCCTGCACGCGAAACCCTCCGAAGCAAAGCGGTTTTACGTGGTAATTGCCATTATAACAGGGGTGGCAACGGCCATGAACTTTTTAGGCATCAACCCCATGAAAGCCCTGGTCTTCGCCGGGATCGTGCAGGGTTTTTCAACGCCCCCACTCATGCTCCTGATCATGCTGATGACCAACAACAAGAAGATCATGGGCGAGCACGTAAACAGCAGGCGGCTGAATATACTAGGGTGGGTAACCACCGGAGCTATCTTTCTGGCTTCGATTACGTTGATCGTGACGTGGATTTTGTAAGCGGGCGTTAGGGCTTTTTGTATTGCTGCAGCTTGGATTCAAAAACAGCCAGTTCGGCCGCGTTTCTGCTTTTCAACTCTTCGATCGCTTTTTGCTGGGCTTCGATTGCTTTTGGCTGGTCGTTTGCACGTGCGTACCATTCAGCCATGCTGGTGTAAAGCCTGGGCATGTTGATAATTTCCGGATAAGGAATTTTATCGATTTCCTCCTGGTAGGCTTCCGCACCCAGATGATAAATTTCTGCCGGAATGCTGAGTTTGTCTGCGTACAACCCCAGAAAAAGGATAATGGCATCATAGGCAGGATCTTCATAAGTAGGTGTTGCGATCAGTACTTTGCCATATTCATAAGCCTGGTGCGGATTTGTTTTAAGTAAAGCAGAAAAGGTGTGATAAGCCAGACGGGGTGCATATTTCAACGCCGGTTCTTTCCTGATAATTTTATTGATCATTAAAAGCGCGGAATCCGGTTTGCCTATATCTTCCCTGTAAGCATTGCCTGCGTACTGTTCCAATTCGGCACTTGCATCAAGATCCAGCTTTGTTAAGCGCCTGTCTGATGCCTTTTTGTCCAGAGCTTCTTTTATGTTCCAGGTCTTGTTCACGATCTTGGGTAGCACTTCAACGAGATCCTTTGGATGTCCGATCCAGGCCAGTCTTCCTTCTTCATTTACGACAAAAGACTGGGGAATGCCTTGCGAGGCCGAAGCTTTCATCCAGCCGGTTTCCATCAAATTGCTGTCCTGCACCATCACATGATAATCCATCTGCTGTCGACAAAAGCTTTTATCTTTTCCAGGGAAGTAGACTTTTTTTCCATGATGTCTACACCAATCACGTGTACCTTATCCTTGTATTCGCGGGCCAGGGCAGACAGACGAGGCATAGCTGCCTTGCAGGGAATACACCAGGTAGCCCAGAACTCCAGCACATACACGCTGCCTTTCTCAAAGCGTTGAACCGGTGTGCCTTTCAGCCATTCCCGCACCCGCAACGGGGGGGCCGGATCACCAAGATGCAAAGAAGCAAATGGATCGTTTTGCGCGGAGGCATTAACAGCCATCATGCAAAGCAGCAGCAAGTTGAAACCGGATCGCATAGTTATGTTTAAAGGTTCATAAAAGAAACTCAGATCAGTTTGATCGTTGTTTTAAATTCTTCAAATTCTTTGTCTGCATGCTGATTTTGTTCCTTCGACTGATGGCAATTAAAATCATAATAAAAGCCCTTATTGGCTGCTTTGAAAACCTTTAGCTCAACTTTGACAGGTCTCTCCATTTCTATGTGTTCAAATATATACTCGGCATCAAACTCGTAGAATGTACAATTGCTGATCAGGTAGGGTTCATATCTCCTGACCACTTTAAAACCCTTCAGCAGCTGGGAGGTTCCATATTCAGACATGCCTATCAGTTCTTCAAAGCTCTCCACGCCCAGATAGGCAAGTTCTTCTTTAGGAGTAACATTCAACGTGATGGTGGGAGAGAAGATCCCTTTGTAGAGGGGATTGTCTTGATCATATTTAGTAGCTACGCAGATCGGGTATCCCAATTCTTCCCTGATTTCTTCCGGGCTTTGCTCAAGCCCCTCACCAATTATTTGTTCGCTTCCGAGTTTACCAAAATCTTTTGTAGCAATAAAAACCCAGTCAGCAGGTTTATGAAACAGGATTCCCAGCTTTCTATTGATGTAAACATGGTCGTGAATGACGACAGCTTGCAGAGGATCTATTGCAAGTCCGGTCAGCCCCAAACTGGTCAAGCGCACAAATTCTCGTCTGCCTATTCCCATAGAATCATGTATTTTAATGACTGCCTGGAAGAGAAGGGATTTGTTGCTTATCCCCGCTAACTGCTACTGAAATTACAAATAATTGCTTGTTCTACTGGCTGGATTTGTTTCTTGAATGATGCCGGTGTCTGATCTTTTTATATGGATTGATAATTTCATCACGCACCCGGACAAATTCCGCATCGGTTAAATGGACCTGGTTGAGGGCATGAAATTTTTCCCTGAAGTTTTGCTCCAGCGCTTTGCGATTGCGTATATCCGACCGGTTCTTATATTTTAAGTCGCTCAGTTTGCGGACAAACGCGTGTGCAGCGTATCTGTTGTGCGTATAGCTCAGCTACGCTGCAGGAAAACAGCAGAAGATATCAAAAGAGAAGGAAGGATGGAAATCGCCAGCGCACTGTGCGGGCTCTTGCTGAGAGGGAGATTCGTCTGATATGTTAAAAAGTCTTCACAAAAAAAATCGGCATAACAACATCTTGGTTATCATGCCGAATTTATAAGTATGCGTACCGCGTACGGGAGTCGAACCCGTCATTCATCCGTGAAAGGGATGCGTCTTAGCCGATTGACCAACGCGGCTTTTTTTCTCAGTAGCCTTTGCAGTTCTGGCTGTAAAAGGACAGCAAAGATATAAGGCTGCATGGTATCAGCCAAAATTTTTTCGATTTCTATTTTATCCTTTTTTCTGTTTTTTCCCCCTGCTATTGCACTGCGTTGCCAACACCCACCTCCACTCCATTCCGCGGGAAAAAATACCGGGTAAGTTTACCTGAACCTGTAACTTCGTGTCCTTAAATTTAAAAAATCTCAAATACCCTGTTATGAGTACAGTTAAAGTCGCCATCAATGGCTTTGGCAGGATCGGCCGGCTGGTATATCGCCAGATCTACAACATGGAAGGAATTGACGTGGTCGCTATCAACGACCTGACCAGTCCGAAAGTACTGGCCCACCTGCTGAAATACGACAGCGCGCAAGGCCGCTTTGATGTAGATGTAAAGCCGACCGAAGACGCCATCATCGTAAACGGCGACGAAATAAAAATATACGCCCAGAAAGATCCCGCCCAGATTCCCTGGGGGCAGCATGAAGTTGACGTTGTGATCGAAAGCACCGGCTTCTTCACTGACAAGGCAAAGGCAGAAGCCCATCTGAAAGCCGGCGCCAAACGCGTAGTGATCTCGGCTCCCGCCACCGGTGACCTGAAAACCGTGGTGTTCAACGTAAACCACCAGATCCTCGACGGAAGCGAAACCATTATTTCCTGCGCTTCCTGCACCACCAATTGCCTGGCACCCATGGCCAAGGTCATGAACGATACCTTTGGCATCGTGGCCGGTATCATGACCACCATCCATGCCTATACCAACGACCAGAATACCCTCGACGCACCGCATCCCAAAGGTGACCTGCGCCGTGCCCGTGCAGCCGCCGCCAACATCGTACCCAACAGCACCGGGGCTGCCAAAGCCATCGGACTGGTACTGCCCGAACTCAAAGGCAAACTCGACGGCAGCGCACAGCGCGTACCAACCATCACCGGTTCCCTCACTGAGCTGACCAGCCTGCTGAGCAAACCCGTTACCATCGAAGAAGTGAATGCCGCGATGAAAGCCGCCGGCAACGAAAGCTTTGGTTATACCGAGGATGAGATCGTATCAACCGACATCATCGGCAGCACCTACGGAAGTTTGTTTGATGCCACCCAAACCAAAGTGGTCACAGTGGGCGACAAACAACTGGTAAAAACAGTGTCCTGGTACGACAATGAAATGAGCTATGTGTCGCAGCTGGTTCGTACGGTAAAACATTTCGCCGGACTGATCAGCAAATAAACCGGCAGCCGGAAATTCCTCTGGCAGATTTTTAGAACGATTGCTTGCCCATATGATGCTGGTGTATCTAACCACCTTTAAACATCTTTATGTCAAAATTCAGCGAACACAATTTTAAAGACCAGAAAGCCCTGATCCGCGTCGACTTCAACGTGCCACTCAGCGCAGCGTACGAAATCACGGACGATACCCGCATGCGGGCCGCCGTGCCTACCATCAAAAAGATCCTGCAGGATGGCGGCAGCGTGATCCTGATGTCGCACCTGGGCCGGCCCAAAGATGGTCCGACAGAAAAATATTCCCTGAAACATTTGATCAATCATCTTTCACAACTGCTCGACGGGGCACCTGTTCTGTTTGCCAACGACTGCATCGGACAGGAAGCTATTGAGAAAGCAGCTGCCCTGCAGCCCGGACAAATCCTGCTGCTGGAAAACCTGCGTTTTTACAAGGAAGAAGAAAAAGGAGAGGCCGCCTTTGCAGAAAAGCTCAGCAAGCTGGGCGATGTGTATGTAAATGATGCATTCGGAACTGCCCACCGTGCTCATGCTTCTACCGCTGTAATCGCCCGGTTCTTTCCTGGTGATAAAAAGATGTTCGGCATGCTGATGGAAGACGAGGTGATGAATGCAGAGAAAGTCGTCAAGAATGCCGAGAAACCTTTTACCGCCATCATCGGCGGTGCAAAAGTATCAGATAAGATCCTGATCATCGAGAACCTGCTCGACAAGGCCACGGATATCATTATCGGTGGAGGAATGGCCTACACGTTTGAAAAGGCCAACGGCGGAAAGATCGGCAGTTCCCTGTGCGAAGACGACCGGATGGAAACTGCTCTCCAACTCATGAAAAAAGCGGATGAAAAAGGTGTTCGCATCCACCTCCCTTCCGACTCGCTGATCGCTGATAAATTTGATGCCAACGCCAACACCTCTATTGCTCCCAGCAACAACGTACCCGATGGCTGGATGGGACTGGACATCGGCCATATGGCGATCGACCAGTTCACCAATATCATCAAACGCTCCAAAACCCTCCTCTGGAACGGACCCATGGGCGTCTTTGAAATGGAAAAATTCATGTGCGGCACAAAAGCCATCGCCGAAGCTGTCGCAGAAGCCACGCAAAGCGGCGCCTTCTCCCTCATCGGCGGCGGCGACTCCGTTGCAGCCATCAACCAATTCGGACTGGCCGATAAGGTCAGCTATGTATCCACCGGCGGCGGCGCCATGCTGGAATTTTTCGAAGGCAAAGAACTGCCGGGGATTGCGGCCATTAAGGAGTAAGACTCCGTCTACTTTTTTTCTTGATAAAAAAAAGTAGCAAAAAAAATCAAGGCTGAGCGGGCACTCCATGTTCTTTTTGCCTTGACGCAAAAAGAACCAAAAAAGTCAAGGCTGTTTGAAAGGGGCTAAAATTTACTGCACT
>JADCRZ010000220.1 GCA_015069695.1 Williamsia sp.
AGAGACTTGCCGATCGATCAGTTCTGGAATATCAATCAAAAACCTCATTTCGCCTTTCGGGAAATACTCAACAATTCAGGAAGAAATTTTATACTGGTGGCGCCAACGCTGGGACCTTTATCACAAGCGGGAAACCTGACCACTGACGATGGCTTTACCTCGTTCATTACGCAGGTGATGGCTTCACTGGCACAGCATAGCAGCGTATATGCGGGTAAACCCGCACCTTCGGTAAAAAATATCCTACTGGCTTGTCATTCGGGAGGCGGCGAGCCCATGCGCAGGATTGCAAGGTTAACGGGCAGCCAGTTTGCCGGGCTGATAAAAGAATGCTGGGGTTTCGATTGCACTTACTCTTCGCGAGACCCAAGCGAGTGGTACAATTGGGCAAGTGCAAACTCATCAAAGTCTCTCTTTCTATTTTCCATAGAAGGAACGAGCACCGCACGAAATGCAGCAAAAATAAATACACAGGGGGCTGCATTGCCCAACATTACTTTGGTGCGGTCCCGCACTTCCAATCACAACATGGTGCCGCAGGTCTATATGACGGAAAGACTTTCTGCTGTAAGCCTTGCTACAGAAAGCTATGATGAGGCTGAGGACGACGGCTGCGAATATGTTCCCTCCTTCTATATTCCGGAAAGCGAAGCGATGGAATTTGCAGAAGATGCACCACCGCCAATGCCTGTGCTGCATCAGCCGCTGATGGTTGGAAATGTACCTTTTGCACCACAGCCTCCCGCGGGCAGTTACTGGCCGCTGAGAACGTCCAACAGTGCAGGACGGCGTGTTTCATACACCACTATAAATAAAACCACCATTGGCAACAGCGGAAGAAAATTTCTGGCGCATCGCGACAACCGTTCATACAATGGCAACCTCAGGAAATACATCGGCACAAAACAAAATCGCTGGCATGTAGGAATCGATTTATTTGCTCACCGCGGCGACGAAGTCGTGGCTTGTGAAGCCGGCAGAATTATGCGTCTCCAATATTTCTACCCGGCAAAGTCGGGACAGAAAACGTACGGAATTCTGGTTGAACATTCCGGTTGCCTGGTGAATTACGGAGAGGTGACTCACGACTCTCTAACTAAGAATAATCTCACTGAAGGAAGCACAGTTGCTGCCGGACAGGTCATTGGTTTTGTAAGTGATACCGATATGCTTCATTTTGAAACATACGCATTGCGCGAAGACCATTCTTACCATAACCTGCAATGGTGGAACCTGCCGGAAACACCTAACGCGCCGGATGGCTTGCTGAATCCTACCCAATACCTTTTGTTTTTACAGCAAAATGGTTTGCCATTACCCAATGCGGCTGTACCTTCCGGAAACACGCGTGAATCCATGGAAAGTGATGTGCCTGTGAGCTGGATAACGGAGGACAACAGCGATAAATTTTTTCAACAGATTTTGAGTGAGCAATGGCCCGTTCTTACCTATGATGCCCTTCGAAGTGAATACGCTAATTTGTTTGCAAGCTGCACGGTAAACGACAACC
>JADCRZ010000221.1 GCA_015069695.1 Williamsia sp.
AAAGAATAACTCATTGATATTCAGCATTTTACATCACCTATTTTACTGGGTAACAACGTCAATTTCGGCGTAACCCGACGCAGAACCTTCCTGCGTATTTTTCAGCGCACGTAATTTTACGTACCGGGCTTTGGTGGGTTCGAACGTTTTGGTTTGCCAGAATGGACTGTTTTTAATGTTTGAAAATTCTCCTTCACTTACTCGCTTCCAGGTTTTATTATCGACCGATACGTCAAACTCATAGTGAGTAATGATGCTGCCTTCTTCCCACCAGTTCTGGGCAGGCAGGTACCGAAACCCAGCCAGGTTTTCTTCTTTCCCCAGATCAATAATCAGGTCTGCTGGCATCGGTTGGCTTTTGGGTTGATGCCAGGACGTATTGGGATTCCCATCGATCACCTGATACACCGATTTTGACTCTGCATTTTCGATTTTCCAGCCGCTGCGGGCTACATCAAATTTTTCCTCGCTGAGTACGCTACTTTGTTTTGTGAATGGGTTGTAGGCGATCGCCTTTAGCTCGACTTTTCCAGAACTGGTTTTGATGGGGGACGTGTATTTAGCAGCGCCTTCAGTTGGCGTACTTCCATCGAGCGTAAAATACACGTCCGATTCGGTGTCGCCGGGTTTAATGTGAATATCGCCAGCCTGGTCGCGCGTAATTACGGGGGGTGTTAGAATCAGTGGCGCGTTATACACTTCAAGATTGGAAATCAACGGGCAGCTTTTGGCATCCAGAATAGTCAGACGCAGTTGCGTGGCTTCTACGGTCGGGAAGCGAAGAATCCGTTTATACCCAATGGTCGTTTCTCTGGCCATTTCCTTCCAGTTACCATCAACTAAGGCCTCTACCGTAAACGCCTTAACCCGTTGCCCCAGCCGAATCGGTTCCTGCACCAGAAACCGATTGAAAGCGGTGGGTTTAGTAAACTGTAGCCTCAGCGATGCGGTACGAACGGCGTCATCCGGAGCCCAATAGCTTTCTTTGTCGGCATCGATGGCTTTGCTGGCCGCGAAAGCCGGGCTTTTTCCCCATACCTGTGAGGCCGTGACTCGGGCGTTTTTAGCCAGATTCACGGCAAAAGCTTCTTTGACGGCTTTAGCAAAGGCTTGTACGGCTTTTTCGTCTTTCTCGTGAATCAGCCCGTTGGGCATAATTGGGAAATTGAGCAGTAACGTAGCATTTCGACCAATGGAATGGTAATAAATATCCATCAGTTGGGGCAGGGTTTTGACTTTTTTATCTTCCCGCTCGTGGTAAAACCACTCAGGCCGGATAGAGGTATTTACTTCGCCCGGCACCCAGGCATTGCCGTTTTCGACCCCGTTGCGTAGCATTTGCTCCGGCACATCGCCAGTCGCATTTAATAAACTCCAGTTGGTTTCGCCTACATACCCGGCTTCGGTTCCTACCCAGCGCAGGTCGGCTCTATCGCCACCGTCATTCCAGATGACAATTTTGGGCTGGAGCTTCCGCACGAGTTTGTATGTATTGGGCCAGTCG
>JADCRZ010000222.1 GCA_015069695.1 Williamsia sp.
GTTTTGTTTGAAAAGATAGCTTTGCCAATCGACTGCACCCAGGCAACCCCCGAAAAGAAAAAACAGTAAATAAAGTAAAACTCGGTTGAGTTGAAAATCAAAAGGCCCCCACTTTCCAACCCAGGTGAACTGGCCAACCCATAAACTTAATGGAATAAAGCTGAAAGCTAGTAATCCATATAGGACGATACCAAAGCGAATAGGTCGGCTGCTTAGATCGGTTAACCAACGACCAGTAACCGGAAAGAAAGAAGGCTGGCGACGGTAAATAAGTGCTGCCATCCCATCAAACGTTAATAAGAGCCAAATAAACCAGGGCGGACCGACTGGCCATTGCTGAGTAATTAAATAGTCTCGTATAAAATAGATAAAATTTGTTGAATGGGTTGCCTGGTAGTAAGAAGGTAAATAGGCAATAGGAATAAGTACAAGCTCCGCAATCAGGAAAGGAATACCTAATCGAATCAAGCGGTCAGCGAAATACGCTTTTGCGCCTTTTTTAGTAAGTCCCCTGTAAACAAATAAACCACTGATGAAGAACATGAGTGGCATAAAAAACGCATCATTGAAGCCAATAAGTTTATCGAGGACCGGCCAGCGGCTTGAGTCAACGATAGGAGCTGTCGAACTGATATAATGAGTTGGATTGAAATAGGCAAACGTAGGATAAGCTAAGGCGGCATGATGAAGAACAACCAATATAGTAACAAACGAACGTAAATAATCAAGCCAGACCGCTCGGGCGTTACCAGATTTCATATAGAATACCAGAAATAGGAATCAGTTAATATAATGAAACGAAAAAGCTAGTAATGTTGCATAAGCGGTAAACAACGATAACCAGTTTCCTCAAATTCACCCCATTGCTTAGGACTGCCCATTGCTGCTGCGGGGCATCTTCGTAATCGAGCCGCCTGCCTGCCGGGAGGGGCGGGTAAACCAGATTTTCCGCCGGGCCACCAGACGCCCGACGATAAACAGAAGAACCAGGCCAATGATGACCATGGCAATTAGTGGCAGCAAAATAGTAAACAATGACAAACCCACTGACGCTACGTTTTCGCCCGTTGCTACTATGGAGTTCGCTGCACCACCCGTAGTAGCTGTTGAGCCAAGCCGCAGTAAACTGGTTCCGGCCTGAATGATTCCGGCTGAGCTGCCACCCAGCATTAGTCCTAAGCCCCATTGCAGAACCGGCGTGTCGATGTGCAGAAAAGAGGTGCTAACCAGCGTACCGGCAATGATGGATGCGGGCGTCGCCAGCGCATCTAAAAAGTTGTCGAGCCAGGGAATGTAGTAAGAGCCGATTTCGAAAATGGTAGCCACCGATAGACCAATCAGGGCAGGCCAGTCACTCAGCCATTCAAAACCGGCAACCGTGCTGATGAAACCAAGTTTTGTGGCTATACTGGCAATCAGCAGGGGCACAAATACCCGAAATCCGCAGCAGGCGGCCAAACCAACGCCAATACAGGCGCTCATAATCCACTCGATGGACATA
>JADCRZ010000023.1 GCA_015069695.1 Williamsia sp.
CAAAGGCTCAATCGCCGCAGTATCCCCCGCGAGATTATAGTAAAAAATAGAACCGACCACCAAAATTGACGCAGAACCTAGTTACACGGAATCTCCACTCATTTAAATTGTTCTATATAAATCAAGACCTGTAATAAAGGGCGATTACCCATTATAAATTTAAGCGAATCTGACTGAAAGAACTTTCTATTTCTCCATGCGGTCACAAATTGTGACCACATAGAAAGCATGTTTCTAATTTTTTACATTAATTAGGTTTACGACCACTTTTATCATCATGTCTTTTTCCTCTGGCTTGCTTTCAGCAATCATGAGCGTAAGCGCTACCAGGGCATTGTCTGCGATCCGCTTTGAACCGTCTGACCGGTATAGAATTTCATTCTTTTCCAGGAACCACACAAATAGAAAGGCTGCAATGCGTTTGTTACCATCTGAAAATGAATGGTTCTTGATAACAAGATAAAGAAGATTAGCCCCTTTTTCCTCTACACTGGGATAAAGATCCTGACCACCGAAGGTCTGGTAAATGGCAGCTAGCGAACCTTGGAAAGAATCATCCTTTTCGTTGCCAAAAAGAGCACTTCCGCCAAACTTATCCTTTAGCTCCTTAATGGCTGCTATAGCGGCAGGATAAGTGATCTGGAATAACTCTTTCGAGGTAGTGCCTTGAATTTCAAGTATCTGGTGGTCATACTGATCAAGCACATCCAGTGCATAGGTGTAATCGGTAACAATGTGAAGTAATCCGGTTGCCTCATCAGAATTCAGATCTTTGTTCGCTACTACATTGCCTAGCAGCTTTACGGTTTGCTTCAAATCTTCTAATTGACGGGATTGTTCCTGAAAACGTTTCTGGTCAATTGCATAACCCTTTGTAAGATAATCCTTTAAAACCTGATTTGCCCAGATTCTGAATTGAGTGCCTCGTTGTGATTTGATACGGTATCCTACAGATATTATGACATCTAAATTGTAATACCGTGTTTTATAATTCTTACCGTCAGCTGCAGTTGTCAAGGAATCCTTGACAACTGAAAACTCAGCCAACTCATGCTCTTTAAAAATATTTCTAGTATGAAGACTGATATTCTGCTTGCTTTGCTGAAACAATTCAACCATTTGCAATTGATTAAGCCATACCGTATCCTGTTCCAGCTTAACTTCAATGGAAGTTCTTCCATCAAAAGTTTGATAAATAATGATTTGATTGCTTTCCATGCCGATTTTAAATTTATTTACTGCATAATACAGCAACTACCTGCTCAGTAAAAGCGCATAGCAAATACCTTATGCCTCTCCTACTCTTTGAAGTTGCAAAATGAAACCTCAAACCTTCAAATCCATCTTTGGCAAGTTGAAACATGAAGTCTTTCGAGAACCGTATCAAATTGCACTTTACAACAAGAGTTAACGCTTTACCTTCCAGGTGAACTGTTCGGAATTTCCGAACAGTTGCTTCCTTTTGTAGTTCTCCCGATTTGAGATAAATCAACATCTCTGTTTTCTCCATGCCTACCCTTGTGGAGTGAAAATCGATCATCCAACTTCCGAGGAAAACTCGGTAGTTGTAACAGCAAAAACATTCGCAGTACCTTATCCTTTCAAAATGTTCTTTTGCAAATACTTACTCACGTATTCATCCACATCAATAAATTTGTTACCTTTGTCCTTCTCCAACCACTTCAATACATCAGCTTTCTTAAATTTATACAACCTACCAACTTTCAAAAAGGTGATTTCACCCTTATTGCAGGCTGCGTACACAACTGCCGTTTCCACCTTCAGGAATTTGGCAACATCTTTTACATTCATCAAAGCACCTTCATCAACGATGCCGCTTTTTGGTTCACCTCCTAAAAATTCTGTTAGCATCATTTTAATCTGGTGCACTTCTTTTTCAATATCTTCCAGGCGGTCTTCGATGGTTCTGGTTGATCCTGCTTTCATAAACGGGTAATTAAAATATTTTTTAAATGGAAAGCTTGTGTGCCGCTGTCACTTTGTTACGGTCGGGCACTTTGCTGTAAAGCTGAGTTGTCTTTACATGTTTATGGTTAAGCATTTTACTGATGATATAAATGTCTTCACCCTTCGCCATCAGTTGTGTGGCATACGTATGACGGAAACAGTGAAAAGTGATCTTCTTTTTGATGCCGGCCATCTGGCACCAGGTTTTTAACTGATCGCGGGTTCTGGAATAGTTCAGATCAGGGAATACAAGATCTGCCGTGCCTTTTCTTTCTTCCAATAGGTCAACCGCCTGCTGGATGATAAAATGTTTTACCGGACGCTTAGGCTTCGGGTCTATGAAATAAAAGTACCAGGATGCTAGATCATTTGAATATTCCAGCTCGTTCCATCTTAAAGACTGTATCGCTCCAAAACGAAGGCCGGTTAAAATAGCAAACAGGGAAGCGCGGTAAACCGTATCATCCTCAATTTTATGCAGCTTTAATCTTTCAATTTCTTCATCTGTCAAGTATTGCCGGGTTACTTCCACGTTTTTGATCCGTTCAACTTTTAACGTCGGATTGCTGACAAGGTAATTTTGAATAAAAGCTTTCTCCACTACATTACAGAACTTGTCGTAGTAGGAAGCTGCTGTATTCCTGTACAGGCTCAATGTTTTGGAACGCAGTGAATGGGTGGTCAGTAAATATTCTTTGAACCGTTCCAGAAAGAATTCATCAATTGCCCGGAACTTTACATGTTCACCTGCAAAACGCTGCAGGAACTTCAGGGCGCTTTTGTAATGCTCTATGTTTTTATCTGATCTCGCTTTATTGTGCACGTAGTCTCTGGCAAAAAGAGAGAAATCACCTTCCAGCACATCTTTATTATACAGGCTGTTTTCATCCAGCATCCATGACTTCATCCGTTTCAGAAAGATCTTCTCAGCAATTTCCCGGTTCAGTTCATTTTGCTTCTTTTCAAAAGTTGTTTTTGGATCAGGCTGAATGTATAACTTCAGGAACTCCCGGCGTGTGTGCATTTTCTTTTGTGGGTTCCAGACAGGTGGATAGTAATCAATGTATAAACTGAGCTTTCCGTCAGTCAACTTATTTTCCCTTATTTTACCTCTCATAAGTTTCCATATTTAGAAGTCAGATAATCAATTACAGCATCCTTTTTGAATAGCAACCGTTTGCCGATTTTAACTCTGGGAAAAGCCGGGTCTTTGATCAGCCTGAAGATTGTCCGTTCACTCAACCCGGTCACCGCTGAAAGACCACTTGTTCCAACCATTGCCGCTGAACTATCTCTGGAAACACTCTTGATTTGCTGCTTGCCTTCCGATAACTGGCGTTCGGTATCTATTTGTGATACCTCGATCCTAGCATCTTTCTGCCTTTTTTTGTAATTGGATTTGGCACATTGATCAGAGCAAAACTTAGTCACAGTTGTTTTTGCGATGAATACCTTATTACAATGCTGACACACCTTATTTATACGGATGTTACTACTCATAAATTACTGCTTGAATGACTGGAAGTGCATATAGCTGCCTAACACTGACTCATACTGACATTTACTGCCATAACCTCTCTTTTCTCCCATTGGTTATGTACTGCACCCTAAACTGCAAGAAAGGTACAAACAAAAATGATAGAAAAATATAAATGAAGTTAAAATAGGATATACTCTTGTAATCCAATACAGGAGTATATTGTAGAAGATTAAGCCGCGTAAATTGGCGTTAACTGAAGTTGCAACACTATTTCCCGATACAAAACTTGCTAAATATATAATCCAACTGATCCTCCGTTGTAATCTCGCCGGTTATCTCTCCAATATACTGCAAACACCGACGTATATCCAACGCCACCAAGTCGCTGGGGATTTGTTGATCGAGGCCGTTGATGATATCCTGTAAGGAGTTGTGTACCTGTTGTAGGGCGTGAAAGTGGCGGGCGTTGGTAATGATGGTGGATTCTGTTTGGACGGTACCCTGGAGTACCATGTCGAGCAAGCGTTCTTTGAGGATCTCTGTGTGCAGGTTTTGTTTGGCGGAGATGAAGATAAGGCCTTCTATGTGGTCGAAGGTTTTGCGGACCTGCAGGTCTTGCTGATCGTCCCATTTGTTGGCTACGAGTAGCACCTTTTTGCCTTCTTGGCGGAGTGGCGCGATCTGGTTCTGTAACTCTTCAGGCGTCGTTTCATAGGCATCAAAAAGATAAACGACAATATCTGCCTGGCTCATCTTTTCGCGGCTTTTTTCTATACCGAGGCTTTCGACCAGGTCGGTGGTATGCTCGCGGATGCCGGCCGTATCAATCAGGCGGAATAGAATACCATCAATGTTGAGCACTTCTTCTACTGTGTCGCGCGTAGTGCCGGCGATCTCGCTAACGATAGCACGGTTGTCTTGCAGAAGGGTGTTTAGCAAAGTGGATTTCCCTGCATTGGGTTTGCCGATGATGGCTACCTGTACGCCTTGTTTCACCACATTGCCCAGCTGAAACGAATGGAGCAGGTCCGATACAGTGTGTGCTGCCCGGTTTACCAGGGAGTAAAGTTGCGTCCTGTCGGCAAACGCTACGTCTTCCTGGGAAAAGTCGAGTTCCAGTTCTATCAGGGCTGAAAAACTGAGCAGTTGTTCCCGCAATTCCCTGAGCACCCTTGAAAAGCCTCCTTTAATGGCATGCAGGGCGCTTTTATGGGAGCTTTGGGTGTTGCTGGCTATAAGATCAGCTACCGCCTCTGCCTGCGTTAAATCGAGCTTGCCATGCAGAAATGCGCGTTGGGTAAATTCTCCCGGCTTGGCCAGGCGGGCTCCCTTCCTGATACAAGCATCGATGATCTGCTGCTGCACGTAAGGAGAACCATGACAGGAAATCTCCACGATGTTTTCTCCTGTATACGATTTCGGCGCCTTATAAATGGATACAACGACCTCATCAAGTGTCTTCCCTTCCTCCTTCAACAGGCCTACATGCAGGGTATGCGATTCCTGCTCCAGCAAGTTCTTAGAAGAAAACAAACTATTGGTAATAGCAACAGCCTCTTTGCCACTTAGCCGGATCACACCAATAGCACTGATACCCGGTGCAGTCGCAAGCGCCACAATTGTATCCTCCCATCCAGATAGCTTGTTCATAATATCTTCTTTATCGATCTTCTTCTCCGGACATATCAATTACAGCTGTATCCTATCTACGCTTGCCCTTGCCCGTAAGTAACCAGTCTTCCATGCTTGCAGGCCGAAGAAGGCATAAAACAAAACCCCTCCTGTTGGGGAGGGGATGGCAAAGTTAGGGGTTAAACTTTACTCTGCTTCTAAACGAAACGTGATGGGCTGCTTTTTATATGATTTTACTTTACGCCCGTTTTGAACGGCAGGCTCCCATTTACCGCTTTTTTGAATAACCCGTACAGCTTCTTCTCTCAATCCGCCAGTAGGTGGGCCGTCTATTGCTTCCACATTGCTTACATTTCCTTCCTTGTCAACAATGAATTGAACAACCACTGTACCCTGTATACCAATCTCCTGGGCACTTGCAGGATAGCGGAATGTTTTGTTCAGGTAACGCATCCAGGCGCTGGAACCACCTGGGTATTTGGATTCAATTTCCACTATAATAAAGGTCTTTTCCAGATCCTCTTCTACCTTTTTCGGTGCTTCCAGAATGCCTCTGTCCCTGTCTTCAACAGGTGGCGCAACAACATCATCCTTTACACCATCCTGCGTAATCTTGTCAATCCGTACATCTTCAATTTCAGTGATCTCAGGCATGTCAGCTTTTGTCACATCTTCATCCCTTACTATTCGTGGCGGAGTGAATTGAATGGTGGCTACCCTGGGCAACTGCGGTTTCAGAACAGTGGGCGGCGGCGGTGTCACAACGGGTGCATCCGGGATCTTAACTAGCCGCGGATCCGGCATTTCAAACTCTGTTACTATTGATGCAGGAGCCTTGTTTGCTACAACATACCCCACCGATAATACACCGAGCAAAGCCATCATGCTGGTCAGCGCAACTACGAGCCGCTTGTTATATGTCTTGCGCAGCTCATACGCACCATACTCTTTGTTGCGTCCTTCAAATAAGATATCAAGGAGATCTGCTTGTAAAATTTTGTTCGCTTCCATTGGTTGTGTGTTTTACAATTGAGATCATACACCAATAAAATTCCACAAACTTTTCACAACTTACGCCGATGGATAACCGAAAACACATATGTCTTAATTTACAAAATAAAATAGATGGAGGAAAACTTGTCAACATAGATTGACAGGCGAGTCTATACGACTCGAATAAATTGGCAGCATAAGGATTACACCAATTAAAGGAGCAAAGGACGCTTAGATATAAGATCAAAGCTGATTGCTTTGATGATGCGAAAGGACGTTTCCATAAATTTCTTTTTGTACTATCCTGCAGGTAAAATCATTTTCTCACTTCCTTCCATAAGCCTCCGGTAAGAATAACGCATGTGTATCTCAGGCAAGACCCCTATACACCGCCAGCAACCTGTCTTATCACGTGAACCCTGTGCTAATATCCTGTAGATGCAGCATCATGCTGCAGCAACTCACCACAAGATTCCTGCAGCTCATTATACAAAAAACTTCATTCACCCAGCTTGCATGCTGAGCACAAAAGAAGCAAGACCCAATCACCAAAAAATCTGTGATCCTTTAAATCCTTGCAATTCTATTTCGGACATTCTCTCCGCACCCCGGAGACCCTCCAACCTTGCTGGACCAACACCTTCATTCCCAGTCCCCCAAATCCTCTAATCCCCGGAACCAAGGTTCAGACAAAAAAAATCCCCTCCATTCGGAGGGGACGCTTATATTGAGAAAGACTCTTTTTACTCAGTATCCAACCTGAAGATAACAGGCTGTTTCTTGTAGGATTTTACCTTGCGTCCGTTCTGGATAGCAGGCTCCCATTTACCGCTCTTTTTGATTACCCGGATAGCTTCTTCACGCAAGCCACCACCTGAAGGACCGCTCACGACTTCTACATCGCTCACATTTCCTTCTTTGTCCACAATGAACTGTACAACTACAGTACCCTGGATTTCGTTGGCCTGTGCTTCTTCGGGATAGTGGAAGGTTTTGTTGAGGTACCGTGCCCAGGCGCTTGGACCACCCGGATACTGCGACTCGATTTCCACCTTTGTAAAGACCGTATTTTCGTCTTCTTCTACTTTTTTCGGTGCTTCGATCACCCCTTTACCGGCATCGCTTACAGGAGGCGCTACGATACCTTCATCTTTGATACCTTCCTGGTTGATGGTACCGATCTTGGTTTCTTCCAACTTTTCCACTTCCGGTGGTTTTTCGTCTTCTTTTACTTCCTCATCCTTTACAATCTTAGGAGGTGTAAACTTGGCGATTTCCACTTTGGGTGGTTCCGGCTTTGGCGGAGGAGGCGGTGGAGGTGGTTCCGGTTTCTTTTCTTCCTGTTGGATCTGCTCCAACTGAACGTCTTGTACCTCCATCTGCTGCTTGTCGGTCGAGTTGATCTTGCCTGCTACAAAGTAAAAAAGAAACAGCAGGAGCAAAATCCCGATCATAGTACCCAAGGCTGTAAAGAGCCTTCTGTTGTAGGTCTTACGGAGGTTATAAGCACCATAATCCTTGTTGCGTCCTTCGAAAACGATGTCGAGGATGTCGGCGCTTAAAATTTTGTTTGCTTCCATGAATTGATTTTTTTGTATGATTCCAGATCACAAGGATTCCATAATTTTTTCCGGTAGATTTTACTAACCGGATCAGGATCCCTGGGTCTTCTTAATCAGTTCGAACTCTACCGGTGCAATATCTACCATCGCATAACGCTTTACGTCGTTGATGGTCATTTCATCTAGCATATCAACTGAATTCTTGTACGTAGATTCTTCATCCGGTTTGATCACCACCACAAAATCTTTCGGATCGGTAGACCTTTTTTTGCGGAGGATTATATCGCGGATTTCTTTGAAGTTTGACGTCTTAAAGTTTGAGGCATCCGGCGCCAGGATACCTTCGTAATAATACACCACATCGTTCTTTCCCAGCAAAAGGGTCAGTGCACCCGACTCCTTTGCTTTATTCTGCTCTTCCGGCTTGTCTGTATCCTTCGGAAGGAACAGGCGCATCGCCGTTGGCTGGCTCATGGTAGTGGTGAAGATAAAGAAGGTAATGAGCAGGAAACCCAGGTCCACCATCGGAGTCAGGTCGACCCTTGTAGAAAGCTTTTTTCCTTTTTTTACCCCCGGGCCTTTTTTATGACCTCCGCCGCCCGAGGTATCCATTTCTGCCATAACAAAACATTTTTTTTGATAAAAGATTTTTTAACTCAGCTCTTGTCCTACTCCGTACTGGTTTCACCCGGTGCGCGGGACATATTTTTTCTGTACAGCTCTGTACCGGCAGGAACATTTTCCGGATTGGTAATCATCTGGAACTTGAACTGTTCGTTCTTTTTAAAAGCATTGATCACGGCCTGGAACGAAGGATACTTGGAGTTGTTATCCCCTTTCACCAACAGATCCATCGTATGTCCCTGGAATGCTGTAACAGCAGCCCGTACCCAATCTATCAGCTCATTGTTCGTGCTGTCCAGTACAGGAATACCAGGCTGTTTGACCGTTTTTACCTGATCTTGATTCAGTGCCAGGTAACCCTTTAACTGATTGAAGGGAACACCTACATAAGAAGAAGACCGGGTAAATCCTTTTACTTCATTCGGCGTAAGACCCAGGTTCCTTGCTTTGCTGACTTCCTCAATAATGGTTTGCTTTTCCGCCACGTTGTCATCAGATACGGAGAAATAAACTTTTCCGTCCTTGTCAATCGTGATCAGAACAGCATCCTTTTCAGGAGCCACTTTGCTGGACACCGAGTTGGGAGTTACCACTGCCAGGGCCTCGGAAGGCTTGAACTTGGTGGTAAGAATAAAGAATGAAAGAAGGAGAAAAGCCACGTCACACATCGCAGTCATGTCAATCGGCGTACTTTTTCGTGGCACTTTTACTTTAGGCATAGAAATTAAAATTTACTCGTTAGATGCAAACTTAACCAGGATTCCATACTTAAATTTACATACAACCCGTTAACTCAACTTTATTTGTACAAAGATGCGAAACTCTGTGTGAGTGTAAAGCCGCTTTCATCGATACCGTACGTGATAGAGTCAATCTTCGTAGTAAAGATGTTATAAAAGATGATCGCAAAAGCTGATGTACCGATACCAAGGGCTGTATTGTACAGGGCTTCCGAGATACCTTGTGACAGCTGGCGGGCAGCATCACCACCACCTTCAGCACCGAGGGCAGCAAAAGAGGTGATCATACCAATTACCGTTCCCAACAGACCCAACAGGGTAGCAACCGAAGCGATGGTTGAAAGAAACACCAGGTTTTTTTCCAGCATCGGCAGTTCAAGCGCGGTGGCTTCTTCTACTTCTTTCTGGATGGCAGCAACCTTTTGTTCAGTATCCAGTTCGGCATCAGTCATCATTTCTTTGTATTTGCGCAGACCGGCTTTCATTACATTTCCAACAGAACCTTTTTGTCTGTCGCATTCAGCCAGGGCAGCATCTACATTTTTATTAGCCAGGTTGTACTGTACTTTCCGGATAAACTCGGCAATGTTTCCTTTGCCGGCAGCTTTTGAAACGGTCAGCAGTCTTTCAATAATAAATGTAAGAACGGTCAACAAAGCACCGATGAGCAACGGCACAATGATTCCACCTTCATACATACGGGCCAATCCAAATTTTGGTCCTTCGTGTTTTGGCCAGAAACCACCTGCAGCATCGGGATGTTCAAAGTTACCAGGGCTGCCCAGCGCAAAACGCCAGAGAATGTATCCCAACAATACGCATCCCACAGGGGCAATCCATGAAATAATATTGCTGCTTTTTTTAGGTTGAACAGATGTACTGGTGGATTTCACGTTTACAACTGGTTTTGTTTCAGCCATGATGTTGAGTTTTAAGTTTAAATTTAAGCAATTTTTGATTTATTGTGCAGAAGCGTTTTACAGATACAATTCTAAGGAAAAAATCAGTTTAAAAATTCAAATAAATAAAATAAAATTTTAATGGGATTCTAAAGATAAGGATTTTGAAAAGCCCTACCAGGCCTATCATCCCGGCGCTTCTTTCTACGTGATTAAGATGGGGCTGTTAAATTAAATGTTTTTTCAAAATATTGCAATTCCCGGTCAAACAATATTTTTTTCGCACTGTAGTTACTTGTAAGTTCTTGTATCTTTATAGACACCGTGAATGTTTAAACACCAGAATTCATGCCCATGCCAGTTTTCGGACAACGAGCTCTTTTCCTGCTCCTGCTGATTTCCTCCTTCTTTTATACACAAGCACAAAGAAGACAGCAGCCTGCCACACCCAAAAAAGATACCTCCCAGGCTTCCCTTCCCCTAGTTTCATCCCTGATGACCTTTGGTCAAAATAAATCCGGCCCCAAATCATACCGCGATGTGATCACGCCCAAAGCCATTACCAGCAAGGGATTGTTTGTTATCCACCGCGTAGAGGACAAATGGTATCTTGAACTGGCCGACTCCCTGCTGGGCAGAGACATCCTGGTTGTAAACCGCCTTTCCAAAGCTGCTGCCGGCATGCGCAACTATACATACGGCTATGCAGGTGATCAGATCGGCAACAATGTAATCCAGTTTGAAAGGGGACCGAACAACAAGATCTTTTTAAAAAAGATTTCTTTTGACGAGATCTCGCGCGATACCACACAATCCATGTACAGGGCGGTCAACAACTCAAATATCCAGCCCATTGTTGCTGCTTTCGACATCAACGCATTCTCAAAAGACAGCGCCAGCTACGTAATTGATATTACCACTTATTTGAATTCAGACAACGACATCCTGAACTTTGCACCCAATTATAAAAGCGCTTTCCAGGTAGGCAGCCTGCAATCAGACAAATCATATACTGTAGCAGTGAAAACCTATCCGATGAATGTGGAGATCGTTACGGTAAAAACATATACCAAAGGTGGGGGTGGTTTTGGCGGACAAGGCGCGTCGCTCGGGTTTGTTTCTCCTTCCAGCAACCTGCTCACCATGGAGATCAACAGCTCTATGCTCCTGCTGCCGAAAATGCCTATGCGTGTGCGTTACTATGACGAACGCATTGGCTATTTTACCCGCTCGTACACTGATTTTGATGCCAACCCCCAGGGCGTGAAACAGGTGCGCATGGTTACCCGCTGGCGGCTCGAGCCCAAAGACGAAGACATAGAAAGATATAAACGGGGCGAGCTGGTTGAACCCAAGAAGCCCATCATATATTATATAGATCCGGCAACCCCGCGAAAATGGGTTCCTTACCTGATCAAAGGCGTGAACGACTGGCAGGTCGCTTTTGAAAAAGCAGGTTTCAAAAATGCCATCCAGGCCAAGGTAGCTCCGGTATCCGGCGAAGACAGCACCTGGAGCCTCCAGGACTCGCGTTACTCCGCCATCGTATACAAACCATCTAATGTAGAGAACGCCTCAGGCCCCAGCATCAACGATCCAAGGACTGGCGAAATCCTTGAATCACACATCAACTGGTACCACAACGTAATGAACCTGCTGCGCAACTGGTATTTTATACAGGCCGCTGCTGTTGACCCGCGCGCCCGCAAAATAAAGTTTGATGATGACCTGATGGGTGAGCTGATCCGCTTTGTCTCCTCCCACGAAGTAGGCCATACGCTGGGGCTCCTTCACAATTTTGGTTCCAGCTCCACCGTGCCCGTTGAAAAGCTCCGCGACAAAGCATGGGTAGAAGCCAATGGCCACACGCCCTCTATCATGGACTATGCCCGCTTTAATTATGTAGCCCAACCGGAAGACAGCATCTCTTCTGCCGGCATGTATCCCCGCATCGGTGATTACGACAAATGGGCCATCGAATGGGGCTACCGCTGGTACCCCGATGCCAAGTCTGCTGAAGAAGAAACCAAAACACTCAACAAGCTGACCGTTGAACGCATGAAAAACAAACGGCTTTGGTTTGGAGAAGAAACCAATCCGGATGATCCCCGCTCCCAGAGCGAGGACCTGAGCGACAATGCCGCCAAAGCCAGCGATTACGGAATCAAGAACCTTCAGCGCATCGTACAACACTTGATCGAGTGGACAAAGAACGATGATCAGTACAAAGACCTCGCTGAATTGTACAATGGCGTTGTAGACCAGTATGGAAGATACACAGAACACGTAGCAAAGGTGATCGGCGGTATTATGGAAACGCCCAAGACAGCTGAACAGGAAGGGGCTGTTTATGAGTACACCACGAAGACTGCACAAAAAGAAGCCATGCAGTTTTTAAACCGCCAGCTCTTTACCACCCCTACCTGGCTGATCAATGAAAAGATAGCCAGCCTGATCGGGGATAACTCCATGACCATCATCGGCTCGCGGCAGGAAGCCATCCTGAACCGGCTTACCAGCGGTAACAATTTCGCAAAGCTGATCAAGGCAGAAGCAGCCCAGGGTGCCAAAGCCTATACCATGATCGACCTGCTGACTGACCTGCAGCAAGGCGTCTGGACGGAACTAAGCACACACAAACCGATCGATGTATACAGAAGAAACCTGCAAAAAGCCTATATAGAAAGAATGCGCTCTATTGTCGGACTTTCCCCTTCGCTGTCGTTCTCGGGCGGTGCTTTCAATTTTGGCTCAGGTGTAGACACCCGCAAATCAGACATCATATCTATTGTAAAAGGTACCCTGCGTACCCTGAACCAGGACATTAAAAATGCCCTTCCTTCTATACAGGATAAAATGACGCGGTACCACCTGCAGGATGTACAGGAAAGAATTGACCTGATTTTATATCCACCGAGATAAACACCCCGGGTAGTTTATTCGTACCGCAAGGCCTCAATGGGATTGAGGCGGGAAGCTTTCACAGCAGGATAGATGCCGGCCAGGAGGCCTACAATCGAACAGATCAGGATGCCAAAGGCAACCCACAACCAAGGCACTACAAAACCGGTGCTCATCAGGATGCTTACGGTGTTGCCCAGCAGGATGCCGGCTATGATCCCAAAAGCAGCTCCCAGCAAGCTGATCATAATAGATTCAAACAAAAATTGCTGGCGGATGCTGCTTTGCTTGCCCCCGATCGCTTTTACCAGTCCCACTTCCTTGGTCCGTTCAGTAACAGCCACGAGCATGATGTTCATCAGGCCAATGGCCGCTCCCATCAGGGTAATAAAGCCTATGACCACAGCCGCGCCGGTGAGCCAGCTCAGGTTGCGCAACAACAACTCTACGAAAGAGTCGCTTTTATCAATAATAAAATTATCCGCTTCCTTGGTTTCGATTTTACGGATAGAGCGAAACGTTCCTTCCCCCTCCCCGATCGCCATATCAAGCAGCTTGATGTCGGCCACTTTTACACCGATCGAAAAAGAAGCATTGGGATTGTTGGAGAAAAAACGCCTGACTGCATTGTAAGAAGTAATGATCAGGTTATCCCTGCTTCCGCCCAGCGTAGATCCTTTTGATTCAAGGGTTCCGATGATGCGGAAAGAAATGTTGTTGATGCGGATGATCTGTTCAACCGGTTTCTCGAGGTTGCCGCCATAAAGCTTATCGGCAATGTCTTTGCCGATCAAACATACATTGCGGCCTGATTGCACATCCTGGATATTCAACCCACGTCCGTAAGCAATCTTAAACCCGTTCAGGTCGGTATAATTTTCATCGCCCCCCGTTATCCGTACGGTTGGATTGGTTTTTTTTCCGTTCGCTGCTACAATGGCGTTCCCGGTTCCGCCCAGTGAGAGGCTGACCATGGCGGGGAAATTGAAGTTCTGCTTAAAAGCTTCGGCCTGGTCCTGCGTTATAGGCTTGTTGGTGTTTGATTTTTTCTCTCTCCTTCTTCCCCTGCTTTCCCGTTTCAACCCAACATTGAAACGCACCTGCCAGGCCGTCTTGAACCGGATGCTATAGCCATTGGCACCCATGGAGGAAAAGCTTTCCGTGAACTTCTGCGTCATGGCTTCGATGGCCGTCCGGATGCCGATCAGGGCTGCGATCCCCAGGGCAATAATGGCTACCGTAAGCCCCGTACGCAATTTGTTGGCCTTGATGGTTCTATAGGAAAGCGAGATAATGTCAAGCAGGTTCATAGATTAAAAATAATCATTCTGCCGAAGATTTCCGGGGAAGATATAGCAGGAACCGCTGAAGAAGACTAGAAATACAGCTTGGCAAACAGCCATTGCGGAAAGAGACCGAGAAAAACCACAGCAGCTGCAATAACGATCAGTCCCCATTTGAAGGCCGGGCTTACCGATAAAGCTTGCGGTTCTTTGCTTTCTCTGAAGTACATCGCTTGTATCACCCGGAAGTAATAATAAACACTCACGGCTGCACAAAGCACAGCAAGAATGATCAGCCACATGTAGGCGCCGCTTTTGATTGCTGAGGCCAGCATGTAAAATTTCGCCATAAAACCCGCTGTCAGCGGAATACCGGCGAGCGACAATAAGAATATGGTGTTGGTGGCAGCCAGGAGGGGCTGGTAGCTGGCCAATCCGTTAAAGCCTTCAAACGTAAAATCTTTCATCTTGATCAGCACGGCAAACACGCCGATGGTAGCCAGGCTGTATGCTGCGCTGTACAGCAGCAAGCCTTCTTTGGCAAAATCATTAAAGCCAAAAAGGGCAAAACACATAAAGCCTGCCTGTGCGATGCTGGAATAAGCCAGCATTCTTTTTACGCTTTGCTGAAATACGGCGGTGATGTTACCAATAAATAAGGTAGCAGCTGTGATCAGGGCAATGATAATCTTGATCTGTGCCGGTACTTCAACATTTGTTCCGGTAAAGAGGCGGAGAAAAGCCGCGAAGGCAGCCACTTTGACGATGGTGGCCATAAAAGAAGTAAACACGGTCGGTGCCCCGTCGTACACATCCGGCGTCCAGAAATGAAAAGGAGCGGCCGATACTTTGAACGACATAGAGATCACCAGCAGCAAAAAGCCGGCGATCAGGAGTGGATTGAGCCCGGGTGACAGAACCGTGGTCATTCTTTCCAGGGAAAAAGTTCCGGTAGCTCCATATATCAAGGCAATGCCCATCAGCATGATCCCGGTAGAGAAGGAGCCCATCAGGAAATACTTAAGCGAGGCCTCATTGCTGTTCAGGTTTTTTTTATCGCTTCCTGTAAGAATGTAAAGAGGAATAGAGATGATCTCAATTCCCAGGAACAACATCATCAGGGAATTAAAGGAGGAAGAAATCGCTACTCCGCTCAGCACAAAAAAGATCAGTGCAAAATATTCTGCCAGGTTTACACCTACCCGCTCCATGTCTTTGGCAGAGAGGAAAAAATAAACCAGGGTAGATACAAAAGCGACTGTGTTGAAAACCAGGGTAAAGCTGTTGAACGCCAGCATGCCGTGTGTGTCTACCCGCATCAGCCGGAAGCCGTACAGTTCAGCAATATTCAGGATGATCAGTAATACGAGTCCGGTAACAGCTGCGTTCCTGACGGTGGCAGCCTTGTTTACAAAAGCCCCGCAGAACATCATAACTACACCCCAGACAGCTGAAAATAATATTGCATTCATATTGGTCGTTCCTGGTTATACGCGTGTTCCTTATCAGAACAAAGATTTTACGTTCATGCGATTCAAGATCGCGTCGGAAAGCTCGTTGGTAATGGCAAGCATGGGCTTGGGAAAAATACCGCCCGCAAGTATCAGCAGCACAATGACCACCAAAGCCACTTTTACATTCAGGGAAATATCGGTTGCCGATACCGTAAGCGCATTGGTATTGCCATAAAAAACTTTCTGGATCATATACAAGGTGTATACGGCCGAAAGAATAATGGTTAACCCGGCTATCACTGTAAACCAAACATTGTAATGGGTCGCTTCCGATGAAAGCACGCCGTTGAACATAAGAAACTCGCCGACAAAACCGTTGGTTAGTGGCAGTGATATGTTGGCCAGCGCCACCACTACCAGCAGAATGGCCAGCTGGGGCGCCTGTTGTGCCAATCCGCCCAGCTCTGATAATTTACGTGTACCCAATTTTTGCTCAATGGCATTCACTACGATCCATAGGCCAATGATGTTGATGCCATGGTTGAACATCTGTATCATCACGCCTTGCATGCCGCTTTTTGTGGTGGCAAAAATGGCCACACACATCAGTCCGATATGGGCAATGGATGAATAAGCGATCAGCCGTTTTAAATCGTTTTGCTGAAACGCAAGCAGGGAAGCATATACCATACCGATGATAGCCAGCGTGGTAACGGTATCACCCCACAAATAAGCACCTACCGGTAATACCGGTACCACCCAGCGGATCACGCCAAACACACCCATTTTTACCATGATGCCGCTCAGCACCATTGTTACTGCTGTAGGAGATTGCTCATAGGTATCGGGCTGCCAGGTATGAAAAGGGAAAATAGGCATCTTGACGGCAAAGGCAGCAAAGAAAAGCCAGAACAGCCACGACTGTGTTTGGTGTGGCAGCTGCAAGGCATAAAAAGATTCAATAGAAAACGACTGACCTGCCTGGAAGTACAGATAGATAATTACAATCAGCATCAGGAGCGAACCCACGAACGTGTAGATAAAGAATTTGAACGTAACCGGTATCCGCCGTTCGCCGCCCCAGATAGAGCACAAAAAGTAAACAGGGATCAGCGCCAGCTCCCAGAAGAAATAAAATAAGAGGGCATCCTTTGCAAGGAACACGCCCATCAGTCCGGCTTGCGACAACATCATCAGCGCATAAAACCGGTTGCCGTTTTTGTATTCATTCTTATAAGTAGAAACAAATATCAGGGGAAAACTGATGGCTGTCAGCAGGCAAAGTACTTGTCCCATCCCATCCAGCTCTACCCTGAAGCGGCTGCCGATCGATGTCATCCATGATCCGTCGTATTTCAGGTAACGCACTGCTTTGAACACAGTCAAGCCGGCTATAGAAACGACCAGGGTCAGGATCGAAGAAACCAGCGATCCGGTACGTGCCCTTCCGGCTCCTGTTGCAAACAGGGCCAATCCGGTGATCAAAGGAATCAGTATGAGTAAAACAGGTATCATATTAAATTTTCATCGCCGCAAAGCTTATAAAAAACCAGGAACCCACCCCTGCCCCTCCCAGGAGGGGATGCGATACACTTGCAGGGGGCTGCACCTTCTTCTTATCCCCTCCTGGGAGGGGCAGGGGTGGGTTTGCATACAGAATGCCCTGTACACTAAAACCACCCTATTTCTTAAAGAACAGTTCAATCGCAAAAAAGAGCAGGATGCCAACCACCATGAGCAGGATATAATTTCCTACCTGGCCGCTTTGCAGAAAACGCAGTTGGCGGCTGCCGTACTGCACTGTTTTTCCTACCCCGTTAACAATCCAGTCGATGCCCAGTCTTTCTACGACCGAGTTGGAAAACCGGCCCAACGCATTCAGGGGCCGCACAACGGTATTATCATACAGTTCATCGACATACCATTTGTTTTCCAGCACCTTGCCTACCCCTTCGGCTTCTTTGAGGTCAGGCGTTTTGCTATACCTGATATAAGCAATGGCGGCTCCTGCAACTGCCACAACCAGGGAACCGGCCAGCAACATCCATTCAGTCTGGTGACTGAGCTCATGTGCCGGATGCACCCTTTCAGAAGGCGCAAAAATGGGCTCCAGGAAATGGGCCAGGGCATGTGCTCCTTCTGCAAACAAGGCCGGTATGCCTGCAAAGCCGGCAATAGTAGAGAGAATAGCTAGCACGATCAGTGGCACTGTAATGGGTGCCGGACTTTCATGCAGGTGATGTTCCTGTTCATGTGTACCCCTGAATGCACCCTGGAATGTAGTGGCATACAAACGGAACATATAGAAAGCAGTCATGAAAGCGCCTGCAACACCGATATAATAGAGTACCGGATGGAAGGCATAAGCGCCTACCAAGATTTCATCTTTAGAGAAAAAGCCGGAGAAAGGAGGTATACCGGCGATGGCCAAACAGCCCAGCAGGAAAGTAATGTGCGTTACCGGCATGTACTTTTTCAATCCGCCCATAAACCGGATGTCCTGCTCATTGTGCATGGCATGGATCACGGAACCGGCACCCAGGAAGAGCAGGGCTTTAAAAAAAGCATGTGTCATTACATGGAACACGGCGCCGGTATAAGCACCTGCGCCCAGGGCCAGGAACATATATCCCAGCTGGCTAACAGTTGAGTAAGCCAGCACTTTCTTAATATCATTTTGTTTAAGCGCAATGGTTGCTGCCAGGATCACGGTTGCCAGTCCGGTAATGGCAATCACCCATTGTGTAGCAGGCGCCATCGTGTAAAGCAGGTTGCTCCGCGCGATCATGTAAATGCCGGCTGTTACCATGGTTGCTGCATGAATGAGGGCCGATACCGGTGTGGGGCCCGCCATGGCATCGGGCAGCCAGGTATACAGCGGGATCTGCGCACTTTTACCGGTAGCACCTACAAATAACAGAAGCGTAATAATAGTGAGATCCTTCTGTGTAAAAGCACTTGCGTGTGAAAAAACAGCGGCATAATTCAGGCTGCCTGCTTTGGAGATGATCCAGAAAAGTGCGATCAGAAAAGCCAGGTCGCCGATCCGGTTCATCACAAAGGCTTTCCGGGCGGCATAGTTATATGCATTGTTCTTAAACCAAAACCCGATCAGGAGGTACGAGCACAAGCCCACGCCTTCCCATCCGATAAACATCACCAGGTAATTGCTGCCCAGTACCAGCAGCAGCATGGAAAATACAAATAAGTTCAGGTAAGAGAAATAACGCGCATAGTGCGGGCTTTCTTCCCCATGCATATAAGAAGTGGAATACACATGGATCAGGAATCCTACGCCCGTGATGATCAGTAAGAACAGGGAAGACAGCTGGTCCACCTGGAATGAAAAGGGAATAGACACCTTATCGTAGCTGATAAAATCAAATCCGTTCACCACACCTGTATGGCCCGCGTTCACCGAAAGAAAAAGCAAGATGCTGATAACAAAGGAAAGCAGGATACTGCCGCAGCCAACCAGTCCGGTCGCTCCCTTTGACAGGGAATTCCTGCCCAGGCCTGTGATCAAGAAACCGAGGAAGGGCAGCAGCGGAACCAGCCAGACTAATTGTAAATTATTGCTCATAAGGTTTCTTGAGTTTTTCCTTCGTTGGACTTAGTTCTTTAGCCGGTTCAGGAAATTTACGTCTGTTGAATGGGTGTTGCGGTAAAGCATGACAATGATCGCCAGTCCAACGCTCACTTCGGCTGCTGCAACCACCATGATAAAGAATACGAATAATTGTCCATCCGTACCATTTGCACCCCCCGCCCCCGGTGTAATCAGGTGCGATGCATAATGCATTTTTGAGAATGCTACCAGCAGGAGGTTTACGGCATTGAGCATAATCTCGATGCACATAAAGATAATGATGGCATTTCTGCGGGTGAGCACACCCGTTATTCCGATACAGAACAAAGCGATGGCGACAAATATATAGTAGTTGACCGGCATGTTTTTCCTGAGCCTAGGCCCAAAAGGGTTTACTGTTTTGTATTACGATCCCTGTTTATCAATCTCTTTTTCCGATTACCACGGCTCCTACCATGGCACTCAGGAACAGGATGCTGCTGATTTCAAAAGGCACCACATATTCTTTGAACAAGGCCATTCCCAGGTTGTTGATCAGCCCTATGTCACCCTGGCTTGTCTGGGCGGTATAGCTTTTATAATCGGCCCGTTTCAGGGTAGCCACCATCACCAGCAGCAAGCAGCCGCCGGCAATCGCACCGGCAAATTTAAGCCACCGCTTTCGCTGCGCTTCTGTTTCCGTGTTCAGGTTCATCAGCATGATCACAAAAAGAAACAGCACCATAATGGCACCCGCATATACAATGAGGTTAACGATCGCCAGGAACTGGGCATTGAGCAGGATGTAATGCCCCGAGATCGCAAAAAAAGTAACGATCAGGTAAAGTACACTGTATACAAGATTTTTGCTGGTTACTACCATCAGCGCGCTGCCGATAGCCAATGCCGACAAAAACCAGAACAACCCTTGTGTTGCGTTCATATGCAGTGCTCAGTTGATGCGATCATCTTTTTATACCTCTTCCTTTTTTGCCCTGTTGCCGCGCGCTTTTGCAAAGCCCTGCGGATCGGTTTTCGGATCAGGTATAAGCAGATCGCTTTTATTATAGATAAAACTTTCCCGTGTGTAATTAGAGGGTGTAAATGTTTCGCTTAGGTAGATCGCATCTTTCGGACAAGCTTCTTCGCAGAGTCCGCAAAAGATGCAGCGCAGCATGTTGATCTCGTATTTGGCTGCATATTTTTCTTCCCGGTACAGGTTTTCTTCACCAGGCTCGCGTTCAGCGGCTTCCATGGTGATGGCTTCTGCCGGGCATGCTACAGCGCACAACCCGCAGGCAGTGCAGCGTTCGCGGCCTTCTTCGTCCCTGTTCAGGATCTGCAGTCCACGCCATACCGGGCTAAAAGGACGTTTTTGTTCAGGGTATTTGATGGTCGCTTTTTTCTTAAAGAAATGCTTTAAGGTAATCATCATGCCTTTCATGATATTCCAGAGATAAATCTTCTCTACGAATGTCATGGGCTTGCGCTCCATCACTTTTACCCTATTTGTAAGTGCTTCCATTTTTCTTTCCTATCCTTCCTGCAGATGTGTTTCGCAAATGTATATTTTATACGATTACATCCACATTTTTAAAGCGTATTTTATAAAACGGCTGCTTAATCGCAGGCTTCCCATTTATTTGTGAAGCCACAGGATCACAGCGCCGGTTATCAGCATATTGGCCAATGCCAGGGGTATCAGTCCCCGCCAGCCCAGGTTCATAAGCTGGTCGTAGCGGAAACGCGGTATCGTCCACCGCACCCACATAAAAAGAAATATAAAGAAAATGATCTTTGCCATCAAGGCTGCTATACCTACTGCAGCAGCTACATTGGGACTCAACGCGGCTTCGTTTACAAACGGCATATCATAACCGCCAAAGAACAAGGTAGCCATGATAGCACTGCTGATAAACATGTTTACATATTCGGCAAACAGGTAAAAACCCAGCTTCATGGAAGAGTACTCCTGGTGATAGCCAAAGTTAAGTTCGTTCTCCGCTTCCGATAGATCAAAGGGTGTCCGGTTACATTCTGCAAACGCGCATACCAGGAAGATCAGGAATCCCAATGGCTGGTATACGATGTTCCAGAAGTGCCCCGGTTCCATCTGCTGCATCACGATCGTTCTGAGGCTCAGCGAACCGGTGAGCATCAGCAAGGCGATCAGCGACAAACCCATGGCCAGCTCATACGAAATAATCTGGGAAGCGCCCCGGATAGCTGCCAGCAGGGAGAACTTGTTGTTGGAGGCCCAGCCACCGATCATAATGCCATACACGCCCATGCTTACCACACCGAACACATAAAGAATACCGATGTTCACATCCGCAATCTGCAGATCAACGGTTCTGCCAAACACTTCTATTTTGTTGCCCCAGGGTATGATGGCGCTTGTCATCATGGCTGTGAGCATCGCCAGACAAGGGCCGAGTATGAAGAGGAATTTGTTGGAAGTTGCCGGAATGATTTCTTCCTTCATAAACAACTTCAACCCGTCAGCCAGCGGTTGCAGGATGCCGAAAGGACCTGCCCTGTTCGGACCGATCCGGTCTTGTATAAACGCAGCTACTTTGCGCTCTGCATAGGTTTCATACATGGCGATCACAAGTGAAGCGCTGATAACGATCACGATCAGCACCAGTTTGGCAATCACAGTTTCGGTATCTATCGCTAATAAAAGGGGATTCATGCTTATGTGGTGGTTAAACTGGATTTGATCTATCTTGAATCGGTCTTTGCATCTACGTCTGCCAGCGTCTGGGGTACATGCCCGGGATATTCTTCCGCCCTGGTCACATCTTTTTCCAGAAAATCGTGGCTGTGGGCAGGGCCCGGCAGCTCGGAGAGATGGATCTCAGGTTTGTTCACGCCGCTCACGTCGTGAATTTCCATCAGGATGCGCGGATCCCTCCCATCCATCACCCGCTTCAGGGTCTCAGGCGGCATTTTCAATCCAACATAATGACCCTGCGAAATCACGGAATGGCGGTTTACCTTGGTGGGTCCTTCAATGATCCAGTCGCTGGTATTTTTCTTTTCAAAGCGGCAGGTATTGCAGATCCACTCTTCCACTTCCCCCCACTGGTCTTTGCGGGCTGTAACGCGGTACACTTCATCGCCCCGGTTCCACAAGGTGACCTTGCCACAACAAGTAGGACAGTCGCGGTGTGCGTCGAGCGGTTTGAGGAACCAGACCCGGTTCTTAAACCGGAATGTTTTATCGGTTAAAGCGCCTACCGGACAAACATCGATCATATTGCCGCTGAAATCATTGTCGATCGCTTTGGAAATATAAGTAGAGATCTCTGAATGATCGCCGCGGTCCAGTACGCCGTGTACGCGTTCGTTGGTCAGCTGGTCGGCTACATAGGTGCAACGGTAGCAGAGGATGCAGCGCGTCATGTGCAGCTGGATGTAAGGGCCGATATTTTCTTTCTCAAATGTTCTTCTCGGAAACTCGTAGCGGGTATCATCTGAACCATGTGAATAACCCAAGTCCTGCAGGGAACATTCACCAGCCTGGTCACAGATCGGACAGTCGAGCGGATGATTGATGAGCAGGAATTCTACCACCCCTTTGCGGGCATCGATCACTTTTTCACTGGTGATGTTTTTTACCACCATGCCATCCATCACATTGGTGCGGCAGCTGGCCACCAGCTTGGGCATGGGACGGGGATCGGCTGTAGAGCCGGCCGCCACTTCTACCAGGCAGGTGCGGCATTTACCGCCGCTTCCCTTCAGCTTGCTGTAGTAGCACATGGCAGGAGGCGTGACTTCGCCGCCAATTTGCCGCGCTGCATTCAGGATAGAAGTACCCGGTTCCACCTCAATGGTGATATTGTCGATGGTAACCTTCATCATTTTTTTTTCGTCAGCCATATTCTTGTACAGGCAAAGAACCTAGGCTCTTTGCATTTTAGTTAGATAGAGTATTGTTAAACTGCTACCGGCACTTCCAGGGCGTCAGCATAATGAGCAAGGCCGTAGTTCCTGTTCATGCATTCAACCGGGTTCAGCACATGCCATTCAAACTCGTCCCGGAAATGGCGGATCGCAGCTGCTACGGGCCAGGCTGCAGCATCTCCCAGCGGACAAATGGTATTGCCTTCTATTTTGCGCTGGATGTCCCAGAGCAGGTTGATGTCGCTCATCTTACCCTTGCCGTATTCAATGTTGCGCAGGATCTTTTCCATCCAGCCGGTTCCTTCGCGGCAGGGTGAACACTGTCCGCAGCTTTCGTGGTGGTAAAAACGCGCCAGGCTCAGGGTATGCCGAACGATGCACTGGTCTTCATCCAGCACTTCAAAACCGCCGGAGCCCATCATGGAGCCGGTGGCAAAGCCGCCGTCAGACAGGCTTTCATAGTTCATCATGCGGGGCTGCCCCTTGGCTGTTTTCAGCAGCAGGTTGGCCGGCAGGATAGGTACGGAAGAGCCGCCCGGGATGCAGGCTTTCAGCCTTTTTCCGTTTGGAATACCGCCGCAGTATTCATCGCTGTAAATAAATTCTTCTACCGAAATGGTCATGTCGATCTCGTACACGCCCGGTTTGTTGATATTGCCACAGGCACTGATCAGCTTGGTTCCGGTTGATTTTCCCACCCCGATCTTGCTGTAAGCTTCGCCCCCTTCATTGATGATGGGCACGATGGCAGCCAGCGTTTCTACATTGTTTACAACGGTCGGGCAATCCCACAGGCCTTTCACGGCAGGGAAAGGTGGTTTGATGCGGGGGTTGCCGCGTTTGCCTTCCAGCGATTCAATCAGGGCCGTTTCCTCGCCGCAGATATAGGCGCCCGCACCGCGTTGTACATAGATTTCGCAGTCGAAGCCGGTGCCCAGGATATTTTTTCCCAGCCAGCCGTTTTGTTTGGCTTCTTCAGCAGCCTGTTCCAAGATATCGGGAATCCAGGCGTATTCACCCCGGATATAAATATAGGTACGGCTACTGCCCAGCGCGAAAGAAGAGATGATCAATCCTTCTATCAGGAGATGGGGCAGGAACTCCATGAGATACCGGTCTTTAAATGTACCGGGTTCGCTTTCATCGGCATTGCAGACCAGGTAGCGGGGTACACCTTCCGGCTTGGCAAGAAAGCTCCATTTCATGCCTGTAGGGAAACCGGCTCCACCGCGACCGCGCAGCCCGCTCTTTTTCACTTCTTCCACAATATCCCCTGGCGTCATCTTCAAAGCTTTTTCCACGGCCCGGTACCCACCTTCACGGCGGTATACATCGTAGCCCCTGATGCCTTCTACGTTTGCTTTGTCGAGCAATAATTTTTTTGCCATGCTTTTATCTTTATAGCAGCATCCTCATCGGATACAGTTCCCGGTTATACGGGTTAAAAACCAATCCCATTGCTTTCAAGGCGGTTACACCTAGCAAGGCACTATCTCCTTCTTCACCGTATATAACCGGAGCAGAAGCTCCTTCTCCATCTATTTCAAAATAAGCTTCTCCAACCCTTCGCGAAATTTTACTTCCATCTGCGAGCGAAAACTCCCCAGTTCGGTACGGCTTTACGTCTACCTCATTTAATTGTCTTTCCCGGTACCAGACTATAAACTGTTCCCGTGTCGATTATAAACTCTACATCTGCAGACTGCTCAGCCTCCCGGTGTTTCTTTACTTTAATATATTTTGAAGTGATGCCCATATAAACTGCGCTTAGTTAACACTGTTCACCACCGCCTGTCTTCTGCACTCTTCTACGATCGCATCTACTTTTTCCGGCGTTAAGTATTCACGGTATGTTTTTCCCAGTTGCATCATCGGCGCATAACCGCAGGCTCCCAGGCATTCGACTGTTTTCAGTGTGAACAAGCCATCAGCAGTTGTTTCACCGACGCCGATGCCCAGCTTTTGCTTGATATATTCAATAATGTCGTCGCTGCCCTTTACCATGCAGGGACCGGTTTGGCATACTTCAAACAGGAATTTACCAACAGGCTTTAGGTTGTACATGGAGTAAAAAGTAGCCACTTCATATACTTCGATGGGTTCCAGTTCGAGCAGGGAAGCCACGTAATCCATGACCGGCACGTCCAGCCAGCCATCGAACTCCTGTTGGGCCAGGTGCAGCACCGGGAGGAGCGCACTCTTTTTTTTTCCTTCCGGGTAGCGGGCGATGATCTCGTCGACTTTTTTTAATTTTTCATCAGAAAACTTCATGCTGCGGGCTTATTTTTTGTTAACCGTCCATTTCACCGGCAATCAGGTTCAGGCTGCTCAGCGTTACAATGGCATCGCTCAGCATGCTGCCTTTCACCAGCTCATCATATGCCTGGTAATAGATAAAACAAGGTCTGCGGAACCGCAAGCGGTAGGGAGAACGGCCCCCATCGCTGATGAGATAAAAGCCTAATTCGCCGTTGCCGCCTTCCACTGCCTGGTACACTTCTCCTTTGGGGATGTCGGTTTCTCCCATCACAATTTTAAAGTGATAGATCAGCGCCTCCATCTTCGTATATACATCCTGCTTTTCCGGCAGGTAATATTCGGGGGTATCGGCATGAAATACGTCCGCCTCTGTTCCTTTAAACTCCTGCACTTTCTGGTAGGCTTGCCTGATAAGGCTAAGCGATTGTCTCATCTCTTCGTTGCGAACCAGGAAGCGGTCGTAGTTGTCGCCGGTGTTACCGACGGGTATGTTGAATTCAAAATCTTCGTAGCTGCTATAGGGTGAGTGGGCCCGCACGTCATAATCCACGCCGGCAGCCCGCAGGTTGGGACCGGTAAACCCGTAGTTCAGGGCTCTTTCTGCGCTGATGCCTCCGATGCCCATGGTACGTTCCATAAAGATCCGGTTGCGGGTAAACAGGTTTTCAAACTCTGCCAACACTCTCGGGTACTCATCCAGGAACTTCTCCAATTTTCTAAAAGCAGTATCGGTGAAATTGCGTTCAAAACCACCGATCCGGCCGATGTTGGTGGTCAGGCGCGAGCCGCATACTTCTTCGTAGATTTCATAGATCAGCTCCCTGTATTGCATTACATAGAGGAACCCGGTAAAGGCACCGGTATCCACCCCTACGATCGAGTTGCAGATCAGGTGGTCGGAGATCCGCGCCAGCTCCATAATAATAATGCGTAAATAATCAACCCGCTTGGGCAGCTTGATCTGCAGGAGCTTTTCGCAGGTAATATGCCATCCCATGTTATTGATGGGCGATGAGCAATAGTTCATCCGGTCAGTCAGCGGCGTGATCTGGTAAAGCGGCCGGCGTTCAGCAATCTTTTCAAAAGCCCGGTGGATGTATCCAACTGTTTGTTCGCTGGACACAACGCGCTCGCCATCCAGTTCCAGGATGTTTTGAAACACCCCGTGTGTAGCCGGGTGCGTGGGCCCCAGGTTCAGCGTGGTCGTCGTTTTTTCGATGCTTCGTTCCGGTAGTTTTATATGGCGGTCGTGCATGATGGTTTTTTTATCCTCTTCCAAACATTTCGTCGTCTTTGTCCCTGCGCGTCTGGTCTTCCATGGGAAACTCCTTGCGCATCGGGAAATAATCCATTTCGTCTACGTTCAGGATCCGTTTGAGATTGGGATGTCCGATAAAGTTGATGCCAAAATAATCGTAGGTCTCCCGCTCCAGCCAGTTGGCTGCTTCGTACAGCTTGGTAACGGTAAATACATCCGGTTTGTTGATATCAGTAAACACTTTGAAGCGCAGACGGATATTATCGACCAGGTTGTGTACATGGTATACAACAGCCAGTTCTTCCCCGGTCCTGTTGGGGTAATGAACGGCACAGATGTCGGTCAGAAAACGGAAGCGCAGCTCCGGATCATCATATAAAAACTGAAGAAGCTTCAGGTTGATGGTTTTAGGAGCAGTAAAGGTGAGTAGTCCATAGGGCTCATCCCATTCGGTGATCTGGTCACCAAATCTTTCTGTGATGCGCTGCCTGATTATTTCGTTTGTTAGTGCCATGCAGGTTTTTCTTACAACTTCCCTGTTAATCTACTACTGGATGCCATAGCTCGACATCAGTTCTTTGTAACGCTCTCCGGTTCTTCTGCGTACGCTTTCGTGTGCTATCAGCTCCTGTATTTTCAGGATGCCATCAATAATGCCTTCCGGCCTGGGCGGGCAGCCGGGCACATACACATCTACCGGAATGATCTGATCGATGCCTTGCAGGACCGAGTAGCTGTCGAAGATGCCACCGCTGCAGGCGCAGGCGCCAACGGAAAGCACCCAACGCGGTTCGGCCATTTGCAGGTATACCTGGCGGAGCACCGGTCCCATTTTTTTAGCGATGGTACCCATCACCATCAGCAGGTCGCACTGGCGCGGACTAAAGCCGATCCTTTCTGCCCCGAAACGGGCCAGGTCGTAGTGGGCACCCATGGTAGCCATGAATTCGATGCCGCAGCAGGATGTAGCAAACGGCAGGGGCCAGATAGAATTTTTTCTGGCCAATCCCACCACATCGCTCAGCTTGGTGGTAAAAAAGCCTTCGCCGGAATAACCGACGGGCGCATTGGAAACATGAATGGGTTTCCCCCCTTCGTTCTTTATATTAAATTGTACCGGACGTGCCATGATAGGTTCCTCCTTACTTTATGCAAGTTGTTTTAATGAGACTATAAACGCAATTGCCTGTATCAACAAATATGTAGTACGCTTGTTGGCAATCAGTTTATTTTTTACAATCTTTTATAAGCTTTCTCCGGTCAGGGCAACCGTTAGTCTTCCCAGTGAAGGGCGCCTTTCTTTATGATGTAAATAAAGCCTGCCAGAAAGAAAGCAACAAACAGCACAACTGCTATAAATCCATTCCAGCCGAGGGCCCGGAAATTGACTGCATAAGGATAGAAAAATATAACTTCTACATCAAACAGGACAAACAGGATGGCTACCAGAAAATACTTGATAGCCATGGGCTGGCGGGCATTTCCGACGCTTTCGATCCCACTCTCAAAGTTCTCCAGCTTATCGCTGGTTTTGCGTTTTGGTCCCAGCAAATGCGTGATACCCATCATGGCTCCTACAAACAACATGGCAAAGAAGAGCTGCAATACGATGGGCAAATAGTTCACGGAACTGTTTACAGCTGGATTTGCCTGCAGGAAGAACCAATGCATAATAAAAATTTCTCTTGTTGGAACAAATGTAAGTCAGCGGGTGCAAATTACCTTATGCAATCCAAATTAGGGAAATAAAAAATCCCCTGCGGTTAAGCAGGGGACCCTTTCCTTTTATAAAAAGCCTCTTTATTTATCCATTGCCTGTTCTTCTTGCAGCAGGCTTTGTGGTTGTTCCTTTTGTAGCAGGCGTTTTTGTAGCCGGTGCTGTTTGTTTGGGTGCAGGCTTTGTGAGTGCGAGAATATAAGCTTGGGCATCTTTGTTGTCTGGATCAAGTTCCAGTATTTTCTGCAGAGAAGCCACAGCACTGTCTTTTTGCTTAGCTACGTTGGCATAATAACCTGCCAGGTAAGAATGAGCAGACAGAAGTGTTGCTTTGTACTTGTCGCGAGCTGTATCAGCAAATACGATCAATCTTTTGTAAGGCTCTACTGCCAAGCCCTTTTCCATCGTCGTATCCTGGGCGGCAGCAGAACGGGCGCACCACAGATAACCAAACAATTCTGATGGGTATTTCTGTGAGTAGATGCCGCAGAAAATGCTGTCAGCTGTCTGGTAGTTCTTTGCCTGGTAGTTGGCGTATCCCCAATCGTACAGATCCCTGTTTGTAGGATCCTTCTTTGTACGGTAGATTTGTCCGAGCCAGTTGGCTTGTTCTGTCCTGTTGCCGATTTTACCGGCGAAGGCAGCAGCATCGGCCATCAGGTCCATCTTTGATTTCATAGCGGTGTCCAGATCAACTGCTTTCTGAAAGCTCTGCAGGGCATCTGTTTCATTGCCTGGGAACTTGCTAAGCAGTTTCGCCCTGAAAACATAATCCAGTGGTACAAAAGCATCCTGGGTTTGTTTGGTGAAATACTGATCCAGGTAGGTTTTGGCATTGGTTGAATCTCCTGACTCGTCATAGCTGTAAGCGGTCAGCTTGTAGTAACGGGGGTCTGCCTTGTCACCCAGTTCTGTGATCTTGGCTTTTGCAGCGTTGATGGCTCCCTGATAGTCTTTGGCGGCATATAAGATGCTGATCCGGTCATAATCATCAGAGGGCTTTTTGTCAGCCACAGCCTGATATTTGTCAAGGTATGCTTTTGCTTTATTGATGTCACGGTTGTACCAGTAGTAATACAATTGATAAAAAGCCGGCGCATAGTTAGGATCGATCTGGGTTGCTTCTTCAAAAGCCGGCAGAAAATACTCTGCATTTCCCTGGGTCAGGTATACGCGTGCAGTTTCATATTTGGCTGCGGCCATCTTTGGATCGAGCTGCAGGGCTTTCTGGTAGGCTGTTACGGCAGCACCGCCATCCGGCACTTTAAAATAGGCATCACCCATCAGTACATAGCTTTCTGCATTTTTGTTGTCTTTGCCGGCTCCTGAAGCGTTGAGCTTCTGGATGGCGTACTGGGGATCTCCGCCAGCAGCATCCACAATGGCGCGGGCTACTGCATTGACCACGTTGATGTCTTTGTTTTTGCTTAAACTGATGGCAGTTTCAAAACGCTGGGTCGCGTCGTTTTTCTTGCCTTCTTTCAGTTCAATATGACCGATGCCCACCAGGATCAGGGGAGCACTGCCATTGTTGGCAAATGTTTTCTGATAGAGGTCCTTTGCAGCAGCAGAATCTTTCATCTCTATCTCGGTCTGGCCAAGCCAGTAAACAGCATCCAGGTTGTTTGGATTGGAGGCAACCAGCTTCTCAAGCACATCTTTCGCACTATTATACCTTTGATAATAAAAAAAACGCTTCCCTTGATCTACGTTCTGTGCATACAAGCTTGCTCCGCCAACGAATCCAAGCAAAACCATAAAAAGTATTTTCTTCATGTCAACTTCCTTTTTTAGTTAATTAATGAATCGGGTTCTAAACTTATAGATTTTTTTAAAAACTACTGACTGATATTTGCATTTCTGAGATCGAATGCCATTTTTGCGGGCCATAGATAAGCTCTTCTAAAAATCAGCTGCCCCCTTTCTAAGGTCAAAAAATTTACAAATCCGCTGCCTAAGCCGCGATAATTTTCTTTCAGAACATACTGCAAACTCCGAACCAAAGGATAGCGCTTCGTTGCAATATTTGCCTGATAGGGCTTTACATAGGCCGTTGGGCGGCATATCACACATTCCAGGGAAGCAATCCTGACCTTGTTCAAAAAGCTCAGCTGGGTGGCGTCTTCCCGGTTTCCGATCCAGCTTACGCCTACCAGTCCGATAGCATCTTTGTTACTGGCGATGTAGTCGATCACCCCCTGGCTGGAGGGAGCTGCAACCACATTGCTGCCAAAAGGCTGTCCTTTTAATAGCGAGTCCATCGCATAGCGTACGATGCTGGTAGCCGAGAGGCCATCCATCACCACCTTATATTTATAGCCGCTGGTGCCCTTTACCATGGAGCGGATGTCAGCCATATCAAAAATAGAATCTTTGGCCGCATTGTTGACGACCACTGCAATGGCATCATACGCCATGGTTCCCTGGATCGGATAATACCGCAGGGTATCCTTCATGATCTTTTCTTCCGTTTTATTTAATCCGCGTGTGATAATAACCATGCGGATGCTGTCGTTCTGTAGGTCGCGGATGCAGTCGGCTTCTGATTTGTAATGGGTGATGATCTTTGCCTGGGGAAAAGCTGATTCAAAAACCTGGATCTGAGAATCAATGATGGGTTTGAAAGATTCATCTACACTGATATGGATCGTTCCGCTGGTAAGCGTATCAGAAAAGGATTGAACAGGCGCATTGCTTCCGCAACTTGCCAGCAGCAAAATCATAAAAAACCAAGCTATGACCTGTCTTGTTTGCATGAAAAAAGATAATAGATTGTTTATTCAGTGTAATAATCCTTTTTGTAGCCCCGGTACATACGCCAGCCCCCATAGATAATGCACATCACCCCAAAAAAATACCGAAAAAAAGGCTCAACTGTAAAACCAACCCCTATGTAAGGCGAGACCAGAAAAAAAATACCAAATCCCAGGATGATCAGTCCCATGCCAAAATCCATTACAGAACGCATGAGCACGTATCCTTTTTTTCTTTTTTCTGTTTGGTCTGTTTCCATATAGAAATCAAGTTAAATCGTTTGCCAAAACAAAAAGACATGCAAATTTTCTGCCGGGCAAGATACTAAAATTATTGTCTTTACTCCCTGAAAAATAGTGCCGGAAAAATGCAAGTTTTCATCATATTATCTATTTTAACATTTTGTTCTTGCCTCCTTCTTCCGGTCCGGTTTGAGCCAGCTACACAGATGCATCTATACATAGATTCCACAAGATAAGCATCGGGCCACATCATTTTTTACCGGCCTATATTTGCGCAAGTTTACTTAATACTTATTTACATGAAACCGGGTTTACCGCAGGGAACAAGAGATTTCGGTGCAGCTGTTGTGAGAAAAAGAAATTTTATTTTTCACCACATCAGAACAGTCTTTGAGTTGTATGGCTTTCAGCCACTTGAAACGCCCGCCTTTGAAAACCTCAGTACCCTGATGGGCAAATATGGTGATGAAGGTGATAAGCTGATCTTCAAGATCCTGAACAACGGCCTGAATGATCCTAAAAATATCGAGCAGTCGAAGGAGGCTTTTCAGAAAGTATTGCTGGGTCAAAATGATCTGCACCTCACAGAGCGGGCTTTAAAATATGATCTTACCATTCCGTTTGCCCGCTACGTGGCCATGAACTACGGACAGCTTACCATGCCTTTTAAAAGATACCAGATCCAGCCTGTCTGGCGCGCCGACCGGCCGCAAAGAGGCCGCTACCGGGAGTTCTATCAATGCGATGTGGATGTGGTTGGCAGCCGGTCTCTTCTCAATGAAGTAGAGCTGGCCTCTATCTATCACGATGTATTTACCCGGCTGGGCTTGTCAGGCTACAGCCTGCAGATCAACCACCGCAAAATCCTCAAAGGCATTATGGAAGTATGCGGCGTGGCATCACAGGAAAAAGCTATTCTTGTTATCATTGATAAAACAGACAAGATCGGCGTGGAAGGCGTCAGTGCTGAGCTTGCAGCTATCGGTATTCCGGCAGACAATCTCAACAAGCTATTGGCTGTTTACTCTTTTAGTGATACGACTCAATCAACCCTTGCTTTTTTACAGGAACAGCTGGCCGGTTCACCAACCGGTTTGCAAGGTGTGAAGGATCTTGCCTACCTGCTGGGCTCGGTCGAAAACCTCTACCCTGCCCTGCATAATAATATACGGTTAGATTTGACCCTCGCGCGCGGACTGGATTATTACACCGGTATTATTTTTGAAGCCCGGGCACCGCGAAGCGTAAAGATCGGCAGCATTGGCGGGGGTGGCCGCTATGATGACCTCACCGGTTTGTTTGGTGTACCCGGCGTACCGGGCGTAGGCATTTCATTTGGCGTAGATAGAATTTATGATGTGCTCGAAGAACTGGGACTTTTTCCGGAAAACACCCAAACCAGCACCAAGGTCCTTTTCTTTAATCTGGGGGATCAGGAAAGCAGCCATGCCTTCCGCCTCCTGCAGCAACTGCGCAGCCAGGGTATTCCCTCCGAGCTGTACCACGAACCCGCCAAGCTCGACAAACAGTTCAGGTACGCTGAAAAAAAGAACATCCCCTACGCCATTATCATCGGCAGCAAGGAAACAGAAGAGAAGACATTTGTATTAAAAGATTTGGCGAAGGGAAGCCAGCAGGTATATAAGATGGAGGAGATAGGGAATGTTCTCAAACACAATTCCACCAGTTAACGTACTCAATCCCGAGCATCCCTCCCATCCTGTAAATCAAGGTCCAGACTAATCGTCATCATCCGCTTTCCTCAACTTGCGGGGCAGGGTAAGCTGTCTCGGATAGGGCCTGTCGCCGCGGGCTGCAAACCAGAGGATCCTGTTGAGCAGGTCATCATTGCCGCCATCTACATGGTCAAACTGGGGTGTGCCGGATTGAACGGTGAATTCTTTTGCCTTTCCGGATAATGCAGCAGCAGCCTTGTTCATCAGGTCGAGCGGGATCTTATTCAGCTCATGCGTGTACGGTGTCTTATCAAATTTGCCTGAAAAGCAATCGAACATAGGCAGGGCGGTTGCATCTACTACGTTCATAGGCGGCAATCCTAAAATTTGCTCAATGGTACGAACGACACAGGTTTGGTTGTAATTGGTGTGCACCGTTCTTTGCAGGCGGGAGTACGGACTCATTACAAACCCGACGGTCCGGTAAGCGGATACATGATCCCATCCGCCCTGCGAATCATCTTCTGTTACAAACACAGCTGTCGAATCCCAGAACCGGCTGTGCGTAATCGCTTCCAATATTCTTCCCAAAGCCAGGTCGTTGTCGGCTACCATGGCTTCCGGACGGGGATAGCCTTCCCGCATGCCTGCCGTATGATCGCTGGGCAACGCCATAATAATAAGTTGCGGCAACTGATCACCCGGCATTTTTTCATAAGCATTCAACTCCTTTATAAAAGCATCGGCACGGACCTGGTCATTGACGGTTTGTCCATCATAGCCAGGATATGTGGGTGCGAGAAGCGGTTGAACGCGGGAGATGGTAGTTACATTTTTAAAATTGAAAGGCCTGGCCTCTTTGTGCATGCCCCATATATCTTTCCAGGTCAGTTTGCCCTCCCATTGCGGAATACAGGCTTCCCCATAGATGCGCACGGTTTTACCATGATCCAGGGCATTGTTCCAGATAAACCCTTTTTTGTTATATACCATGGCATCGGTTTGCACATGCGGATAACTGTTGAACCAGGCTTGTACATTTCTTTCAATGTAATCCGTTACCATGGCAGCATCTGTCCATTGGTGACCTTCGGCGGATGATTTGCCAGATACATAATAATTGTCCATCAGCAAAAACTCCCGGGCAAGCCGGTGATGGTTGGGCGTGATGCTGTCGCCATAAATACAAACCGCTTTCATGCCATCTCCCTGGGGCATATCACCCAGGATCTGATCGTAGGTCCGGTTTTCTTTGATGATATAAAAAACGTGTTTGAAAACAGAAGGCTCGCCGATGCGTTCCGGAACAGGCTTTGCGGAAATGCCGTTTCTGGGAAGCCGCTGCAACAGCTCGGTGCGGAATACCATATTGGCTTTTTCTACCCTGGTGGTATATTGTTGCAACTCTTTTTTATCCGGCACCGGGATGATGGAAACAGTGGCTTCCTGCCTGTGTGAATTGTATGTACCATCGTCGTCCTTGCGCACGCGGGCACCTTCGCCTTCCAGATTGGCTACATATAAAATAGCAGACGATGAAGACAAAGCCATGCCGGCAGGATAGGCTTCTGTCGGGATAAATCCTTCCATGGTAGAGGATCCCTTGCCTGCCGTGCTTACCCTTTCTCCCAACTTAATCACTGCAATGGCATTGTCGAGCCCGTTGGCAACATACAAGGTCGTACCTGTAGCATCAATTGCCAGCGCATTGGGCGAATCACCGATGAGGTAAGCAACCTTTTTGTTGAGCTGTACCGGAATAGAATCCACCACTGCATCCGTTCCTGTGCTGATCACCGACACATGGTCGCTGTTGGCATTGGCAACATACAGGAATTGTTCGTCCGGACTGGCAATGACATCGTTGGGATGAAGTCCCACCCGGATGTCGTGCAGCTTCTGTCCGGAAGCCGCATCAAATACACTGAGCGTGCCTTGCGCCGTGGCACCGGTGAGCGGATCTACATATACGCGGGCATAAGGAATACCGGCCGTTTCACCGCCTCCTTCTGCAGGCACAGGGCCCGCCCAGTTGCTGACATAGATCTTTCCTTTGATCAGAACTGCTCCGTACGGAGCCATACCGGTAGCAGCTGTCCAGATAATTTTCTTGTCCCGCCAGCGCAGCTTTACAAGCTGGTTGTTTCCGTTCAGTACAACAAACAAATACATTTCACCACCTTCCAGCGCAACACAAATATCATTGGGCAAAGCCAGTGCCGACAAGCCCTTCACCGGTTCAAAGGGCATTGCGCTGCTGATAACGGCTTTCTTCCCATCCCACATCGCATCAAACACATAAGAGCGCTTGGATGATGTATTGGAAGCACTCCAGAAAACATGCACGGTACCTGCCGAATCCGCTACTTTCATACCGGAGTACGTGCTGATAAATCCCCTGTAAGGGTTGTTTACGCCATAGTCCAGGTGAAAAAGCAGTTTGGGATCTGTTGCATCTATAAATGCCAGGCCGAACCGGTCTTCTACGGCCAGCACCTTTCCGCCGGGGAGCAGGGCACAGTCCAGGCTGTGGTTTTCCAGCTGCTTGTTGCCAAAGCGGATCACGGTGCCTGCCGGGTCGATGAACCGGTTGTAGGGCATCAGCACGGTTGAATTAAGCGGAGAAAGTGTGGTATCATCATAGCTGCTATGATAATCGCTGGTACGGGTAACCGTCGTTGTATACTTCCGGGCAGCGGTACAGCCCACAAGAACAAACAGCCCCAGCAGACAGATGGACTGTACTCCCGCTTTAACCGGCGACATCTTCATAGCAGCGTTTGTATGATGGAGTGAACAGGTTATAATTTACTGGCAACCTGGCGGAAGTATTTGGCACTGGCCGTTACCTCCGGTGTATTGTGTTCCCACTTGTATTCGTATTCAGCGAAGAAAGGACCTTTGTAATTCTGGCGCTTCAGTTCTTTCAGCACGGCTTCAATGCCGGTAACGCCGGTACCCCAGGGCAGATCGTGTGCCTGCTTGTTGTTTTTTTCCGTCAGGTCTTTTACATGAAGCTCATAGATGCGGCCCTGCAGTTTTTTTAAACATTCGATCGGATCTAAGCCGGAGCGAACCCAATGACCTACATCGGCACAGGCACCCAGGCGTTTGCTTTGTCCGCTGATGGCTTTGAGCAGGATGTCAGGGTTCCAGTAATGGGAAGGATTGGGATGATCATGGATGGCTACATTGATGCCGTATTGATCAGCCAGTTTGGATACCAGCGGAATGTCGGTTTCAGCAGGTTCGGAGGCGATGTTCTGCAAACCCATTGCTTTGGCAAATTTGAAAAGCTGTACCCAGTCTTCTTCTTTGTTGGGCGTTACTACACCGTATGAGATCATCTGCATTCCTTTGGCCTTCAGCTTTTGCAGGATCTGCTTTTGCTTGGCCTCATCCATGTGGTAATCCATGGTGCCTTCCAGATCGCCGCCTATTTTCTGTCCGGGAAAGCCTTCCACCCACTTCATCCCGCAGCTGTCTATCTTGTCAAGTGCTTCCATAAATGTAAACATCCTGAACGTGTAAGCCTGCGAGCCCAGCTTCCATCCCAGCTTTTCTTCAGGCCTTTGTGCGTGAACCATGATGCCTGCCGCTAACAGCAACACGATCATGGCAGAACGGAGTTGATTGGTAGTATTCATCTTTGATTTTTAAAGTGTTCACAATGCGAGCCAATATACTTATTCTAAAACTTTTCTGTACCAAATTTATAAGGAGCATGATTAGGTCATTGCATTCCTTCCACTATCATGGCAGCTCCCTGCCCCATCCCGGCGCACATCGTGGCGAGTCCGTACTGCACCCGGCGCCGTTTCATTTCGTGCAGCAAGGTGGCGGCAATGCGTGCCCCGCTGCTGCCCAGTGGGTTGCCAAGCGCAATAGCCCCTCCGTTTACATTGACGCAATCGGGGTCTGTGTTCAGCTCCCGGATGCAGGCAATGCTTGTAGCAGCAAAGGCTTCATTGAGCTCAATAAGCCCGAGCTGCGGAACAGGCAAACCAGCCCGCTGCAAAGCCTTGCGGGTAGCTGGCACCGGCCCGATACCCATGACAGCAGGATCTACGCCTGCTGTAGCTACCGACACGATGCGGGCCATTGGTTGCAATCCCCATTGTTTGATGGCTTCTTCACCGGCCAGCAGCAGGGCCGCTGCCCCGTCGTTGATGCCGCTGGCGTTACCTGCTGTTACGGTTCCCCCTTCCTTAAACACCGGTTTTAGCCGGGCCAGCATCTCAGGATGGGTTTTCCGCGGCTGTTCATCCGCTGTTACCCAACCATTCTGTCCGCCTGAAGTGATGGGAACCGGAACGGTTTCATCCTGCCATCTTCCTGCTTCCAGGGCAGCAAAATATTTCTGCTGGCTGTTGTATGCAAATTGGTCCTGTTCTTCCCGGCTGATCTTCCATTGGTCTGCCACGTTTTCTGCTGTTTCGCCCATGTTAAAGGGCGGATATTTTTCAACCAGTTTTTTGTTGGTAAAGCGCCAGCCGATGGTTGTGTCGTACAGCTCTCCCTGCCGGCTCCAGGCACCGGAAGATTTTGCCATGACCCAGGGTGCTCTCGTCATGCTCTCCACGCCCCCGGCAATATAAAGGCTTCCGTCTCCACAAGCGATGGCCCGGGAAGCATCTACAACGGCCTGCAACCCGCTGGCACACAACCGGTTTACGGTGGTACCCGGCACCGTTACCGGCAGTCCTGCCAGCAAGGCTGCCATCCGGGCTACGTTGCGGCAATCTTCTCCGCTTTGGTTGGCCGCCCCGGCTATTACATCTTCGATCGCCTGTTCTTCTACCGATGGATTTCTTTTCAACAAGGCCTGCACTACATGCGCCAGCAAATCATCCGGCCTGACCGATTGCAACGCCCCGCCCCATTTCCCGATGGGTGTTCTCACAGCGTCGATGATATAAACAGGGTGCATGGTTGCAAATGTAGGCTGAACCAGGATTACACGGATCCACGGATTACAGGATTGCAGCTTGCGGATCGATCTTTAAAGACGAGTATCGATCAACTTCAAGATGATCCACCCTCAAGCTGCAATCCTGTAATCCGTGGATCCGTGTAATCCTGGTTCAAGACAAATTTAATGCTAATCTTTACCCAATCCTGGAAGCCACAAACCACTTGAATCCCGGATCAAATGTATCTTTGCAGTTATGTTATCAGATAAAAATATTCGTCACCTGTCGCTTGCGGAGCTGGAGCAGTACATGGAAACATGCGGAGAGAAAAAGTTCCGGGCGGCACAGGTGTGGGAATGGTTGTGGCAAAAACACGCGCATAGCTTTGATGCCATGACCAATCTCAGCAAAGAATTGCGCACCCGGCTTGCAGGCGATTTTTTACTGCCAGCCCTCTCCATACAAGCTGTTCAGCAATCTGAAGACGGCACCGTCAAAAGCCGCTTCGAAACACACGACCATCACTATGTAGAAGGCGTGCTGATACCCGCGGAATCCAGGCTCACGGCCTGCGTCAGCTCGCAGATAGGCTGCTCCCTGAGCTGCCGGTTTTGTGCGACAGGTTATATGGAGCGCAAACGCAACCTGTTGTACGACGAGATCTACGATGAAGTGGTGCTCATCAACCAGCAGTCCGAAAAAAACTACCAGAAAAAATTAAGCAATATTGTTTTTATGGGCATGGGTGAGCCCCTGCTCAATTACAAAAATGTGCTGAAAGCGATTGAACGCATCACCGCTCCGGACGGACTGGCCATGAGCCCCCGTCGTATCACGGTTTCCACCGCCGGCGTAGCAAAGATGATCCAGCAATTGGGCGATGATGAAGTGCGGTTTAAGCTGGCCCTGTCTCTGCACGCCACCAACGATGCCAAGCGCAACCAGATCATGCCGATCAATGAGAGCAACAATATCCGCGCCCTGGTGGAAGCCCTCAACTATTTTTACCGCAAAACCGGCAATGAAATCACGCTGGAATATATTCTCTTTAAAGATTTCAACGATTCATTGAAAGACGCCGATGAACTGATCAAGATCTTCCGCCAGGTACCCGCCGATCTTGTCAATATCATCGAATACAATTCAATCGACAACGCCCAGTTCCAGAAACCGGAGGAAGAAAAGGTAGAACGGTTTATCAACCACCTGGCTAAAAACAGGGTAAACGCCCGCCTGCGCAGGAGCCGCGGAAAAGACATCGACGCCGCCTGCGGACAGCTGGCCAACAAATCATAATCTCACACCATCCCTGTTGTAAAACAGCAAACAACCCATATGAGCAAACACGCACAATTTGAAAAGTTTATCCAGAAGAAAAAGCCCAGTGCCATAAAAGAAGAGATCAAGCAGGAAAAGAAAGCTTTTAAAAAAGAACGGGCACAGGCCATTGAAAAAAGATTTGAAGAAAAAAGAAGGATAAAAAACGAACAGGGCGGTCCTGATCATGCGGCAAGAAATAAATCAACCGCACAGCCCGCAGGAAAGGGACAACCGCTTCCTGCTGCAAAACCAGCCTCATCAACTCCTCATCCTCAAAAGCCTGAAAAGAAAGTAGAAGGCGGCATGCCCCTCAATAAATGGATCGCGCACAGCGGCATATGCTCGCGCCGGGATGCAGCAGAACTGGTAAAAGGAGGCGAAGTACTGGTGAACGGACAGGTTGTAACAGAGCCCGGCACCAAGGTTTCGGCAGCGGATACGATCAAAGTAAAGGGCAAAAAGATCCTACCCTCCAGGCATTTTGTGTATATCCTGCTCAACAAGCCAAAGGATTATATCACCACCACCGATGATCCGCAAGGCAGGAAAACCGTGCTTGACCTGATCAGGCATGCCACAACAGAACGGGTATACCCGATCGGGCGGCTCGACAGAAACACCTCCGGCGTGCTGCTTCTTACCAACGACGGAGAGCTCGCCCAATCGCTCTCGCATCCCAAGAACGAGGTAAAAAAAGTGTACGAAGTAAGGCTCGATAAGCCGCTGACCAAGCACGACTATGATGAAATCGCAAAGGGCGTTACACTGGAAGATGGCTTTATTGCCCCCGATGCCCTGGCCTATGCCGATGCAAAGGACAAAACAATCATCGGCATTGAGATACACAGCGGACGCAACCGGATCGTGCGGCGCATCTTTGAAAAGATGGGGTACGATGTACGGGGGCTGGACCGCGTAATGTATGCCGGGCTTACAAAAAAGAACGTACAGCGGAGCAAATGGCGCATGCTCACCGAAAGCGAAATCAGGATCCTCAAACACTTTAACAAAGCCGGGAAATAATCACTGCTGACCATGAAGAAAGAACTGGATCTCATTGCTGAGAACACCGATTTTGTTGCCGTTAACAAGCCATCCGGCCTGCTTTCTATCCGCGACCGGAGCGATTCTGCGCCTGCTCTCAAAGATTTGCTGCAGGAACGGTACGGCGAAATTTTTACCGTGCACCGCCTGGACCGCGATACCAGCGGAGTAATCATATTTGCCCGCAATGAAGCGACCCACAAACACCTGAGCCGCCAGTTTGAGAACCGGGAAACGCAGAAAGAATACCTCGGTTTTGTACTCGGCGTTCTGCCTGATAAGGAGGGTGCCGTTGACGCAGCCATCGGGGAACACCCGGTGAAAAAAGGGACCATGGTAGTTACGCAGAAGGGCAAGCCCTCGCTTACCGTGTACCGGGTGGAAGAAGAATTTGGCTTGTACTCGCTTTTACATTTTTCTATCCTGACGGGCAGAACGCACCAGATCAGGGTACACATGAAATACCTGGGTCATCCCATTGTATGCGATCCGGTATATGGCAGTGAAGAGCCGGTGCTGCTGTCGGGCATTAAAAAGAAATACAAGCTATCCAAATCGGAGGAGGAAGAAAGACCCCTGCTTGACCGCCTTGCCCTGCATGCACAAAAACTGGTTATCAGGGATTTACAGGGGGAAAAGCACCAACTGGAAGCGCCCCTGCCCAAAGATATGCGGGCCCTCTTGCAGCAGCTGCGGAAATGGAGAGGCCAATAATAAACATTCCGGCAAAGCTGGTTGAATTCCTGTGTTACGAATTCAAATATGCTCTGCCGGAATAATTATAAAATAGAAGACGCTATTTGACAAACCGGTCAATGCGCCTGCGGACACATCATCAATCCTTGTTTGGCTGCGGCGTATAACGCAGGTAAGGTTTTACGACCTTTACGCCTTTCGGGAATTTTTTCACGGCATCTTCTGTAGAAACAGCCGGCACTACAATCACGTCTTCTCCTTCCTTCCAATCAGCTGGCGTAGCTACACTGTAATTGGCGGTGAGCTGCAGTGAATCAATTACGCGCAGTACTTCAAAGAAATTTCTGCCGGTAGAAGCCGGATAGGTGATCATCAGCTTGACTTTTTTATCGGGACCGATCACAAATAAGGAGCGGACGGTAGCAGTAGCAGAAGCATTGGGGTGGATCATGCCGTAGAGTTCGGCCACTTTCCGGTCTTCATCTGCGATCAGCGGAAAATCAACAGAACAATTCTGGGTTTCGTTGATATCGCCTTTCCAGCCAAAATGCTTATCCAACGGGTCAACGCTTACAGCCAGCACTTTTACATTGCGCTTGGCAAACTCATCTTTTAACATGGCTGTTCTGCCTAATTCGGTGGTGCAAACAGGCGTGTAATCGGCGGGGTGCGAGAACAAAACGCCCCAACTGTCGCCCAGGTATTCATAAAAATCAATCTTTCCTTCTGTTGTGTCGGCAGTGAAATTAGGAGCGGTATCTCCAAGTTGTAAGCTCATAATGTAAAATTTTAGGGGGTGAAGGTATTAAATTCTAGTAATTTGGTGGACTATAAAGGTTTCTACCGATGCCAAGTTAAGAAAAATTGTATAACAGAAATTGATTTTTAAGTTATTGCAGGACCGCAAACAAAAAAATGCAGGAGCCGTCCAGTGCAAAAACAGGGGGTTATAAAGCTTGAATGGCCAGATGCGGTTGGTCTTCGGCAGGGAAAAGCTTATCTGTAAATATCCAGCAAGCCTTCCGGGAGTTCTACATGCACCTGCTTTTTTTTCTTGTCGATCTTTTTGAGCGTTTCTGCATGAACGGGGATAAAAGCGTCGTTCTCTCCCAGCCGGATTCTGCAAAGTACCTGGTGGGGTTGTTCAATTACCTCGAGGATTTCCCCGATGGGTTCGGCATAATTGATTACCCGGTAACCGAGCAAAGAAAGAGAGGATGAGGAAGCCGCGAACTGGGAGAAATCCTGTTCCCGGAGCCATACCTCCTTCTGCATCAGTTTCCGGGCAGTTTCTTTTGTATCGATGCCTTCCAGCTTTACAAACACAGACACACCATCTTTGGCCCGGGCCCGTGTAACAAAGTAAGGCAGCATCTGATCCGCACCGGCTTCCAGGAAAATAGCTTCCAGTCCTTTCAGCGCGGTTTTCTTCCCCAGGTTGTGCTGCAGCAGCAGCTCACCTTCAAGGCCATGCGTAGCTACAAATTTGCCGATGCTGTTATACTGGTTCATATCAACAAAAATCCCGGTGAATGGCTCACCGGGATTTCCTGTATAAAGTTGTGGATTTATCTTTCCGGCCTGTTGTTTCCTTCAGGTCTTCTTTCTTGTTGTCTTCTTGGATCACCACCTCTGGCTGTAAAGCGGGCTCTCCGGCTTTCTTCCATGCGGCGTTTGAGCTGTGCTTCATGTTCGGTGCTCCACTTGGTGAATTTTTCCATTGCGGTGGCATCATCGAACAAACCCAGCTTTACACCACGCAACAGGTGCTTCAGGTAAAGCACGCCTTTAAACGACAGGATCTTTCTCACTGTGTCGGTTGGTTGTGCACCTTTGTGCAGCCAGTCTAAAGCTTTTTGGCGGTCTAACTGGATAGCGGCGGGAACTGTTTGAGGGTTGTAGGTACCAATTTTCTGGATAAACTTACCGTCTCTGGGTGATCGGGCATCGGCTACTACTACAAAATAGAATGGTCTTTTCTTCGACCCATGTCGTTGTAATCTCATTTTTACTGGCATCTTAAATAAAAATTTAAATGCTTTTAATAAATTGGTTTTCTTAAAATACTCGAGCTGCAAAAATAATGATATGTCGCAATTGACCAAATATTATAGCAGGCGCATTCTCTATCTAAACGTTAATTAAATTTAAAGCCTGCCCTGCCGCCCATCGGCATTTTGTTCATAAACTTCATCATTTGCTTCATCTGGTCGAACTGTTTCATAAACGCATGAACTTCTGCAATATCCTTGCCACATCCTTTTGCAATGCGGGTTCTTCTGCTGTTGTCGATGATATCCGGGTTCATCCGTTCGTAGGGTGTCATTGACTGGATCATCGCTTCAATGCTCTTGAATGAATCATCGCTGATGTCTACATCCTTGATGGCTTTGCCCACACCGGGTATCATGGCCATCAGGTCTTTGAGGTTGCCCATTTTTTTGATCTGCTGCAGCTGTTCCATAAAATCCTCAAAATCAAACTGGTTTTTCCGGATTTTCTTTTCCAGCTTGCGGGCCTTCTCTTCATCGTACTGCAGCTGGGCTTTTTCTACGAGCGTGGTAATATCACCCATCCCCAGGATACGCTGTGCCATCCTTTCCGGGTAGAACACATCAAGGGTATCCATCTTCTCGCCGCTGCTCACAAACTTGATGGGTTTGTTCACCGTGTACTTGATGGAGAGGGCAGCTCCCCCGCGGGTATCGCCATCGAGCTTGGTAAGTACAACGCCGCTGAAATCAAGCCGGTCGTTGAATGCCTTGGCAGTGTTCACGGCATCCTGCCCGGTCATGGAATCTACCACAAAAAGAATTTCCTGTGGCTGCACGGCGGCTTTAACGTTGGCCACTTCGGTCATCATAGCCTCGTCAATGGCCAGGCGGCCGGCCGTATCGATAATGAGGATATTTTTATTCTTGCTTTTTGCTTCCCGGATGGCATTCTGCGCGATCGACACCGCATCCTTGTTCTCCGGCTCGCTGTACACATCTACACCGATCTGTTCGCCCAATACCTTGAGCTGGTCGATCGCTGCGGGCCGGTAAATATCTGCTGCCACCAGCAGGGGCGACAAGCCCTTTCTTGTTTTGAGATAATTGGCCAGCTTGCCGCTGAAGGTTGTTTTACCCGAACCCTGCAACCCGGCAATCAGCACAATGGCCGGACTGCCCTTTGTGATGAAATTGCTTTCGGAGCCGCCCATCAGCTCAACCAGTTCGTCTTTTACCAGCTTTACCATGAGCTGTCCCGGGCTAATGGCATTGAGCACCTTTTCACCGTTGGCTTTTTCCTTTACCTTGTCGGTAAATTCTTTTGCGATCTTGTAATTCACGTCGGCATCTACCAGCGCCCTGCGGATTTCTTTTACGGTAGAAGCGATGTTCAGTTCGGTAATCCTGCCTTCACCCTTTAATTGCTTGAAGGCGGTCTCCAACCTTTCACTTAAACTTTCAAACATACGATAGCCGTTTATAATTTGCGGTGTGGAAGCAGGAACGGTCAGCTCCGTACGGTCCACAAAAAAAGTGAACACAACCAATGTCATATTCACTTTAGATCCATACAAATGTAGCTAAGCCTGTCTAATCTGTAAAATCCTTTTTAGGTATAACAAACGGCTAACCAAGGTAAGGCCGGAGCATTTTGCAGCGGGTGGTGGTCCGCAGCTTGGTAATGGCTTTGTCCTTGATCTGCCTTACGCGTTCGCGGGTCAGGTTAAACCGCATGCCAATGTCTTCCAGGCTCATAGGATGATCAACACCGATGCCGTAGAAATAGCAGATCACTTCTTTTTGCCTTTCTGTTAAGGCCGTAAGCGAGCGGCCGATCTCCTGTTTAAGCGATTCATCGTGCTCGATCAGTTTTTCTGTTCTTTCCGCATTCGGGTTTTCAAATACATCGATCAGGGTGCTGTCTTCTCCTTCCGAAAGGGGCGAATCCATGCTTACATGCCGGGCTGCAATGCCCAGGGTGGCCAGCACTTCTTCGGTATCCATCTGGAGCATTTCTGCGAGCTCTTCCGGCGAGGGTTCGCGCTCGTACTCCTGCTCTAACTGGGAGTAGGCTTTTTGGATCCGGTTGGTAAGGCCCACCTTGTTGAGCGGAAGCCGCACAATGCGCGACTGTTCAGCCAATGCCTGCAAGATGCTCTGGCGGATCCACCATACAGCATAAGAAATAAATTTAAAGCCCCTGGTTTCATCGAAACGCTGGGCAGCTTTGATCAATCCAAGGTTTCCTTCATTGATCAGGTCGGGTAGCGACAAGCCTTGATTCTGGTATTGCTTTGCTACAGATACAACAAACCGGAGATTGGCTTTGGTAAGTTTATCCAGGGCTGCGGTGTCGCCCTGCTTGATGCGAATTGCCAGCTTGACTTCTTCTTCTGGGCTGATCAATTCTACCTTTCCGATTTCCTGGAGGTACTTCTCCAGGCTCTGGCTCTCCCGGTTGGTAATAGACTTCGTAATTTTGAGCTGGCGCATGCTCATAGGTGACAGGTTTAAAGTTTTCGGGGTTATATAAAACTTACAAGAAAACGTAGAATAAAAGATTTTCTTATACCGGCACCGGGGTCTTTTTGAAGGAGAGTAGGAAAAATCAAAGTATCAACTATTTACCGCTCTGCAAAATATTTTTACAAGGTATTGAACATCAATTTTTTTTATCCCTGATTTTTACCAAAATCCCGCCCGGGAGGCTTAACAAAATTTATATGGATAAAAATTTTGCAGGATGAAATATTTGTATATTATTGCACTTATTGGAAACGCCATAGACCAAGTTCTTAGATGAGCAAGAAACAACTTTTTACCCTTGAATACCCTGTACGGTGCTCGCCCACTATCCTGTATGAATTCCTGAGCACCCCTGCGGGTTTGCAGGAGTGGTTTGCAGAAAAGGTTGATGAGCGTGACAGTGTGTTCAGCTTTTCCTGGGATAAAACAGTTGACAAAGCCGAAGTGCTTCAAAGTGAAGAAGCCAAATCCATCCGCTTCCATTGGCTGAATGCTCCCAAAGAAGAATTTTTTGAATTCAGCATAGAAAAATCAGAAGTTACCAACCAAACCATTCTTTGCATCAAGGATTTTGCGGAGAAAAAAGAGATCAAAGACCAAAGCCAGTTGTGGGATTCACAGGTGAAAGACCTGTTCCACCGGATCGGAAGCTGATACCGTCCTTGAACCTTGATTCCAGGGATTTCAGGATAGAGAGGATTGGTACTATCGGTACATTACTTTAAGCTTGGAATGCATGTTTTTTTTATGATTGAACATCCTCCCCTGCATCTTCACTCCAGATAAGCAGTTTCAGCAATTCCCGGAATGATTTATATAGTTCTTCTTCCATTTCACTCCATTGCTTCAGACTTACTTTTGCGGCCAGCTTTATAAAACCGCTTTCAGGTAGCTTTTTTTCAAAATATGGTAATCCATCCTCTGTAACAGGTCTATAATCATGGCTTGTTACATCGTGGTTCCACTCGTCCCCTTCAGTAGAACAATAAAAGGCGTGCGCTGCAAGTGCGGCTATGGAAGATGAAATGTTATTGCAGATAAGCGATCTGTATCTTCCCTTTACATGCAGCGCAATGCTGCAGAACTGACCCCACCAGAAAAAGGTGCGGATGGCAAAGATATCATCCTTGCTGAACGACTTGGGATAATCGAGCATGAGATAGGGCAAGCCCCGGTAGTTCTCTCCCCGGGAAATCTTTGCATTGGAACTTTTGATGAACCCGGGCAGCAGGCCGCTGTTTGCACCAACGGCTTCTTTCATGCGCTCCGCAAGCGAGCCCATGCCCTCCGCCATTTTCCGCATCACCCCGTTCTTTGTTAAAATCCAACTGCCATCCTGCATCAGTTCTATTTCGTGCGGCGAAAACTGTACTTTTGTCTCCTGCATAATCAGATCTGTGCCAGCCTGTTTTTGCCTCTTGAGAGCATAGCTGGCCATCAAAGGTTGGAAATTTTACATGAAGAAACTAGATGCGCTGATATTGAAAGCTTTTGTAGGCCCTTTTATAGCCACATTCTTTATCACGCTCTTTGTGCTGGTGCTGCAGTTTTTCTGGCTGTGGATCGATGATATGGTGGGCAAGGGACTTGATTTTTTGACCATTGCCAAGCTCTGCATGTATGTTGCCGCCTTTAACATCCCGCTCGCCCTGCCCCTTGCCATCCTGCTCTCCTCCATCATGACCTTTGGTAACCTGGGTGAAACCTTTGAACTGGTGGCCATCAAATCAGCCGGTATTCCGCTGATCCGCTTTATGCGCCCGATGTTTCTGGCTACCCTGGTACTTTGCGGGGCTGCCTTCCTGTTCAACAACAACATCATCCCGGTTACCACGCTGAAAATGCAAACCCTGAAATACGACATTGTGGTTTCCAAACCGGCGCTCGACATCAAGGAAGGCGTGTTTTATGATAAGCTGGAAGGCTTTGTGATCAAGATCGGTAAAAAAGAAAAAGACGGATCAACCATCCGCAACGTAGTTATCTACGAAAAGAATTATGGCTTACAGGACAATATGATCGTGGCAAAGAGCGGCCAGATGAAGGTAACCCCGGACAAACACTTCCTGGAGTTCGACCTCAATGATGGCTGGCGCTACGAGGAGCGGGGAAACCGGATGACCACCAATACAGAGTACATCCGCCTTGGTTTCAAGCAGTACAAAAAAGTATTTGACCTCAGCTCGTTCAAGCTCAATCAAACGGGTGACAGCCTGTTTAAAGACAACTCATCCATGCTCACCACCCGCCAATTGGACAAGGTGATGGATTCGCTGAAAAAAGTTGAAGGACGTTATGCAAAAAGGACGATGGCAGAGGTTTCGCCGTATTTTACTTTCTCGCATTATGTTGATACCGGCTGGGTAAAGGTACAAGCCGCCGGAAAGAAGCCCATCCGGTCGCTGAAGGACATTATTCCCGACAGTGCCCGCTCCAATGTGATTGAACGTGCGCAGGCACAGGTAAACTATGTAAAGTCCACCGCAGATGTAACAGCCCTTGATTACGAGGCCAAGAAGCGCGACTTGCGCTCACACGCAATCGAATGGCACCGCAAGTTTACCATGTCTATTGCCTGCATGGTTTTATTCCTGATCGGCGCCCCGCTGGGCTCTATTATCCGCAAGGGTGGATTGGGTATGCCGCTGGTACTGGCAGTCGTCTTTTTTGTCATTTTCTTCCTTTTAAATAATTTCGGCGTGAAGCTGGTGAAAGAAGGCGTGCTGAAGCCCATTGCCGGCATGTGGATGGCCACATTTATTTTGACACCCGTCGGCATGTTCCTGATATACAAGGCCATGAGAGACTCACAGCTTTTCAACCAGGAAGCTTATTTCCGTGTATTCCGCCGGATTGGGAACTTATTTCAAAAAATCAGAACAATCTACCAGCAGCGACGTTTGGTTAGTTCTTCCTAAACTTATTGTATATGTCAGATCAACAGCAATCACGCAGGGATTTTATAAAAACATCCACCAAAGCAGGTATCGTACTAACAGCCGGAACTTTAGCAAGCGCGCCGCTGCTTGCTTCCGCTTTTGAACAAGGTGCAAACGGGCCCGCTTATTTTACTTCTTTCGACCAGCAGCCCCTTCCTTACAGCTACAATGCCCTGGAGCCGTCGATCGATGCGCAGACAATGGAAATTCATTTTACCAAACATGCCGCCACCTATTCTACCAACCTGAAAGATGCGGCCAAGGCTGAAGGTGTGGCCACCGATAAACCGCTCGAAGATGTGCTGGCCAATATCTCCAAGTACTCGGCTAAAATGAGAAACAATGGCGGCGGACATTATAACCACGAGCTGTTCTGGAAACTCATGAAAGCAAAAGGCGAAGGCAAGCCTTCCGGCAAACTGCTGGCGTCTATTGAATCTGCCTTTAAGTCGTTCAACGATTTCAAGACCCAGTTCAGCGATGCGGGTAAGAACCGGTTTGGCAGCGGATGGGCCTGGCTCTATCTCGATGCGGAAAAAAAACTCAAAATCGGCTCTACACCCAACCAGGACAACCCGCTGATGGACGTGGCCGAAATCAAAGGCTTTCCCCTGCTTGGCCTGGATGTGTGGGAACACGCTTATTACCTGAAATACCAGAACAAACGCGCTGATTATATAGAAAGCTGGTGGAACGTGGTAAACTGGAGCTTTGTAGAATCACGTTATGCGCAGGGCACTGCTAAATAACCTGCATGCTGCTCAGTTCAGGATCACTTTTTTAAAAAATACCCGCTTGCTCCCTTGAAGCCATTATCTTCCGACACATACCACATCAACCTGCGTATACAGAAGTGGATCGTGGTCATTGCCATTGTTCTTTTTCTGATCAAAACGGCGGCCTATTTTCTGACCCGTTCAGTTTCCATCCTCACAGATGCGCTGGAAAGTACCGTAAATGTGATTGCCGGGCTGATCGGATTGTACAGCCTGTACGTTGCAGCCAAACCGCGCGATGAAGACCATCCGTATGGACATGGAAAAGTAGAGTTTATCTCTGCCGCTGTAGAAGGAACCATGATCACCATTGCCGGTATCATGATCATCTATAGTGCGGTTGACAGCCTGCTTCATCCCCATCCGCTCCAGAAGCTGGATTATGGAATAGGCTTGATAGCGATCACTGCTGCCGTCAACTTTATCATGGGCTATATTGCCGAGAAAAACGGCAAAAAAAGCAACTCCCTGGTGCTGGTGGCCAGCGGCAAACATTTGCAGACAGACACCTACTCCACCGTAGGCATCATCATCGGACTGGTGCTGATCTATTTTACCAAGATCACCCAGCTCGACAGCCTGGTAGCCATTGTTTTTGGCTTTGTGATTGTATATACCGGGTATAAGATCGTGCGCAGCTCTATTGCAGGCATTATGGACGAGGCAGACAAGGAACTGCTGAACCGGATGATCTCCCTGCTCAACAGATCCAGAAAGGAAAACTGGATCGACCTGCACAATCTCCGGATCATAAAATACGGGCATATCCTGCACATCGATTGCCATCTTACTGTTCCCTGGTATCTCACCGTAAACGAAGCGCACCTGGAAATAGAGACACTTAATAAAATCATCGCCACCGAACTGGAGGCCCCGCTTGAACTGTTTGTTCATTCAGACGGATGCCTGTATTCCCAATGTCCTATCTGCATCAAAAGTGATTGCCCGGTGCGGCAGCATCCGTTTCAACAACGCATCGAATGGAAGTTTCAGAACATTATTTCCAACGAAAAACATTTGCTCGCAGAGGAATAGAATTTTAGTAGGCCCGGCAGCCCTTTTCTCTCTACTTTTGTTTTGCATTGCCTTTTGTTCACCCATAAAATATTCTTGTTATGCCACATGTTCAAGCCTGGAAAGAATACCAATCTGCCAACAAAGAACGCTTTTTAAGCGAGCTGTTAGGGTTACTGCGCGTACCCAGCATCAGCGCAAAAGGAGAGCACAAAGCCGATATGCAGCGCTGCGCCGAACTGGTCAAGCAACGCCTTGAAGAAGCCGGTGTGGACAAGGCAGAAATCTATTCCACGGAAGGACATCCGGTGGTATATGGCGAGAAGATCATTGATCCGAAAAAGCCTACGGTACTGGTATACGGACATTATGATGTGCAGCCGGCAGATCCGCTGGACCTGTGGCACAGCGGTCCGTTTGAACCTGTGCTCAAAGACGGAAAAGTATATGCCCGGGGCGCCTGCGACGACAAGGGCCAGTTTTACATGCACGTAAAAGCATTTGAAACCATGTCTAAAACCGGCACCCTTTCTACCAATATAAAATTTATCATCGAAGGAGAAGAAGAGATTGGTTCGCCCAACCTGGCCAGGTTTGTGGTGGCACACAAAGATCTGTTGAAAGCGGATGTAGTCCTGATCAGCGATACGGCCATGATCAGCATGGACCATCCTTCCATTGATGTGGGCGTGCGGGGCCTTTCTTATATTGAAGTGGAAGTTACGGGCCCCAACAGAGACCTGCACAGCGGCGTATACGGCGGGGCGGTAGCCAATCCTATTACCATTCTCTGCCAGCTGATCGCTTCCTGCCACGACAAGCACAATTATATCACCATTCCAGGTTTTTATGATGATGTGGTTGAATCCACACCCGATGAAAGAAGGCAGCTGGCGCATGCACCTTATGATGAAGACGGCTATAAAACTGATCTGGGTGTAAAAGCTTTGTGGGGGGAAGATGGTTATTCCACCAATGAAAGAACCGGCATCAGGCCTACGCTGGAAGTCAACGGCATCTGGGGCGGCTATACTGGAGAGGGAGCCAAGACCGTACTGCCTTCCAAGGCTTATGCAAAAATTTCAGCCCGGCTGGTACCGCGCCAATCATCCAAAGTGATTACCCAAAAGCTGCTTGATTATTTCACGCACCATGCGCCTCCGGGTGTTACGGTGAAGGCAACAGAACATCATGGCGGCGAACCCTATATGACGCCTATCAATTCAGTTGCCTACAAAGCTGCGGCCAAGGCCATTGAAACAACTTTTGGCAAACAGCCCATACCCGTTCGCGGGGGCGGCAGTATTCCTATCTGTTCCCTGTTTGAAAAGGAGCTGCACAACCAGGTCATTTTTATGGGTTTCGGACTCGACAGCGATAACCTGCACTCACCCAACGAAAAGTTCGACCTCTTCAATTTTTACAAAGGGATCGAAACAATCCCCTACTTCCATCGTTATTTTGCAGAGCTGAAGCATGGATAAAAAAGAGGCTTATGGAAGCAAACGAGAAACTCCGCGCAGATAAATACCTATGGGCCATCCGCCTGTTCAAGACAAGAGCCTTGGCAGCAGAAGCCTGCGACAAAGGAAAGGTAAGGATGGATGGCTCACCTGTAAAAGCGGCCAAGACGATGCATGTAGGCGACGAGCTGGAGGTAAGAACAGAAGCCCGGCGCTGGCTGATCAAGGTTACGGGTCTTCTCAGTAACAGGGTACAATACACGGAGGCCATCAAATATTACATCGACATCACCCCGGCCGCCGACGAAAACCAGGCGCTGCAATACCAGCCTTCTTCGTTTCATACAGGAAAAAGACAAAGCAAGATCGGCCGGCCTACCAAAAAAGAAAGAAGAGACCTGGATAACCTGCTGGATGAGTAAAGCAATAAGAGGAACCAACCATCCAGTACAATTTTCCTGAAATTCTCCTCACCTGAACCCCATCTTCTCAGATAAACAGGCTCCTGCGGGACAGAGCAGTCTGCTCCGGGTAAAATGACGCCTGCCTGTGCCTGCTTAAACAGGCATACAATTTGAACAGTATTTTTATTCCTTTCTGTTTAAACCACTGTTTATGAGAAATCTGTGGTCCCCATCCGCTTTTCCTTAGCTACCCTGACTATCTTCCCGGAGATATAATAAGTGCATTTTACACCTGCTGCAGGGGCATGAAATACTCCATACGCTCATGGCTTTTATAATTCTTTTAAACCACTGCTTATGAATCCGCCAGCCTTCTCTCTGCTCATTCACTGATGCAGGCACTGTATCATCAACAGCTTCGTGTAAACGCAAACAAGCATTTACCGCCTGTACGCTCTCCATCCCTTCTATCATAAAATCCTATGGACATGAAACAGTGCACCCTGTTCACCATATGGCTTTTTGCCATTTCCACTGCCTGCGCAGCAGATGGCGTCTCCCCGGTTTATTCCGCTGCTACCGGAAAAGCCAATCCGATCGGTTTACCGATCTATTATTTTTCTTCTTCTACAGGCAATGATGCGCGCTCAAGCCTGGAGGCACAAACGCCCCTTACCCCCTGGAAAACGCTTGCCAAGCTCAATGCGGTGCTTGCCACGGCTCAACCCGGCACGACCTTTTTGCTCAAACGCGGCGATGTGTTTGACGGTAGCATTCAAATTACTGCTTCAGGAAACGCTTTAAGTTCTATCCTTATTTCAGCTTACGGCTTAGGTAACAAGCCGATCGTCAACGGCTTTGCATCCCTCAACTCCTGGACAGATATAGGCAACAATATCTGGCAATCCCCTCTTCAGGCTGGTGCAAGATTGAACATGTTAACTGTTAACGGAACAGTGAAAATGCGCGGACGCTGGCCGAATGGAGATGCTGCTAACGGGGGGTATGTTATTTATCAGTCGCACAATGGGTTTACCTCTATTACAACCAATAATTTTGGGAACCAGAATTGGTACAATGCAGGAACCTACGGAACCGAAATCTCTATCCGTTCTGTCCGGTGGATGTTGAATACATACAAGCTCATGGGCCAGTCGTCAGGCACATTTACGTATGATGGCCGTCCGGACGAGATGCAAGTTGAACCCTCAAATGGCAACGGATATTTTATTCAAAACGATCCCAGAACGTTGGATCAGCAGAATGAATGGTACTACAATCCAGCTACGCGCGCCGTGCAATTATACAGTACTGTAAACCCGGCGGGTTTGGAGGTGAAAGCAGCTGTGGTGGATACGCTGGTTAAAGGCACCAGAGTTAAGTACATCACGCTGAACAACATTTCATTTCAGGGATCCAACCAGCAAACAATCTATTTCTTCGAAAGCACAAACATAACCGTCAGCGACTGCAACATCAACTATGCCGGGCTAAATGCTGTCAAGTTCAGTGTAACGCCTTATGTTTCATTTACAAACAACACAGTGGATAACACAAGCAACCGGGCGGTGGATATTACCCCCTACTGTTTTAATTCCATTGTCCGCAACAATGCCGTAGACAGTACAGGCCTGATCAACGGATTGGGGGGCAATGGCAACCTCAGCAATCTTGCCATATTTTTCCATGGAGACAATTCCGTATGCATCAATAACAAGGTAACAAATACAGGCTATAATGCAATTGTTTTTACCGGTAGCAATGTTGAGATAAAGTACAATCTTGTTGACAGCTTCTGTGTGAAGTTTGATGACGGAGGTGGAATTTATACGTCCGGTGATGGCAGCAACAAAAACATTACAGGCAACGTTGTCTTGCATGGACTGGGAAATGTAGAAGGCACTACCACCAGTCCGTTCGACAGGCTTTCGGAGGGCATTTACCTGGATGAACGGAGTGAGAATATGATCATTGACAGCAACCAGGTGGCCTACTGTGCTGACAAGGGGCTTTATTTACACAACGTACGCAATGTAACAGTTACAAATAACACCTTTTTTGCCAATATCAATCAGGGAGTGAGTATGATGCACGATGGACTTCAGCCCGACTTTCACATAAGGGGTGTAACCATTAAAAACAATGTGCTTTTTTCAACCAGCAGCCTTTCTGCCAGAACCGGCAACAACAACCTGAATTACACAAATTCACTAATGACACTGGAAACTAACAGCCAGGACTTCGCTGACCTGACCGCCTTTGGAACAGCAGACAGCAATTACTACATAAAGCCTTTTTACTTAAATAGAAATGATTTCTACAAGTTTTCTTACAGGCCAATTCCAGCTGGCGCAAGTGTTGGCCCTACGCAAGATGATTCAAATGCATACAGGAAATATCTTACCATGGATTTTGTCCGCTGGCAAAATACATTCAGGCAGGACGCCCATTCAATCACCGGCCTGGCCATCCCACCCTATACGGTTAACAGCCAGGATGTGAACACATTCACAAACGGAACATTTGATGCAAACATACAGTATGTCTTAAATCCAAACAGCAGTTCCGTTACGCAAAGTTGGGATAACACACATCTTGACAACGGAGCACTACAGGTGGCTTATACGCCGGTTACTGGCGATGCAGGCAAAAGCATGGAAGCCTGGTTTGTAGATGTAGACCATGCAAAAACATTGGCTGCCGGACATACCTTCAGAGCAAAATTCTCTATCCTGGGCAATGCTGATCACAACATCGATTTAAGGTGCGCGCTCAGGTCAGCCACAGCTTCTACAATAGAATCAAATTGGTTGTTTTTCAAAGTAGACAATAAACGGCAAGAGGTAGAACTGCTCTTTACAGCATCTGCCGACATTCCCAAAGCCTACCTTGTCATGGTTAACGACAATGCGGACAGCTGCTCGATGTGGTGGATTGATAATATTGTTGTGCAAGAAGTTGCCGTATCGTATACGAACCCCTTGGACTACCTGCGCTTTGAATACAATGCCAGCAATCTGTCTAAACCCGTCATCCTTGATGGAATATATACCGACCTTAAAAATAACATTTATCCTTCGCTGGTAGTCTTGCCCCCTTACACCTCTATCATTTTGATCAAAAAGGACCTCATCTCCTACATAACGCAATCCAGTACAAGTTCAGCCGGCCTGATTTCATCAGAGGCCGCTGTACCGGAAAACGATCATCATAACAAGCTTAGGCTGATCCCCAATCCTGCAGTAAATCATATCCGGCTGTCCCTCCCTGCTACAGGTATGGTAAAACAGGCTACGATCATTATTTACAATGCGCAAGGATCTGTTGTGAAGGCGCAGCAGGCAACAGTTTCTAATCAGCCCTTCGAAGTCAGCATAACTTCTTTCAAACCTGGCGTTTACACCGTCAGGATTGTTTATGCAAGACAATCTTTCACAGAAAGATTTATCAAATTGTAAGTGCCGATCAAAGAGGTGTGTTCTACACTTGTGGCATAACTGCTGTCATGTCACAATATGATAAAAGTCATGTCTATACGCCTCAAAGGTCAGAGCTTTGGGTTTTTCTTTACACTACTTTTGAAAACCGGTCACACATCTGCCGGTTCCTGTAATCCGATACCCCATGAGTTGAGCGATGGGTTTAACTATGGCCTGTTGACCAAACTGGATACGTGCTCCAATGCCTGCACAAATTAGCCTTTGTATCTAACCCTATGATGAAATGTCTGCAGTTGATCCTTGCAGCAAGCTGTAACCCTTGAACAGATAGTGGAGTCTGAATAGGCTGGTTTCTATCTGTACAAAGGTTCTTGATCCGATTGAAAATGTGGAAACCAGTTTTCGAACAGGCTGCTAAAGTTAAAACAACATGCTTTACATAACATCAGACAAACCGGTACAGGATATACAACAGGAGTTCTCCCAGGCATTTCCCTTTTTAAAGCTGGAATTTTATACAAAGGAGACTGTTGCAAAAAAAAGGAGACCGATCGATCAGTTTATACCTGTCGGAAGAGAGCAATACAGCTCCGGCAAAGCAGAAGGCAGCATGATCCTGCTAACACCTTGCCTGACGATCAAAGAGTTGCGAAAGAAATGCGAGGAGTTGTTTGGGATCTCTGTTAAGGTATACCGCAGGTTCAGCAATCTATGGCTGGAAATTTCCATCACAGAGGATTTTACCCTGCAGCAGCAAAATGATCATGCAAGTGAAATACTGTCAGCAGCTCAGTAAAGCAGGCTTTTGAGCTTCTCCATATTCAATACACATATTTTTCCGTCTTTTACCTCGATCAGTTTTTCAGATTTAAAATCACTCAGTGTTCTGATCAGTGATTCGGTCGCAGTTCCCACATAGCGCGCAATATCCTCCCTTGAGATATTGATGATCTGCTGCGTGCTGGCGCTGTATTTACCCTGTATGCTGACCAGGGCTTTGGCCACCCTTTTGCGCAGGGAGCTGTAAGCCAGGTTGAGCAACCTGTCTTCGTGCTCCTTTACATTCTGGGTAATAAGCTTGATAAATTTGGACGCAATGGTAAAATCGTTCGACATGGCCGACAAAAAATCATCTTTTGGGATCAGCACCACTTCAGCGTCTTCCAGCACTTCAGCACTTTCTTCATAAGGTGCATTTTCCAGCAGGGCCAGGTAGCCTATATAATCATGCTCTTTGTACAGATTGATGATATAGTCTTTTCCATCTTCATGCTGCTTAAAGGTTTTGACTTTTCCGCTTTTGAGATAGTAGAGGTATTTGGGCCGTTTGCTTTCCGTATACAGGAGCTGCTTTTTTGAAAAAGATTCCGTGTCGTACGCGCTCAGATCCATGTTGAACAATCCTGATGCAGACAGGTCGTTTACCAGCTTGTTGGCGCCGTCTTCATTGCTTGCATACTTGTTTTGTAAGATCTCCACCTTCTTCAACCTGGTTTCGATCGCATTGAGCAGTTCAATATCGTCGAAAGGCTTGGTGATAAAATCATCAGCCCCCATTTCCATGCCCCTGCGGAAATCAGTGCGTTCAGCCTTGGCGGTTAAGAAGATAAAAGGAATATGCTCCGTATCGGGATTTTTTTTCAGCAGGTGCAGTACCCCGTAGCCATCCAGCTCAGGCATCATAATATCACAGATGATCAACGACGGCTTAAGCCTCACCGCCATTTCAACACCTTTTTTACCATTTTCTGCCTCCAGGGTCGTGTATCCGCCCAGGGACAATATCTCTGCAATATTCTCCCTGATGTCATTGTTGTCATCAATGATTAGAATTGTATTCATAGGTATAGGATCAAAGGTAGCCGGACAGTAGAAATATACTTCTTATCTGAACGACCACATAGTGCTTTATAGATTAATATGCTTATTTTATAATAAACTATGTAATAAATGCTAGGAAGAAGCTCTTACGGGAAAGTGTAATTATGTGGGTACACTGCCCAGCTGCATTTCTTCAACAGGGGCTTCAAACAAGGTGGAAAGTTCTATGTTGAAGGTGCATCCTTTGTTCAGCTCGCTTGAAATGCTGATGCTGCCTTCCAGCAGATTGATGTAACGTTTTACGATATGCAATCCCAGGCCGGTTCCCTGGATGTTCACGGCATTTTTTGCCCGGTAAAAAGTAGAGAAGAGATATTGCATGTCTTCTTTTGCGATGCCGATGCCCTCATCTTTTACTTCCAGGGCCATCTTCGATCCGCTGTTCTCTATCGTTACCTGGATCATTTTATTTTCTTCTGAAAACTTCACCGCATTGCTCAGCAGATTGATCAGCACATTTTTCAGCAGCCGCTTATCCGATGTAAACAAGGTTTCACCTGAATAAGCAAGCTCCATGTGCTGGCCCTGTTTCAGCGTGTGCTTCATTTCATCAAAGGTATCCAGCACGAATTCATGCACATCAAATGGCTCCGGCTGCACAAATACCCTTCCTTCTTCCAGCTTTCCCAGGTTCAGAAAATCTTCGAGCAGCAGGTTCAGGTGGTTCACCGATCCCTTGATGCGGCGGATATGTTTGTCGCGCTTTTCCTGGTCGTCTGTAAGCTGATACTTGGATATCAAAGCGGCAGAAGAAAGAATTGCACTGAGCGGCGTCCTGAACTCGTGCGAGGCCATGGATACAAACCTGGACTTGATCTCATTGAGTTCTTTTTCCTTGTTGAGGGCTTCACTTAATTCGGTTTGCGACTTTTCCAGCTCGAGCAAGGCTTCCCGCAGGATCATGGTTCTTTCGGCCACTTTGTTCTCCAGCTCGGTATTCATCCTGCGCACATCATGGGTTATTTTTTCCAGCTGCTCTTTTTGATGAATAAACTTCTCTTCCGATTCCCTTCTTTCGGTAATGTCTTCTACAAATGATATGATATAACATTCCCTTTTCTGGTAATAGGCTTGCAACCTGGCAACTGCGGGAAATTCTTCCCCGTTTTTCTTCCTGCAAAATATATCCAGGTCGTGGCCCAGGTTGTTTTCAGGAACGGCATTTCTATACTCAAGTACGCGTGCTCCATGCTCCAGGTGAAATCTTTCAGGTATGATCTTCGCAATAGAAAGCCCCTTTGCTTCTGCTTCCGTATAACCAAACAGCCGCTGTGCAGCCGGGTTCACCAATACAATTTCTTCTTCACAATTATAAATAATGACACTAAGCGGGTTAAACTGGAACAGCGCATTAAGCTGTTTTCTTTCCTTGTTGATCGAGCGGTACAACCTTTTAATGCTGATCACAAGTACGGTTGTAATTACAACTGCAACAATGGCCAGTACCTGTTGCGTAATCAATTCATCATCCTGGATGTCTGTAAAAAAATGCAACGAGTAAAGAATGACAAGGATCGATAAAGTACTGAAAGCATAGGTAACAATTTCCATGTCTATAAACAGCGTGAGCAGGATCACAATCAGCAACCCACTGTTGAAATAAATCAACTGCGTATACAGGTACTTCACCAGAAAAGTAATGATGAGCATAATACCTATGCTGCACAGGAGCAGTTTCAGCGAAGGCATGGTTCTAATCATGGATCAGGATACTGGTTCAGGGTGAAAATAAACTAATTTCCTTATTTCAAAAAGGGTGACAGACCTGTTGTAAGAGGTAATACTTATGCAAGCTGGCCTTTGTGAAAGAAATATCTTTGCGCCATGAAAATTGACATTATTTCTGTTGTGCCTGAGTTGCTGGCAAGCCCTTTTTCCCACTCTATCCTGAAAAGGGCGCAGCAGCGGGGTCTGCTGGATCTTGCGGTACACAATCCACGTGATTACACACCTTACAAACACGGGCAGGTAGATGACTACCAGTTTGGCGGAGGTGCCGGAATGGTCATGATGCCTGAACCCCTGATCAACACCATTGAAGCCCTGCAGGAAAAAACCACTTACGAAGAAATTATCTACATGACACCTGATGGCACACCATTCAATCAACAACTGGCCAACCAGCTTTCTCTTAAAAACAATTTTCTGCTTATCTGCGGTCACTACAAGGGTATCGATGAGCGGGTGCGGGAACATTTTGTAACAAAAGAAATCTCTATCGGTGATTATGTGCTGAGTGGCGGCGAGCTGGCAGCAGCTGTGGTGGTAGATGCCCTTGTACGGCTTATTCCCGGTGTGATCAACGATGAAACTTCTGCGCTCACAGATTCTTTTCAGGATGGACTGCTGGCACCTCCCGTATATACCCGCCCGGCAGAAATCCGCGGCTGGCGCGTGCCGGAAATCTTGCTCAGCGGCGACCAGCGAAAAATTGATGAATGGCGGTATGAAGCAGCCCTGCAACGCACACAGGAAAGAAGACCTGATATCATAAAAGACTAAATTCGGGTGAATTCCGCAGTTGCAGTATTTACTGTGGAGCTTCTTACACAGTTCATCTTTTTCCGAGGGGACAAATAAATCTATAAAGGATTAGCATGATCCTGATTTGTGTAGAGTAGACACAATAAACCATCCTCTACTTAAAAAAGTTTTTGACATTTCCAATGACTTTTGTCAAGTGAACGATTGATAAGAATTAGGCTGCTGAATGAACTTTATCATAGGAAAACAGATCCAGAAAACACCATAATACATCGGCATTTCATTTGATTGATTTTTTTTAAAGCCTAGCTCATGAAAAATTCTACACCGCATCCTTCTACTCCTTTTCCTTAGCTTCCTTTTTTTTCCCCCACTTTACATCTTGTCCATTTAAAAACTTGTACACGTATTTATCCGGTAGCGATTGAGTAGCCTTGCTTAAGGAACCCAATGCTTGACAGGCCTTTCTATGCAAAAAGGCCTGTCAGTTTACTGCTGAATTCATACGCATGTATCTGATGCTTGTTCCTCTTTGCAGGAACTTGTTTAGGATCATATTGCTCAAGCTTTTATAATCTTACAGCCATGCAAACCTTGTCGGGCCGCCCTCCGTAGCCTCATGCTAATTTTCTCTCTGCAAGTCTGAATCTATATGCATTTCTCAAAAGCGCAACAGCTTTTAGAACATGTAAAGCCCCCTATTGCCTCATTTTAAATCCTATACCGATGAAAACACTTATAAACATTTTTCTGTTTTGCATACTTTCCATCTTTTCTACACATGCTGGTACATCACCAGGCCTGAGCTATAATTACTACGAAGGTGCCTGGACTTCCCTGCCTGATTTCAACACGCTTACTCCAGTCAAATCCGGCTCTGCTGCGAATATCAATCTCAACATGCGTAATCGCGACAGCAATTACGCTGTTCTTTGGCGCGGATTTATTGCTATTCCGGCTAATGGCAACTATACTTTTGAAACTTATTCTGATGATGGTAGTAAATTATATTTGGATACATACAATTACAATGCAACTGCCCTGGTGAACAATGACGGCATTCATCATGCTATCTCAAAAACCGGTTCTGTTTACCTTAACGCAGGCAAATATCCTATCACTATCAGCTTTCTTCAAGGCAAGGAAACACAAGTTATGGAAGTATACTGGTCTTCTTCCACCGGGATGAACCGCCAAAAGGTTCCTGACAATGCATTCAGCCGTGATTCAGTGACCAATGGCGAATCAATATCAGGCAGCACTAACTATTACTTCTCTGCGTCCACAGGCGATGACTCCCGGTCTGTTGAGCAGGCGCAGAACCCTGCTACACCCTGGAAATCACTTGCCCGGCTTAACTCCATCAGCTCTATCATCAAACCTGGCGTAGCCCTGCTTTTAAAAAGAGGTGATGTGTTTGATGGAAATATTGTTCTCACCCAATCAGGTACTGCCAATGCGCCGATTGTTCTGTCTGCATATGGCTCAGGAGAAAAACCGGTTATCAACGGCTTTGTGAGTCTTCCTTCCTGGACAAATAACGGCGGAAACATCTGGCAGGCAACCCTCAAAGCCGGGGCAAGATTGAACATGCTTACGGTGAATGGCTCTGTAAGAATGCGGGGTCGCTGGCCCAACAGCAAAGACGCCAACGGAGGTTATATCCTATATCAGTCGCATGATAAATTCAATTCTATTACAACAGACAATTACGGCAACCAGGATTGGTATAACTCGGGAGCCTATGGAACGGAAATTTCTATCCGCTCTCAAAGGTGGATGCTGAATACTTACCGGCTCCGCGGACAGTCATCGGGCACGTTCACCTATAATGGCAGCGCCGATACCATGCAGTACGAACCAATCAATTATAATGGCTATTTTATCCAGAACGATCCCAGAACGCTAGATCAGCAGGATGAGTGGTATTACAATGCTGCCTCCAAGTACGTTCAAATATACAGCACAGTAAATCCATCAGGGTTGAATATAAAAGCAGCGGTAATAGATACGCTGGTTAAAGCTCAAAAGGTTAAATTTATTACAATAGACAATATTTCTTTTCAGGGATCAAACCAGCAGGCTATTTACTTCAATGAGTGCTCCAATATCACCATCAGCAATTGCATCATAAACTACTCAGGCCTGAATGCCGTGAAGCTGAACATCTCACCTAACAGCGTGTTCAATAGCAATATCGTGAAGAACACAAATAACAGGGCAGTAGACCTTACACCCTACTGTCAGAATTCTACCATACAAAACAATTCAATAGACAGTACAGGCTTGATGGTTGGCATGGGAGGCAATGGCAATCTGTGCAACTTGGCTTTATTCTTCCATGGTGACAATTCTATTTGCTTGAACAACACAGTAACAAACACAGGGTATGACGGCATCGTCTTTACCGGCGGAAATGTTCAGGTCAAATACAATCAGGTCGATAACTTTTGCGTAAAGTTTGATGATGGAGGAGGAATTTACACTTCGGGAGAAGGTGCCAACAGAAGTATCGTGGGAAACACAGTAACGCACGGATTAGGCAATACCGAAGGCACTTCTGCTCACCCGTTTGATAAGCTGGCCGAAGGCATATACGTCGACGAACGGGGTGAAAATCTGTTGATAGACAGCAACCAGGTGGCTTATTGCGGACACCAGGGCCTGATGATACACGATTCCCGGAATATTACGGTTACGCACAATACCTTTTTTGGAAATGAACAAAAAGCAATAGGCATGATCCACGACGCATTGCAACCGGATTATACAATAAGAAACATAACAGTAAAGAACAACACCCTTGTTTCTACCAGCCGGCTTTCGGCCAGAACCGGCAACAATGATCTGTATGGCACCAATTCATTGATGGTAATAGAAACAAGCAACCGTGACTTTTCCGACTTAACAGCTTTCGGAAGTGCGGACAGCAACTATTATATAAAACCCTTTTATCCTACCATCAATGATTTCTTCAAGTTCTCTTACAGGCCTGTACCAGAGGGAACGAAAGTAGGTCCTTCGCAAGACGATTCAAATGCATACAGAAAATACCTGACAATGGATTTTGCCCATTGGCAAACCACCTTCAACCAGGATGCACATTCAGTCACCGGCCTTAGTTTGCCTGCTTACACCATCAACACCCAGGATGCCAATACATTCACGAACGGAACGTTCGATGCAAATATACAGTATGTCCTGAACCCCCATGCTGACAAGTCAGATCCGAACAACAACTATATTACACAAAGCTGGGATACTACGCATCTCGACAAAGGGGCGTTGCAAGTAGCTTATACCCCACCTTCCGGAAGCTCGAGTGGCAAAGGCATGGAAGCCTGGTTTGCAGACAATGATCATATGAAAATGCTTGCTGCAGGACATACCTTCCGGGTTAAGTTTTCCATCATGGGCAATAGCAATAAAAACACAGATTTCAGGTGTGCATTAAGATCTGCCCCTCCTGCTTCTGTGGAATCAGACTGGGCATTCTTTAAAGTATACAATAAGAGGCAGGAAGTAGAATTGCTCTTTACCGCCGCCAAAGACATACCGCAGGCTTACCTTGTACTGATTAATGATAATGCAGACAGTTGTTCTATGTGGTGGGTTGATAATGTGGTGGTACAGGAAGTTTCTGTATCATACACCAATCCCAACGATTACATACGGCTGGAATACAATGCAACCCCCGACAACAAAACAATCCCCCTCGACGGTACTTATACAGACCTCAAGAACAATACTTACAACAATTCTATCACCCTGGCCCCACACACCGCTGCTGTGTTGATCAGGAAAACGACTGGTTCCCAAAGTGCACAGGCCGCTGTATCTACGGAAAGTATCCTTACAACAAAGGATGACTATACAAAAGAAAAGATAAAAGTAAGTCCAAACCCCGCTACCGACCATATTCGCTTGACCTTACCCTTCTCAACATCAACGCAGGGAGCTGGTGTAATTATCTACAATGCCGCCGGTAATATCGTCAGAACCATGCAGCTGAATTCGAATCAATCAGTTGACATCAGTGTAGCTTCCCTTGCTGCGGGAACCTATATCATAAGCGTTGTGCATGGAGGACAGACTTATACAGCAAGATTTGCGAAGTTTTAATCACCAGAGGATTCAATTGTACAGCTTACTCTCATAAACGGCAAACTCAACAGCCTATCGCAGGTATACTCCTGCGATAGGCTGTTACTTTCTGAATGAGCATCGTTTTTCAATCAACAAAATCAATCCACTGTTATGAAACAACTATCCAGTCTCCTTTTGTCTGTCTTTAATCTGCAGCTTTCCTTGTATCCAGCAATTTGCCAAAACGTACGCCTGCATGAAAATCTGCCTGCTTTGAATGACCTGTCAAAGCCGTTATTACGCTTCCCGAGCCTACAAACACGGGTCCTACCTGCACGGAAATTCCTGCATTCCATTTGGTCAGCTCGTTGTAGCTAAGCGGCAGCCAAAAACGGGCAAGCTTTCCTTCATAGCGGGGTGTTAACGCAACACTGTTTTTGTAGAAGCTGTTTGCAAGCTTGCTTTCGCCGGCGATGGATAAAAACGAACCCAGGTGCACATAAAATCCATTCAGGATATGATAATCGATTTCTGTGTTCAGGGTTGCGGGCAGGGCCATCGAATAAGTCGTTTGTCCGTTGTCTGCTGCCGGCGTAAACAAGGCAGGCCTGCTGTTAAAAAAATTCTTATAATCATCCAGCTCCAGTCCGCTCAGTTCGTCGAAGTACAGACGTTCGTTGCCGCTGATGGCAATGGTATAAGCCCCGCTGCGTTGCGCGTCTTTCCTGTATCGAATGCTGCCGATGTCGAGCAGGGAAACACCTGCCTTTAGTTTGTAAGATTCAGTTTTGTCGCCGCCAGGCCGGAATTCATATACCACACCCAGATCAGCGCCGACACCCTTGCTGGTCATTTTTGTGAGCTGGCCTATGTCAAAGCCGGAAAGCCGGGCGCCACCAAAACCTGCCGCAATCTTTCCGGATGAATTAGACAGATAAACATCCTGTCGCAGCAGATCGCTGTTCAGGGTACCAGTGAAACCGTCTATGTTCATGTAAGCATTGGCAGCACCAGCCAGGTACTTCACCGTAGCACCTGCTTTTAAAACATGGGATCCCTCGTCAACCAGCACCCTGGCTGCACTCAATCCGAATTCCGTCCAGCCATTGGCCGTTACACGCATATTTTTACCGGACGAAATGGTGTAAGGCAGCTGGGGATCATTTTGAAAATCTTCGGTGATCTTGTTCACCAGCTTTCCATCTACGTCCGACACATTTGCCATGGCCCTGATGCGGGTGGTAACAGCAAATCCCCATTTCCCTTTGCTCAGCATAAAGGAAGGACCGTGTATATCTACGCTTGCCATGCCGCTTGCGGCGCCGGCTTCCTTTCCAAACAACTGGTTGCGCAGGCTGTCGCTGTTGAAAGAATTCCCCAGGTTTTTAAGCTGAAAGGATGCCTGGTTGTTCCCGGCAAAGGTACTGATGGAAAATACGTTGGCATCCCAGCGATAGCGGCTGCCGGCTATAGAAGCCGGGTTAAAGAATACGCCGTTTACACCATTCTGGCTGCTGGTCCGGTAACCTGCATAATCCTGCGCCAGCAGCAGCGTAGTTGACAGGCATGCACAAAGTGTTGATAGAAAAAGCTTCATCTAAGTAGATTTTAAAAGATGTTGGATAAGGGTATATCTTCCTTTAACGAAAGATGGGTGTGCTTATTCTTTTTTATGTGCGGAAGAAATTTATTTAGCTGTCTAAATCGCTGCACCACATGTGGTAAACAGGCGCGGAGGAACCTGCAGCAGTTGCAGGTTGCACAAAATAAAACAGCCGCAGAACAAGCTGCGGCTGTCAAGCAGGTGCAAATGCGTTTTCTGCTTACTTGATAATTTCAATGCTTTGCAAGGTTCCTGCGAACTGACAAGCAATCTGCAGGGAAGCGGTTGCGGGGTTCCACACTGCTTCTGCACTGTTCCCATCTTTGGCATGGCCTACATACACAGGAACAAACCGGTCATTTATTTTTATAGCGGTCGGCTTGCGGTTTAACGCCGGAACGCACATACTTATTTTTCTCAGGACAGGTTTGTTTTCAAAACTTCCTCCGTTTGATGAGATCCGGATGCGGTACCTGGTCTCTTCTACCGCTGCTTCAAAATACAGCAGTTCAAAGGCGCTCTTTTTCCAGGATTCATTTGTCTTTCCATCATCATCATACATAGTAAAGGAAGAAGAACGCTGGCCGGGATAATACGTGATGTTGAGTGCATCAGTAGAATAAGCTTCTGTATTTTTCAGCCCTGGCGTAGTAGGAATAAAAGCGCCTGCCTTTACATACAGCGGGATGTTGTTGATGTCCACCAGTTCCGTGATCCACTGGCCACCTCTTATTTTTACATTGGAGTTAAACTTGTACCATTCGCCCTTGGGCAGGTACAACCTTCTTTCCGTAGTGCCTTTGTGCAGTACAGGTGCTACTAGCAGGTGATCGCCCCACATGAACTGGTCTTCTGCTTTCAGCAGGTTGCTGTCGTCCAGGTCATAGTAGAACAAGGGCCGGGCCAGCGGCTTGCCTTCTTTGAGCTGCTGGAATGCCAGGGTATAATTGTATGGAAGCAGATCATAGCGCATTTGTATATACCGGCGAACGATGGATTTGTACGGATCGGGGAAGAAGACCGGTTCGCTTTCTATATGCGCCGCAAAGGGGTCTGCATCTCCAAGCGCTGTGCCATGCGGACGGAAAACAGGTGTGAAGGTGGCAAACTGCAACCATCTTGTATACAGCTCCGGATCTCTTTCTCCCATGGCAAACCCGCCTGCATCGGCATGAATGTAGGGAACACCGCTGATGCTCATGCCCAGCATAACCGGCAGCTGCGCGCGCAAGCCGCTCCAGTTTCTGTGTACATCACCGCTCCACGGAAATATGCCGTAACGCTGGCTGCCTGCGTAACCCGAACGGTTTAAATTGAACAACCGGGTGTCCGGATATTCTTCCTGGTATTTTTCAAACAGCATTTTGTTCCAGTAATGCCCGAATATATTGTGCACCTCGTCTGCGCGGAACAGGCGGTGATATCCAAGGTCGCTCAGGTTGTGGTACATATCGTGCGGATGGGTTTCTGGTTCACCCAGATCGCCCCACCAGCCGGTAACGCCATTTTCAATTTGCTTTTTGTATTTGGTCCAGAACCAATCCTGGGTGTCTTTGCGGAAAAGATCCAGCAAGCCGCCAAAACCAAAATAAAAATTGGTGAGGGTATATGTTTCGTTGTCGCAGCTAACAGCATGGTAAGGCTTCGACTCGCTGTATGATTTTGTACCCATCAGCACATAAGGCTCGGTGATGAGCACAGTTTTGATGCCTTCTTCCTTCAGGTCGTTCAGCATGCGGGCAGGGTCGGGCCAGGCTTGTTCATTTGCCCAATCAAGATTGCCCATGCAGTTGCGGATGCTGTCGCCAAACCAGAACAGGTCGAAGATAACGGCATCAACCGGAAAATCTTCTTCCTTCATTTTTGCCAGGATCTGTTTTACCTGTTCTTCGCTCCGGTATCCAAAACGGCTCATCAGGTTGCCCAGTACCCATCTGGCCGGTATAGGCTGGCGGCCTACCAGGTAGGTGTAATGCCGCAGGATCTCGTCGATGCTGTTTCCGTTGATAATATAATAAGTCAGTTCTCCGCTGGTAAAGCCTGCTTCCAGTACGCCTGCATTGGTTTTACCGATGTCCAGGTAGCCACGGGATGGATTGTCAAAAAACAATCCGTAGCCCTTGGATGATATTATAAATGGAATAGAGAAGTTGAGGTTGTCAGCGCCTTCAGCATAACCGTAGGCCGGACTGTTGTACAGGTTGAACCTGTATCCGCGGCGGTTCATCGGCAGGGCTCTTTCGCCACCGCCAAAGATCTGTTCATCTTTCTCCAGCTGAAAACGGAATCCTTTGCACTCGTGCAGGGAAAAATATTCAGCCAGTCTATTGTTTTCCTGGTTGCCGAACTGGTAGGCATATTTATCGTCCTGAAGAGATATCTTGGCAATGCTTCCAAATTCTATCACCTGTTCCTGCTCATGCACCACTACCCTGTTGTTGACAGTTGGTTTCTGGATCACGGCATTGGAAATTTGCTCGTGATGCAAATAGCCATGTGGCCGGAAGGTGGTCTTCATGATATGTGTTCCATACAGCTCGAACATCCAGGTTCCATGAGCTGATTTGTAAGAGACCTGGCTGTCCTCTATCTGGAAAGCGGAAGAATGAGTAAGCCCAGTATGAACTTTAGGCAAGGGTGAATGTACAAGTCGCAACATAATGTCTGAAAAAATTTTCTAAGGGTTACAAGGTTAACAAATCACATAACGTTCGTGGAACCCACAAACGCGCCTCCTCCGGTTAACGCATTGATTGCGTAAACCAGTGAGCAAAAGGATTTAAATGGATTTGGAATTACTACCTGCGTATGGCAGGTAAAGGGGTGCTGGAAAGTAAATATAAAAATCATTCCACGATTCCGCAGGGTAGTGGAATCTATTTACCTGCAACGGACAAAAGTAAACAGTGGTTTTCATTCTTGCAAGAGAACCGAATATGATTGATCTCAATCAAGTTGATGATTCTCCTTAGGTGTTCAGATGACAAGTAATCATCTCCTTAATTATGAGCCAGGTGACGTCCGCTGGCTTAACCTGTGCCAGCTTTCCTACCTTTGTATCCTCACCCGATCAAACCATTTCAGCATGCCAACCATTACCGGACAGCTGGTTGATTTACCGGCCAAAAAGATTTATCCTGCTACCATTCTGATAGAGAACGGAAAGATAGTCCGCATTGAGCAGGCAGGGCTTTCAGCCGGATCCGCGGAAGCCAGCTCTCCCCTCTTTATTTTACCCGGGTTTATAGATGCCCACGTACACATTGAGAGTTCGATGCTGATTCCTTCTGAGTTTGCCCGGCTTGCTGTAGTGCATGGAACCGTTGGCACCGTCAGCGATCCGCATGAAATTGCAAACGTTTGCGGTATGGAAGGTGTCGGGTTTATGATTGAGAACGGAAACAAGACCCCTTTCAAATTTAATTTTGGCGCGCCCAGCTGTGTGCCCGCTACGCACTTCGAAACGGCCGGTGCCCGGCTGCCACCAACCGATGTAGCCGCCTTGATGGACCGGCCCGAGATCCGCTACCTCAGCGAGATGATGAACTTTCCGGGTGTCCTGAACAAAGACGCAGAGGTCATGGAAAAAATCGCTGCCGCGCACGAGCGGGGTAAACCGGTAGATGGCCATGCTCCCGGCTTGCGCGGACTGGCCGCCAAACAATACATAGACGCTGGCATCAGTACCGACCATGAATGTTTTACCCGCGAAGAAGCACTCGACAAGCTGCAATATGGCATGCACATCATCATCCGGGAAGGCAGTGCAGCCAAGAACTTTGAAGCCCTGATCGAGCTGTTGCATGAATACCCTGACAAGATCATGTTTGGCAGCGACGACAAACATCCTGACAGCCTGGTATCAGGCCATATCAACCAGCTCTGCGCCCGCGCCGTGCAAAAAGGCATTGATCCGTTCAAAGTGTTGCAGGCAGCCTGCATCAATCCCGTATTGCATTATAAGCTGGACATTGGCTTGCTGCGCGAAAACGACCCGGCTGATTTTATCCTGGTAAGAGACCTCAGGGATTTTCAGGTTGCCCAAACCTATATCAACGGTGAACTGGTGGCTGAAAACGGCCAATCCGCCATCCCTTCTGTTGCTGTACAAGGCATCAACAATTTTCAGTGCAGCAGGAAGAATAAAGAGGATTTCAGGGCAGAAACAAGCGACCTTGATACCACTGTTATACCTGTTATAGAAGCCCTGGACGGACAACTGATTACCAACAAGCTCACCCATGAGCTGCCGGTGGAAAACGGTGAGGTCAGCAGCGATCCGGATGCCGACATCCTGAAGATTGTTGTCGTTAACCGCTACCATGATGCACCGGTGGCAAAGGCATTCATCAAAAATTTTGGTTTAAAGCAGGGCGCAATTGCTTCTTCCGTTGCCCATGATTCGCACAATATTGTAGCTGTGGGAGCAGATGATGAATCTTTGTGCAGGGCTGTAAACCGGGTGATCGAAGAGCAAGGCGGCATCAGTTGTGTGAAGCCCTCTTCTCCCGAAGAAGGCAGCGAAACATTTGAAGAACAGGTGCTGCCCCTGCCTGTTGCAGGATTGATGAGCGCAGATGATGGCTACAAAGTGGCGGAAGCTTACATGCGCATAGATGCTATGGCAAAGAGCCTGGGATCTCCTCTTGCTGCGCCTTTTATGACCCTGTCGTTTATGTCGCTGCTTGTAATTCCCCATCTCAAGCTCAGCGATAAAGGATTGTTTGACGGAGATACGTTCACATTGATTTAAACAGCCGGGCTTTCCAGCCTACCCCTGGATCATGTCAGGCGATAGCCATTCGAGCGCTACCATCTGCACCACAAGCTCGCTGACCTCTCTAACTGGTCTGTTTCTTGCAGCAGATCCGGGCATCTGCCTTGTTGAACCCGGGAAAGGGCCGGACATTGGAATTTCCTTAACATTTGGCCTGTAAACATTCCAGGTTGTTCAACGTCTCAGGCCAGTAAATTCCGTCTTCTAAATTATAAAACAAAAGATATGAAATACCGTTACGTCCTGATCTGGGTTTCTTTCTTTTTCTCGTTTTCTGCTGCTTATTCACAACCATCTCAATGGCCGGTACAAATGCAGGCAAACTCCGGCGCCACCATCAAAGTGTATGAACCACAGCCTTCCTCCTTCTCAAACAATCTCCTAAAACTCCGTTCAGCCATTTCGGTGTTGAACCCCAACCAGCAAGATCCTGTATTTGGCGTTATCTGGGCCGATGTTCAGCTGGATAAGAACGGCGACCAGCTTTCCTGGAGGGAGGTCTCGATCACAAGCATCAAACTTCCGGGCGAAATCAACGACGATGAATTAAACGGGTTGAAAGCCGCACTTGAAACCGGTCTTCCCGCGAAGAATATCAGTATATCAGCATCAGCGCTCAACGACCAACTGAATGCTTCTAAAAAAGAAGATCAATTGTCTTCAAACCTGAGCACCCGTCCACCCAAAATCATTTATACAAAAAGGCCTTCCCTTCTGGTCACCATCGACGGACAACCTCAACTGCAGCAAAACCCTGATTGGGGTGTAGAACAGGTGGTGAACACACCCTTTACCATCATCAAATCTGATGGACAGTATTATCTCTACGGTGAAAAAAAATGGTACCGGGGATCTTCGCCGCTGGGTCCCTGGAGCTATACTGAACGGCTGCCTTCCTCGCTGTCCAAGATCAACGAAGATGTACAGGCAAACGATACTACGGGCGGCAATTACATGGACTATACTGTCCCCGATGTAATGGTTAGCACAGAACCTGCCGAACTGATTCAATCAAACGGCGATGCCAATTTTTCTCCTATTGAAGGTACAGACCTGTTGTACATGACCAATACAGTCAACGACATCTTTATGGATGTTAACTCGCAGCAGTATTACGTGCTGGTATCCGGCCGCTGGTACCGTTCATCCAACCTCTCAGGCAACTGGAATTATGTACCGGCTTCTTCGCTGCCCCAGGATTTTGCCCGCATACCCGAAGGTTCGCCTAAAGATGCCGTACTGTCTAATGTGGCTGGCACGGATGCATCCCGCGAAGCCCTGATGGATGCACAGCTGCCGCAAACAGCAAAAGTTGACCGCCGCACTGCTACAGCTGATATCACCTATGATGGGGATCCCCGTTTTGAAGACATATCAGGAACCCGCTTGCGCTATGCAGTGAACACACCTGCTACCGTACTTAATTTGGGAAGAGATTATTACGCAGTGCAGAACGGTGTTTGGTTTGAATCGGGTTCGCCTTATGGCCCCTGGACAGTCGCTACCCACCGGCCTGATGAAGTAAATTACATCCCGCCCAGCTATCCAGTTTACAATACCAAATACGTTTATATCTATGATGTAACACCTGATTGGGTTTACATGGGATATACCCCCGGTTACCTGGGCACTTATGTATATGGCCCCACTATCTTTTACGGAACAGGTTATTATTACCGTCCCTGGAGAGGCAGGTATTATTATCCCCGTCCCATTACCTGGGGATATAACATGCGCTACAATCCCTGGTATGGTTGGAGCTTTGGCATCAACCTGCACTTTGGCTGGTTTCACATTGGTGTCGGAAGCCGCTACCAGAGCCCGTTCTGGGGTTGCTGGGGAGGATGGTTCGGCCCCACAGTATACTATCCTACCTATTACTACCGTCCTATCAATTATTATGGTTCAAGAGGAAATGGGTATGGACCGAATCATTATAGAACCAATTCCTATAGTATTTATACAAACCGCCGGGGTGTGGTAACGTACGAACGTCCGCCCTATGCGTATAACAGAAATATTTCCCGGCCAGGCAGTCCGAACGGAGGCCGCTACTACAATCCTTATGGTTATAACAACACAAACAGGAGTGCGCAGGGCAACAGATTTCCAGGCAGGGCTACAGATCCGGCAGGTGGTAACGGCGGCAGGTTACCCCGGAACCAAGGCAACCGGATAGGAGGCAACCAGCAGCCCAATGGAGGCTTCAACAACAGGCCATCTGATAACAACAGAACACCTGATGGAAGAACGCCGGGCAACTTTGGCAACAACCGCTTTCCCAATCAACAGCAGAATGGAGGTGTGAACGGTGGCCGGTTCGGCAATGACAGAACAACGCCGGGCAACAACAGAACACCCGGTAACGTTGATGGCAACCGCAACAACGGAAATGGTCAACAATCACCCCGTCAATACCAGCAGCCTCAGCAACAAATACCCAACAACAATGGCGGCTCCAGAAATCCTGTTTATTCAGACAGGGGTGGGTTTGAACGCCAGCCCCAGCGTGAACCCAGCCAGAACAATTTTCCTTCTCCCGGAACCCGAGTAGAAAGACAACAAGCGCCGGTGCGCGAGCAGCGGCAGGCCGATCCTGGTTTTGGTCAGCCCCAGCAGCGGACTGAAAGGATGCAGGTACCCCGGCAGGAAAACAGCAACCGCCCTTCCGGCAGGGAAAGCGGTGGTGGCAACAACGGTGGTGGTCGCCCGCAGGAAAGACCTGAAAGAGGCGGAGGAGGAAGAAGAGGCGGATAAAAAAATATCTACAGCAAATAACAAAGGCATGCTTTGGTTCATTACCTGGCATGCCTTTGTTATTTGCACTACTTTTAAAAAAACAGAAAATAAACTATATGCCGCATCTTTTCACACCACTTAAGATAAAAAGCCTGGAACTGAAAAACAGACTTGTTACTTCACCCATGTGCCAGTATTCGTCCCACGACGGGTTTGCCAACGACTGGCACCTGGTGCACTTGGGAGCCAGGGCGGTAGGCGGGTCGGCGCTGGTGATTGCAGAAGCCACGGCCGTATCGCCGGAAGGCCGCATCACACCTTACGACCTGGGCATCTGGAAAGACGCACACATGGAGCAGTTGAATAAGATTACCTCGTTCATTGATCAGCAGCACTCGATTGCGGGTATACAGTTGGCACATGCCGGCCGCAAGGCAAGTCACCAGCAGCCTTGGAAAGGCGGTGGCCAGCTCAACAAGGAACAGGGCGGTTGGCTAACAGTGGCCCCCAGCGAGCTCGCATTTACAAGCAACGAAACAGCACCGGCCGCTTTATCTTCAGCTGAAATTGAAAAAGTGATCCTTGATTTTAAAAATGCTGCGAAGCGGGCCTTAGCGGCTGGTTTTAAAGTCATCGAAATACACGGGGCACATGGATACCTGATCCATGAATTTCTTTCCCCGCTCAGCAACCGGCGAACCGATGAATGGGGCGGCAGTTTTGAAAACAGGACAAGGCTGTTGCTGCAAATTATTGCCGCTGTACAGGAAGAATGGCCGCATGACTATCCCCTTTTCGTGCGCATTTCCGCCACCGACTGGGTAGAAGGCGGCTGGACAGTAGATGACTCAGTGGCACTGGCCCATAAACTCAAAGAAGCAGGTGTGGACCTGATCGATTGTTCCTCGGGGGGCAATGTACCGAATGCACCCATTCCTGCCGCACCCAATTACCAGGTGCCATTTGCCGAAGCAGTCAAAAAGGGCGCAGACATCCTTACCGGTGCAGTTGGCATTATTGTAACTGCACAGCAGGCGGAAGAAATCATTACCAGCGAAAAGGCAGATGTGGTGTTACTTGCCCGGGAACTGCTGCGCGATCCTTATTTTCCGTTGCGCGCAGCAAGTATCCTGGGGCATGATACCACATGGCCCGTGCAATATGAGCGGGCAAAAAGGCCTGCCCGCTAATCTCTTGTTACTTAGCGGTTGGCTGCAGCCAGGGAAGGATTGTACAACTTGCTGTGCAGTTGTTTCAAGGTTTCTACAGGCATCTTTATAATCTTTCTGTCGTAGGTCATCAGGCCATTTGTCTCTACTTCCACATCCGTGGTTTGTGTATAGACGGCAGCAGACAAGCCTTTTTGAATCAGCTCCGGGAACCGGTCAACAAGCTCTGTATACCGTTTCAGCAGCTCATCCTGATTTTTAAAGGTTTGATAGCCCCAGTTATTCCGGTCCTGCCAGGTATGTGATTCAAGCGGCAGCCCTAAACCGCCAAACTCACCCAGTACAATGGCACGCTGCGCGCCAAAAACAGCAGGATCGGGCATAGCTGGTTCGGGATAATTGTGCAGATCGATGATGGGACCAACGGCTTCAAAATTGCCGCCGCTGGCTGTATTGACGAGCCTGGACGGATCTTTCTGCATTGTCCAGTTTACGATCTCTTTCGTTTTGAACTGGCCCCAGGCTTCATTGAAGGGCGTCCATACAATGATAGAAGGGAAGTTGTAGAGATCCTGCATGATCTCGTTCCATTCGGTGCGGTATATATTTTCAGATTCCGGTGTCCGGTTTTTATCTGTTGCCCTCCCGATCATGCCAGGCCTGTTTTCCCAGCGGTTGCCCAGGTCACCGCTGGGCATATCCTGCCATACCAGCATGCCCAGTTCATCACAATACCGGTACCAGCGGGCAGGCTCTACTTTTACGTGTTTGCGGATCATGTTGAATCCCATGTCCCGCGTTTTCTCGATATCAAATTTGAGGGCTTCATCCGTGGGGGCAGTATACAAGCCATCGGGCCACCAGCCTTGATCAAGCGGACCGTATTGAAAAACAAACTGGTCGTTGAGCATCATTCTTTGTACCCCGTTTTTATCGGGCGCCATAGAAACTTTGCGCATCGCGAAATAGCTTTCTACTTCATCCACCACTTTTCCTTTGCGCACCAGGGCGATCTTCAGGTTGTACAGGGAGGGTGTTGAGGGTGACCATAGTTTAGGATTGGGAATGCTCACCGTAAGGCTGTTACCGGCAATAGTTTGCTGGGCTACCTGGTTGCTGCCATCCAGGGCAGTTACTTTTAGCTCATCACCAGGCTGGCTTCCTTGAATTTCTGCAGCTACAAGCAGGGTTTGCTTGTTGATGTCAGGCGTATGTTTTGTAGATACAATATAAGTTGGCGGCACTTGTTCAAGCCATACGGTCTGCCAGATACCGGTTACCGGTGTATACCAGATACCATTCGGCCGCTTTACCTGTTTGCCCCGTGGTTGCGGACCATCATCCGTAGGATCCCATACACGAACAGCCAGTTCCTGCTGGCTTCCTTTTTTCAAAGCGCTTGTTATGTCGAACGAAAAAGGATCGTAGCCGCCCTGGTGTGTACCTACTTTGCTTCCGTTTATATATACCTCGCAAAGCCAGTCAACCGCACCAAAATGGAGCAGGGTATTCTTGTTCTTTGCTCCGGCAACAGCAAAGCTTCTTTTGTACCAGAGTACACTGTCTTTTCCAACTGTTTTTGCTACACCTGAAAGGGCCGATTCCACAGCAAAAGGCACCAGGATGTTTCCGCTAAACTGCGCGGGAATGGAGGTCTGGTCTTTTGGCAGGATGCTGTACTGCCAGAGCCCGTTCAAGTTTGTCCAGCCACTGCGTACCAGTTGTGGCCGGGGATACTCGGGCAGGGGCTTTGCCGGGTCAACCTTTTCTGCCCAGGGTGAAAGGATTTTTGCAGAAACAGGTTTCCAGTTTTGTGCGTAAGAACAGAAAACGAGGGATGTAGCTAAAAGCGAAAGAAAAATCTTTTTCATACAGATGTTGTTAGGCGTATGATCGGTTTGATGATATTTGAATGCAATATAGCAGTAACAGTCCGCTTGTTCCTATTAGAATGGCGGCTTGCTGTTTACTGCTATACCGTAGAGCGATGTATTTAGAATGACACTTTGGTTACCGGAGAATAAATACGGTCTTCTACATTGGCTATTTTAACGCCTATACGTGCGTATACATAATTCTGTGTAGGCGTAAGTGCAGGAATGGTTACACTCAGCGCGATGTTATTCGGATCTGCAATAGCGGCGCCGGCAGTTGTAGCAGCGGCTATATTTGTTCCGCTGGAAGCAAACTGGGTTCTGTTGATGTACAGACCTACACTCTCTATATTTCTTGCATTGGCCGCATCTGTGATAATTTTCTCCACTTTAAAAACAGCATTTACTTTGCCTGCTGCTGCTGTAATCTGCGGCGTTCTGATCATATAGTATGGCGTAACTTCCAGATCCAGGGTCTGGTTGCCTCTCATAGTAATAACAGTTGTATCCGGATTTCCGGCGGCTGTTTTCTTCCACAGGAAAGGACCCTGCCCGTTTGGAATAATCAATTTATAATCTCCATCAAAAAGCAGGGCAGAGTAAGTACCGTCCTGCGAGAAGCTTTGACCGATCGGCCCTACTTTTCCAAAACCAAACTGGTATAGCTGAAAAGGAACCTGGTCTTTTTCCACACCAAAGGTTTCTCCTTTGTAGACCAGCTTTCCGGAAAGCAGGGAGGTTGGAGCTTCGTAGTTATCTTTTTTGCAGGATAAGACAAGCATACAACCTGCTGCTAAAATGGTAAGAAAGATATTCAGTTTCATACTAATGTCGTTGATAAGTACAGGTTTACTGATTGGGTTGTCTGACAAGTTTAGGATTTGCCGCAATAATGGCGTCATTGATCTGGCTGTAGTAATTGCCAAAGCGGAAAAAATCAAATCCTGTAACAACCGGTGGCTTAACTTCTTTGTACAGCCATTTCCCGTTGTTCGGACTGGCAGGGTTGTAATACTTGTAAGGCCACAAACCCCAGGGTTGGGTGCTTCTTTGGGTGGCTTTACCGATATTGGTCCCCAAATCAGCAAGGCTGGTTTGTGCTCCATCCCATACTATATGCGCAATTCTCCACCTTTTGTAATCAAACAGGATATGTCCTTCAAAAGCCAGTTCAACCCTGCGCTCATGAACGATCCGGTCAAATGACAGATCAGTGGAAGTGAGTGGTGTGGTCAACCCTGCGCGGGCGCGGACCTGGTTCATATATCCTGCGGCAATGGCTGTTTGCCCGAGTTCAAAAGCCGCTTCAGCAGCATTGAGCAATACCTCCGCATACCGGTAACGTATATACGCCACATCACTGCCGCGGCCTCTTCTGCCTGATCCCACAGTTGGGTCGAGGTATTTGCGGATGTAAAAACCGGACTGTGTTCTGAATTCAAGCCCGCTGATGGGACCATCTTTTCCCACCACCTGGATGTCCGTGTTGGTACCCGGCAATTTTTTCAACGAACCGGCTTCATCACTGCTGAGTATGCTTCCATCAGCCAGCTGATACCCGGCCCAGATGTCGACACGTTTTCCTTTGAAGAGGCTGTTCGGAACCAGCACGGTGCCCCGCAAACGCCCGTCCCTGCCGGCAAAAATATCTTCCTGGTTTGTATAGTAGATCGGATTGCCTGAACCATCCGTGGTAGGAAGCGGCGCAAACGTTCCGTCCAGCTTCTCAAAATTTTCAACCAGGTTCAATGAGGGATTGATACGTCCTGCATCGCCGCCTTCATCCGAGATAGAGTAAGGCTGGTCGTTGGTGGTATAGCCGTGTGTACGGCCTCCTACCCTGAAATCTTCTATCCAGATAGCCTCCTGGTTCACGCTGCTTTTGTCAAGAAACAAAGCAGCAAAATTTTCTGCCGGATCAGGTAAAGACTGATATAATTTATATGCACCGGCATTGCCATCAATGATTTCCTTTGCTGCAGCCAGGGCAGTGGTATAGTATGCAGTTGCTCTGGAAGCAGGGATGCCGACTTCACCACCCGGCAGGGAAACCTGCGGTGTATTGGCGCCATATTTTGCAATGGAAGCTGCGTACAAGGCTGCCCTTGATTTTACAGCGAGTGCCGCCGCTTTTGTTGCTCTTGATTTTGTGTTTACATCGGAAGGCAACTGGTTTTTGATGGCCTCCATTTCATTGATCACAAAATCATAGATGTCCGATTCTTTTGCTCTGGGGGTTTGTAAAGAAACGACCTCTCCTTTTCCTTCATCATACGTTTGCGGTGAGGTGACCAACGGAACACCACCCATTCTTTTTACCATTTCAAAATAGTAGTTGGCCCGCAGAAACCGTCCTTCTGCCATAAACCTTGTTTTATCGGCTGCAGTCAGGGCAGTTGATGCACTGTCGCGCTGAATAAACAGATTGAGTTCTCTGATATACCTGTACGATCTGCTCCAGTCTACCCGCCACTCTCCGTATCCCCAGGAGGTGTTTCGCACAAGAAAATAACTGCCGTTCTCAGAAGGAAAGCTTTCGCCAAAATCGGAAAAAGTTCTCCAGCCAGCTTCTATATCCGGATTGTTTGGATCGCCTGTGTTTGATTCAGGGATAGGCCGCCCGTCGAGGCTGGAGAAGTCCAGCTGGCGGTTGTACAAATCACCCAATATGGAAAGCACCAGTGCCGGATCTGAAAAAGCCACTTCATTGGGCAAAAGACTGATCGGCTTCACATCCAGAAAATCACTGTCTTTTTTACACCCCGCATTTCCCAGCAGGAGGGCAATGATTGTTATTGATAGAAATAATTTTTTCATATGCTGATATACAAATAATGAGTTAGAGGGAAAGGTTAATGCCTATGTTGATGACCCTGTTCTGCGGAAACTGCAGACCATTGTCGTCAGAGATTTCCGGATCGATAGCATACTGTCGCAGGTTATCGAGTGAGAACAGGTTGTAGGCATTCAGATAGAGCCGCGCCCTTTGTACTTTTATTCTCCGCAACAGCTCAGGTGAAAAAGCATACCCTAGCTGGATGGTTCTTGCCCGGATCTGTTTTACGTTGTGCAGCCAGAAGCTGGATGTAGGGCCATAATCAACATGTCCCGTACCGATATTGTACCGGTTGGCCGGATACTTACCAGGTATCCATTGGCTGTTTACATCAAATACATCAGCCCGGTGCCAGCGATCGGTGAATATATCGTTCAGGTTGCCATTGTTTTGAAAGGCCCATCTCAGCTCCCAGTTCTGGTTCCAGGTATAACCGGCAGCCCCGGAGAAGTCGGCATTGAAATCAAAGTTCCGGTACACCAATCCGATATTAAAGCCGAAGTTGACGAAGGGTTGCGTACCCAGTCCATATCCTACGGGCCGTTCGTCGTAGCCATCTATCTTACCATCTCCATTCTGGTCTTTATAAATCAGATCGCCGGGGATCAGGGTGCTGTTTCCTTGTCCGTCGATATCCACCTTGTACCCATTGATCTGTTCGAATGAGGTAAACTGTCCAATTGTTTGATACCCCCATGTAAGCTGGGTATAGCGGTTGATGGAACCTGTACGGTATTTGTCCCATGAGTTGTTGTAAAGCTGGTTGTATACGTCCAGGGTTTTGCCACGTGAGTAGGAAACATTGCCTCCTACTGTAAAGTTCAGCCGGCCTATGTTGTTTCTGTATAACAAAGATGCTTCGCCGCCGTATTGCGCATCGCTGTTGATATTATACTGGGGCAAATTAAATCCGACTTCGGTCGGGAGAACAACATTGGATTTAGGTCCCAGCAAACCGGTCCGCTTTCTGTAAAAATAGTCCAGGGTACCGCTCAGCTTGCCATTGAGGAGGGAAAAGTCAAGACCGAGATCTGTTATCCGGCTTTTCAACCAGGTAATATTGGTAATAGGTACGCCCTGGTCTCTGGACACGGTGATAGCTGTTCCATCCAGGATCGATGTTCCCTGGTTGTAGTTGTATCCCTGCAGGTAAGCGTATGGAGCAACAATAGGTGTGTTGTTGGGATTGTCATCTCCCAATACTCCATAGGAACCCCTGATCTTCAGGTCGCTGAGGATATTGTTATCCTGTAAAATGTTTTTGAAGAAAGGTTCTTCGGTAAGCCGCCAGCCTGCTGAAACGCCGGGGAAGTAACCTACGCGGCTGCCGGGTTGAAACAGGTAAGAAGCATCCCGGCGGGCAGAAGCTTCCAGGAAGTACCGGTTGGCATAGCTGTAAGTAATACGGCCAATATATCCCAGCCGGGCTTGTTCCGCATCTTCATCATCATACCTGTCTACAGTGGGAAAGTAGATCAGCGGCAGGTTGTTGGATATAGGAGAAGCGTGCAGCCAGTTTCTGCGGCGGTGATTGTCCAGCCTTTCTGCTACAACGGTAGCGCCCACCGTGTTATCTCCGAAGGTGCTGTTATAGCTTATCTGTCCCTGTAAAGTGGTATTGATTTGTTTGATTTGTTCGCGTTCGCGCCAGGGGTTGGTACTTCCGCCGGTTGCCCTGTACTCTTCCGGTGTAGTTCCCGAAGCCGGAATATAGGTGTACGCCTTGTAGGTATACTCCTGGTTGTTCAGCAGGTTGTCTGCAATATAATAGGAATACACACCTCTTACACTTAGGCCCGGAATCTGCTGGATCTGCCATTCTGCGTTGAAGTTTGTTTGCAGTACCCGCCATTCGGATTTCAGCTTACCTGAAATTTTTTCATTCAGAAAAGCATAGTTTGATTCCAGGTGGGGCCCCAGATCATTCAGGTAATTGGGGTTGTCGTTTGCATATGGACGCTCCCTGGGTGTGTTGCGCAGGACAGCCAACCGTGCGAGGAAATAGTCGTCACCACCCGGCACCCCCGGATTTTGCCTGGTTTCCACGCGGCCGTTGATGTCCATACCTACGCGAAGGCCGGTGGCCAGTTTGGCCGTAACATTGGACTGAATATTGGAGCGGTCGAACCGGTACTCTTTGCCCAGCATAGATGCCTGGTGCAGGTTGGTTCCTGATACGTAATAGGTTACTTTGTCGGAGCCGCCGCTGATGTTTACGTTCACCGAATTCTGTGCAGCCCCGCCATTGAGTATATAATCTCTCCAGTCAAAGCTGCGGTAAGCGGCTCCCGAGCTGGCTCCTTTCTGGTACAGCTCCAGTTCGGCGGTTGTAAAAGCAGTGCGCTTGGAAGGATCAGGATTGAAAATATTGCTGTTTACTTCTGCATCGGCTCTGTAGCGAACATAATCATAGGAACTGGTGAGCACTTTCGGGAAACGGAAGAAGTATTGATTTCCCGCATAGGCATCTACGTTCACGTTGTTGCGGCCGGTAGCTCCCCGTTTGGTAGTCACCACCACAACCCCATTGGCAGCCCGCACACCATAAATGGCGGCGGAGGCATCTTTCAAAACCGTAATGCTCTCAATGTCATTCGGTGCCAGGTTGTTGAACTGGCCTGCATCCTGCTGGATACCGTCAATAACATAGAGCGGAGCGCCCATGTTGCGGATCTGGATATTGGCAGAAGAACCCGGGCGGCCATCCGGCATGCGGAAGGTAACACCAGGCAGTTTTCCAGCCAGCGCGCTGCTGACGGTTGAACCTGCATGCACCCGGTCAATGTCTTTGGCGGTAACAGAAGAAATGGCGCCTGTTAAGGATTCTTTTCTCCGGCTGCCATAACCGATTACCACCACTTCTCCCAAATCACTTTTACCTGCCTGCGAAAGGGAAATAACAACATTGGTTTTGTTCCCTACCCGCTGCTCCTGGTTGGTAAAACCCACGTAGGTAAATACCAGCACTGAGCGCTCATTGGCTACTTTGAGACTGAAGTTTCCTTCGGCATCGGTGGAGGTGCCGTTGCGTGTGCCTTTTTCCGTTACGGTAACCCCCGGCAGGATAGCGCCGGCACTGTCTCTTACAGTACCTGTTACCAGGAGTTTGCCCTCGGTTTGCGAAAAAACTCCCTGAAAAGAAAAAAGGAGCAGAAAGAAAAGCAGAAAGACCTTTCCTCTTTTTCCAACCCCTATTGCATCAAGTGAAATAGCTGCAAGAAAATGCTGTGTAGATAATTTCATGTGGCAACCTATTGTTAATGAATAGTATATGTAAAGTTTTGGCAGATTCTACCGGCGCAGGCCGCACAGGGTAAAATCGATCCGTGAAGGAAACATATCAACCGCACTTCGTTGATTCACGGGGTATCAAAATCTTTTCAAATTGTTACATTTTTTGTTAAAATTTGATAACCAAAATTTTCTCAGAAAAGACGACCCTGTCCAAACCTCCTCCAACGTGAAGCACATCATCCGTATACTCCCGCTCCTGCTCTTCTGCCAGTCAGCTTTTACCCAGCCTTATTACTTCAGGCACTACCAGGTTGAAAATGGCTTGTCGAACAACACTGTTTTTTGCAGCATCCAGGACAGCAAAGGTTTTATGTGGTTTGGGACAAAAGACGGGATCAGCCGTTTTGATGGCTATCGCTTCAAGGTGTTCAACATAAGTTATGGTGATGAAAGCAGTCTGACCCGGGATGAGATCCATGCTTTTGCCCTGGACCCCGAAGGCAATTTACTGGTAGGCTCACAAAAAGGCTTGTACCGTTTTGATGCGCCAAAAGAACGCCTGGTTCCGTTCATTGATACACTGAATAACATCGACGACCTGCTGGTAGATAAGCAGGGGCAACTCTGGTTCTTATCGGCAGCAATGGTTTGCCGGTACAATTTCAGCACAAAGCGGCTGGCGCTTTTTCCAACAGAGCGGTATTTCAGTGCCACCTCGCTCTGCCAAACACCTGATGGACAGATGTGGTTTTCTACCGCCAATGGATACCTGATGCGCTACAATGAAGCAACCCAACAGTTCAAAGCGCATGATTTGTTTCTGCATTCTCCCCCGCCTGCTTCGCGGTTGGTAGAAAAAATAGCACCGGGAGAAAACGGGGTTTTGTACATCGGAACCTCCAGCCAGGGGCTCAAGCAGTTTGATCTCTCAACGCTCGACTACAACGACATACTTACCTACAACGCAGACAAAACAACTATTTACGTCCGCGATATTTTACAAACAGCCCGCCATGAATTCTGGATTGCCACTGAATCAGGCCTCTTTATTCTGGACACTGAAACAGGGAAGTTTACCAACCTGCGCAAAAAATACCTTGACCCTTATTCGTTGTCAGACAATGCCATTTACAGCCTGCACAAAGACAGGGAAGGCGGCATCTGGGTAGGGACTTATTTTGGCGGGATCAATTATTTTACCCAGCAGTCTACCCGCTTCCAAAAATACTTTCCTGATTATTCCAGGAACTCTATCAGCGGAAGCGCCGTGCGGGAAATCTGTGAAGACGGGCGGGGAAATATATGGATCGGTACTGAAGATGCAGGGTTAAACAAGCTGGATCCTATAACAGGCCAGTTCACCTGCTTTGAACCGACCGGCTCTCCGCAAAGCATTTCCTACACCAACATACATGGCCTGCTGGCAGTAGCCAACGAGCTGTGGATCGGCACGTTTGAACATGGGCTTGATATCATGGATGTGGGAACCGGCCAGGTTAAAAAGCATTACAATGCAGGACCCGGCCCTCACGACCTGAAAGCAAATTTTATTGTTTGCCTGCTGCAAACCAGGAAAGGAGATATTTACCTGGGCTCCAGCAATTCGGTTTTTAAATATCTTCCCGAAACCGATGCATTTCAGCGGATAGAAGAAGTAGAGCCCGGGCTGTTTATATCGTGCATGCTGGAAGACAAACAAGGTACGATTTGGGCAGGCACACACGATGGAGGCGTGTACTATTTCAATCCGGTCACAAGGGAAAAAGGCCATTTCAAAAATGATCCTGCCAACAAGAACAGTCTCACCACCAATACCATCAACGCGTTGTATGAAGACAGTTTTCAGGACCTGTGGTTTGCTACAGAAGGAGGCGGACTATGCCGGTTCAACCAGGCCAGGAACTTGTTTACCAGGTACACCACAAGAAACGGCTTGCCCAGTAATTTTGTTTTCAAGGTGCTGGAAGACAGCAAACAGAACCTGTGGGCAACCACTTCCAAGGGATTGGTGAAGCTTGAGCTGCGCAACCAGGCAACTACCGTGTACACAAAAGCAAACGGCCTGTTGAATGACCAGTTCAACTACAATTCAGGCTATAAAGACGCAAGCGGAAAGATGTACTTTGGCAGTGTCAAGGGAATGATCACATTCAAGCCGGATGATTTTTTTCAGCCCCGTTTTACGCCGCCCGTATACATTACCGGCTTCCAGGTGCACAACAATGAACTGGAAATCGGCAAAGAAGGAGCCAGTGGCTTGCAGCAATCTATTGTAAATACCAATCAGATCACGCTTCCTTACAATCAATCATCATTCAGCATCGACTTTGCCGCCATCAGCTTTGTATCGCCGGAAATGACCCGGTATAGCTACAGGATGAGCGGGTTGGATAAGGATTGGATCAATCTGAAATCAAACAGGAAAGTGTATTTTACCAATCTGGAGCCGGGTACTTACCAGTTCAGGTTAAAAATATTTGCGAACGGCCGCTGGAACCAAAACGAAAAAATCCTGACCATCCGCATATTGCCCCCGTTCTGGGCTACCGGCTGGGCCTATCTTATATATATCGTGCTGGGCGTTTCCCTGTTGTATTACGGCGTACGTACGTATCACCGCATGGTCATCAACAAAAAAGAAAAAGACATCTATGAAGCCAAAATAGAATTCTTTACCAACATCGCACACGAAATAAAAACTCCTTTGACCCTGATAAAAGGGCCGGTGGAAAACTTGAGTGAGCTGGTAAGTCAGGTGCCGGAAATACAACCGGATGTAGCCACCATGGAGCGCAATACCAACCGGTTGATCAACCTGATCAACCAGATACTGGATTTTCGCCAGACCGAAGCGGGTGGTTTTAGCCTGGACTTTCACCCGGTGAACATCAGCGAACTGTTGCGCGAAGCTTTTGTTACTTTTGAACCGCTGGCGAAGAAAAGAAAACTTCAGTACAACCTTAACCTGCCGATTCAGGATGTCCACATCCTGGCCGATGATGAAGCGCTGAACAAAATTTTCAGCAATCTTTTCAGCAATGCTGTAAAATATGCGGAGGGAGAAGTTCATGCAAGCTTGTTGCCTTTTCACAAAAACAGCAACCAGCTGGTAATAGAAATCACCAACGACGGGTTTGTTGTTCCCGACGATATGAAAGAAAAAATATTTGAACCTTTTGTCCGGCTGAAGGAAACAAGCAAGCAAAAAGGTGCCGGTATCGGCTTGTCGCTTGCCCGCTCCCTGGTGCAATTACACAAAGGCTATCTTTTTATGAGGAGAGGAGAAAAAAAGAATGTGTTTGTGATGAGCCTGCCTTACCCGGCGCTACCCGATCGCAAAAAGAAAGCAACAAAAGGGAATACATTTATCCGTCGTTCAACCAAAGTTCAATAGTATGCTGCCTGTTATTTTACTGGTCGATGATGAAGAAGAAATACTGGATTTTCTGGAACGGATCCTGTCGAACAAGTATACGATCTTTAAGGCTGAGGGCGGACAAGAGGCGCTGAAGATACTGGAGGAAGAAGCGATCCAGCTGGTGATAAGCGATGTGATGATGCCGGAGATGGATGGCTTTGCGCTGTGCCGGGTGATCAAATCCCATTTCAACCATTCGCACATACCGGTGATCCTGCTGACGGCCAAGAACACCATTCAATCAAAGATAGAGGGGCTGGAGCTGGGAGCAGATGCGTATATCGAAAAACCTTTCTCGAAAGAATACCTGCTGGCGCAGATCGCCAGCCTGATCGCCAACCGGAGCCTGATCAAAGAATACTTTGCCAACTCGCCCCTGGCCCATATCAAAAGCATGGCCCATTCCAAGGCAGACGAACGCTTTCTGGAAATGCTGAACAAAACCATTTATGAGAACATTGAAGACGTAGACCTGGATGTGGAAACCCTCGCCCATCTCCTGAACATGAGCCGCATCACCCTGTACAGAAAGATCAAGGCCATTTCCAACCTCACGCCCATTGAACTGATCAATATCACACGGCTAAAGAAAGCAGCCGAGCTGCTGGCCCAGCGGGAATTTAAAATTTACGAGGTCGCCAATATGGTCGGCTTCAGCTCACAAAGCAATTTCGCCCGCAACTTCCACAAGCAGTTCAACATGACCCCCAGTGATTACATGCACGAGATGCAGAACCGTTCCGAACCATAGCCTGAACCTTGGTTTTCGGGATGCTTTTTGTCTGAACCAGGATTACACGGATTAAAGGATTATAGGATTGCAGCTTGAGGAATCGATCTTTAAATACACGTCTCAATCAACTCCAAGATGATCCACTCACAACATGCAATCCCTTAATCCGTGTAATCCTGGTTCAGACAAAAAGCATCCCGAAAATCAAGGTTCAAGACCGAGACGTTTAACCACAAACTCCCCGATCAGCCGGCCTTCTGCAGTTCCGGTTGTGATGGCGTGCATGTAGTGGATGCCTCCGTAAAAGCGGCTGATGGCGGCTTCTGCTGCGGCTTGCATAAAAGAAGAGAACCGGCGTGCAGGCAGTCCGAATTCAAGTTCTGTGGAATCCGCATAGGGAAAGGGATCGCCAAATAATTTTGTCAGCACAACTGCCGATGCATTGGATATGACGCTGTGGCCGCTGGTGTGTTCAGGAAAGGGCGGTGTTTGGATCAGGGGCATCCAGCCATCGTCGATGTACTGGTTGATGTAGGTTTCAGGACGGATCACGACACTCCGGTATTTTTCATCCCAACAGCTGATAAATGCATCTGCATTGGCCAGCGCTACACAGGCATACGCTTCCAGCGTTTTTACCAGACCGGCACCAGCTTGCTGGCATGCCAGGCGGGTAATATTTATCCAATGACCACCCGGTGATATTTTTTTGGAGGCATACATCACATGTCCGTTCACGTTCATCTTGAACGGATTGCAGTCCCAGAAATTCGCGATCTCCTTTTGTTCTTCGGAGATTGACATGCCGGCATCGTGCACGGCCAGCGCTTGTTTGTAAAAAAGACTTTCTTTATCGGTCGAAAAAGGCGTTGCAGGTTGGGGCTTGAACTGATCTGCCGAATCAATGAGAAAAGTCCTGATCTCGTTCCAGTGCGGTTCCACTGCCTTGAAATACGCAGGGGGCGTAGGTTTCCAGGAAGCTGCGTCGTTCAGGGGGGTGTATTTGGAAAAAGTACGTGTCTGTTTGTAATTATCCTTTCCTGCCCAGGCAAGGATGTGCGCAGCTATCTGCTGGCCGTACGCAATAGAGTTATCGTATACATCTGAGGGCACGCCTGCATCGCGGAATTCATTTGTAATGCCTGTATAAAACTCCGTTACCTTTTCTTCGGAGATCACCATGGTCCTTCCTACACCGATAATTGCCTGCACGGCAGCCAGTGAATAGCTGTACTCCTTGCCAGGCTGGGCTTTGGGCAGCGGTTGCAAACCATGAAGCCGTCCGGCCAGTGTACGGTAATCCGACGATCCCGGAAGCGCCGCTTCATAGCCGGCCACGCAGATATAAGCATAGGTTCTGCTTGCTACAGGCGGGGAATAAATATCATGCACCATCACGTCGGTGATCAGCTTGATGGCCCGGTGTACATATTGTGCATTCTCGGTTTTGCTTTTCCAGTCGGGCAGGTCGTTGCCCCGGAACAGGAAGGGAAGGGAAAGAAGCAGGATGGTCAGGAAGATTTTCATAACAGGTCTCTTTTTTGACCTTTGTAGTTGGTAATGGTCATCTTGACCGCTTTTTTTCCTACATACAGCTTGCGCGATGACTGGGAAAGATAAGTAGAACCATAATAAAACTCTATCCGCCTTTTTTTCCCGTCAGCATACGTTATATCCGCATAAAAATCATCACTCTTCAGTTCTTTCCAGGTTGCTGTTGCGGGACGGGGCGCTGTCTTGGCCAATACGACCACACTGTCCTGGTTCTGGGTAGCAACCCACACATCTTCCTCCTTTGCAGTATGCACCCGGGTCAGTCCTTTTGCATCACCCCGTACAAAAAAACCGGATTCCTGCAGGGGAATTTCGGTGAAATTTCCCCTTCCATCTCCCTTCAGGCAAAGTCCGTTAAACGCATCGTGCCTGCCGCTGTAGGGGTCCATTCCATAATCATTGCCTACCAACACCAGGTCCAGGTTGCCGTCTCCGTCGATGTCTTCGCTGATCATGCCATAAACAGGGGCGGCCTGTGCTTTGAGGGGCAGGGGCCGGATCGCAAACTGACCGTGTCCCTTGTTTTCCAGAAAGCTGGTTTGCATGTCGTGGGCTGTTCTGACAAGTGCATTTTGTCTGTCTTTTTCACTCCATAAATCGTTCATGGTAGCAAGGCCATATGATTTATAGGTAGGAAATTTCTTGCGGATCGATACCAGCTGGCTGCTCAGGTCGTCGCGGGTATGCATAGGGAAGGGCTGTCTTTTTCCGTCGCTGCCTTTCAGGAAGCAGAACAACATGGCATCCAGCGAACCGTTCTCGTCCAGGTCCTTGGCATAAAGGGTCATAGGTTCGGTAGCAGTGGCCTGGTAGTTTGAATTGATGCCCAGGTTACCGGCCACATAATCTATATCGCCGTCGCCGTCAAAATCGCCTGATACCAGGCTGTTCCACCATCCCAGGTGCTGCGCAAGACCGGTCTGGCCAGTTACATTTTCAAAACTGCTACCCCCATTTTTCAGGAAAGTGACGGGCATCCATTCACCGGTCAGTACCAGGTCAACCCTGCCATCCCCATCGAAATCAGTCCAGAGGGCATCGGTGACCATGCCGATATCCTGCAGCTGGGGACAAAGCTGCTGGGTAACATCTGTAAACTTCCCTCCATTGTTTTTAAGCAGGAAGCTTTTAGGGTTTGCAGGGTAAGCACCCGAAACCACCCGCCCGCCGACAAACAGATCAAGATCGCCATCGCGGTCAAAGTCTGCCGCCCTCACACAGGAACCGTTGGTCTGCTCTGCGGGCAGCGCTCCGGCGGCCTTCAAAAAATATCCGCTGCCGTCATTGATAAACAACCTGTCCTGCGCAACTGCATTGCCGGGCGGAATTTCATAGCTGCCTGTAACTGTGTACAGATCAAGGTCGCCATCTCCATCCACATCAAATAGCAACACCCCCATTTCTTCTTCCAGCTCGTTGCGCAGGCGGGGGATCCGCATGCTGTCGAGCGTAAATCCTTTTGCGTCCTGCATAAAGAACAGGCCCGGGTTTCCGGAAGTGCCGCCCAGGTAAAAATCTTCAAACCCGTTTTTATCTATATCGCCCACAGCGATACCAGGCCCGTACTGGCTTAACTTATGTGGCAGGGTAGGCTGGATGGTATAATCCACAAAATCTCTTTCCACCGGTTTATAATGAATGCCATACCGGTCGTTGGCAACGGTAAACAGCGGTGGCTTCTGGGCACCCCTCCCCTTTTCATTCGCTGCATCCGTGTAAGAAATGGTGAGCAATTTGTCTGCTTCTACCCGGGTAAGCCGCTGCACTTTTGCATCGGGCCATTCTACTTTGATAGAATCAATGATAGCGGTGGAACCCAATCCGAAGTGAGCACGTTCGTCTATGCTTGACAGATAGCCCCGGCAGGGCTGGTGCTCGTAGTACAACTGATTGCTTCCATAATATACATGCAGCTTTGTACCAATGGCATTTTTATTCTGTCCGCTGCCCTCCAGCTTTACCGTCAGCGTATGACCGGCGCCGTGATTGCTTTGATTGTTGAGTTTGTTTTCATATACAAAAGCTTCTTCGTTGATGTTATTGATCACCAGGTCGAGATCGCCGTCGTTGTCCAGGTCGGCATAGGCGCTGCCGTTGGAGAAAGAAGCCTTGCCAAGGCCCCAGGCATCCGTGATATTCCGGAACTGGATGCCGTTGGTGTTTTTAAAAGCGTAATTGGGAATCTGTACCACCGGCAGCGTATGCGCCATGGCCAGCGATAACCGGGCTGCTCCGCCGCCTTGTCCGTTGTCGTAGGAAATATAATCCAGGTCGGTCACGTCGCGGGGCAGGCCGTTTGAGATGATGAGATCGCGCAGGCCATCGTTGTCAAAATCGGCTACCAGCGGGCACCAGCTCCAGTCGGTTTGGTACATGCCTGCCATAAAGCTGATGTCGCTGAATACAGGATGGCCCAGCGGGGTCATGCCGCTGTTGAGCTGCAGCACATTGCGTACATACTGGTGCTCATAGCCAAACTGGATGTCGTTGAAGTAATTGTAATACTCGTTGCCGCTGAGCATGCGTTTTTTGCGCAGGTTGTCTTCGGGCAGCATTTCCAGGGAGATCAAATCGGGCAGGCCGTCGTTGTTGATATCGGCCACATCAGAGCCCATCGCGTTCCAGGCGGTGTGCTTGAAATACTCGCCCAGCTTGTTGGAAAACGTTCCGTCGCGGTTGTTGATGTACAGCAGGTCGTTTGAAACAAAGTCGTTGGCTACGTACACATCGGGCCAGCCATCCATATTGAAATCCGAGATGCAGGCAGCATGCCCCCACCCTTCTATCAGGATGCCTGCCTCGCGCGATACATTGGTGAACGTGCCATTTCCGTTGTTGCGGTAAAGCCGGTCGGTGTTCAGGGCCGAGCCATCGGTCACTTTCGGACGGAAGCGGATGGGTGTTTTCGGGTCATAGAGCTGGTTGGTAACCAGGTACAGGTCCAGATCACCATCCCTGTCGTAATCAAAAAAATACCCCTGTGTGCTGAAGCCCGTATCTGCCAGGCCGTATGCAGCGGCAGATTCCTTGAATGAAGGAATGCCTTCCTTGTTTATCCCCTGGTTGATATACAGGAGGTTGGTCCGCAGAACGGGGTCCTTTCGGAAAGAAGCGGATACATAGATGTCGGGCCATCCATCCGCGTTGATGTCGACGACCGATACGCCGGTGCACCAGTGGCCGTTGCCGCCAACGCCAGCTGCATCTGTATTGTCAGTAAACTTCATGGATCCCCGGTTCAGGTACAGCTTGTTGGAAACCATGTTGCCGGCCAGATAAATGTCCATCAGTCCATCCCGGTTAAAATCACCAATGCCTACACCACCGCCATTGTAAATATTGGCCTGGTTCAGGATATTGAGGCTGTCGTTCTCATCCAGCTTGTTGTTAAAAAGGATACCCGTATGGGAAGAAGAAAGGGCTTCGAACAGAGGCGCATTTTGGGCCCGGCTAGTCAGTGACAATAAAAGAAAAGCAAGCAGAAATATCCGGAATGGCTTATACACCTTACAAAGATGAAGGAAAAACAGTAAAATTCAACACCTTTGCCTCCTACAACTCCACCTATGGCAGAAGACCTCAGCATCGCAACCGGAAGCAAAGAAGAGCAATATGCAAGCCTGCTCCCCCAGATAAAAGGCTTGCTGGAAGGGGAACCTGATTTGATTGCCAACCTGGCCAATATAGCAGCCGCCCTGAAAGAGCAGTTCAACTGGCTGTGGGTCGGGTTCTATCTGGTAAAGGCGGATCAGCTGGTGCTGGGCCCGTTTCAGGGACCGGTTGCGTGTACCCGGATCCGCAAGGGAAAGGGTGTTTGCGGAACCAGTTGGGAAAAGGCCCAAACCCTGCTTGTTGACGATGTGGAAAAATTCCCCGGCCATATAGCCTGCAGCAGCCTGTCCCGTTCAGAGATCGTGGTGCCGGTCATCCGCAACAACGAAGTTGTTGCCGTGCTGGACGTTGACAGCGAAGAACTCAGCCGGTTTGATCAGGTAGATCAGCAGTATCTGGAACAGGTGGTGGAGCTGGTAGAATTTTAACCAGACCCTTCTAATCCGTAAAATCCTTTTCTTCCCTGCCTGCTCCCATTTCTTCGCTTAGCCGGTGCTGCCAGTCCCTGCTTTTTTCGTCTGTGTCAGGAGAGGAATTGTTTTTTTGTTCACCATTGCCGGCCTGCCCTTCGTCTACGGGAAGCGACTGGGCCAGATCTTCTGTGAGGTCATCATTTTCATTGCGGAGATACGCGGGGACACTGTTGTTCCTGGATTCCATATAAGCAAGTTTAGATAAAGCAGAACATACAATTCTTGCACCAGTTTTTACCCGTGTGTTCAACTCACCGGCGGCCCTTCTGAAACTTTCACCGCCAAAAAGGGTCCGTTCACCGACCTCTGGCGGAGGATAGCCGGTATCTGATTCTCAGCGGCTTGTACCTGCTCTATATTTGGTAAAAATCAACACAGATGGAAAATCAACTGAAAAAATCAAACAATAGTGTACTGGCCGGTTTGATCCTGCTGGTAATCGGCGGCGTTCTGCTCCTGAACCGCATGGGATTTCCTTTCCCCAACTGGCTGTTTCAATGGCCCATGATCCTGGTGATCATCGGCGTGTTCGATGGCATCAGAAATGGTTTCCGCAGTCCGGCTGCCATTATCCTGATCCTGATCGGCGGGTTCTTCCTGCTCGACTACATCATACCCAGCTACTCCCTGCGGCATTATACCTGGCCCCTGATCATCATTGCCCTGGGCATCGGTTTGATCCTGCGGCCACGCCATGGCAAAAGATACAGGAATCAGCAGGAAGGCTTTATATCAAATACAGGCACGCATGAACCCGGCTCCTATGCTGAACCCATGCCAGAATTTGGCCAGCCGGGCTACAGCAAGGAAGACTATGTAGATGCCGTATCGGTATTTGGTGCAACCAGAAAGATCATTGTATCAAAAAACTTCCGGGGAGGTGATCTGGTCTGTTTGTTTGGCGGACATGAAATTGACCTGCGGCAGGCTGACATACAGGGCGAGGTAGTCCTCGACGTAACCCAGATATTTGGCGGCACCAAGCTGATCATACCTTCCAGCTGGCATGTAAAATCTGAAATGACCGCATTCTTTGGCGGCATCGAAGACAAAAGACAAATGTCGCAGGTGACAGTCAACCCGCAGAAAGTGCTTATCCTGGATGGCACGTCTATCTTTGGCGGAATTGACATCCGCAATTACTAGGCCCTTCATACCTTTATTATCCTTCCTGTGAAAAACCCATTACTCATGCCAATCTAAACGTTATGAACTGGTATCTGGCTAAAATCATATTTCAGATCATTTGCGGCGAAGGCACGCACACCCCTCAATTTGATGAACAGCTCCGGCTGATCCACGCCGGAGATCAAACAGAAGCATTCCAAAAAGCACAGCAGATCGGCCAGGCCGAAGAAGATGCATTTGAGAATGTGCAACAGCAAATTGTTCAATGGAAGTTTATCAATGTAGCGGAGCTGTACAAGCTGAACGGCCTGATTGATGGCGCAGAACTTTACTCCCGCATTTATGAAACCGAAGATGCTGATCATTATGTCGGCAACGTGCACAAGAAAGCAGGGCATATCCAATGCGGGCATACACATCAACTCCTGCAACTGCTGTAAACCATCCTCTTGGCGCAGACACTTTTATCTATCAACAAATCCAGGATTATTTTTGCAGCCTGGTGGATCGTTTGGTCGGCCCTGCACATCCGGATCCTGTACTGGCTTGATTTTTCTTTCAGCATGGCAGCGGCCGACAGCGTGGTTACCAATCTTTGCATTGCCGCCTCGTGCATCTTTGTAAGCAGGAACCTGGGATATTATTTACCTGGCGCCAAGCTGTACTGGTATATCCTGGCCCTGAGCACCATTCTGAGTTTGATCAATGTGCTGGTTGCCCAATGGGTGCTGTTGCATCTCACAAACGACCTGCCGGGGTACAAGGGCTTTCTCATCAAATCTATCCCTGTCCGTTTTTGCGTTTCCCTCCTGCTGATCGCCTGCATGGGCATGATCAGCATCGTATACTACACGCTGGGGGAACAAAAAGAGCGGGAGCGGAGAAAGGCAGAAGTAGAAAAGCTGAGCAAAGACGCCGAACTGCACAAGCTGCGCCACCAGCTGCAACCCCATTTTTTGTTCAACAGCCTCAACTCCATCAGCGCGCTCACAGCCATCGATCCGGAAAGGGCCCGGCTGATGATCCAAAACCTGTCGGACTTCCTGCGCGGAACGCTGAGAAAAGATGAGCAGCAATGGATCCAGCTCACGGAAGAGCTGCAGTACCTGGAGCTGTATTTGTCTATCGAGAAAGTGCGCTTTGGCCACCGGTTGCATACGGTGATCAGCCGGGATGAAGGGAGCACCCGCATGCAGTTGCCCTGTATGCTGCTGCAGCCGATCGTAGAGAATGCCATCCGCTTTGGTGTATACGATACCACCGGTGATGTTGCCATTACCATCGAGGCCACATCGCAGGACCAGCAGCTGCTGGTTACCATCTGCAATCCATTTGATCCTGAAACTTCCCGCGCTGCCCAGGGAACAGGATTCGGGTTGCATGCCGTACAAAGAAGACTGGAACTCTTATTTGGAAGAACCGATCTCTTGTCAACAAAGACACACGAACAGCTATTTATTTGCTCTATAAAAATTCCTCAACCTGTATCATGAAAGCGCTGATCATAGATGACGAACCCCTGGCCCGTTCTATTGTGAAAGAATATCTTTCGGCCTATCCGGCCATCTCTGTTGTGCAGGAATGCGGCGATGGCTTTGAAGGCGTGAAAGCCATCATGCAGCACCATCCCGATCTTATTTTCCTGGACATCCAGATGCCCAAGATCAACGGCTTTGAAATGCTGGAGCTGGTTGACCCGGTACCGGCTGTTATATTTACCACGGCCTATGATGAATACGCCATCCGCGCTTTTGAGACCCATGCGGTCGACTACCTGCTCAAGCCCTTTAGCCGCGAGCGTTTCAGCAGGGCCATTCAAAAGCTGCAGCCGGAAGAAGGCCCGCAGCAGCAAACTGCTCCCCTGCTTGAAACCGCCAGCCAGTCGCCTGTGCAAAGCCAGCGCATTGTTGTAAAACTTGCCGGCCGCATCAAGATCATTCCGGTGCAGGAAGTGGCGTACCTGGAAGCAGCCGACGATTTTGTAAAGATCCATACAGCGGAGGGCGCCTTGTTAAAGAACAAGACCATGAGCCATTTTGAGCAAATCCTGGATCCGCAGCAATTCGTGCGCATCCATCGCTCGTATATCTTGAACATCCAGCAGATCGGGCGGCTCGAGCAACAGGAAAAAGATTCTTATGCTGCCGTCCTGAAGTCGGGGCTTGTTCTTCCGGTCAGTAAAACCGGTTATACAAAGCTGAAGGCCGTATTGGGTATATAGACTGCGGGCACATCAGGCATGCCCCATCCACAAAGCTCCGCCGATGCTGCTGTAACGGGCTCCCGTAACCGAAGAAAGCACATTGACTTCTTCGCGCCAGCGAAGCACACCGATCAATCCCATGATAACGGCTTCCTTGTATTGGATCAGATTTTTGTCAGGGATGACCAGCGTGATGTCCAGACCGCGCAGCATTTGTTGCAGCTCCTGCACCAGGAAGTTGTTCAGGGCGCCGCCGCCGGTAGCAAGCAACCGGCTCTCGCCTGTTTGCTGGCCGGATGATTGGACTGCCTGCACCGAACGTGCAATCTGTGTACAGATATGTGCCACATAGGTGCGCAGGGCATCTTCAACTGAAAGGTTCCATTTTGATATAAGCGGATAAACCACCCGGGTTCCAAATTCGTTGGCCAGTGATTTGGGGAAGGGCAATGAGTAATAATCCAGTGAATCAAGTTCCTGCAGGAGTGCTTCGTGCACCCGGCCTGCTGCGGCCATCCTGCCCTCATCATCATACTCCTTTCCGGCTGTACCTGCCAGCATGTTCAGCACCCTGTTGGCCGGACAAACATCAAACGCAACATACTCTTCTCCCTTATTGGCAGAGAGGTTGGCGATGCCGCCCAGGTTGAGCAGCCAGTTGTATTCAGAAAGCAGCCATTTTTCACCGATGGGTACAATCGGTGCTCCTTGTCCGCCCAGTGCCACATCCATGGCGCGCAGGTCAGAAACAACCGGCAATCCTGTACCGGCGGCCAGGGCTGCGCCATCACCCAGCTGGGCCGTCAGGCGGCGAGCCGGATCATGAAAGGCAGTATGGCCGTGGGAGGCAATCAGATCTACCTGGTGGTAGAGTGAATGGGCTTCAATAAATCCATTGACCTGTTCAGCCAGGTAATGCCCGAAAGCGGTGTGCAGCACACAATAATCAAATGCAGAGAGAGCAGTTGCCCCGGCCAGCTTGTTTTTCCATTCGGGTGTATATCCATAACAATCTGCCTGTATAATCTCATAGCTCCACTTGCCGCCTGTTTGCTGGAAATGCGTGTAGGCGATGTCCAGTCCGTCAAGCGAGCTCCCGCTCATTAGTCCGATTGCTTTGTAGATCATGTTGATAGCTGCTGGCTGTTAAGTTGCTGCTGTCGAAAACCAGCAGCAGAGATGGTTTCGCGGGGCAAAATAATCTCTTTTCATCACAATGCGCTGCTAACAGGTGAATGTCGTATTTTAGAGCTTATTTTTCACTAAACAATGCCGGATGGTTATTAATCTTAGCAGACAATATTCCCTGTTGAGTGATTGGGTGAGTGAACTCAGAGATGAGAAAATTCAAGTTGACAGGATGCGTTTTCGACGCAACCTGGAACGCATCGGGGAGGCCGCTGCTTTGGAGATCAGCAAACACCTGGAGTATGTAGAAAAAGAAATCCAGACCCCGCTGGGCATCTCTGTATGCAATGTGCTGCGTGAGCAGCCGGTGCTCGCTACCATTCTGCGGGCCGGGTTGCCGCTGCACCAGGGACTGCTCAACTACTTCGACCGGGCAGACAATGCCTTTATCTCTGCTTACCGCAAACACAACAAAGACGGCACGTTCGACATCAGCCTGGATTATGTTTCCTGTCCGGAGCTGGAAGGCCGGGTTGTAATTATTTCAGACCCGATGCTGGCGACCGGTTCTTCCCTGGTCAAAACCATTCAATTCCTGCGCGAGGAAGGTCATCCTTCAGCCATTCACGTAGTAGCTGCGATTGCCTGTACGGTGGGCATCGAGTATGTACATCGCAGCGAACCCACCGCGCGCATCTGGTGCGGCGCAGTGGATGATGAGCTAACGGCCAAGGGTTTTATTGTACCCGGGTTAGGAGATGCAGGAGACCTTTGCTTTGGCACAAAAGTGCAGATGTAAAAATGGCGGGGGGTTCCTTAAAATGCAGAATCCTTTTTGTATATTAGTTGCTTAAATGGGGTAATGAGAAGAAAGCTATTTACATTTTTCTGTGCCATGGTTTTTTGTTTCCGGCTGTCTGCACAGGATCCAGGATTTTCCCAGTTTTATTCCTCTCCGCTCACGCTGAATCCGGCTCTCACAGGCAAGTTTAACGGTACCTTCCGGGCAGCGGGCAATTACCGCGACCAGTGGCCCGCCATCAACAAAGCCTTTATCACCTCTACGATTTCGCTGGATGCACCCATTCTGGGCAATCGCTTATCTGACAGGGATACCTGGGGGCTTGGCTTTATGGGCATGACCGACAGAACCGCCAGCGGGGCGCTGACCAGCAACTATCTCTCGCTTTCAACAGCTTACCACAAAGGATTGGACGAAGAAGGCCTGCATTCTATCGGCGTAGGCTTCCAGGGCACATTCGTATCCAAGCGGCTGGATGGCACCCAATTGCATTTTCAGGACGGGCTTCAGCTGGATGGCACCTGGCGCTTGTCTCCCGGCGAGCCGATCAACAGTGAAGTGGTAGGTGTCAACTTTTTTGACCTGAATGCCGGCATGCTGTACAACGGCTCTACCAACGGCTATAACAATTTTTACCTGGGCACTTCTTTTTATCATTTGAACCGTCCGCAGGAAAGTTTCAAGGGTGGTTACTACACGCTCAATACCCGTTTTACCATGCATGCAGGCGGCTATTTCAGGATGGCAGAGAATGCTATCCTGCACTTAAGCGGCGTTCACAGCAGCCAGGCAGGAGCCAACGTAACCGTGATCGGAGGAGCAGTAGCCCTGAATGCCAATTATGATGAAGACAATCCCACCAATTTATACCTTGGTTCCTGGTACCGCTTCGGTGATGCCCTGATACCATATATAGGACTTGAATTTAACAGCCTGCAGATTGGTGCTACGTATGATGTAAACGTCTCCAGCCTGAAAACCGCTTCACAAAGCCGCGGAGGCATTGAGATCTCCCTTATTTATATCAGGCGCCGTACGGATGGAAGAAAGATCAATTGTCCCAAGTTTTAATTATTTGTTGTCAACCTTCGTCAACAGGCTTTTTCTTTCCTCCTATCTTTTTACCGCTTACAAACGGATTGTCCTTTACATAAAACCGGTAGTCCAGCAGGGCGTCTTCTCCTGCATAATCCACCCCGATGCGCGGCGACTTTATGATGTCGGAGGAGGGATAGCGAAAGCCGTCGTCAGCGATCCAGATCGTGTCATCGTTCAGCGAAAATCCGGTATGCTGCTTGTAAATGCCGAGTGCCCTTGACACATTGCCCGGCCCGCGGCCAACGGATGCATCAAACTTTTCCTTGTTCATCCGCTCTATCATGATTTCTTTTCCCTGTACCGGTTCAATGCCGCGCACCAGCACAGCATGCGGAACACCGGCTGTATTGGTAACCACATTGAACAGGTGGTGGATGCCATAACAGAGAAACACATACGCTGTACCTCCTGCCCCAAACATAACATTGGTGCGCTGGGTATTCCTGCCTCCATATGCATGCGAAGCCCGGTCGATGATGCCGTTGTAAGCTTCGGTTTCTACAATGCGCCCGCTGGTCAGTTCCCCGTCGAAGGAGGTGACCAGCAATTTTCCCAATAGTTCTTCAGCGATAGCCAGTACATTTGTCCGCTGATAAAATTCAGGTGGTAGTTTTTTCATATGTAGTCTAGATCATACATTTACTTACTAAAATTACGTGCCCTTTGCTGAAAGAGATCATCATAGCCATCGAAGCTTATTTCAGGGCGCACCGTTTTATCAGGAAACACCGCTTGTGGAAATGGATCATTTTGCCGGGGATCTTGTATGCCCTGCTGTTTTGTGCGGGCATGTTTCTTTTTATCAAATCATCCAACAAAGCTGTTTTGTATCTAAGCAGCCTGATCAATTTGCCCAACTGGCTGCAGCAGCAAAAGAATGACTTTCTGAGTTTTTTATTTGTGATGGGCGGCTTTACCATGCAGCTGGTGCTCCTGCTTTTTTATTTTTCCCTTTTTAAATATGGTTTTCTCATTATCGGCTCTCCGCTTTTTGCCTACCTGAGTGAAAAAACACAAGCCATCCTGGGCGGTGGAGATGCTGCGGACACTTCTACCCAGTTGTCCAAAGTGGTGGGCAGAAGTACCGTCACAGCGCTCAGAAATGCGCTCTGGCAAACTGTGTATATTCTATCGCTGCTCATCCTTTCCCTGATTCCGCTGGTGGGTTGGATCATACCGGTTTTTATGCTGGTCATTGAGTGCTATTATTACGGCTTTTCCATGCTGGACTACAGTTGTGCCCGGCACGGGCTTTCGCCTGCGCAAAGTGCCCCGTATATAAACAAACACCGCGGACTCGCCATTGGCAACGGGTTGCTCTTTTACTGCATGCACCTGGTGCCTGTTGTAGGGTGGGTGCTGGCGCCGGCCTATGCGATGGTGGCAGCAGCGGTCAGTCTTTATAACCAACAAAAAGAATTGTAATGGCAAGTGCAGCACTCGGACGGGTATACCTGCTTCCTGCTTACCTGGATGAAGAAGCCCTTTTATCAATTCCTGCCTATGTACTGGACGGCGTAAAGGGCTGCCAGGCTTTTTTTGTAGAGAACGAACGCAGCGCGCGGCGTTATCTGAAGCTTTTGTGGAAGGAAATAAACATCGATTCCTATGAATGGCATGCCATTCACAAAGCGGAAGAAGAAGTAAAGGAGACATTTAAAAAGCTGCTTCAAAGAGGCATGACGATCGGCATCATCAGCGAAGCAGGTTGCCCCGGGGTAGCTGATCCCGGGCAATTGCTGGTAGCTACTGCGCAGGAAATGGGAGCCCAGGTAAAACCGTTTGTAGGCCCGAGTTCGCTCCTGCTGGCACTGATGGCCAGCGGCATGAACGGGCAGCAGTTCCGCTTTAACGGTTACCTGCCCATCGACACAGCAGAAAGAATTAAAACGCTCAAAGAAATAGAAACCGAATCGCAGCGGAAAAACTGCACGCAGCTTTTTATCGAAACGCCTTACCGCAACAACCAGTTGCTTGAAACCATCTGCAAAACCTGCCAGCCTTCTACCCGCCTCTGCATCGCCGTTGACATTACCGGCAGCCAGGAAACCATTCAAACCAAAACCATTGCCCAATGGAAAACGGCCGGTTTACCGGACATCCACAAACGCCCGGCGATTTTCTTACTGCATGCGGCGAAATTGTTTCTAAAGATGGGGATGTGAGGGAAAGTCCAATTACATGAGCATGGAGAGAATGCAGCCTTCTGCCATAGCATCGTATCCCCTCCCGGGAGGAGTAGGGGCGGGTTCAAGACTTGATGTGTTTGATATAAGCACACTTATCCGCTGTGTCACCTGGCGGTTCGAGCCCATTTAAATCCTTGCGATCTTATTTCAATCTATACCCCACCCCAAGCCGCAAGAAGTTGGTGAAGGCTTCCCTGTTATAATAGGCATGGTTGTCTATGAGCTGGAAGTTTGTGAGACCCAACGAATAACCTGCTATCACGCCGATGCGGTTGTAATAGGCATTTATTTGCAGTCTGGGCCTGACGTCCAGGTCCGGATGTCTTTTGTTGTATTTGACACCGCCATAGTCGGAAGAATTGCGGAGGGCATACCTGGAAATATCCTGCACTTTTGTGCATACCGCCAGATCAACACCTGCAGTCAGATCCAATGTGATCTTTCCTGCATTCCATCTTTGTCCCACATAAGGACTGATGTTCAGAAAAGACGTTGCGGTGGTTTCGTGCCCTTTTACCAATTCCACACTATGGCCCGGCAAACAGAAGTTGCATGTTACGGTATCTACCCGCGTCCGGCTTTTCAGCTCTTCCCATCCGATCTCCAGTCCGAACAGGTGATTTTGCTTTGTGACCCTTTGCGCTTGTAAGCTCACGGAGTAAGAAAAGGCCGGCGTTTTGCCAAAAGTTTCATCCGTCCAGTACATGGGCGCATCACCCGTGTGTATCACAGAGGTGGAGGCTGCATCGCTGCCGCGGAAGAAAAACAGTCCGCTGTATGCATTGACCTTTATCTCTGTTTTCTGACTGTAAGAAGATTGCCCAGCAGAAAGGATGGCAATGGATAGCATCAGTATTCTGCAAAAACCGGAAAAATTCATACGCTTCTTTTTTGCACTGACAAGCAACACCACTGATTCGTTGCAGTAATTACAAGCAGCATACAGAACTTTCCATCCTGTTCTGAAGACTTATCTTATTTCCTTCATCGAAAGGATACTGTCTACAACAAACACAGAATATCCTCTCCAGGGCAGCTTACCATAATATTCCTTGTAATGAAGCACAAATTCTTTTCCGCTGTTGACCATGAGTTTTTGCGCAATGTCTTCTCTCTGTACAGAGAACTCGAACTCGTATGACTGGATAGAGCCCGGCTGCCGGCTCCTGATGCCTGATTGAATCAGTTTGCCCTCGTAGGTTTTGAAGATGTATCCTTTTTTTACCACGTAGTTTAACTCACCGGATTTTACGCCCTCCCCAAAAGGGATGTAAAACCGCCAGACAAAGAAAACAGCCGCTATAAGTACAATGATGGTAACGGTCAGTACAAGAAATCTTCTCATAAAAATGTTATTTATCGGTGTTTTGCATATTGCATGCCTGCCCCCTTGTCTTCGCTACAAGCCATACTTATCAACCAGGTAAATCAAAGCCGTTATGTTTACCGCACCCAGTTCCAGTTCCCGCTTGTTGACATTTTCAAACACATCGTTTCGCGCATGGTGAACATCAAAATACCGCTGGGTATCCGGACTTAACCCGGCCAGTGGCGTTTGCAGCGTTCTGCCCAGCGGTCCGATGTCTGTTCCGCCACCGCCGGCGCTGAACTCATAAACGCCGTAAGGGATCAGCAAGGGGAGCCAGCCACGCATCTTTTGCAATTTGTCCGGCGCAATGGTAACACCGAAGCCCCGGGGTGTAAAACCACCGTCATCGCTTTCCAGCGCAAACAAGTGCTTCTCCGCCTTCTGCTTTGCTTCTTCTGCATATTTCATGCCGCCACGGGCACCATTTTCTTCGTTGGCAAACAATACCACGCGGATGGTGTGCCGGGGTTTGTACCCCAGCTGCTTCAGCACGCGCAGCACTTCAATGGAATGAACACAACCTGCGCCATCATCATGTGCACCTTCGGCGGGATCCCAGGAATCGAGATGGCCGCCGACCGTAATAATTTCATCGGGCTTCTCTGTTCCCCTCCACTCCCCGATCACATTGTGTGCAATGGTATCAGGCAGGAAATGTCCGCCCGTTTTCAGATAACCCGTTATGGTTTTGTTGCCTTGCAAAAGCTGGCTTAGCTTGTCTGCATCACGCAGGCCCATGGCTGCACAGGGAATTTTCGGGTAGGCGCTGTCGTAACTGGTTGAACCGGTGTGCGGGTTGTTGTCAGTTGATTCAGACATAGAACGGATCATAACAGCCACCGCCCCGTATTTTGCTGCACGGCTCGGCCCCGAACGCCGGTACAAACCCGACTCACCATAAGCACGCATGGTAACCACATAACGGGGATTGAAAGGGTAATTGTAAAAAACAATTTTTCCTTTTACTTCGTCCTTTCTCTTTTCCAGCTCATCGAAATTGTTGATCAGGATCACGGGCGCTTTTACGCCTTGCTTTCCGGTTCCCAGCGAGTTGCCCAGGGCAAGCACATCAAGGTTGGCTGTTACGGATTTTCCTTTTTCATCTGTGTATTGTATCCAGGCAACATCTTTGCCGCCCCGCTCCCAGTGCGGCACGGTGCATTCCTGCAGGTATACCCTGTCGGCACCGGCCTGTTGCAGCGTATTCATTCCCCAGCTTTCGGCCTTGGCAGTCTGGGGCGAGCCAGCCAGGCGGCCACCAACAGTTTTACAAAGCACGCGCAGGTTCTCATATGCTTTGCCGCTCACCAGGATCTCATCGGCTATAGAGCGGATAAACAGCGAATCTTCCTGCTGCGCCATCACATGTGTACTCAACAAAAGAAAAGAGAGAAGCAGTTTAGTCATGAAGAATTTTTTTAAAGATAGCCAAACATTCCCATCCGGTCTGTGGTTAACACAGAAAGGCAACAGTGATAACAGATAACAGTATCATCGCAGGCGCTATTTTTGCACGGTGGCAGCGTGGCAGGGTTTGCATCATTGTTTAAAAATCAGCTTATGAGAATCGGAATTGTTTGTTATCCTACATTCGGCGGCAGTGGTGTGCTGGCAACAGAACTGGGAAAGGCCCTGGCCGACAAAGATCACCAGGTGCATTTTATCACTTACCAGCAGCCGGTCAGACTCAATGTTTTTAATGCCAATATCTTTTACCATGAAGTACGCGTGCCTACCTATCCGCTTTTTGATTACCCCCCCTACGAAACAGCCCTGGCCAGCACAATGGTGGATGTAGTGGCGAACAACGGACTTGATCTGCTGCATGTGCACTACGCCATTCCGCATGCTTCTGCAGCTTATATGGCAAAGAAAATTTTAGAAAAGCAAGGCAAGCGGATCCCGGTCATTACAACTCTTCACGGAACAGATATTACGCTGGTCGGAAAAGACAAGACCTATGCACCGGTGGTGACATTTTCCATCAATGAAAGCGATGCCATTACAGCTGTGTCCGGCAATCTGAAAGATGAAACCTATCGTTTTTTTGCCATAGAAAAGGAGATTGAAGTGATCCACAACTTTGTGGATGTATCCCGCTTTCAGAAAAAGCCGATCGATGCATTCAGAAAAGTAATTGCCCCCGAAGGCGAATGTATCCTGCTGCATGCTTCCAATTTCAGGAGTGTAAAAAGAGTACAGGATGCCGTGCGCATCTTTGCCGCTATCAACAAACAAATTCCCAGTAAAATGCTTTTTGTAGGCGACGGACCCGAGCGGCCCGGAGCAGAAAGCCTGTGCAGGGAACTGGGTATCTGCAACGACCTGCGTTTTGTTGGCAAGCAGGAACAGATGGAAGAGATCATGGCCATCTCCGATTTATTTGTTCTGCCATCTGCCTATGAAAGTTTCGGCCTGGCAGCCCTCGAGGCCATGGCAGCCAGCATACCCGTGATCAGCACCAACGCAGGCGGTCTGCCTGAAGTAAACATACAAGGTATAACAGGCTATTTAAGCGATGTAGGCGACATCGCCGGCATGACAGCCAATGCCCTCAGCATCCTCACCGATCCGGACAAACTCAAACAGTTCAAAGAAAACGCCCTCCACCAAGCCCAGCAGTTCGACATCCACAACATTGTTCCAAAATATGAGGAATTGTATAACAGGTTTCTGTAGACTCTGTGTTCTTTTTGCCTTGACGCAAAAAGAACCAAAAAAGTCAAGGCTGTTTGAAACATGGACTCCGTCTACTTTTTTTCTTGATAAAAAAAAGTAGCAAAAAAATCAAGGCTGTTTGA
>JADCRZ010000024.1 GCA_015069695.1 Williamsia sp.
AGGCATCCCCCTTTTTTTGTCATCCTGTAAGGGCGCAGTGAAGGTTGCACTTGCAGGATGATGCCGCGCCATTACAGGATCTCTGCGGAGCAGTCAGTTTCTGTTCAGTAAGACGCTGGCCTATCATCATAGCCCCCCGCCCCGCAGAGATTCCGCACGGGGTGCGTAATCATAGCGCAAGTGCAACAGCAAGAAGCGCCCCGGCAGAATGACGAAACGAAGAAGAAGCATAACAAAAGGAAAGGATAATCTGCTACACCTGCACACACCAATCCTGTAATCCCCCAATCCGTGTAATCCTGGTTCAAGACAAAAAAATGATCGGGAGAAGACACCAAAGAAAATCAGCAGAGCCATCGAATACAGCGGGTCAAACAAATATCCACTCCCGGGAGGGGCAGGGGTGGGTTCAAGATATGAGTCCCATGAAACCCGCTGCCAGCGTGCTCTTCCTTCATCATCCAATCCTGCGCATCCCATCAATCCTGTAAATCAAGGTTCAGACAGCTCCTTCGCGGCTTCTTTATCAACGAACCAGTATAGCTCTCCGTTGGTGGGTTTGATGAGTTGGGACGGGTATTGGTGGGGGTTGGGGGCGCCTTTGATGACTTGTTTGAGGGGGGCGGATTTGTTGGCGCCGGTGGTGAGGAAAGCGACGACGGCTGATTTATTTACCAGCTCCGGGGTTAGTGTAATGCGGTACATGTCTTGGGCGGGAACCCAAATGGCTCTGGCCCAGCCTGCCTTATCATCTACCAATTCACTGCCGGGGAATACGGATAAGGTGTGGCCGTCATCACCCATGCCCAGTAACGTTAGATCGAACGTGGTTCCGCTGTGATCAAAGTATTCATGTAAGATGGCCTCATACTGCCGGGCTGCTTCTTCCGGACCGATATCTGTTTTCATGATGTGGATCTGGGAAGCAGGTACGGGCACATGGTTCAACAGGGTATCATAGCTCATCTTTGCATTGTTGCGCGTATCCTCAAACGGTACCACCCTTTCATCACCATAAAAAATGTGCAGCTTCGACCAGTCGATCTTTTGACTATACGGCTCCGTTGCCAGGATGGAATATAACCGTTGTGGTGTGCTGCCGCCAGACAGCGCGATTGTAAAACGGCCGGTCTTTTTTACTGTCTCGCTTATCTGGTTTATCATCCAGTCGGCTACAGCATAGCTTAGCTCGTCAGGATTGTTGTACGTGTAAATGTGCATAGATGAAGGGTTGGGAAAGATACCGGTCATTGGCTCTTATGGTTGCTGCGCTTATGCAGAAACTTAGTAAAAGCCAACGACCAGCAAGCTGCCTTATGAGGATTTATTTACGTTTTGTGGTACCGGCAGGGTAACCCAGTTGCGGCCATCTTTTGCGATGAGGGCTTCCGCATCTTCAGGGCCCCAGCTATCCGGCGCATAATTGGGGAAGTTGGTTGGCGTCCTGAAATTCCAGGCATCCAGGATAGGCATGATGATCTTCCAGGCCGCTTCTACCTGGTCAGAGCGCATGAACAGGGTCGCATTGCCGGTCATCACATCAAGCAACAAGGTTTCGTAAGCTTCCGGCTCCTGGCTTTTATACGCACTTTCGTAGCTGAAAATCATATCCACCGGATTCAGGATCATGGCCTGCCCCGGCTTTTTTGCCTGAAAACGCAGGCGGATGTCCATCTCAGGCTGAATGCTGATGGTCAGCCGGTTTCTCCTCCAGGTTTCTGCCGCTTCAGGCGGAAATGCAAACTGGGGAGCCGGACGGAACTGGATCGTTATGATCGTTGTTTTTTGATGAAGGTGTTTCCCGGTTCTTACATAAAAAGGAACGTCCTGCCATCTCCAGTTGTCGATGTAAAACTTTACAGCGCTGAAAGTATCTACCGGTGATTCAGGCTCTACGCTTTTTTCTTCCCTGTAGGCCGGTACTTCTTTGCCCTTTATCCAGCCGGCAGAGTACTGCCCGCGAACAGCATACTGGCTTACTTCCTTGGATGAATAAATGCGGATGGCATTCAAGACATCTACCTTTTTATTCCTGATTTCGTTGGCATCAAAAGAAACAGGCGCTTCCATCGCGATCATGCAAATCAGCTGCAGGATGTGGTTTTGCACCATGTCGCGCAGAGAACCGGAGTTTTCATAATATCCACCCCGGCCTTCTACCCCCACCGTTTCAGCGGCCGTAATCTGTACATGGTCGATGTAGTTGCGGTTCCATATCGGTTCAAACAAGGCATTGGCAAAGCGAAGGGCCAGGATGTTTTGTACGGTTTCTTTTCCCAGGTAGTGGTCTATGCGATAGATCTGCTCTTCTGCAAACATGCCGCGCAATAGTTCATTCAGCTCGTGGGCGCTTTGCAGGTCGTGACCAAAAGGTTTTTCTACTACAATGCGGGTCGTTTTTGCATCAGCGCAAATTTTGAGCCCTCCCAGCTTTTTGGCAATCCCGGGAACCAGCTGCGGCGCCACGGCGAGGTAAAAAATTACATTGGGATGCTCGCCAAACTCAGCTTCTTTTTCCTTTACTTTTTCAACGATCTTCTGGTAGGCCTGTTCATCTTCAGCATCCATTTGCAGATAAGAGATGTGTTGAGAGAAATCTTTCCAGGAGCCGTTCTCCTCTCCCTTTCTCCTTGAAAATTCCTGTATGCCGGCGAATAAAAATGTGTTGAAATCAGCATCGCTGTATTGTGTCCGGCCGATGCCTACTATATTGAACTTCTCCGGCATCCATTGATCGATAAACAGATTATAGAGGGCCGGCGTGAGTTTGCGGTGATTTAGATCGCCGCTGCCTCCAAAGATAAAAATAAGGGAAGCAGGCGGACGTGTATTGTTGTTGGTATACATTGTATAATTGGTTATAGGTACAGCATGCTATGTTCACAATTTAACTTTTATCCATTCTGTATGGAATGTGCCTGGTTCATCAACCCGCTGGTAGGTATGTGCCCCGAAATAATCGCGTTGGGCTTGTATCAGATTGGTAGGCAGCTCGGCGCTTCTGTAAGCATCAAAATAAGTTAAAGCGGTCATAAGGGCACCACAGGGAAATCCGGCATTGATGGCTGTAACAATCACTTCCCGCATGTTTTGTTCTTTTGCCAGCAGCAGTTCGGCAATGCCATTATCCAGCAGGAGGTTGGGCAGCACGGCATGCTGCTCAAAGGCTTTTACAAATACATCCAGCAGGGAGGAACGGATGATGCATCCCCCTCTCCATACTTTTACCACTTCATTCAGCGGAATATTCATGTCCAGTTCGGTAGAGGCCACTTCAAGCATGCTCATACCCTGCGAATAGCTGATGAGGGTACCGAAGTACAAGGCATCGTGCAGCTGCTGGATAAATGCATCCTTGTCTTTCCGGATCTTTTTGACAGCTGTTTTGTATAATTCGGCCGCCTCTTTTCTCTGGTCTTTAAAAGAAGAAATATTGCGCACTGTAACTGCCATATCAATCGTCGGAACAGGAACAGGCAGGTCGATGGCATCCTGTGAGGTCCATTTACCGGTTCCCTTTGCGCCTGCTTTGTCAACGATCATATCTACCAGGCGGTTGGTGGTTTTATCGTCCTCGTACTTGAATATGTCTGCGGTGATTTCGATCAGATAAGCTTTGAGGTCTTCCTTGTTCCATTTAGCGAATACATCCGATAATTCATCATTGCTAAGGCCAAGACCCCGGTGCATGAGGTCATAGCACTCGCTGATCAGCTGCATGATCGCGTATTCGATCCCGTTATGCACCATCTTTACATAATGTCCTGCAGCATGTTTACCCAGGTATGCTACACAAGGTGTTTTATTGACCTTTGCAGCAACTGCTTCCAGAATGGGTTGCACAACGGCATAGGCTTCGGCATCACCGCCGGGCATAATGCTGGGACCGTTGCGTGCGCCCTGCTCACCACCGGAAATGCCGATCCCCATGAAATGAATGTCTTTTTCTTTGAGGGCATTCACACGGCGCAGCGTGTCTGTGTAGTGCGAGTTGCCTCCGTCTATTACAATGTCTCCATTGTCGAGCAAGGGAAGCAGCCCTTTTATTACATCATCTACCGGGTTGCCTGCCGGCACCAGCATCATCAGTTTGCGGGGTTTGCTCAAACTGTTGATCATGTCTGCCAGCTCCGTAAAGCCTTTAGCTATGGTGCCTTTGTTGGCATTTTCCTCTAATATGGATATTTTTTGTGCATCCCTGTCGTAGCCTGCTACTTTAAAACCATGGTCTGCCATGTTCAGCAGCAGGTTACGGCCCATGGTACCCAGGCCTATCATGCCGAAGTCGTATGTTTCGTTAGCCATCTTGATTGTTTGTAGTGAGTAAAAGTAGAAAATTTAGGATGAAAAGAGTTATGCACAACTTTTACATAACAAAATCATGCCTTCTACTTTATATTTCTACAATCTTTACAAAGGCTTTTTTTCCGGGAGATATTTCCAATAACGCCGGGGCATGTGTTGTATGTGCAGGCGGGTATTTTTTCTGGAGGCAATGTTTACGCTTTTGAAATAGCTCTGCCACAGGTGCTGGTACAGCGTTTCCTGCTCATCATACACCGCACTGATGTCTTTTCCCGAGAGGCTATCCTGCTGGAAACTGACTTCAATCATCTCTACTTTTTCCAGGTCGTAGTAAATTCCATACCGCCGGCGGGCGTCGTAGATCATCCAGCGCTGGTCGGCATAGCGTTGTTCAAAATGGTCGCTTATGAGGGGAAGTACGTTGAAATCGGGTTCTATGATGGCATAATAAAGCTGGTCGGTCGTGAGCTGAAAACGCACGAAGGCCTCCATGCGGTGTTTTTCCCGGTGCACTTTTTTGGCTACCTGGCTGATCAAGAGTACGGATGGATGGCTGTAGTCATTCTCGATAGAAGCCTTGCTGCCAAAAGCATACTGTACAAAAAGCAGCATGTGGGTCTCTATTCCTTTCAGTTCAGACAGCCAGGCGTAATACAGTTCCTGCAAAGCCCTGTTCGACAGTTTTTGCTGCAATCCCTTCCATACCCTGCCTGCCTTTGCTTCCTCTGTGCCGGTATGGTGCACATGGCCAAACATGCTTTGCTCCCCGTTTTCTTCCTTGTATACTTGTACAGACTTAAAGCGATGCTCGTACACGTCAAACACGGCGGTCAGCCAGCCTTTGAAACTGCCATCATATACAACCGCCTGCATCAGAAAAGATTTAATTGAGGTGAGAAGTTAGCGGCGTATTTACTATGGGCGCGGTTTACGATCTGCTGCCGTATTTGGATAGGGGTCAGACTTTTGTACTCATCCTGCCGGTCGTTGCAAACAACAAAATAACGGGCCCGGCTCACAGAGATGCCTATCTTTTTCAGGTGATCCCAGGTCAGCTTGTTATAGCGGCGTGCCTGGCATATCTTATCGGCTGATTGAACGCCGATGCCTGGTACGCGCAGGATCAGGACACGGTCGGCCCGGTTGATGTCGATGGGGAAAAAATGGAGGTTGTTGAGTGCCCAGGACAGTTTAGGATCAATATCCATGTCGAGATGGGGCTGATCGAGTGATACGAGCTCGTTCATTTCAAAACCATAAAAACGCATCAGCCAATCGGCCTGGTAGAGCCGGTTCTCGCGGATGGTAGGAACAGGCGTTCCGATGGCGGGCAGCCTGTTGTCGTTGCTGATAGGAACGTAGCCGGAGTAATACACGCGCTTTAAGTTCATCTGCCGGTAGAAGTAATTGCTCATGTAGAGGATTTCCAGATCGCTTTCAGGCGTAGCCCCGATCACCATCTGGGTGCTTTGTCCGGCCGGTGCAAACAAGGGTGTTTTGGTAAACTGCTTTTTTTCTTCCCGGTTTTGGATGATCCCCTCTTTGAGGTATTGCATGGGCTTGAGCATGTCTGCCCGGTTCTTATCGGGAGCCAGCAGGTGCAAGCTCTGTTCGGTGGGCATTTCTACATTTACGCTTAGCCGGTCTGCATAGGTGGCGGCTTCCTGCATCAGCTCATCGCTGGCGCCGGGAATCGCCTTCAGGTGGATATAGCCGTGAAAATGATGCTCGGTGCGCAGCTTTTTTGCGATCAGCACCAGCCGTTCCATGGTATAATCGGCATTCTTGAAAATACCGGAGCTGAGAAACAAGCCCTCGATGTAATTGCGGCGGTAAAAATTGATGGTCAGATCAACCACTTCCTGTACCGTGAAAGCCGCTCTTTTTACATCATTGCTTTTCCGGCTTACACAATAAGCGCAATCAAAGATGCAGTGGTTGGTGAGCAAGATTTTCAACAGGGACACGCAACGGCCGTCTTCGGTGTAGGCGTGGCAGATACCCATGCCCGTGTCACCCAATCCTTTGTCCTGGTTCTTTCTGGAGCTTCCGCTGGAGGCGCAGGAAACATCGTATTTTGCTGCATCGGCCAATATTTCCAGCTTCTCCTTTATGCGATCCCACATAGTAGTAGAATGATTTGCTAATAATTTTAGTATAACGCACAAAACTGCCAAATGTTTGGGACATGGCCCGTTTTGTGCATGCAGATCATGCGTTCAGCGGCTTATTAACGAACGGTTTATAGGAGCCGCCCGTGCTTTCTATATATTTACACAAACTTACCCGTATGACATTGGAAGAGAGGCCCTTTTACATCAAGTTCAGCCATGGTTTGATCATCATTGTACTACTGCTTTTTTTGTTGCATGTAGGAGAGCACGTACTGATGCCGATTGCTTTTGCGGGATTGGTTTCTATCCTGCTGGTTACACCCTGTAAGCTGCTGGAAAAATGGGGTGTATCACGGGGTTTTGCAGCGGTGATAAGCCTGCTGATTTCACTGATATTTTTTGCTTTTGTATTTTACTTTATTTCCTCCCAGATATATGCTTTCAAGAAAGATGTACCGCCTGTAATAGAGCGGCTTACGCTGGTGCTTCAGGATCTGCAAACATGGGTTCACACTAAGTATGGTGTAAGTACAGAAAAGATCAACAACACCCTGAACAGCCTTACATCTGAAACAATGGCTCTGACTGTTTTCAGCAGCACGTTCAGCACCCTGTCGAGTGTGTTCCTGTATACGGTATTGACTATTTTGTACACTTTTTTACTCTTGCTGTACCGCCGGCTGATTGTACAGTTCTTTATCACCAGCTTTACAGATTACCCTGACCAGGTGTATGATGTAATTATGAAAACGCGGTATGTGGTCAAAGGCTATCTGGTGGGGATTATCATTGAAATGTTGATTGTAGCAGCCCTGAACATTCTGGGTTTTGTGATCCTGGGTGTAAAATATGCTTTCCTGCTGGGCGTTATTGCGGCCATCCTCAACCTGGTTCCTTACCTGGGCATCTTTATCGCCTGCGTGCTCAGCATGCTGATCACTTTTACGACAAACTCATCGGGTACGGTGCTGGGCGTGGCTATTGTGGTGGTGATCGTTCACCTCATCGACAGTAACTTTCTGTTTCCTAAAATTGTAGGTTCCAAGGTAAAGATGAACGCGCTGGCCACCATTTTCGGGGTTATTGTAGGAGAAACCCTCTGGGGCATACCGGGCATGATCCTGTCCATTCCGATCATTGCCATCCTCAAGGTCGTGTTTGAAGCCACCAAAGGTGTTCAGCCCTGGAGCATCCTGCTGGGTGATGACCTGACGGTGGAGATCAGCGCCAAATCTTCTATTACAAAACTGACAAAACCCTTTAAAAAGAAGGTCTGAATATATCTGAACCATGATTTACAGGATTGGAGGGATTCGGGGATTGAGGAATTGCAGTGTATCAATCGTCAAACCTGTACGTTCTTTCCCAGCAAGCTGATCACCCAAAACAATCCCCGAATCCCTCCAATCCTGTAAATCATGGTTCAGATATATTCAGACCTTCCACCTTGAAAGTGCCATCTTTCAGCGAACTGGCTTCAAACCAGTTGCAGACTACGTCGCCATCCCTGAATCCTTTTAGCTTGAGGAATTCATCGCTTGCTTTTAAACCCAGGTTCGACTGGTCTGAGCCGATAACCCGTTGAACGGTCATTTTGGGACCGCCTGATTTTAATTGTACTACGTCACCAATTTTTATGCTGTCCATGTAGATCGGTTTAGTTTGTTACAGAATTAAAATGCAAATTTACAGAATGATCAGGGAGGGTATGTACACTAAATCCAGGTCATCTTTATATGAAAAAAGGATTTAAAATAGCAGCCTTTTTGTTACTGATAGTATCAGTTGCTTTATACTTTACCGTGATGCGGGAGGGAAACTACCAGTTTGATGCCCATGGCTTTTATACAGGCCCTGACGGCGTTTTACACCGTGAATCAGCGGCTGAAAAAAATTTTTTCCTGCTCCTGCTGTCTATTGTTTTGCTCCTTGTTACAGCTTTCCTTGGCTTTAAAAAATCGCGGTCACGCATCCAGCTGAAATGAGTACATACCGCAAGATTGTTTACCTGATCAATCCCATTGCAGGTGTAAAAACCAAGTCCCTTCTACAAGATACGATCAGCCGCGAAACGGGGCAGCAGGGGATCGATTTTGAGATTGTGTATACCAATGCAGCAGGCGATTACCGGTTTCTTGCAGAAAGGGTCCGGAACGAGAAACTAACAGACGTTGTGGTTTGCGGCGGCGATGGCTCTATCAATGCCGTAGCAGCAGCCTTGCTGGGTGAGGACGTGAATATAGGGATCATACCGATGGGATCCGGGAATGGACTGGCACTCACGGCAAAGATCCCGTTGAAGCTACGGCGCGCGCTGGACGTGGTATTCAGGGGAAAGGTATCCTATGTGGATGGCTGTTTTATCAATGACCGTTTTTCCTGTATGCTCTGCGGCATCGGCTTTGACGCAAAAGTGGCCCACGAATTTGCCAAGCAAAAAAGACGCGGATTGAAAACCTACATCAAGGTTACAGGCGCCAACTTCTTTTCTGCCAAGCCTTATGTGTTCGAGATCCACACACAGGAAAAATCATTTACAACCGAAGCTTATTTTATCAGCGTCGCCAACAGCAACCAGTTTGGAAATAATTTTACCATTGCTCCCCGTGCCGATCTCAGCGATGGTTTGATTGATGTGGTGATCGTAAAAAAGATGAGCAAGCTGGTGTTTCCATTTTCTGTGATCGGCCATGTAACCGGTTTTACCAATGCATACGACCGGGACGATGAAGAAAAAGGAAATATCGTTTACTTCCAAACTTCTTCACTCACCATTATCAATCCGCAGAATGCCCCGCTTCACATTGATGGCGACCCGGCTGATACAGCGGAAAAATTTGACATCCGCGTGGTACCCCAGGCCATCAGGTTGATTCAGCCATAAAGCCACTATACATCCATGAATTCCCAAGCGCTCTTGTAAGCATTTCTTTCCTGTGCATAAGCGATAAGATCTGCATAAAAGGGCAAGCTCGAAAGTGTAGCGCTGTCGCCAATTACCACGAGCTTTTTCCGGGCCCGCGTCATGGCTACGTTCATGCGGCGGACGTCAGAAAGAAAACCAATCACCCCTTCCGCATTGCTGCGGGCCAGACTGATATAAACCACATCGCGTTCCTGTCCCTGAAAGCTGTCGATTGTGTTGACGGCTAGTTTTTCTCCATATACCTGGAGCCGGGGAGCATGCTGCAGCAGATCTTTTAACAGCTCTACCTGTTGTTTATAGGGGGAGATCACAGCCAGGGAAGGAAAACTTTCCGGTGTATAATATTGTGCAAGTATGTCTACCTGGCCCATCAGCAGCTTGAGCAGGAAAGCAGCTTCTTCAGGGTTGGTAACGCTGGTGCTGTGTGCTTTTTCTTCAAAGCCGCAACCGGCCGTGTCAACAAAAACAAGCGGTTCGTCACCGGAAAACAGAAGATGACTGGCCACCGACGCATGTGCTTTCAACCTGTTTTCATAAAAAACAGCAGACGAATATCCCATGATGGCTTCATTCATGCGGTACTGCTCTTCCAGCAGGGTGACTGCTTCAGGGTGCAGGCGTACGCCCTTTTCCAGCAGGGTAGTACCCAGTCCTTCCCTGGCTGCCTGTTCTGATTTGATCGTTGGAGGCAGCTGCTGGTGATCGCCGGCAAGGATAAGCCGCTTTGCTTTGAGCACCGGTATCCAGCAGGCTGGCTCCAGGGCCTGCCCTGCTTCATCGATCACAACGGTATCGTAGGTAAGATTGCGTACAGTATAATGATTGGCACCTACTAATGTGGCTGTAATAACCTGCGCCCTTGCTACCAGGTCGTCGATGATATATTGCTCTGTGTTGCCAACTTCTTTTATAATGCGGTGGGCTTCGTCAAAGAGGGCTTTGCGTTGTTCGCGTTCTGCCTTGCCAAAGTTCCGTTTGTATTTGTGCGCCAGGTTCCTGTATTCTGCAGCCTGTTTTTTCAGTCTCCTGATTTCTTTGGTAGCGCTGTGCTCTGCCATTTTACTATCAAGGGTCAGCGCCATTAACCGCTCTGATACGCGGGCCGGGTTTCCTACGCGCAATACATTCAATCCTTGTTCGGCAAGTTTTTCACTCAGCAGGTCTACGGCTGTATTGCTGGGTGCTGTTACGAGGATCTTTTGATGGTCTCTTTGAAAGAGGGCTTTGATGGCTTGCACAAGGGTGGTGGTTTTCCCCGTGCCCGGCGGCCCGTGTACAATGGCCAGCTCATTGGCAGCCATGATTTTTTCAACAGCCTGTTGCTGCGAATGGTTCAACATAGGAGTAGCCTGCTGCGGAACTTCAGTCTGAAAGGTGGGCGATTGTGCACCGGTTAAGATCCGGATCAGCCGGCCTTCTGTTGGTTTCTCTCCTGTTGCATCCGCCAGTTTAAGGGCATTCTGCATTTCATCATAGCTGTTGTCATCAAACAGGAGGTCTATGCCCAGCTTGCCGTTGCTGGCCCAGTCGGGCAGCTCATCGGTTCGCAGGGTAATTTTTAACCGGTTGCCGTTCAGGTAAGAGATCGTGCCTTCCACCCGGTCTTCTTTCGGATCGTGGTTGGAAAACAACATGGCCGATACGCCCGAGCGAAGCTGGTGGATCACATCCAGGTGGGTTGTGCGCTCGACCTCTACGGTCAGGTAATCACCCCGGCCAAGCTCTGTTCCGCGGATGGCAATGGGGTACCAGGCATAACCTGTTTCCCTGCGCATAGCAACGGAGGTCGTTTCCGTGAACTTCAAGTACGACTGCCGGTCTTCTGCTCTTTCTGTTTTTAGCAATTCCTGCAGCTTTTTAAAATAATCCATGCGCAAAAGTAGGAACTACCTGGTGCAATAGAGCCACCGGTTCGTCTCTTACAACTTGTCTAAATTATCTTCTCTTCCCATCTCTAAGGCCAGCCGTTCCCGTTCTACCTCTGCAATCAGCTCTTCTTCCGTGGGCAACCAGGGCATGTACTTGCTGGCAAAGAGTTGCTCATGGCCTGACAGAATACTGTACTTCACAATCGTTTCATCCTTTTCCGTACACAGGATGATCCCGATAGTAGGATTATCGCCCTCGTTGCGTTTCAGGTCGTCGAACATGCGGATATACATATCCATCTGCCCGATGTCGGCATGCGACAGCTTGGTTGTTTTCAGGTCAAAAAGAACAAAGCATTTTAGGATGTAGTTGTAGAAAACCAGGTCGATATAAAAGTGCGCGGTTTCGGTGCTGATGCGTTGCTGGCGGCCCACAAAAGAAAAGCCCTTTCCCAGCTCCAGCAAAAACTGTTGCAGGTAAGTGATCAGGCTTCCCTCCAGTTCTTTTTCACTTGCCTTCAACGGCTCGGACAGGTTGAGGAATTCAAATATATAGGGGTCTTTGATGAAATCCCGCAGATGCTCCTTTTCTGGTGCAGTAGTTTGCCTTGCAGCCTTTTTGCTGTTGTCTTGCGTAGCCAGCAGGCGCTGGTAATAAAAGGAATTGATGTTGCGCTCCAGGGTTCGTGAGCTCCATTGCTGACTGGCAGCTTCCTCCATATAGTATGCTCTTGCTTCTTCATTTTCTACCCGCATAATGAGCCGGTAATGTGTCCAGGACAATTCGCTACGCAGTGCGTAGCGTTTTTGCGTGCCGGGAAACGTAAGATAGAATTGTCTGAAATTCTTTAAGTTAGCATAAGAAAACCCCTTTCCAAATTCAGCAGTGAGTGCTTTGGAAAGTTCTTTCAAAACTTGTTCCCCATAGGCTGCCCGTTTTTCACCCTGCTGTTCCTCCTCCACAATACGCCGGCCGATCTGCCAGTAGGCTTCTACCATCACGGAGTTAATGACAGCATACGTTTTCTGCCTGGCAATGATCAGAATCTCTTTTATTTCTTGTATATAACTTTCAGCCATAACAAACGGTTTTCAGTTTTTGACCTTCCGGATTACACAGGATTGGCCGTTCAATTTAGCAAGAAAGAATAAGCTAAATACCGTTATTTACCGGTGTATACTTATGCGTTGCATACAGGGATTTACTGCGTGTAAAGATAAGCTGACCGTAACTGCCGATGCTACCCCTAACTCCCCTTGTGGATATTGATCTGCCGCTTTTTCTGTCGGATATCGAATTGGATGTTCAGAAGATTATTATTAACCAGGTCAACTGATTTGCTGGTTTCTGAAGGGCGGAAATTTTCGTCGAAGGCTTCCTGGTTGATGGTGACGGTGTACTCGGCGGCAGGCAGGTTCAGGAAAAATTCGCCCTCTGCATTGGTGAGCGTTGCGTAGGTTTTGCCGTCAACAGAAATTGCTGTAATGCGGATGCCATCCAGCTGCATGGTAACATTGCTTTTTTCATCCCTGACAAGCACCAGCTTACCGGTAAGCATTTTACCAGGCAGGAAGGGGATGTAGTTGATCTTCTGGCTGCCCGGGGCGATTGTTTGCCGGTAACCCAGCTTGGGTATCCATCCACGCAGGGTAGAAATCTGGCTGAAGTCGAGTAAGAAGGAAGTTTTATCTGTGTTCCTGAAATCAATTTCTCCCCTTTCATTGCTCAGCACAACATCGTTGTCGATGCCTGTTCTGGCTTGCCGTACAGGCTCTTCCCCCTTGTCGTACAGGCCGTTGTTGTTACTGTCCTGGAAAAGAACAAACTTGAAATTTTTTGATTTTTTATTCCTTGCCACGGGCATCTGTAAGCGCTGGCGGATGGTTAGGTTAATATACGGCGTGCCCTGGTTGATTAAGTTTACCTGTGCTGTTAATCCCGCATCCAAACCCAGGCGGGGAGAAGAGTACAGAAGATTGTTGTATGCTACAAGGTAAGATGTTTTGCTTGCTGTTTCACGCAGGTAATTCAGCTGCAAGCGGTAAAACAGGTTCCATTTTGAAAAGGGTTGTTCTGCAAAAGGGGCTATCTGAAGCCGTCTTACAGGTTCAGAGCGGCTGAGGTATTGTTTGATCTCATAGTAATAGTAAGGTCCGTTGTCGTAACGGACAGTCAATCCGTAGCGGTGCGACTGCAGGTTCATCAGGTTGTTCATGCTGTAGAAAGCAGGATGCATGGCCCCCGGCACATACACTTTTCCCACATTGGAAAAAAGAGAGAACCACCAATTGTCGCTGATCTGCCAGTTGGTGTTGACAGAAACTTTGTACATGTCTGCTCTTACACTGTTCAGACTGTCCTGTATTTGCGTAAACAGTCCGGGCGACAGCACCATGGAAAATTTTTTCCCCTGGAACCCGGTTCGAGCACCCCATTCCTTTGTATCGATGTTGAACAGGTAATTGACCAGGGAATCTTCTGTATTGTTGTATGCTCTTTTGTTGAGCTCCATGTAAGGACCTGCAAAGAAATGGTTCAGCAGAAATCTTGCTTCGTGCAGCTGATAGGTAAAGCCTTTGTTGATACCGGGAAAATTTTTTGAATACAGGGTTATCTGTGAGTTGATCTGGTAATATTTACCGGTTGATTCAAAATGGTAGCCTCCCTGTATGGCCGGCAGGGTTGTATCAAGCTTTACCCTGTTTAATTTCTCCATGCCCGCACCTCCTTCCACCGACAGTTTCGTGTGGGCGCCCATCAGCCAGTCGAGGCGGTTGATCGTAAGATAACTATCAGTCTTTTTTTCTATGTCGCGGTTGACGAATGAGTTGGAAGAAAAGCTCCATCTACCACCCAGTCTCCGGGCAAACTTCATGTTGAACTGATGTGTATTCCCGCGCCTGCTCTTCACACCCATCAATTCAAACAGCTGGTTGTCCGGACCGTTGTACTGCAGGCGGGCTCCCATGCCATCGACCAGAAAATTGTTGAAATCAACAATGCTTCCGCCCGTAATGCGCCAGGGTCCTTTTACATACTGCGCAGTAGCCAGGTGTGTGTTGGCAGAAAAACTCCGGTATATATTGTCAGACTGAAACAGCATGTTCAGCTGCGCATCTCCTTTCAAAGGGAGATAGCCGCGCAGGTTTACAAAACCAAAAGGCTGGTTGCTGGCAATATTGTTCAGGTTCAGTTCAACCGAAAGAGGCATTTTATACCAGCTTGATATAGCGCCGTTATACGAGTAGCCCATTTTTATAACTGTCTGGCGTAACATTTTCTGTTCGCTGTTTTTTCCTTTTACAAAAATTTCAATGTCCTCCCTTTTAAGTTGCCAGATGTCTTTGGGGGTGAGAAGGACTTTTACGGACACGGTCTGGCGCCCGCCTGGGGGCAGCATAACCGTGTAATTCTTTTTGGGAATAGAAAGATCGAGCGGAGTGTTGATGGTGAACGTATACACATCATCGCTGTTGCCTGTGTTTTCGATATAGACGTCAAAAGGAATTTCTTTATCCGTTTCCAGGAAGGTAATGGTTGGTTGCCTGAGCAGCACCCGCCACTTTGTATTCTCTTTTGGTTTTACGTAAAATGCCCGGTTGATAACCTGTCCGCTTTCTGCTATCCGCAGCTCTATCGCAACAGGGTACCAGGCAATGGAAGCATTTTTCTTACCCTGTGTAAACCGGAAAGGAACTGTCTGGCTTTCATGCGGCTTGATTTCGATGTTTGTCACCGTAGCAGAAACAATGTCTACTGCATCCGGAGGAAGAAGCGTGAGCTGTATATGCAGCGTGGAGGCACTGTTGTTAAGCAGGCTTATATTGTTGAAAGCAAATTGGTTTTCTTCCAGTAAGATAGAATCCTTGAGCAGCCTGACTTTAAGCAGGTCAGGCTGAATTTGTTGTGCGGAAGCTGAAGACTTGCAAATAGAAAAAAGGAGCGCCACAAGTAAGTATCTGCACAGTGTTTTCAAGAGTCCCAAATGGTTTAACATAGGAATAGATCAGGCCCTTGCAGGCATGAGCTACCCTAAAACGACAAGCGGGATTCGATATTGTAATTCCGGGACGGAGGCAATTACAATCCTTACCTGCTTGAAAACGTATACACTGATTGATGCTGGTTGTCACTGTATGCCATCATATTGCGGGAGCTGTTCTTTTGCTCATCCTGTAAAGTACTGGCCGCTTCAGCAGGAAGCGCAGCCTGGGCAGAAAGGTTTTTATTTACAATGATGTCGCGCATGGAAGAGCTGGCTGCGGGGTCATTTTTTGCATCTGCCTGCTTTGCAGATTTGCTGGATTCAGCAGCAGAAAAGTCGATAAATGAAATAGGTTGAAGACGCAGGGTAATTACCTGTGATGCCTGGCTGTTTGCATGCTGGGCTTTTGCCATAGCTCCTGACAGGATGATCAGGAAGAGGAAGATGGTTTTCAATACGGTGCGTTTTTTATAGAATCGGAAGTGTAAAAATCCAATATTATTTTGGCATTGTCAAGTGAGTAAAAGGGATTTTTTCAAAAAACCCTTACTTGGCTGTAAGCGTATACACAATACCGATATTGTAAATGCCTGCGCCATAATTGTATCCTGGATTGATTCTCAGGGTAATGTCGAATGAATTCCCGGCGGCGGTTTCACTGCCGCGGTTGCCTGTGGAAAGCAGCTGGGACGTGGTAGAAAGCGTAAGCACAGCAGATTGACCGGTAACGCCTATCCTGCAAATAGAAGCAGGCATGTTAGCAGATGCAAAAGTGCCGCTGGCAGTAAAAACATTGCTGGTAGCAGCCATGCTCAGGTTCCAGTTCTGGTTGCTGTTGATCTTTATATTGTTGAAATTACTGATCACGTATTCGCCCGCGTATTGATCGGGTGTGCTGAACGTTGCGTTTGAAGCAGTATTGGTAAGAGACAACTCCATAACTGGCTGGATGTTGAGGGTAGAAGTAAAGTTAGCGCTGCTTTGCCCCTGCAAAACCAACTGCAACAAGCAACCAAACACCAGGAAAAAAAGAGATCGCATGTTAGGGGCTTGTTATGGTAAATAAGATGTTGAATATCTGATTGCCGGGCGGATAATCATAGCCAATAGGACCGATGATCAGGTTGTACGTATAGGTAACATACCAGAACAAGGTATAATAGGATTGAATAATCTGCTGGTTGTTTGTACTGAGGGTGATAGGATTGAAGTTGGCGCTCCTGGAAGGAGATACTGTATTCAGTTTGATGGCTACCATTGATGCCGGCATTGTTACACCTGAACTGCTGCTTACACTTGATACTTTGGCATAGACACTAAAATTAGAAAAAGAATATACGGATAGGGAAAAAGCGTTTACAGATACCTGTGCGTTCTCAAGTGTACTGGATGTGTTAAAATTAAAGTTTGTCTGGCCTGTTTGCAGCTGAATAGATTGCGACCATGCATCCGATACAAGAAACAGGAGCAAGAATGCGTTTAAGAAATGCATCGAATATTCCGACAGCGGTTTGTTCATAGTAAATAGGTAACGACCTGCTCGAAATATTATTTTTTAAAATCCAGTCTATGACGAAATCTTTCCTTCTGGCAGCTATCTCATTGTTACTCATTGCACAAAATGTGGTTGCGCAGAAAGTAGGCATACAGCCCTCTATTCTCGAGTATCACCTGGCTCCGGGAACCACCGAGTCGCAGGTGATCCGGATCGCTAACATGTCTGATAAAAAGATAAGCTTTGAAGCCTACCTGGCCGACTGGCTGCGCGACTCAACCGGGGCGCATGAATATTTTAAGCCCGATACCCTGCCCAGCTCCTGTGCGAAATGGGTGTCCCTGTCTAAAAATTTTATTGAAGTAGAACCTGGTAAAACAGAAGAATTGCTGGTGCGGCTGCAGGGGCCACCTGACCTGAACGCATTTAAACAGATGCGGTGGGCCATGCTATTCTTGCAAAGCGCCTCCGAAAAAGACAGTGCTACCCGCAACAGCAAACAATTTAATACCAAGATCAAAGAGTTGCTGCGGGTAGGCATTCACATCTATCAAACACCTCCCTCAATAACACATGCAGAAGCCAAAGGCATTGCGCTCAAAGAAGTGCCGGCTGAAAAAAATTCCTATGATTTCTATATGGCCAACACAGGCGAAACCATGCTGGAATGCAAGGTACATATGGAGCTAACCAACGTAGAAACAGGTAAGGAGTACAAACTCGACAGAACAGAATTTCCTGTTTTTCCTGCCAGCAAACGCAAGGTCAGGCTTATTATCCCGGACACTGTGCCCAAAGGAAAATATTCAGCCCTGGCTATACTTGATACAGGAGAAGAATCTGCGCTGGAAGCGGTTGAAAAAGCAATAGAGGTGAAGTAATTACCTAATGATAAATCCGTTCGATTGAGTCGCGGTACTTTTCCATCACCACCTTTCTTTTGATGCTGAGCTTGGGTGTCATTTCACCGGTTTCAATGCTCCATTCATGCGGCAGCAGTTCAAAGCGTTTGATCTGCTCTACATGGTTGAAGTATTTGTTGAAGCTTTCCACCAGGTCTTTGTACAGCTCCAGCACCTGGGGGTTGCGCAGGGCACCCTCTGCGTCAGTGAAAGTGATGTTGTGTTTGCGCATCCATTCTTTGAGGTTGGGAAAAGAAGGAACAATCAGGGCACCCACGAACTTGCGCTCTGCACCCACTACCATCACCTGTTCAATAAAGTTGGATTCTTTGAGCTTGTTCTCAATGGCAAGGGGTGCCACGTATTTGCCGCCGCTTGTTTTAAACAATTCTTTTTTGCGGTCGGTGATTTTCAGGAACCTGTTCTCTGCCATCATACCGATATCACCTGTATAATACCAGCCGTCCTTGACACTTTCGGCGGTCAGCTCAGGCCGTTTATAATAACCCATCATTACGTTTGGCCCCTTGCACAGGATCTCTCCGTCTTCTGCAATCTTTACTTCCACGCCTTCAATGAGGGGACCCACCGTTCCAAACATCCTGTCTTTCTCTTCATAGCGGTTTACGCTGATCACGGGAGAAGTTTCCGTAAGTCCGTATCCTTCCATCACGATCATCTTAGCCGCGGTGAAAATGCGGATCAGCCTCACCTGGCAGGCAGCGCCGCCTGACACAATACACAAGATCTCATTTCCCAGTCCTTCCCTCCATTTGCTGAATACCAGCTTATTGGCCAGGGCAAGCTGGAGCCGGTAACTGAGCCCCTGGCTTTTGTTGATCTCGAACTTCAGGGCAAGGTCATGCGCCCAGTAGAACAACTTTTTCTTTACACCCGTCAGCTCCTTGCCTTTGTGCATGATCCGGTCATACACTTTTTCGAGCAGGCGCGGAACGGTGGTAAAAACATGGGGTTTCACTTCCCGGATATTTTCACCGATCGTTTCCAGTCCTTCGGCAAAGTAAATGCTGGTGCCATTATAAAGGTAGATATAGCTGACCGTGCGCTCGAAGATGTGGTTGAGGGGCAGAAAGCTGAGGGCCCGCAGGTGGTCGCCGGGCGGGAAGCAAGGCATGGAAGCCATTACATTGCTTAAGATGTTCCGGTGGCTCAGCATCACTCCTTTGGGTGTACCGGTAGTACCGGAGGTATAGATGATGGTAGCCAGGTCTTCATATTTTATTCTGCTGGCAATTGCCTGCACTTGCTGGATAGCTTCCGGCGAGCTCAGATCAAGCACTTCTTTCCAGTGCCTGGCTCCTGCAACGGGTTCAAATGTAAATACATCCCGCAAAGCAGGCAGGCGGTCCTTGATGGTAAATACTTTTTCGCAAAGGTCATCGTCGTTCACAAAGATGGCTTTTACCTGTGCGTCGCGCAGCACAAATTCCAATTCGTTTACATTGATGGTCGGGTATACGGGCGTGAGAACGGCGCCCATTTTTTGCACGGCCAGGTCGAGCAGGAGCCACTCGGGCCTGTTTTTGGAAAGGATCGCGATTTTATCCCTTCCCTCCTCGGTCATATCGCCGCAGCCATAGCCCAGGTTCACCAATCCTGCACTCAGCCGGTTTACAATATCACTCACCTCTTGTGTGCTGTATTTTCTCCACCGGCCTTCTTCCTTGGCCACCAGCATATCATCGAGCGGACCTTTTTCCAGATGATATTGCAGGCAGTCGAACAATCGTTGGGGGTTTGTTGTCATAGGCTGCTAATTTAATAGATTGTCGCTGAAAATAAACCAGGTCTTTTGCCGCAGGTAGCAGTGGATGAACCAACGGGGCAACTGCCTGGCATACTCTCTTGCATGCTTGAAAAGATCTTACCCGGACTGTGATCCGCTGGACTTTTTGACCATTTCAGCTACCCGGTCGCTTTCAAATCCTTTTTGCAGCAGGTAATCCTGGAGCTTGCGTTTTTTTGTGAAGATGTTCTTCTCGCCTCTCAGCTGTTCCCATCTTTGTTCCGCTTCTTTTTCCAGTGTTTGCTGATAGGCATCTTCGTCGATCTGTTGCAGGGCTTTTTTAATGCAATATTCGCTTACCTGCCTGAGTTTCAGCTCGTGCCTGATCTTTACTTTCCCCCATTGCTTCATCCTGAATTTGCCGCCCGCAAACTGGATGGCAAAACGCTCTTCATTCAGATACCCTTCCTCGATCAATTGGGCGATCGCTTGTTCGGTTTCCTGCTTGTGCAAGCCGAAACTGTAGAGTTTTTCTTTTACTTCTTTGTGGCTGCGCTCCTGGTAAGCACAGTAGTGCCGCAGCTTTTGCAGGGCCTGTTCTTTTGTAAGGGGAGAGAGTGACACAGGGCAAATTTACGTAAAATCCCCGCCTGCAAAGGCTTGGGTACAGGCGGGAAATACTCTTGGTCATTGTTTAAAAATCAGTAGTTTCGCTTCTTACAACTTTTTAATCTGAACATTCAATGAAGTTCATCGTATCATCGGCTGCTTTATCAAAACAATTGCAACAAATCAGCGGCGTCATCAGTGCCAACACCGTATTGCCAATTCTAGAGGATTTTTTGTTTGAGGTAGATGGGAACAAGTTAAACGTGGTAGCGACCGATCTCGAAAGCGTGATGCGCATACAGATGGACATCGAATCGAAGGAGAACGGAAAAATTTGCATTCCGGCAAGAATCCTGCTCGACTCGCTCAAAAACATACCCGATCAGCCCCTGAGCTTTAATATCGACAAAAATTTTGCCGTTGAAATCACAACCGGCAATGGTAAATACAAGGTGATGGGAGAAGATCCCAATAATTTTCCCAAGGAGCCGGCTGCTGACGATACCACTTCTTTTACCATTCCTTCTGCCGCCCTTGTAACGGCCATCAACAAAACCTTGTTCGCGGTCAGCAACGACGATCTTCGTCCGGCCATGACGGGTGTCTTCTTTGAGCTGCATGGCGACCACATCCAGTTTGTAGCCACCGATGCACACCGCCTCATCCGCTACAAAAGAACCGATGTGAGCTGTCCGGAAAGCGACACCTTCATCGTTCCCAAAAAACCGCTGAACCTCCTGAAAGCGGTCCTGCCGATGAACCAGGACGAGCTTACCCTCAGCTACAACAAAAACCACCTGTTTGTAAAACACGGCTCTACCCAAATGAGCTGCCGCTTTATCGACGCCCGTTTCCCAGATTACAAGGTGGTAATACCGGCCAACAACCCGTACAAGCTGCTGCTCAACAAGGTAGGCTTTCAAAGCGCGCTACGCCGGGTAAGCGTGTTCAGCAACAAAAGCACCAACCAGGTAGCCCTCAACATACGCGGCAACGAACTGGAGCTGGCGGCCCAGGACATCGACTTTTCTTTTGAAGGCAGCGAACGCATTCCCTGCCAGTACGACGGAGAAGACATGTCTATTGCCTTTAACGCCCGTTTTCTGATAGAAATGCTCAATGCAGCCATCAGCGATGAGATTACCATGGAACTTTCTACGGCCACAAAAGCAGGTATCGTAAAGCCTACCGAGAATGATTCAAACGAGGATTTGCTGATACTGATTATGCCGCTGATGCTGAACAGTTGATATGGATTTCATTCCCATTCGCGCTTACGACAATTATATCTCTGCAAACCTGGAGCTGGCCCTGCTGCAAGATGCCGGCATCAACTGTTATATCAAAGACGAGTATACTGTTACGATAGATCCCCTGTTAAGTCCGGCCCTGGGAGGCATGAAGCTGATGGTAGAAGATTCCTACCTGGCCGCTGCCCTGTACCTGCTCCAGAAATCCGACAAACTCTTTCTCCAAACCGTTCCCTGCCCCCATTGCGGACAATTTACCCTGGAACAGGTAGAAGAGGAAATCCATTATAACAGGTGGATAGATAAGATAAAATCACTTATTGTAAACGGCCAGGAGAAGAAGGTACAGAAGTACTATCGCTGTTCAGCGTGCCAGCATACGTTCGGGGAGTTGCCGGATTCTATTGTCTGAACCAGGATTACACGGATCCACGGATTACAGGATTGCAGCTTGAGAGTGGATCATACCGAAGTTGATCGAGACATATATGCAAAGATCGATCTTGAATATACCTCTTGATCATTTTCATGGTGATGTCATCTCAAGCTGCAATCCTGTAATCCGTGGATCCGTGTAATCCTGGTTCAGACAATAGAATTCATGGTTCCGGCTTGATTATAAAAACGTCCTCATTGTCCCGTTTCATGAAGTATTTCTCGCGGGCGTATTTTTCCAGGGTAGCGGCGCTGGATTTGAGCAGGCCGGATTCTTTGCGCAAGGCTGCGATCTGCTCCTGGTAATTTCTTTTGCTTTCTTCAAGCTGTCGTAGTTCCCGGGGGTGCCGGATATACGTAGTTATGATATCGCGGTCGTCGAAGAAAAACATCCAAACCAGCAGACCGGCCCCCGTGAGCAGGTACCTGCCCATGAGCCAGTATTTACGCGAAGATGATGGCATTGTACAACGGATTATTTTGTTCAGGGATCAAAGGAAGCCGGTCTGCAAAGGGATAAAATCGGATTATTTTTTTCCAAACTTTATTTTTCCGTGGGGGAAGAAGGCGCTGCTTTCCAGCTCTTCTTCAATGCGGATCAATTGGTTGTATTTGGCAATGCGGTCGGTGCGGCTGGCCGAACCGGTTTTGATCTGTCCGCAGTTCAGCGCTACGGCCAAGTCGGCGATGGTGGTGTCTTCGGTTTCACCGCTGCGATGGCTCATGATGGTATTGTAGCCGTTGTGTTGCGCCAGGGTTACGGCGTTGATGGTTTCTGTGATGCTGCCGATCTGGTTTACTTTTACCAGCAAGGCATTGCCGACACCCTTGTCGATGCCCTGTTGCAGTCTTTCTACATTGGTTACAAATAAATCGTCACCCACCAGCTGGATCTTGTTGCCTACTGTATCGGTCAGCAATTTCCATCCATCCCAATCATCTTCTGCCATGCCATCTTCAATAGAAATAATGGGATAGTTCTTTACCCAATTGGCCCAGTAGTCAACCATTTTTTCGCTGCTCAGGCGTTTACCGTCCGACTTGTGGAAATGATATTCTTTTGATTTGGCGTCGAACATTTCGCTTACGGCGGGGTCCATGGCAATAGAAACATCTTTTCCGGCTTTGAACCCGGCGGCTTCGATGGCAGTCATCACCGTATCAATGGCTTCTTCATTGCTTTGGATGTCGGGGGCAAAACCGCCTTCGTCGCCTACATTGGTAGAAAATCCTTTTTTCTTGAGAACCGATTTCAGGGCATGAAAAATCTCAACACCCCAGCGCAGCCCTTCGCTGAAGGTGGAAGCGCCGATGGGCATCACCATAAATTCCTGGAAATCTATTTTGTTATCAGCATGTGCCCCACCGTTCAGGATGTTCATCATGGGGATGGGCAGTGTTTTTGCGTTGGTGCCGCCGATATATCTGTACAGGGGCAAACCGGCTTCTTCTGCGGCTGCTTTTGCTACGGCCATGCTCACGGCCAGGATGGCATTCGCACCCAGCTTGCCTTTGTTGGGCGTGCCGTCAAGTTCAAGCATCTCATTGTCTATCCCTGTCTGGTCAGACACTTCCCAGTCAAGCAGTTTATCTGCGATTACATCGTTTACATTTTCGACGGCTTTGAGTACGCCTTTTCCACCATATACTTTTTTATCATTGTCGCGCAGCTCTACCGCTTCGTGAACGCCGGTGCTGGCGCCGCTGGGCACGGCAGCCCTGCCCAATGCTCCATCTTCTGTAATTACTTCTACTTCAACCGTGGGGTTGCCTCTGCTGTCTAGTATTTGCCGGGCGTGAACGTCTACAATGTAACTCATAATTGATTGCTTGTTGGTTATAAAATTAGATACTGAATAGGATGTTGATGATCAGTAATCCATTTGCGGGAAACAAATCTAGCATTTTCCCGGTAAAGACAAGGGGCAAAGCGCAAGGGCGCATCGGATGGGGCAATCTGTTCTATGCCGTTAAGCTTTTAAAAATGCTTTCCAGGCTTCTGCTTTCATTTTGCAGCGAGATGATGTTCAGGTTGTGCTGCACGGCCAGCTCCAGCAATTGCCGGCGCACCATTTCAGGCTGCCGGGTCTGCAGTTTATAACCTGTGTTGTGCAATTGTTCTATCTGCTCTACCTCCTTCAATGCACGCAGCATCTCCTGCCCAACGGGTTGATCAAATTCAACCGCTACGATCGTGTTGTTTTTGTTTGTTTGCTGCAGGTTGGACAAAGCATCGTCAGCTACGATCGTGCCCTTGTTGATGATGATAACCCGGTCGCAGATGGCCTCTACCTCTTGTAGAATATGGGAAGAAAACAAAACTGTTTTATTTTTCCCCAGGGTGCGGATCACCTCCCTGATCTCCCCGATCTGGTTGGGGTCCAGGCCGCTGGTAGGTTCATCAAGTACCAGTACTTCCGGGTCGTGGATCAGGGCGGCAGCCAGGCCCACCCGCTGTTTGTAACCCTTTGAGAGTTGTCCCGTTTTTTTGCGGCTTTCCGGCGTGAGGCCTGTTAACGCAATGACTTCTTCCACCTTTTGCTTTTTATCGGTCAGCTGGTGCACGTCGGCTACAAAATAGAGGTACTCCCTTACGTACATATCGTAGTACAGCGGATTGGCTTCCGGCAGGTAACCGATCTTTTTCTTGGCGCCGATCGGATCGGCTGCTGTGTCGATCCCGCACACAAGCGCCTGCCCCCCATCTTGTTGAAGATAGCCGGTCAGGATTTTCATGGTCGTGGATTTACCCGCACCATTGGGCCCCAGAAAACCTGCTATCTCTCCCTTCTCAATCTGAAAAGAAATCTGGTTAACAGCTTTTTGCTCCCCGTAGGTTTTTACAAGGTCTTTTACATGGATCGACATAAAAGTTTTTTGCCCTGCGAAAGTAATCAATCAACTTTTATCCTGCCTGGTAAGATGGGCCAAAACCCCTAAGCTGCTGTTAAGTTTATTTACCTCTCTTCCTGGCCGATTATTGCCCAAATCTCCCTAATTTAGAACCGGTTATCGATGCTGTTTTTGTTCTATTCTATCATTCTGTCGAATGCTGAATAAGAAGATGTTCCGGAAAATGACAAAGCAACTAGTTGTATTTTAAAACGGTTTATCAAGTCATATGTCTTACCCTTATCAAATCAAGTCTTACGAAGAGTACCAGGCTGCCTACGAAAAAAGCAAACAAGATCCCGATGGATTCTGGTCGGCTGTAGCTGATAACTTTTACTGGAGAGAAAAGTGGAACAAGGTGTTGGAATGGAATTTCAAAGAGCCGTCAGTAAAATGGTTTGCAGGCGGTAAGCTGAACATCACAGAGAATTGCCTGGACAGGCACCTGGAGAAATTAGCTGATACACCTGCCATCATCTGGGAACCCAACGACCCGGAGGAGCATCACCGGGTGCTGACATACAAAGACCTGTACGATAAAGTAAACCAGTTTGCCCACGTATTGAAAAACAACGGCGTGCAGAGGGGCGAACGGGTGTGTATCTACATGGGCATGATACCTGAACTGGCGATTGCTGTGCTGGCCTGTGCCCGCATCGGCGCCATCCATTCAGTTATATTTGGCGGTTTTTCTGCACAGAGCATTGCCGACCGGCTGCAGGATGCAAAAGCTGCTTTTGTAATTACCTGTGATGGGGCTTTCCGCGGTGCCAAAGACATTCCGCTGAAATCAGTAATTGATGATGCCCTGATTGCATGTCCCTTTGTAAAACGCGTGATTGTTTGTACCCGTACCCGTACACCGGTCAGCATGATCAAGGGAAGAGATGTGTGGTGGGAAGATGAGGTAAAGCTGGTTGAAACGCAGCGCCCCGGCAACTATCCGGCTGAAGTGATGGATGCGGAAGACATGCTGTTTATCCTTTATACCTCCGGCTCAACCGGCAAGCCAAAAGGAGTGGTGCATACCTGTGGGGGGTATATGGTATGGACAGCCTATTCTTTTGTAAACGTTTTTCAATACCAGCCCGGCGCCATCCATTTCTGCACAGCCGATATCGGCTGGATCACCGGCCACAGCTACATTTTATATGGTCCGCTTGCCGCAGGTGCCACCACCCTCATGTTTGAAGGGGTTCCTACCTGGCCCGATGCGGGCAGGCTCTGGAATATTGTTGATAAATACAAGGTCAATATATTATATACTGCTCCAACGGCCATCCGTTCCCTGATGGGTTTTGGCACAGCGCCGCTCGAAGGAAAAGACCTGGGTACACTCAAGGTACTGGGAACTGTGGGTGAGCCGATCAATGAAGAAGCCTGGCACTGGTACAAAGAAAAGATCGGAAAAAACCGCTGCCCGGTTATAGACACCTGGTGGCAAACAGAAACAGGTGGCGTCATGATCTCCAATATAGCAGGCATTACACCGGAAAAACCTGTTTTTGCTACCCTTCCCTTACCCGGCGTGCAACCCCTGCTGGTAGATGAAAGTGGTAAGCCGGTAGAAGGCAATGATGTGAGCGGCAACCTCTGCATCAGCCATCCCTGGCCCGGCATCATCAGAACCACCTATGGCGATCACGAGCGATGCCGGACAGCCTATTTTGCCACCTACGAAAATCTTTACTTTACCGGCGATGGTGCGTACCGCGACGAGCAGGGCAACTACCGCATCACCGGCCGGGTTGATGATGTGCTGAATGTAAGCGGCCACCGCATTGGAACGGCAGAAGTGGAAAACGCGATCAACATGCATGCGGGTGTGATAGAAAGTGCCGTGGTGGGCTATCCGCATGATATAAAAGGACAGGGCATCTATGCCTACGTAATATTTAATAATACGGAGAAGGGCGAAGAACTCACAAGAAAAGATGTAACGGCAACAGTCAGCCGTATCATCGGACCGATTGCCAAGCCTGATAAGATCCAGTTTGTGAGCGGATTGCCAAAAACAAGAAGCGGAAAAATCATGCGCAGGATACTGCGTAAAATAGCGGAAGGAGAAACAAGCAACTTGGGTGATACAACTACCCTGCTTGACCCGGGGGTGGTGGAAGAAATTAAAAACGGCCGTTTATAAAAGGACCCGGGCTTACTTGCCCGGATCTTTTCTACTTTTAGGGATTAGGGGTTTATAAAGATCCAGGAAGGTGGATAGTTCTTCATACCAAAGGAGATTGGGGGTCGTTCTATTATACGTATTCACTGCCTGAATCTTGCTCCTGTTCACAGGAACGTATATTATATACGACAGGCTATCTCCCTTGGATTTAAGAAGGTGATTTCACCAGAGCTGGCTTTTAGCGCCGGATTGTAACGCTTGTTCCCACAGGTACCAAACCATATACTTCTTCTACCTGGTCGCGTTTCATGGAAATGCAGCCGTTTGTCCAGTTCTGATAACGGTCTACGGCCATTTCATCTCTGGGCCAGGTGCCGTGGATGCCGATGCCACCGCCGATCTTTGCATTGGGTGGAACGATTCCCTGCGCTTTGCGCTGGTTGAATTTTTCAATATCTGCGGGGGTGGGATAGTTGAGCAGCAGCATCTTATCCCATTTCTCATGAGGGCGCTTGGAGGCAATGCGAAAACTTCCCTCAGGCGTTCTCCGGTCTCCTTCCATCAACTTGTCGTTCAGGTCTTTGCTGCCGAACACGACAGGATAAGTGGCGTACCACCCCTGGTCGTCGAAGATCTGCAGTTCGTAATCTGATTTGTCAATGATAATATAAGGCGTTCCGGTTAGCGTGTGGTGAAAAAACCTTTTTGAAAAGACCCTTCTTTCCAACGATTTAAACGAAAACAAGGTAACAGGAATGGCAAGCAGGCAAAGCCACTTGAGTTTCATAGCAGAAAATGTTTTAACGTATAAATTTTCAACGGTAGCTGTAATAAGTAAAGTATTGCCGTACCCGGTTTTTTGATCCTGTTAGGGAAAGCAATATACAGCCCCAGTTTAATTTCTAAAAGGGGTTTTACAATATTTTACCAATCGTGCTAAAATGCAAAAAGCTGACCAGGGAAGCCACTTGCTTCCCTGGTCAGCCCTTGTTAGAAATCGATTCCGGTTAACTAATTCATCCTCATTGTTTATAGCTTGCCGATGCGGATACCTATGTTGTAAGGAGTCTGATCCAGACCTTTTTCAAACATGCTTTGTGTGGCAAGCGAGCCATACAGGTTTACGGGCCCCAAGTGCAGCTCTGCTATATAAGAGAGCTTGTAATTCCTCAGGTCGAAATCGTCTTTTACTTTTGTTTTTCCGGTTTGACCGCTCACAATCTTCTGGCGGGATGAGTACAGGTAACCTGCGCTGACGCCTGCGCTCAGGCCAAAAGACTTGTCGTTGTCTTTTCCGGGTCTTAAATTAAAGTTCAACATCAGGGGTACGGTCAGGTAATCAGCTGCCAGCTTGTTCTTGTGATAGCTGATATTGTCCATGTAAACAGAAGTGGGATTTTCTTTAAAGCGGATATTGCTTTCATACCTGTAATTGTTTAACTCCAGTCCCAGACCATACTTCAGGTTTACTACATGGCTTACCAGGTTCAGGCGTTGCATAAAGAACCAGATGTTAACATTCACCGATTTGCCGTTGTGCAATTTGAACCAGTCCTTGTTGCCGCCGGGCGCAAATTGCTGGGCTGCTGCGGAGGCATAATTGGTGTTGTCTGTGTAATTGTTGAAACCCAGGTCTACAATTCCCCAGTTGGTTGTAACATTAGAGGGGCGGGAATGCTTTTTCTCGATGGTTACAGTGGTTGGTGAATCATTGCCGCCGCTGTTCCTCCGTTTTTTTACAATAATCATTGTTCCGATGCGGATGGTATCGCTTTGCTGTGTTTTGTTGGCGCTTGTATCTGTTTGGGCGAAACTGCTGCCGTACAAGCATAGGCCTGCCACTAGAAAATAGAACTTTTTCATGCTGTTTTGATTTTTAATTATTCTGATGTTATTTGAGTGCGACTTCTACGTTGCCGATCAGGATGGTTTTTTCACCACCGTTTGATCCTGTGGCTTTGTTGATCAATCTGGAAGCTTTTCTGAATAATCCCCTGAGAGGAATTTTTTTATCCAAGGGAACATTGGTTATATAAACATCTTCTGGTTCGTCGTTGGAGGCAAAGCTGACATGGCCTCTGTTGCTTTCATCCTCCATTTCTGCTCCTGTATGTTCATTGATAAAAGCAGGTTTGTCGATGATCGGTTCCCGGGCACTTGCTATAGCAGGGTCGATCGTGTGGAGGGCAACTGTTTCCGAAGGTATTTGCCGTACGGGGCTCTTGCGTGGAGAGAGGGGACGGTAAGTTTTTTCCGTTTCTTTCTCCAGGCCTTTATCCTCCTGCGTTTCTGTAGCCTGACCGGATTGCGGAAGGTTCATTGCTATTGAACTTTCCGGTTCCCCCGTGGAAGGGAGGTCTGGAGTGATCAGAGGAGTTGTATGGTTGGGCGATTGGCTTACAACGTTTTCCGGATGTAAGGGCCTGATTTCATGACCAGGAAGTTCGCCTGCTACCTGGGGCGCAGTATCCGTAATATGGTATCCGTTCCACCACAAAGCAACCCCGATCAAAACCACGGCTGCAGCAGCCAGCCTCCACCAGGCAAACCGGACCACTTTCCTGTTTTCATACCGGTACAGCTGCTCTTTGTCCGGAAAAGAAATAGATCTATCGGGTGTGAGAACAGTTTTGTTGATCAGCTCAAATTCCGGTTGTAGTGCAGGATGCCCGGAAACAAATCTTTCTACCCCTGCTTTTTCCTGCGTACCCAATTCTCCGTCTGCATACAGTAAAAAATACTCTTCATAATTGGCTGTATGAATAAATGGTTCAACCTCTTGCTTCAGCAGGTTTTCCTTGCCGGGAAAAACGATCTTTTCAGGAACCATCTTATATTGCTGCAACTGGATCAGCTCTTCCTGCAAATCCGGGTTACCGGCTGCAAATTCTTCCACCGCTGCTCTTTCCTGCATACTCAGCTCACCGTCTGTGTACAACAAGAAATACTCTTCGTAATTATATCTGTTGATTTGCATGATTGTCTTTATAATACATTCTCCGGTTTCACGAGGTAGTTCTTCAGTTGCAAGCGCGCCCGGTGCAGGTACACCTTTACCTGGCTTTCGTTCAAACCACTGATCTGGCCGATCTCCTCGTATGAATAGCCTTCATAGTCTTTTAACAGCACGAGCGAACGTTGTGTATGGTTCAGGGTGGCCAGCGCCTGCTCCAGTACTTTTTTCAGGTTGTTGACCGGTTTGTGGCTCACACTGGCTGCTTCGTTAAACTCATCTTTCAGCTGAACCCTTTTTGCTTTGCGTAAAAAATCGATCATATTGTGATAAGCTACGGTAAACAAGTACGATTTGCTTTTTTCGTTGTTCACTTCTTCTCTGCAGCGCCACAACTTTTCAAATGCACTTTGTACGATGTCTTTGGCATCCTCCTCATTGCGGATGCTTTTTACGATAAAGCGATACACGTTGTCGGCCCATTTTTCAACACATTCGTTGTATTCTTTTTCAGTCATGAGCAGGTTAGTCTAAAATTATGTTCCTTGTATCAGTTTTACGTTCGTCGTTCAAGAATGTTACAAAACAAAAAACTTTTTTCATGAAAAAGGGTTTATTTAAAAAAAAGAACCAGCTGGTGGCTGGCTCTTGTAATAAATTCTTTCTGTGCATGTAGTTATCTCAGGGAAAGCAGGTGTCTGGAAAGTGACCGCCAGATCATAAGTTCGCTGCGGGGCCTTTTTTCACTGCTGCTGTTTTTCGGCTCCGTATTCTGGGCATCCTCCCGCGGGGGTGTGTTTACATAAGAGGCCGTGAGAAGAATAGCCAACAAAACAGTGACAATCAGGGGAAAAAGCCGGGGTAAGATTCTCTGTGTCATCTATATTGAATTGTAAGTGTACAAAAGTGGAAAACAGTATGCGACAGGGTTAAAAGCGCTGCTTTTATTCAATATGGGACGAAGTTAAAAATAAAATGTTACAGGTAAGGCTGAGTTTTTATTTTTGGGTTCCCGGACCTGAAGACCGTTTGCCTTTATCAACGACAAAACCACGCTATGAACGAACAATTTGTAAACCGGATCGGTGCTGAACTAAAAGAGATTGAAGCTGCAGGATTGTTTAAACAGGAACGCATCATTACCAGCGAGCAAGGTCCTGAAATCCAGGTAAATGGAAGAAAGGTTTTGAATTTCTGCGCAAATAATTATCTGGGCCTCTCTTCTCATCCACGCGTAATAGAAGCTGCGCACAAGGCCCTGGACAGGCATGGCTACGGCATGAGCAGCGTGCGTTTTATCTGCGGAACGCAGGACATCCACAAAGAGCTGGAACAAAAGATTGCCCGCTTTCTGGGAACAGAAGATACGATCTTATATGCAGCTGCCTTCGATGCCAACGGCGGTGTGTTCGAACCTCTTTTCAACGAACAGGATGCGATTATCTCTGATGCCCTCAACCACGCTTCTATTATTGATGGAGTCCGGCTTTGCAAAGCACAGCGCTACCGCTACGAGCACAACAATATGAACGACCTGGAAGCAAAACTGCAGGAAAGCCAGGGATGCAGAAGCCGGATCATTGTTACAGACGGCTCGTTCAGCATGGATGGTACCATTGCACAGCTTGATAAGATCTGTGACTTGGCCGAACGCTACGATGCAATTGTAATGAGCGATGAATCGCATTCATCGGGTTTTATCGGAAAAACGGGCCGTGGCACGCATGAATACCGGGGGGTGATGAACAAGATCGACCTTATTACCGGAACGCTGGGCAAGGCCCTCGGAGGCGCCAGTGGCGGCTTTACCAGTGGCAGAAAAGAAATCATTGAAATGTTGCGCCAGCGCTCAAGGCCTTACTTGTTCTCCAACACGCTGGCACCTTCTATTGTGGGTGCTTCTATTGCTGTGCTGGACATGCTTACAGAGACCACCGAACTCAGAGACAAGCTGGAAAGAAATACCCGCCAGTTCCGTGATCAGATGACCGAAGCCGGCTTTGACATCAAACCGGGCGATCACCCTATTGTACCCATCATGCTTTATGATGCAGTGACGGCACAAAATATGGCAGCCGAGCTGCTGAAAGAAGGGGTGTATGTGATCGGATTTTTCTTTCCGGTAGTACCGAAAGGACAGGCCAGGATCCGTGTGCAGCTGAGTGCTGCCCATGAGCCGGAGCATATTGACAAGGCTGTTGCTTCCTTTGTCAAGGTAGGGCAGGCTTTGGGTGTACTCGATACAGCAGTTAAGTCCAACTAACAAACAATTAACAAAAAATATCCTGTAATGAGCCGATCTGGTTGGCTTTATAAAAACAGGGTGCGCTAAATTTGCTTTTCTTTTATATAACTAACTATTTCTTTAAAGGCAATGCTTCATCCATCTATTTTTTAATTCCACTACCCATTTGTCTTTTCATCTATCACTGAGAAATTTTTATAATTTGTTTCAGGTTGATGATGTTTTATAAATTGAACTGGTTCGTAAATATTTTGCAGCAATTTCACTGGAACAATAGTCTAGGTTAATAGGCCTTCCAACTAAGCACATCTTTATTTAAATAAATCAATGCACATGAGAAAACTCATATTTCTATTGCTGGGATTGCTATTCCTACGAGGAGAGATTTTTGCACAGAACCGGGTGGTAACCGGGAGGGTGACTGACTCAGCAGGAAACCCGGTGGCAAATGCCTCTGTTATGATCAGGGGAAGCAGTAAAGGTACAACAACAGGTACAGATGGAAACTTCTCGCTCACAGTTCCATCAAATGTACGCACTTTATCATTTTCATCTGTCGGGTATGCCAACCGTGATGTAAGCATTGGTAACCAGTCTTCTTTGGTGATAGCCCTGACAGCGCAAGCAGGGGCCGGACTGGAAGAAGTGGTGGTTACAGCTTACGGCGGTACAAGAAGAAGGGCCTTCACGGGGACTGCTTCCACCATTAACGCAGAAAAATTCAAGGATCTGCAAGTTTCAACGATTACAGGTGTGCTTCAGGGAAATGCAAGCGGTGTACTGGCCGTCAGCTCAAACGGACAGCCGGGTGAAAGTCCGACCATCCGGGTAAGGGGTATCGGTTCAGTGAACGCCTCTGCCGATCCGCTGATCGTTGTGGACGGAGCTCAGTACGGGGGTAATATCAACAACATCAATCCAAACGATATAGAAAGCATTACGGTGTTAAAGGATGCGTCCTCTACAGCACTGTATGGATCAAGGGCTGCCAATGGCGTGATCCAGATCACCACTAAAACCGGCAGAGGTACACCCAAGGTTTCTATCTCGGCGCTCACAGGTTTTTCTACACGCGCTGTTAGCGACTACGACTATGTGAATTCCAACCAGATCTATGAGTTAACATGGGAAGCGCTGCGGAACCAGGCACTGGTCACCCCAACGCTCATCACTTCCACCGGCTCTACATCGGCTGAAGATTATGCCAGCAAAACCGTGGTAGCTACCCTGGTGTACAATCCTTTCAAGCTGGCACAACCAGTTGCTGCGAATGGAAAGATCGTACCCAATACGCCTTTGCTGTGGAATGAAAACTGGGCCAACGACCTGTTGCAAACCGGTGTAAGAAAAGACGTCAATGCCTCCGTATCAGGCGGTACCGACAAAAGCCGGTACTTTATTTCTGGTGGTTACCTGGATGACCAGGGTATTGCCGTTGAATCAAAATTCAAACGCTACACCGGCCGGTTGAAAATAGACAATAAATTGAAAGATTGGCTCACTGTAGGGCTGAATACCAACTTAGCTTATTCTACACAGAATTATCCTGCACAGGGTGGTAGCGCCTACTCCAATGTGATTGGATGGATCAGGGGTGCATCCAGTATCTTCCCGCAATACCTGGTTGATCCTGCAACCGGAAGCTATCTCCTGGATGCAAACGGGCAGAAACAGTACGACTTTGGTAACAACGGACCGCTGGTACGTCCCTACGGCAAGGGCTCCAATCCTGCAGGTACCACTTCGTTGAACCCGACTTCTTATACCCGCAACATCACGTCAACAAATGCGTACGCAGAAATTGAATTTACAAAAGGGCTGAAATTAAGATCGCAATACGCACTTGACCTCAACCAGATCGGACAGAATACCTATTACAACCCGTTTGTGGGTGATGGATCTGCCTATGGTGGAAGAAGCTACAAGTCAAGGAACAACAGCACCACGCAGACGTTTACAAATACACTGACGTATGACAGAACCCTTGGTTCCAATCATCACCTCAATGCGCTGGTTGGGCAGGAAGCGTATAAATTCCATGAAAGTGATGTGGCTGCAGAAGCCCGCGGCTTTACCTTTCCCAACGTAACCGAGCTTTCTTACGGCAGCACGCCTTTCACGTCTACTTCTTCTTCCTATGATGACAGGTTAACGAGCTACTTCGGCCGGTTGAACTACGACTTCTCCGACAAATACCACCTGTCGCTTTCCCTGAGAAGAGATGGCTCTACCCGCTTTGCCGACTCCGTAAGATGGGGAACTTTTTATTCTGTAGGCGGTGCCTGGAACATCAACAAAGAAAGCTTCTTTAACAACATCACCTTCTTCAACGACCTGAAACTAAGGGCTAGCTATGGTACCACCGGTAACCAGGCGCTCACTTCTTACTTCCCTTATTTGGGTGGCTACAGCTCAGGCGCCAATATCGCAGGTTACAGCGGTTCAACTATCTCCAGCGCTACCAATGGGGCCCTCACATGGGAAACCCAGAAGACGCTTGACCTGGGATTGGACTATAGCATCCTCAAGAACAGGATCTCGGGTTCGGTAACTTACTTTACCCGTACCTCAGACAAACTGCAGTTTAACAGGCCGCTGCCTCCTTCATCCGGATTGAACGGGGTGAACGACAACATTGGTTCAGTAAAGAACTACGGCGTGGAAATAGACCTGAACACAGTAAACATAAGAACAAGAAACTTCCAATGGTCTACTTCCATCAACCTGAGCCATATAAAGAACAAGATCACTTCTCTTCCCCAGGCTTCTATTGCAGGATCCAATTTCAGCAACCTGATCGTTGGAGAAAGCCTTTATAATTTCTACATCCGCGAATACGCAGGTGTTGATAAAGCAGATGGAAGACCCCTCTGGTACATAGACAAGACAGATGCAGCCGGAAAAGTGACCAGGGATACCACGCATACATACAGTGCTGCTACAAGGTATTACAAAGGAACAGCGCTGCCCGATTGGACAGGCGGTTTTACCAATACCGTGCGTTTCCAGAATTTTGATTTTACTGTACTGGTTTCATTCAGCCTGGGCGGCTTGATCTATGATGCAGACTATGCCGGGTTGATGTACGAAACCGTCGGAAACCAACCGGGTGTGAACTGGAACACAGACATACTTGGCAGATGGCAAAGCACTACCAATCCCGGAGATGGAAAAACCCCGAAGCTGACAACAACTACTGACTACCAGGGTAATTCATCTTCTACGCGTTTTCTCTTTAACGACAGCTATGCCCGTGTGAGAAACGTTACATTGGGTTATCATATACCCAGCTCAATTCTGGAAAGAGCAAAAATTTCCAATGCAAGATTTTATGTAGACTGGCAGAATCCTTTCACCTTCTTCGGACGCAAAGGATTGGATCCGGAAGCTGGTGTTGCCAGCGTAACCAGCAATACATCTGCTGTTTACAAAACAATCTCTGCCGGAGTAAACTTTGATTTCTAACTGCAACTACTAAAAAAAAGTATAAATGAAACGGAACAATATAGCAATTCTATGTGCAGGCGTGCTCCTATTTGCTTCGTGCAAGAAAGACTTCCTGGAAGAGGTAAAGCCGGCTGCAGGAACCATTACCGAGGACGTAATTTTCGATTCCAAATTAGGGGTCGACAATGCGCTGACCGGCATCTATTATATCATGAGGAACTATGTTTCAGGCCAACAGAATATGTATGGCTGGAAAACGGTTCAACTCAATTTCGATATGCGGGGGAACGATCTGATCTCCGACCCATCAAACTGGTGGTTGTATGAGAACAACTGGACCGACAACACGTATGGCAGGATCACAACAGCTGCCCGCAATGCACAGATCTGGAACCTGTGCTACAAGGTGATCAACAATGCCAATGCCGTGATCAAGAACACGCCCAATCTTTCTGAAGCACAGGCTACAAAAGACCAGCTCATCGGAGAAGCCAGGGCCCTGAGAGGATGGGGATATTTTCAGCTGGCACGCATTTACCAGTTTGCTTTTGCCAAGGATTCCACTGCACCCGGTGTTCCCATCTACACCGAACCAGCTACGCCCGCAAGCACCGGAAGTCCGCGTGCACCGCTTAACGTAGTCTACAACCTCATCACCAGCGACCTGGAAAATGCTGTGGCAACCATGACCACAACCAGGGTCGACAAATACCGGTTCAACAAAAATGTTGTGCAGGGTTTGCTGGCAGAAGTTTACCAGGAAATGGCAACCGGAAACACTGCATACTGGGCCAAGGCCATCAGCAATGCCCAGGCAGCACGCACAGGCTTTCCGCTCATGAGCGCTACAGATTACAAAGCTGGCTTTAACAGCGTGGCTGTAAACGAATGGATGTGGGGACTTCAGTTCAACGCTTCCCAGTCGCTTTCCTTTGCTTCCTTTTTTGGTTATATAGAGCCTACCAACACGCCCAATACCAGCTTCAAGGCACGTTATAATGACATCTACGTAAACACCAGTTTTGTAAACCTGTTTTCTGCGACCGATGCCAGAAACGTATTTAAAGCTGCACCCAGCCAGAGCGCTTCTCTGCCCTGGAAAAAATGGGTGACCACCAAGTTCCAGGACAACGCGACCCAGACCGGTGATTTTGTTATGATGCGTTCTGCAGAAATGTACCTGATCGAAGCAGAAGGACTGGCACAAAACAACCTGTTGGACTCGGCCAAGAATGTCTTGTTCACTTTGCAAAAGCAAAGAGACCCCAGCGCTGTAAAATCTGGTGCTGCCACAAAGGCTGCGCTGGTCAACGAGATCCTGGTTGAGCGCCGCAAAGAGCTGTATGCTGAAATGGGTGTTCAGTATTTTGACCTCAAACGCTACCAACAGCCCCTGGTTCGTGATGGCAACCAATGGAGTGTGCTGAACATTCCGGCAACTGATAACAGGTGGAGATGGCAGCTGCCACAAACAGAGATGGATGCGAACAAGGCACTAACAGCTGCTGATCAAAATCCGCTCTAATCTATTATTACTTCTCACAGTCTTTATAAAAAAGCTGCCTCTTACGGGGCAGCTTTTTTATTGAGGGGTTTAACAACACGGGGATTACTTCAACAAACCTTGCAGCTTGTTCTCCAGGTCAAAGCCGCGCAGGTTTTCGGCCACTACTTTGCCTTGCGGATCAACCAGTACATTGTAGGGAATGCCTTCAAAATTGTAGATTTCAACGGCTTTGCTGTTCCAGTATTTCAGGTCGCTTACATGGTTCCAGGAAAGTCCATCGTCTTTGATGGCTTTGACCCAGGAATCTTTTTCCTTGTCGAGAGAAACACCGAGGATGGTAAAATTTTTATCCTTGAAAGCCTGGTAGGCTTTTACCACATTGGGATTCTCCTGGCGGCAGGGGCCGCACCAGCTGGCCCAGAAATCGATCAGCACCCATTTCCCCCTGAACGAACTCAGGGTAACAATTTTACCGGTACTATCGGGCAGGCTGAGTTCGGGTGCAGGTTTGCCCACAAGTGATTCTGTTGTCTGCTTTTGGCGTTGCTCTGCCTGCTGGGTCTTTTGCATGTCGTAAGAAGTCTTTAGTTTCCTGAGCACTTCATGATCAGGAAATTTCTGCAGCACTTCGTTGAGCGACCGTTCAAAATCTGCCTGCTGCAAGGAACGGGAAGCCCATCCCAGCGCAAACAAGCTCAACGCAGGGTGTGTAGAACCCGAGATGGTTTGCCGCAGATAATTGTTCATGTCGTCGATCGACTTGTTCTTTTTTTCTGTGTACAAGATCATCATGCTGTCAGAGGCGGCCAGGTGCTTCAGGCTATCGAGTGTTTCAAAGGATTTGTTTACCCGGACGGTTTTGGCGCTGTAGTCCATGATAAAATTTTTGAGCTGGGCGCTGGCATCTGAACCGGTAACAGTATAATAGTTTTCCTGCTTACTCAGGTCAAGCGCTACATCAATGGCACTGTTGTCATTGATCAGCAGCATAAAAGGGCCATTGTCCACAACCACCTGGTAGATGGTTTCCTGCTTTCCGTTTCCTTCCAGCACAACTTGTCCGTTGTTGCTGGTCAGGGTCGCTGAATCTATGATCACGGGATTCATGTCGCCGCCATACGGAATTTCCTCCAGCAGGATTTTGGTCTTGCCTGCACCCGGGTTGCTTCCCTGCGCTCCGGCTCCCCCGGCTGCGTCAACAGGCACCATTTTGTCGAGGTTCTTGTAATTGACGGTTATTTTAAACGCTCCTTTGTTGCCCTGCTGGCAGCCGATCAAGGAGAAAGCTGTCAGCAACAGGCCTACTGCATACAATTGTATCTTCATAATTTTATTTTCGCGTAATAATTTAGCTGCCTAATTTTTTTGTCAGGAGCTGTGTAGCAATCTTAGGATCTGCTTTACCACCCGAAGCTTTTTTCACTTCGCCCATAAACAAACCGATCAGCCCTTTTTTTCCTTTTTTGTATTCAGCTACTTTTTCAGGCATTTTGGCCAGCACGCTTTCTACCCATTCTTCTACGGAGGCCTCATCAGCATCTTGTAACAGGTTCAGATCAGTGGCCAGTTGCAAGGGATCAGCTTCAGGACTTTTAAGCAGTGCGTGAAACAGTTTGGAAGAAGCAACAGAGAAGCTGAGCTTGCCATCCTGTACCAGCTGGATCAAGCGAGCCAATACGGGCGGGCGAACCGGCAGACTGCCTAAGCTTTCGTGCTGCTCGTTCAGATAAGATTTGACTGGGCCCAGCAGCCAGTTGGCAGCTGCTTTTGTATGACCGGTTTCCCGGATCAGCTCTTCGAAATAATCCACCATTTCCTTGTCATCGCTGATCGCGCGCGCATCGTACTCGGATAGGTTTAGTTGATGCATGTATTTTTCAACCAGCGCTTCCGGAAGAGCGGGCATGGTAGCCTTGATGGCATCAAGCATCTTTGATGTAACAACAAAAGGCGGTAGATCAGGATCGGGAAAATAGCGGTAATCGTTTGCTTCTTCTTTTGTACGCAGGGCAAAAGTAGTATCCGTGGCTGCGTCGAAACTGCGTGTTTGCTGTATGATCCGCTCACCCTTTTCTGCCAGCTCTATCATGCGCGCGATTTCATATTCGATGGCCTTTTTTACGTTGCGGATCGAATTCAGGTTTTTGACTTCCACTTTTGTTCCGAGGCCCTTTTCTCCTTTCAGGCGGATAGATACGTTGGCATCACACCGCAGGCTGCCTTCTTCCATATTGCCATCGCATACGTTCAGGTGGCGCAGCAGCTTGCGCAGTTCGGTTACATATGCATAGGCTTCTTCGGCGCTGTGCATATCAGGCTCGCTTACAATTTCGATCAGCGGAACACCGGCCCGGTTGTAATCAATGCAGGTATTGAGGGCATCCTGGTCGTGCAGGCTTTTGCCCGCATCTTCTTCCAGGTGTATCCTGTTGAGCTGTACCCTTCTGGCAGCAGAACCTGCTACCTGGATTTTAACGGAACCGCCTTTACAGACAGGCGTCGTATGCTGGGTGATTTGATACCCTTTGGGCAGATCGGGATAGAAATAATTTTTACGGGCAAAATAGTTGGTCTGTTCAATCCCGCAACCGCAGGCAATCCCCATTTTGACAGCCAGCACAACAGCTTCCCGGTTCAACCGGGGAAGCGTACCGGGATAGCCCAGGGTAACGGGGCTCACGTGTGTATTGGGTTCGCCGCCGAACCGGGCACTGTCGCCGCAAAACAACTTGCTTTCAGTAAGCAATTGCGCATGCACCTCCAACCCGATCACCGCTTCGTATTTATCCTCATTCATTGTTGACATAAAACATTGCTGCCACAAAAGTAGCTGATTGTCCGGAACCATGATTTACACACTCACCTCCAACCCATCATACGCCAATTCCATACCCGGAGGCAGCTCCTGGCTGATGTCTGCGTGTTTTCCCAGTTGATGACTGATATGTGTAAAGTATGCCTGGGGAATTTGTAGTTCGTGTACCAGGTCGATGGCTTCCTGGAGGGTGAAGTGGGAGATATGCGGTTGTTTGCGGAGGGTATTGAGTACCAGGACCTGAGATCCGCGGATCTTTTCTTTTTCGCTGGGCTCGATGCGATTGGCATCTGTTATGTACGTGAAGCCGCCGAAGCGAAAACCGAGAACCGGCATCTTATGGTGCCAGGTTTCGATGGGAATAACAGGAATGTCGCCCACTGTGAAGGGATCAAGCGCAATGGTGTTCAGGTTGATCTCCGGCAGACCCGGGTACTTGAAGTCTGAGAATGCATAGGCAAACTCCCTTTTCAGGGCCTGCTGTGTCATCTCATTGGCATACACTTCCATCGGCCTGCGGGAAAAGAAGTTGTAGGCCCTTACATCGTCCAGTCCGGCGATATGATCTTTGTGTGGATGGGTGAAGACGATAGCATCGAGGTGTTTTACCCCTTTGCGCAGCATCTGGTAACGGAAATCAGGTCCCGAATCTACAACCAGCGTCGTATGTTCAGACCTAACCAGGATGCTTGAACGCAGCCGCTTGTCTTTTGGGTCTGTGGAGGTACATACGGCACAACCGCAGCCGATCATGGGCACGCCGCTGCTGGTGCCGGTTCCTAAAAAGGAAATGGTAAGCGGGGGAGCCGGACTATTTCCTGATTTCTGCATGTAACTCGTTTTCAAGCACAGCCATAATTTTGCCCATCATATTGTCGATCTCTTTGTCGTTCATGGTCTTTTCCGGATCGAGAAAAATAAAGCTGACGGCCATCGATTTTTTGTCTGTGCCCAGCTTGTCGCTTTCAAATACATCAAACAGTTCCATGCGCTGCAGCTTGGCCTGCCTGATATTGTTGATAGCCTGTTCCACCTTGTTATACGTGAGCGCTTTGGAAACCACAAAAGCCAGGTCGCGCTGAACAGGCAGCTGCTTGGGAAGCTCGGTAAACCGGGTATCTGTTGCCACCGTACCTTCCAGTGCATTCCAGTTAAAGTCCGCAAAGAAGACCGGTTGCTTGATGTCGAATTTTTCCAGCATGCTATTCGTTACCTGTCCCAATGTTACAACCCGGTTTCCCTGATAGAGGGCCTGCACACCAGGTTGAAGCGTACGCAAGTCAGCTCTCTCAAAAGCAGGTACGGGCAAGCCGGTGAGCTGAAAGATCTTCTGGGCAATTCCTTTCAGGTAATAAAAATCCGCTTGCACACCCTTGCTTTTCCAGGAACCAGGTTGATGGCTGCCGGTTATGTAGAGGCAAAGATGATCGCTCTCCTGGTAGTTGTTTACGCCGGTAGTGGAGTAGGTTTTTCCGAACTCATACAACAGCAGATCAGACTGGCGCCGGTTGAGGTTGTAGGCCACTACCTGCAAACCGGTTTCGAGCATGGAAGGACGCATCACGTCTAAACCCGCACTCAGGCTATTGATCATCTTTACCAGGCTCTTGTCTTCAGCAGGAAAAAAGCTGCTGTTGGTAATGGAGTTGGTCATGATTTCATAGAACCCGGCACCTGTGAGATAGCCCGCAACTTTTTCCTTGAAATCTGCTACCCTGCTTTTTTCCACAGCCGGCGTAATGGTAATGGCTGAAGGAATGGCTACCCGGTCGTACCCGTCGATGCGCAGCACTTCTTCTACAATGTCGGCTGGCAAAGAAATATCGGTCTTGCTGTAAGGAACCTTTACCGTGATCTGCTGCGCGTCTTCTTGAACGATCTCAAACTCCAGCGCTTCCAGGACCGTTCTTACTTCTTCCGGCTTGTACTGGTTGCCGCTCAGCTTGCGCAGGTATGGATAAGTAAGTGTAACCTCCGTTTTAGGCTTGGGTTGCGGATACACATCCACAATGTCCATTGCGATGGTGCCGCCTGCAATTTCCCTGATCATCAGCGCGGCGCGTTTCAGCACGTTCACGGTATTGGAGATGTCAACCCCTTTCTCAAAGCGGGTGGCCGCATCTGTTCTAAGACCATGACGGAAAGAAGTTTTCCGGATGTCGGCAGGATTGAACCAGGCACTTTCAAGAAATATATTGGTTGTACCGTCTTTTACGCCGCTGGTAAGTCCGCCAAACACACCGCCGATGCACATGCCCTCTTCGCTGTTGCAGATCATCAGGTCTTCGGCAGAAAGTTTTCTTTCTTTTCCATCGAGTGTAATAAAAGGAGTACCCTCGGGCAGGTTCTTTACGATGACCTGGTTGTCTTTGATCGCATCTGCATCGAAAGCATGCAAGGGCTGGCCGGTATCGTGGAGGATATAATTGGTAATGTCAACCACATTGTTGATCGGGCGCAGGCCGATGGCTTTGAGCTGGTCCTGCAGCCAGGCAGGAGAAGGCGCTACGGAAATGCCTTTGATGCTCACACCTGCATACCGCTGGCAGGCCTGGGTATTTTCGATGGTTACGCTGATCGGCAAACTTTGGTCATCAGCTTTAAAAGCATCTGCAACCGGGGTCTTCACCCGCAGCTCAGGGCTTTCATGACTGGCCAGGTAAGCACATACATCGCGGGCTGCTCCCAGGTGGCTCATGGCATCCATGCGGTTGGGCGTGAGGCCTATCTCATAAATAACGTCTTTATAAGGCTTGAAGTAATCAGCTGCCGGTATGCCCACCGGTGTACCGGCGGGGAGTACTATAATACCTGCATGACTTTGCCCGATGCCGATCTCGTCTTCCGCACAGATCATGCCTTCACTTTCCGAGCCGCGTATCTTGGCCAGCTTCATGGTAATGGGCTCTCCTGTAACCGGGTAGATGGTGGTTCCCACGGGAGCTACCACTACTTTCTGTCCGGCCGCCACATTGGGAGCACCGCAAACAATTTGCAGCAGCCGGTCTGTACCGGTATCTACTTTCGTCAGGGTCAGCTTGTCGGCATTGGGATGTTTTTCACACGCCTTTACTTCGCCAACAAGAAGTCCTTTCAATCCTCCCCTGACAGATTCATAGTCTTCCATGCTCTCTACTTCCAGTCCGATAGCCGTCAGGATTTCAGATAAACGCGGGGGAGCGATCGGTATGGGCAGGTATTTGCTGATCCAGTTGTAGCTGATTGTCATGTATAAATAAAGGCTTTTTTAGCGGGCTCAAAATTACAGGAAACACCCCTAAGTTTTGCAGGCAGGCATCAATCTGCACCACAAAATATAGGGCTTTTGCAGACAGGAAGAGAAGAAAGGAGTATACGATTGTATAAATAAAAACTATATGCAAAGAGGGTAAAATTTTTGGTTATATTGCTGTAAATGTGGATAAGTGTGGGCTATTTGTGGAAAACAGTGTGGAAAACCTGTTATCATAAACCCGGGGCAACCTTTTTTTAGACAGCATTAGCAGGGTAAATTCGTTGGCTCACCAGCCGGGTATTGGTGAACAGAATACAAGCGTTATTATAAAACAGACCCGGGACCCTACTAATATGGACAACATTACCAATTTAAATAGAGACCGCAAGAACCGCCGCAAGACCACGGTGGATGTAAACAACATGGTATATGGCAAGGTGCCGCCCCAGGCCAAAGACCTGGAAGAAGCGGTGCTGGGCGCCACCATGCTGGAGAAAGGTGCTTTTGATACCATCGTTGAGATCCTGAAACCGGAGTGTTTTTATGTAGATAGCAACCAGCGTATCTTCCGTGCCATCCAGGGACTGGCCCAAAAAAACCAGCCCATTGATATCCTGACGGTGGTAGAAGAGTTAAAAAGCCGCGAAGAGCTGGACATGATTGGTGGGCCGTACTATGTTACCCGGCTTACAAATACAGTTGTATCCTCGGCCAACATTGAAGCACATGCCCGTATTATTCTGCAGAAATTTATCCAGCGCGAGCTGATCCGGGTGAGTGGTGAAATCATCGGCGATGCCTATGAAGACAGCACCGACGTGTTCGACCTGCTGGATGATGCAGAAAGCAAGCTGTTTGAAATTACCAACAACCACCTGCGCAAAAACTTCGACAGCATTGATACCGTACTGGTAAAAACCATCCAGCGCATTGAAGACCTGCGCCATAAAAATGAAGACATCAGCGGTGTGCCTTCCGGCTTTAAAACCCTTGACCGGGTAACATACGGATGGCAACCAACTGACCTTATTATATTGGCTGCGCGTCCTGCGGTGGGTAAAACGGCATTTGCACTGAACCTGGCCCGCAGCGCGGCTCTCAATCCTACCAAACCTGTTCCCATTGCATTCTTCAGCCTGGAAATGAGTGCCGGACAGCTGGTGCAAAGGGTGCTGAGCGCCGAGAGCGAGATCTGGCTCGAAAAAATTTCGAGGGGTAAGCTGGAAGAGCATGAAATGAAACAACTCTATGCAAAAGGTATCCAGAAGTTGGCTACTGCGCCCATTTTTATTGATGATACAGCAGCCCTGAACATTTTTGAACTGCGGGCAAAATGCCGTCGCCTCAAAAACAAGCACAATGTAGGGATGGTCATCATCGACTACTTACAGCTCATGAGCGGTACCGGCGACAACAAAAACGGCAACCGCGAACAGGAGATCAGCCGCATTTCCCGCGACCTGAAAGGGCTTGCCAAAGAACTGCAGATACCAATCATTGCGCTCAGCCAGTTGAGCCGTGCGGTGGAATCAAGAAAAGAAGGAAACAAGATGCCCCAGTTAAGCGATCTGCGTGAATCGGGTGCGATTGAGCAGGATGCTGATATGGTGCTGTTCCTCTACCGTCCGGAATATTACGATATCACCGCCAACGAAATGGGCGAAAGCAACAAGGGTGAAACGCATGTGCGCATCGCCAAGCACCGCAACGGTTCTCTCGAAACCATCAAGCTGCGCGCCCTGCTCCATATCCAGAAATTTATAGAAGATGAGGAAGATGGCGGCATGGGGCCTAACATGCCAGGCAACGGCAACTGGCGCCCCGTTGAAGACAGCGGTGGAGGTTCCAACTCCTCCTACATCCAGGCCAGCAGCAAAATGAACGACCAGCCTTTTGATGACGAAGACGCGCCGTTTTAAGTCAGAACCTTGATTTACAGGATGGGGAGGATTTTTTGTCTTGAACCGGGATTTTAGGGATTACAGGATTATTGTCTTGAACCAGGATTACACGGATTCACGGATTATGGGATTGAATACAAGATCAACCAACATGACAATCATTAACTTCTTTTCATAACAATATATTTCCCGCATGATACAAGTGTACCCAATCCCATAATCCGTGGATCCGTGTAATCCTGGTTCAAGACAAATAAATGCCCCTCCCCATATTCTATACCACCACCAGTGCCTCACAAAACGAAACCTTCACCCTCGAAGAAGATACTTCCCGCCATATTGCACAGGTGCTGCGCATGAAGGAGGGGGAGCAGCTGCAGCTGACGGATGGATTGGGCAGTTTGCTGAAGGCTGAAATTGTGCATGAGCATAAGAAAGCAACGCAGGTCAGAATCTTGTCTGTACACAAAGAACCCATCTCAACCCCCCATATTTCCATTGCTATTTCGCTTGTGAAAAATGCCAGCCGCTTTGAGTGGTTTCTGGAAAAGGCTACCGAGATCGGGGTGAGCGAAATTATACCGTTGCTTTGCGAAAGGACCGAAAAGCAGCATTTTCGGTTTGACAGGATGAAGAATATCCTGGTGAGTGCCATGCTGCAAAGCCAGCAGGTATGGCTTCCCGGTCTGCGCGTTCCGGTGAGCTTCCGGCAGGTGGTGGAAGAAAGCCGGACGCAGCAGAAATTTATTGCGCATTGCAGGGAGGATAAAAAGGAAGAGCTGCGTAGTTGGCTTCAACAGCCTGCCGGTGCTATCATCCTGATTGGGCCGGAAGGAGATTTTACAAAGGAAGAAATAGAGCTGGCATTGCAGCACCACTATCTTCCTGTTTCGCTCGGACAAACAAGGCTGCGTACTGAAACGGCCGGTATGGCAGCGGCCGTACTCCTGAAAGCCGGATAACAATCCCCTTTATCTGGCTGTATCACTCTCCACATCTTCACCCCGCCTCATCTTGGGTTCTCTCAGCGCAACCGGCTTGCGTTCTTTCTTCCGCATCCACAGGTTCAACAATTCCACTGCAAAAGAAAATGCCATGGCGAAGTAGATATAGCCTTTCGGAATTGTTTTGTGGTGAAGCGGTTCCAGTCCTTCGAAGAACAGGCTGAAGCCCACCATCAGCAGGAAAGCCAGGGCCAGCATTTTAAGTGTAGGATGTTTGTGGATGAAATTGGAAATGCGCTCGGAAAAAAGAAACATGATCACCATGGCAATGATAACAGCTACAATCATGATGGGCACGTGCTGGGCCAAACCCACCGCTGTGATGATGCTGTCGAAAGAAAAGACCATGTCTATTATGATGATTTGTCCGATGATGGAGCCAAAACTGCTGCGGGTTGCATTGGAAACAGAACTGGTATCTACCTCATCTCCTTCTAATTTGTCGTGTATCTCTTTTACTGTTTTGTACAGCAGAAATATACCGCCCGCCAGCATGATAATATTGCGCAGGTTAAAACCATAGCCGGCTATTTCAAACAATTCCTTGCTGCCGTTGGAAACCAGCCAGCCCAGGCCCAGCAGCATCAGGGTGCGTACAATGATGCCGGCAATCATCCAGATCCGGCGTGCTTTCAGGCGCTCGCTCGGGTGCAGCCGGCCCATGAGGATGGAAACAAAAATAACATTGTCGATCCCCAGCACAATCTCCAGGGATGCCAATGTAATAAGGCTGATTAAAGAATCAAGCGAAAATATATTTTGCATTGCAGGAGGGTTCTTGGTGCGCAAAAATAGCACCGTTGGTGTAACCGGGGAAAATTAATCTGCCGGACAGAGCAGGTTTTTAACAATGCGCGGCCCTTCGTAAATAAAGCCTGTCCAAACCTGGAGCAGGGCTGCACCAGCTTCTGTTTTCTCTGTTGCATCTGCCGCGGTAAAAATGCCGCCGCTGGCAATAACGGGCACGGCATCATTCGAGCGTTTGCTGATATACCGGACCATGTCTGTGGCTCTTTTGGTGAGTGGTTTGCCGCTCACGCCACCCATGCCGATGGATTGGATCTTTTCCTGCGGGGTAAGCAGGTTTTCCCGGCTGATGGTTGTGTTGGCTGCTACCAATCCGTCGAGCTTGATTTCCGTGGCCAGGTCGATCACATCATCGAGCTGCTCAACAGTGAGGTCAGGAGCTATTTTCAGGAGCAGGGGTTTGGGAGAAACCTGTTGGGCATTGATGGTTTGCAGGTGCAGCAAGATCCGCTTCAGGGCTTCTTTTTCCTGGAGCGCGCGCAGACCGGGCGTATTGGGTGAGCTTACGTTCACCACAAAATAATCAACACAATCAAACAGCTCGCGGAAGCAGCTGTCGTAATCTTTCCAGGCATCTTCGTTGGAGGTCTGTTTGTTCTTTCCAATATTGCCCCCTACAAGCAGGCGGGGTGCATGGGTGCGTGGTTTGGAAGCGCGCCACTCCTTCAGTCTGGCGGCCACCGTTTTTACGCCATCGTTGTTAAAACCCATCCGGTTGATCAGGGCCCTGTCTTTTGGCAGCCGGAACAACCGGGGCTTGGGGTTGCCCGCTTGTGCCAGTGGTGTAACAGTGCCGATTTCAACAAACCCGAAACCCAGGGTTTCCAGGGCATCCAGGTACCGCGCATTTTTGTCGAAGCCTGCGGCCAATCCCACCGGATTTCTGAATTGCAAACCGAACAAGGATTTTTCATACCCAGCAGGGCAGTTGAACAATTTGGCCAATCCCTTTTTAATAAAAGAAACAGAACACAGCAGCTTAAGCACATTCATGGAAAAATAGTGCACGCTTTCAGCAGGGAGCAGGAATAGCAGGTTTCTCAGAAGCTTGTACATAGACGTGAATACAAATATAAAGTGTTTGCGGATGGAGGGCTAACGCGTAACTTGCAATTTGTACCCAAACAAAATAATATCATGCAGGAAGCATATATAATAGCCGGCTACAGAACCGCTGTAGGCAAGGCAAAAAGGGGCGGATTCCGTTTTTACCGTCCTGATGATTTGGCGGTGGATGTGATCAAAGGATTGCTGGCCTCGGTGCCGCAATTGGACCCCACCACAGTTGATGACCTGATTGTAGGAAACGCCGTACCCGAAGCAGAGCAAGGCTTGCAAATTGGCAGGCTGATCTCCGTAAGGGCGCTGGGGATTGATGTACCGGGTATGACGGTAAACCGGTATTGCGCCAGCGGATTGGAAACAATTGCTATTGCCACTGCAAAGATCAGGAGCGGACAGGCAGATTGTATTGTAGCGGGTGGAACAGAAAGCATGAGCATGGTGCCGACAGCAGGCTGGAAAACAGTGCCGGCCTACAGTGTAGCTTCTGAAACCCCTGACTATTATCTGGGCATGGGCTTAACTGCCGAAGCAGTAGCCAAAGAGTACGGCATCAGCCGTGATGCGCAGGATGAGTTTTCTCTTCTATCACATACCAAGGCCATTAAGGCTATCCGGCAGGGCTTTTTCAAGGAAGGCATTCTGCCTATTTCCGTTAACGAAGTTTACCTGGATGCCAAAGGCAAAAAGCAGCAAAAGACTTACGTGGTTGATACAGACGAAGGGCCCCGGGCAGATACCAACCTGGAAGCGCTGAACAAACTCAAGCCCGTGTTTGCTGCCGGCGGTTCGGTGACTGCAGGCAATTCCAGCCAAACCAGCGATGGGGCTGCTTTTGTGATTGTGATGGGTGAGCGCATGATGAATGAACTGCAGCTGAAGCCGATTGCCCGCCTGGTAAGCTGTGTAAGTGCCGGTGTGCATCCGCGGATTATGGGCATTGGCCCTGTCGCTGCCATTCCAAAAGCCCTGAAGCAGGCAGGGATGAACTTATCACAAATTGATTTAGTGGAATTAAATGAAGCATTTGCATCGCAGTCGCTGGCCGTGATCAGGGAAGCAGGATTAAACCCGGACACGGTAAACATCAATGGGGGTGCTATAGCACTGGGGCATCCGCTCGGATGTACGGGCACCAAGCTCACCGTTCAACTGGTTCACGACCTAAAAAGATTGGATATGAAATACGGAATGGTCACTGCCTGTGTGGGTGGCGGACAAGGTATAGCCGGCGTGATTGAAAACCTGAACTGATAAAAAATTTCACTGCTGTATTTTATACAGCCCTAACAATGGCTTTATGCAAAAAGGCACCCCATAGGTGCCTTTTTGCATGAGAGCAAGAATAATTTTTGTTCTAAGGAGACGATTTTTCCTACCACAATCGTTTGCGATTTAAAAAATTATATTTTTGGCTCAAATGTTGCATCAACTTTTCCTGCCGTGTTTCTGCGCCTGTATATCCGAAAGCACGTTGATATGAGCTAAAGATGCTGTTCTGAATTGTAGAAAAATTTCCCTATTTAGCTGGTTTGTGTGGTTGAATTGTTAATGAGTTATGTTCTTTAACAATAATTTAAACTATTTTTAATACCTGTTGTCTTTAGCTTCTCCACCCACTGCATAAAACCATCTTTTATGGATAGACGAGAGTTTCTAACTGCCAAACGAAGAGTCCGTTCCCACGTTTCCCTTTCCTCAGCTGTCAACAAAACTTCAACAGGTTCCGGCCTAGCCCCTTACACGGGAAACTGGGGCATCTATGAAGTTGTTCACCTGCTGGCACGCACGATGTTTGGTGCCAAGAAAGCAGACATAGATTATTTTAAAACCAAATCACTTTCCGCCGCAGTGGATGAATTGCTCAATCCCACCGCACCACTTCCTTCTCCTCCTGTAAAAGAATATGCTACCTCTACTACCACCGGTGTGGTAGCTGATACCAATGTAGCTGTAGGTGATACCTGGATCAATGACCCTTCAACGGATGGCACGGTCAACAGCCAGCGGAGAACCTCTTTCAAAAGATGGTGGACAGGAGTGATGATCAACCAGGACAGAAGCGTTCGCGAAAAGATGACCTTATTCTGGGCCAATCATTTCAGTACGCTGCTGAGCACCATCAACTATGCGCACTTTTTTTACAGGCACCACAACCTGTTAAGAGAAAACGCACTGGGAAATTTTAGAACCCTGATCCGCCTGGTGACTCTCGATCCCGGTATGCTGATAGACCTGAACGGGAGAGACAGTTCCAGTGCTGCTCCTAATGAAAACTACGGCCGTGAACTGCAGGAACTATATACCCTGGGAAAAGAAAACAATCCGAACTACACAGAGAATGATGTAAAAGCGGCGGCCAAAGTGCTTACCGGATGGCAGCTGACAGTCAACTCCACTGCTCCTGCTTACTTCACCCTTTCCAGACACGATAAAACCAACAAGCAATTTTCCTCTTTTTACAACAACACCATCATTACAGGCAGAAGTGCCAACCCTGCCAATTATACTGCCGGTGAACAGGAGATCGACGATATGCTGACCATGATCTTTAACAAGAAAGTAGAAGTGTCACGCTTTATCGTAAAAAAGCTGTACCGCTGGTTTTGTTATTACAAGATCGACAGTGATGTGCAGGCCAACGTGATCGATCCGTTAGCACTGATCCTTCAGAACAACAATTGGGACATCAAACCCGTCTTGTCTACCCTGTTCAAGAGCGAGCATTTCTTTGATGCGGCCTACCGGGGATGTATGATCAAAAGCCCTGTGGACATGACGATTGGCCTGGCCCGGGAGTTTAACCTGGCCATCACTGACGCCAACTATGGTGCTGTTACGTCAACCCTGACCGATACATACAACAGCTGGGAGTACCTGCGGGCACAAACAGCTTCATTTAATCAGGACATCGGCGAACCGCGTGATGTGGCAGGATGGCCCGCCTATTACCAGGACCCGCAGTACCATGAATTGTGGATCAACTCCGACACACTTCCCAAGCGGAACAAACTAACAGACCTGCTGATTGGAACCACCGGCTACACCGTAAATAGCACCAGCAAGTTCTATATGAAGATCAACCCGGTCCTTTTTACAACTTCCCTGCCCGATCCCTCCAATCCGATCAATATGCTTAATGATACGCTGGACATCTTTCTCAAAGTCTCTCTTTCCGATGCTTCCAAACAGACGATCAAAACACAAATCCTGCTTAAAGGCCAGATGACCGATCAATACTGGACGGATGCCTGGAATGCTTATGTGGCCAGTCCGGCTGTTACAGGCACCCCATACAAAACAGTCTTGTCGATCCTGCAAGCCCTCTATAAGTACATCATGAATTTAGCGGAGTACCAGCTGAGCTGAGCAGCCCGTTGCTTTTTGCGTATCAATAAAAGATCGGTAAAACAGCAGGCTTTGAGGTCTGCAAAACTCTAAATTTTTTTTATGAAACGGAGAGATTTCCTCAAATCCACGGTTCCCGCAGCCATCCTGCCTTCTATCCTGAACGGATTTTCCATGAAAGCATACGCTGCATCTTCGCCCCTGATGCAGGCTTTGATGAATACAACAACGGATACAGATCATGTGCTGGTCATCATTCAATTGAGTGGTGGAAATGATGGGCTGAACATGGTTATTCCCAATGATATTTATTCTACTTATTACAATGCCCGTACAAACATTGCCATTCCGCAGAGTAAGATCCTGTCCCTGAATGGGTATGCCAATTCCGGTCTGCATCCTGCCATGACGGGTTTGCAAACTATGTATAATGAAGGAAAGCTGGCCATCGTGCAATCGGTGAGTTACCCGACACCCAACTTTTCCCATTTCCGCGCAACAGACATCTGGATGAGCGCATCGGATTCCAGTACCTATGTATCCAGCGGCTGGGCGGGCAGGTACCTGGATGGGGAGTATCCCGACTATCCGGAAAGATATCCCAATGCATCTATGACCGATCCGCTTGCTATCCAGATCGGTTCTATTACTTCCCTGGCGCTGCAGGGGCCGGAAGTGAGCATGGGCATCAGCATCAGCGATCCCAGCTCGTTTTACAATTTCGTGAACGGCGTGCAGGACCCAACGCCTGATACACCCTGGGGAAACGAGCTGAGCTTTGTACGCCAGATTGCTTCCCAGACACAGCAGTATGCGGCTGTTGTAAAGAACGCTGCTGCTAAAGTGCCTACCCAGGGAACATATCCTTCCGGCAACGACCTGGCCGCTCAGCTCAAGATCGTTGCGCAATTGATCAAAGGCGGACTCAAGACCCGGGTTTACATGGTGAGCACCGGCGGCTTCGACAACCACTCCGGACAAGTAAACACAACAGACACAACCATTGGCACACATGCTAATCTGATGACCCGCATCTCGGCGGCGATCAAAGCTTTTTCTGATGATTTAAAAGGGTTAGGTATTGAAGACAGGGTGGTAGGAATGACCTTTTCAGAATTTGGCAGGAGGGTAAAATCCAATGCCAACTACGGAACAGATCATGGAGTGGCCTCACCCTTGTTTGTATTTGGAAAAAATGTAAAACCAGGTGTGCTGGGAACCAGTCCGGTTATCTCTACCAAAGCTGCCAACGGCACGGAAGTGATCAGCGACAATGTGCCCATGCAGTATGATTTCCGCAGTGTATATGCTTCCCTCCTGAGCGACTGGTTTTGTGTAAATGCAAATACCCTGCAATCGGTTATGCTGAACAATTTCCAGACCCTGCCGCTGATCGGCACCTCTTCCTGCCGGGCTGCCCTGGCCATTACGGGTTTGAACGATCTGACCCGTCCTGATGGAGACCAGCTCATCATTAATTACCCCAACCCTTTTGTAGATACGACAAAAATTACTTTCAAGACCAAAGGCGGCCATACGATGGTGCAGATCATGGACACCCAGGGAAAGATTCTGAGTGTACTGGCAGATAAAGTGTATGCACCGGGTTTGTACACGGTGGATTTCAACAGCGGGGTGCTGCCTGCCGGCATTTACTATGCCCGCTTCCAGAACGGGCCGGTACAGCAGGTGCGGCCGATGCTGAAGGTGAAGCCTTAAGGTTTTTGTTGTTAGATGAAATTCATCTTGTTGGTACACCATACATCGCAGACCCACCCCTGCCCTAACGTGTTTGATGATTGGCACTCATCCTTAGGTTCAATCATTGGAGTAGTACAGGCTTGGCTTGATAAGCTGTTGCTATTGTATTTTATCGCACATCTCTTATTGTCGAATATCCTGCCAGTAAAATGCCACAAGCATTATCTGTATTTTAGCGGTCAAAACCCCCATGGATTTATCCATCAATACGCCGGCGCTGCTTTTTCCTGCTATATCGTTGCTGATGCTGGCTTATACCAATCGCTTTTTGGCGTTGGCCAGCCTGATCCGGAACCTTCATTCACAATACAGTCAACATACGAATAAAGAAGGGGTGCTGCGGCAGATAAAAAACCTGCGGCTGCGCTTGCGGCTGATCCGCTCGATGCAGGCCTTTGGTGTGATAAGCTTGTTCTTGTGTGTGCTCAGTATGTTCTTTGTGTACAAAGGGTTTTCCGGGCAGGCGAGCTTTACCTTTGCCATCAGCCTGATCCTGATGATGATTTCCCTGTTTCTTTCTTTGTGGGAAATCAACATCAGTACCCGGGCCCTGGAAATAGAGCTGAGTGATATGGAGCTTCAAAAAGATTCTATCATCGGCTACATCAAGGAGCGGTTTGAAAAGGAAGACTAGCGCGACTTTTACACGGTCCGTGCTGCCGCCGGCTGTTTGCTTGAAAAAGGGGCCGGTTCTTTTGACCCATTTTTTCTTTCTCCGATCTGCTGCCGCCACATGGCATAGTACAATCCTTTTTCGCTCAGCAGGCTTTCGTGGGTACCTGTTTCGATCACCGTTCCTTTTTCCAGCACGTAGATCCGGTCGGCATGCATGATGGTGGAAAGACGGTGGGCGATGAGGATGGTGATCTGTTCGCGCTGGGCGGAAATAGAACGGATGGTAGAAGTAATTTCTTCTTCGGTGATAGAATCAAGTGCTGAAGTAGCTTCATCAAATATCAGCAGTTTGGGATGACGCAACAGGGCGCGTGCAATAGAAAGGCGTTGCTTTTCTCCCCCCGATACTTTGATACCACCTTCACCGATCAGGGTATCAATGCCTTTGTCGGCACGCGCCAGCAGGCTATGACAGGCAGCTTTGCGCAAGGCATCCTGCAGGTCTTCATCGGTGGCAGTGGGGTTTACAAACAGGAGGTTTTCCTTGATCGTTCCGGCAAACAGCTGTGTATCCTGTGTTACAAAACCGATCTGTGTACGGAGCGTGTCAAAATCTATGTCGTGTCCGTGCACCCCGTTGAACAGGATCTCTCCTTCCTGCGGGCGGTACAGTCCGACCAGTAATTTCACCAGCGTTGTTTTTCCTGAGCCGGAGGGGCCGACAAACGCGATGGTTTCACCGGTTTTTACATCGAAGCTGATATTATCGAGCGCCGGCAGCTGGGCCGACTGGTGTTTAAAGCGGACGTTGGAGAATTCCAGTTCCTGGATGTCGCCGATGGGTGAAGGATGATCGGGCTTGGGCTCCGGCAGTTTTTTCATTACATTGTCGAAATTGATCAGGGAGGCCTGGGCTTCGCGGTAAGAAAGAATGATGTTGCCGATTTCCTGCAGGGGGCCGAAGATAAAGAAGGAGTAAAAAGTAAGGGTCATCAGCTTACCTGTTGTAAGCACATCGCGGAACACCAGCCAGAGCAGCGTAAACATAATCACCTGCCGCAAAAAATTCACGAACGTACCCTGTATAAAGCTAAGGGAGCGGATGCTCTTTACTTTTTTCAGTTCCAGTCCGAGGATTTTATAGGTGTTGGTATTGAGTCTTTTTACTTCCTGTTCCGTCAGCCCCAGGCTTTTCACCAGTTCAATGTTGCGCAGCGATTCTGTTGTAGAGCCGGCCAGTGAAGTTGTTTCAGCCACAATGGTTTTCTGGATTGATTTGATCTTTCTGCTCAGCACGCTTGTCAGCAGGGCCAGCAGCAGGATACCGCCCATGTAGATAGGCATGATAGACCAGTGAAGACTGAAGGAATAGATGGTGACAAACACCACGCCCACCAGGATACCAAATACCACGTTGATAAAAGAGGTGATAAATCTTTCTGTATCTGTTCTGACCTTTTGCAAGATGCTGAGGGTTTCACCGCTGCGCTGGTCTTCAAACTCCTGGTAAGGAAGTTTCATAGAGTGTTTCAGTCCGTCGGTAAACAGGCTGGCGCCGAATTTCTGCACTACCACGTTCACGGCATAATCCTGGAAAGCCTTGGCAATGCGCGATACCATGGCCACCCCAACCATGATCCCCAGGTATTTCAGCACATCCATAAAGAACGCCGATTCGGTGCGGGTGCCTTCGATTACAAAATCATGTTTTGCATTGTAGTGGCCTTCATGGTGCGGATGGGCCGCGAACTTGTCGATGATGATGCCCATGAAATGGGGGTCTAACATGGAAAAGACTTGATTGATAGCAGCGAGCAGGAGAGAAAGGCCGATCAGCCAGCGATACGGTTTGAGATAGGTATAGAGCAATTTCATGCTAGGAAGTTTATGCTGTTTTAGGTTAATGGTCTTTCAACGGTTTGTTTTCGTGTTAGATTTTATCAATGCCAATTGTTGTCTTTCGACGCAAATTTTACCGGACCCGGAAAAGGAACCGGCAAATATGACCTCGAAAAGGCACCCGTGTTCCTTCAAGGTTTTGTTTTCGGATGTTATTTCCAGGGATGGTAAAGTCCGGGCCGAAAATGGTAAGTTGAAAGAGCACAGGGGCAGCAACCGGGTCAATAACGAAACAAGCCGCTGTTATAACGTACGCGCACCCATAAATGTTCCAACATTATTACAGGTTAGCTGGAAAGGAGCGGCGCGTAAGGGTAAATCTACTCTAAAATCCATTTGAGCAGGAGATTATTTTGGCCTTAAAAAGCTTCCGGAATTTTTTCCCTCTTTTTCGGATTGTATTGGAGAAACGCCTATTTTTGCAACCCCGGTACAGGTTTACACCTGCCGCCGGGAGCTGGTGCGGTAGCTCAGTCGGTAGAGCAAAGGACTGAAAATCCTTGTGTCGGCGGTTCGATCCCGCCCCACACCACGGTGAAAATCAAGCGATTATAACGAAAATGTTGTAGTCGCTTTTTTATTACTACAACAATCCTACAACAAAAGAGTCATCTTTATATTTTACGATAGGTAGGTTATTTCTAACTTTATCAGACAAACCGAATAGCGATGAATTCATTCGCAGGAATCTTTAAAAAATCCAAGAAAAGAAGGAAAAGTAATGGTCAAGATATTGACTCTACCTCTTCACTGCTTCCTGTAATTTTGCCTATCAAAAATATCCCTGGGAAGTTTGTTTTCTACTGTCCAGGCTGCCAAGCTAACCATGTCATTAATACCAATCCTAAGAACGGCAGGCCACATCATACGTTAAGCGGTTCCTGTTATAAACCAACTATACGTGCTTCGGTGCTCTCGGCAGGAAAGAGAGAACTGAATACTCCGCATTGCCATTCAATGATTACAGACGGTTTCATCTCTTTTTTTCACGATAGCAGCCATTTCTTATCAGGACGCACGGTTGAATTGCAGCCATTACAATAAACTATTTTTGCCGAAGTTTTGCTGCGGCGGCAGCATGATCATGGCCGATGGGAGCAGGAAACAACGTATCGCCTTGCGCAAGACCTGCCTGATAGAAGCATTCTTCAGTACACTGGTTGTCTTCCCCAAGTAAACGAATAAAGCCATGATTGTAGGAATATCGTTGAGGACCGTAATACTCTGTACCACCCATGCTTGTCACCATTTCAATGAACTGCATGACCTCTAAAGAAGCAAGATTAGTGCTAAAAGGAAAAATGTTCTCATTGCGTTTAAAAAGATGATCTTGTGGTAAGCCTGTTAGGTAAGAAGGATCATCGAGTTTGCCATCTCGTTCCGTAGAGACATGAGAGGGATCGAAAGCTTTCAAACAGCACAAACAAGCCCTATCGGGACCAACTGTCTGTACTTGCCAATCCGCACCTTCAAACATGCCAGTGATCGAATTTAATCGGACTGCTATTCCGCCGTCAATAACGGGAATTAAATGACTGTAAGCGATATGATTTAAGACAGAGCGAGGCCAAGGTCTATCGACGCAACTGAAGAGAACATCACAATCAAGCGCTCCGCGATAGCCTTTTTCTTCTGTAATCGGATATGGGAGACCAATCACATCAATAGCGCGCGCAGTTGCTGCTCGTCTTAACTGCCGTTCAGCAACAGATATTTTAAGGTTTCCGATGTCTTCCAGTGTAGCTCCTGAAAGGCGATCAAGATTGTGTTCCTGCACTTCATCAAAATCAATCAACACCACTCTTTCCATTCCCATCCTGGCAAGATGTTCAGCAACGATACTGCCCACACTGCCCAATCCCACGATTCCCACCCTTAAACGTGCCAAGTGAGCATGGTTATCTGCTCCCCAAACAGTCAGGGTGCGCTTGAACGTATCTTTGAATTCCGGGACAGGTAGCAGGAAATCGTTGTATGATACCTGCAACCTCTTTCCAACGATGCGGACGGTCACCGCGTCTTGTCTTCGACTGCCGAACTTATCTGACTTCCAAATTCTTGCACTCCATGTTTCATCGCTGGATAACGTTAAGCCGATAAAGGGCAAATCGGTCAACGTAGCGCAAGTAGGTGAGTAACTCTGTTCTGTTGTAATATCATCCGGACTCATACCCTGCCAACCTATACTGGGGCTAGGATGACTGTGCAGCAGAGCTATTCCCGCATTCTCGCTGCAGGCTATTTGACATACGCGTTTAAAGTACTGCGGGGTAATTTCAACATTGCCATGCTGTATTCTGTCGCCTTTTTCAGGAAAAATGATTTTGTAAATGAGCGCGGTAAATCGCCGCGCTCCGTCAGAAGGCTTATAAAGCGCAAAAGCAACGTCTTCTTCCTTCTTGGATTTTAGTAAATGAGCCGCCAGCTCTTTATGTTCCGCGGCGGGCATAGCAACGCTGAATTCAGGATTGCTAGTTCCTTCTAAAGATTTCATTGATTTTTGTTATGAGTTCGGCAGTAGGATTGCCTGGCGGCAAGACGAAGTTGTAACTCCAATATTGCCATTCGATTCCCAAGTTGCTTGGAAGGACGTTCCTGATTCCAGTCACCATGCCTTGCGTTACAAGTATCGGCGAAGCTTTTATGTGTATGCTGGATGTTACGCCTTGCGGAAAGTTAGGGGGCGCAGGAACAGCAAGGTCAATAATCCGGCCAGCAAAAGTGCCGGCCGGAATCTCAAAACCTTTCATAACTGCATAGCTTACACCTGTATGGTCATCACATCTTTCCACATCTCCATAACCCATCCCTGACAGGTCATGAAGCAGTCTTTCGATGCCTATCTTCATGAAACTTGGGTTGTGCAGTTATCGAAGAGAGTGAAATGCGGACTGTCTTCCAAAGAAACCTGCTCATCTAGGGACTTATATTCATGAAAGCCGCTGCCTGGTATCTTCTTTGCCAGAGTTTTATTATCTGGTGATACCTTTGCAAAATTTACTAAAATCTGCCGCACCGTTAAAAACGGATGTATGGTATGAAAATCCTGTCTATCAATGAAGAAAGTCCGGGGCTTTGGCTGAACGATAAAGCGTTCAATTCCCAACCTGCCGAAATCGATTATTTCTTCATGGTCAAGGTGTACTGGTTTGACCTCGCCATCAACCAGCATATATTGCACCAAATCGAAGAATTTCGAATCCTTACCTATATGCGCCAAGAGACCTTTTACTTGCCAATCGCGCTGTTTAAAATCTAAATAATTGTCGTCGATTTTCACACGATATAGGATGATGACTCCGGGGTCTGCTTCAGGATGGCATTCTTTCTTATGAAAGTATTCTTCAAGATCAATAATTAAATGCTCAGGTTTTTCTGAGCCAAGAGGCTGTGTGCTCATTTTTTTATTTTTTAAAATGATAATAATTAACTACTTCAGTAACTAAAAAAATAATTCGGCCTTTGAAGAGGCCTGTCGAATTAAAATGGGATAAGTATGAGTATCAGTAAGTAGTTAATTAGCATTTAAGCCTTCAGATGACGATCTTGTTCATTTCATTAAAAACCTTACCTTTGCGCTTCCAAACAACATCAGTAAGATTGATTTTAAGAGAAGGTTACTGAGCCTCTCTTGAAATTGACAAGTCGGATAGTTCATCTATCCGGCTTTTTTTATAACCCAAATATACGCTTTTTTCTAAAAAACTCCGGTTTTATAAATATTTTTTATTTCTATACGTCATTATTACAAACATTTTGAATTACAAAATAATTTTTTTAAATTTGTTCCATAGGAAGTTAACTCTATGACTGAAAGAACATTTAATCATGCCGATTTTTATCAGATCATAGGGGACAAGATTAGGCTGGCGCGCAAAGAGAGAGGCATCGATCAAGAAAGCCTTGCGAAATGTGTCAATCTAACGAGAACTTCCATCATCAATATAGAGAAAGGCAGGCAGTGTCCTTCTATCCTTCAAATCTGGCAGATGGCTCAATACCTGAATGTGAATTTTACGGAATTAGTCCCGCCCTTGAATCTTAATCAGCAGATTGATGACTGGTCAGAAAGGTTGAAGAACCATTCCTTGATTAGTGATGAAGACTCAAAGCCTCTGATGAGCTTCATTTCTGCCACCCGTACAAGTTAATTCACCCTCAAATCTTGTTATGGCCTCGATCGCGCAAATTGCTTACGATTTGATTTCTGATCAACATAACCTTCCTATTCAAGTTGAATATGTTGCTGCTAGATGTGATATCAAGCTCCTTTCCTATGATTTGGGAGAGAACATCAGCGGCGTACTTATAACTGAAAAGGGAAAATCCACCATTGGCTACAATAAGAACGAACCTAGAGTCCGGAACCGCTTTACCATCGCTCATGAACTTGGACACTACATTTTGCACAAGGATGAATTGGATTTTTTCGTCGATAAGGCATTTAAAGTTATGTATCGCGGAAATAATGTACCGGGTATAAATTTTACTCATGAGAAACAGGCAAACGAATTTGCAGCCTGCTTGCTTATGCCGGAACACCTTCTAAGAAAAGAAATAGACGATCTTGATTTGGATTATACGGATGAAGATGCGATTAAAACTCTTGCAAAAAAATTCGATGTCAGCACCATCGCGATGTCTATCCGCATCGCCAAGCTAGGACTTCTAACCGAATAGTTTTACACCTACTATGTCAGTTTTTTTTATGGAGAGTTTAAAAGCCGAAGCAACTGTTCGGCATTTCTGAACAGTTCGGTAAGAGAGTGAAAGGTCTACCGAGTTATAACCATATGATCTTATTCTATTTCAAGGACAATAGTCACTATTACTGATTTAAAGCTATTCTAACTCACTTCAGAATATACCATGCCCCTTTCGTGGCACCCTGCTTCTGGATGTAGTTGCTGTTGGCAAGCGTTTCCAGATGCTTTTTGATCGTATTGCGGTTTGCCCCTGTCATTGTCACTACGTCACCAATCGTTACTCTTCCGCGCGAGCGGATAAGGTCAAGAATCTGTTGCGATAACTCAGGCAGTTTTGTCAGCAATAACTTTTCTCGCTCTACTTTTCTTTCAAGTTTCTTTTTCTGTTCTTTCAGTGCCTTTATAAAAAACAGAACCCAGGGCTGCCAGTTGGGCTTGTCTGTTTTAAGCGTTCCTTGCGTCTGCCTTAAAGCCAGATAATAACCTTCCTTGCTTTGCTCAATCACCGCTTCCAAAGAACTGTAAGGCACATAGGCATATCCTTCCCTCAAAAGCAGATAGGTCGTCAGCACTCTTGAAAGCCTGCCATTCCCATCCTGGAAAGGGTGTACCGCCAGAAACTCCACGATAAAAATTGCCGTGATCAGGATGGGGTGCAGTTTCTTTTCTACATACGCCTCTGCCGTCCACCTTACAATGTCGTTCATTCTAAAAGCAGTTTCAAAGGGGCTCGCGGTTTCAAATACGATGCCTAGGCTTTTCCCATCGGGTCCGAATGCTTCCACATGGTTGGGAGATATTTTATACTTACCCCTGTGCCACATATCTTTTTCGCTGTACTGCAAGAGTTCGCGATGCAGTTGCTGAATGTAACTCTCGGTAAAAGGAATGCTGTTATAATTCTCGAAAACAAGATTCATGACTGCCGCATAACCCGCTACTTCCTGTTCGTCCCGCGTGTCAAATTTTTTTATCTGCAAGTTGCTCAGCAGGATTTCTACCTGCTTGTCTGTCAGTTTGCTTCCTTCTATGCGTGTGGAAGAACCGATGCTTTCAATCGTTGCCACTTGCTTCAATGACGTTAGCTGCTCCGGCGCTAACTGCCCCAAAGCCCGCCACGCGCCCTTGAATTCATCAATTTCTGCAATAATTGATAAAATTTCAGACGTAATGTTTAGAGAGTCTTCTTTCATTGAGATACCTAATTATACACCCAATTATACCCAATTGATTAGCAATATCAAATAAATTACCTAATTATTTACCTAATAATATCTGAAAACAAATGAAAATATTAATTACCGGGACTATCTCAGTAATTCAAAATCATTGGAATCGTAAGAATCTTTGAGCAACATAGAAGCGTTGAAGATCGAAAATTTGAGAGTAGCAGTGATTTTTTTGATATGTCTCTTTCTCACCTCTGCAGATTTAATATGAGATATCAAAATTGCAGAAATGAACAATATGATGACCTCATTGATGCCACTTTCATGCGCGTAAATAAAAACAAGTAACCCGAATCAATCATGACAAAAATTTCTGTGGGTCATTTTTCTTGGCATTCCCTTGTATGTCTCATATCAAACTATAAGGCCTTCGACACACAAGCGCATGTTATTATCTTAGCTCACACGCCTCTTCTTATTACTCATCATTAACGATAATAATTTTCCCTAAGTTTTGAACCGGTGCTCGGATATAATCGGCTATGGATATTTTCTCAAGGCTGTCGACTATTTTTCACCAACTGCATAAGGGGGGTATGAATGACAGGACAAACGGAGCCGGAATCATTATTCAATCGCAAGAGAGCTGCAAAATATTTAGATGTTGCGCCGGGAACATTGGCTGTCTGGGATTGCACCAAACGCTACGATTTGAAGCCCATAAAAGTCGGAAGAGCGGTACGTTATCGGCGCGCCGATCTGGACAGGTTTTTGGAAGAACGCCAGAGACCGTAAACCCGCCTGAAAATCAACCTGATACATAACAGATAAGCGAAACAACAATTTCATTGTTTGGAAAGGTGTTCCTATGAATATAGAACAGGCCAATCGCATACCCTTGTCTTCCATTCTGCAAAAAATCGGCTCTATGCCCGTCAAGCAAAGGGGCTCTGAACTTTGGTATCACTCACCTTTTCGCAAAGAAAGAACGCCAAGCTTTCACATTCATGCGGCGAAAAACGTTTGGTACGATTTCGGGGAAGCGAAAGGCGGCAACGTCGTTCATTTCGTCTGCGCTTATCTCCAACGTAAGAATGAAGATGACACGATTGTCGATGCTTTGCGCTGGCTCAACAACATGGAGCCTTCCCAAACTGTCGTGCCTTTCTCAAAGGAAGATTTGAAGGAGTACGGCAAGGCTCTGCAGTTGCGCAAAGCCTCTGCTTTAAGGCACCCCTCCTTCGTCAGTTACTTAAGTTCGAGAGGCATCCCTCTGGCACTTGCGAGAAAGTACCTCAAAGAAGTTTGCGTGCGAAACCTTCATACCGGCAAGAATTTCTTCGCCTTGGGATTTGAGAATGAGAACGGCGGATATGAGCTCAGGAATAAAGTGTTTAAGGGCTGCATTGCTCCGAAGACCATTTCATTCATCCGGGGGAATACGCCCTTGCCGGCCGACATTCACGTCTTTGAAGGATTCATGGATTTTCTCTCCGCACTGACAAAGCAGAAGGACAATCGATTTGAAGGGGATGTCATCGTTCTCAATTCCCTCATTTGCTTGCCGCAAGCCTTTCCTTACATCAAAGACTACAGCTACAAGACTCTTTATACCTGGCTCGACAACGATGCGACAGGCAAGGAGGCGAACCGGATATTGCAGGGATTTGCCGCAAAACAAGGTTCCCTCGTTTTCAAGCCCATGAACGAAACCTATGCAACGCATAAAGACGTGAATGAATGGCACATGCGCAAGCTTGGGTTATAAAGTTCTCAAATAAAGCCTGTTGCAATTAAAAACGTTGAAAGGAGCCTTCATATCCAGAGTCATCAACCATGCCTTGAACGCGTTGCTCATTTCTTCTCACGTCGCGGAAGTTGAGTTCATCTACCGGAATCAACCGATATCATCGCAACGACCGCCAGTGAAGGAATCGAATGACGCTTATAATTTTTGTCCAGGAGGTGACCACTGGATCAGACATACAAGCCTTTAAACGCAATTTCAATTAGCAGGAATGATCCCAAGTTATTTTTCAGGCAGCATCCTGCGCTCTAAAAGGGAATTGAATATGTTACCGCGCTTCAACCAGGCAAAATTATGAATTGTAGAAATCATGTTATTACGCATTAAAACAAGTTCGGTTAAGTTTTATTAAAGAACTTTGAGCAGAAAAAGCTAAGAAATGAATATCCTGCTTTATCTAAGGAATCTCAAGAGATTTTTTCATAGCTTGCTAATTGATTGCACAACCTTCGGCATTCATCCTTCATAAACTGAAGATTTCTATAAACACCGCCGAGGTTTTCAAAAGCAGGTAAACAATCCTGATCGTCCATCGCGGCGAAACCAAAGTACCATTCATCATCTCCATCCTCAAGCTCTCCAGAGAAAGTCAAACCGCCGTGAACATGAATGTCTGCTTGCATGATAAGATCATTGAAATATTTCTGACCAAAAAATGGATGCTCTATGCCAATCCCAACATATCCGCAAAAACAGCCAAATTTATTTCTATATATCTGACAAGAGTATCCTGTTTCACTGTCCTCCCAAATCAGTTCATCCGGTTCGTTTTGCCATTCACCATTTCCCCATTGCGATTTGTTTAATGTCATTAAGTAAATCCTTCATTTTTAAGACAGCACATTCATGATTAGCCATGATTCGTCCATTCTAGTAAATCGGGTTACTAATCGCTGAATTTTCAATATCAAAATACGGTAACAGCATTTAACCTCTTTAATAGTTCTTATTCTCTTTATGCACTCTAAGATTGAATCCGCCAATACCTTATTCTCCAATTATATTAAGTCTATGGGAACTGCTTATCTATATTCTTTTTACTGTAGAGGAAGGCGAATATGAATAAAGGAGACAATAATTTGGAACAATTGTTCAGCAAGAAAAAGCCGCGAGATATTAAGCCAAGGGATGCATCGCACTTAAAACCATTTCTTTTGCATCAAAGACTATAGCTACAAAAACTTTTATACCTGGCTCGACAGTGATGCGGCCGGCAAAGAGGCGAACTGGGTATTGCATGAATTTGCCGCAAAGCAGGATACTCTTGTTTTCAAGCCCATGAACGAAACCTATGCAACGCATAAGGACGTGAATGAATGGCATATGCGCAAGCTTGGATTATAAGACCTTCAAATAAAAACCCGGCATATTTAAAAACGTCGAGAGGAGCCTGAATGTCCAGAACCATCAAGCATGCCTTTAACGCGTCGCATCTTCCGTCCCACGTCGCGGAAGTTGAGTTGATCTACCGGAATAAGGTGAAATCGTCAGAACGGCCGCTGGTGAAGGAATCGAATGACGCTTACAGCTTGTTTCTCAAATCCTGGGATATGAACAAAATAGAGTTGCAGGAGCAATTCAGGATCATGCTGCTGGATCGCAGAAGCAGTTGCATGGGTATTGCAACGGTTGCCACCGGCGGCATGACGGATTGCCTTGTCGATCTTCGGATCGTCTTTGCGGCGGCTTTGAAAGCCCGCGCGGCAAATATCATTCTTGCCCACAATCATCCGTCGAACAACATCTCACCCAGCGAGGCGGACAAAAACTTGACGGCCAGGTTCTCGGAAGCCGGAAAACTGCTCAACTTGCTTGTGCTTGATCATCTCATTGTCACCAAAGAGGGGTACACCTCACTCGCGGACGAAGGACTTATGTTCAGAGCTTCATAGGATCGACAATCAACCAGTTTTCAGCGTTGTCTCCTCTCTCCGCCATAGGGAATTTGCATGACTCTTCGTGCATGTATCGCCCCCCTTACCATGTGCGGCCGCTGACGGCGTCAACAAGAAAATCGGTTCCCCCTTTAAAGGTCGCCCCCAATTTTCCTGTATGACGCTGCGTCCGTTTCTGGTTCATCGGAGGCATTGCACGAAAAGGTCATTCAAAAAAGGAGACATGCCCATGACAACCCCAGCCGAAAACAGAAAGAAAATCGCCTATTACATCTTCACCAAAGACGTGAACGGCAATAGCGTCCGGATCGGCACCGCCTATCATCATGAAAGGGGAAACGGCCTCAATCTCGTCATCAATAAAGCCCGCTATGCTGCTTTCCCGGCAAAAGCAAAACCTGAGACGGAAGAGGTGGGCGCGTAAGCGCTCATCTTTCTTCATTGAAAGGAGAACAGTTCATGGTTCAAACGAATGACATCTACGCGCGCATCACTCAAAAAATTATTGACGATCTTGAAAAAGGTCAGCTGACGTGGCGTAAACCCTGGAATGAGGGCAACCTTGCCGGCAAGGTGATGCGTCCTTTACGTTGGAATGATGTTCCCTATACCGGCATCAATGCGATTATGCTCTGGGCGACCGCCGCGGAGAAAGGTTACCAGTCGCCCTATTGGATGACCTTTCGCCAAGCCGCGGACATGAAAGCGCATGTGCGTAAAGGCGAAACCGGCACCCACGTTGTCTATGCCGACACATTTGAAAAGGAAGAAAAAGAATCGGACGGCACGGTCAACATCCACAAGATTCCCTTTTTGAAGCTTTATACGGTTTTCAACGCCAGTCAGATCGAAGGCTTGCTGGCAGGTTTCAATAAGCTTCCTGAACCCGTCGTTGCGAACGAAGAAGAACGCATCGAAGAAATCGACCGTTTCTTCAAACAAACGAAGGCGGATATTTCTACCGGTTACAAGGCAGCCTATAATATAGTGGCAGATCGCATCGAAATGCCTCCTTTTGAATGCTTTAATAATGCTGCAGGTTACTATGCGACTCTTGCACATGAGGTCACCCATTGGACAAGGCACCCCAGCCGTTTAAATCGTGATTTCAATCGCAAGAAATTCGGCGATGAAGGATACGCCAAAGAAGAATTAGTGGCCGAACTCGGCGCGTGCTTCTTGGGTGCGGACTTAGGCTTTGAGCCTGTGACCAAAGAAGATCATGCGGCATACATTCAATCCTGGTTGAGCGTTTTAAAGAATGATACTCGATTCATTATTCAAGCGGCCTCCTGCGCTCAAAAGGCAGTGGAGTATATTTCCGCTGTTCAAACATCCAAGAACGAAGATAAAAACCATGTTCCTGAACCGATGGGAAGGTAGCTATGCCAACAGAGAAAAAAGCTACCTATTCTTTACATCAGATTCCCGATAGCGATCTTAATCGAGCCATAAAAATAGCCGCTCGTGTTGTTGTGTTGTATGGCGATGTATATCTTCCCATCTTTAATCGACTGCATATTGAACTCATGAAATTGAAGGAAAAAAAGGAGGCAGAAAATCTTGCTTTTCAGCTTGTAAAAGCCTATGCTGATATTAACGAAAACGAGTAAATTCTGTCACACATTTGGCACTAAAATTTTTACTTTTTAAAATGTTGACGAGAATTTATTCAAACATATTAACCACATGGCAAAAGGCATTTTTGAGAACAACTTTCACCTCTTCCGCCAACTAATCGCCCTTAATCAGTTTAAATGGTCGTTGTTAATTGTTAATATTAAAGGAAAAATCCTTTAACGGAGAGAGACCCAAGTAAAGTAAATCTCAAAGATGCATTCATTTTGTCACTAAAATGGAACACATGAGACATGCTTTACCTGATCCAAAGAGCCGGACATTTTTATTTCAACAGACGCGTTCCAGAAGCTTTCCGCAAGCTTGATACGCGAAGTACCATCCGTCACGCACTGAAGACAAGCGACCGCAAAACAGCTCTTCGTCTTGCGATAGCCTATAATGATCAATTGGAAGCTTATTGGAATACCCTGTCCCAAACCGGACAAAGGCATTCGGAAGAGCAGTACAAAGCTTTGGTGGAGCGGGCTAAAGTATTAGGCTTTTCTTACCATACGAACTCGTCTCTGGCCGAACTGCCGTTGCAGGACATCATTCGCCGTCTTTTGTATGTTGAAAAAGAAAATTACAACGAAAAGCATGTGGAGGCTATTCTTGGCAAATCGCCGGCGCCGGCCATCCTGCTGGATCAAGCCCTATTGAAATATTTTGACATCGCCAAAGACAAGACCCTGTATAAATCCCGCAATCAACTTCGCAAATGGGAAAACCCGCGTAAGAAGGCAATGTCGAATTTCATGAAGTGCATTGGCAACAAATCCCTCGCTGAATTAAAGCGCGACGATATGATGAAATTCCGCGACTGGTGGATCGGACGCGTCAAAACCGAAAACCTTGTGACGTCGAGCGCCAATAAGGATTTAATCTACGTTAAGACGATCGTTTCAACGGTCGCGGAGAACCTCAAGATTGATCTGGATACGGAGCACATCTTTAAGAAGCTTCTCTTGACAGGGGATGATAATAAGCGCCGGCTGCCCTTTGAAACCTCATTTATTGTTTCAACCCTTCTCAAGCCCGAAAATCTTAAAGGCCTGAATGAGCAAGCCAGGTGGGTTTTGCATGCATTTGCGGAAACTGGCGCAGGTTTGAATGAACTAACCGGCTTGCTGACGGAAGACATCATCCTCAATACCAATATCCCGCACATACACATTCGGCCGCGCAAAGGCCGCAGTCTGAAAACAAAATTCAGGGAAAGAATGATCCCTCTGGTCGGTTATGCCCTCGACGCCTTTAAAGCCTGTCCAAACGGTTTTATTGAATATCATGACCGTCCAGATTCATTATCTGGGTTGATCAATAAATACTTAAGCGAGCACAACCTGATGCCGTCGGAGCAGCATACGATTTATTCCCTGCGTCATAGTTTTCAGGATCGATTGCTGGCTGTTAATACGCCGGATCGGATACAGGCCGACTTGATGGGGCATAAATTTGGGCGGCCTCGATATGGTGATGGAGCGACACTAACGCATAAGTATGAGTGGATGCAGAGGGTTCGGTTGAAAAATTAATGCATCTCAACATATTTCTAATCCAGGAAAAAATATTTGCATTGCTGCACCCACAAATTTTTCATGACCTAAATCTATGTCTTGTTTTGATAAAACTCCGAAAAGGCTAAGTCCTTCTTCAATCGTTAACAGATTGGTGGGTTTGCCGCTTCTACTAAATCAAAATAGATATAGTTAAATAACTGACCCACCTCTACTAACCTTGCTCTTGATTTGCTGGGAAAAAGTGCCCCATGAGACTTCGATTTTGGATTACTTGTATATCCAATCTTTATTAAAGTAAAATAACACTGTGGTAATGTTTCCGGTTATAGAACTTAATAAAATGCTCTTGATAATCAAACGATTAAAATTAAGTTCTATAGTAAAAATAAAGTAAAAGCAGCTGATTGATAAAGAATATGTAAGCTGAGACGAAAAAGGTGAATATTTTTATATTCACCTTTAATTGCTTTAACACATTGAATGACTAATACGATTTTGCTTTCAATAAAGCGCGACTGTCAAAATTTTTAGGAACTGTAATTTTTAAATTCCTATTTCCAAGAACAGAATTGACTTTCTCACGCAACTCAGCATCTTTTCTTCTCTTGTCTTGATCGGCTTCTTTCATTTTTTCAGTAAGCTGCCTCCATGTAGCATCGTCAATGTTTGATTTACTAGGTTTCATATACAGCTTTTATTTGAATTTACAAAATTATTAAATAATTTTTGAAGATGCAATTTTATTTCCACTTATCCACTCAAACCCTTTTTCTTTACTGATAATTGCCAATCTAATTAGTCCTCCTACGGTTGGAACCTTTTCAGTATATACCTGTATATCCATTGTTATTTTAACTAATAATGCTGCTAAATCTACTGCCTCTTGAAGGCTAAGTTCCCTAAATTTTAGAGAAAAAACATCATCTTGAACAGTTTCTCTTAAAAATTCAAAATCTTTAATATAATCAATTATTGCCTTCTTTTTCCCCTTATTCGGCTTAAATGTTTTTAATATATAGTCTATGAATTGCTTTTTGATTTCTGTCACATTTTTATAAAGTGATCCAAAAATTAACCTCTCTACGAATCCAGATTGGCCATCTGTTAAAATTTTTAGATAACTCCTATCTTGATATGTTATGATATCAGAAGAGCTAATATCGTAATCACCCTTTGTTAACTGATTTATTTGTATATGAAACGCTTGGGGTTTATTTTCTTTTCTATTAAAGTGTGAAAAAATGAACGCTGTATCTCCAAAATCTCGTTCTTTCAAATGTTGCACTATTTCCACCTTTATTTTATCGCAGAACTCTTTGATGACATCTTCAACGTCCCTAGCATAGTAGACAGATTTATCTACCTGCATTTCTGTGGCAATGGATTTTACAATGTCTTTAATTTCTTTTTGATTAATATAAGCTAACCCCGTAGTTGTAATAGCAGAGTATTCATCAAACATAAAAAGTTTGTCTGCAAAATTTCTTGTATGCGAAGGATGTTTTTTAAATAAAGTTAGTATATCAGATATAGAAATAGAGTTTTTGTTCTTTGTGCTATCTAGATAGTCCACGAAACTGTCAAGATCAATTGATTGTTCAACAGCTGTCACAAATGAATCAGCTACCATTGCAACCCCTTCTTTTGCAATTATAGAAGCAATAAATGTCATATAACAGTCAGTTCAGTATTGAGGCCAATATTATTGAAAAACTAACATTTTAAAAACCCCATTTTTAGGGTTTTTATATACTAAATTATTGTTTGGACTCACCCGATCGTAGAATAAGTTAAGACAAACTCTGAGGGTATTTTTTGGTGCAGTAACTCAAAAATAGCCTCTTTGAAGTTTATCTTTCATCAAAAAGCTTTAAAGATTTTTATAAATTTGTTCAACGAAGTGTTATTTAAGTATTTTATTTTCAATTAATTATAAAATTTTTGAGCTTGTTATAGCTCCTATTTTTAGACTATCATTTAAACGCACTTGGAATAATATTTGCAATTATTATAATTTTGGGTTAATTTCACTAACTATGAGTATGCGTATGAAGCTTAACTTATTAGGAGGTGGCATGGCCACTAAACGCAGTTTTACAAATCCTTTTTCTTCTAATCTTGTTGGATTATATAATAGAATTTCCAAAGGGGATAGAGAACAATTAGAACTATTACACGAATATAGTAAGATTCCAGCACTTAAGAAGTATATTGAGATGGTCACTGATGATAAGACCGGTGACATCATAGAATTTAAAATTGATGAGTCTAAGAAGGAAAAATATCTTGAAGAGAAAATTAGGATAGGAGTTCAACCTTAATAAGAAATTTGCTAAAATCCGGACCACTTTCGTTATAACACATAACTAAACTTTTTATTTTGGTCTCGGTAATATCTAGTACCATACTTGCTACAATTGTTTTTTTCTTCTTACTTCTTCCTGGATTTATATTTCTTAGAACTTTTTGGGGGAGCGATAGGGGCTCGTTAGAAACAGACAACATTTACAAATATGTTATCTGGGGTACTCTCATATCAATTATTTTTTATTCTATTTCTGTTTTTTGTGAAAATCACATACTAAATAAATTTTTACCAGCATTTCCATCAGAGGAGGTTTTTGGTTTAATTCTCAAAAAGGAGCCAGATACCGCAAGTATAATCGCAGCCAAAAGAAAAATAATAATATTATTTATCGTGGTGGATCTTCTTGCTTGGTTGATTGCATCATTAATAAGATATTTAATTTTCATTTTTAATTTAGACGTGAGATTTTCTTTTCTGAGATTTAAGAGCGAATTATTTTATGTTTTGAGTGGTAGAGAATTGGATAAGCATCTTTATCCTAAAGGCTTTTATGTTGAAGTCGACTTGCTTTGTTCAATAGGTAACTCACTGATAATTTACAATGGGATAGTATGGGATTATAAATTCAAAGGAAATTCACTAAAATATATTTATTTAAAGAACGCAAACAGAAAATTGATGGAGGAACTGGTGTCCAGTACTAGTTTTGCCACTTCTACGGTGAATAATTTAAACACATATACCGCGATATCAACAGAAGATTCAATTAACGCAGATGGACCAATCACTGCTGAAGGGGCAATTCAAGCTAAAGGTTCTATCTCTGCCGAGTCAATTACAGCTAAAGGAACGATCACTTCAGGAGGAAAAATAACTTCCAAGGGTGCTATTATTGCAAATTACATGATGGTAACTCCTCCAAAGACAAGCACTACAGCCCCGCCATCCACTTATTATATTCCTGGTGATATGATGGTTTTCAAAGAAGAAGAAATAAAAAATCTAAACGTTATCTACGTTAAACTATAGTCCTATTATTTTAGTGACATTAATTTCCGATACAAATGTTTCAGCATCTTTTTTTATTACAGCATATCTTTCAATGCCGCACCGAATCATTTTAAGCTTCTGGTGAAATAATTCTTCAAATAGAGAACTAAGATCAACTCCTTTAATTGAAACGATGTGAGTGCTAAAGAAAAGTGTTATGAGATTTTCTTGTGGTGAAAATTCTCCCGAAATCAGATAGGAATAATTCAGAAAATAATGTTTATCAGTTTTATCGATAAAACATAAATTTCGAGCGTTGCTTGGCGAGTCGTATAGTTCAATATTTTCTTCGTTTCTAGTTGTAGATTTCTTGTCCTGGTTTTCAGAATTTTTTTCATTTAATTTGTCAAACTTAAATGTCAGGATCATATTCCTCGCGCTGTTTTGATTTTGAAGTTAGATTTTTTTCTGTTGTTTTTTTCGGATACTGATTTTCCCGCTGCATCTGCATGACAAAATCCAAATGCATTCGGCTTTTACCGACGAGTTCCAGGGCAGATGTACGCTGTCCGAGCTCTTGGGCGTGGTGAAGCAGGGATTCTTTGTCATCGGTGTAGATGCGCGCACGTTCCTTTCCGCGTGAAACGGATACGTAGAATTGCTTTGCATCCGTCGCCGGAAAGGTTGCCGCCGGTTGAGAGATGAACACCTGGTCCACCGTTTTGCCTTGCGCGGCATGCGAGGTGATGCAGTGCGCGTGCGACAGGTGACCGAAACTTTCATCAATCGTATACGTTGCATGGCTCAATTCATTGCGCAGGACGATGGTTCCCTTTTTTGAGACGGACACCACTTCCAAGGCCTGGCCGTTGTTCAGGCGCTTTTCATTCTCGTCAAAGCCGTTGCGCGTGATGCGCACGCGGTCGCCTTTGGAGAGGTGTATTTCATCCTGCCTGTAGACATCATAACGGCGGCTGAGGCGTGTCGGCAGAACCTTGGCTTCTCCTGTTTCGTTTTGGATCAGGACTTCTTTTTCATTGGCCTCATTCACCGACCAGACGCTGCCTCGTTTAAAGCCAGGGGCGTTTTGATTGAACTGGATGACGTGGCCAGCCTGAAAATTCCGGTGATCGCCTTTTTGCGCCTCGGTCAGATTAAGATTGACGAGCCTGGCTGCAGCGATCTCCTTTTTGCCGATCAACCCTTCATCGCGCAGGCGGCTGCGGATGTCCTTCGTGACCTCTTCGCCTTGCGCATGGGTGGGCGCAATCACAAGCCCTGATTTTCCTTTTCGGATGGTTTCGAGATAGTCATCGACCAAAGCCTTATTCTCCTGAAGAGGATCAACGGCCTGGATAGACCCTAGGGCGTCCAGCTTCTCAAAGGCGGCCGGCACGTCTCCTTTGGACAGATCTTCGACGGCCGCCCGGTAGTCTTCATTTTTCTGGCGATAGATTTTGCTGACTTCGGCTGAACGAATGCCTGCCACGGTATTCAGGATGCGAAGCGCGTCTCCGCGCACGACGCTGGCATGCTGGCGCGTGTCACCGCCTAGAATAAGCCTGGCATTATTCTTTGTCGCGATGTCCAGCAAGGCCGTCATGTCTTTGGTTCCGAGAAGGCCGGCCTCATCCACCCACAGCACCTGTCCTTTTAATTCTTGCTGCATGCTTTTATCGGTCAGCAGCTTGGCGACGGTATCCGCCTTGTCAAAGCCTTCCTCTTTGAGAACGCCGCGCGAGGCTTGGGCTGTAGGAGCGACAACGGTCACTTTCTTTCCGGCAGCTTCCATCTTGCCGATGGCTTCCTTCATCAACGTCGTCTTCCCTGTGCCGGCCGCGCCGCGGATGATGGCAACACGGTGCGGCGTTGTTAGGACATGGGTGATGGCGGCCGCCTGCTGACCTTTCAGGTTTAGCTCCGGCACTTCCTGATAGAGCGGGATCATCTTTCCTTGTCCTTGCCGGGCGAGCTCCACCATATGCTTTTCTTCGCTCAAGACGTCGCGTGTCGTGCACATCGTCCGGGACTTTTCAGTGATATGAATAAGCCGATCGTCTTTGCCAAACTGCCGGGCAATCGCATCGACCGAAACGCCGCGATGACCAAGCCCATGGCGATAAGCCGCTTCCAGGATGCGGCGGTCCGGCATGACGGATGCCCTTTCAAAGCAATGCAGCAAGGCATGATCGATACAGTGCGCCGGGGTCAGCTGCAGCGTGTCTTTTTCCGGTGCGAAACGGATGGTCTTTTCCCCTTCTCCCTTTTCGTCAGGGTCGAGGCCTTGAATCTGTTCCCGCCATGTTTGCTTCAACTCTGCCATGCTGGTTCCCTTTTGCTTTTTGGAGCGGGTGCGCGCGCCCAGCTCCCCCAGTTCTTTCGCATCGGTAATGCCTTTTTCTTTCGCGATGCGCCCGATCTCATCCGTGCGCTTGGAGAAGAGATCGATGACCCGCTGCGGCACACCCTCGACCTCAAAGGATTTGGCTGTCCTGCGTACCGCATAGCCCAGGGTCATGAGCTTGTCCGAAAGCGCCTTGTGGAAGTAAGCCTGATAGTAGGGCATATCCCGCTTGATGTCGCGAAACTGTCCGGCCTTGATTTGTTTTTCGTCGTCGTCCCACGTCGCGTTGAAGACAAAGCAATGGCTGTGCAAATGCGGATCAGGCGACAAACCCTCCACCGGCCGCGCCGTCTGGTGCACGAAATGCGACCAGATCAACTCGCCGGTCGGGCGGTCATCGTAAGCACCCCCTTTGCGCACCCTGGTCTTACTGTCGGCTTCGATCGTTCGCATGGTTTCCGTGACGCATGCTTGAAAAGCGTTCAGGATATGATCGTCTCCCGACAAAGCATGCAAAACGGAGACGGATTTCGGGCAATGAAAATTGATGTCATACCCCGTCGTCCTGTCTTCCTTGGTTCGCGGCGTCAGTGGCTTGCCGGTGACGGGATGATGATTCTCGCACAAGGCGAAAAACGTCTCCTTCGTTGCCATGCCTGTCACGCCGAGACGTTCCGCCAACCGCCCCTGCCAATACCCCGCCAGTTCCTGGTCACTGGTATAGTAATCGGACTTGAGCAGGGCATCGGAAAAGTACGCTTTGGCATGTCCTGCCGCGCGGCTTTGAATCATGCGGATCATGCGGTGAGTGTATAGCGGTTTGGGAAATCGCCTTCAGCATTCGTCTGCGGTATATCAGCAATAACGCGGCTGACACTGCCTGCTGTGCCGACCGGTCACTTAACGTCCGTTAAATAAAAATCATCAGACATCTTCCCTAAGCAGTGCTTGAGGCATCATCGGGCTTCAATCGCCTCTTCCTCGGCCATGATCTGCGACAAGATTTTGCGGCGTACCTCCGGATCGTCCGGCTTGCGTCCGGAGAAGCGGACATAGCGGCTTTCTTCTTCCGGGGCGTCATCCATGAAGACCTTTTCCATTTCCTCGTTGAGAATGATCTGATCGATCTTGTCCATGATGAAATTGTCCGAACCCCGGTAAGCCGAGACATAGCTTAAGGAATAAAACACACTGCACACCATCAGCAGGACGCCCAGCTTCTGACTCAAGAGCCACAAAAGCAGCCCTGCGATGAAAAACGGCAAGGGTTCCAGCAGCGTTTCCACCCGCCTGACGTCCGTCTTTTTTCCCGGCAGACGAATGCTGAAAAAGAACGGGTTGATCGTTCCATTGAAAAGGCTGAATTTGGCGAAATCGAAGACGGAAGGATTTCTTTTGATTTCACGGTGGCGCTTGAGGCTGAACACCACGAAAAGCGCCAGATAAAGATACCACAGCAGATAGTCCGGCATGACGGAAAAATCGTCGTTGTAGCGGGCATGAATCACGGCATAAGCGGCGGATCTGGCGGTCAAAAACCGCCAGACCTTGGGAATGTAAGGCCAGATCGCCAGAAAGGACGCCACGGTGAAGGCGGACGACAGCCGGAAATAACGCTCCCCGAAGTCCTTGCGGATGAAAACTTCGATCAATAAACGGGGGTAAGACGCCAGCACGCCGACAGTGTGCACGATCCAATTCTCCAGCACGTTTTCACGCTTGAACGTCTGGCGGTAATACAAGTTCTTTGTCATGAGGTTGAGTTTGGGTGAGGTATGTAGTTTTGGTCGAATTTCATCTTGAGGTAGTTCGTCTCTCCGTTCAGCAAATGGCTCTGCAGGTGCATATAGCCTTCCACTTTGAAACTGTTGAGCGGTCCCCCGTTCTTGAGCTTGGCGAAGTCCTCCGGCCTGATCAGCTTGTCCAGTTTAATGTTACGCGTCCGGGAGAGAGACATATTGCCTGCCATCGCGGCGGTTTTGGAGGTATCTTCAAAGTATGCGTCGCCGATGAGCTCGGAGGCATAGCGGTTTGTTTCAATGTCTGCATTGCTGTGAAAGATTTTCGTGCCTAACGTGCCCAGAAAACTCTTCACCCGGTAATTTGATTTGTCGCCGCCCATGTTCGCGTAATAGTTCGGCAAATTCTGCGAGATGTACACCGTGGCGATGCGGCTGCTGCGGGCGGTGGCCTGATAATCGGCGTCGTATTCGTGCAGGAAATGCTGGGCTTCGTCCGCCCACAGGAAGACCGGGCGGTCGTTTTTTTTGATCTGCCGCTTTTCCATGGCGCGCTGCCAGATGTATTTAAAGAGAATTTGGCAGTTCCGGCCGACTTTATGATAACGCTTGACCGGCAGATCAACCAGGATGATCTTGCCGTTGAGGCAATCCTCCGGCGTCACCGTTGACGGGTGTTGGCAAAACAGGCTGAAGACCGGCTCGCGAAGCAGGCTGAACAGAAAGCCCGAAAAAGAGAAGTCGATGATGGACCGGGTCTTATCGCTCAAGTTGAAGAAACTCTCCAAAAAAAACTGGTCGACGAATTTCAAGGCTCTTGCATCCGGAAGGATTTCGCACAAATCTTCCTCGTAAGAAGGGCTTTCGGTCAGCAAGATTCTTTGTTCTTCCGTCAGACTTTCCTCATAATGAAGGACTTGGCGCGTGATGTTGTTTGATGCGGTAGAGGAGGCCTTTGCAAAGGCGTTGAGCTTTTCCCCTTCAGACTTTGGAGCATCTTTTTTGGGTAGAGTTTGGGCGATGTCGTAGAGCAGCTGCACCGACACTTTGCCGTAGGCGATCAGGCACAATTCAACAATGTTCAGCATGAGCATGTCCAAGGAATCCTCCCAAAAAGGATCATCGTTTCGGGTGCCTGCCTTTGCCTCGCTGGCGCGAATGACGGTTTTGAGAACCTGGACGATATTTTCGACAAAGGATTTCCGTCCGTCCGTCGATGTCGATTCATATTCCAGGAAGTTGAAGTGGTTTTCATGCTCAGGCGAGAGGATGACAAGATCATCCTGACGGTTCGTCTGGCGGCAATATTCTTCCCAGGTTTCCTTTTCATCCGGCTTGGCCGTAAGCACCAGGCCGCCGAAACCGGCATTCAGGTATTTGAGGGCAATGAAACGGCCGGAGCCGGAGGTCTTTCCTGATCCGATGCCGCCGAAAATCTGCACGCCTTCGACAGCGTTTCGGATCGTCCATGCCGCCCCGGCCAACTCTATGAGAGGGGTGTCGAGATCATAGAAGGTGGCTGCCATCTCTTGGCTTTTGCAAAATGAATATACGAAACTATCCTGGTCAAATAAAATGATGAAGGATATTTTTATTCTTTATGTGTTTCATTTTCAGCCGATTGCTTGACATGATCGATGACTTTCTGCGTCAGCCGGTTGTCAAGATCGATCGCATATTTAGCCCGCAAGGTCATCGGCGTGCCATCGGAGGACGGCGGGTAAATCTCAGGATCATTCAGAAGGCCAAACAGAAAACTGGACAAGGACAGGTCGATGATCTGGCGAGCGTCGTCGTTCACATTGATCAGCCTGCGACAGAAAAAATCATCCATCTCTCTTAGGGTATCCGCTTCGGGAATAAGGCGGCAGATTTCGTTCGCGTAAGATGTATCGTCCCGCTCGTGAAGACGCCTTCGCTGCGGTTCGGAAAGAGCATCTTCATAAGCCTTGATCGCTTGAGTCACTTTTTCTTGGGCGATGTCGAAAGCCTCTGCCATAGCTTTTCCGGCGCAGACATCCCCGACGGTTTTCTCGCGGAAAAAGTAGATAAATCCCAGCTCGCTCAAGTCGGGCGGTCTCTCGGCAGGCGTATTCGACGAAACCTTCCCATGACAAACGTCGCCGGGTACGACAGGTCGTGGTGCCGACCGGATGATGTCATGCAACATCTTGATCGAGGCCGTTTCGTAGGCCGCATAACACAGCTGCAGCGCGCTGAGCAAAAACTCGCCCGCGAAGGTCGTCCGCATGAGCTGGTCACCGAGCCGCAGACCGAATTCCGCCTCCGTCATCACGCGCTCTTGCGCCATATCTTTTCTCCAAAATTGATTTTCGTATCTTAGCATAAGCCTTCAAAAAAACCCATAAAAAACGATTTATGTCTGGCAGCGACAAGAAATGGCCTTCCCTTGAAGAGATGCAAATCGCCAAAATCATTGAAGAAGCAAAACAATCCATTGCTAAGCTCGACGGTGATCTTAAGAAGCTGCCGGCGCGCGGGGCTCAGCAACTGCAGTTTAAACCGCCAGGCATGTCGAATGTGAATGCACCGCAGTTGAAAAAAGATGCCAACAGCATTGAAACGCTAAAGGAAACCATCCGATCAACGGCCATTCAAGAAGCCGACAAAATCGCCGACAAGCTTCCGGAGCCAAAGCAGAAATCCATCAAAGAGGACATCCGGAAGGAGCTTGAGATTTCAGAAGAAGATCAGAAAAAAGAGAAGCCTCACATCGACAAAACAACCGTTGGCACGCTTTCCGATCCTGGAAGGTTTGCCCGGTCTTTGAAATGGTCAAAATTTTTAAATAAAGAAAGCTCTCCCGCCGAAAAGGAGAAGAATGCAAAAGAGAGTTTTAATAAAACAGCGGGTGAAAAAGAAAGAGATTAGGGTTGCGGCAGTCATTCTTTATCCCGATCCGCTTCTTTGCCTTTTGTTCTTTCCGATTTATCATTGCTGACATCTTTTTTGGTAAAATCCCGCTTGAGCCAGGAGGGCAGATGCTCTTTGGCCTTTTCCAATTGGTACTCAGCCTTTCCGTCCTTGAAGCCTGACGAGCGGTCGGAGTCTCCCAATCCTTTGGATATTTCTTCCGCCAGCTGCGGCAAGTATTTCATCATAATATATCCTTCATTGAAGCCTTTCTGATAAGCAGGGTTGGCGGTGGGTTCCTGGTCGGACATGGCTAAAAGGTATTATGGGCGTTTTTATCAAGATAGGCATCGATGGAATGACGGTCATACAGAATAATCTTTTTTTGCGGCTGCGAGAAGCGTATCTTGCCCTCATCCCTCAACTTTTGCAGAGTGGTCTTGGATTTGATGTTGAGCAGCGTCATGGCCTGTTCGTCCGACACCCATTGCTCTTTTTGCTCGCCGTGCGTTTCCTTCAAGCGGTCGATCACCTGCTCGATCAGCGCATAGAAAGCCGGTTCATGGAGACAAATCACTTCCATGCCTAAATATAACGAATGATTTTTATTTCACATTGACGCAGGAAGAGTCGTTTCAAATTCCGGCAGAAATCAATTACAGTATTCTTTCATCAAATCTTTTTGTAAAAAATAACCTTCAACAACAATCTGATTTCCTGAACTCGTTTCATCGATCCGGCAGTATATCCAGACGGCTTTTTTGCCGATGATGTTGACTTCATACGCTGCGCCCAATGGCAAGTCGCATCCTTTAAACAGTTTATACTTATAGGGTTTCTTGCCGAACAGATATTCCAGCGTTGTTTCAAAGGAAGCTTCAATCATTTCCTTGGGATTTATCGTCAGCTTGGAATATCCTGCCGCATTTCCTTCCAATTCCACATCCCAACCTTCCGCTGCAGGAAATGTTTTGCCCTTGATCGCGATCTCCGCTTGCGTCGCCAGGGCATATTTTTTTAAAGAGTTTAACTTGGGTTTTGCATTCGGCCATTTTACAAACGTGTTGTTCTTGACATTCGCCCAGCTGACCTCATCCGAGGCTTGTGCTGAATCAGGCAGCAGGCTTCTGATCAGATCGTATAACTCGACCTTTTTTTGTTGCGCGCGGCAAAATAGAGATATAAGAAAACATGCCAGTAAGAGAGAAAACCTTTTCATTTTTTATGCATTCATTTTTTTAATGATATTCCAGTTTCTTTTTTCACCGCTGCATCCAGCGTTGCCAAACTGTCACCATTGAGAAGCGGCTTTGGCTTTGACAATGACGAATATCCCCTCCTCATTGATGTAGCCTTGCCGGACAATGGCAGCGCCTGCCTTGTCAAACCCCATATGCACTTCCGCATAAGCCAGCTTGGCTTTTTCGTCGAAATAAATCGGCGGATGCCCGCTGAAGGGAAAACCAACGAGCTTCTTCGTTTTCAAGTCGATATAGCCTTGAATGTTTCTGTTGTCATTGGTCTGCAAGTCCCTGGCTACGATGCGGAATTTTCTGTCCTTGAACTTGCCCTTCTGATCCTCCAAACTGACGATGGTTCCTCCGGTGCGGTCGTTGATGCCGAATTGCTTGAGAAAATCGAACCTTTGGATGATCTTGCCGGTGGTATCCATCATGTATTCGCCGGAAAAAGCGTAGCCTTGATACGTGAATTCTTTAAAGCCGTAATTGTTCGCTTCGGTTATCTTGATTACCAGCTTGCCTTGCCGGTTGATGAAGCCGTACAGAAATTCAGAATGGTCTTTCGGCTCGACCCTGGCGAAGCCGTTCTTAAAATCTGTAGGCTTATTGCTGTACATCGGCGAGATCATTTCGCGGCCGGCGCTGTCCACAAAGCCGAATTTCGCTGTGCCGTAGGCATCCGTCTTATAGACGCAGATCAAGCCTTCGCTGCCGGAGCCGGCCATGGTGTAGCCTTTCTTTGCCAAACGTTCTGCGAGATCGTTGTACGGCGGCTCCTTCCCGTTAATCAATTGGCCTTTTGAATTGATGTATTTGTTTTGGTTGACAAGCTTGAACAAGCCTGTCGGCGTCCACACTTCAGTCGCGCCGTAGGCGCCGTTCGTGCCGAGCGAGACGTCGATTGTCACCGGTGAACGGATGTCATACTTGTTAAAAGGAACGATCAAATTCCCTCCGGTATCGATCAAGGCTGTCGATCCGCCTTTCATGACGACCGCCGCGCCGTCGTTGAAAGGATAAAACTTATCAATATCCAAATACTTTGCATTCGGGGCAATATCCCCAGCCTTGAGAGCGCCGGCTTTCTCAGGCTTGCTTGTTGCTGCTCCGGTCGTGGAGTCGGAGGATTTTTGTTTCTTGCTCTTGATAATCTTTGCCAGAGCATCCATTGTCTGCAAGGCCGTGTTGACGGCTTGCGCATTCTTCTCGGATTTTGTTTTCTGCGACCAGGCATCACCTGTCAGAAGCAGCGGCCAAAAAATAGCCATGATGATCGCTTTCATAAAATTGATTTATTTTTTTACTAATGTCTTTGGAGGTACGGTCGGTATTTTCAGAGGGAGAGGTATTTTAAGGAGAAAAGCAACAAACAAAGATAAAGATTAATGACTTTGTTCGGCTATATACCAACGTTAGTATATGAATGGAAGTATCTTCTCTGAATGTAATTTTTACTCACACAAACTCTTGAAAACAGCGGGCTTGAGAATGTTTATGCTTTTGTTAAAATGCAAATTTGTTCGAGAATAATTGTTGGTTTATATATGAACAGCAAATCTTCTGAAGTCACGAAAAAGGCCATTGCGTATTATCGGGTGTCGACGGAACGCCAAGGCGAGAGCGGCCTCGGCCTAGAGGCGCAGCAGCAATCCGTGGCGAACCATATCCAGTCCAGGAATGTCAATCTCGTCAAGGAATTCATCGAGATTGAAAGCGGCAAGACATGCAAGCGGCCGGTTCTGAAAAGCGCACTTGAATACTGCAAAGCGAATAAAGCGCTTTTGCTGATCGCTAAGTTGGATCGCTTGGGCAGGAATGTTGTTTTCATCTCGTCACTGATGGAAAGCAATGTCGAATTTATCGCTGTCGATAATCCCCATGCCAATAATCTCATACTGCATATCCTGGCCGCCTTTGCGCAGCATGAACGGGAGCAAATCAGCGAAAGAACGAAATTGGCTTTGCAGGCCGCTAAAAAACGCGGTGTCAAATTGGGCACGCATGGTCATTTATTGGCGATGGAGAATAAAGCAAAGGCAGATCACTTTGCAAAGAAGATGAAGCCAATGATTTTGCAATTGAAGAAGAAAGGGTTCAAAACTATCGACGCGCTTGCTATTGAGCTTAACCGGAAAAAAATTCCAACATATCGCAAGAATGCCAAATGGCATAAAAGCACAGTCCATAGTCTACTGTGCCGTATAAGCAGTATAAGCTAATCTAGTCACGCAATTGCGATGAAAAATTAGAATTTAACCTGGTATGGAAGCTAGCCTAATAAGATCTTTGCACTTTCACAGATTAAGGCTTAATACTACTGTATCTATGTTAATGCTGCCTCTTTAGCTGTTTTTTGTTGGCGCTACGACTTCTCAATCCTAAAAGAATTTGAAAAATAAATGGCATTTTAGCAATTGTTGTAAATGTTTTCTTACATTGGTGAAAACCCGTCTAACCCATAAGGCATTCTGCTTCCCCTTGTGAAATTTTGCTCATTTTTCTTTTTGGTGCAAAATTTACTGCTGGCAATATTAAACGCAAACTTTTCTTATGAAGAAATCTATTAAGCCTTTTGTGTTCGTAAGTTATGCGCATGAGGAACCTAAGAAGAAAATAATTATAAAACTAATTAAGGTTATACTGGAAGCCAAAAAGGTCGACTATTGGCTTGATGAGAAAATAGCTGCTGGAGCCATATGGCGTGATGAGATAGATAGAGCCATCAAGAAAGCTGACATCGTATTTTGGATTGTTACGCCACTGTCTGTACACTCAGAATATGTGATTTATGAATTAGGGTTTGCTGCTGGATTAGGAAAGACGATTATTCCATTGATATTTGAAGAGGCAGAAATTCATTCTCGATTTCATGTCTTGCAAGCATTGCGATTGGATGAATGGAGCGACGAAGTCTGGGAAAAAGCGATGACAGCTGCAAGAAAGGCGTTTGATGAGAATTTGTTGAGATTGAAAAGTGAACAAGCCGCACAAAGAGAAGAAAAATTCAGCTGTGCAGGATATTTTGATTTAAAAGTCGAGCTTACTTACACTGCAATACTTGATGGCATCAAGATGTCTAAGAAGCGGGTGCAGATAATGGACAATTGGATTTGCGAAGAAATTGGCTCGGTAAAAGAGGAAATTTTAAAAGCGCTTGAGAGGAATGTAAAATTCAAAATCTGCCTTTTAAATGTCAATTCTGTTAGCGGCTATGCCATTGCAAGGCAACGGTCACTAGATTTGGGTAAGGAATTAGATTTCGTGGCCGATCAAGTTGCAGCTAATTTGAGAGTTCTTCAATCAATAACTCACGAGAATTTTGAGCTTCGTCTGTACTCGACTTTACCAACAATCGAAACTTACATTTTTGATGATAATTACTCAATAGGAAACTATTTGCATGGCAAGCCTTCAAAATGTTCTACACATTCGCTTTTAAATTCGGCGTTTAAGGTTAATCGCAGTTTGGATGTGACTGGTGAAGTAGAAAAGAATTTCAATGACGTTTTTCTCAAAGCAGAATCAGCGAGCAAAGCGTCTGAAGTATATGTGCAGGAGTTACATCATATTAGTTTGCCTGTTCGAGAGCTTGAAAAGGCAAGAGCATTCTATTTGGAAGTTTTGGAACTCAAGGAAATAGAACGACCACAAATTTTTGATTTTGATGGAGTGTGGTTTGAGCTTCCGAGTGGACAACAGTTGCACCTTATTTATAACCCACAAGGTTCTTATCGGATTGATGTTCCACTAAGAAAAGATGGTAAGGCGCCCGATATACATTTTGCACTTCGCGTAAGTCATGAAACGTTTCATAAAATCATGTCTGTTGTTTCACTAAAGAGCATTGAATACCTATTGCAACCGTTTGATGCCAAATTTTTGCAATTGTATGTTCTAGATCCCGATAGACACATAATTGAAATTACAGTCTTGTGATATTATTATGAGTCGGTAACCGGGCGTCATTCATTATAGCCATTTATGAGATTTACGATGACCTGTGTCATGATGTCTTTTTCCTCCGGCTTGCTTTCAGCAACCATAAGTGTCAGCGCTACCAAAGCATTGTCCGCAATGCGTTTGGAGCCATCTTTGCGGTAAAGAACACTGTTTTTGTCTAAAAACCATACAAACAAAAAGGCAGCGATCCGTTTGTTACCATCAGAAAAGGAATGGTTTTTAACAACGAAATAAAGGAGATTGGCTGCCTTTTCCTCGACGCTTGGATATAAATCTTCACCTCCAAAAGATTGATAAATTGTTGCGATTGAACTCTTGAACGATTCATCTTTTTCATTCCCGAAAAGACTGCTGCCGCCAAACTTGTCCTTGAGTTCCTGAACAGCCTTGATGGCTTCTTTATAGGTTGCAATAAAAGCCTGCTTTTTATGAGTAGCTTCAATAGTTAATTGCTGGTGATCATATTTATCCAGCACATCGAGTGCGTAGGTGTAATCCGTAATGACCTTCAGCAAGCCGCCGGCTTCGTCCGTAGTCAGAGACTTTGACTCAGTAACATTTCCAAGAAGCTTGACGGTTTTCTTTAAAGCCTCAAATTGCTCTGTTTGTTCATTCAGCCGTTTTTCATTCAAGGCGTAGCCTTTGACAATGTAATCTTTCAGGATTTTATTCGCCCAAATACGGAATTGAGTGCCCCTCTTTGAGCTTACCCGATAGCCTACAGACAAAATAATATCTAGATTATAATGAGTTACGTTCCTTTTAACATTTCTCTTTCCTTCTTTTTGAACTACCGAGAAAACCTCGGTAGTTGCCTGTTCTTCTAGCTCGCCTTCAAAATATATATTTTTAATATGTAAACCAACAGTGTCTACGTCTTTATCGAACAGTTCAGACATCACACGCTGTGAAAGCCATAACGTTTCATTTTCTAAAGTAACATCAATAGCCGTTTGCCCGTCAGGTGTTTGATAAATAACAATTTTCTGGTCTTCCATTTTATCCTCCTTGTTCTGCTATTATACCGGTAAGCAAAATATCTTGTAAATTGAAATAGTTAGTCCATTTACGCTCCTGGCTTTGGCTGGATTCTGGACTTATTGATAACGGCATCGAGCGCCTCATCCGCATCTTTATGGATGAAATTCTGCTGATAGCCGATCGTCGTGGACACATGCGAATGCCGGTAGAGTTTCTGCAGCATTTGAATTGGAATCGCATCTCCGGCCAGGGAGCCAAAAGTATGCCGTGCGATGTGCATGGTCAGTTTCTTATTAATGCCAGCGGCCGGGGCGACATGAAGGCGCAGGCACTTGTCGATTGCACTAGTTTTAAAAGCAATGGTGCGTTGGGTGATAAAATCATCATGCAGATCGACGCCTTTTAATTCAGGAAATATCAGGTCGTCTTTATGCTTCCGAAGATGCTCATACTGCTGCAAGATAAGAAGGGCTTTCTCCGGAACTTTAAGCGAGCCGCCTTTGTCGTTCTTGCCCATCGAGTAATGAAGGCGGTCATTTTGAAAGTCCGACCATTTCAGCCGCAGTGCATCGGACACGCGCATGCCGGCAAAATAAAAGGAGATCAGCCATAAATTCCGGCAATGATGGTGGTAAGGATCGGGCAGCTCCACGTTTTCCAGGCTTTCCAAATCTTCCGGCGATAAGCCGACTTTGTTGCTGTCCGGGAACTTGATCTTGATGCCGCCCTTGCCGAAAGGCGATTGCTCTTTGGTGACGACCTCGTTTTTGCTCGCATGGGCAAATACCGAGCGAAGAACGGCCAGATGATTGGCAACCGTCCGCGCGCTGATCGGTTTCTTGCCTTTTGTTGATTTATATCCGGACTTAAGATACACAACGAATCTTTCGAGCAACCCAATGGACAAATCAGCGAAAGAAATGTCTTCGTTTTTGAGAAAGTCTTTAAAATGACCAATGCGCGGTTTATCGGCAGTGTACTGATTGTACTTGCCGGATTTTTTGAGATTGTCCAGATAGCTTTGCGACTGAGGAAAGAAAGTCGCGCCTGTGCTCGGCTTAATCTTGTTGCGGACAGTCTTCGCACTGGATTGATCTTTTTTGCTTTCAACTTCCAGAGCCCAGTCGGTTGCTTCTGAAAGCTTTTTGAGCAGGTAGTTGTTCAGCCGAACGTGATTTGGATAGGTTCTCTTGACCTGATGCAGATTTTCATCCCAATATTTGGGATGAATGCTGTAATTCAAATAGATATATGAGGTCTTGCGGTCTTTGGTGATGCGGATCGCGAGCGGAGAAGTGCCGTCGGCTTTTTCTTCTTTGCGAAGGATAATTTTTACGGATGCCATAGTTTATTTACTACAACAATACTACAACATTTTGCCTATTTATGTGGTTGTATGAGGAACAAATTAATTGAATTAATGCTGATTATCAACGAAATAAGAACAAATGACACCATATCAAACCGTTTAATCCAGGACTGAAAATCCTTGTGTCGGCGGTTCGATCCCGCCCCACACCACGGTGAAAATCAGGCGATTATAACGAAAATGTTGTAATCGCTTTTTTATTTACTTTAATAATACCTCAACGCTGCTTTGCACTTATCTATAAAGCAAGGATTGAACTTACCACGTTAAAGACAGTGGAATTTCAGAGAGGAACATAACCCACTACCGGAATTGATGAAGAACCTTTTATGTATGGATCCGGCACTGATGCCTATTGAATTATTTTTTTACCTCCTTGTAAAAAACTGTTCTTGGTTATTTCTATGATTAGAGAATTATTTATCTGCATGGTTTTCCTGTTCTGAATTGTACACGCAGTGCGTATACAATCTTGATGCTTGTTAGAATGTGATATGAGCCCTGCCTGTAAGCAGTTTCGAGCCGACGATCAATCATCTGTGCAAATCTAACATTGAATGTAAGGATTGCATGGATGCTACTTACAGAAATGGAAACAACTTATCCAGTTTCATTGCGTTCAATTCCGGTAAACCAAATCAGCTCATAGAAATCATGGCGGTGAAGTCCATCAAAGGTCTCGTCATCTGCCTCTTCAATGGGACAAACAAGAAAAGAAGAGCCCGTTAAACGGTGTACCGGAATGCTATTCGGGCTGTTATTTCTGCTCATAAGCTTATTTCACCTCGGGATTGCTTGAGAAATTACTACAGATTCCGCACACACCCTAACCAGCGCTGAATTGCTGCTTCAATCATTTGCTGATCAATAAGCAACAGTAAAACGCCTGCGAATGTGTTTGGGATCTTCTATCTCATCGACGATGGCCACCGCCACATCTTCAACAGAAATAACACTTCTTCCTTGTTCATTGTACACAGGATTGTCCAGGCCGGTGCGGTATTGCCCTTTTCTTTCTCCGGAAGTGCCGTGATGCATTTCAACGGCAGGACTTAAAAACGTCCAATCCAGGTCTTGTTCATTCTGCAGAACATTTAAATAGTCCCTTGCTGCCAGGGCGCCGGGTTTCCACTGCTCCGGGAACCCGGGCGTATCCACCACCTGCATGCCTTCGGCAACATAAAGACTACCCGCACCGCCAATAACCACGAGCCTTTTTACCCCTGCCTGTTTTACGCCTTCCTGAATGGCTGCGGCGCCTTGCAAAAACTCATTGTAAAGGTTCGGGTTTGTCCATCCTGCATTATAAGCACTGATCACCGCATCATGCCCCTTCACAGCTTTGGCTACCTCCTCTGCGTCTAACACGTTTATCTTTATGGCAACAACCTCTTTATGAGGCTGTATGCTTTCCGGGTGGCGGGCCATCGCTGTAACGTGGTGACCTCTTTCTACCAGTTCATGTAAAATTGCTTTGCCGACAAAACCCGTTGCTCCAATTAAGGCTACTTTCATCATTTGTTTTTTATGGTTTTTAAACTGTATTTAAAATAGTTACAGTTCCGAATACGGAAATCAGTTGAACTTTTTGGCGAAATCCCTCAAGGTTATTTTTCCCATCTGTTTGATCAACGCTTCATCAGCAGCACGGAACAAGTCGTTCAGGTGAACGTTGATTTGTTTGCCGACCAGGCAGTCCGGATTGGGATCATTGGACCGGCCAAGAAGCTGTACATCATTCACGGCTCTATACACATCGGACAAACGGATTTGCGAAGCTGGCTTCCCCAATAGATAACCACCGCCCTTGCCTTCCTTACTTTCAACAAAGCCATGTGCCCGCAGGTTGCCAATCTCTTTTCGAACCACCACGGGGTTAACATTGATACTGCCTGCAATAAACCCGGAAGAAAGCAATTCCCCTTTCTTTGTTTCAAGAAGCGTAAGGATATGCAATGCCGTAGCAAACCGTCCGTTGTTCATTCTGTAACATGTGTTGTTACAGTAAAGGTAGTCGTTCTGATCAACCCGGATAGAATTTCTTATACTGCCGTCAGCCAATCAGGTTTCGAAGACACGGTCTGCTTATCTTGTTTGGACTTTTCAACACAATAAACTTGGACGGTATAACAAAACAGGCTGTTCTTTTTAGGATGAATTTTGTGGTCTAATCATCAAAGGATATGACAAACATAGACAAAGAAAAAACTGTTCTGGTGACTGGTGGCTCAGGATTCATTGCCGTTCATTGCATGGTGAAATTGCTTCAGCAAGGTTATACTGTCCGTACAACCCTTCGTTCATTGAGCCGGGAAAATGAAGTAAAAGACATGCTTAAATACGGCGGTATTACTTCGCTTGAGAAACTCTCGTTCATAGAGGCTGACCTGACATCAGACAGGGCCTGGAAGGAAGCCGCTACAGGTTGCGATTATGTATTGCATGTGGCATCCCCTACACCCGCTATTCAGTTCAAACACGAAGATGAAATGATCAATCCGGCAAAGGATGGTGTGCTGCGGGTTTTAAAAGCTGCAAAGGCCGCAGGTGTAAAACGCGTAGTGCTCACTTCTGCTTTTGGGGCCATCGGTATGGGACACAAGAGCCGGACAACACCATACACTGAAAAGGATTGGACGGACTTGCATGCCAACATTCATCCTTACCAGAAATCAAAAACGATCGCTGAACAAACTGCATGGGACTTTGTAAAAGGGGAAGGTGGCAGTCTGGAGCTTGCAGCTGTAAATCCGGTAGGCGTTATGGGACCTGTTCTGGGAAAGGATTTTTCGCATTCCCAGCGGGTGATCCGGCAAATGCTGGAAGGTGAAATAAAAGCTTGTCCAAAGATTGCTTCGTGTTATGTGGATGTTCGGGATGTTGCCGATTTGCATTTGCTTGCGATGACCCATCCAAAAGCAAAGGGAGAACGGTTTCTTGCCACTACAGGCGATACCCTGTCCATGCTCGATGTGGCAAAAATTTTAAGACGCCGGTTGGGTGATGTTGCAGGCAAAGTTCCCACTAAAGAATTACCCAACTGGTTGCTAAAAATAGCTGCGTTAAAAAATCCATCCTTAAAAATGATAATTACTTTGCTGCATCAGTACATGCAAGCAAGCGGAGAAAAAGCAAAACAAGTTTTACATTGGTCGCCCCGTTCAAATGAAGAAGCCATTGTAGCAACCGCTGAAAGCATGCTGAGCTTGGGGCTCATCAAAAAATAAAGAAAATGAAGGCAATCATAACAGGGGCAATGGGCATGGCAGGTGGAAGTAGATGATATTGAACAATCGGCCAAACAACCATGTAAACAGATGAAAGAAACAGCTATATCCAATTGTTACATAAGCCCGACCCCTTCTACCGAGCAGTTTATACCCAACCATACTTTTATGTATCTGGTGGCCGGATCTATGACGGTTTATGACGGGAGCAAGGAGTATAAGATCAAGCCAGGCGATTATGGAATTGGAAGAAGAAACTTTTTATCCAGGTATACGAAGCTGGCAGATAAAGGTGATTTCAGAAAGATCTACATTGTTTTTGAACAGGATTTCCTAAAAGAATTCAATGCAACTTTTAAGTATGAAGTAGAAAATCAAAAACCGGCACAGGCGATTATACAGCTGAATAAAAGCAAGTTGATCGACAGCTTCATTCAATCTTTAATGCCCTATTTCAATGAAAATGGAATCATTGATGGCGACTTCCTGAATATAAAGCGCAGTGAACTCCTGTTGGTGTTACTGAAAACAAATCCCCAATTAGCCGGTGTCTTCTTTGATTTCAGCAATCCGGAGAAAATAAACCTGGAAGAGTTCATGAACCGCAATTACAAGTTCAACGTAAGCATCGAACGGTTTGCTTATTTAACCGGCAGAAGTCTGTCTGCATTTAAAAGGGATTTCGAAAAAACATTCAAGGCAACGCCAAGCCACTGGCTGGTACAAAAACGCCTGGAAGAGGCGTATTATCTGCTGAGCAAGAAAGCCAAAAAGCCATCAGATATTTATCTTGACCTGGGTTTTGAGAACTTCTCTCATTTTTCATTTGCCTTTAAAAAAATGTATGGCCACTCGCCAACACAAATAACCCAAATAGGGAAAACCGGCAGCTGAACCTGTAACATCAACCTCGAAAACTTCGGACTTTTACTGGTCAGTTTAACCCCATAATACCCAATGAGGGAAGTTCACGGAATCATCCCTCCCCTGCACACTGCCGGATCTTTTCCGCTTTATAGGTTGAAACACCGGGTACATTTCTTTTAGCAGCATTCACCATCGCTTGAGCCAACACCTCTGTTGGCAGCGGTGTTTGGGAGCGGAGAAGTCCTAGCTTATTGAAGAACCGGATCACCTTAAAGCCGATGACTTCCCCTGTTCTGTCAGTGTTTTTGCGGATCAAAAGGGGTGGATTGAAAATGGCCAGCTTGGGAAAGCCCAATGCCTTTACTGCTACCTCTAATTGCCCTTTCATCTTTGAATAGTAAATGGGAGAACGGGGAGAAGCGGATACAGACGATACCAGCACATAACCCGGCACGTTGTTTTCCCGGGCCGCTTGGGCAAACTGGTATTGATAGTCGTAATCTATTTTCCATTGGGCGGCTTTGCTGCCTGCTGCTTTGAGCGTAGTGCCCAGACAGGAAAACAGCACATCACCTTTTACCGCCTGTTTCCATTGTTCGGGCTTGTCGAAGTCAATGATACGGACCTTTAGTTTTTCATGTTGCACGGCCAGCGGGCGCCGTATAAAGACATCCACTTGCTCAAAGGCCTGGTCTTTTAACAATAGATCCAGCAGGTCTTTGCCCGTGGCGCCTGTTGCTCCGATTAATAATGCGTGCATGTTCTTGCCTTGTTTAATAAGAAATTATCTTTCTCACATGTTACCCGCGCATGATAAATGGCAAAACTCGATCCAGGTTTTCCACCGTTGCATCAATAATGTACCAGTAGGATAACCTGTTTGTTTGCGCCCACCGATTGCCATGGCAGGCACGCAAAAGCGCGCTGGCAACACTACAGTGGCTATGTGCATGGTCATTTTTATTTCCTGCAAGGGACTGCTGTGAGTTGTTACATTTACGGCTGAGCGCCGCACGCGTGAGATCGGCATCCGCAAAGTGCCGGGCTTATCATGTCAGCAAAGCCCTGCCTTTTACACCCAATAGCCAGCATCCCTGTTCCAGCCAAACTGTTCAGATTCGAACGGGTTATTGTAGCAAAAATGAACACATAAGCTGCAAATGATTTTTTGAATGCCTTGATTATCAATGTAAGACATTGTGGTTCCATCTTTGGAAACCATAGCTTGCTTATCTCTGCACCGGCAATTCTGCCGCCCGTTCCCGGCATCTTAAAAACCCTGTTATGTTTAAAAATTATTTTAAAACCGCCTGGCGTACAATCAAAAGAAATAAATCTTATGCTGCCATCAACATTGTTGGTCTGGCATTGGGCATTGCCTGCAGCATTTTGATATTTGCCGTTGTTTTCTACCACTTCAGTTTTGAAAACTTCAACCATAACAGGGACAGGATCTACCGCATTGTAACAGAAGTACGGACTGATAATACGTTCTATTCGCATGGCACACCAGCGCCTTTGGCAAAAGCGATCAGAAATGATTACACGTTTACAGAAAAGGCAGTCAGGGTGTCGGTCTTATGGTACATGCCCATAAGTATACAAACATCAAATGCCGAGACTAAAAAATTTATTGAAAAGGATGGGCTTGCCATAACAACAGCAGAATTCTTTGATGTATTCAATTTCCCTCTTGTAAAAGGCAGTATACAAACAGCCTTGGTTGATCCGAACACGGGCGTCATTACAGAAAGATTGGCGAAGAAGTATTTTGGTGATGAAGATGCAATGGGAAAAATTTTCCGGATCAGCAATAAGGTGGATATAAAAATAACGGGGATATTAAAAGACATTCCGCTCAACACAGACAGAACACAGGAAATTTATATAAGCGACAAAAATTTAAAGGATTTTAGTGCCTGGCAGGCCAAGGACGACAGCTGGGGTGGCTTCGACAGTGAAACCAGTACTTTTCTTTTGTTGAAGCCATCCGTGGCTGCAGCTTCTGTTGAAAAGATCTTTCCGCAGATCATGCAAAAATATTATAAGGACAATCCCAATCAAGACGTGTTTAAATTTCATGTGCAGCCGCTAAGCGATATTCATTTCAATGCAGCATACGGTGGCTATGCAGATAAAATATATTTATGGGCGGCCGCCCTGATAGGCTTGTTCCTGATCATAACGGCCTGTGTAAACTTTATCAATTTAGCCACTGCGCAAGCCCTCAACAGAAGCAAAGAAATTGGGATCAGAAAGGTATTGGGTGGTGTGCGGAAACAATTGTTCTGGCAGTTTATGGCAGAAACAACCCTGATCGTCTTGTTTGCAGTGGGGGTTGCCTTTGCTTTGGCGCAATTGACCTTGCCTTCTATAAACCTGCTTTTCAAAACAAAGCTTACCATCAATCCTTTTACAAGTGCCTGGTTGGCGGTTTTTCTTGTTGGTGTAACTGTTGCGGTTATTTTTCTCTCCGGGTCTTATCCTGGTCTGGTCTTGTCAGGGTTCAGGCCCATCGCTTCCCTGAAGGGAAAACTGTCCCAGAAAAATATTGGCGGCTTTTCGCTGCGAAGGGTATTGGTGATAACGCAGTTTGCCATTTCCCAGTTCCTGATCATTGGAACGATCGTAATTGCCTCGCAGATGAACTATTCGAAGAACACAGACCTGGGTTTCGAGAAAGATGATATTGTAATGATCCCGGTACCGGGCGGGTTGGATAAAATGAAATTGCTGGTGAATGAGCTGAAAGCGGTGCCTGCAGTAAAAGGGGTTTCCTTGTGCATGGAAGCGCCAAACGCGGGGCATTATAATACCAATGCGATCCGTTATGACAACAGGGAAAAAGACGAACTCTGGTCGGTGAACCCCAAGCCGATGGATGAAAATTACCTGAGTACATTTAACCTGAAATTGGTAGCAGGCAGAAACATCTATCCCTCAGACACAATCAATCAATACATTGTAAACGAAGTGGTCGTTAACAAGCTGGGCTTGAGATCTCCCCAGGAAATTATTAATAAAACGATTGCCGTGAACGGCCAGGCAGCACCGGTTGTGGGTGTTGTAAAAGACTTTTTTGACAAGTCTTTCCGGTCAGACATCGGCCCCGTGGTGCTGTTGCCGGCATTGAACCGGGTGGAGCATTGCGCTGTTAAAATCAACATGCAACAGGTGAAACCCGCAATGGCTGCCGTAGAAAAAATCTGGAACAGCATCTATCCGGAATACGTATACAACCAGGAGTTTTTAGATGCTAAACTGGCGAAGTATTATGAACTGGATGACACCATCCTTACCCTGGTCGAGCTATTTGCAGGCATCGCTATTTTCATCGGCTGTCTTGGTTTATATGGTTTGATCTCATTTATGGCAGCGCAAAAAACAAAAGAGATCGGCGTGCGCAAAGTACTGGGCGCCGGTGTGGCCAGTGTGTTGTGGCTGTTTGGAAAAGAGTTCAGCCGGTTGGTCATCATCGCTTTTGTAATTGCTGCACCTATTGCCTGGTGGTTAATGAGCAAATACCTGCAAGACTTTAAGTACCGGATCAACATCGGAGCCCCTGTTTTCCTGCTGGCCGTGGGTTCAACACTCCTTATTGCATTTGCAACAGTAAGCTACCGTTCGCTGAAGGCGGCAGTGGCAAATCCGGTGAAGAGTTTGAGAGCAGAATAATGAAGTGTATGATTGATTTGCAGCCGCAAGGCTGCCAGTAAATATAAAAGAACCGGCAGCTTTTGATCTTACCTTGTTTTTAATCAAAAAGGAACCTTTCACTTTTTTATGGATCTTTAAAAAAGAATGAAAAGGTTTATCAATCGGGTACCAGGCAAAACAGGATTTCTCTTACTTGTATGCCTGTTTGCCATTGCAGGCAATGGATTCCCGCAGGAACTCTATCCTGTAAAGCTTCCTGGTGCTTTGTGGCACGATAAAGAACTGGCACTGCGGTACAAGCCGGATGGAAAAGACTTTGTGATCACCAACGGCAACCGCCTTTTTACACGCGCATTGTATGGAACACATACTGCTTTTCGCATAGAAACCGGCGACAGGCCTGAGTTTGCCTTGTACATGCCGGGCATGGGCGGCAACTTTAAATTAGGTATGGGCAATGGCCACTCCGGCAAATGGCTCACACAGGCCAATCAAATCACAGCCCGTTACCGTCCAGGCGCCAGGCTCTATACCATCAAAGATTCCCTGTTAGGCAGGGGACAGCTGCAAATTGACATCCTGGCCCTGGCTGATGCAGAAGGTTTTGTATTGAAAGTAAGATCTGAACATTTACTGAACCCCATTGATTTATACTGGGCATTTGGCGGTGCAACGGGCAAGAAGTTCTCCCGTGATGGCGATATGGGTCCTGACCCTGAATCAAGTTTTTATTTGAAACCTGAATATTGCAAAGACAATCTCTATTCGATCTATGGCAAGGGAAAGTTTACGTTGCTTTATGGCGCCGGTTTGCAGGCCGGTCCTGACGGCAGGTATTTTACGGAAGATCTCAACCAGCCTGCAAAAGCAGCAAAAGAGCAGGAGCTCAGGGGTCTGTTTTCTCCTGATGCTGTTCTTAAAATTGCCGATGCAAACTATCTTTCTTCTCCCGTCGAGCTGTATCAATCCGCTGCAGGCAAAGCACCTGTTATTGCAGGGAAGATGGAATTCCGCACAGAGAAAGAAAGCTATTTTGCCATCTACAATCCCGCAGTCAAAGATACCATTGGCTACCATCAATTGCCCCGGCTCTTTCAGCAGGCAGAAGCAGCCCGGCAGCAGCTGGCCGGGCGCATAGTTGTAAATACGCCCGACCCTTTTATCAATACCATTGGTGGCGCGCTGGCAGTAGCCGCTGATGCGATCTGGGAAGCACCAACCTATATGCACGGCTCAATCGGCTGGCGCATGCGGCTAAATGGCTGGCGCGGCCCCTACACCGCCGATGCACTAGGCTGGCATGACCGGGCACAAACACACCTGAATGCGTATGCCTTGTCACAGTTGACCAGTCCGCCTGCAGGGCCGGTAACGCCTGATACCGCTATGCACCTTGCCCGCAGCACCGAAAAATTAGGCACTGGCATGTTCACCAGCGGCTATATCAGCCGTGACCCCAACGGTGTGAACCTGCGGCCGCATCACTACGACATGAACCTGGTTTACATCGATGAGCTGCTGCGGCATTTTGCCTGGACCGGTGATACACTCCTCATGCGAAAAACATGGCCGGTCATCAAAAGACATCTTGAATGGGAGATGAGAAATTTTGACGCAGACAAAGATAATTTGTTCGATGCCTATGCCGCTATCTGGGCCAGCGATGCCCTGCAATACAGTGGCGGTGATGTAACGCATACATCGGCGTATAACCATTACGCGTTTAAGAGAGCCGCCCAAATAGCAGCCATCCTGGGTGAAGACCCTGCACCTTACCAGCAAAAAGCTGAACAGATCCTGCAGGCCATGAACCAGGTTTTATGGATGCCGCAAAAGGGAACCTTCGCCGAATTCAAAGATGCGCTGGGAAATAAATTGCTGCACCCCGCGCCGGCACTATGGACCATTTACCACAGCATCGATTCCGAAGTGCCGGATCCGTTTCAATCCTATCAGATGCTGCATTATGTGGACAAGGAAATCCCCCATATCCCGATCCGCGCCAAAGGTTTACCGGATGAAGGCTATTATACCTTGTCTACAACCAACTGGATGCCTTATATGTGGTCGTTGAACAATGTAGCTCTTGCAGAGTCCATGCACATCATTCTTGCCAACTGGCAGGCTGGCCGCACGGATGAAGCATTCAGGTTATTCAAGAGTGAAGTATTACAATCCATGTATCTCGGCGGAAGCCCGGGAAACATTGTGCAGATATCTTACTTTGATGCAGTCCGTGGTGAGGCTTACCGTGATTTTGCAGATCCTATCGGCATGTTTTCAAGAGCCCTGGTGGAAGGGCTGTTTGGCATTGTTCCCGATGTCCTCAACAAAACCCTGCTGATCCGCCCGGGCCTGCCTGCTGCATGGAACCGGGCCCGGTTTTCCACCCCAGATCTGTCGTTTGATTTTAAAAGAACCGGTAAAACAGATGTTTATACTTTACAACCCAGGTTTCCCGCGGCTCTCCAATTGAAGTTGCAGGTGATCGCACAGGGACAGGTGCAAAGTATCCTGTTAAATGGCAAAGCCCTCCCCTGGAAAAACAGGACGGATGCAGTCGGAAGACCTGTAATCGAAATGGATGCACCTGCTGACAGCAAGTACCTGCTGACCATTACATGGAAGGGTGCAAAGCCTGTTCTGCCATCGGCAGAAAAAATTTATGTAAATGGGAGTACGTTGGGTGAAACCTTTCCGGGTGCCACTGTAGAAAAGGTTTTTGATGCACAGAAAGTTTTGACCGGGGTAAAGATGGCTGCCTCCGGATTTACATCCACCCTCCGGGCTGCTGATGGTGACTACACCATATTTGTGCAATTGCGCCAGGGAAGCTTGTCGTGGTGGATGCCGCTCTGTTTTAAAGTCAGGAAAGCAATTGAGTTGGTCACTTCAGGTAATCCGGAAGAAAACAGCCATGCCTTCCGTCTTCGGAACAATTCACCGGAAAATCTGCCTGCGACTGTGCAGGTCAATGGTTATACAGCCCGGGTACAATGGGGCGCAGAAAAAACTTCTGAAGAGATCAATGTTCCGGAAACTGAGTTGCTACCCGGAACCAACAAAGTAATTATCAACGATGCAAGGGGCAAAACTGTAACCGGGCAGCTGATAAACTGGAACGGTAAAAAACAGGGCAAGCTGGAGATGGTGGACATGGCTTCCCTCTTCAATGATAAAGTGACGCAGATTTTTAAAAATAAATACCTCTCCCCGCGTCCCTCCTCTACAACGCTGCAATTGCCCTGGCAGGGCATTGGTGACTGGCCACACCCGCAGGAAACCTTTGAGGTAGATGATGGTGGGCTCCGGAGACTGGCCGGTGAAAAAAACGAAATCTGGCTTCCGCAGGGTATCCGCTTCCGTACGCTCGGACTTGCCGGCGCAGACAATATCTTATTTACTTCCCAGTGGGACAACTACCCGCACGAAAAAAGGATTCCGATATCCGGAAAAGCGTCCCATGCCTGGTTCTTAATGGCCGGCTCAGGTAATCCGATGCAAAGCCGGTTGACAAATGGCGCAATTCAAGTAGCGTACACAGATGGTACCGTGGACACGTTAGCGCTTTACAATCCGGAAACCTGGTGGCCCATAGACCAGGACTACTACACAGACGGTTTTGCTTTCAGCCTGAAAGCCCCCAGACCGATCCGTATTCACTTGGGCTCAGGTGAAATTGTCAGTGGAGAAGAGTCAAAGACCAAGTTCAATGGAAAGAAAATTTCCGGTGGAGCAGCTACCGTATTGGATCTGGTACTTGATCCCTCCAAAACTTTACAAAATGTTACCTTAAGAACTGAGGTGAATGATGTGGTGATTGGGTTGATGGCTATTACCTTATACCGGGTAGATTAAAAGATAAATTCTCTTTTTTATCCTCTTGCAGCAGAGGGAAAGAGGTAATTAGCTGATCCATTTAAAAATTAAATTGCCATCAATACCCAGTTGCTCATGAATTGCCTTTAAAAAAGCCACATCAGGCTTGCGTTTCTTACCCATTATCTGCGACAGCTTGGCTTCTCCTATTCCCAGCAGCTTCGCCAGGTCTTTTTGCTTGAGTTTGCGCTCATACATCTTTAGCTCTACAGCTTCTTCCAGGGTAATAGGTGCCGGAACAGCATACACGGCATTTTTATAGGATTCTACTGCGGAAGTAAGGCTTTTAAGCTTCTCCACCTTTTTCTCCGACAGCTTTTTATCACCCTTCCGCATTAGATCGGAAATTTTCTGTACTGCGGTGTGGTACGCTTGGTCATCCTTAATGGAGTATTTTTCTGTATGCATACAGATGGGAGTTATGGTGAATACGAATCATTGGGCCGCTTGATGCATGAAATAAATTCAATCTACAAAATAGATTTTTTATTTTATAAATAAAATTTTAGAAAATGAAATTTTATTTATAAATGAGAAGGTTTTTAGTAAAGTGTTTAATGGGATGTCAATAAGTATTCTTGTTTAAACATTTCGTGTCTTGGAATCCACCCTTGTTTGAAGTACTCTCTTCTTATGAGATGATCACGTAACTAATTCACCTTACTCCCCCGCATACTGTTCTCAGGTAGAAAGCTCTTGAACTTTTCGAAAGAGAGGCGGTTGTCTTCGTTGCTGAGAGCGCCCTCGATGTCCTGCTTTTCCCGTTTGGTCAGGTGGAAGTTCAATGCAGCGGCACCGTCTTCTTTTTTGGGGATGTATTGGAAGGAAAGTTTGTAGAATTTGTTGTTCAACAGGCTTTGCAGGCCAATGACTTCATTCTGGCTGTACTCCTGCATTTTATAATAGTTATACTGAAACAGGAGCATGGGTTTGGTGATGATTTCAGAAATGTTGTTGGTTTCAAAAGGATGATCCCATCCGCCGTTGCGGCGGTCACGTAACTGGATAAGCACCACTTTGCTGGTGTTTTCGGAAATCCATTTTCTGAATACAAATAAGAAGCGCAACGCGGTTTCCTGGCCGAAGTTGTCCCGCAAACCGGCATCCATCACATCAATGACCGGATTGGATGGGAGCCAAACATTGGGAAGCACATAGGGAAAGGTCGCGTTCATGCGCAGTGCGGACAGCAGGCGCAGGTTCATAGGTTGTTGCTTGGAGAACAAGGCACAGAAATCAACCGCGTCAGGTTCCATGCTGCTTACCCGTTGGGTATCGTAAGCAGGTCGCATCAGGAAGCTGACCGGCTGTGTGCTGATCAGCATCCGGCGGCTATCACGCGTGATAACAGAATTGAAGATCATGAGGGGCATAACTGCCTTGTGTTCATCTTCTGCTATATCGCGCAGTTGTTTGTTGAGCAGCCATTGGGTATTTTCAGCCAGCTTTTGCTCAAAAGCATAACCGCGGTCTTTTATATAATCGTGTTCACCCACCCTGAATTTCTGGGAGGGAGAGGCCAGGTCGCGGGCTACCAGGGAAGAAAGGACGGGATTGAGCAAGTCTTTGGAAATATTGTCTGCATACCGCTTGTCCTGCAGGTTGATGGGAGCACCGCTCGCTTTTAGCTTGGCCAGTTCCCGGAAATAAGCAGCACCCAGAATACCGCCCGATGCGCCGGTGATCATAAACACTTTGTCCATAAACCTGCCGCTGCTTATACTATCGAGGTGCTGCAGCACATTCATGGTGAAAGTAGCGCTTCGTGTTCCGCCGCCACTGGTAGCCACCAGGTAAAGCACCGGTTTTGCTGCTCCCTGTTTGCGTTTCCAGTTTTCCAATACCTGGATCATGGAAGCGTAGTCCTTATCCACTTGTTCAGGCTGGCACAACTGCATCAAAGTTTCCCTGTTGTACTGGGGTCTTTCGTTCCTGTTCTCGTAATTTAATCCATAGGCTTTGTTGCTCGGATCGATCACTTCATACTGGTACAATACATTCAAAAAGGCAATCAGGAGCACCAGAAACGGTACGCTCCAGCTTTGCAGGAAATAAGAAAAGGCACCTGCTACAGATACCAGGATGGCAAAGAACAAGGTAATGCTGGCGGCAGCGGGTAACTGGAAGATGGGCTTGTCAAGAAAGAATCCCAGAATGATCAGGAACAGAAAAGCAATAAAGATAGAGATCACGGCTGCGAAATGGTGCCTGCTGAAAACTTTTTCGATGAATGCATTGCTGTAATGAGCCACACCTCTTACCGGTTTGATGGAAAGCGGACTGTCGAAATAAGATTGGATCTTCAGCAACCGGCTGCCACCGCTGTTGAGCACGATATGTGCCTGCTGCAAGGGAGGCTTGGGCTGCTGGCTGCTTACAGCTACCATGCGGCGGTTGATGGTTTTATCGGCCCGGAAAAAATAATAGAATGAAAGAGCGATACTGCATATCAATCCGCTCAGGAAACCTGCAACCAGCAGAAGGATATCGGCTACCGACAGGAGCTCTTTCGAACGGCCATGCTTAACCGCAGCGAAGAAATAAAACAAAAGAAAGACCAGGGGGATGACTGCATTGTTGATGCAATATTTCAGGAAAGGCTTCGTGTTGGTAGCCAGAAATTTAAAGTGGCGGCTGAAAAGAATAAAGGTGGTGATGTTCCAGCTCATGATAAAGACACCCATGGCAGCTCCCACAAACAAAGTGCTGAGAAAATTTACCTTGTCCAGGTATTCAGGGGCGAGGTAAAGCGAATCCACGCCATACATTTTCATAAACGACCCGTTTACCGCGCTGAATAAGATGACCCAGAAAAGAAGAAGTACCTGGAACTTTTTAAAATGAAGCAATACCAGCTGAACCGGAAACGAATAAAAGAAGGATTTGAGCACCCGCTTCATGTGGTAGGAATAGTGATAACAAGTTAACGAAAACAGGCAAGATCTGCAACGCTTCTTTCTGTGTTATCGCAATAATCAGGGGAAAAGTAACAACCCTTTTACATCTTTACGCTTACCGCACGGATGAGGTACAGGGTCCAGACGATGGTAAGCAGCAGCAACAGGGCGCCAAACTGGTGCGCTGCTCCATACCAAAGCAACTGATCACGCTGGGGAGAATGGATTACAGTAAAGATTCCCAGTAAAACCTGTATCAGGCAGATGGTAAGAGGAAGGAATTTTGTTTTCTGAAAAAGCGGACTTCCCTTTGCCTGTGATGCTTTCCAGGTCCATATGGAAACAAGTACAAAAATCAGGTAAGCCAGTCCGCGGTGAATAAAATGAACCATGATGGGATTGTCGGTCAGGTTCTGTGCTCCTGCAAACCGGTGTATCTGTTGCGGCCACCATGCTCCATTGATCATTGGCCAGGTAGGCGCGGCCGGACCTGCTTTCAGTCCCGCCATAAAAGCACCATACACGAGCTGCACAACCAGTGTACAAACAATTACCAGGCTGATCGTATGAAGCGTTTTATGAACAACCAGCTGGTGCGCCGGAACCAGCAGCTGCCAGGCGAACCATACGGTATATACCAGCAGTCCCAGGGCAGCGATAAAATGAATGGCTAAGCGGATATGATCAACATACAGGTTTTCGTCATTCAGTCCACTCTTTACCATGATCCATCCGATAGCACCTTGCAGGCCCCCCAGCAGGAACAGCACCAGCATGGGCCGGATCATTTCTTTGCGGAACCTTTTCTGTACAATAAAAACAACAAAGGGAATGGCAAAAGCAACGCCCAGCAACCGGGCCCAAAGCCGGTGCAGCCATTCCCAGAAATAAATAGATTTAAAATCGTTGAGGGTAAAATCGTTGTTGAGGAACTTAAACTGTCCGATCTGTTTGTACTTTTCAAAGGCAAGTTCCCATGCGTGCTGGTTCAACGGCGGCAGTGTGCCCAGTATAGGCTTCCATTCCGTAATCGACAAACCCGACCCCGTTAAGCGTGTAATACCCCCCAACAACACCTGTACCACAATCATCCCCACCCCTACCAGCAACCAGATAGCTACAGGCCTGTCAGAGCGATGCACCAAAATTTTCTCCATAGCGGCAGCAAAGGTAACCATTGTCTTGAACCTTGATTTACAGGATTGAGGGGATTTACAGGGTTGGACGCGGATGTGGGAAGGCTGTGCTGGCGGCGGGATTGATGCATTTACAATCTTAAACCCACTCCATCCCCTCCCGGGAGGGGATGGATCTTTGGCACGTTGCATACATAGCCTCTCCTGTTTCTTCTTTGCCCTCTCTTTCCAGCATTTTTTTGTCTTGAACAAGGATTAAACGGATTAGGGGATTACAGGATTTTTTGGGTACAAGTGGATCAGGCTACTCTTTCCTTTGTCACTCTTTTGTCTTTGTCATTCCGCCGGGGCGCCTCTTGATGTTGCGCCTGCGGTGGTCTGACGCGCCCCATGCGGAATCTCTGCGGGGCAGGCTGCTGCGATGATGGGCCAGCGTCTTACTAAACAGAGACGCTCCGCTCCGCAGAGATCCTGTAAGGGCGCAGCATCAGCCTGCAAGTACAAACGGAACTGCGCCCTTACAGGATGACAAAAAAAGGGGGATGCCTCATTTATTCTTTTCTTCTCCTCTCTATTTTTCCCTCCTATTGCCTTCTCCGCTCTCATCTCTTCTTCTCCCCATCCAATCCCTTCCATCCCCCCAATCCTGTAAATCAAGGTTCAGACGTTCTTCCCCCCGGCCTTTTGAAAGGGGCGTGAAGAAATTTACGGAACGAAGCGTTCAGCAA
>JADCRZ010000026.1 GCA_015069695.1 Williamsia sp.
ATCTCTGCGGAGCGGGGAGTTTCTCTTTGGTGAGACGCTGGCCCATCATCGCAACAGATTGCCCCGCAGAGATTCCGCACGGGGCGCGCAAGCATAGTGCAGGTGCAACAGCAGCATGCGCCCCGGCGGAATGACAAAGAGAAAAGAGTGACAAAGGAAAAAAAGAGAGGCCTATGTACCCCAAAATCCTGTAATCCCCTAATCCGTTCGATCCTGGTTCAAGACAAAAACGACCAGGAGAGCGCAAAGAAAATAGAGAGAAACTGTGAATTTGGGGAGCAAAAAACGTATCCCCTCCCGGGAGGTGTTGGGGTGGGTTAAGGACTTGAATGTTTGAGTGCCGCTGTCGGCACAAGCTTCCCATACCAGCACTTAATCCGGTCTATCCTAAAATCCCTATAATCAATGTTCAAAGTGGCAAGTTCCGTACCTTTGCCAGCTTGTTAATCGTATGAAGTACACTAGTGAAATCAACAAACGGAAAACGTTTGCTATTATCTCGCACCCAGATGCCGGAAAAACGACCCTGACGGAGAAGCTGCTCCTCTTTGGCGGCGCTATCCAGACGGCCGGTGCAGTGAAAAGCAACAAAATCAAGAAGCACGCGACGAGTGACTTTATGGAGATTGAACGCCAGCGCGGTATCTCCGTAGCCACCTCCGTAATGAGTTTTGCCTACGAAGAACACTTGATCAACCTGCTTGATACGCCCGGTCACAAAGACTTTGCAGAAGATACCTACCGCACCCTGACCGCGGTAGACAGTGTGATCCTGGTTGTAGACAGCGTGAACGGAGTAGAAGAACAAACCCGGCGGCTCATGGAAGTATGCCGCATGCGCGATACGCCTGTGATCGTCTTCATCAACAAACTCGACCGCGATGGCAAAAACCGCTACGACCTGCTGGAAGAAATAGAAAAAGAACTCAATATCCAGCTCCATCCCATGACCTGGCCCATCAACAGCGGCAAGGAATTCAAAGGCGTATACAACCTGTACAACAAAAGCCTGGTACTGTTTACGCCCAATACCAAAGCCGCCGATGAAGATGTGGTAAAGATCAGCGACCTGAACAGTGACCTGCTGGAAGAAAAACTGGGCAGCCGCGATGCTGAAACCCTGCGTGAAGATGTGGAACTGGTGGATGGCGTATATGGAGAACTGAACACGGAAAACTACTTGTCGGCAAAAGTGGCACCTGTATTTTTCGGCAGCGCCGTCAACAATTTCGGGGTAAAGGAAATGCTTGATACATTTGTCCGCATCGCACCGCCGCCGCAAAGCCGCGATACCTCCGTGAGAGTGCTTGATGTAAACCAGGACAAATTCAGCGGGTTTGTATTCAAGATCCACGCCAACCTCGATCCCAAACACCGCGACCGTATTGCATTCCTGCGCGTATGTTCCGGCCGGTTCGAGCGCAACAAATATTTCCACCATGTGCGGCTGGACAAAGAAATGCGCTTCAGCAATCCGTATACATTTCTGGCCAGGGATAAAGACGTGATCGAAGAAGCTTACCCCGGCGATGTGATCGGTTTGTTTGATACAGGCAATTTCAAGATCGGTGATACGCTCACCGAGGGAGAAGATTTTTATTTTACCGGCATCCCTTCTTTCTCCCCGGAAATATTCAAGGAAGTAATAAACAAAGATCCGATGAAGACCAAGCAGCTGGAAAAAGGTTTGCTGCAGCTGACAGACGAAGGGGTGGCGCAGCTGTTTACCCAGTTCGGAGGCAATAAAAAAATCATCGGCTGTGTAGGAGAGCTGCAGTTTGAAGTTATTCAGTACCGGCTGCTGCAGGAGTATGGTGCCTCCGCACAACTCAACTCCCTGCCCTTTTACAAAGCCTGCTGGATCACCAGCAACGATCCTAAAAAGCTGCTGGAATTTACCCGCTTCAAACAGGCAAACATCGCGGAAGACAAAGACGGGCACCTGGTTTACCTGGCGCAGAGCGAATGGTTCCTCAATACGGAACGCATCAACAACCCTGATATAGAATTTCATTTTACTTCCGAAATCCATAAATAACAGGTGCATGCTTGTTACAGACCGCCTGCTGATTACGCCACTTACCTATCAACAGCTGGCCACTTACTTACAGGGAACTGATAACTGGGAAGAAGAGATCGGATTGTTGAAGGGCCCGTATGTGCTGGATGAGGGATTCAGGGATATGATGGAAAACTGGGCCCTGCCTTCTATGAAAAATACACCCGTTGCCCATCACCTCTTTTACACTTGCTGGGCTGCTGCCGACAAGGAACGCCATATGCTGGTGGCGGAACTTGGCTTCAAGGGGCCGCCCAATGCAAGGGGCGAAATTGAGATCGGGTATGGCACCCAGGCCCATCAACGCGGCAAGGGTTATATGACAGAAGCCGTTGGGGCCATGGTTGCATGGGCCGCTGCACAACCTGCAGTGAAGGCAGTACTGGCAGAAACACACAACAGCAACCTGGCATCCATGCGCGTGGTGGAAAAAAACGGCTTTGAGCAATTTGACCGCAAGAGAGATATGTTGTGGTGGAAGAAGGAGTTGAAGCAGGATGCTGCCAAAACTGCCCGGAGCAATTCAGCCTTTAATAATCAACTGTAATACCGATATAGTTTTGGGGAGTTACCCGCTTTAATTCTTCTTTTACAACCGGCGGCACCTGCAGCGTATCGATAAACTGGTGAATAGCCTGTTTGTCTATTTTTCCCTTTCCTCTTGTCAGTTCTTTCAGCGATTCGTAGGGCTTGGGATAATTTTCCCGGCGCAGGATGGTCTGGATGGCTTCAGCTACCACGGCCCAGTTCTTTTCCAGGTCTTCTTCCAGCTGCGCCCTGTTCAGCACCAGCTTCGACAATCCTTTTTCAATCGATTTGATGGCGATGATGGTATGCGCAAACGGTACCCCGATGTTGCGCAGCACGGTCGAATCGGTCAGGTCGCGTTGCAGGCGGGAAACCGGCAGTTTGGTGGCCATGTATTCAAACAAGGCATTGGCTACGCCTAAGTTGCCTTCTGCGTTTTCAAAATCGATCGGGTTTACCTTGTGGGGCATGGCCGAAGAACCCACTTCACCTTCTTTTATTTTTTGCGAGAAATAATCCATCGATACATACGACCATACATCGCGGCAAAAATCGATCAGGATATTGTTGATCCGCTTCATGGCATCGAAGTGAGCTGCCAGGTTATCGTAGTGTTCGATCTGGGTGGTAAACTGCTGGCGCTGCATGCCAAGGCGGTCTACAAATTCGTTGGCCATCTTTACCCAGTCACGATCAGGGAAGGCGACCTGGTGCGCGTTGAAGTTGCCGGTAGCACCGCCAAACTTGGCTGTGAAGGGAATGTAGATCAACTGCTCTATCTGGTTCTGGATCCGCTCAACAAACACCATGATTTCTTTTCCCAGGCGGGTCGGACTGGCAGGCTGCCCGTGCGTGCGTGCGAGCATGGGAATGTTTTTCCATTGCCGGGCTATCAGCTTGAGTTGCAGGTTGAGGTTAAGGACGGAAGGCAGGTATTCAAATTCAATGGCATGTTTCCAGGCCAGCGGTACAGAGGTATTGTTGATGTCCTGCGAAGTAAGGGCAAAATGCATCCACTCGTGCACGCCTTCTGCTCCGCTTTCGTTCAGTTTGGTTTTTAAAAAGTACTCGACCGCTTTTACGTCGTGGTTGGTGCTTTTTTCAATTTCTTTTATCTGCTGGGCATCTTTAAGGGAAAACTGTTCTGCCACTTCTTTCAGTTCCTTTTTTGCTTTTGCCGGCAGCTCAAAGAAACGCTTGTCGGCCAGGAACAGGAAGTATTCTATTTCTACCAGCACCCGGTATTTCATTAAAGCGTATTCGGAGAAGTAGTCCTGCAGGTTATGCACCTGTTTGCAGTAACGTCCGTCGATGGGTGAGATGGCAGTAAGTGCGGTGAGTTCCATGAGAAAAGGTATAGGACTTTTGCGTATTGAAAGGCAGCGTATCTTTGCAAAGGTAGTAGATTAAACCGTTCGGATAACCCTGGCTCGAACAGCAGTCAGTAGATGGTCTTTAAGCTTAGGCAAATACATGAACAGACAAAACAGGATCAGTGTAGGTGCAGTCAGTTACCTGAATACAAAGCCCCTGATATACGGATTTGAGCAAGGAATGATGAAAGACAGGATAGAATTGCTCTTTGATTATCCCTCCCGCATTGCTGCTTCGTTGCAGCAGGATAAAATTGATGTTGGACTGGTGCCCGTTGCCATCATACCCCATCTCCGCGAAGCGCATATCATTACAGATTATTGCATCGGAGCAGAAGATGCGGTGGCATCGGTTTGCCTGTTCAGCGAAGTGCCGCTCGAACAAATTGAACAGGTGTTGCTGGATTACCAGAGCCGCACGTCCGTGGCGCTGGCAAGGGTTCTGCTAAAGGAATACTGGAACATCAACCCGCAGCTCACGGCTGCCCCGGAAGATTTCAGAAACCATATCCGGGGTACCACAGCGGGTGTGGTGATCGGGGACCGGGCCCTGGAGCAAAGAAAGATTTCGCCCTACATATACGATTTCGGAGAAGCCTGGAAAGCATACACCGGTCTTCCCTTCGTATTCGCTGCCTGGATCAGCAACAAACCGCTGGATGAAGATTTTATCCGTCACTTTAGCAACGCCAACCGCTATGGCCTGGACCGGATCGATGAGGTCGTGGCAAAGCACCCTTACCCTGTTTTTGACCTGAAAAAATATTACACCCAACACATCAGTTACGCGCTCACGGATTTAAAGCGGCAGGGACTGGCCTTGTTTTTGGAGAAGCTCCGTAAGTATATATAATTATAATTACACCCATATGCATGATCCACTTGTAAGTTTCTGTTTTACTACATTCAAAAGACAGGCATATCTCAAAAGCACCCTGGAGAGTGTGTTGAACCAGACCTATCAGCACTTTGAAGTAGTAGTTTCAGACAATGATCCTGAAGGATCAGGCAGGGCTGTAGTAGAATCCTTTCAGGATGCACGGTTTAAATATTATGCGAACCCGGAGAACCTGGGCATGAAGAAAAGCTTTAACAAAAGCCTGGAAAGATCAACCGGAGAGTATATTGTCATGATCGCAGATGATGACCCGGTATACCCGGATATGCTTGAAACACTGGTTGAACTCAGAAAAAAGCATCCTGGTTATGGAATGTACCTGGGAGGCTCTAACTGGTTTTGCACGCAACCGGATATTGCCCGGCTGTATAATGTGAGAGTAGGCATGAACTCATGTCTTGCTTACAGACCCATGGATGATATACAGGTGTTTTCTGCCTCCCAGTTCCTGCAGGGCTTCTTCAGCCTGCAGATCTTTCCTTATTATCTCTGGTCAACTGGGATGGTTGAAAGGAAAGTCATGATAAAAATGGGAGGCGTTCCGGATTATAGCTCTGCATTCTTGGGCGACTATGCTTATCTGAGTGTGATGGGCTCCCATTCAGGTTGTGTTACCATCAATCGTGCCCTGGGCCATCAAACAATCCATGATCAAAATTTTGGTCGCGCTCAGAATGACCAGCTAAAGATTACGGCAACCAATTTTGTAAATTATGTATCAGAAAAGATCAAGGGAGTAGAAGGCTGGCCCCTGATCGAACGGGAAATGAAACACTTTGTAGCATTGTGGATGGTTACCCATATGAACTTTTTAAGGCGGTTCTACTCCTTGGTCCCGGATGCCGGTGAAATCAACTTCAACAGCTTCGAAAAGGAAATCTTTTCTATCCCACTGATGAGACCTTATAAACTCAAGTACCTGCTCAAAAAGCATACACCTGCCCTGCATGATTCTATCGTCAATGTAAAACGAAAGATGAAAAGCAGGCGTTAGAAAAATAAAGTAAGTGTAGTGGAATGCATGGTTCCCATTCAAGCCTTCCTTCCTAAGAAAGAGAGAGCTATCTGTATATTTCTTTATCTGCTCCTGATCAGTAGAAATGTTCCTTTTCGCTCAAACAGGCCACTACAGCTTCCTTCCGCGGTAATATAATAAACATAAATGCCTTGTGGTTGTAAGATTGCGTGGTAGGTTCCATCCCAGCCGGCTTGAACAGTACTGCTCTTAAACAGCAGTTGCCCCCATCTGTTATAAACGGTAAAATTATACTTTGAAGCAGGTCCGCTAAATACCGGCCGGAAAACATCATTTACACCATCCCCGTTCGGCGTAAACGCATTCGGAACAGACAACTTTTGATCTCCTTCTTTGAGAAAGCTGATTTTTACGGAATCTTGTCCAACACATCCCGACAAATTCCTGCTTTGAACATAGTAGGTAATTGTTTGCTGGGGATTGACTGTAATGCTTTCGTTGGTTCTGTGTATGATATGTAAATCAGGTGACCAGGTGTATGTAGTGCCACCGGTTGCGGTCAGTACAGCAGATGCATTTATACAGCTGATATCATTTGATTTTGTAATTGCTATCTGTGCTTTAGGCAAGAGGCTGACCGGCAAGGTAATAACAGTATCTCTTTTACATACAGAATCGAGAATCAGGACGGTGATGTTTTGAGATGCTTTTATAAGTGCTCTTGGAGAAGCGCTGGTAGAACGGTTAAAACTGCTTGCAGGCTGCCAGGCATATGATGTGCCGCCGGAAGCATAAAATTGCAGGGAATCACCTGGACAAACTGTGGGTGAAGCTGGTTGGGCTTTAAAAGACATTCCAGCATTTCTGGTGAGATTGAATGTGTCTTTATACTGAACATTGCACATATTCTGTGCTACAACACTGTATGTACCTGGCGTATTTACAACCAGCGTTGAATCTGTGGTTCCGTTTTGCCATAGATAGGAAGAGAATCTGCTGTCTGCATGCAGTACCAGGGTGGTATCCCTGCAGGTAACAATATCAGGGCCGAGGTTTACAGTGTTAGGAGAGAATTTAATGGAAATGGTTATGCTATCTGCCACGACCTTGCAATTATTTGTATAAGCAGCTTTTAACGAGGTTGTACCATTCTTCTTGAACAACAACTTTACTGAACTTGCTGTTTGAGCTACAATTGTTGCAAACGAGCTGTCTGCCTGAAAGGTATACTGCTGCTGGCAGGCTGGTGATTTGTAGATGGTGTATGTTACTGTATCACTGCTGCTGCAAACCTTGTCTTTTCCTGTAATCTTAACAGAATCACATCCGGAGCTGGGGCCGGAAGCAAGTGATACGATAAAGCTGTCCCTCACCGCACATCCGTATTTGGCAGACTCTACCCAGTATGTTCCGGGTGTAAGCACGACAATAGAATCGGAAGCTGCTCCTGTACTCCAACTGTATTTTGCTGAACGGATAGAAGATCCGATTTTTAAGGCAGTTCCATTGCAGATAGAAAAGTTCCGGGTAGGTGAATGGGTGGGAGGGGGAGCAACAACTACCTGCTTGCATAGGGTATTCTGTGTAGGAAGCCCATCATCCACTGTAAGATTGATATTATAGATGCCCGGGGTTCCATAAACTACGGGTGGTGGATTTTGCGCGGTTGAATTTGGAATGCTTGAACTTGTACAACCAGAAAATTTAAGCCTGGTAATCGTATTGTTACTGACGTTGGTAATAAGGCAGTAGATGTCGTTACCGGACCGGAACAGTTTTGACAAAGAATGCGGAAAGTTCAAAGTGCCAACATTTCCTATATCAGCTGCAAGGGGCGTGGATACCAGGGAATTGAAATTCAGGCGAATGATCCTGTTTGACTTCTCAACAACAAACCCGACAGCCTGCCCGCAAAGTTTTAGGATGGTAATATCTCTGGGAGCATTGATCAGATTGCCAAGACTGCCCAAATTAACACCTGTAGGGGTATTCAGCAATGAATTGCCGAAATCAAGTCTTGAAATAGAATTGCCTGTTTCATTGGTAACAAAAACACGCCAGGTACCATTGTCATTGATCGCATATACTCCTGTGGGATAAGTAAGGCCTCCGATATTGCCCAGGTTGGTTGCAGTAGGCGGATTGTCAAAACTGTTTGTGAAGTTGATGCGCGTGATTGTATTGTTTTCTGCGTTGGTGGTAAAGCCGTACCAGTTGTTGTTCTCCTGAAATACATGAAGATCGATTGATTGAAGCATGTTGCCCAAATTTCCCCAATCCTTTGCTGTAGGTGCCGGATTGTCCAAGCTGGTTCCAAAATAGATGGTAATCAGCTTGGGAACGGAGCCGGGTCCCGAAGCAGGTGAACCACCTACAAGAAGTCCGTACCACTTCCCGTTTGCTTTGATGATTTGAATTCCCTCGCTTCCATATCCTGCATTCATCACACCGCCAACATTTCCCAGAAATACAGGGGTCGGTGTATTTAGCAGGCTGTTTCCAAAGTCAAGTCTTGTTATACCGCCAGGGCCATGGTTCACAACAAACCCGTAATATTTTCCATTGTCTTCTACCTGATCAATAAACACAGGCTGCGACAGATAGTTACCCGGATTTCCTAAACTGATGGCACTGGGTAATGCATTCACATCTGCTACACAAAAGTTCCAGAAATAGCTTGATGCGCCTGTTGAAGTATTGCTTACCTGCAGGGCGGTGTTCACACAAACCGTATCGGGCATTGTAAACCCCGGAACAACGGACTGTGCTGCTATATAAGCGGGAACCATACATGCTATACATACAAGGAGAGTGCAATAGAAGATTCTCGCCACGTTGTTCATTGCCGGGTTTTACACATTTAGAATTGCTATCAAAAGATAGCATAATTGCCTTGATTACTGTATAGTCTTACTTAATCGTTTTTAACGGGGCAGGTAACAGTTTATTGTAGGCACCACAAAGCGGTGAACACAAATGCCTCTATTCGGCATAGGACCTGTGACAATACACAATGCCCCCCCGCAGAATTGTATCCTGCTATGCATACCCGGTTATGTTTGTGAATTGATGATTGAATAGCGAAAGATTAAACTTGACTATCTGCTAAAAGCACCGCCAGCTTTGCGTGCTTCTATTATAAGATAAAAGCATACAAAGCTGGCGGATGTAAAAGAGTTCCTTACTTTATTAATTTATTCTTTGCATTGTAGAGAACTTGCCGCTAAACCCTGCGTTGTAGGGATTGCTGGTGTCGGTCCAAACTCCATCTGTCATAATACCTGTCTTCGACCATGTTGCGGTGATGCGTTGTACGATGGGCAAGGGCGTATTCATGGTAGAGATGGTTGCTACGAAAACATTGCTGGCTGATGACTGCCAGGTCCAGGTTCCTGTAGAGTAATAATACTTGCCGTCGCTGGCCAAGCTTTTTGTAAGTATAGTTCCATCCGGATAAATGGCGAAGCTGTAAAACAAGTTTCCCTGGGATGGTACAGTGGTTACTGAATAAGTTCCAAGCCACAAACCTTCAACCGGATAAGTAGGTGTGTCTGCAGTTGCAGAAGGTGTCGAATCTTCTTCCTTTGTGCAAGAAGAAATAAAAAGTGTACATGCCAGTACCGTTGCAAGTAATAATCTGAACTTCATATTGTTGTTATTTTAAACACATTTTAAAGTACTTGTACCTGTTTTACCGCAAGAACGGTAAAAGAATCAAGGCATCCCATGAGCTATTGTGAGCATCCGGGTCGTCTGACACAGTCAGTTTTTGATCCGCAAATCTTAATCAAAGAAATCTCTTGGCTGGCGTTACCGATAGGAGTATGGTGTTCAGAATCAACGAAGTAAGAAACAGGCTTGCTGCTATTTCTCATGGAGGAATGAACCACATTCGTGATTAACGCTATAAAAATAATAGATAAAAGTGAAAAAAGAAAGCGCAAATCAATGTTCAATAACAGATTTTATTTTCTTACCAATCTTATCACCCTGCTCACTCTTGTATGTACAAGTTCATTGATATCAGGCACGATCTTTAGAAAATACATCGAAGGAAGAAACAGACCGGAAAATAAAAGTGATCTGAGGGGAACATCAATAAATATATTGCTGTGGTGCGGAACAAGATAGACGATCAGATATATAATGCCGGAAATGATGACTGCCAGCAGGCAGGTAACTGTGTAAGGCTGAAAACCAAATGTCCGGTAGATGAACACGTGACGGACTGTATTATAAATTGTAAGGGAGATTAACATGGAGTAGGCCAGACCTGCCAATTGCAGCCACTTGATCAAAACCACATTGAGCGGGATAGAAAGCAGGGTGTAAATCACATTGGTATAAAAATCAAATTTCCAGTAATTGGAAGTGCCTATTACCAGCGTGTTTACCCCGGTACCCAGGTCAATCACTTTCGCTATTCCCATGATAAAAACAAGCAAAGGGACCATCGCATATTGCTTGCCGAGAAATTCAACAAGGCTGTACGAATTGAGAAAGATCAGCCCAAACATGCCCAAGGCAATAACAAGCAGGGTTGATACGCTTTTCCGGTAAACAGAGTCAATCCTGACCCTGTCGTTGTTTTTCCAGGCTTCCGCTAAAACCGGTACGCTGATGGCATGCAGGCTGCGCTGGGGCAATTCCATAACAGTAACAAGATAATTGGCAATAACAAAAACCGGCAGATCTCCCAATCCCTGTAAGCCCAGGATGAGGATGGTATCGTTGGTTTTGACCAGTATGTTCAGGAACTGAGCCCCAAAAACAAACAGCCCGAACGAGATCATGCGTTTCTTCAGGCGCCTGGTTACGGCACTCAGCCGTACAAAGGAAAACTTCCACCTGCCGCTTTTTACCAGCACCAGGTATAGGATCAAAGCAGAGGGCAGATATGACAGGCTGTAAAGATTGATGAACTCCCTGGATGAAATAAGCTGAAAAGCGCAGAGCAAGATCAATCCGGTCGTGAGCAGACGAACGGCTGTTTCACGCAGAAAATTGGTAAGAATGGTTTTTCGCACACTCCAACCAAATGCTTCCAGCCATGTAAACAACAACAAAAAGAAAGTAAAGGGATAAACAGTATAAAAATAGGGAGCGAACTCAGGAGATTTTCCCAGCTTGCGGACGATAAAATCCCTGAAAACGATCCCTGCGATAACTACAAATAAGTACCCAATCAGACAGATAAGACCTGTAACAAAAGGAAGGTCATTGTCTTTTTGTTTAAGATAGGAGTGGTAGAACGGATAGAATTTATAAATCACGTTGAGCGAACCCAGCGTACAAAAGGTAGCCAACGTAAGGGAAATCTCTACCATCCCCCGCGTAATAGCAAACTCGTTGTGCACAAGCAGCTTGGGAAAAAGCACCAGAATGTTCAGCGCGCCGATCGCAAACCCGATAAAGATGAATACAGAGGAGTAAGCGCTTTGTTTCCGGATGGTACCCATTGTGTAGCGAATGTAATAAGTTTACCGAATATGCCATGTTGAGATTACCCAGGCTGGCAGCTGTTTTCCTTACCCAGAAACCTTTACTTTGCAACCAATATAGAAAGACAAGCTGCCTATACCACAGCAACCATGAAGTACAGCATTATCTTACCGGTCAGAAACGGGGGGGCGTATGTGAAGGAATGCATTCACAGCATTCTTGCGCAAACCCTGCCTGATTTTCAGCTGCAGGTACTGGATAATTGCAGTACGGACGGTACGCTGGATTGGATACGCGCGCTCAAAGACGACCGGATTGCCTGCTACCCGGCAGACAAACCCCTGTCTATCGGGGAGAACTGGGCCCGGATCGCCGGTATCCCCAAACAGGAATTTATGACCATGATCGGGCATGATGACCTGCTGCTGCCGCATTACCTGGAGGAGATGGACCGGCTGATCCGCAAGCACCCGGATGCCAGCCTGTACCAAACGCATTATGATTATGTAGACGCGCAAGGTGCTTTTATCCGCCCTTGCCTGCCTATGGATGAGATGCAATATGCGCCTGAATTCCTGGCCTGCCACATGGCCCGCACATTAGACAGCATGGGTACAGGTTATATGATGCGCTCAGGCCTGTATGACAGGCTGGGTGGCATGCCGCCGCACTATCCGAATCTTATCTTTGCGGACTATGAACTGTGGATCAATCTGATGAGAGAAGGATACAAAGCCGCTTCCCTGCGCACCTGTTTTCAATACCGGATTCACCAAAGCGTTTCCCGTACTACCAACGGCATGCAATATGGGGAGGCTTTCGGCCTTTACACAGCTTTCATCAAAAAGATCATGCACGAAGACGCAGCCATAAGGGAAGTAGTGAGCCGTTATGGCAAGGGGATGTTGCTCTATTTCTGTGAAAGCCTTTCGCACCGGCTGCTGCGAACACCGCGGTCCGAACGGTCGGCAACGGTAAGCCAATTTATAGAGAACTGCCAGCAGTACGCCGCTGACCTGATCCCCGGCCAGGATTTTGATCCGCTCAAGGTTTTCAAGATTAAGCTGGCCAGTCAGCTCGACCAGTCGGCGGTGGGAAGAAGCGTATTTAAACTATACAGAAAGATCATGTACTGATCCTGATCAATTAAATTGAAAGAGTGAAAATTGCCGTAAATACACGCCTGCTGCGAAAAAACCAGATGGATGGATTAGGCTGGTTCGCCTTTAGCAGCCTGCAGCACATGGTGACAAAAAATCCCGGAGTGGAATTTCATTTTCTGTTTGACACACCTCCGGATCCGGAATTCTTGTTTGCACCCAACATCGTACCCCATGTGCTGTTTCCACCTGCCAAGCACGCCCTGCTCAACATCGTCTGGTTTGAATGGAGTGTAAAAAGAAAATTGCAGGCTATCAAACCCGATCTTTTCTTTTCTCCGGACGGACTGCTCTGCCTTGGATGGAAAGGAAAACAGCATGGCATGATCGCCGACATCAACTTCTACCATTTCCCTGACGACCTGAAATGGACAAACCAGAAATACTACAATTATTATTACCCGCGCTATGCCAACGCCGCCAACCGGCTGGCAACCATCTCGGAATACAGCAAGGAAGACATCGTGAAAACATTTCAGATCAATCCCCAAAAGATCGACATTGTTTACTGCGGCATCAACAGCTTTTTTACACCTGTGGCCCCTGATGTACAGCAGGAAGTAAGAAAGGAGATTACCGGCGGGTCTGAATACTTTTTGTTTATTGGCACCCTGCATCCAAGAAAAAATATCGTGCGGTTGCTACAGGCTTTTGAACTGTTCAAAGTGCAGACGGGTGCTCCCATTAAACTCGTTGTTGCCGGCCGTCCTTCTTACCGCACCGAAGAAATGTACCGGCAGCATGAGCAGATGACCAGCAAGAACGATGTGCTTTTCACAGGGCGCATCAAGGACGACCAGATCAACCGGGTGCTTGGATCGGCGCAGGCGATGGTATATGTTCCGCATTTTGAAGGGTTCGGTCTGCCCATCGTGGAAGCCATGCAGTGCGATGTGCCGGTGATCTCATCCAATACCACCTCCATGCCCGAAGTGGCCGGTGATGCAGCCCTGCTGGTTGATCCGTTCAATGTCGGATCCATCAAAGAAGCCATGGTAAAGATGTACAGCTCTCCAGCACTGCGGGCAGAGCTGGTCAGAAAAGGAGGCGAAAGAAAACAGCTTTTCTCCTGGGAAAAAACCGCCGATCTGCTGTGGGCCAGCATCCAAAAGGCTTTTTAAGTGGCTTGTTATATGGATTTATTATAGATGGTGTGCAGCTGTCAAGATGGGATCTTGCGTACGATACAGTAAACCTTTCCCGGCAGCAACCCACCCCTACCGGGAGGAGATACGATGTTATGGCAGCATGCCTTACTACCTTCTACATACACTCACAAGGGGTGTTTGTATTATCCCCTCCTCGGAGGGGCAGGGATGGGTCTACGATGCTAGGAATGCCAATATACCATGCAGATATAAGTACCCCTGATCAGTTCTGCTGCATAAAGCTGACCGCCCGCCTGATGATATGGCCCCAGTAGAAATGGCCGAAGTATGCAGCGGGTATGTCGGCCCGGCTTGCAGCACTCTGTTTGGCTGCCTGTGCAAACAGGGGCCAGTCGTAGTCGGGGGTAACCAGCAGTTTGTTGTTTGTGAGGCGGGTATCAACACCATAGGCACCACTGGCGCTTGATACCGCGTTGAGGTTGTAGCTCAGGGCTTCTATCAGCTTTGTCTTGATGCCGCCTCCCTCCACCACCGGGTTCAGAAACACATCGCTTCCCTTAAAGTACGTATCGATGTCCTCTACAAAACCTGCATGGATGATGTTCTGGTGTGCATAGTCTTTTAACCCGTTCATTTCTTCCGGCAGTCCTTTGCCGCAGATCACAATTTTGTAGGAAAGGCCTTCCCGGAGCAGCACAGGGTTCACTTGTTGTACAATGGCCTGCACGGCATTGGAATTGGGCAGGTAGTTCAGGGCGCCGTTAAAAAGAAAAATGGTTTCACCTGGTTCAATACCATGCCGTTGTTGTAAGATCTTTTTACACCGGGCCCTCTCTTCAGCCGCGGGCGCCCGGTCGATCTCCACACCATAAGTCACTGTCGTACATTTTGATGGAGACAGCCTGAAATATTTGACCGCATATTCCCTGTCATTGTCCGTAATAAAAAAGTTATCGTGCGCTGCCCGGTGGGTTGCACGCTCGTACCACCAGAGTATCTTCCACCACCATTTGCCCAGGCTTTTCCAGCGCAGCGATTCGATGTTTTGTGAGCGGATCACCAGCTTCACGCCTGTAAATAGTTTGAGCAGGATGCCCAGCCAACCGTAGTACGGATGCTCAAGCATAAGATGGGTGATCCTGTATTGCCGGATGATCCTGCGCAGGGTAAAAAAATAAAGGGGATTGATATAACGGAGGGGCACATCCGCTAATGGATTCAGCAGGGTGTACCCTTTGGCATACCGGGGGTCATTGCTTTTTACCGTAACACAAACAACCTCGCATGCCTTCGCCAGGTGTTCAAAAAAAAGGGCGATGTTTTTCTGCCCGCCAAACCGGGCAGGAAATATTTTATAAGGAACAAGCGTCAGCACCCGTATCGTGTCCAGACTCATGCTAGCTTCTGCTGTTTTCGCAATGTCCGCACCTCTAATACTACAACGGCAATCAGGGAAAGATATACCAGGAGGGAAAACCAGGTCGTGATCTTGTCGCCCAAGATCACGGAACGCGGTTCAAACCTGAACTCGATGGTATGATTGCCAGCAGGTACAGGCATACCGCGCAGGATATAGTCTACCCGGCAGAAAGCAGCTTTCTTTCCATCAATATAAACATCCCAGCCATGCGGGTAATAAACCTCGCTGAATACAGCAAACTGTGCACTGGGGGAACTGCTCTTATAAGAGATCTTATCGTTCAGGTTTTGCACCAGCTGTATAGTGCCTGCCCCGTCGAAGCTGGTTTGCGCGCCGGCAACCCCTTTGTAGCGCTGGTCGATCACCGCACTGTCTTTTGTGTTCAGGTGGCTGAGGGTGGCCATTTCATCATCTGCATTCCCGGCAAAGCCGATGTTTTTGACAAACCAGGCATTGCCCAGGGCACCGGGATTCAGCTGGGCCGCCGGTTGTCCCGAGCTGGGGTCTTGCGTGATAAAGAACTTTGTGTTCAGCATGTTGTACACGTTCATGTTCCCGGTCGCCAGCTGTCTTTCAATGATATCCTGGTACAGGGCCAGTTTGGCAGGACTGTACCCACCGATCGAATTGTGGCGATAGGAAGCCCTTGAATCCTGGAAGGGCCCCTGAACAGCTGCCTGGTCAAACACCCGGAAGTACTCATTGGGGTGTGCCTTCTGATACGCATCGATCTGGTTGTCGGCTGCGTTGGGCGTGAAGATAGATTCGTATTCGTCCGGCTCTACAAAAGAGTCTCCGTTCAGGTAGCGTCTGCCCACGGTGAGCAGGTCGATGGAACTTAGTATCACCAGGGCTGCCAGCGCTACTTTCCGTTCTATCTTTTCTTTTATAAACAGGTAAACGGCTGCTGCAGCCAGCAGGATAAAGAACAGGGAGCGCAGCAGGTCTTTCCCGAACAAACCCTGCCGGTCGTCCTGCAGGCCGTTCATCACAGAGCGGGCCATATCATCTGCCTGCTGCTGCAGCTGCGGTGTGGGTTGCTGGCCGGCAGATTGGTTCCTGATCAGGAAGCTGGTGATGTTTTGCTTGAAGGCCGTATCATTCTTACCCCTGTAATCAAAGCTGAAGTACAAAAGGGCCAGCACCGCCAGCACGGCCAGGGTAATGATGCCGGTAAGCCGGAAGCGCTTCCACAATTCTTCCTTGCTGTAATCCCCAAACAAGATCGATTGGACCGCCAGCGAGGCAATGATGACAAAACCCAGTTGTGGCATCACCATGGCCATCGAAGGAGCCCGGAACTTGTTGTACAAGGGGAGATGGTCGAATAAAAAGTAGTTGAGGCCTGCAAAGTTCTTGCCCCATGCCAGCACAAACCCGATCATGCAGGCAGCAAAAACGCCCCACCTGATCCAATGTTTGATATACACCATGCCGGCAATAAACAAGAAGCAAATAACGGCGCCCAGGTAAACCGGTCCGGAAGTAGGCGTCTGGCCTCCCCAGTAGGCAAGGCTGTTGGCATATTGTTCCGCCTGGTCTTCAGGCATGGAGATCTCGGCCGCTTTTTCTACAAACTTCGACTTGTCTCCCTTGATCTGGGTACCCCCGTTCTCGCCCCCATATAAATTGGGAACGATCACCGTAAGCACTTCATTGATGCCGTAGCTATAGGCAAAGGCATAGTCTTTGTCCAGTCCGCCTTTGGTTTTGTTTGATTGATGGGCGGTTGTATCTGTGAGTTCAGACCGGCCGCCCCGCATGGTTTCTTTTACCAGCTCGCTGGTGGGCCATATGCTCACCGTATTGACTCCTACTGCCACACCGCCGGCCAGCAGGGCCAGGGCAGCAGCGCCAACCAGGTGTTTCCACTCACCGGCACGGATGGCGTGTACCGCAAAGGCAGCAGACACACACAAGGCTGTAATAAGGGTGTAGTAAGATATCTGCAGGTGGTTAAAAGCAATCATCATGGCCGCGATCAGCGTGGCGAGTACCGTGCCGGCTACGTACCTCTTTTGAAGGATCAGCAGGATAGAACCGATGAGGGCAGGTGCGTAGGCAATACAGATCATCTGCGTATCATGCCCCACGGCTACAATGATCGGGTCAAACGTACAGTAAGCGTACGCAATGGCGCCCATCACCCCCACCCAAGGGTTCACGCGCAGCACCATCAGGAGAAAGTAGGCCATGAGGCAGGCCAGGAAGAAAAAGTTGGCCGGCTTGGGCAGGCCCAGTGTAAAAAGCTTGTGCAGGTAAACGATGGAAAAAGGATTGGTTGATTCAAAAACGGTTTGGTAACCCGGCATGCCGCTGAACATGCTGGTGATCCAGTAAGGCATGTGGCCATACTTTTCCTTGAATTCAAAAGATTGCTGGGCCATGCCCTTCCAGCCCTGGATGTCACTCTGGTTTAGGACCTTTCCCTGAAAGGCGGGCTGGCAGTACACCACCGCTATCAGCACAAAAACAACAATCGCGATCAGGTGCGGCAGCGCTTTCTTTACAAAAGAATTCATAACGGGTCTTTGATAATTCCCGCAAAATAATGCTATTTTATCCACAAATGGTTTTGCCTGGCTGCCTCCGTAGAGCCAGATAACCAGATACAATATGATCAATTTATCCTTTTTAGCAAAAGTTGCTTTTCTGTACAATCTCTGCATGGTTGCCACCCTGGTGATGCGCTATCTGCAGTTTATCCAGGAAGGTGCCCTGCAGTCAACCATCCTGGTGTCAGGCATTGTCCTGTCGATTGTTTTTAACGGATTGGTCAACAGCTGGGCGATCGTCGTTTTACTGGTAAAAAAGAGCCCTGGCGGGTTGCGGCCCTTATGGCTTTTCGGGGTTAACTTTCTTTGCTTTATTTTTCAGCTTTATTTACTCATATGATCAACTCTATCATAAGAGACAAGCCTGCCCGGCTGCTCCTCCTGATCAGCGCTTTTTTTGTGGCCAATGCGCTGATCGCGGAATGCATCGGCGGAAAAATCTTTTCCCTGGAAAAGCTGCTGGGCATCTCTCCGTTTCAGTTTTCCCTGTTCGGACAAACAGGTCTTTCCTTTAATCTTACCTGTGGCGTGCTGCTGTGGCCGCTCGAATTTATTATAACCGATATTGTAAACGAATATTACGGGCCAAGGATCGTCCGCCGCATTTCTTACGTAGCCGTTGCGCTGATCACCTATGCCTTTATCATGTTCTACATGGCCATCCATCTTCCGCCCGCGGGTTTCTGGATCGGCTCAAAGGGAGATGTAGGTATCCAAAACATGCAGGTGGCCTTCAACGGCATTTTCGGACAGGGCATGTGGATCATTGCCGGCAGCATCACCGCCTTCCTGGTGAGCCAGCTGATAGACGTAACTGTTTTTCACCGCATCAAAGCGGTGACGGGCGAAAAATGGGTCTGGCTCCGCGCCACCGGTTCAACGGTGATTTCGCAGCTGATAGACAGTTTTGTTGTCCTGTTCATTGCCTTTAAGATCGGGAACAACTGGAGCTGGCAGCTGGTCCTGGCCATCTGCCTGGTAAATTACGCCTACAAGTTTACCGTGGCCATTGTACTGACCCCGGTCATTTATTTTGTAGAGCAGCGGATAGAAAGATACTTTGGCAAAGAGCTAACCGCACAAATGAAAGTTGCAGCCATGTCGAAGGAATAAGACAGGGAAAAATTAAATCCGGTAAAAAGTCTCGGGCAACTGAATATTTTTGTAAACTTGTAGGTGATTCCTTTCCTATGAATCTCCCCGCATAAATTATTTATTGGCTGTTTTGGTTGTTTTGTTGAAATAAATAATCCTCTTCTGAAAAGATCACTGCCCTTTTTTTATAGAAGGAGCAAACCAAATCCGTGTTCTAACCGTATCTATTTTTTTCGGAACTGCTAGACCTAAGAGGTTTTTTATGAGAACTTTAAGTCGGTTTCTGCTGCTTGTTTTCTGCAATATTTTGTTGCTGGTTGCTTGTAAAAAGAATGCCAACCCTTCACAGGCTGACTACAATGCCATTGTAGAAACACAGCCCCCCGTTCTCAAAGCAGTCACCCAAAAAATCAGTGATGCCATCGGCGGATACTATGTCAGTCTGCCTTTTTATTACGATAAAACAAACAAGAAATACCCGCTGCTTGTGTTCTTGCACGGGGGCGGACAAGTAGGAAACGGCCAGATCGACCTGCCGCTTCTGCTGAATGACGGCGTTGCCGAACTGGTACAGGACAAAAAGTTTCCCGCCAATTTTAATGTAGATGGCAAAAACTTTTCCTTTATCACGCTGACACCGCAATTCAACCGCTATCCCTCCGATGCCGATGTGAAAGGCTTTCTTGACTTTGCCAGAAAGTCGTACCGGATAGACACGGCGCGGATTTACTTATCGGGCCTGAGTATGGGAGGAACCGTTTCGGCAAACATGGGAGGTGAATATACAGACCAGCTGGCCGCCATCGTTCCGATTGCAGGGGTCACAACAGGCAGCATCCTGCAAAATACCTGCAACAACATTGCCACCGGCAAGCTGCCTGTATGGGTTTTTCACAACACCGGCGATCCGTCTACCAGTGTGTCTGACCCGATTAATTTTGTTTCCACTATCAACACATTTCATCCAGCTATAGCACCAAAATTGACCTTGTTCAACAGCAATGTCCACGATGCCTGGACCGAAGCCATCAATCCAAAGTACAAAGAGAACGGGATGAACATGTACGAATGGATGCTGCACTATACACGCTGACCTGCAGTAAAGATTTGTGCCCGTCCGTTAGGGGCTGAACTACACACCACACTACTACACACCGCGCTTGGCCGCGTTACCGGGTTGTATGACCAGGTATTTCTGCCTGCGCAGCTATAGATGCATTGCACGCATGTGCCTTGCGCATAGCCAGTCTTTTCGGGTTCCAGGTTTACTCATTATAAAATTCAAGCGCAATGAAATTAAAATTTACCAAAAAGGGAAGGCTGAAAATTCTGGCCTCCTTTGTTTGTGTGGGCGTTCTTGCTGTGGTGCTGATGTCCTCCAGCCACCGGGAAGCGCCCCTCATCTCCAACGATCCGCTGGCCGACAATACCGATCTGTATGCTTTCCGCAGTCCGGACAACCCGGATAAGATCAATATCATCGCCAACTACATCCCGGCAGAACTGCCCGATGGCGGACCGAATTTTTACTCATTCGGTGAAAACATCCGCTATGAGATCCATGTGGACAACAACATGGCTACCACCGGCGACGACATTGTTTACCGCTTTACCTTCAAGCAGGTAAACCAGGACCCGACCACTTTTTTCAACATCCGGCTCGGGCAGCAAAACATTTATACCACGTACACGTGTGAACGAAGCGTAAACGGAGGCTCCACTTTTACCACCGTCGTATCCAATGGCGTGGTGCCGCCCAACAACATCGGGCCGCGCAGCATCGAAAGCGCTGTAGGGCTCAACGCCATGAACTACAACTCGCTGATCGAAAAGTCCATTGCAACCGCTTCTACCGGTGAAAAAGTATTTTGCGGACCGGCAGACGATCCTTTTTATGTTGATTTAGGCGGGGCATTTGACCTGGGCGATCTGCCCCGGCAAACATCCAAAACCCGCGACGGCCTGGCCCGGTACAACATACACGCCATCTGTTTGCAGATCGACATCTCTACCCTGCAGAAAGACCACAAATCTGTTAACCAGGCAGCCAATATCCTGGATCCTGATTTTGTAATAGGCGTATGGGCTTCTTCCAGCAGACGGGCTACAAAGACCCTGAATTCCGCCTTGGGCGGCTCTCCATACAATCCGCTCGGCGGCGCCACTTCTATCGAAACAGGCGACTGGGTGCAGGTATCCAGGCTGGGCATGCCCCTGACCAATGAAGTGCTGGTAGCCCTGGGCAGAAAAGATTACTGGAACGCCCTGACGCCTTACCAGGATCTGCCCAATATAGCAACCTTCGGCAACTACTTTTACAATCCCGAGCTGGCGCTGTATATGGACAACAGCCAGTTTGGACCAGCCATTCCGGCTTTCAAAGCCCTGCGTGTACAAAGCAATTCACTGGGCTCTTTTGATTTCAGAAACGGCAAGAACGGTTTGTATGGGTTAAAGGGAACCTCCGCTGTTGCAGGCACTGCACTGGATGATGCGATCGCCGGCAGCTTGCTGCTGCCCGGCCCCGGAAAACCCCGCTCGGTTGATCTCTGGCCGATCTTCCATACAGGTGTACCGAACCTGCGGCCTTACCAGTTGGCTACCGGTAAAGGAGGGAGCCCGCTGGCTGCAGGCAAGCCCTTTATAAACAATTTCCTGCCCAATGGGGGCGACATGCTGCGTTTAAACATGGCCGTTCCCGCTACCCCGCGCAATGATCCCAAGTTCAGCTCGCTGGGACTGGTGCAGGCAGCCGTGCTGGGTTTAACCGATCCTGCTTACAACGGCAGTGCCATGCTTCAACCGATTCCCAATATGGATGGCTTTCCGAATGGAAGAAGGCTGGAAGATGATGTAACGCGCATCGAGCTGCAGGCAGTGGGTGGAGTTGTACTGGCTGCTATCGGGCTTTGGTATGATGATTACACAGGCTCGGGCAGCCCGGTTACCAACCAGCTGGTCAACACGCTGCAATACTCGACCGGTGTGGAAAAGAATGATACCACTTTCAAAACTTCTTTTCCATACCTGCAATCACCCTGGAGGGGAACAAGCATCCAGGGACAGCATTAAGAAATCGGGTCCCGGGAAACAGAACCTCTCATTCAAAAAAGTTATAACAGAAATTATATGAAACGAAAAATAATAGCAGCCTTTTTCCTACTGCTGATGATCGTAAATACCTTTCCGGTTTTCGCTTCCAGCCACCGGGAAGCACCCCTGATCGCCAACGATCCCCTGGCAGACAACACGGATGTATATGCCTTCCGCAGTCCGGACGATCCAAATAAGGTAACCATCATTGCTAATTACATTCCCTTTCAGCTGCCGCAGGGCGGACCAAATTATTACTCGTTTGGTGAAGACATCCGCTATGAAATTCATGTAGACAACAACGCGGCCAACAACACGCTCCTGAACGGCGATGACATTGTTTACCGCTTCAGTTTTCACAAAACAAACGACGACCCGACCACTTTTTTTAATATCCGCCTGGGCAAGCAAAATTTAAAGACCACCTACGACCTGGAAAGAAGCACAGACGGAGGCGTCAACTTTGCAACAGTCATCACAGGTGGCACCGTGCCTCCGCCCAATATCGGGCCTCGTTCCATCAGCTCGCCTGTCGGACTGAACGCGCCGGATTACAATACCCTGATGAACAATGCCATCACGACCGCTACTACCGGAGAAAAAGTATTCTGTGGTACGGCCGATGATCCTTTTTATGTTGATCTCGGTGGCATCTTCGACCTGGGTGATGCACCCCGCACAACGGGTACACAACCGTTCGATGGGTTGAAATGCAAGAACGTATCTACCATTGCCATCCAGGTAGATATTTCTACCCTGCAGAAAGATCACAAGGCTGTTAGCCAGGCAGCCAATATCCTGGATCCGGATTATGTGATTGGCGTATGGGCTTCTGCCAGCAGGCGCAAGATCAGAACCCTGAACGGAGATGGTACGCAAACTTCTTCCGGTGCATGGATACAGGTTTCCCGGCTGGGCATGCCGCTGACCAACGAAGCCGTGATCCCGGTCGGCAACAAAGACCTGTGGAACTCGCTGACGCCCTACCAGGAAGCAACGCTCTACCAGTATGATGTTTTTGCTGAATCTTTTTACAATCCCGAACTGGCGCTGTATATGGACGACAGCCAGTTTGGCGGCGCTGTTCCGGCCCTGGCTCCCTTGCGCGTACAAAGCAAATCGCTGGGTACCTTTGATTTCAGAAATGGTAAAAATGGATTGTTTGGATTAAAAGGATCAGCTGCTGTTGCAGGAACTGCCCTGGACGATGCCATTGCGGGCAAGTTGCTGCTACCGGCTGCCAACAAGCCCCGCTCGGTTGATCTCTGGCCGATCTTTCATACTGGCGTGCCTAACCTGCGGCCTTACCAGTTGGCCACCGGTAAAGCAGGCAACCCGCTGGCTGCAGGCAAGCCTTTTATCAACAATTTCCTTCCCAATGGGGGCGACATGCTGCGCTTAAACATGGCCGCTCCCGCTACCCCGCGCAACAGTCCGGCCTTCAGCAACCTGGGACTGTTACAGGCAGCTGTACTGGGTTTAACCGATCCTGCTTACAACGGCAGCACGGCACTTCAGGCTATTCCCAATATGGATGGCTTTCCAAACGGAAGAAGGCTGGAAGATGATGTAACGCGCATCGAGCTGCAGGCAGTGGGTGGAGTTGTGCTGGCTGCTATCGGGCTTTGGTATGATGATTATACCGGCTCAGGCAGTCCGGTTACGGCGCAACTGCAAAAAGTATTGACCTACAATACAGGGGTGAATGCAAATGATACAGCTTTAAAAGCTTCTTTTCCATACGTACAAACACCCTGGCCGGGAACCTGCAATTGCGCCGGTTTGGAAATTGATTACAAGCAACCAGCCGTTCTGTCAACTACCACCAGCACCATGGGGGTAGCGGCACCGGAAGTTTTTGTAACCTCTACCCCCAATCCGTTTGTTTCCAGTACCACACTTCGATACAGGGTGGAAACACAGGCCCAGATCACGATCGAAGTGTATGATGCAAACGGCAACTACCTGAGAACACTTGTCAATGCCCGCCAGAACCCAGGCCAGTACCAGGTTTCGTTGAACAGCACCAACCTCACAAAAGGTGTTTATTTTGTAAAGACAATGAAGAACGGAGTGGTGAAACAAACGCTTCGTGTAGTGAAGAATTAGCAACCCGGTTTTTTGTGCAAGCAACAGGGGCCGGCCAAAAGCTGGCCTCTGTTGTTCAATCCTTTTTTTAGTTTCTTCCGTTTATTTAGGACAGGGTGCCGGCGATCCTGGCCGTTACACCCAATGTTCTTACCCGTTTACCATGCCACCAGTCTTGCCAAATCTTTTTTTATGAAGAAGAATTCCATTTATACCATCTTGCTGGTTGTATTTGCGGCAACCATTGTGTTTATCGTCCTGCGCTACCGCAAACAGCAGCAGCAAAAGGAAGCCGCGCAGTACAGCCTGCAGGAAAGAAGGGGCGCCCTGGCCAATACAGCGGAGTGGGCTTCTACAAAAAGCAATGCCCGCTCTCTGCTGGCTGCCCTGGAAAAAAATCCCTCCGATAGCAGGTCCTCCCTGGCCCTCGCTGCCCTGTTTATCCAGGAAGCGCGGATCACCGGCAACTTCGTGTACTACGACATGGCTGCCATGAAGTGGGTAAACAAGGTACTCGCTACCGACTCCCTCAACTTCAATGCCCTGATCCTAAAATCCCTTCTTTATCTTTCCCAGCATCATTTTGCAGACGGACTGGCTACCGCGCAACGGGCACAAAAAATAAATCCTTACAATGCATTTGTATACGGCCTGATCGTAGATGGGTATGTAGAGATGGGTGATTATGCGGCGGCGGTGGAAAATGCGGATAAGATGGTTTCCGTGCGCCCGGACATCAGGTCATACGCGCGGGTTTCTTACCTGCGCGAGATACACGGCGATTACCCCGGTGCTATAGAAGCCATGAAGATGGCCGTATCAGCAGGGGCGCCCGGTGATGAAGCAACCGAATGGGCCCGCATCCAGCTGGCCCGTTTGTATGAGAACACGGGACAGCCGAAATGGGCTGCCATGCATTACACCATTGCCCTCAACGAGCGGCCCGATTATCCTTATGCACTGGCAGGCATGGCCCGGTTGGCCGTTGCCGAAGGGGATTATGCAAAAGCGATCGCCTTTTACCTGCATGCCGATTCGCTGATGAATGATTACTCGTTCAAGGAAGAACTGGTAGACGTGTACAAGCTTGCCGGTCAGCCTGCAAAAGCCCGGGCCCTTTCAGACCAGATCATCGGCGCCATGACAAAAGATGCACAGGCCGGCCAGGCAGACGAAAGCATCGGGCATTACGCCGACCGCGAACTGGCGCTGGCCTATCTCAAAGAAAACAACTACCAGAAAGCCATTGATCATGCCCTGCTGGAATACAACAGGCGCCCGGGTAATATCGATGCCAATGAAACCGTTGCATGGGCCTATTACAGCAAAGGCGATTATGCATCCGCCTTGCCTTATATGAAAACTGCTTTAAAGACCGGGAGTAAAAATCCTGTTTTGCTCTGCCATGCAGGATTGTTGTACGCCAAATCAGGCGATACGGCTACTGCTGCTGCCCTGTTGCAGGAAGCCCTCAAGCTAAACCCGCTTATCAACGAACCGCTAAAACGCGAAGGAACGTTGGTTTTAAAGCAAATAAAAAAAGCGTAATGGCTGCGGGAAAATATATTGTCCGCCATCGAAAACTGTTGCTGCTTTTTTTGCCGGCCCTGCTGGCTGTTATGCCCTTGTTTGGACATACCATCAACTATGCGCTGGAGAAAGCGCCGGTAAACCACGTGATCTTATTTTACCTGAAGCTCGGTGTTCAACATATCATACCCCAAGGAGCGGATCATATCCTGTTTGTAGTAGGATTGTGCTTGCTGAGCACAAAGATCAAAACCATTTTGTGGCAGGCGACCGCTTTTACAGTGGCGCATTCTATTACGCTGGCGCTGAGCATGAAGAACATTATCATCGCACCGGGCGCAGTGGTAGAGCCGATTATTGCCTTGTCTATTTTATTTGTAGCAGTAGAAAATATCTTGTTGAGCGAGCTCAAACCCTGGCGGGTGCTGGTGGTATTTTTGTTCGGACTGATACACGGGTTGGGTTTTGCGAGTGCCCTGAATGAGATCGGGTTGCCCCGCAACCAGTTCTACACTTCTATCCTTTCTTTCAATGCAGGTGTTGAGATCGGACAGATAGCCGTGATCGTGGCCGTATTCGGGCTGGTCATTGTGCCGCTGGGCAAAAAGCCCTGGTATAAAAAAGCGGTGGTGTATCCGCTGTCGGCCTGTATTGCGCTGGTAGCTGCTTACTGGACGGTACAGCGGATACTATACACCTGAAGAGATTACTAACGGGTTGGAAGCGGGATTTCCTGGATCGGTCTAACCCAGATATTGCGGAAGCTGATCGGCTCGCTCGGATCACCATGCGCCTGTAATTTGATGGGGGCAGCGCCGAATTTGGCATTGGTGTATGATGGTTGGCCTACGTATTGGGTAGGACCTTTTGGCTCAAAGCTGTTCTGCACCACCACGCCGTTGAAAATGGCTGTTACCCTGGCAGGTGATTTCAGGGAGCCATCATCGTTGAAGCGCGGAGCAGTCCAGATAACATCGTATGATTGCCATTCGCCGGGTGGACGGGCAGGATTTACCATGGGAATGGCTTGCTTGTAGATGCTTCCGGCCTGGCCGTTTGTATAGGTTTTGTTGTTGTAGCTGTCCATTACCTGCAGCTCATATCCTGCATCGCCCTTGCCGATGGAAGCCAGGAATACGCCGCTGTTTCCGCGCGCTTGTCCTTCACCGGTGATGGAGGAAGGGATGCGCCATTCTATGTGCAGCTGGTAATCCAGAAAAGATTGTTTGGTGCGGATATTACCGGAAGATTTTTTAACGGTTAGAAGGCCGTTGGCAACGGTCCAGTCGGCCGGTTTGGTAGAGTCGCTCACCAGCACCCATTGACTGAGGTCTTTGCCGTTAAACAATACAACGGCATCAGAAGGCGGATCACTCATTGTTTTTCCCGGCGTAACCACTTTGGGAATAGGATCATAGAATTCCGTGTCCTCGTGTTTGGCCCCTTGTTGTGCGTAGAGCAGGGAGGTTCCGGTTGAGAAGAGCAAAGCAAGCAATAAGGTCCGTTTCATACAGTATAAAATTTGATTCAAATTATAACATTCAACCTATCCGCGAAAAAAAATATTGTTATGATCCCGGCTCACCTTCCAGGGCTTAGTGAGGGACCAGCTGCTGCAGCGAATCGGTTTGCGCTTTGAGTGAATCGATGCTGGCCTGCAGCATGCCTGAGCGAACATTGAAATCTTTCCCGATGGTGCTGTCGTAGTCTTTTGTGCCCACCCGCAGTGAGTTGCTGGTGATCTTATAGTTGAGGTCGCTGAGCTCATCCTGCTTTCTTTTCAACAGGGCCTGGTTGGTTTGTATCTGTTCTTTGATCTGCTGTTCGTTGCGGCAGGCAGAGAGCACCCCTGAAAAAATAAAGACAAGAATATAAAGAGTGGCTGTTTTTTTCATGCTCAATACAGAATTAAAAAATAGATCAGGTTGCAAAATAAAAAAATCCTGAAACCGGGAAAGGTTTCAGGATTGGAGTGCGGCAGAGGAGATTCGAACTCCCACACCGGTTAAGGCGCTACCACCTCAAAGTAGTGCGTCTACCAATTTCGCCACCGCCGCATGTGATCCATTGTGCGACTGCAAATGTAAGGGGATTTTGTATTGCACCCAACTTACTGTTCCTTTAGCACGATCCTGAATGTAGTACCCTTGCCCGGTTCAGAATGTTTCACGAACAGCTGGCCTTTGTGGTATTGTTCGATGATGCGTTTGGACAAGCTAAGACCCAATCCCCAGCCCCGTTTTTTGGTGGTGAAGCCGGGCTTGAAGATGCGGGTGAGGTTGGCGGCAGAGATGCCTTTGCCCGTATCACGTACATCGATAAACACTTCCTGGTCAATTTTGCGGATGCTGATGGCGATCTCACCCCGTCCTTCCATGGCGTCAAGCGCATTTTTGAGCAGGTTCTCGATCACCCAATCAAACAGGAGGGGAGAGACCTTTGCGTGGATGGCTGCTTCGCCCTGGCTGTCGAGGCCAAAAACAACTTTTCCTGTTGCCCGCTTCCGGATGTATTCGATCATCTGTCCCAATTTTTCTACCAGGTTTACTTCTTCCAGTTGCGGCCGGCTGCCGATCTTTCCAAAACGGTCTGATACAAGCTTCAGGCGGTCAACATCTTTTTGCAGCTCGGGTGTAATAAAATCGTTGTCGGGATTTTCCTTCAGCATTTCTACCCAGCCCTGCAGGGAGGAAATGGGCGTACCCAGCTGGTGGGCTGTTTCCTTGGCCATGCCCGCCCATACCTGGTTTTGGGTAGATTGGTTGCGGGTGGTGATAGAAACAATGGTTACAAAGATGAAGAGCGCCACCACAAAAAGCTGGATCAGCGGAAAATAACGCACTTCATTGAGCAGGGCCGTATTGCCGTAATAATATTTGTTGGCTACATAAGGCGTATCGCTCAGCACTAGCTCGATCGGCTTGTTGGCGGCGCGGAACTCGCGCAGTTTTTTCTTTAAAAATCCGGAATCCTGCGCTGCCTGGGCAGAGTCGAGGTTGATATAATTCACGATGCTGTCCCGCTCATTGGTCTCGATGATCGGCACAGCTGTTTGCTCGTTGCGGATCAAGTTGGGAAGGGCCAGGTCGTTGCCGGCGTTGTTGAGGACTGCCTTGCTGGCTTCAACCCATTGCTCTACCTTTTGGCTTTCTTCCCGGATGATCTTTTGGGCGAGGTATTGGGAATAGATAATAGTACCGCTTACAATGGCGATGGCTATCAGCGCCAGACCGGTTCTCCAGCTAAACAGGGATTGAATCATAGAACTAATTTAAACAGAGGTTTGCAACGCATCCCTTATTTTTGAAAACAATTCCAGATAACATCAGCATTTGACACCCACAGTTGCAATAGTCATCCTCAACTACAACGGCCGAACCCACCTGGAACAATTCCTGCCTTCCGTACTTTCTTCCACCTATGCCAACGCCACGGTGATAGTGGCCGACAATGCTTCCACCGATGATTCGCTTTCTTTTTTACAGGAGGAGTTTCCTTCGGTACAAATCATCCGCCTGCCACAGAACTATGGGTTTGCAAAGGGCTATAATGAAGCGCTCAGGCAGGTCAGCGCAGATTATTACATCCTGCTCAATTCAGACGTGGAGGTAGATCAGGCATGGATTGAACCGATCCTTGAATTGATGGAAAGCAATGAGCAGATCGGTGCCTGTCAGCCCAAGATCCTGATGTACCGGGACAAGGAGCGTTTTGAATATGCAGGTGCTGCCGGTGGCTGGCTTGATTCGCTGGGTTACCCTTTTGCCCGCGGAAGGATTTTTGATTACTGCGAGCGCGACCGGGGCCAGTACGATACGACGGAACCTGTTTTCTGGGCCAGCGGTGCGGCCCTGTTTGTGCGGGCTGCCTTGTACCACCAGCTGGGCGGACTGGATGAATATTTTTTTGCCCACCAGGAAGAAATTGATTTTTGCTGGCGCCTGCAGCTGGCGGGGTATCGGGTGATGGCTTGTCCCCTCTCGCGGGTATACCATTTGGGTGGGGGCACCCTGCCCAAGGGCAATGAGCGGAAAGTGCTGCTCAATTTCCGCAACAACCTGATCATGCTGGCAAAAAATCTTCCTGCAACCGAGGCTGTCTGGAAGATAGCGCTGCGCATTCTATTGGATTCAGTCTCTGCCTGGAAATCCCTTTTTGATGGGGAAGCTACTTACTTTATCGCCATTGCGGAAGCGCACTGGGGTTTTGTAAAATGGTTTTTTGGCGGCAGGAAACGGAGCGTTTTCCCGGCGCGGCGCGGAAAGGTGGCTGATGGCTGGTACCAGGGCAGCATTATATGGAAGCATTTTATAAACGGGATCAAGCGGTTTAGTGATGTGGTGGGAGAGAAATGATCCCGGCGGCTCGCCCGCGTTCGTGCGCACTAAGCACCGCGGGCTGTGTTGTTACCTGATTATTTTTCACCTGGTTGCCGGTCAAGAAAAATTATTTGAAACCCTTGTTATTATTAAAACTGAACCTTTACATTTGTTCCTGAAACAAGTATTGTATGGATCATTCAGAAGACATAGAATATAAGAATCCGAAGGAAAGGGATTTTGCTTACAACTGGGTGCACTCGTCGGTATTTCTTTTTTATCTGCAGGTGTTTTGCGTGCTGGCATTTACCTTAGGTGGCTGTTATGCTTTGTATGCAAAGCGCTACAAGGGTACGCCGGAAGTAGTGGTACCGGATAATACTTTGTATACACCCAAATACAAGTAGAAAAAAATTTTGCGGGGTGCATACATTTCCTATTTTTGCAATCCCTTGTAAGTTCTTGTAATTATTGCGGAAGTAGCTCATTTGGTAGAGCACGACCTTGCCAAGGTCGGGGTGGCCGGTTCGAGCCCGGTCTTCCGCTCCAATCTAAGATTCCAAACCCCGGTTTGGAATTTTTTTTGTGCGCTACCCGGGTGGTGGAACTGGTAGACACGCAGGACTTAAAAGCTTGCGTTTGTATTGAAAAGAAACCTTATAATAGATTGATTATTTATTGATTATGATCATAAAGAATATTCAGGATCAATCTTACTACATTATTTCTACATCTATTTTCAATTGTATGCGAATTTTGATTTAGGTATCCACGTTTGCCGTCTTGCCCACTCAACTGTATAGTTTTAGTAATTCTGTTCTTCTCTCCTCAATCATTTTTTCGATTTTTAAAGTTGTAATTGCAGTCCATGTAGAGAGCTGTTGATTATTTCGGTTTATAAGAGACCTTGTAGTAAGCATTTTCTCCTCAGCTTTAGCTAATGTCCGGACTTTATCTATCTGCTCCATCTCTATTTCAATGAGAATGGTATTAGCAGATGATGGTTGATATATGTTGCGTATAGGTAGCCCGCCTCCATTAGGGCTGTAATCAAACAATTCCATGCTACCTATGAATGGAAACTCTACTACAACTATTTTAACACTTTGGGGTCTCCCTAAAGGATTTAAAGGTGAGGGAAATCCTGGCCGTTCTATCGAATAATCACTAACGATGCGAGGCTTATCAATAAACACTGGATTAGGTAATATGGATTTCGCAATATGCTTTTTTGTTTCTACAAGATTGAACTCTTCTTTTACTTCATTCAATGTGAGAAGGTTGATTGCTTCTCTTAAAGCTTTCTCTCTTTGTAGAAATAAATTGTCGAGCACAGTTAGCTGCATAATGGTTTTTGACGACACGGTATAGTTGGTTTTTTTAAAAGACAGATTATTGTTCAAACTGGTTTTTAAAACGAAGTAAGCCCTGCGAGCATCATCTTTTCTTTCGATAGATCATGATCGAGAAGGCCTCTCGAAATTTCTTTACTTTTTTAAGTCGTAACTCTACAGATGGATAAACTAAGTTAAAGATAATACCCAAACCTTGACCTTGAACAAACGTTAATTCTAAACACTTATCTATTCTGAGTTTAGTTGGAAAACATTTTGATAAAATGTTAAGACATTTAATAATGCCCAAATATATCTCTTAATGGAGTTTGCTTTTGTCACTGCGTACTAAGAACAGAAATGAAGCCAAACAACCATTGGCATGACACGATTACGATATGTACCGGTTACCACAAATGAGAGAAGTTACGAGTAATTTTCATTCGCTCTCTCCTAGAAATACAAGCTCAATAACCCTATTCAGATCATCCATTTTCTTTGCTCTCTCCGCTTCATTTCTATTTAATTGAGGCTGATAATGCAGCCTGTGTTGAAACAATCTTAGAAAGTGTAATAGAAAGGAAGAAATACTGAATAAAATACTGATACCTATATTGACGGGCAATGAAAAGATTTTCATGTTCCATGATGATCTGCATATACATGCTGAAAGTATCAAAAGACCACAACAGATCAATAGCGTCATTACGGGTGATATCTGTTTTTGTTTTTTATTAAAACGAGGGAAGCTTTTAAAAAATACGAGCAGATTGAAAATGAACGAGAAATTGAAAATAAAGATGAAGAGATTTGTTGAATTGTCGCCCAGTAGTTCCTGATATCCTGATAGGATTAAAATTATCAAACAATAAATGCCAGTATACAAAAAATTGGCTTTGTTAATTTCGGATATGCGAAGTGCAATTTTAGCTCTCTCAATTAATGCTTTTCGAATTTTGTCATGTTCCCCAGCTATAGCTTGCATTCTCTTATCAAATAAATTGATAACACCGAATTTGGAGAGCACTTCAGAAGATTTCCAGCTTTCATTTATGGCTACCAACTCAGAAGGTTCTTCCAATTTCAACCGTAAAATATCATCTAAGATCAAACTGCGAAAACCTTCGTACGTTGCGAAGCCTAAATTGAATACTCCCACTGTGGCATAGAAATCATTAAAGTTAGTTATTTGCAAGCAGTAGAATGATTAAGCGTGTACTGGAAATTCTTTTCGTTTACAGCCGAAAAACTTTGCATCAAAAGCTCCCTTTAATTTTGATGCAATTGGAGGTCTGTTAAAACTGCAGATTGCTTTACGTTCGTGAGTGATCTCCTCTATGGTTTCCATCCGATATGACAGCTCATCACCAACTATGAAGTAAACATCCTTTGTCATGACATCCTTAATATTAGATCGAAAATCTTCACTTGCAATTCGTACATCAATATTTTTAGGATAATCATTTGAGAGCTCGCAGATTTGATCAAAGATTATTGAATCACACTCAGAATCATCCCTCAAAACTATGCTTACATGTTTACCAGCTTGTAAAAAGTTTCTGAGAGATCTTTCAAAGTTTTTATGGGTATCTGCTATATCACCTTTTAAAGAGTTTTCGTAAATCCTAACTTGGCTCTCGGCATTATCGATTATAGTAGCCATCACGATTGCTGCCTGTTCAGGATCTGTGTTGTTGAAGGTCAGCTCATTTCGATTTCTTGCAAGAGTTGAGACTGCATCGATGTAATCTTCAATAACTAAGTTAGGCATGTCTTTGAAACTCCCGTCTTCCATATTTATTGTATTATAGCTATAGAAATATATGATGTAAATAAAGTTAGCTAAATTTTGTTAATTAGGGATTTTAGCATTTTCAAATAATTTTGTTCATATTCAAACGAACGTCTTCCTATGAACAAAACCTCCGCTTTGAAAGAGCATTTTTAACTGTTTACTGTCTGTTTCTTCTGTGATTCCCCTGTCACGGGGCAAAATTCTGCGCTGCATTTCCCGGCAAATCTCGTTCAAACTGTTCAAAGGTAATCGTTCGTTTACCCTTGAACATTAGCATGGCCGTAAGCTCCCGAGAGTTATACGTCCATGAAACCAGCAATCCCGTATTACAGGGTTTCCACCGCCCGCCAGGGACAAAGCGGCTTGGGTCTGGAGGCCCAAAAGAAAGCAGTGCGTGACTTTGCCAAGGTAAACAGCCTTCGGCTTGTAAAAGAATTCACCGAGGTGGAATCCGGCAGTCGGAATAAAAGGCCGGTTTTGCAGCAAGCCATTGCGGCCTGCAAGGCGGATGAGGCCCTCCTTTTGATTGCGAAGCTGGATCGCTTGGGCCGGAACGTGCTGTTCATCTCGACCTTGATGGAATCGAGGGTTGAGTTCGTGGCGGTGGATAATCCGTCAGCGAACAAGTTCATCGTGCATATCATGGCGGCATTTGCCGAACATGAACGGGACTTGATCAGCGCCAGGACGAAAGCCGCATTGAAAGCCGCAAAAAGCCGGGGCGTGGAATTGGGAGCGAATGGTAAGTACATCTTGTCGGAAAGAAACAGAGAGGCTTCAAAAGCCTTTGCCGAGAAGATGAAGCCCATCGTCGAGAGATTGCAAAAGGAGGGCTTTACGACTGTCAGGGAGATCACCGCCGAATTGAACCGGCGCAATGTTCCGACCTATCACGAACAGGGCCGGAGATGGCACCTGGCCACCGTACACAAAATTCTGAAATCGGTTTGACCTGAAGGGTCGAACCAAAACGAAAATCTATGAAACCTATTACCTTCGGCGCCGCTTTACTGTGTGCTGCCTTCTTCAGCTTGATCTCCTGCTCCAAATCCGACACGACTCCCCAGCCCGTCAACCCAATCGATACGGTCACGACACCGCCGACGGCGACAAAGTATTCCTACACTTACGATTCCTCTTTCAAAAGCACCGGCAGCTTCGCCACGATGGGGGCTGTGCAGCCGGACGGGAAGATCATCATCGCCAATACCACGCAAGTGGCCCGCCTGAACCAGGACGGCACGCTGGATAACGGCTTTGCAACGGGCAATGCCGCCGGCGGCGAGTTTCACAGCCTTGCTTTGCAGAAAGACGGCAAGGTGCTGCTGGGCGGAAGCTTCACCTCTTTCAACGGCCAAGGCAAAGCTTATTACATCCGCCTCAATGCCAATGGCTCGGTCGATAATGGCTTTACCGTCCTGCCTTTGACGTCCGTCAGTGCGCAGCCCAAGATCGACATCAGGAGCATTGCCATTCAATCTGACAGTAAGATCCTCCTGGGCGGGAACTTCTATTATATCGTCTCCGACGTGAACGGCGCGACCTCGGGGCCAAGGCAGATCGTCCGGTTGAGCGAAAACGGCGCATACGATCCCACCTTCAAGCATAACGTCACGGCAAGTTCCGTGAACTGCCTGCGTATCCTGGCCGATGGCAAGATGCTGGTGACGGGGCAGTCGGTCAGCGTCGAGTTTTACCCCACGCCTGCCACTTACGACAACCGCAACATTGTCGTCAAGCTGAATGCCGACGGGTCGGTCGATCCATCGTTCAAGTGGCCGACCACGACTTTTGCCATGCGCAGCCCCTATACGTATTTGAAGGCTTACGGGCAAACGATTACCGTCCTGGACGATGGCAAGATTCTGCTCGGCGGCAGGTTCGAAACGACGAGCACGGTCACTGCCGACGATTATGGCGGCATGGTTCGGCTGAAAGCCGATGGCAGCATCGACAATACGATGCCCAAGAGGGGCTTCACAGGCGTCGTATCGGCCCTGTGCCTGGCGAGCGACAGGCTCGTGGTAGGTTCCATGCACGATCCCGAAAAGACCTATACGGATGCCAACATCGCCATCAACCAGTTCAATAAAGACGGCACCGATAATGCGACGTTCACCGTGAACAATTTCACCAACTACGGCGACGTCTATCTCGTCCTGGAAGATGCGAGCAAAAACCTGCTCATCTTTGGCAAGCTGTACGATAAGATCGTCACTTCCACCTATACGTTTCACGGCGTCGTTCGACTGAAAAGACTTTAAGCGATCAAAGCTTCCAAAGCGATCCTTCTAACCTTTTAATATTTTTACAATGCAGACATCATCGACCCAGGTCAAAGCCGATTACAGCTTCAACGTCGAAAAAACCGGCTCGACCTATACCGTCACTTACAAGCGGGCCAAATACGGGATCGGCATTTTGTTTTCGCTGCTTTTCCCCGCCATGCTCGTTTCTTTCTTCATCGTCATGGCGATGCATGGAAGCCTGCAAGGCTGGATCGTCCTGACCATCGTGATGCTTGCCGGAACGTTCCTGTTGCTCAACTTGCTGCGGAAAGACGGTCGTTTCTCCATCGCCGAGAAAGCGCTGATCGTCGGGGAAAGGGAGTTCGACAAGGCGCATGTCAAAAACTTCTTCATCAAAGCGCCCGGCGGCTATGAGCAGACGGCCGAGACGACCAGGACTTCAGGCGGCGGTTTTATCTATGGCGGCAACAGAGTATCGCGGATCGGGACGGGCGCAGCTTCAGCTACCACCGGCGTCATTGGCGGGATCGCCCAGGCCGGGGGACTGATGATGCGCAGCAGCCGCAAGGGCATTCAAAAGGCGCATGGCAAGATCAACTATTCCGTAGGGTTCATGTATGGCGAGAAAGAAGTAAGGCTGGCAACGGGCCTCAGCGAGCAGACCGCCGAGATCATGCTCGACAAGGTGATTGACCTGTCCAGCCCGGTTGTGTAAAGTAAGCTTTCAACGATAAACAATCGTGCACTGTTCGTCGGTAAAATTGCTGTAATTTTATTGACGAACATTTTTTTTATGCAAGTGATTTGCATTGAGGAAGCCGCCTTTTACGAACTGGTCGAGCAAGTCGTTGCGCGGCTCAAGGAAAAGCAGGGCAAAGAACAGGAAAACTGGATTCCCGACAAGCAGGCCATGCAGCTCCTGAATATCACCTCAAAAACGACACTGCAGAAGTTGCGCGACGAGGGGAAAATCCGCTTTTCGCAGCCGCAGAAGAAGATCATTTTGTATGACCGGCAATCCATCCTGGATTACCTTGAAAAGAATGCCCGAAAAACTTTTTAGTCATGGAAGATATCGAACCCGTCGATCCCGAATACCTGAAAGGATTCAATGAAGGCTACATCATAAAGCAGCATATGCCCGATCTGGCTGACAAGCTGGCCAGTTCCGTCGGCGATTCCCTGCGCAGCCAGGGTTTCAAGGACGGGCGCAATGAGGTTCTCCGCGAACGTGAAAGGGAACGTTACCCGAAATGGTTGAGAAGCGACCGCCTTTCTTCGCTTGAAGACAAAGAGTTGCGTTCCAAGGATCGGGATAAGGACAAAGAAGATATCGAACCCGAACGGGATAGATAAGGCAAGTCCTTTGCCTAATGACCTTGGTATTAAAATCCAAACTGCATACAGCTTTGCTAAGCCGGTTGATTGTGATCGTTGAAGGTGTTTTTCAAGTCCTGCATATTCGCGATGATAGGCGTTGTGGTAGGAATGTACGACCTGTTTTCGAAAGCCTTGAAATAGTCTTTCATTATCTGCTGCTTTTCTTCGGCAAGATCGCTGTCATCGGGATTCTTCGTTGCGACGACGAGAATGGCTAGCGCCCCTTCGTCCCTGTTGCTGATGCCACTGATGACGCCCGTCAACGTGTCGAATTTTCTGCCTGCAGCGGGTATGTTCAAAATGAGAAAGATGGAACTCGCCTTTTCTTTGCCCGGCCCCACGGCGGATATGAAAACGGCGCGGGTGACCGGGCTGAAATACCCCGTTCCTTGCCATTCCTGCGGAATGCCTTCATCGACTTCATGAAAATATCTTACGGTCAGATTGGCATCGTCGTTACCGGCAAGGATCAATTCGTCTTTCGTCAAAGGCCGTATTTTGATCGGGTCTGCCTGATACCATACGGCGTATTTGCCTTTGATGTTTCGGTCTGTTTGGGATGATGGTGCGTCCACTTCATCGTCCCTGATGGATAATTGTTGCTTGATAGGCAGATCGGCTTTAGCGTCAAACTTGATGTGATCTTCCAACGTTGTCTTGGGCAGATATTTGTTGAAAAACTGCTGCGCCAATTCTTCCGTTCTTGTTTTCAGTGGAATTCTGTTATCGGTTGTGTCGGAGCTATTAAAGCCTAAATATTCCAATGCACAGCAAAAAGAAAAATCATCGATCTTGCCCCATACGCTATTTTCCGGGTTTAAAGCCAGCTTTTTCCTATAGAAGAAACGTTCATCGGTAATGCTTGCTTTTTTTAGTATCTTCTCGATGACAACGTACCTGCCTTCATCATCCGTTTGCTTCCACAACAATTGAGAATATTTCTTTGGCTTGATTTCACCACGAAACTCCCGTTCGTAAAAACTATCCCACAGGACTTCATAGAAAATTTGGTAAGTTGTGCATCTTACTTGCATCGCATTTGGCTTTGGACTCAATTTATCGAAATGTCCGAAATGTCCAAAATGTCTTTTCCATCCTTTAGACCGCCAGGTCTGATTACGACTTATCCGCCTTGCCTGTATAAAACAGATCGGCACGCCAGGAAAGAAACCTGATTACGTTTGCTGCGGGTTATTTAACTCGGATTTGTTTTGAGCTTGTTGATCATGAAGCTGCGATTTGAGCGTATCGAAAAGTACGGATTTTTCATCGCGATATTTTTTCAGATCACGCCGTACGGCATAGTCGGAATTCGCTGTATAAGGAGACTGGCCGGGTTTGCGGGGTTTGAACAAAATAAGCTCGACTTCCGTGAGGAAATCCTTGAGAGCGTCTGTATAGCCCTTGGCTCTTTCGTCTCCATATTCGGCACGATATCGCTCCTGATTTTGGGCAGAAAGGATTTCGATCCGGGTGGAAATAGGTTTTCCTTCTTTATCGTAATCATTGAATTCGGGCATGAAATGTCTCCTCTATGACAATAGGGTAGCGATTGAAAGCGCGCTTGTCAACAAAAGTTTATGTCATCGAAACTTATCTATTCACTCAAAAACTGTTTTATGGAGCAATTTGATCTCGACACGGTATTGATTGAGTTTGCTGCCAAAACCGGCAGTTCGAACTGGACGATCCGCGATGCGGTAGAGGGTTTGGGAATTTTTGGCGGCATAGGGTCGGGAAAGTCGAGCGGGTCTGCGCGGATGGTCGCCCTCAAGTTTCTGTCGAACGGCTTTGGCGGGCTGGTCTTGACGGCCAAGGCGGATGAAAAAGACACGTGGCTGGAATACTGCCGCCTGACGGGCAGGCTGGATGACTTGGTCGTCATCGAATCGGGCGGCCAAAACTTTTTCAACTTTCTCGAGTATGAATCTTCGCATAAAAGCGACGGCACGACGCTCACGGGCAACCTGGTGCAAGTCCTCAAGACTGTCATCAAGGCCGGAGAAGAGAAGGACGGCAGCAAGGAAGATGACGCCTTTTGGGAGACGGCGCTCGATCTTCTGATCTTCAATGTCATCGACTTGTGCATGCTGGCCTATGGCAAGGTTTCCATCCAGGAAATCTTCGATATCGTCACGACGGCGCCCAAGAAAAAGGAAGCCGGAACTTTAAAAAACACGGAAGAAGAGGAAAAAAGAAACGCCTTCAGCATCGCCATGCAGAAGGCACAAAAGAAAGTGCTCGAGCAAATCGAGGATTGGAAAGAAACGCTCGATATGAAAGAGCTGTGGTTCCTGGAAGATAAGCACCTCCTGGAGCAGGCATTATTGGACGCTGTTCCCGATGCAAGGAAACTAAGTTTTATCGACCAGTTCTTTATCGAAAATTACCGCAGCGTTGGGGAAAAAACCCGGGCGATCATCGAGTTTTCTTTTACCGGCTTTCTCTTTCGCCTGATGCAGGAGCCTTTCTATTCGTTGTTCTGCCGCAACAAGTCGACCGTCACGCCGGACGACTGCCTGGAAGGCAAGATCATCCTGCTCAACCTGCCGGTCAAGAAATATCACAAGGTGGGCCGCGATATCCAGGTGATGTTCAAATATTTGTTTCAGCGCTCGATGGAAAAGCGTGACGTCAAGCTCAACGGCCGTCCGGTGTTTCTGTTCGCCGATGAAGCCCAACACTTCCTGCATGAATACGACAGCGAATACCAGGCGACAGCGAGATCGAGCAGAATTGCGACCGTTTATATTTCACAGAACCTATCAAACTACCATGCCAACATGGGCGGCAACAAGTCGGAATTCCGGGTGAAGAGCCTAACTGGAACTTTCGGATGGAAGGTATTTCATTCAAACGCCGATTTTGACACGAACAAATATGCATCCGATCTCATCGGTGAAGCTTATGTCGAGGATTACACCAATACGATCACTTCCGGTGAAAGGTTTTCATCATCCAGGGGCACGGCGTACAAACTCGAAAAAATGGTCAGGCCGGAGGAATTCTTTTCCTTGAGAACCGGCGGGCCGCTCAATCAGTTCCTGGTCGACGGGTATATCCACCGGCAGGGACAATCTTTTCAAAACGGGGTGAATTTCCAAAAAGTCGTTTTCAATCAAAATTTCAATCCATAATCAAAAACGTTCATCATGAAAAAGAACCTGTATTACGTGTCACTCTATGGCAGAGACAATTTCTTCAAGAAAATCTTTTACCGGTTATTTTTGGGCTTGTCCTCCTATCCCAGGCTGCTATTGGAAGTCTTTATCCGCAAAAACTTCGGCGAGCGGTACTTTAACCTGGGATCGGTATTCGGCACGGCGGTCGTCTTTGCCCTTCTGCCGAGATTCGTTTTCAGCATTGCGAATTTTAGCAACTACCGCGTCCGAACCGGCGACTTCTGGAAAGATTATGCCTTGTGGTACCTCTTCCTCCTGGCCTTTCTGGTCGTCAGTTGCAAGCGCTGGGCCGAAAACCGCAGGAACCCGTCCGTGTTCGATTTCCAGCGTTTCAGCATGCATTCGGGGGAAATCAACCGGCTTTTCTATCGCCTGCCCTTCCTGGACAAGAAACCGGATGTGCGCACCGTGGAAACCGTTTTAGAACCGACATTGTTCCTTTTTGCCGGTATTCTGCTCTGCCTGTTCGGGCAATGGGCCGGGTTTTTCCTGATCATCTGCAGCGCATTCTATTCTTTCAGTTACATGGCGATGTACGACGAGGGGGACGCTTTCGTGATGGATCTGATCGACCAGCTCATTCTCAACCAGCAGATGGAAAAAAACTTCGTCGAGGATGACGGCGACCCCGACGACCGGCACAACGACTTCCATTACATCAAAAGACCGCGCAGTAAAGAGCATCGCGCACAACTCCTTAGCGCCATCCTGCAGGACGAAAAAGATGCCGATGAAACAGTGGCTCGTTAACCTCCTTAGCAATGCTAAGGGAAAAGGTCTGACAAAAACAAAAGAAGAAAAATTGCACCGGCGTTTTACAGATGTGTCGGGTTGTGCGCCTTTGTCCCTTAGCACTGCTTTTCGTGGTGATTGATGATTAACCCGGGTTGATTGTCCGCCAAAGCAGGCGATTGCCTCACCCGGGTATTGCCAACCGTTATAAGCTTCCTCCCATGCTCCGAATGGTACAAAGCTCGTCCTCAGGACAGGCGAAATCGTATTTCTCCGATGCGCTTTCCAAATCCGACTACTATGTCAGCGACCAGGAACTCAGGGGCCGGTTCAATGGAAGACTGGCCGAAAGGCTGGGGCTGGAGGAATTTGCCGACAAGCAAAGCTTCGACAGGTTATGCGACAACCTCAACCCGTCGACGGGCGAGCCGCTCACTCCCCGCCGCAATGAAGAACGGACGGTCGGGTATGACATCAATTTTCACTGCCCCAAATCCGTCTCGATCCTGCATGCCCTGGCCAAGGACGATCATATCCTGGAGGCGTTCGAGCGAAGCGTTTCGGAAACGATGCGGGATATCGAGGCCGATACCAAGGTACGGGTGCGCAAAGGCGGGAAGAACGAAGACCGGCAAACCGGCGAGCTGGCCTGGGCGGAATTCACCCACCAGACCGCCCGGCCCGTCGAAGACCAGTCACCCGACCCGCATTTGCACAGCCATTGCTTTGTCTTCAACGCGACATGGGACGAAACCGAGAAAAAGTTCAAGGCGGGAAAGTTCAAGGATATCATGCAGGACATGCCGTATTACAAAGAACGGTTTCACAAGCGGCTTGCCGACCGGATGACCGAACTGGGGTACCGGGTCAGGCAGACCGAAAAGGCGTTCGAGATCGAAGGCGTGCCGCAAAAAGTGGTCGAGCATTTTTCCAAGCGCACCGACCAGATCGGGCGCATCGCCAAAGAAAAAGGGATCACCGACCGCAATGAACTGGATGCCCTGGGCGCCAGGACGCGGGCAAAGAAACAGAAGGGCATGAGCATGGCCGAACTGAAAGCGGAATGGAAACGGCAGATGCGGGAAATCAGCCGAGACGATGCAAACGGCGAAGAGGACAAGGTCGTCCGTCATTCACCTGTGAAAGAACCACCCAGGCTGGACGTGCAGAAATGCATCGATCATGCCGTGCTGCATTGCTTCGAGCGGGCTTCCGTCATGTCCGAAAGGAACATCCTGGGCACCGCCTGCAAATATGCCGTGGGCAACCCGTCCATCACCCTCGAGGCATTGACCGACGCTTTCCGGCAGGATGCGAGAATTATCCAGGTCAGAAGTAAGGAACGCACGCTCTGCACGACCAAAGGCGTCCTGCGCGAAGAAAAAATCATGGTAGACCTAGCCCGCGAGGGCCAAGGCAAAATGAAGCCACTTTACAAGGAAGCGCCAGATATGAAAGTGGACGGCCAGCAACGTACAGCGGTTACGCACGTGCTGACCACCCCCCACAGAGTTTCTATTATCCGTGGCGCAGCCGGGACGGGAAAAACGACCTTAATGCGCGAAGCCGTGGAATGGATGGAAAAAGCAGGCAAGACGGTAACGGTCGTCGCCCCCACCTCCCTTGCGGCAAGAAGCGTCCTGAAAAAGGAAGGGTTCGAGAAGGCGGAAACGGTGGCAAGCCTGCTGGTCGACGAAAACATGCAGAAGGGGCTGAAGGATCAGGTGCTCTGGGTGGATGAGGCCGGAATGCTCGGGACAAAGGATATGACCGCCCTGCTCGATATCGCCACGAAACAGAATGCGCGTTTGATCCTGGGCGGCGACACAAGGCAGCATTCGAGCGTCGTGCGCGGCGATGCCTTGCGTATTCTGAACACGGTCGGCGGTATCCGTGCAGCGGAAGTCAGCAAAATCTATCGGCAGAAAGATACGCGGTACCGGGAAGTCGTGGAAGATTTATCCAAGGGTAATGTCCTGCAAGGATTCCAGAAACTGGATGAGATGCAGGCGATCAGGACAATCGACCCGGCGCAGGCGAATAAGGAGTTGGTGGAAGGCTATCTCGCTGCTCTTAAAAAGGGCAAGACCGCTCTGGTGATCTCGCCGACGCATGCGCAGGGCGACAAGGTGACGCAAGAAATCAGGCAAGGCCTGCGCGCGGCTGGCATGATCGGCAAAAAGGAAACGCGTGTCAAAAGACTGGCGAACCTGAACCTGACCGAAGCCGAAAAAAGGGACTGGCGCAATTTCTACGAAGATTACGTGATCCAGTTCAATCAAAATGTCCCCGGCATCAAAAGAGGCAGCGCCTGGACGATCAGGGAAGTCACGGACGGCAAAATCCAGCTGGCCGACAAGGAAGGCAAGTTCGTCTCCCTTCCCTTGGATCGGGCCAAAGACTTTGACGTGTACAAGCTCGACCGCATCCCGTTGTCCAAGGGCGACAAAATACGGATCACGCGTAACGGCTTCGATGATCAGGACAAGCGCCTGAGCAACGGGATGGAGATGGACGTCGTGTCGGTCGATAAGCAAGGCAAGATCATGCTGATGAACAAGGCCAGCAAATCACGCTACATGCTGGACAGGGAATTCGGGCATATCGCGCATGCGCATTGCATCACCTCGCACAGTTCGCAAGGCAAGACGGTGGACGAAGTGTTCATCTCACAACCTTCCTCGACGTTCGGGGCGACGGATGCCAAGCAATTCTATGTTTCCGTGTCCAGGGCAAGAGATGTCGCAAGAATTTACACCGACGACAAGGAGGCCCTGCTCGAACATGCCTCCGAACTGGGTGACCGGCAATCCGCCCTGGAACTGGTCGCGGAGAACACCAGCCATGCCAAGCATATGATGCACCTGCAAAGATCGACCTACGAAAACCTGGAAAAATTCAGGGAGGTCAAAGAGAACATCATCCGACACCAAGAAGACAGAGACCGCGATTATGAGCCAAGGCTTTAAACTCAAATTCGACCAACTGCGTGAGAACGATCCCACGCATCGCGAAAAGCCGCTGCAGGACGGCGGTAAAGCCTATGAACAGTTCTACCCGGAAGAAAGCCATGCGCGGAACATCTGCTTCGTCTGGCAAAGCGGCAAAAGACTGTTTTTGAATTACAGTTATCTAATCTCCGGGGAGTATTTGCCGGAAGAAAGGACGCTTACCTTGGCGTTCACAACACAGACATTTATTCTGAAAGGCGTCAATCTGGAGAACCTCTTTTATGAAGTGATGAACCATGCCGTTAGGCAAATCGTTTGTGCCGATGAGAGATATAATCTGGTTGGGGAGGATGAAAAATTTGTCGTCAATGACATCCAGATCGTCAAGAACGGTTAAGTGGTTTGCAACCTGCAAAACGAAGCTGGCCCTACGATCAGAGTGAAAAAGAAAATAACTCTTGCTCAATGCGCGAACACAATAAATTTTGCCTGGCTCATCTCTTTGCCGTTGGTGATATTGAGCAGGTAACTTCCGGAAGTAAGGCCGTGTAAGTTTAGCTTACATCCATCACTCGTCTTTGTGATGGCATTATTGGAAACAGACAATATAGTCTGTCCGGTCATATCAAATACAGTGAACTTAGTGTTGTCATTTACGTTGCCGTTGTAATCAACGATCAAATCGCCAGCTGTCGGATTGGGATAGGTGCGAAGCGTTTTAGAAACTATGATCGGAGCAACACTGCATGACGGGATAGTAACGCTCTGACCTTCCTGCTTGTAGCCATAAATAGTAATGCCTCCCTCAGTGCATCTTCCTTGCACACTCCAAGTGATATTCATACCTACTTTTACAGGAATAACGGCGGAGCAATTACCAGAGAAATCGCAGGAATATCTTAACGTTTCTGCTTCATATGTTTCTGCAGTAATAATATTTGTGCTTACAGCTCTAACTATATATACTTGGTTTTGCTTCCCTTTCCATTTTAAGTTAAGAGTTGAACAAGTTTTAGTCTCAACTCGAAGGTTGCTTAAAATATCGCAGGTCGAGCTTTGAGTTTTCAAACCAGCTTCAGGACACTGACAAAAAGCCGTCCCAGATAAAACGGTCATTTCTAAGGCTAAGAATATAAATACTCTCATTTTTAATAATTGTAATAAACTTAATGGATAAAATCTCAAAAAAATCTCATTACTCCTATAAAAATTACAACTAATAAAGGTATGGTTCCAAACGCAATGAGATTATCTGCCTTTTTTACAAATAAAGTTTCCTTCTTCAAACTCTTTACTAAAAACGCCAATTTTTTGGATAATATATAATGGATACCAAATATAAAAGTACCTACTATTATATAGGAAAGCCATTCGTTATAATTGCACATAAAGCTTACCTTTTCTCTCAATCCAGGTAAAATTTTTTCGACCAATACTAGAATTGTGAGGAACGCAAAAAAGGAATTTATAAGAACTAAATTTAAAGCACGGGTAATTGCCCATTTTTCATTTTTTTCTTTGGAAATGAAGAAGATATAATAAGTGAAAAAATAGAACTCTAAAAGTTTCATATGGTTACTGGATTTTCACCGTGTTTTTTTATATCCAACTCGTCGACTATTTATAATTTTACTTGTTAAAAATCCAATTATTAAACCCAAAAAAGTAACTCCAAAATAGTCATGATATAACAGTTTATCAATAGTATATACTTTCTTTTCCATTGTTAAATATAACGGCAATAGTCCTAATATTACTAGTGAAACACTGACTAATAATATTAATACTAAACAGTGAATAGCAAAACTTAATAGCGCTGGAACTTTTTTTGAGAAAATTATCAAATTTGAAATGGGTTGGACAAAACGAAGAATATTGCCCCAAAATATAAGACCAATAAAAAAACCCCATATCAACAGAATATCGAATTGTAGATTATTCACGTATTTCCCTCATTTAAATGGATTAAAAATATTAAAATTTGATACACCTCCAATGATAGACGAGATTAAAAAGGAGCTATTATTGACAAAGGAATTAAAGCTAGAAACTGCACCTTTAAATGTCGTAGCACCAAAATATTTCGCTTGCAACCAAGTATTCAAATTCTTTGTCTGAAAAAAGTGCTTCGAAATACCCCCTCCAATCCCTCCCCATAGTGCCGCATTCAAGGGGTTTGTTTTATGACACGGATCTACTAGATTTGCTAATTCTTGACCACCAGCACTACCAACTCCAGATATTATCGATGAAGCGAATGAAGCCACTAATTGATTTGAGGCAAATCCTAATATTCTTGCTATACTACCACCTATGGGGCCTGCAACAGCGCCAACCCCTCCTGCAATAGCGCCATTTATTATAGCTGCAGCAATTTGTTTGTTAGAAATGTTTCCGTCATTGGCAATATAAGTAATAGCTAAATTAACCGCGGCTCCGATAACAGCACCTCCAATAATCCATATAAATCGGCCATCCTTATCAAAAGAATTTATGGGCTTATTATCTACATAGTTATACTGATTTAATCCTCCCTCTTCCTCAATCGGGTCACGATTTAACCACCTTCCTAAATTTGCGTCGTAAGCGCGATAGAGTGCCAAGTATAATCCACTCGCCGCATGATAATAGTGTCCCGTGAAACCTAAATCGGCATCCAGCGTTCCAGAAACCTTTGTCCTCCTGCCATACGGATCATAATCATACCGGACGACCACAACGCCATTCGTGTCCGTCATCTCGCGTACGGAACCAAGATGGTCGAAGGTGTAATAATACTTGCTGCCGTTGATCTGCTCGCCTTGCGCAAAGAACCGCTTGACGACTGTGCTTCCGCTTGCATCGCGTTCTTCGGCCAGTTCCGTGCCGTCCCAAAGCCACCGCCTGATGACGGCGCCGTTCAGCTTTTCGGCGACGCGCCGGCTTAAGCCGTCATAGACGAATTCGATGACGTTGGAGCCTTGCGTGATTTTCACCAGCCGGTCGGCGGCGTCCCAGCCATAGGTGGCGCCATGCAAGCTGGCGGAAACCGTATTGCCGTTGGCATCATAAGTAAGCACGTTGTTATTGACCGGGTTGTTGACCGGCAATATCCCCTTGTTCCGTATCGTGTCGATATCCGTTTGCCTGGTTAGCTGGTTGAGGGAATTATATTCCGACAAGGTTATATGGTAGTCGGCATGTTCGCTCGTCCTGTTGCCCGCCGAATCATAACGGTAGGCGTATCTCGGCAGGATGGTTGTGGGGCTGACAAACTTGGTGGCGGCTTCTTGGGTCACGGAAAGCAACTGGTCGGCGGTGTCATAGACGAGGTCGTCCGTTTTCGGCGCGCTGCCGCTGACCTGTTTCGTCCATCTTGTGATTTGCGCCTGGGCGTTATATTCGTAATCGAATTTCGACAAGGTGTTGCCCCAGGGGGTTCTGTTCCACAGCTGCTTCAAGCGTTGGTCGCCTTTGTTGTCGAAATATTGAAAAAGCGTGCTGATGCCGTTCGGCATGGCGACCGACGCCAGCCTGTCCGTCTGGTTGACGTAGCCATAGGCAAAACGTCCCAAAATATTGGTGGCGGAGGTCACCCGGCCCAGGATGTCGAATTCCACCGAAGACGACACGCCGTTGATGGAACGTCCGCTGACGCGGCCAAGCGAATCGTAGCTATAAGCGATCAAGTCGTTGGCGAGCGGGCCATCGACCGAGGCCAGGGCGCCCGTTCCGAGCAGGGGAATGGTCAGTACCGGGTTGTAGTTGTATGTCGTTTTGCCCGTGCCGTCGGTCATGGTAGCGATACGGTTATAACGGGTGTCGAAGGTATAAGAGACGGATGGCGTTGCAACCAGGGCATTGGGATAAGCGATCTGTTTCAGGTTGCCGTCGTTAAAATAACTGTATTGCGTCTTTTGTTGCTTCTGGTCGGTGACTTCCTTCAAGCGGCTGGTGGTCTTCTCATACGCATATGAAACGGACTTGCCGTCATGGTAGGTTTTGGCGATCAGGCGGCTCTGCAGGTCATAGGTAAAGCTGGTGATATGCTTGAGCGGGTCGATGATCTGGGAGGGGCTGCCGCAATCGCACCAGCTGAGTTGCGTGACCCGGCCCAGCGCATCCTGGCTGGCGGTGACCCGGTCAAGAGAATCGTAGATCGTATGCGACCACCTGCCCAGCCGGTCACGGCTATGAATGGCGTCAAGGCGGTCATAGACGATCTGTTCGTAAGAACTGTCGGGATAGGTGACGATGGTGGGACGGTCGAGGGCGTCGTAATCGGTCGTGATCGTATAACCTTCGGGATCGGTCATCGTGCGGATGCGCCCGAAATCATCGTAAGTGAAATTCATCGTGGTGCCGGGAACGGGGCCGCTGACGGATTTCAGGGTGCCATTGGCGTTATAGGCGAAATTCGTCGTTTCTTTTTTCGGGTTGGTGACGCTTAAGAGTTGCCCAGCCTGATTATAGGTAAAGCGTGTCAGCATACCTGAAGCATCGATGGCCGTGAGCGGGAGATACTGGCCGTTATACGTATATTTCGCCAGCAATTCATTTGCCTGACCCGTGGTCTGGCAGATTTCAAGCAGGTTGATGTTGGTGGAATCGTAGAGATAGGTCGTCCTGCGGCCCGAAGGATCGGTGGCGCTCGTCACATTACCCAGCAGATTATAAGCGAAGCGGGTCAATTGGCTGGTACCGTCATCGAGAACGCGTCCAATGACCGAGGGCTGTGCAGACATGCCCAAATTTGCCCTTACCGCGTCGCTTTGGTTCTGGTAAGCGTACCAAAGCCGGTTTTCCAAGGGTTCTTTCGTGCTTTCCAGGATGGGCGCGGCATATCCCTCTTCGCCCGGCTGGTAAGCGCCATGCAGCCAATGGTATATTTTTGCCTTCGTGTAGTCTCCTGGGGCTTCGCGCATCGCCTTTTTGTCCCAAAAGAAGGTATTGCGATACTGCATGTAATCGTTGTGGAAAATATTGTTACCGGTCGAGGGTGCGACGGTATCCGCAGACCCGATCTCGGGCGCACCTTCACGGTATTCCACCCGTTCTTTTTCTCCCAAAGGGTAATGGGTTTCCAGCACGGCGCCGCGCCCGTCGGTTCCGTCATCCTTGATGAAGGATGTCGTGCCGTAAGGCGTGGTCATGCGGTCGATGAAATCGCCTTCCTGCTCGGCATAATGAAAGGAGGAAGACATGCCGATGACGTCGGTGATTTTTACCAGGCGCCCTTTGGAATCGTAGTCGAACGTCGCATATCTGCCGAAAGGATCGGTCACCTTCGCAATCTTATCGTCGTTATCACCGACATAGGACAAGGTCGTGACCTGACCGGTGGCATCGCGAAGTGCCGCAATCCTGAACCGGTCGCGGTCATAAGAGAGCGTGAGCCTGTTGCCGGCGATGTCGACGACTTCCGTCAGGAATATTTTTCGGCCGACGGACGTGTTGCCGTCGGGCCGCGCATAGATTTCTTTCGAACCGTCGGAATGGCGCAACTCGTAGCACGTGGCGCAGATGCGCACGAGGACATCGTTGCTTTGCATTTCAGGCGCATAGCTTTGCGTTCTGGCGTTGAACGACGTGAATGTCCTGAAGCCGCCGCCCATCAGGTAGATGTCGGCATTCGCCGAGAGATGTTTCGGATCGTCCTGGATGTAAGACACGTAATTGAATGTCCATTTCGGCCCCAGATTGGAATAGCTGAAATTGGCGGGCTGGTAAGTATCCTTCTGGTGGTAATCGACATCGAAGACCATCGCCGGCCCGAGAGCGGGGACATAGGAAACCGGGCGGTCGAAAACATGCAGGCTGACGGCGCTGCCGTGCACGTTGCTTTGTGCCATGGGCGGCACAGGCGGTTCCAACGTGGAAGAGTTGCATTTCCCGGCACTGCCGCCCAAGGCAACGTTCTTCTTGCTGACGGCCCGGCCTATATCCACCAGCTGGTCGCCTTTGCCAAAGACGCTGCTGCCTTCGTTTTCGTCGACGCTCCGCCACCCTTTCGGCAAAGCGCCTGCCGGCACCAGGAAATATCCGCTGGCGCTGGAATCCAATGCAGCGGCAGACAGCCAGAATTGCTGGCCGTACGTCGTGCCCATCGTGGCGTCTTCACATTGATAATAGCCGCTGTCCTTGACAAGAAGAGTGCTGTAATGTCCAAGCTTCCAATGAATGACGGCATTGGCTATGACTTCGGCTCCGACTTCCCGGAAGGCCATTTGGTAGTTCAGGCCGATCTTCCGGGACATGCCTTGCAGTTCGGCAAGAGAAAAACCTTTGGCCGTCGATTGAAGCTCCATAAGCTCCTTGCTGGAAAGATGCGCGCTATCCTGAAGAGAAAAAAGATTGTTCAAGGCATAAGGGCCGCATTTGAAGGAATAGGCCGGTGTGGTTTTCATCCGGTGCAGGGCCTGGCGGATCAATACGATCCGTGTGACAGCCGGGCCTTCGATCATTCTATGATCGATCTCCGTCACCAGCGAATCCATCTTGTCTACCTCGCCGACCCAGGTGTGCATCATCAGCAGTTCCGAGACGACACGGTCGGCGAGATTTTTGAGCTTCGGTTCGTTTTGTTTTTTCAGAAGATCCCATGATTGCTGCCAAGCCTGCACTGCTTTGCTGAAATATCCGCTGCGGCGATAGACGAGACCCATATCGGCGAGGAGCGATCCGCGCCAGCGGCTATCCGGGTAGGAAACCAAAAAATTCAGCAGCGCGGAAAAATCATCCGGGCTTTTCCGCTGCGAGTAACCGGCAAGTGCATAAAGCAACGCCTGATTTTCTCCCGGTCTGGCAGCAACAGGCGAAGGAACCAATGGCTCTTCAAAAAAATGGATTTTGAAAATTTCTTCATCTGCCGGGTCTGTTGAAAAAGAAGCCGGAATGGCGTCCCCGGCAGAAAGAATATCCTTTGGCAGCGTTCGGTTTACAGTAACATTTTGCGGTGTACGTACCAGCTTGTAATTATCGGTCTGACCGGAAGTTGCAAAAAACAGGATCAGACCGAAGGCTGAGAACAAAAGTCTCTTGCCCGTCTTTTCTGTTACTGCAGGAAAAGAAAATAAACTGGAACCACTACCGGTATGCTTTGGAAATAACAGCATAGAAATAAGGTTGTAAATCTGCCAGAAAAATGATCGGAACTATTCCGAAGGAAGCAAAGTGGCGATCAGGCGGTTGTTACCGGACATGTTTTGAATCGGCCCTGAAAACAAAATAATTTATGTCGATGTCCCGAAAGCCGCCTAAATCATTTATAGCCGCTCATAAAAGCGCAGGGAAATGCAGCATTTTGTCTTATGAATGAAAACGGCCAAAGCAGATTTTAAAAGGGGCTTAAATGGATAAGAAGAATAGATGTGGTTCATAAAACGCTTTTTTACTGCGTGGTCTACAATAATACCCGGTCGTAGGTAGGATTAAGCTTAAGCACGAAGGGATTGTAGATGCATCAAGATGTAATCTGCTGAAAACGATATATATGAGTATAAACTGTTTTACAGATGGAAGGCAGAAAAACTAATATTGCGCCGAACTCGAATGCTGTCTGAAAAAATTACTCAATCTTGATGATCGAGTTCAAGTTAAGAAAATTTTCTCGCCGACGAATTATTATTTTGATTTTAATTTGAGCTATAGTTTCGTGTGTCCGTTTTTTCTATACTTTAAAGGCCTTCACGCTGCTCATTCTCCGCAACATTCAAGAGCGACTTTAGCAGAGTGGTCTATTGATTTTTTTAATGCCTTATCCATTATCAGCATCCAAACTATTAATTACTGCTTCTTTTTCCATCTGAGTTTTCTTTGCTTTTTCTATGGGCAAGGCATTTCTATAAGCACGGTCTGCTATTATAACACTTTCCTGCCACGTCGATTTTGAAAGTCTTCTCAATTGATCTTTGAATGCCGAGTAGTCGAGCAAGTAGACGTGTATTATCCTGCTTCGATTGCTTGGCTGCATAATTTGTGTCAATACCCAATCTGGCTGGCTGGCCTTGACGTCTTCGATGCGCTTGAAACTTGAACTGTGCTTAGTGGTCTTTTCCTCTCCAATGAAAATCAGCGTGAACCTGGTATTTCTCTCCATGTCGGTTCTTTGGGTTGTATCGGAAAGCATTTCTACTTGCACCAATCAGCCGTTTCCGATAAGCAGTTTTCCAAGCCGCAAAATGATCTTTCCAGTTGACGGCAAATACCCCATAAATGGGGTTCTAAGAGTAAATCCTTAGTAAAAAGAGTAACATGCTTTAGTTATTTCTAGGTGATTTCAGGAAACGCCCGCTTGAAAATGCATAAAACCGCTGCATTCTTTTTCCTCGCTCAGGCATTATGAGACAAGGAGAAGTTTCTGCTCTTTGTAATATCTTATTCTCTGACAACGTTCTAAAAAATGGGCGCATGGGAAAGCTGGCAATTTTGTATGAAAATCACATGCGCCGACAATGACCGTTGTCGCTTTTTTCAAGTTGGAATTTTAGATGGATTACGGGTGACAATTTCCTTAAATTTAGAATGCAACAATCAAAAGCAGCATGCAGTACGAGGTGTCTTTCGCCGCCGACTTCAAGAATCTGACGAGCTACTTCCCCGAGTCCGAGGCAGATAGCCGTTTTTGCAATGGCTTTCATTCAAGTTGGATTGCCGAGAAGAATTGTGGCAAGCAGCCAATCAACTTCCTGAATCCGGCCACAGGGGGACAGACCTGGCGCTTCATGGAATGGGGCTGCCTGCCATTCAACTCGACCGATCCACTTATCTCGTCCAGGAGATGGACATTCATGCTTCACACCCCGGCAGAACGTATTTTTGGCGACGTTAAAAGCTACTGGCACAGAATACGCGATCAGCGCTGCCTGATACCTGCTAACGGCTTTTATATACAAGGAACGGTGCAAAACATGCAGCACGAAGTTCCATACTTCCTGCATGTTCCCGACCAACCGGTCTTCTTCTTGCCGGTACTGTATTCGACAGACGAGGCTCTCGACATGACAACTGGCCAGAAAACCCAACGCTGGGTATTTACAATGATCAGCAAGCCTGCCGACTGTCTGGCAAAGCATCTGGACTGCGATCAGGAAAAATCTACCACCATGCCCTTGCTGCTGCCCTTCTCCTTATCGCGCCATTGGCTTGACCATGACCTGAATGAAGCCGATTACAGGTCTATCCTGGATTTTGAAATGTCATCCGAAGCATTGCAGGCATGGCCCATCTATAGTACGCAGCAGGAAGAACAAAGGCCGGATAACAAGGAAAAGAACGAACGGTTCGATTGGGAAAAACATGCCGCCGTTAACGTCGGGACGGCAATTTTTTAGCTATGCCGGTAAACCGGGTGACTTGCTATGGTCAAAATACCCGATAAGTGGGGTTCGATGCCGTTGGATGCCTGAGTAATTTTATGCCGGCTATAGATGCGTTTCGGCCCGTTGAAAGGATTGAGACGCGTGCCCGCATGAGCTTTCAAAATAATCAGAATGCATCCGGTATTGGAGGAAGATTGGAAGGACTATGACCAGCGTAAGGCAAGAAATGGTCGCAACGTTACGAAAGTGGCCTGTGAGGAGGCATGGGAAACAAATTACATTGTCGATAAATTGCAAAAGCATTTTCCCGACAAGAGTGATTTAGCGATTCGCTGTGCGATCAGGCGATGTTGCGAGGCCATGGAGGCGCCGAGGCCGAGAGAGGATTTTATTGAATGTATTATCGACAAGCTGGCCTCTTGGCCTTGAGCGTGATTAAAAAGTGGTGCTGATTTGGCAAGGGAATCATGGGCCTGAGGGGTTTGAAAGGGTGCTCATACCTGTCCGATACATACAGTGTATGTAGGATTTTGCAAAACGGCAGAAATGAGTAATTTTGCTTTTCCATTCATGCAAACTTTCTTATCCCTAAGCAAAGAAGCTCAATATGAGCTGCTTACCCAATTGGGTGAGATTATCATCAATTCCAGACAGGGGTATATGACTACAGAGATTTACAAGTTAAAAGGTTTCTTCGTGAAAGTGACTGAAAATGATAACGGAACGAAAAAGATCGAGGCTTTGCCAGACCTGGATAATCTTCAGCTAAACGAGATAAACCCTCAAGCATGCCTGGATGATTGAAAATTCATTTTCCGGTCGATCATAGCAACGATGACAGGCACCATCTCTTTTACCCATCCAGGAACGTTTTGTGTAATATTTTGCCAGGTATTGTTCGTTTTCTTACACAAAACTACTTCACTGGTTGTTCCGTCTATAACGCTGACATTGAAATGGAAGCATCCCTGGTCATCGTCCTCCCTTCTTACATAGAGACAGACTTCTTTCCCGTGAAAGTTCATGAACTCTGTGAATCGTCTGAGCATACCCCTTTTTTGATGAAAGATTACAACATCGTACCAAACTCATCAGGGCTATTCTAAATATTTTTTGCTTTTTGTTTGTCTAATGAAAACTCTATAGAGGGCAGTCCATATAAAAAAGCCCTGCGGATCAGGGCTTCCTTGTAGTTATTGAATGAAGAGCAAGTCTCAGGGTTGCAGTCCTTTAAGATAATCGACAGCCTTAGACGCCTGACTGGCCGCTGAGATGATGTAGCAACCATCGTTTCTCAACACTTCCAGCCAGTGGCTGATATATGAGGCACGATCCAGCGAAGGCGTGAGACTAATGCCCAGTTCGGCACAAAGGAATGCTGCACCTAGTTCGGCGATGAGTTCTTCTGTTGCGTAATTCTGGTCACCGAATTTCTTGCCTTTGGTTCTGTCGAGACGGTTTGCACTGCCGCTCCAGTGGATCAGTTCGTGGCTGAGCACCGCGTAATAGCTTTCTGTGGCTGTGCTCCATGATCGATCGACAAAGGCTTTCTTCAAAGGCATGTTGATCTTGTCCTCCGACCGGTTGTAATGAGCCGAATAGCCGTTATGCTCAATGATGGCTTTGGTGTTACCGATGAAAGCTTCGACGTGCTCGAGCCGCTCGACCAATGACACGGGGTTTTCTTCCTGCTTGGTTTCTTCGGGTGCATAGCTTTCCAACTGGCAGCGATTGAACACGAACGACGATTTCAGGAATGGTATTTTCTCGATTTCGCCGTCGACTTCTTTTTCGATGGTATCGTAATAAACGATCAGGGTGCCTTTTTCGCCCTTGTTGATCCGTTCTCCTTTTTGCGACCATTGCTTGAAGCTCGCCCATTCCTGCGTCGTCAATCCCTTGTTCATCGCCGATCCCCATAAGAGCAGGATGTTGATGCCGCGGTAATGATTACCGGTGACGAAGTTTTTGGGAATGTCCATGAAAAGCTGGTCTTTTCCGATCCAAGGCTTCTGCCAGGGAACCGTTCCGGCTTCGAGTTGTTTGATGATGGTGTCGGTGATCTGCTGGTAGAGGTCGTTCCGGTTTTGCTTGAACTCGATTTTGTTTTGAGAAGCGTTTTGCATGATGTCCCTTCCTGTATGGGGTTGATGGTTGCAGGGATGGAAAAACCGGCGGCACCAGCGGCGGAACCTGGTGGAATTTTGGGCAGGGCGGGGAGCTTTTTGCTTTAAAAAGCGGCGAAAATTCTAATAGGTGGAGGAGCGCCGCCGGTTAAATCCCTGGCGACAACCATCGGCTCCATCCTTGCAGGAAGGGACTGCAAAACTTCGGCATCAAACGAGTTCAATAAACGCGGAATGCCTGCCCTTGTCAGAAATGCAAACCCTCGTCGGCAAAAGAGTAATAGGAGAACGGTGTCACGATCAGATGATCCAGGACAGAAACGTCCAGCAGGGCACTCCCATCCTTCAACTTCTTCGTCAGGTCGATATCCGCCTGGCTCGGCTGCAAACTGCCGGAGGGATGGTTATGGGCGAGGATGACGCTGGTGGCGCGGGCCTTGAGTACGGTGGCAAAAATGATTTTCGGATCGACGATGCAGGCGGAAATGCCCCCGCTCGAAATATCGGAGATACCAAGACAAGAATGGCCGCGATCGAGAAGCATGATCTTGAACTGTTCCACCAGTTCGATCCTGTTCATGTCCCATGCCTGCAAAAGCAAGCCGTAAGCAGAAAGGGAATCGGCGAGCTTGGGCCGGTCTTCGGGTCTGCGCTTGTTCCTGTACACCAATTCCACTTCGGTCACGGCGAACTGCGATGAGATGTCGTCCATATCAGCTCCTATAAAGAAAGGCCGAGCTTGGCCATGCGCCAGGCATTCAAGTCTTTATGCGGTGCGTAGATCGCGTTCATGGGCCGGTGCTGCAGGCAGTCCTGCGTCTTGCAGAATTCGCCCAGAATATTCGTTGCGCTCTCGCCGGCCTTGTCGTTGTCCAGCCAGGCATAGGCGATGCGGTAGCCGTAATTCTGGATGTAAGGCGTGGCTTTTTTCAGACAGGATAAGGAATGCAGGATGATGCAGTCGTCTTCGAAACGTTCGCCGCCCCTTTCTGCGGCGATGGACAAGTAATCGAAGCTGCCTTCGAACAGATTGATCCCTTCAGGCTTAGGCTTGGTGCCGCGAATGAAGGTGATGGATTTGTGGCCGACCGAACCCTTGAAAAACGGGTTCCTGATTTCGTAGCCCTCATCTTCATTCGGCATGCCGAGGGCAAAAAAGGTTTTATTCGTTTCCGTATTGAGAACACGCACTTCCTTTAAATATTGCTGGCCAATCTTGAGAGGAATGCCGCGCTTGTCCAGATATTGCATGAGCGCCGGGTGCTCAATTTTTTTCTTGTCTCGCAAGATCAGCTTGGCTTCTTCTTTGGTGCAATCGACGGTTCGGGATGGAATAAGATTTGGAACACTGCCGGTCATGTTTTTCAGCCAGCGCAAAGCATCCGGCACCAGGCAAGCCTCACGCTGGCTTTCCAGGTAGGCACAGGCAAAACCGATGACGGAGCCCCCTCTGCCCGTTCCGTGGTCATACCAGAGGTTTTTGAGATTGTGGACATGAAAGCTGGGCGTCCGCTCCGCTCGCAAAGGGGAGAGGTAAATAGAACGATGCGGTTTCACCTGGATGGGGGAATAACCGATTTTCTCTAAAATCAGGGCGAGCGGGATCATTCTCGCCTGTTCGATGTTCATGGCGAATCTCCGATAAAAGAATGGATTTGGGCTAAAGCAGGAAAGCGGCGTTGCGGCGCAGCGCTTACTTGGCTTTCAACTGGCTTTCGAGGAACTGGTCGAGAAAGCACTGGCGATAACGCACCGACCTGCCGATCTTGAGCGGCTTCAAATCATAGCGTTTCGTGCAATCCCAGACGGCCAGGGTCGCCGGTGAGACGCTCAAATATTTTGCCGCCGTTTTACGATCCATCAATGGCTTGTCCATCAGCACTCCTTATCTGGTTGGTGAGAACCAACCATAGGATGTCTTGATGATCAAATACAAAAAATCTGTAGTGATATAAAGCAATTAATAAGCATAAATCACCATTAATTTGATTTTGTGAATTATGCTTTTCTATTTTTTTGCATATGAATTTTACGATCAGCTTGAGGCAAGGCTCATTGTTTAATTCGCAGAAAAATTCATGTCATTTGGGTTTTTATAACGAGCATTTCGTTTCTGATAAAAATCGGAACTGAAAGCGACACCGCAATCGCGACTTTAAAGAAACAGCAATTGAAAGTTTTTACGACAATACCTGATGATTGGTTCAATGATGTGTCATGGGCACCAATATTTTTGGTAATGACAATTTTACAATGTTATACTTTGCGTGACCTATTCAATCAGCGAAGCGGGAACCAGGTAAAATGATCCTACCTTGCGGATGACGTTTGCTTTCTCAGACTTATCGTAGGAGTAAGTTTGGCCTCGTTCCTTCACCACGCTTTCAGCTCGTTGTTTCTCTCGGAAAACACTTACAAATTCATATTCTCCAGGGCTGTCGCCATAATCGAATATCCGGTTGTTTCGCAGAGGTATATAAACCTTGCGGCACTTCGTCATGATCAGATTTTTGTCCATAAATGCTCCTTCCAATAATTTAGATTATTTGATTTGTAGATAGCATGTCAATTCCTATTTGGGAATTTATTCAGAAATGAATACACGGAAAACTGCTGACTTAGTCTCAATAATCCAAACGGATTGAAACATAAAACATTGATAGATAATTATTTAATAATTAGGTTTGCATGAATTTTAAATAATTCTTCTTGCATTTTAAGAGTAAAAATGCTAAATTTGCCTAATAGGAAGCGACATGACACGACTTAATGACCTAAAAAAACACCTGAAGAGGGGTCAAGTTTATCGTCGTACTGATTTAGCCCAGTGGTCTAAATCAGTCGATCGACATATCGAATACTTGGTCAAAGAAGGGACACTCCAAAAGCTATCTCAAGGGTTATATTATTTCCCCAAAGAAACGGCATTCGGTACGGTGCCTCCCCATGAGGAAGATTTGGTTCGCAGCTTTCTCAAGGATGATCGGTTTCTTCTCACCTCTTTAAATGCGTATAACAGTTTGCAAGTGGGCACAACGCAACTATACAACACAAGAACGGTTTACAACCGCAAACGGCATGGCGAATTCAAATTGGGAAACAAGAGATTTGAGTTTCGGATAAAGCCTCATTTCCCCCGAAAAGCAACTGAAGAGTTTTTGCTGGTTGATCTTGTCAACAATCTGGAAACGCTTGCCGAAGACCGGCAGGAAGTTTTCAAGAATATCGCCTCCAAAATCAAAATGATGGATGCTAGAAAGCTCGAACGTTCCTTAAAAGAGTATGGCAGTGCCAAAGCAAAAAAGCTTCTCACGCCGTTATTGGAAAAATCTGGCTCTGGATCATATGTCTCTTAATTATCTGCATCATCATAAGGATTTTCCTGAACTTCTACGCATTCTGGAAGATGAAACCGGAATACAAGCCGGATTGATCGAGAAGGATTACTGGATCATGCATGTTTTGCATGGATTGAAAAAGCAAGGTTTTGAATTCCATTTAAAAGGCGGCACTTCGTTATCCAAGGGGTACAAGATCATCGACCGCTTTTCGGAAGACATCGATATATACATCAAGCCGCCGTCAGGAAGAAACGTCAATGAAAACCCCCGAAGCACCAAAATCAATAGCGTTCAATCGAGAAAAGACTTCTATGACTGGCTGGCCGAAGAAATAAAGATTGATGGCATAGTAAAGGCGGAACGCGACCATGCTTTCGACGACCCGAAATATTACAGAAGCGGGGGGATCAGGCTGGTTTATGAAAGTTCCACTGGCTCGATAGCGGGCGTCAAAGAGGGTATCCTGCTAGAAGTGGGGTTTGATACCGTTACACCTGGCAATACGCTCACAATAAGTTCCTGGGCATATGACAGGGCAGTCGGCGTCACCGCCCTCTCTTTTTTAGATAACAGGGCAAAAGATATTTCCTGTTATCATCCAGGATACACTTTTGTCGAAAAGCTCCAGACCATTGCAACGAAGTTCAGGCAGGAACAAAGCGATGGTGTCAAACGGCCTAACCTTATGAGGCAGTACTACGATGTCTGCAGCTTGTTGAACGATCCTCTGGTTCAGGAATTCATCGGGACTGAAGAATACAAAGTTCATAAGCAGGAAAGATTTCCTCCCGCTGATTTGGTTGTTCCTATAGCCGAAAACGAAGCTTTTTTGCTTGGTGCGCCTGAATTAAGGGCTGAGTTTAAGAAAAGATACAAAGAAACCGCCGCACTTTACTACAAAGGACAACCCGATTTCAATGAATTGCTCAATAGGCTAAAAGAATATGTTGATAGATTATAAGCTGGGTTATCCGGGAGAATTAATAAAAAGATCTTCAATCCTTGCATATTAAAAGCTTCTGCCTGTTTAGACTTTGCAATACTCCTTCATGGCTTTTATCTATTATATACCGTTTTATTTAAGGTCAACTTCAGTTTGCTAAGTGTTGAATCAAGATTAGTATAACAATCATCAGAGGCATGTTTTCAAAATCATCTTCCTAAGCAACAACGAATTGATGGAAAGGGAATTAATGAAGGAATCCATCCTAGATAATGACAAGCTAGAACAAGCATACATCATCATGTCGAGAATTATCCGAGATCATGGGAGCAAGTATCTTCTTGTCTTCCAGCGGCTGCATGAAGAAAAGCTGACGAGAAAACAACAACAGAATTTAACGCAAATCGCTTTACAAGCAGCAGCAAAGCCGTTAGAATGTGAAATGTGATGCTGCACACAAAATTGAGTAGTGTTTTTCACACAAAAGAAAAGCTGGAATTCAATAAGCGCCTAAAAAGAAATATAAACATTCTATTGTGGAGAATGAAACATGCGCTCACCCCTTCCGCCAGTTTTACCCCCCTTGACTGGCATTTATCCCTTTAAACTGAAACATATTTTTGCGTTTTTCGCCCAGGCGCATTTGTTACTGTGTTTTAATTCCGGCTGTTTTCTCACACAAATCCTCACACAAAAGCGGTTTTTGTCATGAAACACCTGATAAAGATTAACGGTTATTTTTACTACAATCGGCGTGTTCCGAACGAAGTGCGCGACCTTGATCCACGCAACATCGTGCGGGTCTCCCTCAAAACTGAAAGCCGCGACCAAGCGCAGCGCAAGGCTGTCATTTTAAACGACCAGATCGAAAGCTACTGGCAAACGTTGCTGGACGACGGTATGCGCCATGACGACCGCCGGTTTGCAAGAACGATCTGTATCGCCCGGCAGATGGGTTTTTCTTACCAGCCTATGGCCAAGGTGGCAGCGTTACCTATCGAGGAACTGCTGGAACGTATTCTGGCTTTACGTGATGGTACGTCCAAGCAGGTCGAAGCCCTGCTCGGAGGAAGGCCGGAGCCCGAACTCTCCGTAAAAGCCGCTTTAGAAAAGTTTTGGGGATTTTCGAAGGAGCGCATGATGAACAAAACCCCGGATCAAATCCGGAAATGGAAAAATCCACGGATCAAAGCGGTGGAAAATTTCATCGCTGTCATCGGAAACAAAGACCTGAAAGCCATTACCAGAGAGGATATTTTGGCGTTCCGCGACTGGTGGCTGGGCCGCATCCAACAGGATGGCAAGAATCCGGGCAGCGCCAACAAAGATTTTATTCACTTCAAGAACGTCTTGGAGACCGTATCCGACAACATGAAGCTGAGTCTGGATACTCCTTATCTGTTTAAAAAGATAGTCCTGAAAACCCGTTTTAAACAGACTCGCCGGCCATTCTCGACAGACCAGATCATCAAAATTTTGGAAAGCGACAAGTTAAACAATCTCAATTCCGAAGCGAAGTGGTTTCTATACGCGGCGGCAGAAACCGGCGCACGTCCCTCTGAAATTGTGGGTTTGTTACCTGAAGACATTAAATTGAATGCTGATATACCTCATATTTGCATCATGGATCGAAAAGAGAGAACTCTTAAAACACCACATAGCCAGAGGACAATTCCCCTCATTGGCTATGCGCTGGAAGCATTCCAGAATATGCCGCACGGCTTTCCCCGATATCGAGATAAACCGGATAACCTTACCAACGCCGTAAATCAGTTCCTGAGACAAAATGACCTATTGCCTTCGGATCAACATAGCACCTATTCGTTTAGGCATAGTTTTCAGGACAGAATTTTGAGCGTGAACATGCCAGATCGTATTCAGGCAGAATTAATGGGGCATAAATTTGGCAGGCCTGTTTATGGGGATGGAGCATCACTGCTGCAAAAATCAGAATGGTTGCACAAAATACAAGTGAAATGTAGTTCTTAATTTGTAATACTGAATTACTCCTATCCCGAGCCGGCTTCCATTTTCGAGTTCTTACCCTTTGTTTTTGCCTGAATTATTTTGAGGCTTTTCGAAGCGATGCCCCTAGTCTTGTCCCCTACTGCAAATTACAAAACACGATGCCATACTGGCGTCCAAAAAACAATGTTCCATTTCAAGATTTGAATTGCTGCCAACTCTGACATAAATAGTTTTGGCCGCTTATACCTTTAAGATAAGTGGCCAAAACTGGTTTAATCTGTGTAATTGATACCCAGGGACATCGTCGTCAGACAAGCAAAAAGTCATCCAATCTGCTTTTGCGAATTTGAATTTTCTAAGATCAAGCGCTTTCCGACGAGAAATACATTCGGCTTTGCAGGACGTTTTAAATAAGGGTCTCCTCAAGTAATGTCAGTGATTCCAGTGAGCGCGTCCATAGCGACGGCCATTGATCAAGATTTTGTGGTGCTTGTCGATTGACACTCTCTCTATCATTTGATCAGATTTCATGACGTGGCAAAATCCGTTCTCTGTGGTTGATCTGTGACAAATGCATTTCACATAAACGTCTAGCGTTTTTTCCGTTCTCATAAATTAGGAAATACTGACGGCAACATAAATGCCAATAAGTTTTAAAGCCAAAAGCTCGAGTTCTGCTTATCTTTCAAATCAAGTTATCTGTATATTCTAGGGTGGACGCACCTTTGTATGGAAGAATAGTTCATTTTTATCTTACCTCGATCTTGCACTTATTTAATATATTTCTAGGAAAACTATTTTTCCCTATTTTATGTCCAAGAGTTCCGTCGGAACCTTTAACGGAATATTCTTTATTGGGAACACGAGCTGCACTGATCCATTCAACTTCATCCAGACAGTCGTTTAAGATAATTTTCAACTCCTCATAGTTTAAGCATACCACCCCATCTTCCCCACAGACCAACAAGATAAAAACGTCGTCCATCGACAACTTCATCTTTTCAATTTCTGCCTGGTGTTTTTTTAGCATGCTAAATCGCCATGGCGACATTCTTTTTGTGGAATGTTTGATGTAAAGCCCAACTTTATCATTTAACACGTATGACGCGTTACTTGATGTTGTAAAACAGGCGATATAAAGTGGGGTTTTACTTTCGTGAATAAGTCTTGAAAAAACAACGCCATGATAAAAGTCGAATTCCTTTATCATTTCGGTGAAGTTTTCAAAAATCTGACGTTTCCTTCGTATTTATAAAAGATTCGAGCTTTATTAGATTCATTGTACAAAACATTTATGTGGTGGACTGCGTCTGGGTATTTATCCTTTTCGAGTTCTCGATTACCAATAAAGCCTCTACTACGTGTGATAGTGGCCTTATCCAACTCGCCTAATTTATCTTTATAACCAGCGATAGACTTTGGCAAATGAACTGCCACCGAAGAGTTTCCTGTGGGGAGAAAACTTTCGATGAAGTTTATTAAGTAGTCTGGAAATACTTCTTGACCCAAAAAATGGGATAACTTTTTGATTTTTTGAATTGGTGATTCAGTCCCCTTGATTATGCCCGTGATTGCGACCTCATCTAGGTCAAAAATTGCAAAGCTCATCTCTCCTCTGTCAACTGCAACGTTTGTTTTATCTATGCTATTGCTAGCTACGGCAGTGATTCTATCACCATCTAGCCAAACAGGAGAGGTCTCGCTTTGTTTTCTCGACTCTAATGAAAGGCGATGAAAAATAAAACATTTTTGCCAGTCTAGATACAAGGATTTAGGTATAGTCAGTTCAAAATATTTAAGATAACTATTTCTACTGCCAAACATCCTCGCGCGTTGAATATAAGTATCCTGCTGCAATTTATGTTGAACATCCCTAGTAAAAAACATTGAAAGAAGATTGTTGAAAGTAACACCTCTTGAAACAATATTTCCCCCAATTATAACAGTGAAAGGAGCTGTTGGATCGGTTGCAGTTCTATTATCGGCTGCATTCACTTCCTTATCACTATTCATTACCACCAAATTGTTCCTGTCGCAATTAACAATGATGTATTTTATAATTTGGTTTTCATGTCCGGGGTAGCGGGCCTTCGCTATCTCCCAAATGCGGAGGTAGTATTTTTGGTGATTTGTGTTATTTTCATCCTTCAAGGCTTCGAATACCTTTACAATTAGCTTATAATCAACGACGTGATCAGCTTTTTTACCACTTGTATGGATTAATAAAGAATAATTTTTTTCTTCTTCATTAATGCTCGAATTTAGATAGGAAGCATTTACCATGAAGCTGAAAAGAGTCTCTCTTATATACTTTGGATTATCGCCATGATCAGGTAAAAAAGTAAGCGTATAAGGTAAATTACTTAAATCAATTGGAAAAAATACATCTTGACCGGTATAATTTTGGTGTGCTGGAAAATCAACCCAATGTTCGTTTTGATTTTGATGCGTTTTATTTAAATCCAATCTCGCTGGTGTCGCTGTTACACCAATATATATTCCGTCTTTTCCGATTATATCCTCTGTAAGTTTATTAATTTTACTTTTTTCACGTTTGTTTATTTTAGAATTCGGAGTCGCATAGTCAGCCTCATCATCAATAATTACTATTTCTCTCTTCTTGTTTAATTTGTTTATTAGTTTCTGGAGGTCTTTGGAATTTTTTTTGCAAAAGATTACCCATTGGTGCTCCCCTATCTTTATTTCAGGCGATAGTATTTCATTGAACTTTTTTGGTGAAGGCGACAATCCAGATCGTTGAAATCTGTCGAGATTCTGCCCTAACAGTTGGACGCTGTCATTCAAAAGCACTACAATTATTTTAAAGTTTTCGTCTAACAATTTAGCTGTTAGCGCAATCATCATTTCAGTTTTCCCACTCTGAGGTTCGCCGTAGATTACAAAAGATTTTTTATTCTTTTTGATATTCTCAATTGCATCGTTAACAACGGACTCAATACGGCCAGTTTCTTGTTTGCTCGCAACTAACTTGGCTAACCGTCGCTCATAACGGTTGTTACTTGCTGTTTGCTCTTTTAATCCAGGTAAATTAAGCATAGATGGTGTCATTTCGGTTAAGGTTTACTGAAAGCCTCAATAAAAATATCTCTAAACTCAAACGGTATACTTGCGTCTGTTGATATTTGGTTTATTTGAGACATTATTATTGCAGGAGTATTTTGCAAGCTAAGCTCATCGTTTTCAAATGAAATGAAATTTGGCACTATTGTTTTTAGACTTAAAATGTATGTTCTTATTTGTTCTGATGTAATGTTTTTAAGGGCTGGATATCTGGCCTTCAGAACCATTCGTATCGCAGTTACATTTGGTTTTTCATTATCATCCCTTATTAGCTCGTAGGCTGTTTCCAAAATTTCTTTAACTGGACCTTGTTCAACTGTAGAATTTTTAAGATCCTCAATCCATTGCGAGGTTTCGATAACAGTATGACAGTGTTCAAAAAGAGCTCGTAGCTTCATCAAGCCTAATTGTTTTGGGCCAGCAAGTAATATCAATGTCCAAAGGTCTTGTGCTTTGATCAAATTTACTTTTAAGTTTTTTGCTTCCTTGTTGATTGCGGAGTCAGGATCATCAGCTCCCTGAAATCCAATTGCTACTATTACCGCATAATCTGCTTGATAGTCTCTTCTGTGACGATCCACGCCAGATATATGGGCCGTCGCAGCCATAATCCGTTCTTTTGATGTACTTTTTGCGTCATAAGTAAGTGAATAGCTTTCCCGTGAGCCTTTGTGTTCAAGATACGCAACTGCCTTGCCATCGGGCTTGCCATTACCTCCTATAGGGATGGTTTCAAAACCTATCGATGAAAATGACTTTGTCACAGAGTCTTCTAGCCCATCTGGATCATTCAACGTTGCCCTTAGTAAAGAGGCTACTGCTGGAGCATTTTGTTTGTCGCTAAATGTAAGCTCCCTTAAAATTCGGTCGCGGCGGTATATAATTTCTTTTATATCATCCTCATTTACACCTTGTTCGACTAACGATACTTCTGTCAGAATTTCCGCTAGCGCAAAAAGTTCAAATGGTAGTGGATTTTTTACATCCTCTATGAAATTTGCAAAGAACGGATGCATTAAATTTATATGAGCAATTCTGGTCGTAAGATCAAGTTTAGCGATAGGGTCTTCCGGGTTCAATGCTACCCATTTAACATCTTTAATCATACCCGCCTTGCTCGACAGGTCATCTTCAAGGCCCTTAATTATAGCTTCCTTTTGGAATATATCAAGATTATTAGGTATTGTGGTAAGGATTAAATTTCCAATTTCTCCAGCAAAAAATTTCCGTGCAGCCACGAGTATTGGCCGTCTAGAAAGACCAGAAGATGCATTAGCAATTTTATAAGAAGCTAGCCGGAGTCGTTCTTCAGTTTCAATTTGATTAAAGTAATACTCTTTTGCTTCTGTAAATTTTCTTTGAACGTATCGTTTCATGTCCTCAAACGGTGGCGACTCCTTAATATTCTCTCTTGTAGACGTAATATAATCATCTAGATCATCTGCATGTACTGTAATTCGGATTCTGTTGAATACCCCATGAGAAAGCGCAGTCATGCCTGGAAGCGTCGCTTCAAGATTCACAAGACGTCCGCGTATCATCAAAAATATTCCGTTACTTCGGCCCCAGTCTTCCGATTTGCCTTTTACTAATGAATCCTTGTAAAGATCAACTCGACCTACAACATTTTTTAAGTTAGGCATATCAACGCAAGATTGCCCTTTGTAAACACCTAATGTATATTCGGCATTTTTTTCTACAACTTTGTCATCTTCGCCAAAAACCCACGACTGCAAAATTTCGGTTTTCTCTTTTGTCGAGGAAATCTCATTTCCATTAAAGTATAACTTAAAACTTGGATTTAATGGTAAAGCAGTTGAAAGAATCCATTTTAACCTACCTTCTTGGATTTCCGCCGCTTTAGGTTTCAAATTCGTCATTATAGTAAATGTCCAGGTTGTAGCGGAAGCCGGTCCCCACATTTCAAAAGGAACGATACTTCTGCCATTAACAATAACATATGGCTCAATTAAATCTTTGGCTTCCTTTTCGGTAAGCTCAATCTCATCTAGAATTAACTCTTCAGTCGATTTAGTTATGTTGCTATAGTCCATAGTGACGGCGTAGTAACCATCTACACTCTTGCATATGTAGGTCAGCTTATAAGTCAATATATATGTAGCAAGTTTCCCAATTCCGAATTTTCCTATTTGCAGTCGATCGCCATTTTTTCTTTCACCTTGTTTCGTAGACTCCCCGATGTTCCACAATGATTTTAAGCCTTTGCGATCCATTGAGTCACCATTATCACAAACCCAAAGTGTAGCCTTTTCTTTAAGTCTATCGGTTGGCACCGAAACAACAACTTTTGTCGCTTTCGCGTCATAAGAATTGCTAACGAGTTCTTCAAATGCCTTATTCGGACTGGAATAAAGCCCTCCTGAAAACAACTCAATAATCCTATAACTAATTTTTACAGGAATGTCGTCAATTCGTTTTCCAATCTTTTGAAAATCCATTAGTACTTTTTTCTGGCTATGATGATAAATTCTTCAGGGTAAACCAGTTTTTTATTTATACTGTTCAAGGTTGTAAATTTTCCGGTTTTTTCGTCTCGGATTGTTGGTATTAGCTTAAAAGGAATTTTACGCTTTATCACACTTTCAATCTCTAATCCCTGCATTGACAACATCTGGGCGAAGGCTTCAGCCGATTGAATCTTGACGCCCTTCATAGTCGTGTTTCCTACAACAAGGCAAACGACACCGCCTGGTTTCAATATCCGATGCATTTCCTTCGACACTGAAAACATATCCTTGAAATAGTTTGCAACCTCTCCAGCACTTTTTTTACTAATAGGAGTAAGTTGGTCAATTATTTCCTTCGCAATTGGCACAGATGATTCAGTCTTTTTATTGTTCGAAAAAAAAGTTCCAATAAAATTTCGCCTAAAGGATGTTATATCAGAAATATACTCGAACCAATAACCAGTCAGCTGATGAATATCAGCGTATTCGTAAGAAGTTACATATGGCGGGGAGGTTATGATAGCATTCGCGGAGCTGGATCGTATTTTAGTGGCCCGCGCGTCAGCTAATTTAATTTCACATTCTATATTTATGGCGTTGTTTTTAACAAGCTCGTCATAAAATTGCTTATTCTTTTTGGTCATTCTATTCACTTGGGATGCAAATGACGTGAATGGTTCGTGAATAGTTTTGTTAGGGTCTATCTGCGGCTTTGTACTTGTTTGTAACCATCGTGAACAATTTTTTAGAATGTTTGATAATGCACAAAGAAAGAAATCCCGAAACTGTTCATCCCTTAAGGTCAAAATTGTTTCATACAAAAATGATATTTTCTTTTTCTCCCAATGACGAAACCAATAATCTATTCGAGCGTGTCGAGCTTTGTTTAAAGGTTTCCTATGATCATATTTTTCTATTAGAGATTGAAGCTCAGAATACTGAATTTTTAAAACTTCTGGGTCTAGGGCGTTAATTTTCGCACGTGTAATTAACTGAGCCACTGGATTAATATCTACACCTTCGGAGCGCCTACCATGAACTTTGCTTTCTACTAAAGTTGTTCCACATCCCGCAAAGACGTCGACTATCTTGTCGCCCTCCACTGTATAGGTTTCAATAAGTTTTTTTACCAGCTGAGGTACGAATTTGGCAGGATATCGATGGTATCCGTGAGAAAGGTTGTCTGTAGATCTATTTTCAGAGAATGACCAGTCGTCGTTTACTGACGTCTCAAATTTTTCTAAAAAGGTTTGATGAGCCATAATTTAGATGCCCTAGTATTTAGTGTGTACATATTTATGGGTAATTGAAGTACAATTTACATTAACTATTAACTCATTACTAGCTAATTTCGATTCATATTGCAAATTCCATTACACTTTTCAAGCGTTTATATAATGAAAACGGGCTTATCAGATAGGACGTGCCTAATTATCCCCAATTTAAAATGGTTGCCAATTGCTCTTTTGAAGTCTTTTTGTGATATATGTGTTTTGTTAATTTGACATAGGAGCAACCTGTTTGGTTTGATGGTGCAGCAAGGTTAACAGAGTTTTTTACGCTGTTGACAAACTGGCGATTTAAGGATTTTCAGTCTTGATGTACAATAGTCTAGTTTTATTGGGTTATTGTAAGATAATATAAGTGCGTCTCATCTCAATAATTTACGAGTTTAGAACCAGCTCGAGTGCATCATCGGTCTCTTTATGTATAAAATTGTTTTGATACCCTATAGTCGTGCTAATATGCGTATGCCGGTAAAGGCGTTGCAAGACTGGAATCGGAATCTTATCCCCAGCTAATTGGGCAAAAGTATGACGACTAATATGCATGGTTAAGGTCTTGTTGATTTTAGTGCTTTCAGCAACAAGCTTCAAAAGTCCGTCGGCATTCCGCACCCTGGTCTTGATCCGACGCTGCACGTCCATGTCGTTATTTAGACCTTCTAGCCCTTTCAAGTCAGGAAATATAAGGTCAAGGGTTGGGCTGTCTTCCTTATACTCTTCCAGGATCGCCAAGGCCTTTTCCGGCAGTTTCAACGATCCGCTTCTGTCATTCTTCCCCATGATATAGCTGATGCGTCCGTCTTGAACGTCTTTCCACTGCAGCCGCATGACATCTGAGACCCGCATGCCCGCGTTATAATACGAAAACAGCCAAAGGTTCCGGGCGTGATTCTGCCTTTCGTTCAGTTCTACCTCTTCCAGCCGCTTGACCTCTTCCCTTGTAAGACCAACCTTGCCGGTATCGGGAAACTTGATCTTGAGCCTTCCCTTGCCGAAAGGGTAGTACTTGGGGTCTACAATCTGGTCATTGATTGCTTGACTAATAACAGAACGGATCAATACGAGGTGGTTGGAAATCGTCCGATCATTTATTTTTCTGGCGCCCTTCAAATAAGCTTTATAACGTTCCAACAAAGACTTCGTGATTTCGCTGAATTCTATATCTTTACCGCCCAGAAAATCACGAAAGTGCTTGATGCGCGGTTTTTCTGCGCTTAAGCGGTTAAACTTGCCGGACTTCTCAAGATTGTCCTGGTATTGCTTAGCCTGTTCAAAGAACGTCGAGCCTATTTTCGGCTTGATAGATTGGCGAACGCTTCGTGGGGTGGCCGTTCCTTTTTGGGTTTCCAAATCCAGGGCGGTGTCGGTCGCTTCTGATAGTTTTTTGACAATGTAGTTATTGAGACGAACAGAGTTCGGGTGGGATTTTTTCACCCTGTGGTTTACTTCATCCCATTGCTCCGGCCTGAGGCTGAAATCCAGGTATACATAGCTGCTTTTTTTGCCTTTGGTGATGCGGATGGCAAGTGGGGAGGTTCCGTCCTTTTTGGTCTCTTTGCGTAGGATTACTTTCACTGACATGACTGTAATTTACTACATCTATACTACATAAAAAAACGGTTTCATATGGATTCACATCGATACATATAAAACCAACAAATATTTAAATAACTCGTTTTGAGTTGTTTATAGGTTTACCCGGGTGGTGGAACTGGTAGACACGCAGGACTTAAAATCCTGTTGCCCGAAACGGCAGTGTGGGTTCAACTCCCATCCCGGGTACGAGTGTTTATAGAAACGGCTTATAAATGACCTATTTATGAAGCCGTTTTTTATTTGTGAGAACCCCTGCGGGAATTTGTGACACAATGAAATCCGTAGGTTAGATAGACTTGTTAGTTGACTTTTATGAGCCGGGTAGATTCCCTTGCTGTTACTCTGATGATGGGGGATCATTGCCAGGAATGCAAAGCCTCTGAAGTCGTTCCGCTCTCTTTTGTGTTGTTCAAGAAAAGGTGTCTACAATCCGGAAGGCTTGTGACAGGAGTAACACTGGTATGCCTTTTTAAAAGCCTTTGAATTGATGAAAGTTTCCAGCTCCGGCTTGGGCAGATCTTTTCTTCCTGCCGAAATACCTGCCAGATAGTTTTTCAGCTCATTCATCTTTTCTTTTCGCTGCTCAAAGGTTTCCTTGTTACTCCAGGAATCCAGCAGGGCCTTTTTATTTGTTTCAATGTACCCGGAGGCAGTTTCCAGCGTATTGATAAACTCATTCAATGCTTTCACATCCTCATCGTTCAATTCGCTCTTCCTGTGCAGCAGCCAATCCGCTTTTTTTAAATTCAGGTCAAACCGGTAAAGCGGACCCAGAATCTCCGGATACTTTCCTCCCAAATCCCGGAGGGCGCCGGGAACAAGCCGGGCATTGACATTGAACAGCACTTTATCCATTGCGGGATTCTTGAATGTGTTCAAGCTGTCTGCATAATTGGTAAACGTGACCATAGACATTAGCACGTTCCAGTCAGGCAAAAGGTCAAAATCAGCCAGCCGTGTTCCCACATAACTGATGATAGAGTCCTGGCTTGATGGGTTGTTGAAATGTTGCTTGTTTTTCAGGCGTTCCTGCACCTGTCTTACGGCTCGGTAAAAGCCGTACGTTTTGTCGTTGAACCCGTTGATGTCTACCGCTAGAAGGGATGCTGTCCGGGCCTTTTCCATCATAGCTTCCAGTTCTTTTTGCTCAAATCCCGGTTCCGTGGCAGACAGGCTGGTGTATAAGCCGCGTTCCTGTTTTCCCACGATGTCAGCAAAACGGATGTTTCCGTCCAGGTAATTTCCGGTAAGCGCCAGGAGATAAAATGAATAATACATGCCCATCAGCCGCATATTTTCCAGGTCGCTGCTGCTTTTGAAAATACCCCCTCGATAATCTTTTTCGAGCTTGCTGTAGGTCTGTGTGATTTCCTTTAAGAAAGAAGGAATGTTCGCAATGACCTGTGGCGACTCAAAGTTCAGGTTGTCAAAAAAACGGGGACGTACATCACTTAAAAAATAAGACGCGGCTTCGCTGTTTTCAATTGTGTCATGTTTTGTACAGTAATCAAAAAGAAGTACACCGGCAACGACTGCGCCAATGGCTCGAAAGATGTTTTTCATACAGAGCTGTGGTTTAACTTTTTTGGTTATTATTTCGCTACCTCTTTCAGATCATCCAGGGTGGCTAAACCGCCATGAATGCCGATGATCTTGCTCACTTTCAGATTTTTTTCCTGTATATAGTCGAGTAAAAAATTTGCTCTTTTCTTTAGTTCTTCTCTTGCCGGACCCGTAAAGGAGTGCGCAGTAGGCCCCTTCCAGATCTTCAGGAAGATGCCCGCATACAGGAAATCAGCCTGGATCAGGGCTTCGTATTCAGGCACGTACACAACAACCATGTCCCAGGAATGGGGATTGTCATGCGAGAAAGGATTGCCTGCCCCGTTTTTTGTTTTTAAGAGATGGATCTTAACCGCGCCGTTGTCAACAGAGGTGATTCCGGTAACTTCTTTAACCGCAACAGGAGTCGCGTTAAGAGATAATTTATCTGGTAACAGCGTGTGCTTGCTGTTGAAGACTGAATCGGCAAATAGAGTTCCTCCTTTGCCCACATATACAGTGCCTGCTTCCTGCGCCATTTCACGGATGCCGCCAAAATGGTCGTAGTGTGTATGAGAGGAAACCACTCCGATAATTTTCTTTCCCGGGAATGCTGTATGAACGGCATTGAGGATGCTCCTTGTCCAACCGGGATTCAAGGGAGCTTCTACAACAAGTATCCCGGTTGAGGTATTGATAGCGGCTGCCCAGTTGCTGGCATCCGGCCTGCCGATCAATCTTAAATTAGGGCCCAGCATTTGACTCGGCATTCCGAAAGTTGATAGGTCAAACTTATCCAGCACCAGTGCGCCATTGTTCAAGGGTTGATCAAGGCCAATGCCACCGGCGAACAACCGGTGATACCACTGTGACGCATAGATGCCCAGGTTGCCTTCATCATAGTTATACGCTAACCGTTCATAAGGAACCTGCAACGAAAAATTGTTGGCTGGCAGTGCAGGGTTTAAAACAATGTTGGTAAGCACTTCCGACTTGATCTTTTTTCCATGAAGCGTAAAGCTGAGCTTAGAGGGATACCGGGCACCGGATGTATTTACCCAGTCCTCGTAAGCAATTTCAAAACTGACGTCACCCAACAGGTAGTCGCTTTCCGGAATCCTGGCCCGTGATGGCAAGTGCGTAGCCGGATCAATGACCAGTTCAATATTGAGTCCTTCAATCCGGGTAGGAATGGAAAATGCCCCGTTTGTCGTCGTGGACGATGCACTCTGACGCGACAAAACCTCTTTGAGTAGTTCAAGCGGATCAGCCATCATTTGATTTTTCAGGATGGCTTCTATTCTGCTGGAGAACAAAGCTGCGGGTGCTACCGTGCCTAAATAATAAGAGCTCCAGTTGTACTCTCCCGAAATAAATCCTTCTTTATCATTGATGACGATCAGCGCTCCTTTGGCATCATACACAAATGGATAGTGGAAGTTGATGGCGCTGTACTCCAGCCGCACCTTTCTTGTATTTAGCTCAGCCGAAAAATTATAATTGTGATTGTTGACGTTGATAGGATCCGCTACTGTTGGGCCCGCCTGCTCATACTCAAATGAGGCGGCATTGGCGGTATACGAAACGGTATGAACCTGGTTGATGATGTCCTTCCCCCCTAATGCATCAAGTACCTGTTGCAACTTGATTTCATCGGCATTCGTTTTGTCGTCTTTTCGGCAGCCAATCATGGTTAGAAGAGCAATCGCAATGAGCAACATGGTCCTCCTTCTGCCAGGCACTCGTTTTACAGCAAGTAGTTTATAGGCTGGTTTTTCTTTTTTAAAGTCTGCCATGAGAGTAGATTATAGGGGTGAGTGTATAGAATGCATAGAAAAATATAATTGTGCTGAAAGACACGGGCTTTCAACCAGAGCCTTTCTTCCTGGAAGGTGTATTTTTAAGCAAGCTGATTCCTCGCCGGGTATGTAGTGTTCCTATGCTGTTCAATGCAACATCTATCCCGGTTTCACCTGATAGAGACCTTTTAAGGCAAGACAACGGCAATGGATAACCTAAGAGAGAGTTCATCTATATAAAAGGCCGGTTAGTAGTTTAGCCTTTTGAATGCTGCATTGCTCGGCATGCCTGTTTTTCCGATGATTGAGCTATCTGAAACAGAAGATCAAATCACTTGTTATTGAATCCTGCGCATCCCCTTTAAATAAAGTAATCGTAGTTTTGATCAGAAGGAAACAAAGAACCTGATTTTTTTTAGCCGCATTCCAGTACCTGATCTATCGCTGTGCAACACGCCAGAAATTTTTTCTGCTTTTTTGTCCAATTTTAAAAAGGTCGATCGTCATAACAGTATAACTTAATTATTCATCTTTAAATCCTCACAACATGAAAGAGTTTATGATGCTTTTCAGACACGAGCCCAATCCGGCTTCCAAACCTTCGCCAGAACAGCTGCAGGCAAGTATCAAGAAATGGCAGGACTGGATAGGTGGCATTGCTGCACAAGGAAAGTTTGTTGCTACCAACCAACTGGGCTTTGAAGGAAAAACAGTCAAATCAAATAAGGTTGTAACAGATGGCCCCTATGCAGAAATAAAAGAGATCGTCGGCGGATATTTGCAGATAAAGGCTGATTCGCTGGATGAAGCTGTTGAACTAGCCGACGGCTGCCCCATTCTTCAGGTAGGTGGACATGTGGAGGTAAGAAATATAATGACCCGGTAAGAAATCCTGTTACACAGGAAGAGTATATTTGTCCCTCAGGCAACCGCCGGATTTGCGAAATAAGTCCGGCGGTTGTGAACGGATAATGCAAACCCATGAGCTTATACCGCATCTGTTCAAAACAGAGTACAGAAAAATTATTTCTGTACTCTGTAAGTTATTTGGTATAGAGTATATTGAAATAGCAGAAGACATTACAAGCGACACCTTCTTACTCGCTGCTGAGACTTGGGGTTTAAAAGGCATTCCCGATCATCCCACGGCCTGGCTTTATACTGTTGCCAAGAACAAGACGAAAGATTATTTAAAGAGAAACACGCTGTTCACAGAAAAGATAAAGAACAATATCCGGCGCTCCCAACCAGTAACCTGTGAAATCGAAATTGACCTGTCTAAAAAGAATATCCACGACAGCCAGCTGCAAATGATCTTTGCCGTTTGCAATCCTATTATTCCTCCTGAAGCACAAACAAGCCTGGCGCTGCACATTCTCTGCGGTTTTGGCGTCGAAGAAATTGCAGAAGCTTTTTTGACCAGTAAAGAAGCTATCTACAAACGGCTGTTAAGGGCTAAAGAAAAGATCAGAGCTGCAGCTAGCAAGATTGAAATTCCCGGTCCTGCAGATATACAGCAACGCCTGGAAACAGTCTTAACAACCATCTACCTTTTGTTCAACGAAGGCTATTACTCCAAAACGCAGAACGTTACCCTTCGCAAGGACTTTTGTATAGAAGCCATGCGCTTAACGCAGCTGCTTTTGCAGCATGAAAATACAAACAAGCCTTCTGTCAATGCATTGATGTCTCTCATGTGTTTTCATGCATCCCGTTTCGACGCCCGGCTTTCTCACAAGGGTGAAACCATTCTGTATGAAGAACAAGACAGGACTTTGTGGAATGATGATCTGATTGCAGAGGGAAATCACTATTTAATTGAAAGCGCGAAGGGACAAACCCTCTCTAAATATCACCTGGAAGCTTCCATTGCCTACTGGCATTGCACCAAAACGGAACCTGCGAACAAGTGGGAACAGATCTTACAACTCTACAACCAGTTATTGCAAATAGAATATTCTTCCGTTACTGCTTTGAACAGAACGTATGCGCTTTCAAAAGTATATGGAAAGGAGGTTGCGATTGAAGAAGCCAGGAAATTAAAATTAGCAGGCAATCACTTATACTTTTGCCTGTTAGGATATTTGTATATGGACAACAACGCTTCCATGGCCATTGAATGCTTTGAGCAGGCCCTGGCTTTATCTAAAACGGTGAACGATAAAAAAATAATAAAAGGCTATTTGCTACAGCTTTCGCGCAAATGCTAAGATCCTTTCAGGCTGTGTACGATCTGTAATTATTTCTCCTTGAACATCTTTGGTGTTATACTGAACTTCGTTTTAAAAAATACTTCACCCAAGCTTTTCCATAAACGCCGGGCAGCTTCGTTGCTTTCTGCATGTCGCTCTACCAGTCCCTGGTGACCGGCTGGTGATAAGATCACGAGTTCGGAATGGGGGATCTGGCTGTGCATGTATTCGCTGGGTGTTCCGCCAATAGTACCATTCCCTGAACAGGTGGATGTCAAAGAGAACGAACAAAACAGTTGCCAGATCGGTCAGCAGCAGAATCAATAACACAAGTGGCATAACTACAGAGACTTTAGATCAAATCTGCCAAAACAACTATGCCACCCGCGATAGAATTTCTGTTTGCAACAGCATGGGTATATGTTACCTCTATGGTTCTTTGTAGCATATTGCATGCTTTAGGCAATGGACAGTAAAGAAGATGAAGATGCCTTTACTTTTTTTCGCTGTCCACATCCAACCGCCGCTTCTCTCTAAAATTTGCAAACAATCGCTTGATCTTTTCAGGGATCTGAGCTGTTGCATCCTGCACTTCAAAAGAAAGTACCCGCTTGCGGACCAGCTCTTTGCTTTCGGGATCGTATGTTTCATTGAAGATCATAGCAACCTTGCAGAGCCGCCCGCTACTGATGCTGTCCATTTTCTTTGAGAGGGAGTATGGCGTTTTTAAACTTTTGCGATAATAAAAATAGGTGGAATCATACACGTGTGATGGCGCGCCTTTGTGGTTGGTGAAATACTTCTCGATAGTCAGATCCCGTTCAACTGTTTTTGACAGGAAGCGATCAAATGGTTGCGGTTCAAAGTGGAGGCCCTGGAACGCCCTGGCTTTTAGCAGGGAGTCGGCTGGTAGCCTTGCAAAGGTATCCAGAGAAGCTGTGTAAAGATAGCCGGTAGGCTCGTTATGCCTGTATACGAAATACGTTTCGGTGTCTGGCAATTTCTCGTTTTGCAGGTTCCTGGATCTTTGTAACTGGTAGATGGTGCAATCGTTTTGGATAAAAACATGCAGCGTGTCCAGCAGCGTCAAATAATTTAGCTTGTTATTCACCGGGATTACGACCGGATACTGATAGATCAGGTCAAACGGCTGGATGTCTGATGCTGTCCGGTGATGAGCGCATGCAGCAATCGCCAGGGTAATGGCGATTGCTTGTATAAGTTGTTGGTGACTGAACATAATTGAAGAAAGATTTTATGATCCTGCGCTCCAGAACGGACTGTTGCTGGAATAGGGTACGGTAACCGGAAAAACGTTGCCGACAAGCGCCACGGCATAACTCAGCGTATACTTGAGCGACATAGCCGCGTACTTAACATTGGGCGTGCCGGGCACAAAAGAAGCCGTGGCTGATTGAACTTGGGGCGTAACCGTTCCGCCAAGCGTCATCCCTACTACAGCCATGCTCCCATGCGTGAGCGACTCCCATGTCCAGCCTCCATCTGCCGGATCATATTTCACAATGCCTTTCTCATAAGAGATGATAGCCCAGGTTAAACCCTTGTGGCAACGCCAGTCCGGGTTTCTTTCTTTTCTCAGCGGGTCTATATAACCTTCCGAAACAGAGAGCGCTTCTGATACGGGCTGGCTGTTCATCAGCTGCGCAAGAATGCTTTGTGCTTCCGAATCGCCACTCGATGCTCCGCCTCCGCCGCCACCTTCAGCGTCCTTGTCGTTGTCGCATTCTATCCACAGCAGTTCACTCGAAACCAGGTCGCCTGTAGAGGGATCATATTCCTCCAGGAACCAGCCGGTGCATTGCCCGCTGCTGCCGGATTGCGCTGTTCTGTTTGCCACTGGGCCCATCCGTTTACCAACCACTTGTTTTTCGCGGATGATCTTTCCGTTTTCATAACTGAGCACGGCCAGCGGTTTGCCGGATAAGTGATGGTAATAAACCGTTCCGGAAAAGAAGGAGGAGCCTGCAACAGCATCCGGAAATTTATTCCTGAGCGCAGACTCATTGGTTGCTTCCGAGCCAAGCTGAACAATAGCTCCCGAGACAACAGCGTCGTGCTGGCTGTAAAAAATAACCTCACTGATTTTATTGCGTTCCTTTACCGCAGCAGTAGGAAGGGTTTCAACGAAATAAACTGTTCTGCCAAGATGCTTGCCAGACCTGATTTTATTCAGATCAAGGTGCGCGCGCAAGCTGTCGATGCTGCGCGCAGTTTTTGGCGTTGATGCTTTAATGGCACCGGACAGATAGCGGCTGATCTGTTCTTTTGCGTTGACAGGTATGGCGGCAGGGGTCAGTTCGTCTCTGTTGCATGATACTATGATGCAGAGAACAAGAAGGCTCAGGGTAAATGGGCGTTTTTTCATGTTGGTTGGTTTTTATGATGAAATAAAAAATCATGTTCTGGTTAAGTTGCTTTGAGCCCGGGTAATTAATGCAAGAAAAGCGCTTTCATTTATAAGAATTGTCCTCTCCGGGAGGACAAACAATAAACCAAAGGTTTACAGTCCGTTATTTATTGATCGATCTGGAAGAGGCCGGTTGGAGTTTCCTGCACCGTCTATACCCGGTAACAGACAAAACTTTTTCAGCTTCTCAGGTCTTTGCTGCGATTCATTGTTCGAATAAGCAGATCCTGCGAAACACCTCTCCTTACTGTGTTTCGCTAAATAGGCTCTCGGTTATGAGAACTTTCTTTCCTTCTTACATGCTTAAAATGAGCAGGGTAGCAGATTGCCTGTTGTACTTACTGTGGTTTGCTGTATGTTTACTGCATGGGGCAATCCATTTTTATATAGAACGAAGCTATATAAAACAGGTTGATCGTCCAAAAAAATATAGTATAATTCTTGATGCCCTCACAAGCTGCTCATAATGACAATTTTAAGAATGAATCTTCCCGGAGGTTCCATCAATACTTTTATCCGCGGGTAAAAGAAAGAGAGATAGACAGCAAGAAATTTTTTGAAGATTTCCAGATCTCCTATGCCAATCCTATGCAGTTTTTTTCAGGACTGAGATACGGAGACAGAAGCATTACCCTTGAGCACATAGACATTGCGCAGAGAAAATATGGTGTCAATCCAAACTACCTGTTCGGACTGACCGATGTTGCTACTGAAGAGGGGGATTATGTGCTGTTTGATGCCACTACCACCTATGGCGATGAATACCGGCGGGAAGTCGGCCGCAAGCTCAAGGATATTTTTGAAAAGCACAAAGTAAACATTGCCCAGTACGCGCAGGAGCGTTTAGGCATGACTGAGCAAAATCTTTACAAGATACTCCGCGGCCAGGGGCGTCCTTACTGGGACCTGGTTGTAACGGTGTGTGAGGATCATGGTGAAAGCCTGGATGTATTCCGTACCAAGCCGCTGCCGAAAGGTCACCTGCTGGAACAGGTAACATCGTTGAAGAGCATGAACGAAATCCTGAAAGAGCGGTTAAAGGAATTGGAAGGAAAAAAGTGAGATTAATCCTATCTTACTAGCTCAAACCAAGTACTCTCATGCCTCCCGAAAAAGTTGAGCAGATAGAACCCTGCCTGTCTATCCAGGAAGATATTGAATACCAGGAAAAAGGCTGGCTTGCCCAGCGCATAGCCAATGGCGTTATATTCGGACTGATAATCCTGATCGCTGCCGGATTGTTTGGCAACGGACCGCTGGCCAATAAATCAGTTGAGAAAAACGGAACGGTGCTTACCTATAAACGGTTTATTCACCACAATGGCAGAACACAGCTGGATGTGTTTGCACCGGCAACAGGCAAGACAACCGTGATCTCTTTTCCGCTTTCCTACCTGGACAATTTTGAGGTAGAGAATGTAGTACCCGATCCCATCAAAAATCACATCGACGGACAAGAGATCGTGTATACATTTGATGCCAGTCCGGCTGGCCGTATCAGCTTCTCAGTAACCCCTTCGCAATGGGGACGTTTCAATACCGGCTTGAAAGTAAACGGGCATTCCCTGCCCCTGTCTTGTTTTATTTATCCCTAACACATGAACCCTGTTATTAAAGGCGCTGCCGTGTACCTGTTTCTGCTGATCATTTTTCGCATCATGGGCAGAAGAAGCATGGCAGAAATTACCACCTTCGATTTTGTGCTGCTGCTGATCATCGGCGAAGCCACCCAGCAAGCCCTCCTGGGTGATGACTACTCCCTCACAAATGCCCTCATTGTAATTGTGGTACTGGTTGGCGTGGACCTGGTGCTGACGTTTACCAAAGGCAAGTTCAAAGTCTTTGACAAGATCATCGACGGTGCCCCGCTGATACTTGTTGATAAGGGTGTTATGCTCAGGATCAGAATGAAAAAGACGGGCATCGAAGAAGACGACATTCTGGAAGCTGCCCGCATGCTGCACGGCCTGGAAGCAATCAACCAAATCAAATACGCCGTCCTGGAACGCGACGGCAGCATCTCGATCATCCCCGCTGACAAGGGTGACTGCCCATCTTAAAGTGTTTGCAGGCAGGAAACCGGAACGATTGTAGGATTTACACTTAATATAATTAGGCCTTGTACCAGATTGAATTTGTTGGTACGGTCTGCATCGCAGACCTACTCCTCCCGGGAGGGGATAAAAGAAAATGCACGTTCTTCTTAGGCTAAGAAGTGGGTACAATTGCATTATCCCCCCCAGGAGGGGTGGGTTCAGGACATGAAACGCTTGACACATTGATACACAATGCAACGCCGCATCCAACTCACCCGATCAATGACAAATCAGCACATAGCTTAAAAAGAAAAGGAGCGGTCCTGAAACCGCTCCTTATTCTCTGTAGTATGATGTATGTCCAAACGGATTTTTATATTCCGTACAGACAAATCCTGTTCGCTCCTAATTATCCTTCCACAACTTGTTCAGGGATTTTTCTGCAGAAGAAGCTGGCCAGATATAACCATCGTCGTTGGGGGTTTTGGAAGGGGCACTTCCCTTGGCCGGGATGGTTTGCAGCAGGCGCATCAGGTCGTTGTTGCGCAGGCCTTCACCCAGAAATTCGATCCTTCTTTCCAGCAAGATGGCGTTGATCAGATCCGTAGGCGTCGCAAAGCTGGCTGCAGTAAAGCTGGTGGTTGGGTCTGAGCGCATGCGCACTGCATTGAGCAGCGCTACTGCCTGCGCATCTACCGTGTTTGTAGAGCGTACCTTGGCTTCAGCCAGGTTAAGCAGCACTTCTGCATAGCGGATCACCGGTGAATTATCGGCAGGGGAAGCAGTTGGAAATTTGTTCAGAAACCTTGTTCCTGCTGTATTGGTATAAATAAATGACCGCCTTTTGTCTGTTGTTTTCCAGCCCGTGTTGGCCAGAATGCCGTTGGGATTCAACGAGAATTCGGATGAAGCACCTGTGGAGCTCGCGAAATAATAAATCTGCAATCCGTTCTGCGTTCCGGGCACATCACCTGTATTGGTTGTAAACGGAAGCGAGAAGATAGATTCCGTAGAAGTATACGGTGTTTTAAACACGGTTGTAATATCAGCCTGCAACGAATCACGCACGCCGGTAGTTGCTGTAAACGGAGCAGCAGCCGGAACGATCTTGTTGGCTTCTGTGATTACATCGCCGTATTTCTGCATGCTCAGGTACACCCTTGTTTTTAAGGCAATGGCTGTATTGCGATGAGCCCGGGTGGTATTTAATACCGCCGTTCCATTGGTAAGTGGCAGGTTGGTTTCTGCAAAGTTCAGGTCGCTCAATACCTGTGCATACACTTCTGCTACTGTGCTTCTGGCCATGTCTGAGTTGCCCAGGGTTGAAATGCCTTTTAAACGCAGGGGCAATCCCAGCTTGCTGCCATTTCCATCGGCATAAGGCCGGGCATAATACTGAAGCAGGCTGTAATAAGAAAGGCCGCGGATCAGCCTGGCTTCTGCCAGATAGTTATTGCTCAGGGCCGTACCTACTACAGCGGTCCCTGTAGTGTTCATGCCATCAATAAACAGGTTACAGCTGTTGATAGTGCGGTAAGCCTGCGCCCATAAACCGGTCACCGCCGTAGCGCTGCTGGAAGCATACAAGCCCCATACATCGGCGTTGGTGATCAGGTTGTTGGTAAGGTTCAGAAAATCTTCTCCCCGGATGTCCCCGTAAACAAGATACCGGCCTCCATAAAAAGCGCCTCCTTTTAACGAGGTATATAAAGCTGTTACCTGGTTGGCAATCCGGTAAGGTTTGTCAAAAGCGGTCAGTGTATCGGAAATAGCAGTTTGTGGTGCAGGATTCAACAGATCCCTGTCGCAGGAGTACAGTGCAACAGCCATGGATGCTATAGTAAAATATTGAAATATGCGTTTCATCTTTTTGATTTGTTTGATTAGAGCCTAGAAACCGATGTTCACACCAGCTGTGATTGTGCGTCCGTTGGCAAGTGTGTTTCTGTCAATCCCCTGGGTAATGGTAGCATTTCCATCGGTAGAAACTTCCGGGTCCGGACCTGGATATTTGGTGATCACAGCCAGGTTCTGGCCGCTTATATATACCCTTGCATTGGTGATCTTGGCCTTGCCCAGCAGGGAAGCGGGCAGGTTATAGCTAAGCTGTACAGTTCTTAACTTGATAAAATCTCCTTTGAATACATTCACATCCAGCGGCATGGAAGAACCGTTAGACACGTTGTCGTTGTAAACCGGTTTGGGCATATCGGTCACATCCCCGGCTTTTTTCCAGTACCTCAATACATCCGTAACATTGTTCCAGAAGCGCTGGTCCCTTAAACCTGCATAGGTGCCATAGTAGATGTAACCGCCGCCCTGGTAAGTAGCAATGATGTTCAGGTCAAAGCCTTTGTAATGGAATGTATTGTCCCATCCGCCATAAAACTTGGCTTGCGTATTGGCATACAACACGCCATCATCCGACTGGTTAACAGACAGGGCTGATTTTGTGCCATCCGGATTGGTCCTTTCATACCGGGTGCCATCGGCATTGGTGTAATTATACCGGCCGGTAGGCAGGGTGCCGAATTCATAATAGATCTTGTTGCCGGCAGCGTTCACAAAAATCCTTCTGCCGGTAGCGGGGTCAACACCTGCAGTGCGCACTACCCATAACTGACCGATCGATCTGCCCACCACTGATTTGGTCACATACTCGGTCGTACCGCCGCCCAGGCCGCCCAGGATTTCTGTAAGACCGGGAGCCAGTGCAGTGATCTTGTTGCTGTTGAACGTAATGTTGAAGGAACTGCTCCAGCTGAATGCCCGGGTCTGGACAGGCGTTGCCGTAAGGGATATTTCCACGCCCTTGTTGTACATGGTTCCGGCGTTGGCAAGAATGGCATTGTCGGTATTGGCGATACCGGTGGAAGGGGCGGAAGGCACGTTCAGGATCAGGTTGTTGATGTCATTTTTGTAATAAGCTACATCAGCTGTTACGCGGTCTTTGAACAATCCAAAGCCCAGGCCAAGGTCTGTTTTGGTACTGGTTTCCCATTTCAGGTTGGGATTGCCGGCTGTATTGTACGCCAGGGTTGAGGCACCGCCATAGAAACCGGAGGTATATTGTGAATAAGTAGCATAGTTTCCGATGCCGGCGATATTACCCACTTTTCCATAGCTGCTCCGGAGTTTGAAGCTGCTGAACACATTGTCCAGATGGGCTGTTTCCCAGAATTTTTCCTTGGTGATTTCCCAGCCGGCAGAAAAGCCGTAGAACACCCCTTTCTTAACACCCAATGCAGAGTACTCATCCTGCCGGATATTGCCGCTCACGAAATACTTGTTGGCATAGTTGTAATTCAACCGGCCAAAGCTGGAAAGCAGGTAATTTTCTCCCAGGCTCATGTTGGCAGGATTGTTCACCAGGTATCCCCCCTGGATAACGGTATAGGCGGCCGAGTCAGAAAGCGTTCTGCGGTTGATGCCAAAACCGTTGGTGGTGCGGCGCTGCTGCTCGTTACCCACCAGCAGGCTTACCGTGTGGTTGTCTCCAAACACATGATCAAACTGCGCGGTATTGGTCCAGAGCCAGGTTTTTAATTTCGACAGCGAGGCTGTAGCTGCGCCACCGGGCCCTGTTCCTGTGCTCGGGCCATCGCCATGGTAAGGATTGTAAAATATATCGTTGTCGATTAGGAGATTGTCGATTCCATAGCTGGTTTTCAGCGTGATCCATGAAAGCGGTTTGATCTGCAGGTAAGCGTTCGACTGGAGGTGGTTGGCCTCGTTGTTGGAACGGTTCAGGTCCATGATCATAACCGGGTTATAGTAGGTAACTGGATTAGACCCATTGACTACATTGCCCCCGCCCCCAAGAGCAGAAGCCGATGAATAATTGTACGTGCCATCATTGTTGTAAGGAGAAACATTGGGTGGCAGAACCAGGGCCTCGCGTGCGGCGCCTGCAATGGAAAATGCCTCGCCGGGCAGGGAACCGGAGTTTCCTCCGATCAGGTTTCTTTCATTCGAGTAAGCTATTTTACCGCCGATGGTAACCACCTTGTTGATCCTGCTGTCGATGTTGAACAGGAGGTTGATGCGTTTAAACTCGTTCTTGCGCAGGATGCCTTCCTGGTCGGTATAGCCGGTAGAGAAATAATAGTTGGTGCTTTCATTGCCCCCGGACAGATTGATGTTGTGGCTGTGAGAGACGCCCGTGTTGTATACGTAATCAAACCAGTTGGTGTTGACAGGCTTGCCATCCGGGCCATTTATCAGGTTAAAACTTCCGGTGATAGAAGGGTTGTTGGCTTTGGCATTGGCCAGGGCTGCGTTCTTAAAATCAGTATACTGGAAAGCATCCAGCAGATTGGGCAGGCGCATGGCTTTGCTCCAGCCTACCCATCCGTCATAGCTCACGCGGGTTCTGCCCGACTTGCCTCTTTTGGTAGTAACGAATACAACCCCGTTGGCGGCCCGGCTTCCGTAGATGGCCGTGGCTGCTGCGTCTTTGGCAATGTCGATGCTTTCAATATCGTTGGGGTTGATGCTTGCCAGCGGGTTGGCAGGCGCGCTGGTGCTGCCCTGGTCGTTTGTATAGGTAGGAACGCCATCGATCACCACCAGCGGGTACGAGCTTAAGGAGATAGAGTTGGTTCCCCTGATCCGGAATACAGGCGGATTGTTCACCACGCCGTTGGGTACGGTGATCTGCACCCCTGCAGCCTTCCCGGCCAGCGCCGATTCAAAGCTTTGCACCGGTTTTTCAGCGATGGCGGTACCTTTTACAGACACTACGCTGCCGGTAGCTTCTCTTCTGCGTTGTGTACCATAACCTACTACCACAATCTCCTGCAGGTTTTTATCGGCAGCGGCCAGCGAAGCATTGATCACAGCCTTGTTGCCGATGCTGTATTCAACTTCATTTTGTCCGACTGATGATATGACCAGGATTTTTGCACCAGCAGGGATGCTGATAGAATATTTTCCGTCGTTGTCGGTGCTGGTTCCAACGCGGGTTCCTTTGATAAGGATAGATGCATTGGGAACAGGATTTCCGTTTGCATCGGTTACTGTACCGGTAATGGTACGGGTTTGTGCCAGCGCGCAGTTGGTAAACAACGCGACGGCCAGCACAAGAAGGCCAAGTTTTCTCATGTGCGCTCTTTTGATTTATTGATGTGAAAAAGTCCGTAAGGGTCAGGGGCAAGCGGAACTAAGGCAGAAAATGGTATGTGAATGCTGCTTTTCTTTTATATATTTTTTTTCTTTATGAGAGAAAGAAGCAAGGCCGGTAGCAGGGTCAAGTTGGTAATGGTAGCCACAATCAAGGTAAGTGATGTAAGCCAGCCCAGTGATTGGGTGCCTCCAAACCCGCTGAAACAAAAAATAACAAACCCGGCAATCAGTACAAGCGATGTGTAAATGATGCTGATGCCTGTACTGTGAATGGTATCTATCACGATCTGCTGCACCGATCTGTCGCTGCCTTTTTGTTCTTGTTTGTAGTTTACCAGAAAACGGATGGTAATATCGATGGCAATCCCCAGGGCAACGCTGAATACCAATACAGTAGAGGGTTTGAGCCTTACGCCGGCCCAGCCCATCACCCCCGCCGTAATAACCAGCGGGATCACATTGGGGATCAGCGAGCAGAGCAGGATCTTGAACGACCGGAATAGATAAAGCATACACAAGGCAATCAGCAGGAATGCATACAGGATGCTTTCTTTGAGCCCGTTGATAATAAAGGCGCTGCCCTCAAGAAAAGTAACGCTGGTGCCGGTAAAATGCACTTCGTATTTCGTGCTGTCAAAATATTCGCCTGATTTTTTCTCGAGGGTTTGTAATAGCTCTGGCAGCCGCTTGCTGCCCACATCAGCCATGTTTACAGAAATGCGGGCGTATTGCTTGCTGCTGTCGATAAAGGAGCTGACGAGCTTGGTAAAATTGTTGGCTTTTGCCGTATCTCCCGGGTTTGTTCTGGCATTGAGATAAGATGCCAGAAAGCTGATGTCGAAACTGTTCGGAATGCCATAGTTGGAGCTGTCGCCGTCATAATATGCCTGCCGCACGAACTTCATGCCTTCTACCACCGAAAGGGGGCGGGCCATTTCAGGCTGTCGGGCAATAAAGGCCGACAGCGAATCCATGTGCTCAAATGTTTGCAGCGGGTTTTTCCGGAAGCCGTTCTTTTGCTTGGTATCTACCAGGATCTCCAGCGGCATCACCCCTTTAAAATGATGTTCAAAGAATTTCATGTCGGTATAGATCCGGTCGGTTTTGGGAAGATCGTCTACGATAAATCCCTCGGAGCGCAGCCGGAACATGCCTGCAATGGCAAACACCAGGCAAACACCTGTGATGCCATAGATAAGCTGCCGGTGGTTGACTGACCAGACCTCCAGCCTGTCGAGCACAGAAAGAAGCCAGCGGTTGTTCAGGTAGCGCATGTGGCGTTCCTTGGGCGGGGGCAGATAGCTCAGCACACAGGGGATCAGGATAAAAGAAATAAAAAAGATCACCATGATGTTGATGCCGGCTACCATGCCAAACTCCTGCAGGATGGCACTTTTGGTAAGGGCAAACACCGCAAACCCGATGGCCGCGGCGATGTTGCAAAACAAGGTTACGATCCCCATCTTGCCTACCATCTTTACCAGGGCCTCCCGTTTGTTGCCTGTGTCCTGGAAAGAATGGTGGTATTTATTCAGGAAGTAAATACAGTTGGGAATGCCGATCACGATAATCAGCGGCGGAATCAGGGCCGTGAGCAGCGTGATCTTGTAACCCAGCAGGTGCAGCGTGCCAAAGCTCCATACCACGCCGATGATCACTACCGCCAGCGATAGCACCATGGTGCTGAGGCTCCGGAAAAAAATCAGCAGGATCAGGGCAGAAAGAAGCAGGGAGCCAATGATAAACCAACGCATTTCCCTGGCAATCCGGTCGGCTACATTGGTCCTGATCAGGGGCAATCCGCTGTAGTGCAGCGGCGTGTGCTGCCTGGCGCTGAAAGCTTCACAGGTATCGGTAATTTCCCTTACCACAGCCGTGCGCCGGGCTGAGTTCAATACCTCGCGGTTGATGCGCAGGGCAGAAAGATAGGTGTGGGTTTGCGGGTTGTACAAAAAGCCCTTGTAAAAAGGCAGGTTGTGAAAAACAGCCGCACAGGTATCGATCGTTTGCTGGTCGAGCGGACCGGCCGGAAAGATAGGCACAGCCCGCAGCTTTTCTGCATTGCTGTCTTTTACCAGGTTCACGGCGCTGGGTACGCTGAGCACATCTTCCACGCTTTTGATCTTCCTGAGGTGTTCATTCAGCTGTTGATAATCGTTGAAAAAGGCCTGGGTAAAAAGCTTGTCGGTTTGCACGCCGATCACCAGCAGATTACCGTCTTCTCCAAACTTCTTTTTAAATGCCTGATACTCGAGGTACTTGGGATTATCGACCGGGATGGCCCTGGAGAACTCATAGCTTAGCTCTACTTTGCTCGCCTGCCATACCATAAATCCGGTTGCTGCGGCCAGCAGCAACAACAAAGCCACCCTGTAGTGAAGGACAAACCTGCCTGTACTTTCCCACATTGTACGATGATTTACTGTTTACAAACGGATCGTTGATAGAGGGGTCTGGAACTACCGGTAAAGTTATCCGAATCCATCTAGATACGTTTAACTTTGAAAGATATGTTTTCCCGGCAAATCTTTTGGGGATGGATGGCCTGTATTTTTCCGTACCTGCTCCCGGCACAGCTTCCCATCGGCGGCTGGAGAGAACACCTGCCTTATTACCAGGCTAAACAGGTTACGGTTGCGGGCACCCGCATTTTTTGCGCCACCCCTTACAGCGTGTTTTCTGTAAACCTGGCAGACAACAGCATAGAAAGATTCAGCAAAATAAACGGACTCAGTGAAACCGGCATCAGCACCCTGGCGGCAGATGAGCAAAGCGGCAAGCTGCTGATCGCCTATAACAGCAGCAACCTGGATTTGCTTGACAAGAGCGGGATCGTCAACATCAACGCCATCAAAAACCGGAACGGAGCAGGCGACAAAACAGTTTATAACATCTTTTTCTACCAGGATAAAGCTTATTTATCAACCGGCATCGGGATTATTGTGGTAGATGAAAGCAGGTATGAGATCAGAGATACATATATCATCAGCTCAAACGGCCTGGCCGGAAAGGTAAACGCAGTTACCTCCGACGGACAATACTTTTACGCAGCTTCCGATGAAGGATTAAAAAGAGCACCCGTCAGCGGTGTAAACCTGGCCGACTTCCGCAACTGGCAACCCCTCTCGGCTGCCGGCGCTTTTCAGCAGGTGATGCGGGTACAGGACAAGATCATTGTACAAAGGAAAGATTCCCTGTTCACCCTTACAGCAAATGGGCTTTTGTCCTTTTATGCAAGCGACTGGAACAACACGGCCGTCAGCACCTCGGCAGGCAAGGTCCTGTTGAACCAGCGCAATACCTCCGGACAGGCCAGGGTGCTTGTGCTGAACGCAGACGGGTCTGTCTTCAGAACCGTCCAGCAGGCCGGTACAATCCTCGACCCGCGGCAAAGCATCCTGGTGCAAAATGATTGCTGGATCGCAGACCTGGGCGCCGGTCTGGTGCAGGCTGGCAACACTCTCCAGCCATACCGGCCCACTTCACCTTACTCTATCGCTACCGGTGAAGGGGCTGTCCGGAATGATACGCTCTGGCTCGCAGCCGGCTCCGTAACAGATGATTGGAGAAACTTGTATTCAAAAAATGGCCTTTACCGTTTTGCCGGTTCTGAATGGACGAACATCAACGCTGCTACCCGCCTGCTGCCCGATAGTTTGTATGATATAATAACCGTTGCTCCTGACCCGCACGATGGCTCCCTCTGGGCGGGCTCATTTGGCGCAGGCTTGTTACAGCTTAAGGCGGGCAATGCAGCTACCGTTTTCAAGAATGGCTTTATCTCATCTTCCCTATCAGACCCGCAAAGCTACCGGGTAGGAGGCCTTCACTTTGATACCAACAACAACCTGTGGATCGCCAATTGGGGCGCCGCACAACCGCTTGTAGTCAGGAAAGCAGATGGCAGCTGGGGAAAGTTTTCTGTTCCCTTTCTTTTCGCAGACAATGCCCTCTCGCAGATCCTCCCGGATGATGAAGGACAGCTCTGGATCGTTTCACCCAATGGCAACGGCTTGTTTTGCTTCAATAAGGGTACTTCTATCGATAACACCGGCGACGACCAATGGAAATACTACCGCTCCGGAAAGGGCAACGGCAACCTGCCCGATAACTGGGTGCTTTGCATCGAAAAAGACCGGAACGGGTTTATATGGGTCGGAACCCGCAAAGGCATCGGGATCATCCAGTGCCCGCAGCAGGTGTTCAGCGCAGCCGGCTGCGAAGCAGTGCAGCCCATCGTGCAGCAGGACAACTTTGCCGGCTACCTGTTCGCCGCTGAGGAAGTGCAAACGATCGCTACCGACGGAGCCGACCGCAAATGGATCGGAACCAGGCGGGGGGCCTGGTTGATCAGTCCGGACGGCGATAAAACCATTTATCATTTTACCGAAGACAACAGTCCGCTGCTGAGCAATGATGTAAAACGGATCACCATCAATCCGCTCAGCGGGGAAGTTTTTTTTACCACTGCCAATGGTATCTGTTCTTACAGGGGAACGGCCACTGAAGGGGAACAGACGAACGGGAAGGTACTCGTATTTCCCAATCCGGTGCCACCGGCTTACACCGGTGTGATCGCTATCCGCGGACTGGTGAACGGGGCGATTGTGAAGATCACCGAACTGGATGGGCGGCTGGTTTATCAAACCAGGGCAAACGGGGGGCAAGCTACCTTGAACGGCTTTGATTACAGGGGAAAAAAGATCTCTACCGGTGTGTACCTGGTGCTGGTAAGCAATGACGGCGGAAAGGAATCAATCGCTACAAAAATTGTGTTTATCCGGTAACCAGAAGGCAGGTTCGTTTGTTTTATATACACTGAAAAATTGCTATGATCCATAAAACAAAAGGCATCGTCCTGCGCACGGTAAAATACGGCGAAACCAGCCTGATTGCCACCATTTACACCGAGTTGTTCGGTATCCAGTCGTATATCGTGAACAGCGTACGCACCACTACCCGCAAAGGCCATGGTAAGGCCAATTTGTTTCAGCCGGCCGCCATTCTCGAACTGGTACTGTATCACAACGACCTGAAAAACCTGCAAAGACTGCGCGAATTCAAATGGAGCTTTCTGTATGAGAATCTTCACTTCAACATTTTCAAAAATGCAGTGGCCTTGTTCATGGTGGAGCTTCTTTACAAAACCATCAAAGAACCGGAGACCAATGAAGCCCTCTACAATTTTATTGAAGACGCTTTTATCCACCTGGACAGTGCTGAAGACATTGTAGTAGCCAATTTCTCCCTTTTCTTTACCCTGCACCTGGCCGTATTCTTCGGCTTCAGCATACAGGACAATTACTCCGAAACCAACCGCTACCTCGATCTGCAGGACGGCCAGTTTACTTCCGAGCAACCCCTTCATCCCCACTACCTCGATGAGCCCTTCAGCGCCACCACTTCCCAACTCCTCAAAACCCGCCACCCCAACGAACTTCACGACCTCCGCCTGCACCACGAAACCCGGCGCTATCTGCTACAGTCTTACCTTACTTTCTATGCAATCCATATCCAGGATTTCGGGCTCATGAAGACGCTGCCTGTACTGCAGGAAGTGTTGTCTTGAGACTCCGTCTACTTTTTTTTCTTGATAAAAAAAAGTAGCAAAAAAATCAAGGCTGTTTGAAAGGGAGACTCCGTGTTCTTTTTGCTTGACCAAAAAGAACCAAAAAATCAAGGCTGTTTGAAAGGGGCTAAAATTTACTGCACTTCGCTACAACGAACAAGCTAGATCTGGAGGGTAAT
>JADCRZ010000025.1 GCA_015069695.1 Williamsia sp.
AGCTGTCACAATCCTGATAGCAAGGTGATCGGGCCTTCGTACCGGGAAGTGGCTTCCAAAAAATATTCCGTTGCGCAGATCGTGCAGCTGATCCAAAAACCAGCTGCGGCCCATTGGCCGGATTACGCGACCCGCATGGCTTCTATGGCACATGTGCCGGCAGCAGATTTGACCAGGATCGCACAATGGATCAAAACGCTGGAGCCGGCAGCGAAAGGCGCTGCCGCCAGCGTCCACTGATTTCATGAAGGATGAACTGCAGTAAACCGCGGATACGTTTGTTTTGTCAACATTTGTTCTATTCATTTCAACAAATAAACTATGCAGAAGCAGGCGCTTCTGATAGCTTTGCTCCGCCGGTTCACACTCCTGGAGACCGCATTTATCAAACACACGGGGAGCAGGAACCGGGTTAGCAAAAGATCAACAACGATGGGGGATTGATGGGATTACAACCTTCTCACAGAACAATTTTTTCCTGGTGAAAAGACCTGTTCTCTTCAAGTTGTAAACTATCGGTCCCGTTGACAAAACAAGACACTATATGAATAAAAACGGAACGCTCCTCCTGCTTTTTCTTGCTTCGTTCTTTTTTGCCTGCACAAGAAAGATCTCTCCCCAAAGCCAGGGCGGATCAGGCACCGCCAAAATCGACTCAACCAAGGGCTTAAAAGACTATTACGGTAAATTGTTTCCTATTGGTGTGGCTGTTACACCGCGGAACCTGCAAACAGATGAGGCCGGTCTTATCCTGCGGCAGTTTAACAGTCTCACGGCAGAAAATGCCATGAAGATGGGACCGATCCACCCGGAGCAGAACCGGTATTTCTGGACTGATGCCGATGCCATTGTTGACTTTGCACAAAAGAATGGCCTTAAAGTAAGGGGACATAATTTATGCTGGCACGCGCAAACACCCCGGTGGTTGTTTAAAGATTCTGCCACCGGCAACGATGTTACAAAAGAAGTGTTGCTGCAACGCCTGAGAGATCATATCCACAATGTTGTACAACGCTATAAAGGCAAGCTCTATGCATGGGATGTGGTAAATGAAGTGATCGCCGATGACAGTGCCACTTATTTCCGCAAATCGCCCTGGTTCCAGATCTGCGGCGAGGACTTTGTTGCCAAAGCCTTTGAGTATGCCCACGAAGCCGATCCCAATGCTGTTCTGTTCTACAATGATTACAACACTGAACAGCCGGTCAAGCGGGAAAAGATCTACAGAATGCTCAAAAAAATGCTGGATGCAAAAGTGCCCGTGCATGGTGTAGGCCTGCAGGGCCACTGGTCTGTCAACAATCCCTCGCAGGCGGAACTGGAGAAATCTATCCAACTGTTTTCCTCGCTGGGTTTGCAGGTACAGGTTACAGAACTGGACATTTCGGTTTACTCCGGCCGGCAGGGCGGCCAGCTGATCCAGGGCGCACAGCAGCAGGGGCAGCAGGCCCAGTTTACACCTGAAATGGAGCAGCAGCAATTGGAAAAGTACAAGATGATCTTTGATGTGTTCCGCAAATACCAAAAGCAAATTACCGGGGTTACATTCTGGAATGTGTCAGACAGGTCCAGCTGGCTGGATGGCAGGGGAAGAAAAAACTACCCGCTTCTTTTTGATGCTTCCTTAAAACCAAAGAAAGCATTCTGGGATGTTGTCCGTTTCTAACGATCCCGTAATCTAAATGACCCACTGAAGGAGAGTCAGACCCATGGTTTTACTCCTTTATTACTGAAATTTCTGAAGATGTTTATTCGCATTGCCGCAATTGTTTGCCTTCTGCTATTTGCCATAACAACCAACACCCGCGCCCAAAGCATGTCACGCATGCGGGTGACGGGTGCCGGGAACTTGCCGGCACCCGCTCCATCTGTATACTACAATGAAGTGAAAACCTATGTGAACCCGGTTTTACCCGGTGACCATCCGGATCCTACCTTGCTGAAGGTGGGCGGTGATTTTTACCATTGCGGTTCCAGTTTTCATTTTACGCCTTATCTGCCCATTTATCATTCCACAGACCTGGTGCATTGGCAGGTGATAAGCCGCGTCGTTCCGCCGGCAGCAGGAGGGTGGGTGTCTGACAAGCCATCAGCCGGCATCTGGCAGGGTGCCATCACCCATTTTTATGGTTCCTACTGGATTTATTTTTCTTCCGGCGGACAATGGTTCTCAAAAGCCGCTTCGCCGTACGGTCCCTGGTCTGAGCCGGTACAGGTAAAGTCAAATCCTGCTACCGGGCCCCTGGGTTATGACAATTCGATTTTTGTGGATGATGACGGCAAACCGTATATGGTCATTAAGAATGGCCAGAAAGTAAACAGGCTGCAGGCTTTGGGAAGGGACGGGCAACTGACCGATACGGTCATCAACCTGGATTGGATCAATGCCAAGCTGCAATACAGCTGGGCGGAGGGGCCTGTGATGTGCAAGCGCAACGGCTTTTACTATTACTTTCCTGCCGGTGATGTATCAGGCGGACAATATGTACTGCGGGCTTCTGCTTTAACAAGTGATTCAACCAAATGGGAACGGCTCGGCGAGTTCTTCAAGCCCATCACCGATCCCGGCACAGGCTTCCGCCGCCCCAACCATATTGCCGCGCCCATCCAACTAGCTGACGGAACCTGGTGGACAATCGGGCAGAGCTATGAAAAACGGGGAAACGATGATTGGTCCGGAACCGGCCGCCAGACCGGGTTATACCAGGTGATCTGGGAAGGCGACCGCCCCTGGGGTGTGGCCCCGACCACCGAACCGGTCGACCGACCCAACCTGCCGGCATCCGGCATCTTGTGGCGGAGTGCGCAGGCTGATTATTTTGACAAGGACTCGCTCAGCCTGTTGTGGCATTTTCTCAGCAAAAAGGCAGCTTCGCAATACACACTGACTGCCAGAAGAGGCTGGTTGCGGCTGATGCCCGACAGTTTCAGGACACACCTGGTGCAAAAAGAAACAGATCATTACTATACGGCAGTAACAAGAGTCGATTTCAACGCGACAGACACAGCCAAAGCAGGCCTCTATCTCACCAATGGGAACCAGCGGGTAAACGTGCAGCTTTACAGCGGGTTCGACAATAGCAAAAAAATCATTTTCAAACTCGACACGGCCGTACGCACCATCCCCAATCCGTTTGGCAATCTTGTTTGGCTGAAAATTGAACGCGTGGAACACAACTTGACCGCTTACTGCAGCGGCGATGGAAAGGAGTGGACTGCTGTAGGCAATCCCATCAGCACAGTAAGTCTCGACAAGGTACAACCCAATTATAATTCATGGGTAGGCACAAGCGTGGGTTTGTTTGCAGAAGGCAAGCCGGCAGATTTTGATTTCTTTGTTTGCAAAGATGGGTTTTCCGCTCTTCCTGCGGCAGGATACAGCAACTATTATGGTACGGAAAAGGTGAATGGAGCGGCCCAGAAAGCAGTGACCAATTCTGCTGCGGAGGGTGGATGGTTTATGTTCTCCGGCGTTGAATTGGGACAAGAAAAGAGGGCTTCGCAGGTTGAGATCATAGCTTCTTCTACAACCGGCGGAAAGCTTGAGATCTGGCTGGATGATTTAGCGACCGGCAAGCTGATCGCGACGGTACCGGTTACAGCAACCGGGGGTGAAGAAAGCTGGCGAGCATTTAAAGTTGCGGTTAAAAACGTGTCGGGTCATCATGATGTATTTGTAAAATTTCCGGCCGGAAAAGCAAGATCGGTTTATATCCGGTCCATCAGCTTTTCAGCAGGAAGTCAATAAGCGCTTGCATACAGTCACCCAAAAATTTACGGTTAAACAAATGTATATGAAAATGAAATTGGTCTTGCTCGTAGCCTTGTTCCTATCAGCCGGCAAAGCTTTTGCCCAGGATCCAAACTTTTACATATTTATCAGCTTTGGCCAATCCAATATGGAGGGCAATGCTAAAATCGAAGCGCAGGATACAGTGGGGGTAGATAGCCGGTTCCAGGTAATGGAAGCTGTAAACTGCCCCAACCTGAACAGGGTCAAAGGCAGCTGGTATACGGCCGTTCCGCCCTTGTGCCGCTGCAGAACAGGCCTGACCCCTGATGATTATTTTGGCAGGACCTTGCTGGCAAACCTTCCCCGGAACATCAAGGTTGGTATCATCAATGTGGCAGTAGGCGGATGCAAGATCGAGTTGTTTGACAAAGATAATTACACAGTGTATGCTGCCACTGCGCCGGATTGGATGAAGGGCATGATCAAAGAATACGATGGCAATCCTTATGCAAGACTGGTTGAAATGGCAAAGCTGGCGCAGAAGGATGGTGTTATCAAAGGCATCCTATTGCACCAGGGTGAGTCAAACACCGGAGATACCAGCTGGCCCCGCAAGGTGAAAGGTGTATACGACAACCTGCTTCATGATTTAAATCTGCTGCCGGGATCGGTTCCGCTGCTTGCCGGCGAAATGGTAAATGCCGACCAGGGCGGCGCCTGTGCCAGTATGAATAAAATCATTGCCACACTGCCGCAAACCATTTCTGCTGCTTCTGTTATTTCTTCTGCCGGCTGTCCGCAACGGGGCGATAACCTGCATTTTACCGCAGAAGGTTACCGCATGTTAGGAAAGCGGTATGGCGAAAAAATGTTGTCGTTGTTGGGTTATCCGGCAAAGCAAAGCGGGAGCGGTCAGTGACTGCTATGGCTGTTTCTACGCAATTGGTTTGCATGAAAATTACTACTTCTCTGCCTGGAAGTTTGTTTGTCTGAATAAGCGGATGACGGTTTTGTGATTGAATCACAAACTTTGCGCACGCGTTCACCTGCATGTCCATAACTGTCTATAACACCAGAAGGGAATAGTACACTTTTAAAAAGTGAGGTCGGATAAACGGGGAGTTTATAGGGTAACAAGCTTCCTTGTACCCCAAAGTGATCTGCATAAACATCAGATACAGGGATTTTGAACATTTGTCATATAGAATTGGTCAAATGTGCTATCCAAATCGGGGCCTTTAGAATAATATTAACCCCTGTTTGTGCATTGACAATGCTTTGTATAAAAAGGCAGTGGTTTGCATGAGCGGTCCTTGTAAAACAAGGAACCTATTCAGTCCATCTTTCTGATAGCCTAGCGCTGGAAAGTGCCATATGAAATGTTGGAACTCTTATAGGGTTGGTTGATGATCACCTATCTAAAAATTACAAAACGAATTGCATGATCAGACTTACTACACACAAAGCTTCTACTTGTACCACGTCACGTTCTTTCCTTGAGTCAGTTTTACACCAGTTATAAATGGTTTTCCTGTTAGCATATTATTCATGATCACTTGTCTGTAGTTAAATGCCAACAGCTTGTTGTTTTATTTCCTTGATGGAAATAGATATGCAGCGTGATCACATGATCTCAAAAATTTTTATTTATTAAAAAGCGCCACATGAATCCCAGTTTACCATTGCCACGATGGCTTTTTGCAGTAACAATCTGGTTATTGGCAGTTGCCTTCAGCTTGCCCCTGTTTGCTCAAAACAACCGTACAATCACAGGTACAGTTAAAAACCAGGCAGGCGCTCCGCTGTCCGGTGCTACGATCTCGGCGAAATCCACGAACATCAACACGACATCCGACAATGCAGGTAGTTTCAGATTCAGCGTTCCGGCAAAGACAAAAACGCTTGTCATCAGCTATGTAGGAATGGATGAGAAGGAAGTTGATATCGTCAATCAAAGGCCCCTGAATATTACCATGAATCTGGGCGGCTCTTCATTGAACGATGTTGTTGTAGTAGGGTATGGCAGACAGCGGAAAGCCAGCGTTGTAGGAGCCATCAGCCAGGTAAACGGGGCCGTACTGGAACGGACAGGGGGCGTTTCCAACCTTGGCATGGCATTAACCGGTAACCTTCCGGGCCTGGTTACCACCAGTTCCACCGGCGTGCCCGGCGGGGAAGACCCCCAGATCATCATCCGTTCCCAAACCAGCTGGAACAGCAGCAGTCCGCTCATTCTTGTAGACGGTGTTGAGCGTCCGGGTGCGTTGGGTTCTATAGACATCACCTCTGTAGAGACCATTTCTATATTAAAGGATGCTTCTGCTACGGCCGTATATGGTGTGCGGGGAGGAAACGGGGTAATCCTGATCACGACCAAAAGGGGCGCGATCGGCAAGCCGACCATCCGGATCAGATCCAATATGACAGTGAAAACTGCTTCCAAGCTGCCCGAGAAGTACGATGCGTATGATGCGCTTTCCCTGAAGAACCAGGTTATTGAACGTGAACTACTGGCTACCACAGCCGGATGGGCCTTTTACAAGCCGCAGGCTATCCTCGATAAATACCGCCATCCGGCCAACAGTGCGGAATGGGATCAATATCCCAACGTAGACTGGGAAAAAGAGCTGTTCAAAAGCAATGCCCGCTCTTACAACACCAGCGTCAACATATCCGGCGGATCTAATTTCGTGACCTATTTTGCCGCGGTTGACCTGGTTACGGAAGGGGACTTGTTTAAAACGTTCCCGAACGGAAGGGGCTACTCATCAAATTATAAATACAACCGGACCAATGTGCGGAGTAACCTGGATTTCAACCTCACCAAAACAACGAAGTTCACGACCCGTTTGTTTGGCTCCAACGGTGTTCGCCAGGGCCCGTTTGGAAGCCTGGATGGTGATGCGGGTTACTGGGCATCAGCTTACAGGACTGCTCCAGATGCCCTGCGCCCGATTTACTCGGATGGCATGTGGGGCTGGTATGCCCCCCGGAATGCAGACGTCCCCAATTCCGTCTACAACTTGGCGGTATCAGGCCTCGAAAAAAGAACGGCTACGCAACTTACCACAGATTTTGTACTGCAGCAGGGGCTGGATATGTTTGTAAAGGGGCTGGAGTTCAGAGGCAGTTTATCCATTGACAACAGTTTCAGGCAAGATAGCAGTGGTATAAACGATCTGTATAATGGCCCGCAGCGCAAATGGATTGATCCGGAAACCGGCGTAATATCGCTCGAAACACCAATAAACACGGGTACGCAGCTGGACTACTTTGATCCGGTTCGGTGGCTGACCCAAGGAGGGGCCGTAAATAGAGGGCAAACCTACCGCCGTTCCAACTACCAACTCGGGTTGAACTACGCGAATAAGATCGGAAAGCATGATATAACGGGACTTGCCCTTTTGCAGCGTGAAAAATATGCGATGGGAAGCGTTTTTCCTACTTTCCGCGAAAGTTGGATTTTCCGGGCTACCTACAACTATGATAACAGGTTTCCGCTGGAGGTGAATGGTGCTTATAACGGATCAGCCAAGTTCGGGCCTGCTTACCGGTTTGCTTTTTTTCCTTCCTTTTCTGCAGGGTGGATTCTTACCAACGAAAATTTTATGAAAAGCCTGCCCTTCCTGAATGTATTGAAACTAAGGGGTTCCTGGGGTAGAGTGGGTGATGACAATGCAGGCAGTGCTTACGCCTATTCGGACCAGTTGAGTTTTGGCGGAAATACACAAATGGGTAGTCCCCTGGCCAATACGCCGTATACATTTTACACCGTAACCCAATTGGGCAACCCGAACCTTTCCTGGGAAACAATTGAAAAACGGAATATAGGCGTTGACTATTCCCTCTTCAACGGAAAGATCGCAGGTAGTGTAGATGTATACAACGACGACAGATCCAGGGTTATCATCAATGGCAATGCGCGGGCCATCCCAACCTATTTTGGTGTATCTGCTCCACAGGCCAACCTGGGCAGGGTAAAAGGCAAAGGGTATGAGATCGAACTCCGGCTGAACCAAACTTTTGGAAGGGGCTTCCATGTTTATGCAAATGCAAACATGACCCATGCTGAAAACAAAACCATTTTTCGCGATGATCCCGACCTGTTGCCTGCCTACCAGAAGCGGGCCGGCTATATGATCAACCAGTACCAGTCTTACCTGGATTATGGATTCCTGCGGAGCTGGGATGATATGTACGGTACTGCGCAACGATCTACCAATGATCAGAACAAGCTGGCAGGCGATTACAAGATCATCGATTTCAACGGCGACGGTGTTATTGACCAGTACGACCAGGCTCCGTACGGATACAGCGGTTCACCCCAGAACACGTACAATGCAACGGTAGGGTTTGACTGGAAGGGCCTGGGTTTCTTTGTACAATTTTATGGCGTCAACAACGTCACCCGCCAGGTCAGGTTTCCTACTTTCAACACGTACCCGAATTCAAATGTGGCGTATGTAGAAGGAACATTCTGGACAAAGACAGCAGGAGGCGAAATGCCGCTGCCCCGCTGGAGCACCCTGTACCCGAATGGGGGAGAAGCAACGCGGTATGCGTACGACGGTTCTTACGTGCGGCTGAAAAATGCTGAAATCGGCTACACAGTGGGTGGGAAGAATATGACCAAGATCGGGGTGAAGTCGTTCCGGGTTTACCTGAACGGAAACAACCTTCTCTTGTGGACCAAAATGCCGGATGACCGGGAATCAAACTTCTCCGGTGCCGGTGATGGCAGCAATGGAGCGTACCCTACCATGAAACGTTTCAACCTGGGTTTAGACCTCAACTTATAAATCTCCGTAAAATGAAAAGGCAAATAACATCCATATTGCTGCCGGTAATAATCGGATTAAGCATTATTGTAATGCTGGGCTCCTGCAAAAGGTACCTGGATAAGTCTCCGCTTACAAACATAGAATCAACAGCACCCTTCAAAGATTTCAGGAATTTTCAGGGCTGGACGGAAGAACTGTACAGTGCGCTTCCCCTTCCCAGCTCCAATCAAAATGCGGGTCACAACAACTGGAACTGGGGAGAAGATGAATACTGGGAACCGACAGAAACCCGGGTTTGGGCAAACAGCATAGACCAGGGAAATTACCCCGTGTGGAATTCCATCCTTTATGGTTCGTGGATCAAGCCGGGCGGCGTTCCATCCAGCCAGAACAACTGGGACAAGGGAAACCTGTGGGGCCTGGCCTGGTACTCCATCCGCAAGGCCAATATCGGTATCGCAAATCTTGACCAATTAAAAGATGCGACGGACGAGCAAAAAAAACTGCTTGCCGGACAGTTGTACTTTTTCCGGGCCTGGTACCATTTTATGCTGATGCAGTACTGGGGACATATTCCTTACATCGATGTGGCCCTGCCTACCGATCAGACACCGAAACTTCCGCAACTCAGCTACCAGGCGGCGGCAGATAAAGCGGCGGCGGATTTTCAGAAAGCAGCCGACCTGCTTCCCGTTGATTGGGATGAAACAGCCGTGGGCGCACAAACCAGGGGAAACAACAATTTCCGTGCGAACAAGATCATGGCGATGGCCTACCTGGGCAAGAACCTGCTATATGCTGGAAGTCCCCTGATGAACAGGGAAGCGGCCGGCAGCAGTACGTACAATGCAGACTACTGTAAAAAAGCGGCAGATGTTCTTGGACAGACGTTGAAGCTCATTGAAGAGACAGGCCGTTACAAGCTGGCTGATTTTTCGCAGTACGCGCAGATCTTCAACACCTTCAATCAGAACGGCAAGATCCCCGGACTGCAGGAAGCCATATTCATGGAGAATTTAGCAGGTGCGGGTGGACGTTTCCGTTGGAACCAGGTGAACGACTACCGTCCGCCGACCATTAACAATTCAGGCATCAAAGCGTATCCTACCGCCAATTATGTCGACTATTACGGAATGGCCAATGGCATGCCGATCACCGATCCGGAAAGGGCGGATGATGCATCCGGGTATGATCCCCAATACCCCTGGAGAAACAGGGACCCGCGCCTTTACCATGACATTATGATCGATGGGGAAAAAACAGTGAACAATGCTGCCAACGTAGGGAACAATCAATTCAGGCAATATGCAAGCCTTTATACCGGCGGCCTGTACAGAACAGACAATCCCAACAAAGCTGTGTTCACCGGCTACATGCTTTCCAAATATGTATCGAAGCTGATGAACGACTGGGATGGCTACAAGGAAAACAATACCATGGTGCTGAGCCTGATGCGCCTGTCTGATGTGTACCTGTTGTACGCCGAAGCAGCATCTGAAGGATATAACTCGCCCACCGGCAAGGCGCCCGGTTATAGCAAGACAGCCGTAGATGCGGTGAACTTTGTACGCGACCGGCCCGGACTGGGCGTTGGCCATGTGGCTGCCAAATTCCTGGCTTCCCAGGAAGGCTTCCGCAGTGAATACAGAAGGGAACGGGCTGTGGAACTGGCTTTCGAAGGACACCGGTTTGTGGACCTGCGGCGCTGGCTCCTGTTGACCCAACAGCCCTATACCTTGAAAAAGGCCATTGAGTTTGACCGCGACACGCCGAACAACGACATCTATGCCAATCCAAGAAATGCAAAGGTGAAAAACTTCCGGGAACGGGTGTTATACCAAAGACAGCTGGGAGAACGCCACTACTGGATGCCGTTTATAACAAGCGATGTGAACATGTATGCTGATTTCAAGCAGAACCCGGGTTGGTAACAAATAAAAAACTTGAACTAAATGAAGAAACTAAATAAGAAGTGCTGTTGCCTTGTGATAGGGGCTTTTTTATCGCTGACGCTTCGTGTGCAAGCGCAGGATGCGCTGGCCGTGCAAAAGCAGCCGGAGACAGACAGTGTGGTAAACGTTGCTTTTAAATCGGTTGCCAGAAAAGATATGCTGGGCGGTGTTTCCGTGGTAAATGTATCTGAGTTGCTGAAGAAAAACTATGGTACGAACAGCCTCGATAATCTCCAGAGCTTTGTGGGCGGCTATACGGGCAATGGCAATGTATGGGGCCAGGCTGCACTTATATTGGTAGACGGCGTACCCCGCCAGGCCGCGGATGTGCGCCTGGTAGAGATAGAATCCATCACGGTATTAAAAGCCGCCAGCGCGATCGTGCTGTACGGCAGCAATGCGTCCAAAGGCGTGATCCTGATCACGACCAAAAGAGGTTCCATCAAACCTTTAAGCATTGATGTGCGGGCCAATACAGGTGTTTTTGTTCCGAAATCTTACCCGAAGTATTTAAGTGCTGCGGATTATATGACGTACTACAACGAAGCCAGCCGCAACGACGGCGTTGCCGAGCGGTATACTGCAGCAGTGATCGATAGCACAAGGTCGCATCTGAACCCTTACAAATATCCGGATGTAGATTACTTCGGTGGCGATTACCTGAGAAAGGCGTATAACAGGTCAGACATCACCACCGAGATTTCCGGCGGTAACGACCTGGCCAGATATTATACAAACCTGGGACTGAACACCAACAACAGCATCATGAATTACGGCGACCAGAAGAACAACCGGGATTTCGGGTTCAACGTAAGAGGCAATGTAGACATGAATGTGAGCAAGTGGCTGAGCGCTTCAGCGGATGTTGCCATCAACATGAACAACAACTACACCGGGAGAGGTGATTTCTGGGGCACTTCCACCACGTTGCGGCCCAACCTGTTCTCTCCCCTGATCCCCATCAGCAGTTTAGACACCGCGAACTTTCCCCTGAACAAGGCAGCTGTTTTAAGCAGCGGCCGCATCATCGACGGCAAATACCTTTTGGGTGGCATCTCTACCAACCAGACCAATGCCTTTGCCGATATGCTGGCTGCCGGTTACATCAAAAGAAAAAGCCGTACTTTCTTGTACAATGTAGGTGCAACAGCTGACCTGGGATCCATCCTGCAAGGATTGACGTTCCAGGCAGGTTACAGCATGGATTACCGCTCGCTCTATTCTGAGGCTTACCAGGTAGCTTATGCAACCTATCAGCCCCGGTGGACGAATGTCAATGGGCGGGATGTGATCGATGCATTGACCAAATATGGTACCGACGGCAATACGACCAATGAGTCGATCGGGCAAACCACGTATTCACAAACCAATTCTTTCCGTTCGCAATTCAACTACATCCACACGTTTGCAAATGATCACCATATAACTGCCGCGCTGTTGGGTTGGTGGTACATGACGCAAAACTCAAGCGACGCCAACAACGGCACCAACGGCAACTCGGGCGGAAGCGATTACCATCCTGTCAGGAATACAAACCTGGGTTTCCAGGCAGGTTACAACTTCCGGCAAAAATATTACCTGGATTTTTCCAGCGCACTGGTACATTCAGCCAAGCTTCCAACAAACAACCGGAATGCTTTATCTCCTACGGTCACGCTTGGATGGAGGATCAGTGATGAAGGGTTTTTCAAGCATGCCATCTCCTTTGTAGATAACCTGCGACTCACTGCTTCTTACGCTTCTATCTACCAGGATCTGGATATAACCGGTACAAGGCCTAACAGCACCACGCCCACAGATTATTATCTGTATGCAGGCACTTATGGCAATGACGGTAACCTGGGAGGATATTACCAGTGGCGTGATGGCGCTTCCGGTGGGTTCACCACACTTTCCGGTCGCGGAAGCAATCCCAATCTCACATTCGTACAAAGAAAAGAATTGCGTGCAGGTTTAGCCGCATCCTTGATGAAGCGGCTGGTCACTTTAGATGTTAATTACTTTTCTCAAAATACCAATGGCTTGCTTACAAGGGGTGTTACCTTGTATCCATCCTACTTCACCGGCTCAGGTGATTTTACACCTTATCTCAACTACAACAACGACAAGCGTTCCGGCGTCGACTTTGCAGTCAACGTGAACAACCAGATCGGGCAGCTGAGATATTCTGTGGGCGTGACCGGTATGTTCTATTCTTCCAAAGCTGTCAGAAGGGACGAGGTTTACCAGAATGCTTACCAGAACAGGGCAGGCAAGGCACTGGATGCCCTCTTCGGATATGTTAGTGAAGGATTGTTCCAAAGCCAGGACGAGATCAGCAAACATGCCACGCAAACCTTTGGCGGTACCGTGAAGCCGGGAGACATCAAATACAAGGATATGAACAACGATGGCATCATTGATAATAAAGACCAGGTTGACCTGGGACACAGCGGGCTGGCAGCTCCTCCTTTTACATACGGCGTAAACCTGACCCTGAACTGGAAAAAGTTCACGCTGTTTGCATTGGCCAACGGGCAAAATGGTGCGATCGCTTTTAAGAACAGTGCTTATTTCTGGGCAAGAAGCGACAGCAAATATTCTGAAGTGGTACTGGACCGCTGGACCGAAGCTACAAAAAGCACGGCTACTTACCCGCGCCTGACTACGACGGCCGGCAACAACAATTACCAGAATTCCACCTTTTGGATGTACAAGACCAACCGGTTCAATCTTTCCCGGGTACAGCTTACTTATGATTTTGATGCGAAGATTTTTAAGAACTCGTTTGTTCATGGCCTGAGCGTATATGCATTGGGTGATAACCTGCTGGTTGTATCTAAAGAGCGCGCGTTGTTGGAAACCAATATTGGAACAGCGCCCCAATACCGTTTTTATAACCTGGGCGTGAAGGCCGCTTTTTAATGAACAAACTAAAGAGAGAACAATATGAAAATAAATGTGATACTCATCGGGATGGCTGTTCTGCTTTGTGCAAGCTGTAAAAAAATACTGAACGCCGACCCGGAAAACCTGAAAGGCATCGACCAGATGTACAAGGACGGTAACTATGCACAGGGGTTTCTCATGAACGCCTACAGAACCATTCCCGGTTATTATGATAACAGCGAGTATGCTACGGATGATGCGGTGACCAACCAGCGGGCGAATAATTTATTGCAAATAGCCACCGGATCATGGTCGGCTGCAAACAATCCTTTTTCCGTATGGAACGGATCATACGGCGCCCTGCAATACGTAAATCTTTTTATCAACAATGCAGACAGCGTTAAATGGGCGATAGATCCAGAGGCAAACAAGCTATTTAACATGAGAATGAAGGGAGAAGCCTATGGCCTGCGCGCCCTTCATATGTACTTTCTGCTGCGTGCACATGCAGGCTTTACGGAAGATGGCCGGCTGATGGGCGTGCCTATCATTACAAAACTGCAAACCATTGAATCGGATGTGAACCTGCCCCGCGCCACCTTTGAAGCTTCTGTAAAGCAAATTTATCAGGACCTCGATAGCGCGGAGGCGAAACTGCCGCTTGAATACAATGATATCAGTACCGCCAGCCAGATCCCTGACCGGTTCAAGATAGCCACGCAAAAACCGGAAATATACAACCGGGTGATGGGACAATATTCCCGCCAGCTCGTCAACGGATTGATCGCAAAAGCTTTCAGGGCAAGGACAGCTCTGCTGGCTGCCAGTCCGGCCTTTCAGCATGCATCCAATACCGCCACCTGGGCCAATGCGGCAGACTATGCGGGTGCTGTAATCGATTATAAAGGGGGCGTGGCTGCACTGCCCGCTACCGGTGTTACTTATTACAGCAACACCAGTGAAATTGACGCAGTAAGCGGTGGCACCAATCCGCCTGAGTTTATCTGGCGGGAAAATGTTGCGACGAATGAAGGCAGCCAGGAAACGGCCCATTTTCCGCCCTCCCTGTTTGGCAATGGAAATATGAATCCGACCCAGAACCTGGTGGATGCCTTTCCGATGGCCAACGGATATCCGATCACGCATAGCAGCGCCGGTTACAATGCCGCAAACCCCTATGCCGGAAGAGATCCGCGTTTTGCCAAATACATCATCTATAACGGGAGTCAGGCAGGGGTGAGCAACCAGGTAATCCTTACCGGTAGCAAGGCTGCTTCTGATGACGCGATCAACAAAAGGGAGACATCCACCCGCACAGGTTATTACATGAGAAAACGGTTGCGCATGGACGTGAACCGCAATCCCGCCTCCACAAGCGGTAAGAACCATCTTACACCCCGCATCCGCTATACAGAGATGTACCTCGATTACGCCGAAGCTGCGAACGAAGCCTACGGTCCGACAGGCTTGGGAACCCGTGCTTACTCGGCATATGACGTCATAAAAAAGATCCGCAATAGGGCAGGAGTGGGTACAACAAATGGTGATGCCTACCTGGAGGAATGCAAAACAGACAAGGATAAAATGCGCGAGTTGATCCGGAACGAGCGCCGGCTGGAACTGTGTTTTGAAAGCTTCCGGTTCTGGGACCTGCGCCGCTGGAAAAAAAACCTGAACGAAACTGCACGTGGCCTGGATGTGAATGGGACTGTGTACAGTCCGTTTGATGTAGAGAACCGGTCTTATACCGATTATATGTATTACGGGCCCATACCGTTCTCAGAGATCCTCAAGTTTAGTAACCTATCTCAAAACAAGGGCTGGAAGTAGTACGGGTTCAATTTAAAATAGTAAGAAATGAAAATAGATAAAGTTTACTTGATGTTGGCAGTTGTTTTGATTTCAATGCTAACCGCATGTCTGAAAAACAACGACATAGACCACCCTGATTTCGATTATCAAACGGTTTACTTCGGTACGCAGTTTCCCATCAGAACAGTTGAGCTGGGGGAGGATCTGTTTATTGACAACTCGCTGGATAACCAGCGCAAGGTCCTGCTCAATGCGACTACGGGCGGTGTACGGGAGAATAAGAAAGACATCGTGCTCAGCTTCAGGGTAGACACTTCACTCTGCAGCCGTTTATATTTTCCGTCAGACAAAGGCGGAAACAAGATCCTCCCTTTGCCATCCAACTATTACCAGCTGGCTTCTAATCAGATCGTTATCCCGAAAGGAAGCTTTTTGGGGGGCGTAGAGGTGCAATTGACCGATGCTTTTTTTCAGGATCCATTGGCGATATCCAATAACTACGCGCTGCCTGTATTGCTGGATGGTGCAAAGAGCGGAGATTCTATCCTTCGCGGAAAGCCATCCGTTACAAATCCCATCCGTACCATCGATGCCAACTGGACGGTAAAGCCGCGCGATTTCGTGCTGTACAGCCTTAAATACGTAAATACATGGCATGGAAACTACCTTCGCCGCGGAACAGATGTTATCACAGGTAGTGTGAATCAGACCCTGTCCAGGCACAAGCAGTATGTTGAAAGCGATGAAGTAAACAAGCTTTCAACGCTTGCGTTGAACAAACTGAGTTTTCCCCTCGTGTATAAAAATGCCAGCGGTAACAACGTCAACTGCACATTGCAGTTAACATTTGATGCTGCGGGTAACTGTACCATAACATCACTCACAACCGGCATAACGGCTTCCGGTAGCGGTAAGTTTGTAAGCAAAGGAGAAAAGAACAGTTGGGGCAACAAAGACCGGGATGCGTTGTATTTGGATTACGCGGTCAATCTGACCGCGCAGAACATGCTCGTGGCATCAAAGGATACGTTGGTGATGCGTGACCGTGCGCTGTCGCTGGAAACCTTTACGCCCGTTTACAAATAATGGTTTGCTGCTGATGGCAGAACCTATTGAGACGAAATCTCCAGCGTTATGAAAAGATCTACGATGAAGAAAAAACAAGGGCCCTTTTTGTCAAAGATCCTTTTTGTCTTGCTGTGATTACAAAACCAGGAACAATATTTTCACAGACAATTATCTCAGAACAAATTTTGACATGGATAAAATTTTCCCCTGATTTCACTGTGATATCCAGGAATGGCGAGATGGCAGAAAGGGGAGAGCAGGAACTGAGATGGTTATCGGGGGGCCTTCAACTTACTGGGTAACTCTAGATCGCCCTGGCCATAATCCGGGGAAGCCTACACCCCCATCATATTATTTAATCTGTAGCATTGCGTTTCCTTTAAAGTTCAAAACCGCATTGATATTGTTATCTGAGATATTTATAAATACAGGGCTGACATTTTTGAGTTGACCAATCAATGACATATTGTTTGAAATCGGCTGATTAATATCTCCAAGTTTTTGGATTGCGTCGTTTATATTCTTTTCATACTTATATTGAAACTTGGATTTTATGATGTTTTCTATTGCGTTCACGTGAAGCAACCAATCGGCAAATTTCGCTACAACTGATTTCGAGTCCGTGGTATAAGATAGATTTTCAAACGAGAGCACACTGGATGATGTATCTAGCTTGGGAGTTCCCCAAAAGTATAATTTGCCTTTAAAAGGTCGGACTAGTTTGGTTTGTACAATTAATTTGTCGTCACTTTGATATAGCTTGATGCTTTCAATTTCCACCAGTTTATTACTGATTGTTTGTTTAATGTCATTAAACTTATCTTTGGCGTATTCATTTAATTTATCAATGCTGAATGATGCCAGTAGATTGAGGTTAAAACCTTTGTCAAGTGGAGTGCTTTTGAATAGAGGTGCAGGTGGTACTGTTGTGCTGGTTGGAGGATTGTTCGTAATAATAATTTGAGGTTTGCAGATTGCACCAATTTCGGCTTGTATGTTATCTGCTGATGCAAAAAGTTGTGAAGTGTTCACTTGTCCTATGTTAAGGTTCAAATATCCGTAGTCTCCCAATTTTATCGGCGCTGCTATTTTCTCCCATTCTTTGTCAAATTTTTCTTTCAGAGAAACATTGTTTGGTATTTTATTTTGTACCAATTCATCAATTTTCTTTTCTATCAGGCTTTTTACGATCGGGAGGTTTAGCAGGTCTTCTACATTAATATCCAGGGCTGTTAAATTGCATGGACTGTTCCATTGTATGGCCCATTTTTTGTCCGTTAGAATAATACTGGCATCATCTCCGAATTTGATTACGGAACTTAAAATTAATTCCACTTGGGGCATTTTTTCATGAATGCCACAGCTTGCAATCAATGTCTTGATGATTTTTGCATCAACATCAGCTCGCAAAGCAAAGTCAATTTTCACGTGAGTAAAAAATGTTTCTCTGTTACCTTCAAATCTGATGTCGTTAAGAGCAGCTTTATAATAAACAGGCACATCCATATTTATCTTCTTGATTACTTCTCTATCTACCCATGATTGTACATCTTTGGTGACATCACACATTTTATGAACAACAACGTCAGTGAGGCAGCAAGGCGGGCAAACCGCACACTTCCAACCACCGCCTATACTTACTTTTTGAACAAAATCACATGCAACCTGAGTGGTTACCTTTGTGATCACCAACTCCGGAACGGTAACAGGGTTCAGAACCGGGACTTTTATTACTTGTGTCGTTTCTGCCAATGGGTAATTAATCGAGGACATTATTTGGTGACTGATCAATCCATTTGAAATTTCTATTGGAATGGACATTGTTGAAGAATCTTGCTTGATACCATTGGTTACTATTTTTTCATCCGGTGCATCGGCATTGTGCGAGTTACAGCCAAAAGTTATTATCATCAGAATTGTTGTTGTAAAGACCTGTAACTGTTTCATATTTCAAAGTTTTAGTGGAGTTATCCCTTTCCAAAAAAATGTAAGCGCCTTTGCAAAGAAGTAAATTGATGAAAACATTGGGTGCTCAACTCGACCGAGGCGCAACGCTCGTGATTAGCAATTTAACTCAAAAATTCTGGTTTTTGCACGGAATCCCTGAGCGGTTCGCATAAGGGTGTCTGCCAGCTAGAAGACCTGCATCGCTGGAACGTGCGCACTATATCGCCAAATCTGTCCGGTTTTCTGCGGTCTGTACAAAATCTTAGTTAATTTTAACCGGACAGCGGTTATCAATACAGGGGTAAAGAGTTGTTGCTGTCCGCATCGTTGAAATGGATGAAGCATTGCCTTTAATCGGGCGCGCCAGGTTTCTTTACAATGGCCTCAAATATTAAAAATTATGTACAGGTTGTTGGAAACAGTCAAAGTGGTTCATAACCAGTTCCGGAATATCTGCTTTCACAACAGTCGTATGAATAAAGCCAGAAAAGAGCTTTGGAACTGTGATGATGAACTTGATATTCTTAAAGAAGTGGTGATTCCTGTGGGGCTTGAAGCACGATTGTATAAATGCCGTATTTTGTACGGGGAAGGAATCAGAAAAGTAGAATTTCTGCCTTACCGGCTTCCAGCCATCAGAAGTTTGAAACTGATTTATAATGATGAGATCAGCTATCATTATAAGTACGAGAACCGGGAAGCCATCAATGCGCTATATGCGTGCAAAGACACGTGCGATGATATCCTGATCGTGAAAAATGGCTTGCTGACAGACACTTCTTACTGCAACATTGTTCTGAGCGATGGCGTCAATTATCACACTCCGGCGAATCCATTGCTGCACGGAACGAAAAGACAGCAGTTGCTGCAGGAGCAAAAAATAACGGAAGCCTGTATATCTGTAGATCAATTGAAGTTCTATCACACGATCTATCTCATCAATGCCATGCTAGAGCTGGAAGACAATGTGTGCTTAAGTACAGATCAGGTGTATTAGTTGGCCGCATGAGGGCGCAACCACCAAATTTTTGAGCATGTTGTAGTCAGGTGCTATAACTTGCTTATTTTAAAAATCACCATGTGGAGACGTACTCAAACTTGCATGTACTGACCATCAGTACAGCCGGCGAATCATTTAAAAACTTCTCCTACATTGTGTATGATCAGATAAGCAAAGAAGGTTTGCTGGTTGATCCATCATGGGAAAAGGAAAAGATCTGCGCTGCCCTGGGTGCGCACGATGTTAAACTAAGGCATGTTCTGCTTACCCATTCTCACAACGATCACATCAACCTCTCCAATTTCTTTACCGGTTCACTGGGTATAACGGCCTTGATTTCGATGGATGAGTATGCTTTTTATCGCCCTGAAATTCACCATCCGCAGCTGTTCTATGCCAATCAGACGATCTTGTTCGGCAGCTTTACCTGCAAGTGTCTGCTGACGCCCGGGCATACCAAGGGAAGTGCATGCTTCTGGATCGGGAACACCCTGTTTTCAGGCGACACATTCTTCTTTGAAGGATGCGGGAGCTGCGATGGAAGGGGAAGCAGCCCCGAAGAAATGTTCGAAACAATCCAATACCTTAAAAACATGCTGTACCCGGGAATGCAGGTATTTCCCGGACATTCTTTCGGCCGGATGCCGGGACAAAAGTTCGCGGACATTTTGCGCAACAACATCTACTTTAACATCAATTCTGTTGAAAAATTCGTCCAGTTCCGCATGCGTCCCGGCCAGGATAATCTCATGAACTTTCATTGAAGCTGGTTATACTCAGATACCTGTCCACAGAGCTGTCTGATACACCCCGATGCAAGGGCACAATCCTGATCAGGTAAGTGCCCTCGGTGGTGGCCGGTGGTGATCTGTATACATTGTTCAGCATGGCAATTTTTTGGCTGAAGACAGGAAAACTGCTTTTGTTGAAGAACGTGATATACATCAGCGTGGATCCGGATATATTATCTGCGGCCTGTACCCGTATGCCTCCATACTGGGGCAAATACCCAAACCTGAAGATCGTTTCCGGATTGCCGACAGGCAAGTACTCGTTCCTGATACGGTGATCAGCAGCATGGCTGCCGTGCTTGAATGCATAAAACAGATAGTGATGAATCAGGTCATAAAAAGCACCTCTTTTGTGCAGGATCTTCTCCGGAATATATTCCTGGCGTGCGGTGAGCACCCGTTTGCTGATATGAATCCGGCCTTCATCTACAACAATTCCGGGAAGCTCAAGCGGATACTTTTCCTCATACAATCTCAACACAATCACGTAATCGCCTTTGCTCACGTAAAAGGGTTCCGTCCATGATCCCTCCGCCAGCGGAGACACTACCTTGTGACACTTGTTTGCGGGCTGTTTGTAAAAAGCGAGCGTCCAGCTTTTACAGGCAGCCTGAATACCAGACAGGTCGATCATTGCATGGTCGGCTATATGCAATGGTCCGGCCGAAGCAATCAGGGCATGGGTGTTCCAGCGGGGGGCATTCAGCATAATGTAGGGAATCCCCAGAAACTGGTTGGCCCTTTCGTTAAAAAGCTTCCAGCAAACAGAGGTTTTATGAAATTTAAGCAAACCGAACAACAGCCGGAAATAACTTCTAAAAAAGCGTTGCAGGGCAAATGAAGCCCAAAAAGCCGTTTTCTGCCGCCAGCTGCCTGCCCGTCTTTGATCGTTCATATAGGAATGTATGGTGTTTCCTTGTGCCTCATGCCACTATTGGGAAGCATCCCCCTAAAGCAATCTCTCAATGGCAGTCGTTTGCTCATGCGCATCAGACAACGGAACAGGCAGCCTGCTTACAGGATTGAGGCTGTTTATCATGTCCGATTTCCATTTTTCCAGAAGGGCTTCCATGGTGGAAGAAAAGAATTGATTTTTTGAGAACCGGATCAGCAGCTCAAGCTTTTTTTCATGTTCCCTGACGATGCATTCCAGTGCGTGCTGCCTGATCTCACGGGGATCGAATACTTGGTAATTGCGGCCGAAGTGCAGGTCTTTGCTTCGGGCAAATGAACCCAGCTGTGTCTGGTAATTGAACCGGATCAGATGCGGGACATCCGCAGGCATGCTGTCCGGCGATTTTTCGGCAGTGTAGTAAGCCTCTTGGAATGCATCGTCCTTGCCGTCCGGCTCCCTGATCAGCAGCAGTGTGTCAGTTGCCAGCAAACCGACCGTTCCGGTATATGCATAAGGGATGATTTTTTTATAAAAACGATTGTGGTGCCGCAGTTCAAGCACTATGGCTTGTGAGCTTGTCAACATGCGCAGGGCTTTCACAAGACTTTCGCCGGCATGGAAAAACAAAGTTGAACCGTCGTCGGGAACATCCTTGCTTAGGTTTATAAAGCAAGTCAGTTCCTGTTCGGAGGCGTCATCGTTTTCCTGGCCGTCCATGTCGCAATGTAGCGAAAATCCGGGCAAAGCACCACCTGATTCTTTTTCAGCCGCAGGAATGGCTTTTGTTTCAGGCGTTTTGGTATGTGTGATATAGTGTATGTAGGACTGTTGAACAACAGGGTAGCGCAAAGATGCTGCCGTGAGCAGCAGGAACATATTTTCAATCAGGTAAGCGGACGATATGCCGTCTCCTGCCAGATGGCTGTATATAAGCGCTCCTTTATACTGGTTTACCTTGTCTTTAACTACCGCAACATACAGCAGTGGGCCATGCTCTGCATCAATGACATATTTATACTGATTGATCATGCGCTGCAGCATTTCTTCCCCACTTTCATCGGCCGGCAGGTCCACCACTATATCGAATGCATATAAAGAGGCTTGGTCAGGAGCAGCTTTCCAGGTTTGAGTTGTTTTATCCAGCAGCCTGGAAAGCGTTGGATACAAACCAAGGAATTTTTTCATCCCCTTTTTAAAATCATCTGTGCTGACCAGCGTCCGGCTTTCAAAAGCAAACTCATGAACCAGATTCCAGGTTCCGTATTTTGAGCGATTCAAGTAAGCGGATTGCTGTGATGAGAGTGGAAGATCCTGACCTGCATCGTAGCCGAATTCACTTGCCAGGTCAAGCGTTTGCCTGTCAGGCAGCGGGCAGGCAGGCAGCTTGTCTATCCACTCAAACGCCAGGTGATCTTCAATGCCGGTATGCTGCAGAAAGTTTGGATCACCGATGCTCAGCGAATGTTCATGCAATCCGTGGATCATCCTTTCTGACTTATAGGGAGAGAGCATTTCCTCGTGAAAAGGCAGTTTAAGAAACTTGCATATCTTCCTGCTTGTTTCTACCGGATTGGTAACAAGGTCTTCATAAAAAACGAATTTGTATCTTTCCGGGGGAAGCAAGCGCGAAAAGGCCAGTATATTCCGGTTGAAATCATGCCATACCTTTTCCGCCTGTTTATACGGTTCCGGATTGTTGTCGTTGCCGGACCGGATGAACTTGTGGAACCTGTTTCTCACAATAGATTCCATCACTGCCAATGGATGCCTTACCAGGAAAACATATCTGGCATCCGTAAAATGTGCATAGCTTTTTTTCATTATTTCCAGGTCGCTGGAATAGGAGGGGGATTTGTCAACCAGTACCTGGCCGGGCAAAAGGTCCTGTAACAGAGCATACACATCCAGATCAGCAGTTTCCCTGGCTGCCAGTTCCCCGATCAGCTCCCTTGCTTCCAGTGTGCCGATTCCTTTTATCTGCCTGATGGTTTCTACAAGTCCCTCATCCAATCCGGTGCCCGACAATCTATCTGCCCGTTCTTTCATCGTTGTAAAATTCAGCAGGTGCAGTTCGGGTGGTGCAAACAAGGCTGGATGCCCCATCAGCATTGTTCGCAGCAAGGTTGAACCTGCCCGGGGAGTAGAAAGCAGAAAAATGATCGGCTTTTCATTCTTTTTCATTTGTTCTTCTGCAGGCGGCCGAGCTGGCGCGTCCTCCGTGGCTTTGGTAGGTATATTGTTGCCGGAAGAAAGGCGCTCACCCATTTCTATTTCCCCGGTAAGATAATGAGCCAGCTTGCGGATGGTATCGTTTTGCAAAATCTCGTTCACGTATATGGGTATCTTATACTGCTGTTCTATTTTCTTGACAAGGGTCATTCCCAGGATCGAATCCAGGCCATAGTCCAGAAAAGACATGTCTCTTTCGATCTCATCACTGTTCTTTTTAAGCAGCGCTGCCAGTTCGTGTACAAGAAAATCTTCAACGGAAACAGCTTCGTCGGCGGGGGGTACTGCCTGCGGCTGAACCTGTTCTGTTGCAGGCCCTGCCATCCCACGAGCGTCCTGAGACTTGAAGAAATAGATGTCTGCAATATCGGGCATCTGAACCCAGAATTTTGTCTTCTTGAAAGGGAAAGAAGGCAAAGGAACACGCAGCAAAGGGGTTTTATAAAGCCCTGTCCATTCGATGTTCATCCCCTGTTCCCACAACTGGGCAATGTGGTTCAGTTTCCCTTCATCAAAGAGGTTCTTTATAAACAACTTTCCTGCATTGTTCTCCAGTAGGTTGATAAACCCTTCAGGCAGGACGTTGTTCCTGGACGCAGCCTCCGGCATTTCATCGATCTGCCGGATCACGTCTTGCAAACTGTTTGCGATAAGCGCTTTGCGGAAGGGATAAGCAGCTCTGCCAATCTGCAAGGTATAAGCGATGTGCTGCAATGATGCCGGGGCAGAAGATTGTTCCAGGAACCGGGCGAAAGCGTTCAGGTACATGTTTAGCTGTTCCGGCCCGGGTGCCGAAAAAGGCAACAGATAGGGGGCGGATTGTGTATCTGCCGGCTGATCAGCTTCTTTGCGAACGTACTCTTCCAGCAGAACATGGGCATTTGCCCCCCCAAATCCGAATGAGCTGATTCCACCCAGTTTTGGCAGCGGGCCGGCAGGCCAGTCTTTCGTTTTTCTTACCAGGTAAAACGGGGAATTCTCCAGGTGAATATGGGGATTCACCTCATCAATATGCAAAGATGCCGGAATCTTTTTGTGTTTCATTGCCAGCAGCACTTTTATCACGCCGGCTACGCCTGCTGCTGCTTCCAGGTGACCAATATTGCTTTTAACCGTTCCTACTCCGCAGAACTGTTTTCCGAGCGGTATATTTTTTTTCTGCTGAAGAGTTTTAAAGGCTTTCTTCAATCCTTCTATCTCTACCGGGTCGCCCAGGGCCGTACCGGTGCCGTGGGCTTCTATATATCCTATCGCATCCGGGCTGCAGCCTGCAGCCAGTATGGTGCGGGCTACCACATCTGCCTGCATCACAGGGTTGGGAGCAGTAAGGCCCTTTGCTTTTCCACCATGGTTAACATGGCTCCCTTTTATCACGGCATAAATGTTATCACCCTCCTGAATGGCTTTTGAAAGGGGTTTCAGCAGCAAAGTGCCCACCCCTTCGCCTCTTACATAGCCGTTTGCATCCTTTGCAAATGATTTACAGCGCCCGTCTTTGGAGAGGATGCCGGTACGGCTGAATGCCATAAAAGCAAGCGGTGAAACCATCAAGTTAACACCTCCAACAATGGCACAGTCACTTTCACCAGTTTGGATAGACTGCACGGCTCGGTGCAACGCAACAAGGCTGCTGGAGCAAGCGGTGTCAACAATTTCGCTGGGACCGTTCAGGTTGAGCAGGTAGGAAGTCCGGTTTGCGAGCATGTTGCTGGCAAGCCCGGTAGAATGTTGGGGTTCAATCTGTGTTCTGAACAGCAGGAGTAGCTCATTATAATCGCGTGTGGAAATTCCGGCAAATACCCCCGTTCTTGAGCCGGAAAAACTTTTGGGATCATACCCGGCGTCTTCCAGGCACTTCCAGCACGATTCAAAAAAAATACGTTGCTGCGGATCAATCACTTCAGCTTCCGCCTTGGATATGTTAAAGAATGCCGCATCAAATTCATCTATTCCATCCAGAAATCCGCCCCAAAAGATATACTCTTTTTCATCAAAGCCCAATAACTGCGCCACTACTTTCCACCAGGCATACCTTTCTTCGGGAGTATGCGTGATCATGTCTGTTTCGCTTTCCAGGTTTTTCCAGAAGGTGGCCAGGTCGGCAGAACGGGGAAACCGGCCATGCATTCCTATTATGGCAACATCATCTGGCTTGTTTTTATCAGAAATTGTTCTTTCTGACAGAGCCGGTATGTGAGGAGTGGCGGTATCCAGGTTTTCCGGTTGCATGTACTGCTTTCTGGTCGGCATCTTTTCGGCGTTGCTGACCGGTACAGCCAATGGGCCGGAACCAGGGTCAATTGCATGTTCCCTGCTATTAAAAGACTGGTCCGCTTCTGTTTTTCTGCCCAGCTTTGATTGTAAAAACCGCATGAACTTTTCTTTGTTTCCCTGAACTACGCACAGCTGACGATGGTTCCCGTGCAGGATTTTATCAAAGATCTTTTTCCCGGTTGCACCCGGAAGGGGAACGATCCCCGCTATGCTTTCCATCAGGTCAACAACCTCTTTGCGGGGAGTCATGCCACCGTTTTCCCACAAAGGCCAGTTGACGGAAATGCTCTTGCCTTTTCTGCGGCCTGCCTCCACGAGCAGGTTTCTGTGAAGGATGAACCCATCCATAAAACCATTGGCATATGCATAATCGGTTTGTGCTCTATTACCCGTAAAAGCGCTGAGCGATGAAAATGCAATAAAAAATTCTAGCGGCTCATCCGCCGTTGCCACATCAAGGTGAACAATGCCCGCAATTTTGGGCTGTACAACCTTTAGGATAGAGTCAGGAGTTTTGTTAAGAAAAAGTCCATCATCAAGAACCCCTGCAGCATGGATGATTCCGTGTATGGGACCATATTCGGTATTGACCTCCCGGATGATGGTTTGAAGCGTTTTCAACGCGGTAACGTCACATTTTTTATAGGCGATTCTCGACCTGGTTACAAGGCCGGCTCTCAGTTGGTTGATCTCCGAAGGTTCATTGCTTCTTCCTAGCAATACCACATTACAGTCAGCTGCCTGACACAGATGACTGCCTATCATCTGCCCCAGCTTCCCGCTGCCTCCGGTTATGAGGTATGTCGGAACTTCATGTGTGTTGTTTTCTTTTTCCTTTCCGCTCACCAGGGCTATCTCAGCCGGCCGCAGAAAGTATATATCTTCATCTGTGCATGCAGCTACAATGTCGTTTGTTGCTACTCCGGCAAAGCCAAGCATCCAGTCAACAGCCGAATCGCTAAAAGTTTTTATGCCCAGCACATGGGCTGAAAAATGGGGCAGTTCCACTGCAAGAGATTTCGAGAAACTTCTCAGGGAAAAAAGAAAAGGTGATGACAATACCACGGCAGATTCCACAATGAAACTGATCTTGCAGGGATATTGCAGTCCTGCTGCGGTAATACCGAGCAGGAAATCTTTTACCTCTTTCAAGACCTTGAACGTTACATCGATGCAGTCGGATGACTGTTCAAGCTGTACCTTCTTTTCGTTTATATATATATAAATATGCGCAGCCGGGGCCGAAGGACGAGATCGGGTCTGCTCGGGGTTCCCGGGCTGCAGCAACTGGATGGTTGCTCCCTTTTTGCGGATGATATGTTTTTTGATTTCGCTGGAGTCATTTACAAAAACCATGTAGGTATCCGCTACTGCAAGACCAGGGGAAGCCGTATCCACTTTGCCTGCAGCTTCCCATTCTAGTGAAAAACAATGGATGTTGTCAGATCGCTGCATGATGGGCTGGTCTGCGGCAGGATCATCCGGAAATGGCAGGGAAGGAGCTGTGTTTTGGACTGTTTGGTGCCTGCGGGACTGGATAAATTTATCGGGAAACTGTTGGGCAAAGTAGCTGATGATCTCGTTGAGGGTCCTGTGCTCAAAGAAAACGGTAGGATACAGTTTGACGTCCAGATCCGCTTCTATTTCTTCAGCCACCTTGATAATCAGCGACGAATCCAGGCCCATTTCAAGCAGGTTTTCGTCTGTTGCCAGGTTTTGTTTGTCCACATTGAATTTGCGAGAGAACGTATCAAGAATATACTCCCTGACGGCTGGTTCTGCCAAAGCAGGGGTTTTGCCACCCTCAGCAGGAACCGGTTGGTTTTTTATGTTGTCAAGATCATCGTCGGCAGGTAACGCGTGGTATTGCATGGCATTATTTTATTAACGAGTTTTCTAATTCAACGGCTTCCTCCGTGGAGATCTCGCCACTTTCCAGCTTGCGCAGAATATCTTCATACGTAATGAATTTTTGACCGACTCCGTTGTCAGTTGCCGGATGTCCGTTGCTGGGCCTAGTTGGGTTGCCCGGCCAGAATCTTTTACGCTTGAACCGGGTTAAAGGAAGGGCAGTCCTTACGGGTGTGTAGGCTGAACTCACTTCTTCCAGGATCAGGTGGCAGTTAGTGCCGCCGAACCCAAAAGAAGATATGCCTGCCCTCCGGGGAAAATTGCCCGCTACGGTCCAGTTTTTTAATGTTGTGACAGGATAAAATTGGGAATGCTCAAACTCGAACCTGGGGTGAGGGCTGTCACAGTTCAGCGTGGGAGGAATCAGTTTATGCTGCAGCGCCAAAACAACCTTTATAAAGCTTGCCACGCCCGAAGCGTGTAAAGTATGGCCGATGTTTGATTTGACCGATGCTACAGCGCAGTGGCCTTTGCCGCCTTGCCTGCCGAACGCTTCCCCAGCGGCTTTTATCTCGATGGGGTCGCCCAGAAGCGTACCTGTGCCATGTGCTTCCAGGTAAGTGATGGTCTGGCTGCTGACGCGGGCATTGTCAAGGGCACTTTTGATCACTTCTTTTTGCATCAGCAAATTGGGTGTTGTGATTCCCATGGTTTTGCCGTCGTTGTTTACCGCAGAGCCCCTGATGACAGCCAGTATCTGGTCGCCATCGCGAACGGCATCCTGGTACGACTTCAGCAGCACCAGTCCGGCTCCCTCACCCAGTACAATTCCATCAGCATACTTGTCAAAGACATGGCATTTTCCATCTGCCGACAATACCTGGGCCTGGCTAAAGCCAATAAAGCTGTGAGCGGTGAGAAGAAGCGTAATGCCGCCTGCCACGGCCATGGTGCATTCTTTGTTGCGTATTTTCTGACAGGCTTCATGGATCGCTACAAGCGATGAAGAACATGCGGTATCAATTGTTAACGAGGTGCCCTTCAGATCGTAAAAATCAGAAATGCGTGCAGACAGCATGTTCTGTATGGTATTGACAACTACGTTCTTGGTTGCCTCGCCCGGAAGATCAACGATCAGATCGATCCAGTTGCCTGCTGCTCCTCCGATGATGATGGCTACCTGCTTGCCGCTGATTTCCCGCTGGCTGTAGCCGGCTCTTTCAAAAAGGTGTTGCGTAAGCTCAAGCAGAATCCGTTGCTGCGGATCAATTGAAACAGCCTCGCTTTCTTTTATCCTGAAGAATGCAGCATCGAACTGATCGATGTCCCGCAGGAAACCGCCCCATTTTGAATAGGTCTTATCTTTTTTCCCCTTCACGGGATCGTAGGTTTTGCTGCAATCCCATCTTTCCGGAGGAATCTCCCGGATCGTTTCTTTTCCTCGCTGGAGTATCTCCCAAAATTCTTCCGGCGAATCGCTCCCCGGGAGTTTGCATGAAACTGAGACGACCGCTACCGGGTCTAAACCCTGTAAATCATTCATCTGAAGATCGGCTGCCAAGCCGGACGCTTGTATAACAGGGTCTGTTCCGGTTTTACGGGTATCAGTATGCGTAATTTCCGGCTTTGCGGCAGAAGGCTGTGCAGACAGGGATGCAGCCTTCAGGGTAAAGTTCTCTATCTGCACACAAATGTTTCCCTGTTCATCAAGCAGCGAAATGTTGAATTGCTGGATGGAAGCGTTGGCCGAATAGGTGTCTTTGATAATGTGGACGTAAACAGGCTGGTTGCCGCCTGCGGTATGAAAGAGCATTTTTTCCAGGAAGAAGGGAATCCAAACCTGTTTCATGTCTGCCATCCCGCTGATTGTAAAACCTGCAATACACTGAAAAGCCCCATCCAGCAGCATCGGGGTAAGGTTGGATACGCCCGGTGAACTGTTTAGTACACCCAGCACCTCTCCTGAACCTACGTACAAGCGATCAATTATTTGGTATTCGCTGCCATACTCAAATCCCTGTTCCCTGAACCAGCCGTAAATGTCCGCTTTGCCGTATTCCCTTAGCGCCTTCGCTTTGAGCAGGTGAACAGGAATGGGCGGGATTGCCGGAAGCATTGTATTGACCAGCTCACCCTGCACGCATTTTTTCTTGTTTGCCGTTACGCTGAACTGTACGCCGTTTTCTGTTGTAGTAAATTCAGTCTGGGCAGGATCAGCCGAGTGGTCGAAAAGTAGGGGTGCCATCCAGGTCATGTTCCGGATACAGTTCGCCGGAGCGGCCCCTGGCTGGTTCCACAAACCACGCACCATGACGATATAAGCAGCTCCTGCCAGGATGATTTGGCCTTTGATCGCGTGGCCGGTGATGGCAGGATGGCCGGTATCAAACTGAACCTGCACGGTATAACCTTTGTCTGTTGGGGTTGTCTGCAAAATTGTATAGTACCCGGCCTGAAACGGTTGCGGCTGTAGAGGAAATGCTTGCCTTGCTACGCCTGTTTCAGGCAATGCGACAGTGGTTTCATCAACTGTGCTGGATCTGATTTCTACCAAACTGCCGGCCAACAGCTCTTCTTGTATCTTACCAACGATGTCGTTGATGGTTTTACATTCAAAAAAAAGCGAAATAGAAAGACCACTGAAGTATTTTTCCAGTTCTGACGATACCTTCATGATCATAACCGAATCCAGGCCATACTCTTCCAGGTCGGTTACCGGACTTATATCGGAGGCCGTCAGTCCGGAGGAGGCGCAAATCAGTTCCGTTATTTTTTCCCGCAGGAAATCTGCCGTTGCTGCAGGTGACGAATGCGCTTCTTCACGCTGGAAGGGCGGGAGGTGCTTTTCCGGCTCCTGATTTGGAGCTGCGGCCACCGGTTGCATTTTGTGCAGATGCATGTTGCCGTCCGCGAGTTCCTGGCCGATCTTAGCAAGAATTTCATCAATCGTTTTGCATTCAAAAAACAGGGAGATCGACAGTTGCGGAATGAACTTTTCTATTTCAGAACTGACTTTCATGATCAGAACCGAATCCAGACCGTACTCTTCGAAATTGACCGAAGTATCTATATCTTCCTTTGCCAACCCAGACGCTTCGGAAATGCTGCTCAGGATGGTATCTTTTAGCGTGAGCAGGGTGTCGGTATAGTCGGCGGTGCGATCGTTCTGCTTGGTTGCTGGTTCATGTAGAACCGGGAGCGCTTGCACAACCTTGCCCGCAGGCGCCCCATGGCTTTGCCCGTTCTGAATAATTCTATTTTCCGCCTGCAGGCCGGAGAGGCGTAAGCCAAGGTTGCCAAATAAGGTCTGCATTCCCTGTTCGGTACCTTTTACAACGATGACCTGTGTGGCCGGGCGATCAAATATCTTTTCCAGTGCTTCCAAACCTTCCTCTTCCGAAATGCCCCATATGCCGCTTTTCTGCATCATGTCTACAAAGGGCTGCGGTATCTTCATGCCCCCTTCATTCCAGTATGGCCAGTTTACAGAGATGTACCGGGCAGCGGAGCGTTCATTCTTGTACGTTGCATATTCGTCCAGGAACCTGTTGGCAGCGGCATAATCAACCTGTCCCATGGGGCCGGCCAGAGCACTGACGGAGGAACAGTACACTGTGAAATCAAGGCCTAAGTTTTCTGTAGCAGTGTCGATGTTGAGGGCTCCGCTGATCTTTGCGGCAACAACACCATTGAAGCTTTCCCTTGATTTTTTCTGGATCAATTTATCATCTATTATGCCGGCGGCATAGATGACTCCGTTTATTCTGCCGTACTGCGCAACAATTGATTCTACAAGTTTTTTGACCTGGGCATAATCCGTTATGTCGGCAGGGGTGTAGATTATCCTGTTCAGGTGCGTGTTCAGAAAATGTTTTTGCCGGTCTGTAAGGTCCTCTTTGTTCTTTCTTCCTGTTAGTACAACACGGGCGGCTCCTTTGCGCAACAGGAATGCAGCCAGCACCATTCCGATCGCACCCATTCCTCCGGTGATCATATAAACACCTTGATTTTTGATTACCACCGGTGCTGGCGGTAGCGTTGTTTCAAGGGGGCGCAGTTCAGCTTGAAAGCTGCCCTCCTTGTTATACACAATTTCTGTTGCTGAAGGAGGTTGATTGAGCTCCGCTACCATTGCTGCCGCTTTCCCGTCTGCAGGAAAACTATGCTGAAACTCGATGGTCATGAAACGCATCCTGGGTTGCTCTTTCGCGGCTACTTTTACAAGGGATGCCAGGGCACGCAAAACAGGCAAGTCCTTTTCTTCTGCTCCGGTAAAATGCAAAAGAAAATTTATCTTTTGCTGTTTGAGGTGGATGGATGCCTGTTTGATGTTTTCAAAAACTGCCGTCAATACCTGAGCTTTGTAAAAATAATTGTACTGATGGTACTCTGCCGGAAAGTTGTCTACGTCGAGTACAATGTCTACTTCACCCGGCAGCGGCAAGGTGGGGGCGATCTGCTGATACAGTTTTTCGTAGCAGTCACCGGCAAGCGAATTTACCGTATAGTTCCCCGGACTGGTTACAGCGCTATCAGCGCTTCTCACGATAGAAGCAGGCTGGCTGTAAAAAGCCTGCAAGCGCCTGCTGTCTTCCGGATGATTTGACAAAACAACCAGCCGTGCTGTCCTGGTTCCGGGATCTGAGGGTGCATTCCTGGGCTTTTGGGCCAAGACCAAGCAATGCACCTGTGAGGGCGGAGATGCGGATAGGGCGTTGTTTGTGGATGTAGCATGCAAGGCAGTGCCGTTATCCGATGCTGTGGCGGCAGGATGCACAGCAATGGCTGCTGGTGTAGTGATAAGGGAAGAGCCGTTTGTACCATTTACTTTTCCCGTTATGCGGTGGAGCGGCTCGTACCAAAGCTTCCGTTTATTGAACGGGTAGTTGGGCAGGGGGATACGCCTGGGCTTGTTGTTCCTGTAATACTTGTCCCAGTTGACGGTAGCGCCCTGGCTCCAAGCCCTTCCAAGCGCAGCATGATTTTTATGTAGCATCCATGCGTCGATTTCTTCGGGTGTCGCATGCGCTTTTGTTTTGTCTGCTTTATGGTAGAAGACAGTATTTGCATCGTGCTGTAAGAAACGGGTCAGCCCGGTTTGTACTTCCTCCACGGTACGGGCGGTAAATGCAAGACGATACAACTGGTCAATCCGGCCAACCTGGAGCGTATAGGAAAAATTAAGCAGGGAGAAAGACGCACTGCGTGGCTCGGTTCTGATAAAGTTCAGCATCTGCTGCGCATAGGCGTGCATCGTAGGCTCGTCCTGGGCCGACAGGATAATGAGCACTTCTCCTGCGGGCACATCTGTTGCCGCGTCTTCTTTATATTCTTCGATGATTACATGGGCATTTGCCCCACCGGCACCAAACGAGCTGATGCCAGCCACTCGCAGGGAAGTTGTTTTTGATGGCTTCCACGCTGCCAGCTCCTTTTGAACCACAAAAGGACCGTGGGTGAAATCTATGAAAGGATTCAGCGGTTCGCAGTGGATGCTTGGAGCCAGGAGTCCGTGTTCCAGCTGCAGAAGCACTTTGTGAACTGATGCAATACCTGCGGCAGATTCAAGGTGTCCGATATTGCTTTTGACAGATCCGATTGGGCAGGGTTGTCTTTCTTTTCCGTTGTTGGAAAAGGCAGAGACCAATCCGTTGATCTCGATCGGATCACCCAGAGATGTACCAGTTCCATGTGCTTCTACATAACTGATGTCGTCTGCAGAAACACCCGAGATTTCTATTGCCGACCTGACTACTTCCGACTGGGCATGAGAGTTGGGAACTGTGTAACCGCTCGCTTTTCCACCATGGTTGATCCTTGTTCCCTTTATCACTCCATATATGGTGTCGCGGTCTTCGATAGCCTGGCTGAGTGACTTCAGCAGTACCGTACCTACTCCTTCACTGGGCACATATCCGCTTCCTCCTTCACCAAAAGCCCTGCAGCGTCCGTCGGTTGAGGCGAACCGCCTGCCCGATAACAGGTAATATTTGTACGGATGCAGGTTCAGGTTTATACCACCGGCAATGGCAATTTCCGATTCGCCGCTGATGATGCTGTTGCAGGCAAGGTGTATGGCCGACAGGGAAGAAGAGCAAGCCGTATCGACCGCCATACTGGGGCCGTTGAAGTTCATTGTGAACGATACACGGTTGGCAATAGACCAGTAAGCGGAAGTGTTGATGACGATATTTCCCCGCTGCAGCTCCTCTACGGCAAACAGCTGGTAATGCCCCCACATAACACCTACATACACGCCCGCTTTTCTGGCTTTGCCGCATACATTCTTGGGCGTGTAGCCGGCGTTCTCTATTGCACACCAGGCCGACTCCAGAAACAGTCTCTCCTGCGGATCAATGAATTCAGCTTCCTTTGGTGGAATCTTAAAAAATACCGGGTCAAAATGATCCATTTTTTCAATAAAGCCACCCCATTTCGAGTAGCTGGTTGTCATGCTGTTTATATCCGGACTGTAAAATCCATCTATAGGCCAGCGGTCCTGCGGGATTTCCCTGATGCAATCTTTCCCTGCCTGCAGGTTGTGCCAGAACTCTTTCAAATTGGCGGCCTCGGGATAAATTCCATGAACGCCGATGATAGCCACATCATGTGGTCTGGGAATCCGTCTTTCAGCAGTTTGCTCGGAATAAGCTTGCATGGTATCAATTATTTTGGTATGAGGAGGTGGAGGTGCTGCACTGTCCGGCTCTTTTTTAGCCGGGGCAACCCACTTATCAGCAATGGTTGCTGACGCCTCCGGATAAGTTTTGAGCAGGTAGCCGGTGACTTCCACGATGTTGCTGTACTCAAAAAAAAGTGTTTTGGGAAGGTTGGGAAAATAGCTGTCCATCCGGTTTATGACACCGATCAGAACCACCGAATCGAGGCCGATGCTGAAGAATGGGTCCTCCGCACTGATCTGGGTAAGGGCATGTCCCAATTCTTCAGCAATCGATTCCAGCAGAATGGCTTCTACCGCCTGTCGAACTGCGTCATGTTGTAGCGGTTCACCGGCGGCTACCGGCGTTTCGTGCTTGCTGGCCGGCTGCCTTGCTGCCTTATTTACCAAAGAAAGGCCTTGAAAGCACACGAAAGGTCGGCCGGCTTCATCCAGGATATATACATCAAACTTTTCCAGTATGGATTGGGTGTCATAAGTGGTTTGCCTCTTGGCCAGGATGCCGGCATTCACTGGCTCAAAACTCCTGCAGAACCTAATCTCCTCTACTTCATAAGGCACAAAAAGCTGCAATGAGTCATCGAAGCCCGGCAGAAGCGATGCTGCTGTCTGAAACGCGGCATCCATAACGAAAGGGTCTGCAAAGAAAGACCCGTTTTTCCCAACCTCATCATCCGGTTTTTGTATCGTTCCGGATGCTTTGTTCCCCTGCCGTTTTACATTCTTTAGCAGCTGGAACTTTTCTCCATAGTAGAAGCCGCTGGCTTTAAACCGGCTGTATATCTCCTCAGCCTCCAACCGCTGTGCCGGTAGTTGCCGGAATAAAGCCAATTCTTCTGAAAAGTCTTCCTGTTTTGCAGTACCGGCAGCCACAACCGATCCGCTTGCGAACACGCCGGCCGGGGATTCTGTGAAGAAGCTAAAGCCAATTTCATCCGGATTGCGGGGAACCAGTTTCAGGTGTATGTGAACAGGGTTGGAAGCAGCCGGAGCATAAGGCTGCAGCCAGGTAAAGTTCCGGACGGCGCTGTCTTCCACATTTTTCCCCGATACACGCAGCGCTGCAAACACCATTTCGATATAAGCGGCAGCCGGTAACATCCCATTGTGCTGGCGGATGATCGGATCTTCAGCAGTAAACAGCATTCTAAATTCCTGATGATCAAATACTGAAATGTTTTCCGCTAAAAGGCTGTATCCGGTTTGAGGGGTGTATGTTTGAGGAGAATGCTTTACATAGCTTTCTATGGCATACTCCTTTTTATTCCAGCAATACACCGGCAGTTCGGTTCTGTAACAGCCAATGGATGAATTGATCTGATTCCAGTCCACCTCTTCTCCCTCTGTCCATTTATTCACAAGGAGCTGGTCTCCGGCATCCAGCACAATGGCTTCGGTGTTTTCTTCGCGAAGCTTTGCCAGCGCATCTTCCGCAGCAACGCAAACGACATATTCGCGGTGCTGCAGAGCACTGCGGCTCTGCTGAAGGGTAAACGCGGCATCTCCGATACTGATCTGCGGATTGCGCTCCAGAAAGCCGGTCAGCGCTCTTTTGTATTCCTTAAGGTCTCTTGTCGTTTTGGCCGAAAAAGGAAGGATGAAATATTTTTTCCCAACAGGCTGCTGCTTGTTTGCATGAAATTCTTCCAGGATTACGTGCGCATTGGTGCCACCAACGCCGAAAGAACTTACCGCAGACCTGAGGGGCGCACCAGCATTTACCCAGGGAACAGTTTCCTGGTTGACGAGAAATGGACTGTTCTCAAAATCTATTTCCTGGTTGGCTTTGGTAAAATGCAGGGTGGCAGGAACGGCTCTTTGCTGCAGGCACAAAATGCATTTTATCAATCCGGCGATACCGGAAGCCGTGTTCAGGTGCCCGATGTTCGACTTGACAGATCCCAGGTAGCAGTATTGCTTTTTACTGGTAAAATTTCTGTAAGCTTCCGTAAGCGCCGTTACTTCAATTGGGTCTCCGAGGGCTGTACCGGTACCATGCGCTTCCACAAAGCCGATCGTTTCCGGCAATACCTGCGCTACCTGCAGGGCATTCAGGATCACCTCTTTTTGTCCTTCTATGCTTGGTGAGTAAAAGCTGTTCTTGTGATGGCCGTCGTTGTTGACCGCAGATCCTTTTATGACGGCCTGGATGTTGTCGTGGTCGTTCACCGCATCCTGCAGGCGTTTGAGTAGTACAAGACCCAGTCCGTTTCCGAACACGGTGCCCTGGCCATCGCTGTTAAAAGGCTTGCAGCATCCTTCGGCAGAAAAAATGAGGTTGGGATCGTACAGGTATCCGGCCTGGGGAAATACAATCGAAACACCGCCCGCAAGGGCAAGATCGCATTCAAGGTTAAGCAGGCTTTCGCAAGCGAGGTGAACCGCCACCAGCGAGCTGGAACAAGCCGTCTGGACCGTCATGCTTGGCCCTTTCAGGTTAAACTGATAAGACAACCTCGTTGCAGCAAAATCGACGTCATTGGAGGCGAACGCCAGATAGTCGTCGGCCGGACTGGCTTGCTTACGGAACGCTTCGCTGTAATTGTTGTGCGCGGCGGCCACGTACACGCCGGTCTTGCAGCTGGTCTGAAGCGGATTGTAGCCTGCCCGTTCAAAGATCTCCCATCCGCACTCCAGCAACAGCCTTTGCTGGGGATCCAGCAGAGAGGCAGCTTTAGGACTATACCCAAAAAAATTAGCGTCCCACGCATATACATCCTGGAGCACGCTGCCTGCTGCAATAAAGTTCGGATGGCAAAGCTTTTCTTCGGCAATGCGCATGCGCCTGCCTGTTTCGCAGTCGAAGCGTACTATGTTTGTTTTTTTGTTTGCCAGTAAGCTCCAGTATTCACCGTTACTGCTCAACTCCGGTAACCGTATACTTGTGCCGATGATGGCTATATCGTTGTTATTGTAGGTCGTCATAACAGCAGTATTATCTTTTTTGTCTCAGTTCCCGCCTTGAAAGGTGTTGGCCGAACGAAACAGATAGCACCGGCTCCTCTTCCCCCGATGGCGGGACCTGGTCAGTTGCCGCAATTTCTTCCAGCCACCTGGCTTGCGAGCGGATGGTAGTATACCTGAACAGGTCGGTAAGCTGGACAGAAAACCGGGGAAACGCCTGCTGGATCTGGTGCAGCAACTGTACGATGAGCATGGAGTTGCCGCCATGATCATAGAAGTTCCTTTCCGGATCAAGCGTAGGGGTTTGCAGTACATGGCCCCAGATACCGGCGATTGTTTTTCCGTACTGGCTTTCTATGTTTTTTTCCTGCAACCCGGCACCTGTCAGGTTTCTTCCGTTTTCAAACAGTTTTTTCCGGTTTATTTTTCCGTTCTCAAGAAGAGGCATTTCAAACAGCTGATAAAAGAAACTGGGAATCATGTATGCAGGCAGGTACTCGCGCAGATGGTTCCTGATCTCATCGGGGTTGATGACCGCATTGTTTTCAGTTACTACGGATGCCTTCAGCTCGTCATATCCGTTGCCCCGGTCCACCAAAACGTATCCCTGTTTGATAGCAGGATGTGTTTGCAGAACGTGTTCTATTTCCTGTAATTCAACCCGGAAACCGCGTAGCTTGACCTGGCTATCATTTCTGCCCAGGTAATACAGCTTCCCGCTGGCGGAAAACCTGGCTATATCGCCTGTTCTATACACTTTTTCCCGGATGCCAGCAATGGGTTCTACATACAAAAACTTTTCTTGGCTGAGCTGTGATTTGTTATAGTATCCCTTGGCCAGGCACTCGCCTGCCAGGCAAAGCTCTCCGTACACCCCTACCGGAACAGCTTTTTTGTCATCGTCCAATATGTACAGCCTTGTGTTGCTGATCGGCGTGCCAATGTCAATGTCTTCATGACTGGTGATCTTCCGAAGCGTAACTTCAATGCTGGCTTCCGTAGGTCCGTACATATTCCATAGCTCTAAGCCTTTGGACAAGATAGCTTTCACCAGTTCTGCTGAAAGCGGCTCACCGATAGAAAGGATTTTACGAAGGGTGGTTGGCTGCGGCCATTGCTGGTCAAACAGCAACTGCAATGTAGTAGGCGTGGTCTGTAAAATCGTGGATCTGGTAGCCGTAATCAGCCCGGGAAGCGCAGGTATGTTTTTTTTTGATGCATCTGATGCGATGCATACAGACGCCCCGGTGAGCAAGGGAAAAACGATCTCTGTATAGGCGATGTCGAAAGAGATGGTGGTAATGGCCATTACAACGTCCTGTTCGGAGATACCAGGACTTTCTATCATGTGATGATAGTTGTTTGCTAGCCCCCGGTACATTACTTCTACTCCTTTCGGTACACCGGTGGAGCCAGAAGTGTAGATAATATATACCGAGTCATCGGGTTCGTACCGAACGGTTTCCGTTTCACTGGCATCATTTACCGGTTGCGCGAGTGCTTCTATGGCAAGGCAAGGAGGGAGGCCAAGGTCTTCTCTCTTTACGCTCATGGACGCAACGATCACATCGCACGAGGAATGATGAAGGATATACTCAATTCTTTTTTCAGGCAGTTCCGGATCTATGGGAATATATACAGCTCCCAGCTTCAGCAGCGAAAGGGCTACGATGGGGAGGTAGCCGGAGCGGGGTAGCAAAACACCTACTTTGGCTCCCTTCTGAACATGGTACATCCGCAGGAGAGAGCAGGCTTTTTGCACTTCCTTTCTGATCTCATCATAGCTGAACACTTTGTCTTCATACAGAACCGCTGTTTTTTCCGGATGCAAAGCGGCCTGCTCTTCAAACAAGGTATAAAGATTACCGGCATGGGTAAAAACACGCCCGGTATTGTTCCATGATGCCAGTAGCTTTTTTTCTTTGTCGCATGGTTCAAGCAGGTCCCGTACTTTCAAATCTGGCATGCAACTGATTTTGCATAGAACATCCGTGTAGTTTTCTGCCAGCAGCTGTACGCTTTCCCGCCTGAATTTTATCTTGTTGTACTTTGCCAGCAGAACCATGCTCTCTTCCTGCTCCTGCAGTACAAAGGTCAAATCGCATATGGAAGGCTGCTGTATTTCCATATGCTGTTTTGTAAACAGGGGATCTGGGTCGTTGTCCGGGGCCATCATATCGCGCTGGAATATAAAAACCGTCTGGTAGATTGTTTCCGGAACGGGTGCCGACGACTTCCGCAAAAGATCAACAAGCTTGAGCAAGGGATAGCTTTGATGGTGCAGCAGCCCGGTAATAGCGGCGTATATGTTTTGTAGAAACTCATCTGTTGTGCTTTCTGGGTCCAGTTGCACAAATACAGGCAGTACGCTGGAGAAATAACCAAGACTTTGCTCGAACATGTCTTCCGGTCTGTTAGCCGTGGCTGTACCAACGGTCAGTGCCTTTTGGCGGGTGTATCTGTAAAGAACCAGAAAATATGCACCCAGGAATACACTGAAAGGGGTGATGTGCTTCAGCAAGGTATTTTCTCTGACGCGGCTGAGCAGGTCCTGCGGCAGGTACATTTCAATCTGATCATTTTCAAAAACGCTGCTCGACCTGTTCAGGTCGTAGGGGAGGTTCAGTTCAGCAAAAAGCAGTTGCTTGCGGCTCAGCCAGTATCTTTCGGCCGACAGGGCCGCAGCAGATTGCAGATACCGTTTTTCCCAGTCATGAAACCGGAAGAACGCGTCGTCAACAGCCAGGTTTGCACAGCTTTGCCCGGTCTTCAGCCTTGTATAAAAATATCGCATGGTATGCAGGAACAGCCTGCAGGATTCTCCGTCGGAAATCAGGTGCGAGGCGTTCATATAAAAGATTGAATGACCCCGCTCATCTTTGAAAACTTCTCCGTACAGCAAGGGAAGCTGCCTGTTCAGCGTGAAAGGGATCTGCGATTTGGCCTTTATGCGTGCCAGGATGTCTTCCCTGCCCAGCTGTGTATTGGTTACGGTGAGCGGAACCGCATCAGGTGATATGTTGATGAAGCCCGCATCTTCTGCTGCCAGCCTGGACATAAGCACGGGGTTCTTTTGCTGAACGAGTTCGAAAGCTTTGGCGAACAGGGGAAGGTCGACTGTTTCGGATAAATCGAACGCCAGGGGTGTATTGTACTGGTGAGGAGACAAGTTCTTCGCATATTCTATCCAAAGCCCCTGCTGGTTTGCCGTAAGCGCAGCTCCATGAATGGCTTCGACTTTACAGGCAAGGCCGGCACCTTGTTCTTTTTTTTGCGCGCCCCGTATCATGTTGATCAGCTCGTCAAAGCCCCTGGCACCTGCGATCTGACTGATGTCGAAACCGGTCTGGAAGGCCTCGTTGATTTTTCTGGTGATTCTGATAAGCTGTATGGAATCTATGCCCCAGGATGAAAACGGACTGTCTGGTGTTAGGTGGCGGATGCCTGAGCTGAGCCTGAAAATATCAAGCAGCGTAGGCAGCGCAGCCTTTTTCATGTCATCCGGAGCGGCTTCCTCCAACCTGCTTACCTGCTGCTCAACCGCCCGGAGCGGATCTTGCGGAGCAACGGGGTAGGCATACAGTTTTCCGGCCAGGTATAACTCCCGGCAGTTTCTTCTTTGCAGTTTTCCGCTGCTTGTTTTTGGAATGGCGTTAACCGGCGCGAACACAGTCTCGTGCAGCCTTACACCGTTCACCCGCAGCACATTCGATTGAATGATGCCGGTGAGTTCCTGAAAATGATCCCGCGCCGTCTCCGGCAATTCAATTACAGCCGCGATCAGTTCCGCGTCATGGTCACCGGGTACTGAAAAGACCACCTTGCGGGCGTCATGAAGCAAAGGATGAGATCTGCTGATGGTAAACTCCAGGTCGGTCGGGTAATGGTTTTTCCCATGAACGATAATGACTTCTTTTATCCTGCCGGTAATATAGACTTCTCCTTCCCGGATAAAACCATAATCACCGGTAGGAAGGAATTTTTCTGTCTTGCCGGCTTCAACAGGAAGGTATTCGAATTGTTGTTCTTTTGCGGGGTGAGTCAGATAGCGGTCAAAAAGAGAGGGTCCTGCAATACAGAGTTCTCCCACTTCATCGGGGGCAACGATTTTTCTGGAAACCGGATGTATGGCAACCACCCGGGCGCCGTCGATGATCTGTCCGCAGCTGACCACCGTTCTACCCGGGCCGCTACCTGGTGGAACAGGCGCGATTTTCCCTTCTTTCAATGCTTCAGTGTTGACCCGGACGGTTTTGAAATGTCCATCCTTTTTCGCTGATATGGTAGAGGCTTCAGACATGCCGTACATAGGACTCAGTGCTTCTGCGGCCAGGCCATATTTTCCAAATGCGGCGCCGAAATTTTCAAGTGTTTTGCTTTGTATGTTCTCGCCAGCTGAAAAAGCCACTTTCAGGGAATCCAGCCGCATCCTCATGTCAGCACCGGTGCCGGCTTCCTTTGTGCACAATTCAAAGCCAAAGTTGGGGGCGCCTGTGTGGGTGGCTTTTTTTTCGGAAATGCATGTTAACCAGTTCAACGGCGAGGCAGCAAAATCGTGAGGATCCAGTATGAAAGAAGAAGAACCGGAGAACAGCGGATACCAGATGTTGACAAGCATGCCAAATGCATGGAAATGCGGAAGCCATGATACGGTGATGCTTTCCTGATTATATTGATAAGATGCAACGACGCGGGATGCATTGTTAAACAGACTGTCATGCGTATGAATGATTCCTTTTGCATCGTCTGTTGAGCCGGAACTGAACAGGCAGCAGGCATCCGGCGAAAAAACCGGCTTGTAGCCGGTTTCGAAAACCTGTATGTTTTCCACCTCGCTGACTTTAAACCGAGGGAACTGCTGCTGTACAAAAGGCTTGGCTTCCCTGGTCGTAAGGATCAGGTCTGATCCGGTAGTTTCCTGAATCTTCTGCAATCGCCTGTTATACAGCTCGTCTACGGCATTGGATGTGTAGGGCAGGGGGATGGCCAGCTTGCCTGCGCAAAGGCTTGCGAAAAAGGCAATGTAAAACTCCAGCGTCGGAGTGAACAGCAGCACTGCGGCTTTTGATTGGTTTGAGCAGGTGTTGATGGCACCGGCGTAAAAGCTACTTAAAGTATAAAGGCTTTTGAAAGACAAAGATTGCTCCGGTTTGTTGTTGCCAGGCTTGAAGATAAGATAAGGCTTATCTTCAAGCCTGGCAGCCTGCTGTTCCAAAACTTTGACCAACGAGTTTTCTTGTGTCATGTCAGAAGGGGGGATAATTTTACTGAGATCTGTTAAGCCGGCGTATGCTGATCCAGCAGAGCAAACTGATTGCTTTTGAAGATACGCTCCAGGTCAGGGAGCCTGGTGAAACATTGTTGCATACCTTCACTATATTCTTTTTTCTCAGCTGCATCCCTGCTTTCTGCGATCCTGTAATGTTCGAATGCCCTGAATTTGGCAAGGTAAACAGCCCTGATCAGGGCATACGCTTTTACAAGCGTTTCCCGGTATTCTTCTTCCGGATCCGATTCGGCAAGGATGGCCCCTCCACTGCCAAATGATATTTCATTGCTATTGTTGACGACCATCGTTCTGATTGCTATATTAAACTCCGCGGCTTTATCGATCGAGATGTATCCAATGCTTCCGGTGTAAATACCTCTGGGACGCTGCTCAAATTTTTCGATGATCTCCATGGTTCTGCGTTTAGGCGCGCCCGTGATAGAGCCACCCGGAAAAATTGATTTCAGCACGTCGATGACCGTTATACCAGCAGCCAATCGCCCTTCGATCACCGATGAAAGCTGGAGCAAGGTGGCATACTCGGTTACCTTCATGAAATCAGTTACGCGTACACTTGCCTTGTCGCAAAAGACCGACAGGTCGTTCCTGATCAGGTCTATGATCATGAGCAGCTCGGAATGGTCTTTTGCGCTTTTTTTTAGTAATTTTTTTATTTGTTCGGTTTCATCGCGGTTCACTCCTTTGGCGCGCGTTCCTTTGATGGGTTCGCTGCGGATGTTACCTTCTTTGGTTATTTTAATAAAACATTCCGGAGAGGAGCTGAGGATGTGAAAACCGGCAAACCTGAAGTAGGTTGAATAGGGTGCAGGGTTCGTCTGCCGCAGCACACGGTATAGCTCATACGCATCTACGTCGATGTTGATTTTAAATTCGTTGGTCAAACAGGTTTCGTATGTTTCACCTGCCTTCAGGTATTGTTTGATCTGAAGGATGTCCCTGATGTACTCATTTTTTTTCCTGCTGGCTTCCAGCGGTAGCTCTTCCGTTTGGGCGGGTTCCGGATAAGTATACAAGTGTAATTTGGCAGCAGGGGGCGTGGAAAGGATCATTTCCTTGGTACGGGCAAACCAGTGGTTCCTGGCCTGTTCGTTTTCCGCAATGCTGCACAAAAAAACCTGTTTCTTCAGCAGGTCAAATGCAACAAAATTCTCTACCCATAGAAATAAGCTTTCGGGAGGGAGGTTTGAATAAGAAGCAGGCCTCCTGGAGGGGCTGTTGACAGCCTCATAACTGAGGTACCCGACAAACCCGCCTTTGAAAGGGAATCCATGGCTTCCCGGATCGATGAGTTGTTCCTTGTCCAGCTGCTCTTGTATTGCATCGAAGAAGTCGGTATGCAGGCTCTCTGTTGCAGGGAGTTCACTTTCTTCTACGAATCTTTTGAGCTGCACTTTACCCGCATGCTTCTGTATAATGGATTCCGGGGCACCCATAAAAGAAAAACGGCCGTTGTACCCCGTTAAACTGCTGTCGAGCCAAAATGAGCAGGGAAGGTGTTTAAAGCAGACATCAAATACATGTTCAGCATCCGTCCATATTATCTGTTTGGAAAACAATGTTCGCTTTCCGTCGCTTGTTCTCTTGCTGGTATCTTTCATCCACTGTTCGGTCAGGTTTTTGAAATTGCGGATGATCTGCTCTCCAAATTCGGTTCCGATGGATTCAGGGTGAAACTGTACGCCATAAAATGGTTTTGAGACATGCTGGAGCGCCATGATCAGTTGCTCGCCGTCATTTGTTTCTCCGATTACAGACAAACAAGCGGGCAGCGTATCTTTAGCGACAAGGAGGGAGTGATACCTGACAACAGAAATAACAGGTGGCAGCGTGTCGAAAAGAGGCGAAGGCTGCAGGTTCACCTGTGAGTATTTGCCATGCATTTCTTTTGGGGCACCAACCACGCGGCCGCCAAAAGCTTTGCCCAGGCATTGGTGTCCTAAACATATTCCAAGGATCGGGGTATCGGGAAAAGCCTTGAAGACTTTCAGGCTCAATTCAACATCTTTTTCATTTTCCGGCGTTCCGGGGCCGGGAGAAATAACAATATTGTCAAAGTAAAGATCTTTGAGACTCTCAATAGAGAGCGCATTGTTCTTGAGTATGATCGGCCTTGATCCATTGATCAACCACAGGTACTGAGCGATGATATAAGTATAGGAATCATAATTATCAATGAGCAGTGTACGCATGGTGTACCCTTTAGTTTAAGTGGAACAAGTAAATGAATTGTTAGAAACAGAAGATACGGCTAACGAGCGCCTGCTTGGTCAAAGGGTACAGATAAGGCCAGTCAGGTGATTGATAAAACACAGAGACAAGCCAGCTTTAAGTAAATTTACTTAATTCCCCTAAATAAAAATTGAACACACAACCGGATTTTCAAAATATTTCCGGTTAGGCAATGCCGGTATGTTTACTTGTTGTGCACAAATGATTTTGCTTTCCTGTTGAAATAACTTTTTGCTGGTAAGGATATTAGCTGTATATTCAACTTGTCCATCGTATGGATTGATGGTGTTCAGGAATATACAGGATCTTGTAATCGTACCCTAAACAAGCTTTTAGGGTAATCTAGTTTCTTAATATATAAACACGACAAATATGATCAGAGAATTTGTTCAGATGAATTCCGACATTTTTTCCTATGCCAACAAAAGGCTGGTTGACTATTTTAACTTTGTTGGCTATGAAGCAAAAGATGAGCTCGTAAAGATCAAAAACGAAGTATCTGCCAAAAAGTTGTTTTACGGGTATCTGACCGATCTTCAGAGCGCCTTGAACAGGCAGCTTATCTCCAGTGCCGAGATTGATTCAGTTTCGCAGTTGTTCAAGGAGGAGTACATCAATTTCCTGAGCGAAAATCAACGGGTTCAACGTTCGTTCGCGTTGTCGTTCAACGATGTGTTGCCACTGTTTGCAAGAAGGAATTTTTCTCCCAGCCTGCGTGACATGAAATTGAATCAGTATTTTAATAGCCTGTATATTGATCTGACCGATTACAGGATCGTGTATGGCAACAGCGCAGTTGTTACAGAACCTGTTGTCATCAACCCCAATGAACCGATTGCTGGTGCAAACACCTACAAAACAGTCAGGACCGGACTGGTTGATACATCGACGATCGGGATGCGGATAGACAGCTTTATTGGCGCAGTTAAAGAATTGTACGGGATAAGATAGGGGCTTCTATCCTGCAGACGGCGGCTTTACCCATCCGCCTTTTTCCTCCTCTATCAAGATAGCCGCATCAATAAGAATGGTTTCCATGTTCTTGTTGGCTATGACCTGGATGCCAAGCGGCATCCCTTTTTTGTTAAGCCCGCAAGGAATTGAGATGGCCGGAAAATCCAGTGCGTTGAATATAGCAGTATAGCTCCAGTCGAGGGGTTTGAGCAAAGGCATGTTATGCCTGGGTGCTACTGTTGGGTACACCGGCATAATGATGATGGATGGATCAGACAAGGTTTGCGCTATGCGTTCACCAAGTTTTTTGGCTTTTTCAGCATAGCTTTTCAAGCGCTTGCTTGAGAGGTTGAATATACGCTCTCCCAGGCACATCAAAAGGCCGGGAATGGTGATTTTATTCTTGCCAGCAATGCTCAAAATAAACTGCTTTAACAGAGCCGGCTCTCCGCCATTGGTAAAAATCTGGTTCACTGTTTCTTTGCTTGACAGCTCCAGCGTCGACTGCCACATATCAAATGCATCATAAAAGAGCTTTTGCTGCTCCACCAGCTTTATTTCCGCTCCTCTTTCCTTGAAGATCTCCGCTGTTTCCAGAACGGTATGTTTGATGTCGGATGAAACAGAAGAAGCGAACTTTATTTTGGGATCAGGAAATACATAAACGGTCACATCAGCCCAGTTCCTGCTTGGACGCTCAGTTGGCGGCATGGCGTCAAACTTCTGCTTGCTTCCTTCTTTTGACATGGCTTCCATCACCGGGAGTAGATCAACCGCTTTCCGCGTCATAGGACCTATAACAAGCGCAGTCTTCATTTTTTCGGACTCTTGCGGCTTGTCTTCTTCAAACAGGGCATGCCCTTGTACCGATACAAGCCGTGACGTGGGTCTCAGTCCAAATACTCCGCAGAATGCGGCCGGCATTCTGATTGATCCGGCTATGTCGCTGCCTATTCCAAAGGGCACGCCACCGGCACCGATGATGGCTGCCTCCCCTCCGCTGCTGCCGCCCGGTATTCTGGCTGTGTTGTAAGGGTTGCTGGTGCGCCCATACACTTTATTGTAGCATTCTACCCAGAAATTACACTCAGGTGTGTTGGTAATACCAACAATGATGACTCCGGCCTTTTTTATTTGTTGAACGATCAGCGCATCGTGGGTCGCTATATTGTTCTTCCTGTACAGCGAACCAAAGGTGTTCGGACTGCCTTTGATGGAAATACTTTCTTTTACAGTAACAGGTATTCCGCAAAGCGCTCCTCTGGGTTTATCATGGTATACCTGGTTTTCTGCCGCTTTTGCTTCTTCGAGCGCCTCTTCGTACCTTTTTATTACCACTGCATTCAGGTAGCCGTTGACTGCCTCAATCTTTTCAATATGCGCCCGGACCACCTCAACCGGAGAAACTTTCTTTTGTGAAATCAGCGCGGCAAGTTCCACCACCCCTTTTTCGGTTAGCTCATCCATGCTTGATCATTTTTGCGTTTATAACACCCTGCAGCCCTGATTCGGATAATGGAAAGACCTTTATTCTTTTTCCCGTGTTGGCTGTCTGATCATCAGATAAACAGGCGTCCTTTCTTTCCCTATAAAAATCTCTTCAATAAATGTAAAGCCTTTATACTGATATAAGTTCACATTCTGGACGGTTGTTGTTTCAATGTATATAGGCAGCTCGTCTTTGTCTGTAATTTCAAAGCAGTGCTTGAGCAGATCGCGGCCAATTCCTTTGCTTGCCGGATATACACCGATCATCCAACCGTACCAGTGAGGTTGGTCTCCCATCTTTTCACAGTGCTTTTTATACAACATCCGCGCAACTTCAAAATACAGTCTTTTAAAGGATTTTAGTCCGATCCGGAAAGGCGTTTGCAGCATTCCAGTCCTGAGCATATCAGGAAAGGAAAAAAACAGCATGGAGGGAGAACGCAACAGCACTACACCGTTGCCATCTTCCGTCATCCATGCCCTTCCATACAAAATGGCCCATCTTATCCAGGTAGAAAACAGCCAGGGGGCTAACCGCAGGTATTTTTTCCGCGACGGAAATATATACCTGAACAAAGGATCATTCTCAAAAGCCCTGGTAAGTATTCCTGCCGCGTGTCCAATCTGGTCTCTTGAAATGTTTACAATGCGCATCTCTTGTATGAGGTTCCCGGGTTCATATGTACGATTCATTTTTTGTCAAATATTTTCTGCGCTTCGCTGAGCAGCTTCAAGGCAATCTCGTCCACATGTCTTTTTTCCCAGTTCTCGAGCTCCGTTCCGGCCACCCACTGATTGAAAGAGCCCAAAGCGGCTCCGCAGTGAATCTGAAAGTCCATCTTGTGCGCTATATTACCTTCGAGCGAATACTGCGTGGATTTGTGAAAATACCATTTGAATAGGGCCGCCATTTTCAGCTTCGGTGAAGATTCTATCTTTTGAAGCAACTCCGCTTTATCGGACAACAAGTACTGTCTTGTTTCATTCCATACATCCGCAATCGTTTTTCCGAAGTATTTCTCCTCCAGCATGGTACGTGTTGAAAGATCAATGTCTTCTAACGAATCAAAATTTTTGTACAGTTCAAATAACTTGTTTGCCCTGTTGGGAAACAGAACGCCTTTCTTCAGGACCTGCACTTTGGCACCAAGCTCGAACATATCGCCGGCAGGGGCATAAGCGGTATCTTGTATGTTCATCTGACTTAGCAGGTCCTTTACTGCATGGCTCGTTCCTGCTTCTACAGTACACTGGTTTACAGAGCCTGTAAGTACATAATCTACCCCCATCATAAAAGCCGCCGCAATTGCACTGGGCGTTCCTATTCCCCCTGCAGCCCCTATGTGAACGCTCTCCGTATAGTTGAACCTTTTGGTATACTGATCCCGTAGAATGGCAATGGCCGGTATGAGAATGAATGCCACGCCACGGTCGGTGTGGCCGCCCGAATCGGCCTCGATCGTAATATCGCTTGCCAGCGAGACATAGGGAGCCAGCGCCCCTTCTTCCTGCGATAGCAACCCTCTTCTTACCAGATTTTCCACAATATGCACAGGGGGCGGACTCAGAAAGACTGATGCTACTTCAGGCCTTGAGAGCTTCGCAATGATAAAATTGGAAGAAACAGGTACCCTCTTTTCATCCAGCCGCAAGCCTTTTAACCTGAAAAATACAAGTCCTGCCGTTGCATTTGCAAATGCGGAAGCTTCAATGATCCGGACCTCCTTTTTTATGAGCAAGGCTGCCAAGGCAACCTCTGCATCCGGGTCGAGGGGATTGTGTAAAAAATTTATACCAAAGATCTTTGCTGGCTGCAGTTTCTTACGAATTGCGTCGATAGAAGCTTCGATGGTCTGTATGGCCAGTCCTCCTGATCCCAGAAAGCTTAGAAAACCTGCGTTGGCCATCCTTGTTACCAGATTTTCAGAAGAGATTCCTTTATACATGCCACCGGCTACGTATGCGTACGGCGTGCGGTACCTGCTTTTAAACGATTTGCTTCCTAATGAAGAAACGATACCGGGAAGGGTTGTATCTTCCCGGTGACCTGGCCGGCAGGCAGCTGCTTTGCTTGCATAGCACTCCTGATTGACCACTAGGAGTTTGCTCAGCACCTTGCCCGGCCCCAGTTCCACAAAATCAGTTACGCCCCGGTCAAAGAGCAGATACATGGCTTGTTTCCATTGAACAGGGCTTGCAATTTGTTGGGTAAGACAATCTGTTATATTGTTCGGCCCGTACAATACCGAATTGTAATTGGAAACCACATTGCGGACGGGTTGCTTAAACGTGAAATTCGTAAGATAGGAATGAAATTCCTGTTTAACAGGCGCCATATACCTGGAATGAAAAGGGCCGTTTACATTCAGGAGCATTGATTTTATTCCGTTCTCCTTGCAGGCCTGTTCAACCAGTTTAAGATCGTTGACCAGCCCGGACAATATCACTTGACGATCACTGTTGTAGTTTGCCACGTCTACACTTGGAAGCAAAATTTTTTCGAGCGTATATGCATCCGGACAATCTATTACGGCAAGCATGCCTCCCGATTTTATATTTGAAAAAAGGGCTGCTCTTTTCATAACTATTCTCAATCCCGTTTCAAAATCAAATACACCTGCAGCCAGGAGCGCGTTGTATTCTCCCAGGCTGTGTCCGACAACATAATATTGATCAGCCGGATTTTTTTCGTTGTAATCCAAATAGCTGAGGGTGTTTACAACGTACAAGGCCGGCTGTGTATATTGGGTTTTGCCCAGGTTATTGTCCTTGTCGTAAAGGCATAGATCAGCAATTGAATAACCGAGAATACCGCTTGCAAGCTGCACAAGTCCGTTGTACTTCTCAAACAACTCTTTTCCCATACCTCTGTGCTGAGCGCCTTGTCCCGGAAACATCAAACATTTATTGCATGCATTTTCCATATCATGAGTTACTTAACTGTATTATCGCAAGCCAGCCAGCCCTGTTTGAAAGGGGGGTATTTTTGCCATGGCATATAATAGACCGTTGGTATCTCTTATCAATTGCTATTTGACGCGCTGCCACCTGTTCCGCTTGCCAGACCGCTAGGTAGCCCGTGCTCCTTGAGGACTGGTGCGTTGTGCGATCATTCATGATCACGGCGCATATACGAAAACCGTGTGTTGCTTTGTGATGGCCAGGGTGTACAGATTCCTTTATCAATATAAGATGAATATTTGTAACCAGGGCAATAATTCCTGCCGGCTCTTACCATGCATCAGGATATGTGCAGGAGCGCTACTGATCTATCAACCTGTTGCAAGAACATCATCTTACGGATAAGAGGTCAGCGTTCTCTGATTGCATTTTGTTGTAAGTTCTCAAAAAAATACAAGCTGTTCGCATAAATGCTATATATTTAAAGGACTGAAAACTAATTACTAAGACGCTGACTCATATCTGCTTTACATGCCGGCGGATTCTTTGGTTACATCCAACATGCTTAAATCTTATTTGAATGGCTGCACATCATAAATCATTCTGGAGAAGAATTAAGATCTTACTGATTTATATTGTCAAACGGACTTTCAGTTATGTACGGTACTTCTTTTCCGTCAACAAGGGTGAAAAGTACAGAGCAAAGCTTTTTAGGAATGTACTTGAAGAATCTGGCACTGCTTTTATAAAATTAGGACAGATCTTGGCTATGCGTGTTGACCTCTTGTCCGAAAACTACCGGACAGAGCTAAGGCTGCTGCTCGACAGTACGAAGCCGCTTGAGTTCGGCATTATTAAAGAGCAGGTAGAAGCTGAGCTGTGCGGAAAACTGGCTGATCTTTTTTATTCTTTTGATGAAGTGCCTATAGCGAGTGCCTCTATGGGCCAGGTTCATATCGCTTATGTGACACCGTATAGCAAAGTGGCTGTAAAAGTGCAACGGCCCGGTGTGGAAGCAGAACTGACCGAAGACTTCAAAGTGTTGCGCCTTCTTGGAAAATGGCTGAATTACACGCAGCCCCAGTGGTGGATGGGCGTGCTGAAACAGGATATAAAGGATATCATCGAAGAAGTGATTGATTTTACCTCGGCCGAACTCAACTACAAAAGCGAAGCAACTGAGCTGATGTATTTCCGGCAGTACATAACTTCCCAGGCGTATTATCCCAAAGTTTACCAGGCGGTTTCATCGGCCAAAGTGCTTACAACGGAATTCATTGAAGGAATGACATTCAATAAAATCCTGGATGAACTTCTTCAAGACCCGGACTGGTTTATCAGAAACGGGTACGACCGGCTCAAGATTGCAAACACATATATTGAAACACTCCTGCAGCAAATATTTTTGCTGGGCCGTTTCCAGGCCGATCCGCATCCATCCAACATCATCCTTATGGAAGACGGCAAGATCGGGTTTATTGATTTCGGTATCACAGGAAGCTTGCCGAAGTCTATCCGTGATGATATTCTCTACGAAATACTGGCTGAAAACATCGGAGAGTACAATTTCGCCTCAGAGATTACCTTAAAATATGCCAGGCCTACAAAACATACAGATGTCCAACAATTCAAAAAGGATCTTTTTGTTCTTATGGAATCTTTCAAGCAAGGCAATATAAGCCCTACCAGTAAATTTCAGGATAGGAGCCTTGGTGTTTATATACAAAAACTCACCAATCTGTACCGGAAGCACAAATTGACGTTTGTATCCGGATTTGTCACCTATCTGAGATCCACGCTTGTGTACGGCAATACTTTTACAAACATGTTCCCGGATTTGAATTTTGTGTCTCTTTCTTTCCCTTTATACCTGAAGATGGAAAGAAGAAAATGGGCTAGCGCGTTGAATGAACCGCTTGATGTTGAAAAATCACTTCAGGTATTGCTTAAGGTAAGGATCTATTTCGACAAACTGATCAAGAGAGAAGAAAGGAAATTGGATGAGGATCTGTACTACCCGGATGTTCAGCACGATTACTCCGCCCATAAAAAAATATCCAACTCATTTGTACTGAATCTTCTGTTGATGGGTGGTTTATCACTGATCTTTGGACTGGTGTTTAAAGACCTTGTAATAGCGGGACTGTCAGCGCCGGTCATAAGTGCCTATCTGTTCCTGGCGATCCTCTTGGTCGCTGTAGTAGCTAATTTCAAAAGGGCAAGATGAGCCAGACCAGGAGTTCAGATCAGCTACTTAGCAGGGGAAATAGCAGCAGGCTCGGATCAACCAGCTCTGGTTTGTAGGGCAACATGCCACGCCATTTTATACATTTACGGACGATAATTATCCGTTGTACTGAGACACGATAAGATGGATTCCTTCTCCCATAAAAATTTCCAAGTTGAACGGATAAATAATTTCTTTAAAAACCAGTCCAGCCTCATCAATCATTTTTTTGAACGCAACGATAGGTTGTTCCGGCCTTATATCCCATGGGCCGTTTGTTTTGAAGTTCGCATGCGGATTTGTCTCAAAAGGTTTATAGCAGGTCAAGCAGATCAAAGCTCCTGGTATCAGATAATCTTTTACACTGTTGTAAAAATTCCGGTGCAGTGTCCATTCTACATCACTTGAAATTAATGGATTGAGCAGGTTGTTGACCTGGAGCGCCCAGGGAGGATTGCCCACAACCAAATCGAATTTCTGGTGTTTCGGAACTGCTTCCAGGTTGTCGCCGACGTATGCTTTTACCATGCCCTGCAGATTATTTACGCTGATGGTGTTCAATGCGCAATCTATGGCTTCACTGCTGATGTCTGTCAACGACAATTGCTGCAGCAGGTTCTGGCTTAGCAATTCGAAACCAATAAATCCCGGACCAGCACACCAATCCAAAACATGATAAAATATTTTACCTGGGAATCTTTCCTTGACGAATGAAGTAAAAAGCTTCGAGAATTGCAGTCCTCCTCCGTCCAAGTGAAGCTTGTAACATACACGCATGGATCCTATGAGGCCCCACAATGTCAGCTTGTTCAAAATGCGCCATATTTTCAGCAATGTTCTTTGCAGACTTGTGTCTTCAAAGCCATTTGATCTTTCATAAAAAAACGCATAGAGGGAAATATCCAGTCTGAGCTTTTCTTCGGGCATGTTCCGGTCGAAAAACTGCTGGATTTTGTCAACCGCATCGGCAGGCACATCTGTTTCCAGCGCGTTTTCAAGTAAGAAATCAGCAAATTTTTCAATTAGTATGGGGTCTTTGCGTGTATTTTGGTGTATGTCTTCTGCCATTTTAGTACTGGGTCAATGTTCTGCGATGGTATATAGGAAATTCAGGTTTTACCTCTCTGGCGCATATTTCACATTACAATAGTTCAGTAAGTTCTTGGTAGATCAGCGCACGAACACCAAAAGCCCTGGCTGTTTGTATGTAACGGATGAAATTCGTAGGCCCATCAGCACAAGTTTACAAAAGTTAGCAGGATTAATCAAATACGGGCGCAATTTCCGGACGGCTTTGACTCAATCTCCTGTATACGAATCAAGGAATGATAAAATGTAACGGCCTTCACACAAGGGATGCAAATATTTTTAATGCGGGTCGTCGCCTGATCCATGGTGACATTTGCGGCGAGACGGGCAAAGATGCGGCAACTGTGATTCTCGAAATTGCCGGTATTCCTGGGCCATCATGATGAGTCCTGTAAAGCTGCCTACATTCAGCAGGGTATAGTTGAGATATAGCGCGATGTAACTTCCTGCAATACCCAAAACAGCAATCATCAATATGAAGAACGCCACCAGGAAGGCTAACTCTCATCCTTCCTCTTCCGCTTTTTTCATAGTAATGGCAATATTCTGATCCGAACTCTTTATTTCTTCGCTCTGTACAGCTTTTAAATTAACAGGTGCACCATTCACTTCTTTCGACCAGGTGGCTGTGATGCTGTATTTTCCTGGTTTGATGCTTCGGACTATATAAGATGAAGACTGATCTTCTCCGTCTCTTTCTGCTGTAATTGTTTCTCCGTTTACATCATCTTGCAAAGTAACCAATGCACTGCCCAATCCAATTTCCGCAATATCGTTTCTTGTATCCTCAGGAGTTATCGTGTCATCTAGTTCCAATGTTATTTTGGTATTGCTGAGCATTTCTGCATCTGCGGGCTTCTGAACAGGCAAGTCAGAGGTACTGTTGTTGGGTAGCAGGACTTCTTTCAGGCGATCTAATAAGGCGATCAGCCTGGCACTGTAAAACCCACCGATAAAAGCAAATACAATTACGCCTTTGCTCGAACTGATGTCTACTATATTCTGATCGTTGAAGTAGTTGTATCCTAGCACAATAGCTAAAGTAGCCAGGGGAGCATACCAAAGCTTGGCAAACTGGTAAGGAATCTCTGAACTGTCGAATTGAGAATGATCATTGGTCAGATCTGTAGTCCTGTTCCTTGCAACAACGCCTAAGTTGAAAAGCAAGCTGGCGATTACACCAAACCACGACCAAAAAATAATTTCGAAATAAACTTCCGGACCGGTTAACCAGAAGTATGACTTAACCAATAGACGGATGTTTGCCAGAAATCCAATCGCCTCCAGATGTTTAGCAGGGCGCAGGTATTGAAGAATCTGACCTAGTTGCCCACTATCTACTTTGTTGTTAAACACAGTTTGTATGTAATCAACTGCCCGGTAACATTTTGTTGTATCTACCTGTAAGTGATTCTGTGCATCTGCACTTGGGTTTTGGCCATCTTTATTGGTGTCAACTACTTCATTGGTATCACTGGTTGGTGAACCTTGCTCTTGTAAAGTGGGCTCTTCATTACCGAAGTATATCCTGTTTAGTTGCTGCAATTGTTCCTTGTCCAGCTTTGCGTACTCGTAACCTGCACGCCGGTCGGTCTTAGAAACAAGATAATGTGAAAAAATATATGCGGCTACGATCAACAGCAGCAGCAAAGTTAAAAACCGGAACCATTCATGTTCCTTGTATTTCTTGAAGTCCCAGAATTTGTGTTGTACATTTTCTGTTTCATTTTCAGCCATGGCAATGTAATTTGATGTTTGTATTCGTATTATGTAAGAAACTGTTTACTTACCCATTCCTCAGCATTGACGCTCACGCGCGACCAATCTCCTTCTGTTGAAAAGACAAGTACCTGCGTGCCTTGGAAAAGCTGGCGGATGACCGGAAATCCGGTCCCCCTGCCTGCCCGTACATTCAACTTGCTGGCAGTTACTTTTTTTGATTCCGGCTGCAGAACCAATGCGGGAACATTGTTTATAACATCCATTTCAGCGGCTATAAGCGGATAAAAATTAGCGGTGGCTGATTGAATGGTATTGCCTTTCTGGACTGCTGCCTGTGTTGTGAAGAAGTTTGTTCCAGGACATGTTTTCTGCAGTTTGTTTCTCAGCACCTTTCCTGAATTTATATCCGTGTCAGAAAACCGGTTGCCTTTTGTATCGTACCAGTGATGATACACTACCTGGTGGGGAACTGGTTTCAACCCAAACTTTATACATAAAATAGCATTTGACTTAATGATAGATTCCTTTTGCTCAACCGTCATGACGTCGCTCCCTTCATCAAAATCACCCAGGTTCTCAATGCAGATGCCTCCTGTATTGGCGCCGAATATACCTGCCGGTTTTATGTCTATTGAACGGCAAACCCCTACCTTGCCATCCGGAAATATAGTCAGGTTCTGGCCAATATCACTCCACCCTCTGTTTTGTATATGATCTGTCCGCATATTTTCAAGGAGGATCATATGCCTGTTGGGCACTGCGTTGAAAGTGGCATAATCAGGTTTAAACGTGTGGTGATTTTGTACAAATGTTATCTTGCGTTGGAAGGTGGTTTGCCGGATGAAATTGATGAATTGATCAATCTCAAAAATGTGAAAAACGCTTTTAGGCATATATAAGTATTTACAGGATTGGCTGCTCTGAACTGACGAACAAATTGAATACCGGTATGTCAACACACAAGGAAGCACTGTAGCGCCAATACATTTTATTGTTAAAATCATTGCCAGGTTTGGAGGCGGCATTGACATTTACCTTCCTGAGGTTCGGTCCGGCCTGTGCACCCATGTTAAATGATAAAGGCGTTTTGGGAATACCAACCGAAAGAAATACACCGGGTGAAAAAATGTCTTTAAGCTGGATAGTAGGTATCTGGGCAACTGAGTCGTTCCGGAACCGGAATGCAGCGACGGCACCTATATCAATCAGGGAAACAAATATTGAAGTAGACCACTCATGTCTGCCTGTTGAAAAGACCAAAGCCCGGTGACCCCAGCTGACAGCAACACCGATTGGTGCAGTTACTCCGTAAACATTGAACCTGGCTTTTCCTGTATCTATATTGTGGATCTTTTCAATGCCATAAAACAATCCAGGATAAGCGTTTACTGCAACAGTAAATTTTGAAGCCCGTTTTATCCTTGAGCTGCCAACAGGCAGTGCTGCAGTTTCGATGGCTGCGGCAACATCGTCGCTGTTGGTTGCTGTAGCAACAGACGCCATGAAGCTGCCATACCTTACCAGGTTTCTAAGCACCTTTTTTGAGCTATCGTATTGCTTTTGCATGCTTATTCTCTGCGCTACCCCAATCGTATCCTGTAATGAGCCTTTCAACAGGCTTTTCACCGTGTCAGGCAATTGTCCGCCCGTCCATCCTTCGATCCTTGTAACGTATTTATCTGTTTTCTTGAGCTTTTTTAGCTGCGACTTTTCACTTGATGAAAAACTGTTTATTGGTGCATCCCTCCTTGCCGGACCAACTACAACAACATTGTAAATGTGCACTGTTTGATTGATGGCGGATGAGTAATTCTTCCGGTTTATAGCTGCCACCAGGTCAGCAGCCGAATAGGCTACGTCAAAGTACGGCTTCAGCATAACCGGAAGGTCGGGTACAAAATCCTTTATAACAGGTAACCTGCTGAGCGCTGTACTGTATTCGATCAAATCTACAGATGACCTGAAATACCTGGTATACAGTTCCAGGACAGCAGAATCAGATGGTTGTTTGCCGTGCTTTTTTACCATCCTGTTCAGCTCAGACAGTTTCTCGCCGTACTTGAGTATGTAGTTCCTGTAGCTGTTGTAAACATTTTGAACGTCATCATAGTATTTTGCAACACTGTCCAGGCAGCGGAGCAATGAACCCTTCTCGAAGCGGATCTGATCGTATTTTTTCAATGTCTCCTGGTATAGTAAGCCCAGGTATATCTTAAACGCCGGTTTGTTGTTTACCAAGGTCCTCATTTGATTTATACTGACCCAATAATTGGCTGTATCGGTTTTTGAAGTATCCCTTAAAGAGGAGCTTAGCATCTGCATTGTCTGGATAGCACCTTTATAGTTTACGTTGACGTTGTCAAGGTATTCAGTTGGATAATTGGCAACTATGTCACCGGGATGTGTTTGGTTTTCCAGTTCGGTGGCGAGATAACATGCACTGCGCAAAGCGGCTTCTTTATCTTTATGCTTGTCGAAATACTCACGGTGGTTCTCTATTATCCCTGGAAGGTTTCTGTGTATGCTTGTTATGTCCGTTTTGAACGCCTCACGTAAGTTCTGGATATACGCATGATAATTGTAAGTTTCATCCTCAATCGCGTGCAGGATATCAGCAGTTTCCGGAACCAGGGTGGCAATGTCTTTGGTATTATCGATTGTCTGCTTGAACTTTTGAAAAAAAGCAATGCTTAGCTCCTGCTTGGCCCTTTTTACCACGAACTTGGCTAAACCATCTGCAATCGTTGTTACGTCAAGGCCGCCGATGGCCGAAAACCCCTTCCCAAGGAAAGTTCCAAAATCATTGGTTCCGCTCAGTAGTTTGGAGGATTGCATTGCGCTATCAATGAAACTATGCAAGAACATGTTTCCTTTGTAGGCTTCTGAAAGACTCGTGACCTCCAGATTTGTTGACCCGTTATAATAATTCAGGATTTTTGCGTATTGCTTGATGTCAATTTCTTTACAATCGATGCACTCAAGAAGTGCAAAGGCGTCGTAATAAGGAATTGTTGTCAGACGGTCCTTGCCTTGAGGATCTTTACTTGCAGAATCTTTCACCACCCCTCCAGGTTTTGTCGAATCCTGATCGCCATTCTTAATCTTTGCTGTTACACCTCCAATAAGGGTATTTGAACTGGGCGGATATACAACACTTTGGCGGAGAAGGGGCGTATCCATGTTATTGGCATCCTGTATAGTTAATGTAAAAGGAGAATGCAACCTCTGCTCACTATCAGGATATCCTTTGATCTGCCCGGAAGAGTTGAATTCGAATATATTCTTTCCTTTCTTTAAACTTTGTTTTCCGCCCCTTCCAAATGAAAGAAACATAGGTGGCTCTTTGGTTCTTATTGAAACAAAGACATGGTCATCAAGTTTATTGTCGATGATCAGTAGATTTTTTTCCTTGTCGGTGCCCTTTCTCACATGAATAGTAGAAGAATGCTCTGCTGTTATTTCAATGACTGCCTGGCTATAACATAAGCTTGTTGTCTGTAAAAGAAGTAGTATTAAGAATGAATTTTTCATTTCAAAATATTATGTTGTGATCAATTCAAGCCCGAGAAAATTGAATATTGTATCAACTTTTATAGCATACGTATGTAGAAGGTCACTTCCTACTACTATCCCCAGCGCCTTGAGGTCTTCATCCAGGATAATTGTTCCCGAATCGCCAGGTGATGTTCCTGAGAAATCCGGAAAGTCCTTTTCGCGGTGACTGATTACAATCAGATCATTGAGGACATGAGGAAAAGGCTGTGCACCTTTACGGGGATAATCAAAGGTTTCCGTGCTGCTATCGTTTACAAGCAATCCTGTAGAAGACTTGGAGTTAAATCCTTCTATCAAAACCTTTGTTTTAAAAACATCAGCGGCTTTAACTTCTCTAATTTTTCCGGGAACCTTGCAATCCAGTCCTGCTCGGTACAAGTCGATTATTTTTTGATCGGTTATCTCTGCAAGTGCCGTATCCATAAAGCTTGTCAGGTATCCTTCGTACCTGCTTGAAACAATGCCCAGGTGATTTATGATGTCTTGTTCTACCTCTCTGTTGTCCCACGTAAGATCCGCATTCATGACGTGGTAGCAGGACAAGAGAAATGTCTTTTTACGGTCATCCAGTTTCCTGACCAAGCAGCCATAACTGCCTATGTTTTTTCTGGAAATTTTATTGCAAATACCCTTTGCTGTATGACCGAGGCCGTCCGGAAAGCCAGCTGACAGCGCAGGCTTTCCGGTTACCAGGACGTTCATGTAAATGAATGTATTCTCCGCAATCCTGAGATGTGTACTGTATTTGGTCTTTACTTCTACTGCCGCTACGTCGTTTTCGACATTCACCTGTATACATTTACTAAGCAGACTATTCTCGAAATAACAACTTTGTGTAACGTTCACAACCCCCTTTTCTCTCCTGATCTGATCAGCATATACTCTAAAAGCTATATCAACAGGATCATTTACTGAAGGGCTGTTTGACACAGTGACGTCATTCTTTTTATCAGGTATGGAGACGGCCTCGTCAGCCAGGACTTTTTTCTCTTCCGGTTTTACACCTACTCCCCGGATGGCTATCAGCTTATTTAACACATCGAACCAAAATGGGGCTCCAAGTGAAAGAGCAAGGGCGGTTATCAGAAAACTGGCGAAATTATACCAGACAATATGGATTAAAATGTAGTATAACTTTTCCGTTCGGGTATATGGCCTTTTTCCAAAAATCAAGCTTGTGCCGTCCTTGCCAGGTGTAGAAACCGAATCGATCACTGCCAGGTTACTTCCGGTAATATGTTGATTTATATCAGCGAGCAGCGTACGCGTCAGGAATTCATTGGTCTTTAAAGCGCTGGAATCAATTTTTCTTTGTAAGAGGATACTCTTCATACCAGTCTGGACTAGCAAAATCTGACGGTGACTTTGTTGAAGTTTGTCTTTCCATGTACGCCATGCCATGCTGTTACTTGTAGCGAACTGGACCTGATTTGCAGAGATGAGTGAATCTGTATGCAACGTGTTCAGGTGGTTTTGACTTATCGCCAGCTGTATAGAAGAAAAATGCAAATGGGCAGCTATATCAGTTCCAATTGCATTCAATTTATGCAATGAGTCTACAGATTTTTTAAGCTGATCTCTTTCATCTTTTCCCGGCTTATGACTTATCTTATCGCTGTATAATGAATCTGTTAAGTTCCAACCCAATCCTAGTACCAGGTTGGCCGCATTAATATCCTGTACAACCCGGGCGAAACCAGTATCAATTATGGACTCGGTACGTAAAGTATCACCTTTTGCAGATACAAAGTTTTTGTATCTTGTTGAATCTTTGGCCATTGCAACACCCATGGTCACTAACTGATTACGTGCTTCCTTGTCATTTGCCAGGATCTTGGCAATGCGGATAGTATCCAGGTTAAAACCCGCTGCCACAATAAAACCCAATCCAATTGATATCACGCGCATCTTGTGTTTATGCCAGCCCGTGCATCTGTCCATTGTTTCATTGAACCACCTGATCAAATTTTGTTTGTATGTTTCTCTTGAACCTCCTGCATTCTCAAATAAGTTTCTGAACTGTTTTAAAGTTCTGGGTTGAATATGATAGGTGTTGTATGTTAAGCAAAATCCTATTCTGTCCATTTGGGTGGTACCGACTCCCTTTTCTGCAAGAAAGTTGATAATTGCGTTGGAGAAATAATCTGCGCTTATATAAGAGGGCTTGGTTGAAGAAAACCTGCCCTTGTAATCATCCTCGATCCTTCCCAGGTACTTGATGGCCGGAGAATCGTAAAATATCCCTGCAAAACTTACCTTGAATTCTTCTGGCTCATACAAGAATGTTCGCCTCAGCCAGCCTTGCCACCATTTCCCTTTTTTTCTTTCAACTTTCTGATAATATCCATCATTCAACATCCGTTCGATAGCCACTCTTAAAAGCCTGGCCCTGATGCCCATTTGGGTAGACATAATCTCTCCCAGGATAGTAATCAACAAACTATACAGGAGATAAATAAATACAAGACCAATAACTACGTTAAAAGCAACATTGTCAAACATACCAGGGCTTTAATACAGAATGGTAACAGAAATTTATATGCAGATTGGGCCGATCACAGCATGTGTTCAGCTAAAGATTTTTCCTTTAAATATACCAGTTGATCAAAGCCAAGCCAGACCCGTATAGAATTAACTGCCGAGTGGAAATAACCAAACTTAAATTGAATTGAGGCATTTCATAGTCAGTAAAACGGCAAAAAAGCGATAGCCTTTTAACAGGTTATCATAGCTTTCTGATTTTAGTCGAAGAGAATCATAAGGAAGGATACATGAATGTAGGTAAGATTTCAAGTACAATCAAAAAAATGTATTGGGCACCTGGATAGCTGTACCGCATGGGAAGTTCTGGCTTTTGCAATTAAGTCAGTAAAGCAAGGATCATGCGCAATAAAAGTCTTTCTTTTTCACTGTCACAGTGTAAACTATGCGCTTTAATTTTTATTTGGAGAATCAGAAAAAGAAGATTAGTTTTATAACAAGCATCATCACATTTAGAGTATCTCACCATCAGCCTGGCATAGTATCCTGATTTCTGCTCATTCAATCTTGTTCTTACTTCCCACCCTGTGTAAATACGCTGCTTTTTTGCGAACAAGGCTTTTTGTTCATTCTAAATAACCCCTTTATGCCACTCACAGATTCTTGTGATGTATTAGGCGCGATTCATGAAAATGGACTGAACAGGATCTTTTTTCATATCAGATCGCAACGCCCTTCTTTGTTCAATTACGGTACATCTACCTTTGCATCCGATCCTGCAAAACTTTGTTGTCCGCCTGACTACATCCATCCTGAAGTCCGAAAGCGGGGCAACCCCGTTGTGACACAGATGGCACCCCTTCCTGTACCCGGGTATGAAGGCGGTTTCGGACTTGAGTACAATTTTTCTATTGTAAACCTTGCAGTAGACTTTGAACCTTCCAACCAGTTTGTATTACCAAAGGAGCTGCATCCTCCCTTGAAGCCTCAGTCGGTTGCATTTAGAGGCGGTGTTTGTGGAGGAATAGCTTGCCCCGATAAAGAGATTCTTGAAAAATTTATTGTTCCGAGCGCCCCTTATCGTCCAGATGGAAATACTGACGGCAGTAAAACCAATACCGGAACTATCGCTGTACCACCACAAAGTCAGCTTAAAGAGTTACAAGGATTGCCGTTTCAAAAAGTTCATTGCTTCAAGCTAGATTTGTTTGTTGTGGTGAATTTTGCAAGGGACACCTTCCAGGAAGAGCCTGTGCTAAGCATAAAATTGCAAAACCTGGAATTGGTTGATCTTAAACCTGCAGGGATGGAGAACAGCATTGAATGTTTTATACGAACCATCTTGATGCTTAGCCTTTTTCCTAAATTGCGGATCGCAGTGAACGCTCTTACGTTCAATATCCAAAATATAATCAGCATACAGCCTACACCCATTTCTGCACAGGTTCCTTTTAATCCTTCCGTTGGAAATGACGCATTAACTGTTCGATTAACGCTAACGACCCCCGCTTAAATTACTTCCATATGGCACACCTAACCTTGGCTACAAACGAAAGAGCTTTCAATAAAATCGTTGAAAGGGCAACAGAAGTCTTTGCCATCAGCCATTCGGACAGTGGCTCATTCGGTCCTTTTTCAGCATCTTACTCAGCAGGAGTACGATTGGAAGGAGGCAAAGTTGATCTGCAGAGCGACGGATCGATTAAGATCAGTGAACTTGATGTGATATATGATCCACTCCAGGTAACGTTGGGGCTTGATATTCCAACTGTTTCCATCGGTGGTTTCTGCATTATTCCAACTCCCTTTGGATGTGCGCTTCGTGCACCCAAGATTACCTTGTTCGCCGGCAATCCGGATATTAGTGTACCTATAAATCTCAGCGGGCTTATCCGGAGTGAGATTTCAGGTGCTTTTAAACTGTTGCCCAAGTATTTCATCAACCCGGCTAAAGGTACGCTTTCTGACCATGATGCGCATGACGCAAACAAGGCTAATGAATGGCAGTTATACCTTGATCCTGTTTGGATAGATATAGACCTTATAGATGTTGCCGATACGGTTGGCAGCATTCTAGATGGTTTGGCAGACAGCATCATCAACAATTTCCTGAGCTGGGCACCCGGCTGGGCAAGGGGAATAGTAAGAAGGATACTCAGCCCTGTTATTTCCCTTATCAGGTCAGCACTTGATTTTGCAGACGATGTTGATGAATGGATATCTAATCTGCTGGGAGTGAGTTTGGGCTTGTTTGATTTTGTTGTACAGATGGTAGCAGAATTTTTTGCAAGCAGGAATTCAATCTTCAAAGTTGAAGATCCCTTCAAAATGCTGGATGGCAGTGGTACTTTAATTCCGATTTTAGTCCCAGTCCGTGACCTGAGTATCGCTGTGAATGAAAATGAAATGGTAATCAGTACGAATATCGGTTAATAATCCTATTATTATGAAATCGAACCTCCAAGTCAATACTTCCCTTTTCAAAGCTGAACCTACGGGTTCCAATTACCTGGTCAGCGGCATGGTCGTTTATCACCCGCTTTTGGAACCGGGGGTCTATCAGGGAACGATCACAAAGGATGAAACAGCGGCAGGCGACTTTACCATTGTCTGCGAAAGTGCCTCTGCTGAAACACAGGCTAACATTGATCTTTATCTGATCGATACAAGCTTGGCCGCAAATGCAGGCCAACAACCTTTCAGTTTCACCATTCGCCCCGGAGGGTATGCCGTTCTGTATTCGTCGTTCGGTGAAGGTAAATATACGGTGGCTTTAAGAAGTGAAAAAACGGATTACAGTACAGCAAAACTTCAAAAAGGGGATCTTCTTATGCTATTGCTGATGAAGCCGGGTACATATCAAGTTGAAGGAAACAATCATCAAACATGTTCAGTATATACAAGAGAGCTGACCAACAGCCCGGAGGACATAGAAGCATTAAATCAGACGGTGAATGTTGTGCTTGGTGAGCAAGTTTTCGACCCTGCAGAAGTTAACCTGATCCAGGGCCAGGGTTTGGTTATCCATTTTGATGTAAATGGTGAAGTGAACATCGACCTCATCGAAGCAAAAGCTGTTCAGGATAGTTTTGTACAAGAAATCCGTACAAAACATGCCTGGGAAAATCCAAAGTATAAATACAAACAATCCTGATGTTTGAAATGAAAGCAGTTCCACTCTGATGGCTTTTACCACTTAAGAGAAGGGTGAGGGTTGGGTGCTTTGGGCAGCCGTTTACACTCTAATGCAGCAATGATCACCCCATTGAAATGATATGGATATTCAATATAATTGAGAAAAGCGGGCTGTAAAGTGACATAAATTTACTTTGCCACGTCAGTCAACAATCAGCCAATTACAACGGCATGCTGAAGGGGGCATGCTTTATTATAAGGGGTTGTTTTGTTGGATGATATTTTTTAGGTATCTACCAAGCGGGGTTTAAGAAGATATTCAAACAGCTTCCTGGCTTTTGGATAAACAATCTATGCAAATCATAATAGTGTTTTTACCTGCATGTGAACTGATACTTCAAAAACCTGGGATTGTGGTAGTGGTGGATGAAATAACAGCGCCAAAGCAAATGATAGGCAGAGAAAATGAACATGGGTCTCCACAGATAACCAAGTCTGCTCAACATATAATAAACAAAGCTTGTAAAACAGCCCGGACTTTTTAAACCTTGCCTTAATTCATTGCCCAATACCCTATCAGCAAGAAAGATGCGGATTGGGATAAGTATCTTCATTCTCAACATCCGTTCTGTCCAGGCAGGCAAAATCTTTTTCGACCAGTATTTTGATGGCTTCCCCTTTGCCGGTGTCAATGGTTTCTTCAAACCCCACCAGTTCAGTTGTTGTCCATGCATGGCAAACGCGGGGAGGCACTTCCAGGGTAACTGTGTTGAATTGATAAGCAATGCTGAAATCATTTGAACTGCCTGCTTTTAAAACGAAAGATAGCTTATCAGCATGCGCAGGACCAAAAGCTGTTACTTCCACGACTTCTTTCTCCTGCTGAAACCGGTGCACTTCTGCCTGCTTTAGCCTGAAGCGGATGCTGTTTCCTGATATTCTGACTTTCATATACTTGATAAATCTTTTTTGTGGTTAACAGGCCCGGACAAATTTTGCACAAGCATAATTTTTGCAGCTACACCTTGTGTTCTCTTCTCAAGAAAGCAGGCGTTGAAATAGCGCCGCAACTATGCAAACCTTGGTACCCCCTGTTGAGCGATGAAAAATTTGCTGCCGACGTAAAGTTATAACTGTATCAAATAACCAAACACTATTATGGACCAAACCCGTGATAGCATTGCAGATGTATGGGGTGAAAGAAAGCCTTTTAAGGGTGAATGGCCGGTGAGAATAGACCAGCAGACTACCGAAGAACCAGACCACTGGGTGCAGTCTGCATGCGTACTTTGCTCAAATGGCTGTGGAATCGACATCGGGGTAAAAGAGGGACGGCATTGTGGGTGTACAGGGCCGGGAAGCGGATTCCGTGAATCACGGACACCTGGGTCCGAAGGGTTTAAACGGGTGGGTTGCCAACAACAGCAAAGACAGGCTCCTGAAGCCGTTGATCAGAAAGAGGGGAAAGCTGGAGGAAACCAGCTGGGAAGAAGCCATGGAACTTATCGTACAGAAATCAAAGGAGATCATTGAAAAACATACCAGCTTAAGGATCGGTTTCTATACATCGGGACAGCTTTTTTTAGAAGAATATTATACGCTCGGAATAATCGGGAAGGCCGGACTGGGTACACCCCAGATGGATGGAAATACCCGGGGCTTTGTACCGCAACGGCTGCGGCTGCACTAAAGGTGTCTTTTGGTTCTGACGGGCAGCCCGGTTCTTATTCAGACTTAAATACCACAGACACTATTCTGCACTTCGGACACAATACCGCCTCCCAGCAAACGGTTCTCTGGATGAAAATCCTTGACAGGCTTGCCGGGCCAAATCCGCCGAAAGTGATCGTGATAGACCCGCGGGAAACCTGCACGGCACAAAAAGCGACGCTGCACCTGGCACCCAAGCCAGGAACCAATATCCCTGTCATGAATGGCTTGCTGAACCTGCTTATCCAAGCAGAACACATCGATCAGGCCTATATTGATGCGCATATCACAGGGTTTGAAGAGCTCAAGGAAATTGTATCAAAATGGCCGCCTGAAAGGGTAGAAGAAGTCAGTGGCGTGCCTGCCCGCAAATTGCGGGAGGCCGCAGAAATACTGGGTACCACAAAATCATTGGTGTCGACCGTTTTACAGGGCGTCTAGTCAACCTGAACGGGGACGGAATTGAATACGCGCCGTTCCACCTGATCTGCGCCCATCTTGCGGAACAATTTTCCCTGTTAACAGCACACTTTTATATGTTCATCTCATTATTCAACAGTGTAGCCGGGGTGGCGATTAGCTTTGCCGAATAAGTACGAAAAAGATATCTCTAAAACACAAAACATCAAAAAATGAAAAAATTATTCGCGACAGTTTTTATGGCTGTCTCTGTTTCAATCAGTCTGTTTGCCCAGGATGCAAATCAAACTTATTCAAAAGCAGTCACCAGCTTTGATGATACATTTACGGGGGCGTCAAATGTAGTATGGTCCTTTGGAGAGGATTTTACAAAAGCTACATTTTTTCAGGACAATCACAGGGTCGAGGTTTTTTACAATGCTGCTGGTGATTTTGTAGCTACTACTACACAGATAAAATTGGAAGATGCACCGGCTTATGTAAAAAAGGCAGTAGAAAAAAAGTACAGCAATTACTCCGTAAACGAAGCTTTTGTTTTTAAAGCTGATGATCAAACCAAATACTTCATATCATTGGAAGATGAACGGGAAAACATTGTGCTGGCAGGAAACAATGGAGCTGTTATTGTTTATAGCAGGACACTTCATCTAACTCCTGAAAAGTAGAGGGGGCAGACAGCTTATGACTCGCTGCGTTTGAAGAAGTGGAGCATGAATAATCCTATAATCTCTTCCTTATTTTCCGTGTAACAAGAACAGTCTTCATTCTTCTTTTCCCTTCAGTACGGCCAATCTCTTTTTTCCATGCACCAGCATTTTTAATGATCGTCTTTTTAAAGAGAGGGCCACGCTTTCTTTGTGTTCATGGCTTTGGGAGCGGTAGGCAGACAGCACATCTTTATAAGTGAGAATGCCCACGGTACTTCTGTCTGTCTCTTGAACTACAGGCAATACATCCAGGTTTTCTTTGGCCATGATTTCAACAGCATGTTTCAAACTGTCGTTGGGAGTAATCGCAAAGGGTTTGCGTTTGATCAGGGAGCCTAGTTTCGTTCCTGCTTTGTGATGCAGACTTAAAAGATTGGAAGAACTGATGATGCCGGTGAACATGCCGGCTTCATCGGATACGACATATTAATTCTGTTGCTGGTCTTTGTTGTTTAACAGCCATTCCTGCGCTTCTTCGATCGTTGCATCACAGCTGATCACCGTACTGTTATCCTGCAATACCCGTTTAACTGCGACCTTTTCCAGTGTATCCGGCTGGTAGGCATGCGGTGTTCTTACACCCCTGCGGGCAATCTTTTCGGTCATAATGGTGTTCTCCATCAGAAAGTAGGAGACAAAGTAAGATGCAGTGCATGCAGCCAGCAGGATCTTTCGTTCATAGGAACTGATCCGGAGTATTTGTCCCAGTGTAGAGCCCAAAGCTCCTCCTGTAGCTGTGTGTTAATTTAATTGGACAAGCTCAATTCTATTTGGTATAACTCATCCCGGCTGCCCTTTGAACCCAAGCCTCTATAAATGCTCGGTAAAAGTTCTGACTGCATTGCCTCTCTCCAGCATACGGTGTTCCTCCCAATGCAGTTGTTGACGCGCCATCAGCTGTTCTGTATGCCAGGCCAGCACTTTTGCTTTCAACCGTTCCAGGCAAAGTTTTTTGTTCTGCAGCTGCGAGCGATTGTCGGAAGCCAGCACCTGGAGGCCGGATGGGAGATGCGTTCCGCGAACGGCTGTTTCCACTTTGTTTACATGTTGCCCACCCGGGCCTGATGCCCGGCAGGTTTCAAACACAATGTCCTGCGGGTTCCAGGCAAGCTGATCCTGTACCGGAAAGACAGAAACGCCCACGAACCAGTTCTTGCGTTTGTGATACCGGCGGTACAGGCTTTGGGCTATCCACTGGATGGTGCCCTGCCATTGTTGGGTGAATAGGCTCAGGTTTTCTCCTTGCGCGAGGAGTGTGGCCGACAATAAAGTGCCAGCCAACTCTCCCTGTTTGTGATCCAGTACTTTGATCTCAAAGCCTGCTGTACGCGCTTCCTGCAGCAGGCGCTCCTCTACTTTTGCTACCACGCGGCAGCACTCCACCGAGCCCCTGCCAGCCGTGATCTGTATGATCATCTTTTCCATGTTCTTTCAAATTTATTCCTTGTTCATCCGGACGATCCGGGGTAAAAATCTTCCTTCTACCTGCACCAGCTCTTCTTGCAGGTGCATCACTGTTTCAATGTCTTTGTAGGCGGATGGTGCTTCCTCCACGCTGCCGCCGATGAGTGCAACGCCGGCATCCGACAAGCTCTTTTTCATATCAGATACGGTCGTGCTCTCCCGCGCCCTTTTGCGGCTCATAGCCCTTCCTGCGCCATGGGAGGCCGAATACAGCGACTGATCAACGCCCCTGCCCGATACCAGGTATGCAGCTGTGGTCATGCTGCCGGGTATGATGCCCAGCTCACCCCGATGGGCCGGGGTGGCACCTTTGCGGTGGATGATCACGTCACGGCCATCTGCAAGCTGCTCATGCCAGGCAAAATTGTGGTGGTTCTCTATCACCGCGATTGCCTGCAAACCGGTCGCTTTGAGCAGATTGCTCCGGATGGCATCATGACAAGCCTTTGCATAGTCACCCGCAAGCGTCATGCTCAGCCAGTATTCCTGACCAGCGTCGCTGTTGATGTCGAGCCAGGCAAGCTGCCTGACTTCAGCGGGGAGTTTACAGGTGTCCATGGCAATCTTCGTATATTGCTGGGCGATAGTAGCACCCAGCCCGCGGCTTCCGGAGTGGGAGAGAAGGGCAAGGTATTTTCCGGCAGAAAGCTGCAGGCTGTTATTGTCAAAAACCTCTATCTCCCCGAACTCTACAAAATGATTCCCACTGCCGGAAGTGCCCAGCTGCCTTGCTGCCTTGCCCTTCATGGTTTTTAACAAAGGGGTTGCGCTAAACAGCGGACTGTCCATCACAGCATGCTCAGATACGCATTCGAGTCCGCCTTCCATGCCGAAATGGGTGTGCTCTTTCAAGGCTTGCTTGAGCTGATACCCATACCGTTTCAAATAGCTGTTGCTTTCCCCGAAAATGGTGAGTGCCATGCGGCAGCCAATGTCTACGCCTACAGCATAAGGCACAACGGCCTTTTCAGTGGCCAATACTCCCCCGATCGGAAGTCCATAGCCTGTATGTGCATCGGGCATCAGGGCACCCTGCACAGCTACTGGCAAGGTCATGGCTGTTTCCATCTGCTTTTTGGCGCCTGCTTCAATCTCCTTTCCGCCGTATGTTTTCAGCTGTCCTGTTTGCTCCAACAGGTCGAACGATTGAAAAGGCTTTGTGGCTTCTGTCTGCAGAAAGGTAGCGGCGATATTTCCCAACAGCGGATCTTCCCTGTATGCTGCCGGATCTCTTTTGATGGAGGCCAGCATTTCCAGCAACGCTGATTTGGGATGGTGTTTGAAGTGCCTTGAAAAGGTATTGATGACAAGGCTCCTGGCCTGGTCGTTGGTATACCCGAGTTTGCTTAGTTCTTTTGTTTTTATTTGTCCCATGCTGGGTTGGTTGTTTCGTTATGCTCCTGGCTTCTCCGGATCAGCTCCCGGACAGGCATTTTGCCGCGCGGTGCTCTCAATGTTCTGCGGTCAGGCTCCGGTTCATACCAGCGGAAATGCCTGCCGTAACAGAGCTTGTTGATCCTGGGTTCCAGGTGGTGCGTAGTGATCTAATTGTCAAGCTGATCCAATTGCTGTTGCAGGCATGAATCAACTTGTTTGATATGGGTGATGATATAGGGTCTGCGGTGAATACGATGATTGATCCTGCCTGGACGACAGGTTTCTGATACCCTGGAAGAAGCTGCGGATCAGTACAGGTGTAAGCAGTTAACCCGTGTTCAAAACACGGTCAAAACGGCCAATGGTTGTATACAGAAAATAACGGCTTCCTCAGGCAGATAACAGAGCGGGCGATATGTAGATTAACTGAAGCATAATTCCTTTGTTTTTAGAGGTGATAAAAGGAATTCGGCGCAAATATAGTCGTGTTTTGGTGAGAAAAGAAAACAATCGCTCATTTTTTTGTAAGTTTTTTTACAGGTGTTTTTTTAGAAACCCGTGAATAGAAACATCAAAAATTTGTGCAGACAGGGGTTAAGCGTCAGGTCAACACGGCCTTGTGTAAACGCAGAACCAAAATAAATTCAGCAGCTTTTTAGCTATCATAAATTTTCTTCCCCTTCTAAACAGAGGCTAGTATGATCTCTATATTAAATAAGTAGATAGTATTATGCTTATCTAAATTTTTCCGTTAGATTTAACCGGTCATTTTATTTCTAATTGCTATCAACAGACGAAAAAAAGACGAATGCCTTATGTTAAAAAATGTACCCCTTGCCCGCAAAGCCCTCTCTGCTTTGCTGCTTCTTGCCATCTCTTATGCACAAGCTCAGCCAAAAATTAATTTCATTACGCCCATCAGTGCTCCCGTAGGCACCTCCGTAACCATTGCCGGGAACGGGTTTAATCCCAGCACTGGCGGCAACACGGTCTTGTTTGGATCTGTAAAAGCGCCTGTGATAAGCGCTTCTGCCACCAGTCTTACCGTTAGCGTACCTGCCGGCACTGCTTACCAGACCATCTCAGTAGTAAACAATGCAAACAACCTTACCGGTTATTTTTACAACCAGTTTATCACTTCTTATGCAGGCAGTGCCGGTGCTACGATCACATCTGCAAGCTTTCAGCCAAAGGTGGATTTCAGCTTTCCCTTTGTAACCCATCCCGGTGCTTTTACCTTTAGCGACCTGGATGGAGACGGTAAGATAGATCTGTCATACTTGGACATACCTTCTTTCCAACGTGATCCCAGTGCACTCTATATTGCACGCAACGTATCAATCCCCGGAACGATTAATCAAAACACATTCTCATCAGGGGTATCCTTGCCTGTCGGACAACTCACTTCCGGCTTGGTCGCAAACGATATAAATGGTGATGCCAAGCAAGATCTGCTGGTAAGGTTGGCCTTGCCTGCCCGGACCCAAATCCTGCAAAACGTTTCTACTCCGGGAACCCTGAACAGCTCGTCTTATACCACTCCGTTGACTCTTTCCAATATGTCCGTTACCAATGTTGGTGATGTTGATGGAGATGGCATCCCGGACGTCCTGTTCCTGACGGGTGATGGCACCATATCTGTTCAGCGCGGCTTGTCCACAGCAGGCAGTTCTTTCGGTCCTGCCATCAAATTTGTTGCTGGAAATACTCCAGCTGAAATCAGCCTGACCGATCTGGATGGCGACAGCAAGCCTGAGATTGTCATCAGAAACAACCGGGATAATCTGGATACGGCCCAGATCGCCGTACTGCGCAACACGTCCACTCCCGGAACACTTGACGCCAACTCTTTTGCTCCCAAGGTTGATTTCAACCTGCTGGGTTCTACATTTTATACTTCCATGATCATCGGAGATGTAGATGGGGATGGAAAGCCAGACCTCTCCGTCGGCTTGCCTGGCCCGAATACGGGTACAGGCCGGATAGCCGTGCTGCGCAACATGTCTACGCCCGGTAGCTTTACAACCGCGTCCTTGGCTGCACCTGTCGATTTTCCTGCAGGCATTTCGCCCCGGAACGTCCATCTGGGCGATATAAACGGAGATGGCAGGCTCGACCTGATCTACGTGAATGCCAACTCCACCACAGGAAATGCAATATCTTTTCAGCTCAACCTGGCTTCCCCGGGCAGCATTACCCCTGCTTCATTTTCCGCACCTGTAAGCATCGCTGCACAAGGAGCCGGTGCTGCATTTTTGCAGGACATAGACGCTGATGGTAAGCCTGAAATAGTAACTGTGACTGAGAGCGGAAGTGCTTTTTCTATCATCAAACTCCAGAACCAGTCTATCGTACCGGTTATTACATCGATCAGCCCGGCTCTTGCGGTGGCAGGTACAAACCTTACCATTACTGGCGCCAACTTTAACTCCTCCAGCAATATTGTATATTTTGGTGCTGTGCGTGCCCCTGCTACAACCCTCTCTTCATCCAGCATTCAAGTAGCTGTACCCAGGGGAGCTGGTTACCTGCCTGTTTCGGTGCTTAACCCCGCCACGGGGTTAACAGCATACTCACCGCAACCTTTCCTGCCTACTTTCCACAATCTTTTGGGGCAGGATTTTGCATCCGGCTTTTATCAACCTAAAATTGATTTTGCAACCGGTGCATCTGCAAGTACCTATCCTTATTCTTTTGCGGTGGGTGATATAGATGGGGATGGAAAGGCGGATATAGCTGTTGTATATGCAAATTCCAACAACGTTACCGTGCTGCACAACACATCTTCCACAGGCGTCCTTGCTGCCACTTCGTTTACAGAAAAGACAAGCTTTGCTACAGGCGCCAATCCGCTTTCAGTCTTGCTAAAGGATATGGATGGAGATGGAAAGCTGGACCTGGTGGTTGCTAACAACGGACCTGGTACTGTATCGGTCCTCTACAATACAGCCAGTCCCTTCAGCGGTATCAATGCAGGTTCCTTTGCTGCAAAGGTAGATTTTCCCGTCAGCGCCGGTGCTCATCCGTATGCCGTTGCTGCGGGTGATGTAAACAGCGATGGCAAGCCGGATATTATCGTCGCCAACTCGGGCGGCAATACTATTTCTGTTTTGCCGAACACTTCATCTCCGGGTAGTATTACGAGCTCTTCTTTTGGCGCAAAAGTAGATTTCGCTACTGGCAACTTCCCAAGAGCTTTGGCAGTAGGTGATGTGGATGGAGATGGCAAACCAGATGTAGTCGTAACCAATGAAACTGACAAAAGCATTTCCGTGTTGCGCAATGCAACAGCCACCGGCGGCATCACCGGGTCTTCTTTTGCGCCGCGGGTAGACTTTGCCACAGGAAATACTTCTCCTTCCATTGTACTTACAGATGTAGATGGAGACGGGAAAGCTGACCTGGTGGCGGCTAATTACAATTCTAATACAGTGTCGGTACTGCGGAACCTTTCATCTGCCGGAAGCATCACCGCAGCATCATTTGCGACCAAAGTAGATTTTGCTACCGGACAACAGCCTTTCTCTGTTACTGCAGGCGATGCGAACGGGGATGGCAGACCTGATCTGGCGGTAGCCAACGCAGGTTCAAATACCGTATCCATCCTGCGCAACACGGCTGCATCAGGCAGCATCACCGCAACTTCCTTTGCTGCAAAAGCGGATTTTGCCGTAGGGCCTTATCCTATAGCTGCAGCCATGGCCGATCTGGATAACGATGGCGCTTTCGACATAGCCACTGCAAATGCGAATTCAAATACACTGTCTATTTTAAAAATAGACTATGCTCTGCTGCGGCCGACCATTACCTCGATCACTCCATCAACAGGCCCGGCAGGATCATCTGTTACTATTACAGGCACCAACTTCAATGAGCAGAATTACAACAACACAGTATTTTTTGGCGCAGTAGCAGCCCCTGATATAACAAGCAGCTCGGCTACCAGCCTGACCGTAAATGTACCAACAGGCGCTACATACAAAGAGATTTCTGTGCTCAACATCCCTTACGGCCTGACTGGCTATTCTGCCAAACAATTCATACCTACCTTCACCAATCCGTTTAACAATGGAATACCAGCTAACTTCTACCTGCCAAAAGTTGATTTTACAACTGCATCCTTGCCGTATTATGAAACGATAGGTGATGTGGATAGGGATGGCAAAACTGACATTGTAGTAGTAAATGCAAATGTGAATACGGTTTCTTTGCTGCACAATGTGTCATCTACTGGTACCATCAGCGCTTCTTCTTTTGAGCGGGTTGATTTTGCAGCTGGGAATGATCCCCGCTCGGTTGCCTTGGCAGATATAGATGGAGATGGCAAGCTGGATATAATCTTGGTTAATGCGGGTTCAGGCACGCTCTCCGTGCTGCGCAACACAGCTTATGCAGGCAACGATATTCACAACTTCTTCGACCCAAAAGTTGATTTTACAACCGGCACGAATCCTTTCAGTGTTGCCATAGGTGATGTAAATGCAGATGGCAAAGCTGACTTGGTTGTTGCCAATACAAAACTCAACACAGTTTCCGTACTGATCAACACAACCAACACCGGCAACACGCCCCTCACGGCAAGCTCGTTTGCGCCAAAGGTTGATTTTCCTGCTGGCACTTTCCCCCGTTTTGTAGTGGTGCGGGATGTGGATGGTGATGGCAGGGCTGACCTGGTGGTTGTAAACGAACAATCAAATACGGTCTCTGTCCTGCGGAACCAGGTTCCCTCCACTACTTTCAGCAGTTCAGCTTTCGCGGCGCCTGTTGGCTTTGCAGTCGGCGCCATGCCCAACTGTGTAGCGGTCGGTGATTTAGATGGTGATGGCAAGCCTGAACTGGCAGTCAGCAACTACGGTACCAACAACATATCCGTGCTGCACAATACAGCTACACCAGGCAGCATGACAGCTTCTTCTTTTGCTGCCAAAGTTGATCTTGCCACAAATCCCCAGCCGTTTTTTGTAGCGATGGGAGATGCAGATGGTGATGGCAAGGCAGACCTGCTATCTGCCAATGCCTCTTCCAACACCATTTCTATTCTGCGCAATATCGCCAGCGGCAGCATCACTGCTTCTTCGTTTGAAACAAGAAAGGATTTTGCAACTGGTGGATACCCCACCTGTGTGGCAGTAGGCGACCTGGATGGAGATGGCATTGCAGAGGTCATCTCCTCCAATGCAGGCAACAATACGGTTTCTGTGCTCAAGGTCAATGCGCCTGCTCCGGCCACCGTGGCTTCCGGCGCTTTGTACAGGGAAGGCGCAGTGACAGCCGATGGACAAAGCATGCAGGTATATCCCAATCCGGCCAAGGGTGCCTTTACGCTGCAGCTGGCTGGTATAAAGGGCGGTATTACCAGCCTGGAAATATTCAATGAAGCAGGTAAAACGGTCGAGAAAAGAACCGTGAACCTGGAAGGCAAGGCTGCTACCCTTACCATGCAGTTGAGCCTGCAGCACCAGCCTGCCGGTGTGTACTATGTAAAAGCCACCAGCACCGGTGGTGTGCAGATCGTCAAGGTAATGATACAACGGTAATCAACGATCGAAAGCCCTCCTTGCAGCAATTGTCAATTTACTGCAAGGAGGGCTTTTTTATTTGAGGATGCCTGCTGGTTCTTCGAAGGCTAAGGTAAACCGCAAGCCTGCTACCATTTTGAATTCATTGGTAAGGTCCTGTTTTACTCTATCGCCCACATGTCGCTGTGCAGGGCTTTTTTTCTCTTTCTGATTTTCCAACTGCTTCTGGCTGTCTTCAGTTTATCCAATGACATCTTCAACATAAAGAGAACAGCTCCGATTGTCAGGATGATTTGTAATGATTGCGCGTTTACAAGGAGCAGTACGAAGGCTTGTGCTATCTGTTTCATAGTTGGCTGTTATTCTGCAGTTAAAAAATTAGGTTTGTATAATTGTTCTTTGTCCCCTTTCTGTAGATGGAACCCTTTTATCATTTCCATCCCCCGCCTAAAGAGCGGTATAGTTCTACTTTTGCACTGAGTTGTTCCCGTGTGATGGCCGCAAGTTGAAGTTCGCTTTGCAGGACATTGTTTTGTGCTGTAATCACTTCCAGGTAGTTCGCCATGCCGGTTGTAAACAACATATTTGCGTTGGTGATGGCTTTTTTCAAAGTCTGTACCCGGTCTGTAGCAATACTTTGTTCTGTCTTCAATTTCTCAATTCTAACAAGGGCATCAGATACTTCGCCCACCGCGTTCAGGACTGATTGCCGGAAAAGGATCACTGTTTTCTCCCTATCCACTTTGGCTATTTCGTAGGCGGTCTTCAACTGCTTTTTTTGGAACAGCGGTTGTACGATGCCACCGGCCACAACCCCGAACAGGGAAGCAGGAACGTTGAACCAGTTGGTTGCTTTGAATGAGTTGAGTCCGCCACCAGCTGTGATCCGTACTGCCGGATACATATTGGCTTTGGAAATACCTACCTGGGCGTTTGCTCTTGTTAGATCGAGCTCACGGCTTTTGACATCCGGTCTTTTGCTCAACAATTCAGAAGGGATGCCGGCAGACAAGCTGTCCGGAATAATGACCTGGTTTAACAGGGTGTTTCTTTGAACCCTGTCGGGCAACGCGCCCGCTAAAATGCGCAGGGCATTTTCCTGCAGGGCTATCTCTCTTTCCAGTTCCGGCAGCAGCGCAGCAGCGGTCAATTTTTGCGCTTCGGCCTGTTGTACGGCTAAAGCAGTTACCTGTCCGGCATTGTACTGCAATTGAATAATGCGCAGGGTGCTGTCGTTCAGGGCGATATTTCTTTTTGCAATGGCTGATTGGGCGTCCAGCATCAGCAGGTTATAAAATCCTTCTGCTACGTTTGCTACGATATTGGTTTGTACCCACTTTCTTGCTTCTTCTGTTTGCAGGTAGGCAGCCAGGGCTGCCGCTTTTTGATTTTTGATCTTACCCCAGATATCGGCTTCCCACGACAAGCTTATGTTGGCCGAATAATCTTCCACATGGGTGGTTGCCAAAAATGTTTTGGTGCTCAGGCCGTTTAAGCTGTTATCAGAAGGGCGGTTAGAGGTGGCCGTTACCTGTAAGCCGGCATCGGGCAGGTACAACCACTTTGTCTGGTTGAGCAGCAATCTTGCCCCCTCGATGTTCTTCACCGCGAGCTGCATATCATAGTTATTGGTGATCGCATCACCGATCAGTTTTTGAAGGGAAGGATCTGCAAAGAAGCCTTTCCACTTTATGTCGGCGATGTTTGCTGCCTGGGTAGCAAGGGTATTGTTGAAACGGGCGGGCAGCGGCGCTTCCGGCCTTGCCAGGTCCTTTGATACTTTACATGCTGTCAGTACCGAAAGAAGCAGGATAAAAAATAAATAGTGCGTATGCTTGGTCATTTTTTTCTGTTTAAATCCTTTTAAAACCGCCGGGTATCCTGTTGTTTAAAATCACACAGGCGTACGGCGATGAATAGAACAAAGCGCAACGGTGATGTGGTGAAAGGGGCTGGTTCAAGGTCCAAAGCCGTGCTGTTATTCGGAATCATCACCGTTGCGTTGTTTATGAGATGGTTGTTAAGCCAATACCGGGTTTGAATGATGCGGAATTTCAAGATCATGCGACCCGATCTCCATGTTCGGTCTTCCTGTTATCTTCTCCTGTAAATGCTGGAAAACAATAAAGAGTACGGGAATGATAAACACCCCGAAGACAACCCCTGTTATCATGCCACCAGCGGCACCGATGCTGATAGAATGGTTGCCTTGTGCAGATGGACCGGTTGCCACACTCATCGGGAGCAAACCAAATACAAATGCCAGCGACGTCATGATGATAGGGCGCAACCGCAGCTTGGAAGCTTCCAGTGCGGAAGAAACCAGTCCGCGCCCTGCTTTGCGCCGCTGAACCGCAAATTCTACAATCAGGATGGCGTTCTTCGCAAGCAATCCAATCAGCATGATCAGCGCTACCTGTACATAAATGTTGTTCTCGATGCCTGACAGCCGCAGGGCTACAAACACACCCAGGATACCGGTCGGAATAGAAAGGATCACGGCCAGGGGCAACAGATAGCTTTCATATTGGGCTGCCAGCAGGAAGTAAACAAAGACCAGGCAAAGGATAAAGATGATGCCTGCTTGTCCGCCGGATGAGATCTCCTCGCGGGTCTGTCCGGAAAACTCATACGTGTAACCGGCCGGTAATTCTTCCTTCGCTGTTTCCTGCACGGCCTTGATCGCATCGCCGGAACTGAAGCCTGGCTTGGGAATGGCGTTTACCTGTATAGAGTTGAAGAGGTTGTAGCGGGAGGCTGTTTCTGAGCCATACACCCGCGATAACTTCACCAGGGTGTTGATGGGCACCATCTCTCCCAGCTTGTTTTTTACAAAGACCCGGTCGATCGAGGCAGGGTCATTTCTATCTGCAATATCCGCCTGCACAACTACCCGGTAGTATTTGCCGAAACGGTTGAAGTCGGAAGCCTGTGCACTGCCAAAATAAGCCTGCATGGTTTGTAATACATCCTTCACGTTAACGCCGAGCTGCGCCGCTTTTTCATCATTGATCTCCAGTTGCCACTGCGGATAATCTGCTTTGAAAGAAGTAAAAGCATAGGCGATTTCTTTTTTCTGCATAAGCTTGCCAATAAAGTTGTTTGCAACACTGCTAAACTTGTCAAGCTTGCCGCCGGTTTTATCCTGCAACACCAAATCCAGCGCTTCCACATTGCTGAATCCCGGCACAGTGGGAAAACTAAATACAAAGAAAGTTCCCCCGTTGATGGCAGCAAGCTGGCCCCGGATCGTATTCTGGATCGCGTTGATGTCTTTTTCAGGCCCTCTCTCTCCATTGGGTTTCAGGAGTACAAACACCACAGCCGCTGAAGGACTGTTGGAAGAGGTAAGCAGGTTGAGACCGGATATGGATGTAACAAACCTGGATGAGGGCAAAGCACTCAGCTTGGCTTCAGCTTGTTTCAGGATTTTTGTAGTTCCGTCCAATGACGTACCTGATGGAGTCGAAACGGCGATGGCTATAAATCCCTGGTCTTCTGTAGGAATAAAGCCTGACTTGGTTGTATTTACCAGGTAAGTGGCTACCAGTGCGATAAGGGCAAGTCCGCCCAGGCTGATCCATTTATGCCTCACCAAAAATTTTACACCACCCAGGTAACGGTTGGTCAGCGTATTGAAGCTGCTGTTAAAGCCATCAAAGAATTTCTGGCTGTAGCTTCTTTTAGACCTGATGGTTCCATCTGGTTGGGCGGTGTGATGATCCTTTAAGAACAGGGCTGCAAGGGCCGGACTCAACGTTAAGGCATTCACGGCAGATATAACAATGGCGATGGACATCGTAAAGGCAAACTGCCGGTAAAAAATGCCGGTAGAGCCGCTCATAAAGCCAACGGGTAAAAACACAGCCGCCATCACGAGCGTGATAGAAATAATGGCACCTGTAATCTCATGCATGGCCTTGGTAGTGGCCACCTTGGGATTCATGTGCCTGGATTCCAATTTGGCGTGTACGGCTTCCACCACTACAATGGCATCATCCACCACGATACCGATCGCCAGCACCAGGGCAAACATGGTAAGCAGGTTGATGGAAAAACCAAACAAGCTCATAAAGAAGAAAGTGCCCAGAATCGCAACCGGTACAGCAATGGCAGGGATCAGCGTAGAACGGAAATCCTGCAGAAAAAGAAATACTACAATAAATACAAGGATAAATGCTTCTATCAGGGTATGGATGACCTGGGAAATCGATTCATCCAACGCTGTTTTTGTGCGGTAGAAATTATTGTATTTGATACCGGCAGGAAAATCTTTGGATGCTTTCTCCAATAGCTTGTCGATCGCAATCTGTATCTCGTTTGCGTTGGAACCTGCCAATTGGATAACGCCGATCGCGATCCCGTCCTTATCATTCATGTGGGTTACGCTGGTATAAGAGTAAGCGCCCAGCTCAACACGGGCTACGTCTTTCAGATGTAACACAGAGCCGTCTTCATTGGCGCGGATCACGATGTTTTCGTATTCATCCGGCTTCGTCAGCTTTCCCTTGTATTTGATCACATATTCAAACACTTCCTGGCTTCGTTCACCTAATTTGCCCGGCGCTGCTTCCAGGTTTTTATCCTGTATGGCAGCCATCACTTCAGCAGGGGTGATTTTATAAACAGCCATCTGGCTTGTGTTCAGCCAAACACGCATTGAATAATCCTTTACGCCGCCGAATATGTTGGCAGAACCTACACCGGGTATGCGTTTGATCTCAGGAATGATATTGATCTGTGCATAGTTGGCCACAAATGTCTGGTCATATTTTTTAGGGTCTTCCGTGTACAAGCCGATCGCACCGATAAAACTGTTTTGCTGCTTCACCGTTGTAAGACCTTGCTGTACAACTTCCGCCGGCAGCTGGCTGGTAGCCTGGGCTACCCGGTTCTGTACATTCACGGCAGCCTGGTCGGGATTGGTGCCCTGCTTGAAAAATACAGTGATAGCCAGTGAGCCGTCGTTGCTGGCAGTGGAGCTCATATAGCTCATGTTTTCCACCCCGTTGATGCTTTCTTCCAGGGAAGGCGCTACAGAACGCAAAACGGTTTCAGCATTGGCGCCCGGGTAAACAGCTGTTACCAGAACAGCAGGCGGAGCGATGTCAGGAAACTGTTGCAGGGGCAGGCGCAGCAAGCCCAATACACCCAATATGACCAGCAGAATAGAAATCACCGTTGCTAAAACCGGCCTTTCAATAAATTTTTTAAACATGGTAATAAGTTGAAGTTGTCTGAGAAGGGATTTGAGGTTGATCAGCGTTTTTCACAGGTATGGCAGTGCCTTTAGTATGCTTTTGATACTTTAAAACCGTCACAAGAAAGAGGCACAATGATCTTTATAGCAGCATGTAAGCCGGCTGGCCTAATGCATAGATATTATTTTGAAGATGGTTGTTTTGGCAAAGCTGCCACGGCTGTTTTTGCAGGTTCCGGTTTTATGATCGTGCCTTCAATAAGATGATCCAAACCGCTTGATACGATCCTGTCGCCAGGCTTTACGCCATCTTTTACAATATAATCGGCGCCGCTTTTTCCTGCAATGCTGATGGGTTGCTTCACTACCCTGTTGCTGTCGCCGACTGTGTAAACAAATATTTTATCCTGCACGTCAATGGTGGCGGCTTGCGGCACAAGGATCGCATCAGGATGCTGTTGCTGCAGCCTTACTTTGCCTGTATTTCCTGAGCGGAGGAGTCCTTGTGCATTGGGGAAAATAGCCCGTAGTGTGATAGCACCGGTATTGCGATCAAACTGTCCGTCTACCATGTCTATTCTACCGGTGGAAGGATAAACAGAGTTGTCGGCCAAAACCAAGGAAACCGCAGGCAAAGTCTTCAGTTTATCATTCAATGTATTTCCCTTGTATTGAGATTTAAAACGGATGAAATCAGTTTCGCCCAGGGAGAAATAAGCATACACCTGCTGCACATCAGAAACTTCTGTCAGAGGCTCGGGGGCGGTAGGGGAGACCAGGCTGCCGCGTTTTTTGGGAAGCCTTCCAATGTATCCGCTGACCGGTGCGGTGATCAGCGTATAGCCAAGCTTGATTTTTGCGGAGGCAACATTGGCCTTGGCTTGTGCTGCGTTTGCGACGGCAATTTTGTAGGCTGCGTCCGCCACTTTCAACTGATAATCGGAAACAACTTTGTTTTGTACCAGCGGGGTCAATTTGTCGATTTCAAGTTGTGCATTGGTGATAGCAGCCAACGCAGCCTGCAGACTGGCAGAAGCGCTGTTTAATTGTTCCCTGTAAGGCTGGTCGTTGATCTTGAAGAGAGGCTGTCCGGCGGTTACGTGGGCGCCTTCATCCACTAACACGTTTTCAAGAAAACCATCTACCTGGGGCCTGATCTCAACATCTGCTTTTCCCTGCAGGGAAGCGGTGTAATCCTGGCCTGTTGTAGCTTGAGCACTGCTGATGGTAATTACTTCTGCGGAGGGCAGCGGTGTTGTTGCAGGAGCGGGTTGCTGTTGGGAACATCCTGCCAAAAAAAGGATAAGACTGGAAAAGATAAAGACTTTCATAACTAAATTAAATCGTTTAACGGTGTTAACCAATTGGTTCAAAAAAAAGGGTTTTTCAACCGGCAAGTAATCTATGCAATGCTCTTCAGCCTTTAACGGTATTATACGCGTTTAACGCCGTTAAGTTCCGGGGCAAAAAAAAATGCTATCGGGTGATAGACCTGATAATACCGTCGATAGCGTCTTTCAATACAAGTTTGTTGATCTCATCAGACTCACCCCGGTTTACAAGGTTGATCGAAATAAGTCCGTGAATAACAGACCAAAAAGTAAAATACTTTCTGCAGACCTCTGTTTCCGATACTTCTTTGCCATCCATCAACCGCCTGATCACATCCCGCACTATGTTCGCAGGGGCTTCAGATTCAGGTGATTTTTGTCCGGTGCAACAGTTCATAGAAACCCCAAACATGAGCTGGTAAAGTTCTTTTTTCTTAAAAGCGAAATTCCAGTAGGCCATCCACATGGCTTCCAGTTGCCCGGCCGGGTTCTCGTGTTTATCCCTGGCATCTTCCATTTCTTTTGCCAGGTAATAAAACCCTTTTTTATTCAGCTCTGCTAAAATGGCTTCTTTGTTTGAAAAGTATTCGTAAATAATAGGTGCCGTGTATTCTATTTCGTCCGCTATTTTGCGCATACTCAAGGCCTGCCATCCTTCCTCTTTCACGATTTTGTAAGCAGCCTCCAGGATTTTCATCTTGGTTTCTTCTTTTAACCGGAGTATTCTATCCTTGCTGGCCATTATCTTGTTTTACGCATGTAAATCATTTAACACTGTTAAGTAAAGGTACGGGTATTAAAAATTACGGAACAAATTTATTTTTGATCGCGCCAGATTTCCATCTCTGTATGGGAAGCCGGTACCTTTACAGCCTGAGTGCGGAGTGGCAATAGCAAAGAAGTTTTTATAAGCTAAACAAGTTCACAAGACCCCGTAAGATGAAAGGTATGAGCACAGATTCTCTCAGTCGTTTAAACATTCGTATTGCAGCGTTTGGCAGTGAAGAGCTGGGTTGGGTTGATGGAAAAGGTATGTTTGCCACAGAGTGCAGCGAAGCCAACAGGAAAGCGCGGGCTGTATTAGGAGCATGGATGGAGGAGGAAGGCATGCAGGTTGCGGTTGACAAAGTAGGGAATGTAATAGGCATCCTGATACCCCCTGGATGCGATCCAAAAACACCGCCTGTAATCGTCGGTTCCCACATCGATACCGTCCCCGGTGGCGGCCGCTATGATGGCCGGTACGGGGTACTTGCCGGACTTGAAATGGTGAACAAGCTCAGTACTGAAGGTGCTGCGCTCAACCGTCCCCTTGTAGTGGGCGCCTGGACAGCCGAAGAAAGTGCCTATTTCCAGCCTTCCATGCCGGGCAGCCATGCAACCACCCACCCCGATGATACAGAGAGATGTCTTGATAACTGCAAAAGCATCGAGCCAGGCCGGGGTGATGACTGGACCTTGCGCAAAGCCTTGAAAGAGATCGGCGCAAACGGGGAAGCACAGCCGGGCTTTTTTCTGGAAAACCTGGACCTGGCAAAAGCTGCTTACATCGAATTACACATTGAACAGGGTAAAATACTCGAAAAGGAAGGTAGGTCGATTGCGGTGGTGAGCGATATATACGGTTGTTCGCAATCAAAGCTCATCATCAAAGCTGGGGATGCAAGTGCCGCAAATGTGCCCCGGGCGGTTGCTGAGCTGACGCAGTTTGTAAGTAAGCGCATTGAAAAAGATGAGCTTGAGCGCGGCACAGTGGGAAGCATTGAAAACATCCAATCTCGCACTATACAGCAGCCTGCTTTTGCAGTTACTTTCTGGGGAGAAGGAGACCATGCAGGCGGCCGGCCTATGATCGGGCGCCACGATGCGGCGTATGCTGCTGCAAGCCTGGTTGAGCTTATGGGAGAAACGGCAGCCATACAAAGCCTTTCCATACCGGGTGGTGTGATCAACAGGGTACCTGGTGAAGCCCGGTTGATTATAACACCCACTGAAAAATTGACGGAGCTGGAACACTGGAAAGCTGCACTGGAAAACAAGGCAAAAAATTTGGCATATGAACGGGGCGTAACTTTTACAATTCGATCCGTGGAAACGTATGAAAGCGCAACGGAAGCCACCATGACCACGGATAAACGCGACATCAGATTGGATCACATCCGCGAATCAGAAAGGGCCTTGCATGCGTGCATCAAAGAATTGGCTGAGAAATATGGGGTCATCATCGATCTCCAACAGGGTACGCATGTCAGTCCTGTTCATTTTGATGAAAGCCTTGTTGCGCTTATAAAACAAACAGCGGAAGAAAACCCCGGCATTCAACAGCAAGGTAGCGGGGAACAAAAAGGCAAGGTCCGCATCCTCAGATCCGGTCCGTTTCATGATGCCATGAAGTTCGGCGAGATCATGCCGGCAGCCATGATCTTTGTTCCCAGCGTTCAGGGCATCAGTCATGACAAAGCCGAATTCACCCACCCCAGAGATCTGGACATCGGTGTAGACGTGCTGACTGCCGTTGTCCGCAAACTGGCCTGCGAACAAACAGCAAAACATCATTAAACAAGTAGACAAAACCAACCGGCCCTTTTATAAAACAAACAATGCAATGAGAAGATCCCGCTTTCAATTCCTGTATAGAGTCTGTGTGTTGTCATTACAAAGATCCAGATCATGCAATGGAAGAAACAGATGCCTGATCTTGTTTGTTCTTCTTTCCTTTTTTACTGCCGCTCAAGCACAGCAAAAGCAACCGGATAATGACCTTACCCGGTATGTCGATCCCTATATTGGCACAGGCTTTCACGGGCATGTTTTCCTGGGCGCGAACAGGCCTTTTGGGGGCGTTCAGCTGGGGCCGGTGAACATGTCGGAAGGGTGGGACTGGTGTTCGGGGTACCACTACTCTGATTCCACGATCATCGGATTTTCGCATACCCATCTCAGTGGTACCGGCATCGGTGACCTCGGTGATGTGCTGGTGATGCCCACCACAGGCCCTATCCTGCCAAAAAAAGGCCGGCTCAACCAACCAGGAAGCGGTTACTATTCCTTGTTCAGCCATGCAGCCGAAACGGCAAAGCCGGGTTATTATGCAGTAGACCTCAAGCGTACCAACATACGGGCAGAATTGACCGCCACAGAACGGGTCGGGTTTCACCGCTATACATTTCCCGCTTCGCAGGAGGCGCGGATCATCTTTGACCTGAAGGAAGGCATTGGCTGGGATCTTTCTACGGCAACTTTTATCAGGCGCGTCAACGACAGCACAATAGAAGGATACAGGTATTCCAAAGGATGGGCACCCGATCAGCGTCTCTACTTTGCCGCAGTATTTTCCAGGCCCTTTGCTTCTTTTGCCGTGTACGAAGATTCCTTGGCAAGAGGCGGCGATTCGCTGCCGGGCAGAAGGGTAAAAGGCATCGCATCATTTGTGACAGGGGCAGGGGAGAAGATCCAGCTAAAAGTAGGCATATCACCGGTAAGCACGGCCAATGCTTTGCGCAACATACAGGCAGAAGCACCCGGCTGGAATTTTGACGAGGTTGCAGCAGCTGCCAACCAGGCATGGAACAGGGAGCTGAGCAAGGTTCAGTTTAAAACAAACGACCCTTCAAAACGCCGCGTTTTTTATACAGCCTTGTATCATACCATGATCGCGCCTTCGCTGTTCAACGACAACAACCGGGATTACCGCGGTACCGATAAAAAGGTTTATCAAAACGCTTCCTTCTCGAACCTCACTACCTTTTCCCTCTGGGATACCTACCGGGCGGCACACCCCCTGTTTACCCTGCTTCAGCCGGAAAGGGTTCCGGACATGATCAACTCTATGCTGGCCATTTACCAGCAGCAAGGCAAATTGCCTGTATGGCACCTGATGGCCAACGAAACCAATACGATGCCCGGCTACAGCGCTGTTCAGGTGATCACGGATGCTTACCTGAAAAAGATCGGGGGATTTGATACGGCACTGGCGTGGGAAGCCGTGAAGAACACCGCTATGCAGGATGAAAGAGGATTGATCTGGGTCAGGAAATACGGGTTTATACCTGCCGACAGCATGAAGGAGTCTGTGGCGATGGGACTGGAATATGCCATTGCCGATTGGGGCATTGCACAGATGGCCCGGCGGATGGGCGAAACCGCTGACTATGCTTATTTTTCAAAACGGGCTGAGAACTACCGCAATTATTTCGACGATACCAGCAAGTTTATGCGGGGCCGGGTTTCGCAAACCAGCTGGCGTACTCCCTTTAGTCCTTTTGAAGCCCGCCATATGCAGGATGATTTTACAGAAGGCAATGCCTGGCAGTACACCTGGCTGGTGCCGCAGGATGTGGAAGGCATCATCCGTTTACAGGGTGGTGAAACCCTGTTTACAAAAAAGCTGGATTCGCTGTTTGTCGCAAAAGGCAGCATGGGCAAGGAAGCTTCTCCCGATATTTCCGGACTCATCGGCCAGTACGCCCATGGCAATGAGCCCAGTCACCACATTGCCTATTTATATAATTATGTCGGCAAACCCTGGAAAACAGCAGAGAAGATCAGGTACATCATCGACAGCATGTACTCCGACCGGCCGGACGGACTTTGCGGCAATGAAGATGTGGGACAGATGTCGGCATGGTATGTTTTGTCGGCGCTGGGTTTGTACGAGGTCAACCCCATGAACGGAAAATATGTGATCGGCAGTCCTGTAATGGATGAAGCTGTGATTGATGTGGGGCATCAGAAAACATTCCGCATTGAAGTAAAAAACAACAGTCCCAAAAATATATATGTACAACGCATCCTGCTGAACAACAAAGCCTATACAAAATCTTACATCCTTTACCAGGACATCATGAACGGAGGGAATATGCAGATCCAAATGGGTGATAAACCATCTGCATGGGGTGCAGATAAAAAGGACAGGCCTTACTCGGACATTCAATAAACAGGGGAAGCAGACCTGTTAATTCTTTGCTCCGGCAAGGGTTTTATCTTATTTTTAAGCTCTATAATTTCTCTTTTCATCTTGTCATTGGAGAGTTTACATAATGAACAGCTTTTGATAAAAGCGATGCAGGGAGGCAGCGAAAAAGCTTTCACTGTTTTATACCGGCATTACAGTCCCCAGCTCTATCTCAGTATACAGGGCATTGTCCGGGACCCGCTCTGGGCGGAGGAAATGGTGCAGGAACTCTTTAGCCGGGTCTGGCAAAACCGGGAGCGGCCTGGTTTGGGGGAAAACTTCCGGGGCTATATCTACCGGATCGGCCAGCACCTGGTTGTTGATTTCTTCCGGGGCCTGCAGCGCGACCGGGTGTTGCGCGAGCGGTTTAAATCCGGGGCCAGCGAGCATTACGAACCGATTGAAGATGACATGCACCGTTCGCAGCTGACGCTTATCCTGCAGCAGGCAATTGACCAGCTTTCTCCCCAGCAAAAAAAGGTATACAACCTGGTAAAGATGGAAGGGCACACGTACAAACAGGCAGCTGAAATCATGGGCATTTCTCCCTTTACAGTAAAAGAATACCTTACAAACAGCCAAAAGGCCATCCGCAACTACATGCTGTCTCACCAGATCGATGGGATATGGGTTTCGCTTTTGTTGCTTTTTGCTGCAGCTTCCTTGTAGAAAATTTTTTCAGCCATCCCCCCATCTTTCCTGTTGCCCCGTTATGCAACTAAACAAACTGTTTTATCTCGTTGTCTCCCAAGTACAAAAATCTGTTTGACCGCCTTTTACAGGGCAAGCTTTCCCCCGAAGAGGCGGACGAGTTGATTGCCTTGCTGGGCACCGACCCGCCAGATCCCCAGGCAGCGGCGCTCCTGGAACAACATTTCCGGAAGTCCTTTTCACAGGTTGTAAGTCCGGAAACAACGGCATCGCTGGAAGCACGCCTCCCTGCGATCTTGTCGCAGAAAAGCCTGAAACCGGCTGTGCGTACTCCACTTTATAAAAAAGCCCGGTTCTATTATAGCTCGGCAGCTGCAGTGATTTTATGTATCATCGGAACTTGGTTCTGGATGAACAGGAGGGAACCTTCGCTGGCCACTCCTTTTCCGCAAGCTCGAACAAACAAACCTGTTGCCGGCAGCGGGAAGAACATTGTGCTGACGCTTGATAATGGCCAGACGCTTGCCCTCGACAGCACACCAAACGGATTTATTGTCCGCCAGAACGGCGCTACTGCTATGCTGGGCAATGGTAACCTGACCTACAACGGGGAAGGTTCTGCAGCCAACGCAGGATACAATACACTTACCATACCCAAGGGCAAGCAGTTCCAGGTGCTGTTGCCTGACGGTACCCGCGTATGGCTGAATGCGGCTTCTTCAATGCGCTATCCTACCGTGTTTACCGGTGGGGAAAGAAGGGTAGAGATCACAGGGGAAGCTTATTTTGAAGTGGCCAAAGATCCCTCCCTGCCCTTCCGGGTAAAAGTACAGGACAAACCTGCTGAAATAGAAGTGCTGGGTACTCATTTCAATATAAATGCTTACAGCAACGAAGCAGGTATCAATACAACCTTGCTGGAAGGTTCGGTGAAGGTATCAGCTGGTGTAAACCAGGTGGTGATCAAGCCTGGACAGCAAGCCCGGGTAACGTCCGGGATCAAGGTTGTAAAAAAAGCCAACCTGCAAAAAGTAATGGCCTGGAAGGAAGGTGTTTTTAATTTTCAGGACGAGAGCCTGCAGGATGTGATGCGGCAGCTGGAACGCTGGTACGATATAGAGGTGGTATATGAGAAAGGGATACCGCCGGTTGAATTTGTGGGAAAGATGGGTAGGGACCTGAGCTTGCCGGATGTGCTTCGCGGCCTGGAAGCATCGGAAGTGCATTTCAGCATGCAGGGCCGGAAACTGATTGTAAAGCCATGATGGCATTGATCATAAAACCAAAATACTGCTGACGATGAAGATGATTGTCTTACTGCTTGCCATGGGTACACTCAATATGGGAGTGGGCGTCCATGCTGCAACAAACCCAACCCATGAAACATGGAAGGGCAACCCACATCAGCGGCGGATACCCGCACGGATCGGCGGCACCGTTGCCAACGGGGAAGGACAACCGCTGGAGGGTGCTACTATCCAGGTCAAGGGAACAAACAGATCCACCACCTCCGGCAGCGGCGGTGTTTTCTCGATCGATGCAGAACCTGCACAGGTGCTGGTGGTAAGCTATGTAGGCTATACCACCAGGGAAGAGCCTGTTGGCAACCGGACCGAGTTGCGCATTGTGCTGAGCCTGCAGGTAGGGGAAGCAGAGCAGGTGGTGGTAACAGCCCTGGGTATAGCCAGAAGGAGCAAGGCGCTCACCTACAATGTACAGGAACTGAAGGGAGAAGAAGTAAACCGGGTGAAAGATGCCAACTTTGTCAACAGCCTGGCAGGCAAGGTAGCAGGCGTAACCATCAACAGCTCTTCCTCCGGCATTGGCGGAAGCAGCCGGGTGGTGATGCGCGGCGCGAAATCGTTGTTTGGCAACAACAATGCCCTCTACGTAGTAGACGGTGTGCCCTTGCCCAACCTGAATACGACCCAGCCATCCGATGTTTTCCAGGGTGCCGGTGTGACCGGCGACGGTATTTCCAATATCAATCCCGAAGACATTGCTTCTGTTTCGGTGCTGACGGGGCCTGCGGCTGCAGCGCTGTACGGAAGCCAGGCCGCCAACGGGGTAGTGCTGGTTACCACCAAAAAAGGAGCAGCCGGCAAGCTGTCGTTGAATGTGACCAACCAGACCAGTTTTTTCAGCCCTTTTGTAATGCCGCAGTTTCAGAATACCTATGGCTCTGATCCGCAGAGCTATTCAAGCTGGGGCGCCAAGCTAGATCAGCCCAGCAGTTATGATCCCAAAGATTTTTTTCAGACCGGCACCAATACAACCAATACCATCAGCCTTTCCACCGGAACCAACAACAACCAGACCTATCTTTCTGCAGGTGCCGTAAACGCAAAAGGCATCATCCCCAACAACAAGCTGACGCGCTACAATTTCTCCGTCAGAAATACATCCAGCTTTTTGGATGATAAGATCAGCCTGGATCTGGGACTGATCTATGTAAATGCCACAGAGCAGAACATGCTGGCACAGGGGCAGTACTTCAATCCGCTGATTCCTGTTTATCTTTTTCCGAGAGGAGATGATATAGAACGGTACAAGCTCTATGAGCGCTACAATGTGGCAAGAAATTTCAAAACCCAGTTCTGGCCTTTTGGCGATCAGGGCTTTCAGATGCAGAACCCTTACTGGATCACCAACCGCGATATTTTTGAAAACAAGAAGGACCGCTATCTCGTAAGCAGCGCGGTCAAATATGCCATTACAGACTGGTTGAACATTACCGGCCGGGCCCGGCTTGATAAAAATTCAACTGTCGGTGAAAAAAGATATGCGGCCTCTACCTCCGGCCTGTTTGCCTCCGCAGCGGGCGCCTATTACAAAACCATTACAACCACCAGTCAGCTGTACAGCGATGTACTCCTCACCGCCAGCAAAAATATCAACCAGGATCTTAGTCTCAATGCCACGGTGGGTGCCAGCATCCTGGATACCAAATACAATCTCGACAGCTACGGGGGCAACCTGCTGAGCGTGCCCAACCTGTTCAGCTTTGCCAATGTAAACAGTGCATTGGCTACCGCTACACAGGATGCTTACCACGACCAGACGCAGGCTGTTTTTGCTACGGCCCAGCTGGGTTACAGGAACATGATCTTTCTGGATGCTACGGGCAGAAGCGACTGGTCATCTGCCCTTGTCAATACAACAGCCAAATCCATCTTTTATCCCTCCATCGGTTTGTCAGGTGTAGTGAGCGATCTGCTGAAGCTGCGTTCTCCGGTTCTTTCTTTTGTGAAAGTAAGGGGCTCTTACAGCGAAGTGGGCAACGCACCCCAACGCTTTGTGTCAATAGCTACTTATCCCATCATCGGTGGTTTCCCGGTTACGAGTTCTTACTTGCCCGCAACAAGCCTGCAGCCCGAAAGAACAAAATCGTATGAAGCAGGCATCAACCTCCGGTTTTTAAGAAATAAGATCAACCTGGATGTAACAGCGTATAAGTCTTCTACTTTCAACCAGCTCTTTAATCCGGCACTGGCCCCCAGTACAGGTTACAGCAGCTTTTATGTAAATGCGGGGCAGGTTGATAACAAGGGCATTGAAGCAGCACTGGGATTCAACGGAAAGATAGCCGGCATCCTGGACTGGAATTCCGGTTTAACGTTCACGCTTAACCGGAACAAGATCATTCAGCTCCTGTCAAGCTACACAGACAAAAACACGCTGCAAACGGTCAGTGCCGACAGCCTGAGCATGGGCGGTACGGGCAGCTATATGATGGCACTCGTAAAGGGCGGCTCTATCGGTGACATTTATGTTACAAGCCTGAAAACAGATGAGCATGGATTGATCAATGTAGGACTGCAAACGCAAACGGTGATAGCTGATCCCAACACCTATATCAAGGCTGGCAATTCAAACCCGCGCTACAATATCGGTTTCCGCAACGCTTTTTCCTGGAACAACTTTGGACTGGCCTTTTTGCTCAATGCGCGGATCGGCGGAGTAGGTGTGTCTGTAACGCAGGCCATCATGGACCGCTTTGGCGTATCGGCAACCACGGCCCAGGCACGTGATGCAGGCGGCGTGATCGTAAATGGTTACAAGATCCCCTCTGACTCTTATTATGCGGTAACGGGTGGCGGGGTGGCAGGCGTGGGATCCTTGTACACCTATAGTGCCACGAATGTAAGGCTGGGCGAAGCTTCGCTGAGCTATACCTTTCCGGCCTCCTTATTCCAGGACAAAATAAAAAGCATTTCGCTTTCGGCCATCGGGCGCAATTTGTTTATGTTTTACAACAAAGCACCTTTTGATCCGGAGTCGACGGCCAATACCGGTACCTATTATCAGGGCATTGATTATTTTATGCAGCCCAGTCTCAGAAGCATTGGCTTTGGTGCAAGCGTTCAGTTCTGACATCTCTAAATCTTTTACAAGTATGCATCCATTTATAAGATCGTTTATCAAAAATTTTCCGGCTCCCTGCCTGCTGCTCTTGCTGCTGGCAGGCTGTACAAAAAATTTCCGGGAGTACAATACCAACCCGATCAATGCAACGGATGAGATGTTGCAGTATGATAACCTTTCCACCGGGGTATTCTTTTCGCAGATGGAACAAAACATTTTTCCGACTGCGCAGCCGCCTGCTTTCGGCGATGAAATGTACCAGATCGTGCAGAACCTGGCAGGCGATGTGTACTCCGGTTATATGGGCGCCAGCAACAACTGGTTTGGCGGTGTCAACAATACAACCTATAGTCTTACACCAAGCTGGTACAATGCAGCATTCAACCGGGCCTTCCTGGGTGTAATGCCTGCCTGGCTCGCGATCAAAAAGAAAACGGATGGACAGGTCTCCAGCCGCCACGTGTATGCCCTTGCGCAGATCATAAAGGTTGAATCTATCCACCGCACCACAGATATGTACGGACCGCTCCCTTATTTTAAATTCGGTGCAGGCAGCCTAACAACAGATTATGACGGACAGGATGCCATCTACAACTCCTTTTTCGCAGACCTGGATTCTGCCATCTCTGTTCTTTCCGCGTTTGTGCAGCAGTCGCCTAACTTGAAGCCGCTGGCTGCCTATGACCTGATCTACGGGGGCGATTACGTGAAGTGGATCAGGTTCGCCAATTCCCTTAAACTGCGGTTAGCCATGCGCGTTGCATATGCCGACCCGGCAAAAGCAAAGCTGATGGCGGAAGCAGCGGTGAACAATCCCTATGGTGTGATGACGGCCAATGAAGACAATGCCCTGCTGAAAAGCGGCAATGGGGTACAGATCCACAATCCCCTCCAAATAATCTGTTTCAATTTCGACGACGTGCGCATGGGCGCAAACATGGAATCTTTTCTCAACGGTTACAAAGACCCCCGGATAGCTTTTATGTTCAACAAAGCAGCGGCTGATGGAAATTATCATGGCATCCGGACCGGCATCAATATTTCCAGCAAAGCCTTGTATACAACCCCTTTTTCCACCCTCAATGTAGCTCCCGAAACACCGATCCGCTGGATGTCTGCAGCAGAGATGTACTTCCTTCGCGCGGAAGGCGCCGTGAGGGGATGGAATATGGGCGGTCTAGCGCAGGCCCTTTACCAGAGTGGCATCCAGACTTCCTTCGACCAATGGGGAGCCGGTTCTTCCACAAATTATATTGCCGATTCGCTCAGCAAACCGGCAGCCTACACAGATCCGTCCAATGCCGGCAACAATATAGGGGCCACCAGCACCAGTCTGAGCACCATCACCATCAAATGGAAAGAGTCGGATGCACTGGAGACCAAGCTGGAAAAGATCCTGACGCAAAAATGGATCGCGATGTACCCGGACGGACAGGAAGCCTGGACGGAATTCAGGCGGACACGTTACCCGAAAATATTTCCGGTTGTGGTCAACAACAGCAGCTCGCAGATCAGCACTTCTGTGCAGATCAGAAGGCTGCCCTTTCCCCAGTCAGAGTACCAGAGCAATGCGGCGGGCGTGAGTACAGGGGTGTCTTTGCTGGGCGGAGCTGACAATGGCGGAACAAAACTCTGGTGGGATAAAAAGCCCTGATGCACCAACCAGAAACAATCAATTTTTTGCATGGAAACAAACCAGTCATGAAAAAAGCATTGCATCTTAGTTTTCTTATCATCATCCTTGCGCTGGTGGGGAGCAGCTGCAAAAAGCAGAATGTTCCGGAGCCGCTGGATCTGCAGCCGCCCAAGCAATACAGCGAAGCTTATTATGCCAACCTGCGGGCCTATAAAAAAAGCGATCACCCGCTTTGTTACGGCTGGTATTCTGAATATTCGCAGGTTTATTCCAATGCCCAGCATTTTACCGGCCTGCCTGACAGCATTGACATCATCAGCTTGTGGGGCGGCATTCCTTCCCTGAAGCAAAACGATTCACTGACTTCCTACAACCCTACTGCATACAAGGAAATGCGGTATGTGCGTGAAGTAAAGGGCACGCGGATGCTGGCCGTAAAGATTATCCGGATGCAGGCTGAGAAGTGGACCACGCTTGATTCTGCCGGCATCATCAAATACGGCGATTACCTCCTGCGCATGGTAACAGAAAACGATCTGGACGGACTCGACATGGACTATGAGCCCGAAGGAGATTATTTAACCGGCAGCAGGCTCACCATCCTGGTCAAATACCTGGCCCAGTTCCTGGGTCCCAAGTCGCCCCATCCGGAAAAGCTGCTGGTAGTGGATTATTATACCACCATACCGCCTTCAGAAACAGAGCCCTATATATCTTATTTCGTGAACCAGGCTTATACGCAAGGAACCACGACGAGTTCGGCTACCTTTCTTCAATCGAGGTATAATTCGGTGAGCTGGTGCCCGACAAAAAAGTTTATCGTAACGGAAAACATCGGCGACTGGTGGCAGAATGGCGGTTCTCCATTTACGGAGGCCAGTGGCAATACGGTGAGTCCGGTTGACGGGCTGCCGATGTATTCCCTGGAGGGAATGGCGCGCTGGAATCCGACACAAGGGAAAAAAGGAGGCTGGGGTGCTTTCTTTTTTATCCGCGACTACAACCTGGACCCGCCTTACAAATTCATGCGGCGCGGCATACAGGTTTCCAATCCGGCGGTGAAATAACAAACCCGATTTTATTGGGCAGGAGAGTCCGGATGGTGACATGCCCACATGCATAAAACGAGACAGACATGAAGACAACTTATTTTTTCGCGCTGCTGCTCTTGCTTGGCGCATCTTACACAAGCTGCCGCAAAGCCGCTGCCTATGAAGACGCGATTTATTTCACCGGTACGGAGCAGGTACCGGAAACCAAGTTTACGATCGACGGGCCTTCCAGCATCGGTCTCACCGTATCCTCATCCAACAAGGTAGAGAAAGACGTTGCGGTGAATATTAAGATAGACTCCAGCCTGGTATCGTCTTACAACAAAGCACGAGGCACGGCATACCAGTTTTTGCCTGCCGGCAGTTACGAACTGCCGCAAAGCAGCATGGTCCTGCGGCAGGGAACAAGCGTTTCAGAACAGGCCAAGTTTTCTGTTCTTTCGCTCGCGGAGTTTAAAGATGGGGTTATCTATTGTGTGCCGGTCAGCATTACAGGTGCCGGTAATGCAAAAGTGCTGGAAAGTTCGCGGACAGTTTATCTGATCATCAACCGCACCATCATCACGCAGGCAGTTACCTTATCGCCCAATTATTTTACGGTACCCGGTTTTCTGACGGCTATTTCCGTGGCCAGTGTTCCCCGGCTCTCTATGGAGTGCCGGATCTTTGTGAACCAGTTCCAGACGGCGAATCCGTTCATCAGTTCCATCATGGGCATCGAGGAGAATTTTTTGCTGCGCCTGGGCGATGTGAGCATTGCAAACAACCAGCTGCAGCTCGCGGGCGGGGTGATCAATGGAAAAAGCCACCCTGTAAGCAGCAAGGCATTTTTCGCGACCGGGCAGTGGTACCATGTGGCTGTTGTTTATAACAACTCCACCATCAGCCTCTACGTAAATGGGGTGCTGGATAATTATACCGATGCCGGAAGCGGCGGTGTTGACCTGACAGGCAGTTACTCAGGCGGCTTTCATATCGGCTTTTCTGCCGGGGGCCGTTTGCTGAACGGGTATGTGAGTGAGGCGCGCGTATGGACAAAAGCGCTCAGCGCCTCCGAACTGCAAAACAATCTTTGCATCGTTGACCCGACTGCAAAAGACCTGCTTGCTTATTGGCGGTTCAACGCCGCTGACGCCAGCGGCAATGTAACTGACCTTACAGGACACGGTTACACGGCTGTAGCGGCAAGAGCCCCCGTGTGGGTACCGGGCGTAAGATGCCCGAAATAATAGGAGCAGGGCCGGGAGCTTCAGTGGGCAGTGAAGTGGAGGAAAATTTTACGTGGCACTCCCCCCGTTTGTGCCGGAGCTCCGTTATATATGGGATTGTTCGAGTGGTTTTTATAGCATGGTTTCTTACCAATTTTTACATATACCAAAACGATGAGAAAGACTTTACGGCCTTTCTGCCTCTTAACGAAGATGCAACTGATCAGGAAGCTCACAGTTTTGCTGCTCACCCTGAGTTTGCTGAATGCCCGTGCAACCGGCTATTCACAAACCATCACCTTTAGCGGGAAGGAAGTTCCGCTTGAAAGAGTTTTTGGGGTGATAGAGACCCAGACCGGCTATACCGTCTTTACCAACAAGGAACTGCTCAAAGGCACGCACCCGGTCAGTGTTTCCGTAAACGACATGCAGCTGAAAACCTTTCTGGACCTGGTCTTCCAGCAGCAGCCCGTGAATTACGAGATCAACAACAAAACCATCTTTCTGAAAAGAAAGAATGTGTTCGCATCGCCCAACCTGGCAGAAGAGTCCGCTGGCCAACTGGCGGAGCGGGCTGCACAGAAAATCGGCGGCACCGTTGCCAACGGGGAAGGACAACCGCTGGAGGGTGCTACTATCCAGGTCAAGGGAACAAACAGATCCACCACCTCCGGCAGCGGCGGTGTTTTCTCGATCGATGCAGA
>JADCRZ010000027.1 GCA_015069695.1 Williamsia sp.
AAGAGCAGGCACATGGTAGTGGATAGAGCCTTGGAGCTGGTCGATGAACCACAGGCGTTCCTGGTTGAAGGACAAGGGAATGTGCTCCGGCCTGGGCTGCACTTCTTTTAGCGGGGGCAAAGAGGGCGTATCCTTTTGAGTGGAAGAAATAACCTGGGCAATTTGTGCAATAGTTGGATGCAAAAATATATCAGATAAAGAAAGCTGGATCTGAAAATGGGATGATACCCTGGAAAGCAGTTGAACCGCCTTCAAACTGTTTCCGCCTACTATAAAAAAATCATCTTCCAATCCAAAATGGTCATGACCCAAGATCTCATCCCAAAAACCAGCTAAGGTGCTTTCTGCTGATCCAGCTGGGGCAGGTGCAGATTGCTTTTGAGCGCCTGGCACTTTGTGCTTTATCAAGTTGAGTATATCTTTACCCGTTCTGGCGGACAGTGATTTATTAACCTCTTTATTCTCCATTATGAATGAAGTATTGATTTCTTGATGAATTGCTAAAAACTGGAGAGTTTTTTAAAAGAATTGGATTGTGCGAGAGGTAGCAACGAAAGATTGATGCAGTTACAGCATTAGGTAGAAGAAGCCCGAAGTAAAGTTGATTTCTTTTCTAAAGATTACTTTCTTCCCCTTTACAGCTTTCTAAATCGCATAAGGGTATGGTACGGAGAAAAATTAAACTTACTGCAAAATATTGATTTTAGTTATAATCTCAAAAAATAACCCGGGCAAACATTTTTAATCTTTGAAGTTGGCGGGATGAGACAAGCAAACCTGCTCGCCTGCCATATTTTGCAATATTGAATACTGAGATTTATAGCAACAGCTATTTTGCCTTTAAATAAGGAAATGCTGAATTGGTGAGGTTTAGTTTAGCATCATTTACCGACTGGAATGACAGATCTATACCAAGCTGCGAAAAAGTATGATGCATATTTTGGGCAGGATCAAGGTTTGCATGTATTTTATTTGCTACTGGGTTGCTTGGATATTTTGATACGGGCAGTGTTGTTCTTTTATCACTTAGGATATAATTGCCGTTACTGTTTAACAGGAAATTGCGGGTTTCGAATGTGCTTCTTTCAAATCTTGTTGCCAAGAACTCATCACATATCTCATTCTCTGTTTTCCTTTTGAATGTCGCATCTTTCCTTTGTAAATAAAACCACAGCATCGGTGAATCGTTAAACATCAGATAATTGGAGATAACCCAACGTTTTACATCCGGCAATTGATCATAACGGGCCTGTAAACCAGCACTTGCAAATTTCATGTTCCAGTTTAAGAGACCTCTACTCGCATCAAACTGATTCGGGCAGTGAATCAGAAGCTCCAGGTTGCACTCATCGGCCATCTTGTTCAATGATTCAATGTTGTAGCTAAATTCTACGGGTTGCAGGAGGCTGTCGGCCATATGAGGTTTGTTTGCATGGCGAAAAGATTTTAAAAAATCTCCCATCAGATTAGCTTGTTGGAAATCGGTTATAAGATCCTGGATCAGCGAAAGCTCCAGTTCCATGTCGAAATTTGATTCTATATCATAAAAGCTCCTGACGGCCTTTTGGCAGGCTGTGGTTAACAGCCGATGATAGTAATTGTACACCATTAATTCTAGTACGCCATCCTTTTTTAATGCGGATGAAAGATTCTTCAAGCACACATCTGGTTCAGCATTGTGATGTATAACACCCGTACAAATAACATAATCAAATTGACTTTTATAGTCTATAGAGTTCAAACTCTTTTCTTCGAGTGTTAAATTGGTTATACCGAGTTGCCTGGCATTGTTCTGGCATACTTCTAACGACTTAGTTGATATGTCTGTGCCTAAAACTTCAGATTCAGGAAATCTTAAGGCCGTGAAAAGAGCCTGGTTTGTTCCACATCCAGCAACCCAAATTTTTGGATTGGGAAAGATACGATCGTGATTCCAGTATCCAAGATCTTGATTCAGAAACTTTTCTGCTGTTCCAGCCGGATAAAGGGGGAACATCATGGGTGGCCAGGGGTAATTATATCTCCCATAAAATGACTTGTTGATCTGATCAACTTCCTCAGCAGAATGGACAAGCATCAAGTTAAACAACTGGTCTTTTTTCATAATGATAGTTCGGTTGTTATAAGGGGTTATTTAAACGTGAAAATTCTATTTATATCCCATCGCCTGCAATTCGAATAACTCGGCATACCGCCCTCCCAGTTCAAGCAGTTCCCGGTGGCTACCCATCTCTACAATCTCTCCGTTTTGCAATACAAGGATACGGTCTACCATTCTCACTGTTGAAAAGCGATGTGAAATTAAAACAGCAGATTTGTTCTGGCCCAGGTTGGAGAAATGCTGGAAGACTTTGTACTCCGATTTTGCATCCAGGGCAGCTGTAGGTTCATCCAGGATAATAAGTTGGGCATCGCGCATGTACGTCCTTGCAAGCGCAATCTTTTGCCATTCACCTCCGGAAAGTTCTACTCCCTGGTTAAAATACTTTCCCAATACCTGTTCGTACTTGTTTGGCAATCCTTCAATCACCTGGTCTGCCAGGCTTTTATGCGCAGAATCCTTTATCAACGCATGGTTTTCTGCTTCCTCAATGTTACCAACTGCAACATTTTTTGAGCTGGTCATCTGATAATGATAAAAGTCCTGAAAAATAATTCCTATCTTTTTTCTTAATTCCGTCAGGTTATACTCCTTTAAATCAATCCCATCTAATAAAATTCGACCTTCCGAAGGATCATACAGCCTGGTCAACAGCTTTACCAATGTTGTTTTACCTGCACCATTTTCTCCTACCAAAGCCAGTTTTTCTCCAACACCAATGGTAAAGTTTAAGTGGCGGTTAGCCCAGCGTTCTGAATTTTCATATTTGAACCCAACGTTTTCAAAGGTAAATCCCCGTTTTACGGGATCTGGAAAAGGGATCGAGTTAGGCGAGGAACTTATTTTAGGTTTAATATGGAAAAAAGAAAAGAAATCTTTGAGATGGATAACCCCCTGCGATATACTGCTGAAGTTAGCCGTTTGTTCGGACAATACGCTCTTCATTTGCTGGAAAGATCCGATTAAAAAGGTGAGATCACCTATTGATGCAACCCCAGACTGCACCGAACGAACGATCATGGCAAACGCGATAAAATAGCCGAGCGCCCCAAACAGCGCAAGCCCCGTGCCTCCTATAGCTTGCTTTAAAGCCAAACGCCGGTTATCCAGGTAAAATTTATCAGACAGCTTTCGGAAGCGGTCAATGAAAAAAGCCGACAGGTCGAGCAGTTTGATTTCTTTTACTGTTTCAATGCTGGCCCCTACAAATCTTAGATAATCAAGTTCCCTTTTTCCTTCGGTCTGGCTTTGGATCAGTAAGTAATGTTTTCCGTTGAAATAATACTCCCCCCAGAAGGCAGGTAGCACAGAAAACAAGAGCACCAAAATCAGCCAGGGATTGAACACGATCAGCCCGACTGAAAGAAAAGCCATGGTAATCCAGCCTTGTATTTGGGAGAGAAGTTGTGATAAAAGTATCGAGCGGCCTATCGTTTGCTGCCTGGCACGTTCCAGTTTATTATAGAAAGAAGGATCTTCAAATTGTTCAAGGTCGAGCGTGGCGGCATGAGTCATTATTCTGATTGACGTGTAATTTGTAAACCGATCACTGAGCAGGGTATCTGTAAATGAAATGAGCCTGTTCAGGACATCGGACAATACATTCAATCCAAAAGAAAGTATGATTAAGGGCCATACCTGCGTGCTGATATGGTTATTGCCTCCAGTTGCATATATAATTACTTGATCTATAATAAGTTTTGATACGTATAATATAGATAGTGGCATGAGAGATTTAACGATCCGCAGAATCAGGTTTATCATCGTAACTAATGGACTCGCATGCAAGACCAGCCTGCAAAAATCCGGAAGGGTGTTGAATGCTAGCAACCGCTCTTTCAGTGTGAGCCGTTCGCCGTTCGCTTTGGCGAACATATTATTTCCAGAAGCATGCTTCCTGAACTTCATGTTGAATTGGTTAACTGTTGGAGGTAATCTGATAGGATAGATGGAAAGATGTGTTCGCTATATAGCTTATGCAAGGTTCATGGCAGATCTGCTATATGATTAATTCAGCAATTTAAGAAAGAATAGTTTACCGTTGCTATATACGAAGATAATCAGTAGCATTCACTCTGGCACAGTAACCTGCAAAGAAGTCTCTCCTTATTTTGCGACAGGCAGTAGCAGAAAAATATAATTTTTTTTAAACTTAAGATTTACACTAATTTTATGAAAGAGTTCTTTTTGTTTCTCAGGTGAATTATTATGAAGTCTGTTGATCAGTCTTTGAAGCGTTGTAGACCATACCTTCCGTTAGCGTAGTTCAACAGTGTTCACCATCATTACCTTAATTTTTTGAAAAACCACGTAACTAACTAGTTCCTCCAGTCGGCTCCCCGGCAGCAAATATCAAGTACCCAGTAACATGTAGATCGACTGCATAGTACGGTTGATGAATTTATAATGATAAAGCAATCTGCAGCTAGATAGTGAAGGATTATTCGTACTATAGTGATGCAGTCAAAAACTTGGCATTGTATGACGAAGCCCTTAAATCTTTTTTGCCTTCCTTTTGCAGGTGGAAACAGTTATTCATATCGGCAGTATGCAGAAAAGGCTTCTTCTTATCTAAATGTATTTCCGGTTGATTATCCCGGCCACGGGACCAGAATGCATGAGCCGTTGATTGAAGATATACGTGTGCTGGTCCATGATATGTACCTGCAGATCAGTCCTAAGATCGGTAGAACAGACTATGCCATTTACGGACATAGCCTGGGCGGATTGGTGGGTTATCTGGTTACCAGGGAACTGCTCAAAAACAATCACAAAGCGCCTTTACATCTTTTTATTACTGGCACATCCGGACCTGCAGCACTGTCAAGAACAGACAAAAAACGGCATCTTTTACCCAGAGACGAATTTTTAGCAGAAATAAAACGCTACGGTGGTATGCCAGATGAGATATTAGACAATGATGAATGGATGGATTTTTTTGAACCAATTTTGCGGGCTGACTTTAAAGTTTCTGAAAACTATATCTACGGCAATGATCCGCCATTAAAGATTCCAATTACTGTGATAACCGGCAGTGAAGAAGATATAGAAACTGCTGATATCAGTATCTGGCAAAAAGAGACAAATTGTACCATTGACTTTAAACAGTTGCCGGGAAATCACTTTTTTATTTTCGATTACCCTCACACAATTATTGAAATCATATATAAAAAATTATTCACTCACGCACCTGCATACCAACTATGAATGACAAAAAGTTTTATTTAAAGCCAAATGTTGTACTTGAGCCGCTTGTGGACAAATGGTATGCCTGGAGCCACCTGGTTTCACCGGCTACAGGAGCTATGAATATTGTAGGCAGACACCTGCAAATAATGGAATCCTATCTTTCCGCGCCCTCAATCCATGCCGAAGCCGTCCGCAATGCAAAGATGCGCGGTGGTCCCTTCATGGACTTTGGCGGAACAAGGGTTGAAGAGGTAAACACATTGCGGACGCAAACAATTCAGAACAATGAAAAAGTTATTCAGCTGGCCCATGCGATCAAGGAACTGGATAAATTGCTGGCTGCTGAAGCAAAAGGCTACGGCCTCGAAACTTTGTATGAAAAGGTTCCACCCCTACTCAAAGGATATGTAGAATTGTATTACGACCGCAGTAATAACCCGGGCTTTCGGTTTTTTGAATCGCTTCTGTATAAAAGTGAGTACTATAAAAAGGACATGCAAAGTATTGCGCTGTGGATCACGAACAACGATGAACGTCCGTTTTGTCTAAGCACGCCCCGCCTAGATGAACCTTGGGTGCTTCACTTGGATATTCCTTTTGATCATAAAGGAATTGACGAGCTGGCAAAAATGAAAAGAGCACCGCAGTCATTGGATTATATCAAAAGCTTGCTCGGCGTCAACGCCGCACAGGATGCGCTTTTTGAAACATTTTTTACCGAGGCTCCGCCTCCGGTTTACCGGCGGTATACTGGTGATAAAATTCGCATGCGCTACTTCGGCCATGCCTGCATATTGATCGAAACAAAAGAAGTCAGCATCCTGGTTGATCCATTGATCAGTTATTACGGATACCACTCCGATGTACAACACTTTTCCGATGTCGACCTACCCGATGTCATTGATTACGTATTGATTACACACAACCACCAGGATCATATCTTATTTGAAACATTGCTTCCACTGAGACACAAGATCAAAAATCTGATCGTTCCCCGAACAAACAGCGGTAAACTGGAAGACCCTGATCTTAAGCTAATGTTTAATCACGTGGGCTTTCACAACGTCATCGCTATAGATGAAATGGAAACCATCTGTTTTGAGGATGCAACCATCACCGGGCTTCCATTTATGGGAGAGCACAGCGATTTGAACATACTTACCAAATCATGTTACCTGGTTCAGATAGGCATGTTCAAGTTGATCTTTCTGGCAGATTCCCGCATCAGTGAGTCAGCCCTGTACAAGCATATTTATAAACAAGTGGGAAAGGTTGATGTTCTGTTCATCGGGATGGAATGTGACGGGGCTCCTCTATCCTGGCTATACGGGCCGCTCATCACAAAAAAGTTGCCAAGAGACATGGATGGCAGCAGAAGACTTGCAGGCTCGGATTGTGGAAAGGGACTGTCGCTTGTTGACATATTCAGGCCCAGGGAGCTGTATGTATATGCAATGGGCCAGGAACCCTGGTTGGAGTTTATAAGCAGCATCAAATACACAGATGATTCCAACCCGATCGTACAATCAAACAAACTGGTAAACATTTGCAGAGACCGTGGGATGATCGCCGAAAGACTTTTTGGTGAGAAAGAACTTTTGTACGAAAAACAAGCAACCTTAATAGAAGTTTGATCCAACGGTCGCCTTAGCAGAATGATGTTTATGAATTGTTTATGCCTAAATTCATCATGCACAAAGCAACCTTTCCCTTGCACCCGGCCCAGGTGGATGTTTACACTGATCAATTGATTCATTCTGCAAGCCCCCACTACAATATCGGCGGCTACATAAGAATACAAGGTTCTTTAAACAAGGAATTATTTTACCAAACAGTTGATACACTTCCCCTTGTATTCGATGTATATAAGATGCGGTTTAATTTCAGCAGTACTGAACCTGTTTGCTTTTTCGATGATCAGTACAGCCAGCTGCAAGTACATGAGTTTGACCTGACGCACCACGAAGACCCGCAAGCAGAAGCACTGCAGTGGATGCAAAACCGATTTAACACGCCTTTTCACATAGAAGAAGAAAACCCCCTTTTTGAACATTGTCTGATCAAACTTGCATGTGAAGAACACTGGTTTTTTTGCAGGTACCATCATTTGATAACAGACGGCTACGGCTTTATTGTTTTTGTTCAATACCTCGCCCGCAAATACAAGTCACTGACTGATAAAGATGGTTTTCAATTCAGTCACCCGTCCTATCTTGAGGAAGCAAAAAAGGCAGTTGAACAAAAAGAATCGGCCGCGTCTGGACCAGACCGGGAATACTGGCTGGAAAAAATAAGTGAGACACCGCAAAGGTTTCTTCTTAGTAGATACAAAGTGGCAGCAGGCGGAAAAGAGAGTGCAATCCATCTGCTTGATCTTGATGATCATGACAGGGCCTTGCTCGGTGATATACAGAACATCACAAAATGCAGTTTACAGCAGCTCACCATAGCAGCTCTCCTTATCTACTTCGGTAAAACCGCCGGGCAGGCAGAATTTGTTTTTGGAATCCCGATTCATAGAAGAAGCTCGAGGCAGATGCGCAATGTAATGGGAATGTTCAGTGGTATTTTGCCATACAAAGCCATATTCAATAAAGATGTAAAAGTTCATGAATTATTGCTGGGCATAGCCAGTTCACAAAAAAACGATTACCGGCACCAGAACTTCTCCTTAGGTGAGATAAGCCGGGCACTTAAGCTTCACTCTTCGGAAGAATATTTATGTGATATAATCATAAATTACGAACTGCTGGACTTCGAAGCTGCTTTTGATGATAATATACAAGCTGCGATTGTACAATTAACCAGTGAATACCAGCGAAATCCTTTGCAAATATCCTGGCGTGACTATGGCAGGCAACAACCATTGCAGTTGCACACCAACTTTCGCAGGGACTATTTTACATCCGAGGAGATCAGCCTCTTGAGCAAGCGGATCTTGTTTATCATAAAACAGATTCCATCTAAACTCAGCGAGCCGATCGGAAACCTGGACCATATTCCACCCCCCGAGCGGGCCTTGGTACAAAGATTCAATCATCCGTCCGTTGAATATCCTGGAAGTAAAAGCCTTGTGACACTTTTTGAAGAGCAGGTATTGCGTACGCCCCGTTCGCTTGCGGTTAAGTTTGAAGGCAACCGGTTATCGTATCAGGAATTGAATGAACGATCAAACCAGCTTGCACGCCGTCTCGTGAGTGTAGGAGTAAAAGAAGAAATGCTGGTGCCTTTATGTACACAACGCTCTTTTGACATGATCGTTGGAATGCTGGGTATCATGAAAGCCGGGGGAGCTTATGTTCCGATCGATCCGCAATATCCGCAGGAACGTATAAACTATTTTCTGGAAGATACAAGTGCGGCGGTGGTTGTATGTGACAAAGAGAACAGAACAAGGTTTCAAGACCAGAGGTACTATACACTGGTTGAGGTAAGCGGAAATACACTATTCACTGAAGAGAAATACCTTGATAATCTATACACCCGCATTCGGCCGGGACAACTTGCGTATGTAATTTACACCTCAGGTTCTACGGGCAGGCCGAAAGGTGTGATGATAGAACATGCAGGAGTAGTTAACCTGATCAAGACACAAACAGATTATTTTAAAATAACCAGTAGTGATAGGATCCTGCAGTTTTCAAATTTTTGTTTCGACGCCTCCGTAGAGCAAATATTTTTGGCACTGCTTAATGGTGCTTCTTTGATCGTTCTCTCCGAAGAAGTCCTGTTAAATACCAACCTTTTTACGGATTTATTGAATAGGGAGCAAATAAGTCATTTGCATGCCACACCCCTTTTCCTGGAGACCTTACCAGCGGTGCATAATGGATACCTGAAAAGGGTTATAGCCGGGGGTGATCTGTGTAAAAAGCCTCTTTCCGAACGCTGGAAAGGACTTGTTGAATTTTACAACGAATATGGTCCTACGGAAACGACGGTAACAGCAGTGGAGTACAGCTTGGATAATAATCAATCTTCTTCTCTTTCATCAGTTCCCATAGGAAAGCCAGTTATTAACACACAAGTATATATCCTGGATAAAGCAGGAGAAATCTGCCCTATAGGCGTACCGGGAGAACTGTTTATCGGCGGAATTCAGGTTGGGCGTGGTTATTTGAACCTTTCACAATTAACGGCCGACTCCTTTCTGACGGATCATTTTACCAAAGAACCAGGAAGAAGGCTGTATAAGACGGGCGATCTCGCGCGTTGGCTGGAGGACGGCAACATTGAATACCTGGGGCGGATAGATGACCAGGTAAAGATCAGAGGATACCGTGTAGAGCTGGGAGAGATTGAAAACGTACTGCTCAAAAATAGGTCTGTGAAGGAAGCGGTCGTACTTGCAAAAGATGACAGTGAAGGAAACAAGCAACTGATTGGCTATATAGTGCCAGTAAGTTCTTTCAACAGGGAAGAGATAGAGTCTTACCTGAGGAGCCAGTTACCTGCTTATATGATACCTGCATGGTGGATAACGCTCGAAGGTTTGCCACTTACATCAAGCGGAAAAATAAACCGGAAAGCTTTACCTGATCCTGCCTATAGTGTCATATTGGATAACCGGCACGATGCTCCATTAAGTGAAGTGGAAATCCAGGTGGCGGATATCTGGAGAGAAGTATTGAACATAGAAATAGTGGGCATACACAGTAATTTCTTTGAGCTGGGAGGGCATAGCTTACAGGCCATCAAGCTGATCTCCAGGTTGTATAAGAAGTTTAACATCCAGGTAAATATCAAAAGCTTCTTTTCCAATCCTACTATCAAAGAACTCTGCCGCATCATATCCAACGACTACGCTCATCAGTTTACAGGAATAATGCGTTTGCCGGAACAGGATTTCTATGAATTGTCTCATGCCCAGAAAAGAATCTGGGTACTTAGCCACTTAAAGGGTGGCTCGCTTGCATACAGCGTACCCTCAGTGTATGTTTTGGAAGGCCCATTACAGGTATCCAAACTGAGGCAAGCTTTTGACGGCCTTCTTGAAAGACATGAAATTTTACGAACAGTTTTTGTTGAAATCAAGGGGGAGGCAAGGCAAAGAATACTTCAATCTGACGCTGTTGGATTCACCCTTGAAGAATCTGACCTGAGAAACGATCCGGCTGCGAACAAAACAATCCAAAATGCCATAGCGAATGAATCAAAACGCCCTTTTGATCTTGAAAATGGACCTTTGCTGAGAGCAATGCTTTTTCAGATAGCAATAGACAAGCACGTAATAATATTCAATATTCACCACATCATTTGCGACGGTTGGTCCAAAGGAATTATCATAAAGGAGATATTACAACTGTATAAACAATGGGACGCGGAAGGCAAAAGCAAATTTTCTGTACTGCCTATACAGTATAAAGATTATGCAGCTTGGCATGCAGGATCACTTAGTACACAAGGAAATTATTGGAGAAAGCTTTTTGAGAAGGGTATACCTGTTCTACAATTTCCGCTTGACTTTGAGCGGCCAGCAATAATGTCTTTTGCCGGATCAAGGCTCCAAGCCAAATTAAGTGATCCATTGTCCTTGGATTTGCGAAGGATTGCGACTCGCCATAACATGACGGTGAACAATCTGCTGCTCTCTTTATACGGAATTTTACTGGCTTGTCACAGCCGTCAGAAGGAGTTGGTGATTGGATCATTAACTTCAGGACGCAATCATATAGACCTGGAAAATCTGATTGGTGTATTCATCAATTTCCTGCCCATCAAACTTTCACTCAATGAGCACATGAAATTGTCTGATTACCTGAAAGAAAGCAACGATAGGCTATTAGAGGCATATGATCATCAGGACTATCCCTTTGATTTGATCGTAAACGATTGTGTTCAACAACGTGATGTTTCCCGGAACCCGATCTTTGATACAATGGTTAATTTCCATTCGGAAAACAGTTTAATACCGGATGGTCAACCATCGGGGGAACAGTTCTACAAGAACGGACTGGCATTGAAGCCTTACCAATTGAGAGAAGAAGATTTTTTCCATTCAACACTTGATTTTATGATGGATATCGAGCCTGTTGATGATCATTTTGTCATTTATTTAAGCTACAATTCCCAATTGTTCACAAGGGATCGCATGCGTGGATTTCTGAACGGATTTGTTGAACTGCTGGAACGGGTAGCGGCCGAGCCAGATAGGAGCCTGCATGACTACTGCAGTGTTGCCGAACTAGAACCAGGGAAATTGCCCGGTCAACAAACAGAGGGGTTGAACAAACCGGGTTTTCCCGTTATGATCTGCTCCTCTTTTGTTGCAGAACCGGTGAACGACTTTATTTCCTACTGGATTGCAGCGTTTAAGCTCAACGCAAACCTCCGTTTTGCACCGTATAACCAGCTATTTCAAGAGTTGCTTAATCCCGACAGTGGCTTAAACAGGAACAAGGGAATGAACATCCTTTTTATCCGCGTCGAAGATTGGTTGCGCGATCAAAAAGACAAATCAGCATTTGAGCAGGCAGACCTGCTAGAGCTGACTTACAGGGAGTTTCTTCATGCGCTTGAATATGCACGAACGATAACTTCAGCTTCTTATTTGATTGGTATTGTTCCTCTTTCATCTTTTCATTCTTTTGCCGGAGAGATAAGGGACCAGCTAACAGAAATCAACAGTGAACTGGAATCTTATATCAAAGCGCTTGCTGGGTTTAGCTTACTTGATATGAATGAGGTTGCCCGCTTGTATTCTGTTGATGAAATATTCGATCCCGTAACTGACAGGGAGGGTCATATTCCATTTACACAGGAGTACTATGCGGCGCTCGGCACTTTCTTAAGCCGGCAGATACGTGCATACACAGGCAATCAGTATAAAGTCATTGCCTTAGATTGTGACAACACGTTGTGGCGGGGTGTCTGCGGTGAAGTTGGTCCGTTAGGTGTAGCAATAAGTAGCAATTTCACTTATTTTCATCAATTTCTGCTTGGCAAATACAAAGAAGGATTTTTGCTGGTTTTGTGCAGCAAAAATAATGAAGAAGATGTACGGCAGGTGTTTGAGCAGCGTCCTGAAATGATCTTAAAATGGGAACACATCGCTGGACACCGCCTCAACTGGCGGCCCAAGCATGAGAATCTTGCAGATATAACCAAAGAACTGAATATAAGTTTAGACAGCATTGTTTTTTTTGATGACAATGATTTTGAGATTGAACAAATGCAGGGCTTTTGCCCCCAGGTCCTGTCTCTGGTGTTACCGGATGACCTGAACAGCTTACCGGATTTTCTCAACCATATTTGGGAACTTGACCGGTTTCATCATACACAGGAAGACCTGCTGAGAAACCAGATGTACAAGGCGGAAAAATTGAGGAAACATGAGCAAGCTAAATACAGTTTACTCAGTGATTTTCTGCAATCCTTGAATATCCAGACTAACCTGCGACCTCTTTGTATCAATGATTTACCGCGTGCAGTGCAGCTGAGCCAACGCACCAACCAGTTTAATCTGAACGGAATCCAGCGAACCAAGGAAGACATGGCCGCTTTGATCAATGACCAGCATACGTTAAACTGGATTATCGAAGTCAAAGACAGGTTTGGGGATTACGGTATCGTAGGCTTGGTACTGGCCAGGCAAACCCGGCAAGTTCTTTCTATCGAATCTTTTATGCTGAGCTGCCGTGTATTGGGAAGGAATGTTGAAGACTTCGTATTGTCCAGGCTGCAAAACCATTGTATCCTGCACGCGTTGAACAACATTGAAGCTGAGTTCAAAGATACAGGCAAGAACAGGCCATTTTCGGAATTTCTTTCTCGTACGAACTGGAAAATGCATCCTGGATCAAATGTTTATTATTTCTACAGGGTATAATCAGAAGGATATATCCTTTTCAAACATAGCAACGCAACTTGTTCAACAATGGTTTTTGCTGCGCTGCCTGTTGGGCCGCAGAAAGGTTCAGGGTGTGAAATGCTGAAATGTTCAACCATCATGTAAAGCAGTATAAATGAGTAAAAACATGGAGGCTCAAGCCATGACTACAGCAGAGATCAGCACTTACTGGCAGCAGCAGCTGGCCGGTTTGCCACCTTCGCTCGAGCTCCCCTTTGACCATCCCCGATCCTCAACAACATCACACGAGAGAACATACCTCTCTTTCTCATTATCTAACTCATGCTATGCACGACTGAAAGATCTAACTCTGCGGTTTGAGTCCTCTTTATACCTGACGCTATTAGCCACCTTCAAAATTTTACTCCATCGTTATACCAATCAGGAAGATATAGTAGTTGGATATCCAATTTATCACCAGAACGTAAGCCAAAGTGGTGAGTTGCAAACTTATTTTACTATCGTACCTCTACGGACTGATCTCTCCGGAAATCCTGGTTTCGGTGAATTGCTGAAGCGTGTGCATACAGTTTTTTCAGATGCATTTGAGCACAAGGACTTCTCTCCTGAAATGTTGTCAACAGTGTTGAGACCAGACCAAGAGCTCGGTTCTTCTTCACTTTTTCAAACCGTATTTGCTTATCCGAGTGATAGAGACAATGACATTAAAATCAACGAGTTACAGAAATGCTTTGAAAAAGGATATGGCAAGATGCCGTTTTGTGACCTGGGCTTATTCATAAAGGAAACCAGCAGTGGCATATCAGCTGTTTGGCAATATAATGCATCCTTGTTTGAAACAGCTACAATAAGCAGAATGACAGGGCATTTTCAAAAGTTGATTGATGGCTTACTGGCTGATCAGGAACAACAGATTTCCTGCCTGCCTTTGTTAAGCAAGGAAGAGAGCCATCAGCTTTTGTTCCAATGGAACGACACTTCTGCTCAATTTCCGGATGAACAATGTATTCATGCATTGTTTGAGCAACAAGTGCAAATTAGTCCGCATGCTGTAGCGGTTACGTTTGAAAATGAAAAGCTCACTTATGCTGAGCTAAACAAGAAGTCGAACCAATTATCTCATTACCTGAGGGAAATGGGTGTAAAAGAAGAAACGTTGGTGCCTATATGCATGAATCGATCGCTTGATATGATAGTTGGCATGTTAGGCGTTTTAAAAGCGGGGGGTGCTTATGTACCCATTGATCCCAAGTACCCTTTGAGCCGTATCCAGTATATGCTTAAAGACACAAATGCCTGGATAATATTGAGCACGAAGGATAATAAGGAGATACTTAAACCCGCGGGCATTTCAAACACCATCGACCTGCAGGAAGACTGGAAAATAATCAAAAAACAGCCCACCTCCGATCCGGTTCCTATTGCCAAGCCATCCAATCTGGCTTATGTCATATACACTTCCGGCTCAACAGGTGTTCCCAAAGGAGTGATGATAGAACACCGGAGTGTATATACGTTTCTTTGCTGGTGCAGCAAAGAGTTTTCATCGAGTCGTTTCAATATCGTATATGCTTCAACATCTATTTGTTTTGATTTATCTGTATTTGAAATTTTCTGGCCTTTAAGCATAGGCAAGTCAATCAGGTTGATCGAGAATGGTTTACATATTGGCAAGTACCTGCATGACGATACCGGCGTATTGATCAACACTGTACCCAGCATTGTCCATAATTTGTTGAGAGATGAAACAGATTTAAGTAACGTTAGCGTAATCAATATGGCTGGTGAACCTGTTCCCTTGCAGGTTCAACAAAGTTTGGATGCGGATAGAATAGACATTCGCAACCTGTATGGTCCTACGGAAGATACTACTTACAGTACGGTGTTCCGGTTAAGGAACGGAAAACCAGCACTTATTGGCAAACCAATAAGCAATACGCAAATTTATATCTTAAACAGGCAAAACCAGGCATGTCCAATAGGCATTACAGGTGAAATATGCATTGGCGGTGCTGGTTTAGCCAGGGGTTATCTTAACCGCCCAGAACTAACAGCAGAGAAATTCATTTCCGATCCCTTTAGTATCCTGAGCACCAGCAGGCTCTATAAGACAGGAGATTTAGCACGTTATTCAAATGACGGGAATATTGTTTATCTCGGGCGCATAGATCATCAGGTTAAAGTCAGGGGGTACCGTATCGAACTGGGTGAAGTAGAAAGCGCACTTATGAACAGCGGATGGCTGGAGCAGGCCGTCGTGACAGCCAGCACAGATCAGGAAAACAACCAAAGGCTTATCGGATATTGTGTACCTGGATGGCAGGTAATAAAAGCCAAAGAGCTTGAACTGTATGAAAAGCAGGTGGAAAGCTGGAAACATATTTATGATGGTGAGTATGCTTCAAAAAAAGCAAGTATCAACGAAGAGTTTGACACTGCGATCTGGAAAGATAGTTTCACGGGTAACCCTATTCCCGAAGAGCAGATGGGTGAATGGCTGCAGGACATCGTTGAAGTTATTCTTTCTGAAAAATGTGGCAATGTGCTTGAAATTGGTTGCGGAACTGGTCTGATATACTTTCAGTTGGCAGGTAAAGTACAAAAGTATATAGGAACGGATTTTTCAACTGCATCGATCGATCACATCAACCAAGTAATTCGGAAGGGTTTGCGAGATTATGGTTCCACTGTATTAAAAGTCTCTGCCGCACACCAGGTCTCGCTCGCAAATGATGACAAGGTTGATACCATCGTTATCAATTCTGTTGTGCAGTATTTTCCGGGAGAGCAGTACATGAATGAGGTAATCAATCGATGCATGTCGTTGCTGAAGGAGGGCGGACGTGTCATAATCGGGGACGTGCGTGACAATCGGCTGCTTGACCTGTTTAAGATGCGTTTGCGCATGCAACAGACAGCGCCCTCGGTCAGTATACAGAAATTCAAGGGTGCGGTGGAACAGGATGTGCTGAAGGAAGAAGAGTTGTGTTTCAATCCGGCGTACTTTTATAAGCTGCAGTCTGTCTACCCCCAAATCTCTCATGTAGAAATAAGGTGGAAAAATTGTGCGCACGAGAATGAACTGACCCTTTACCGCTACACGGTGGTAATTTATGTAGGAACCACGGCAGTGCCTGTGAACCCGGATTGGCAGGAGTGGCAAGGCTTTTATGATAGCCCAAGTATTATCAAACAGCTGGAAGAAGGAGCCGAGACTGTAGCTTTACAGAATGTGCCTAATTTTCGTATGTGGCGGGAACAGTTGATTGAAAAAGCAGTAATAAATAACGCTGCTCGTACAGTGGGGGATCTGATGGAACTTACAATACAAGAAGACAATGAGAATGCGCAAATAAAAGGTATGATCAGTCTGGCGGAACACAAGGGATACCATGTTCGCTTCTTGTTGAACGAAGATCCGTTGAAAATGGATATTGTATTTGTATTAGCTGTCTCATGCGGCGGCATACGCCGTCCTTCTGTAAAAGCAAGACCTAAAACAGGTTATCCAGACACCAATATTCCGTTGTTGCATGAAATATATGCATCGCTCCAGCATGATCTCAAGGCTCTGTTAAAAGAATGTTTGCCAGCTTACATGATACCTTCATTCCTTGTATTCATGCAGGCACTGCCACTTACGCCGAACCGGAAAGTTGACCGGGCTGCTTTACCCCTTCCTGATGAACAGCGGCCTGTGTCGGAAAATGATTTTGTAGGCCCTAGGGATGTATTGGAACTCCAATTGACAAAGATCTTCGAAAAATGCCTCAAGATTCAACCAATAGGCATCCGGGATAACTTTTTTGAACTGGGCGCCAACTCTCTGCAGGCAGGTTACATATTCTCACGCATAAGAAAAACGTTGGGCAAACAGCTTCACCTGGCAACGTTGTTACAAGCTCCTACTATTGAACAGCTGGCAGCGCGTATCCGCAAGGAAGAAAAATCTGCATCGTGGTCGCCACTCGTGCCTATCCAGCCCAATGGTTCCAACCCGCCTTTGTTTTGCATACATGGGGGCGTTGGAACCGTACTTTTTTACCGGGATCTGGCAAATCACTTAGGGCCGGATCAGCCATTTTATGGCTTGCAAGCCAAAGGACTTAACGGGATCGGCATACCCCATACCAATATTCATGAAATGGCTGCTGATTACATAAAGGAAATTCGCATTGTTCAACCTGAAGGACCTTATCATCTGGGTGGATACTGTTTCGGGGGAATTGTTGCCTTTGAAATGGCCCAGCAACTAACCAAACAAGGATTGAAGGTGGCCTTGCTGGCAAATTTCAATGCAGTATCTCCCACTTATGTTGAACCTGTAAAACCCGGGGTAGAAAGCCAGGAAGTACAGCATGTCGGAAAATTCAAATCCCTGTTTGCCAAGCTGTCGCGTCTGCGTAAAAACATAGAGCCACTCAGCGTCGCGCAGAAATTTGTTTACGTAGCAAGCCAATTAAAGAATAAGCTGATTGGTTGGAGTAGACTGCTGACCTATATTGTTTTATTAAAACTTCAACGGCTCGTTTATAAACTATGCACTTTCTTTAAGCGTCCCATGCCGGATGTGGTTGCGCGATTTTATTTGTGGGAAATGAATGGAAGAATGATAAGCACATACCGTCCCAAGCCTTATGCAGGAACCATGGTTATCTTTCGTTCTCCTGAAATATATCAGGACCCAAGCCTTGGATGGGCTGATTATGTAGAAGGTAATATTGAAACATGTGATATAGCCGGCGATCATGAAAATCGCAGGGAGATAATGAATGAGCCATTTGTTCATCTGTTAGCAGAAGAACTCAAAACTTATATAGGATCGAAAAGAACAGAAAGCAATCTATCCTTCGATAAGAACGATTCAGAAGGGTCTGCTTACGGCCATGTTACCCCTACATTGGTTTAGTTGATCCCTTAGGTCTTTAAAATGGTATACCAAGGAAAATAACAAGCAAAATTCATAAAAGAAGATCCGGTTATAATATGAACAACAGACTTCTAATCACCACATGTGGAATAGTCATTGTCACGCTTTGGATTGCCGGATGTCAGCCTTCAACGGTAGACAGGTATGGTGATGACCCAAAGGCAGGTCAGTATGCCAGTGTGCGGGGCATCAAAATGTATTACGAACAGTATGGATCAGGGCAACCCTTGCTCCTCCTGCATGCGAATGGAATGAGCATACAGAGTTTTAGCAACCAGATCCCTTACTTCTCTAAAGAATACAAGGTCATTGCAGTCGATAGCAGGGCACAGGGAAAATCGATGGATGCAGGAGATTCGCTGAATTATGAAATGATGGCGGACGATTTCAACGCTTTGCTTGATCATCTGCATCTTGATTCCTGTTATGTTATTGGCTGGAGTGATGGAGCTATCAATGCTTTGTTGCTTGCTATGCGGCACCCGGAGAAAGTAAAAAAAATGGCGATTACGGGCGCCAACCTATGGCCCGATACGACTGCTATTGATCCGTTTATTTTTCATTGGCTTGCAAAAGAAGTCGATTCATTGTCCAAATCTACTTCAACACCGGAGAATAAGAACCGGTACAAGCTGATGTATATGATGACCAAAGAACCAAACATTAGCTTGCAACAGTTAAAATCAGTCAAATGCCCGGCCCTCGTTATTGGTGGTGATCATGATGCACTTTTGCCGAGGCATACACTGCAAATTGCCGAATCTATACCGCAGTCTTATTTATGGATATTGCCCCATTCAGGTCATGCAACTCCCATCACTTACAACAAGGAATTCAATGAAACAGTAAGAGATTTTTTTAAGAAGCCCTATAAACCAATCGAAGGTTTGGATAGATTCAACTGAATTTTCTCAGAACCTAATGTTGCTGTAACAAACAACTGGCTGTTACGGGTAAAAATCAGATCCGGACAGATGTACCAAAATAACATTCCCGAAAGTGGAAAAAACAGTACCTTGTTCATCCACTTTTACTATGTCTGAACAGATCCTCATTCTGGGAGCCGGTAAATCAGCGACTTTTCTGATCAACTACCTCATTCAAGTATCGGCCGCTTATTCCTGGCATATGATTGTTGCCGACCATGATCTTACCCTGGCACAATCTAAAACAGGAACTTCGCCTTTCGCGGAAGCTCGTTCCATTGAAGTACAGGCCCTCACCGGAATTGAGAGCCTGATCAGGCAAGCGCAACTGGTGATTGCCTTGTTACCTCCGCCTCTTTTGCCATCCATTGCTGCCGTTTGCATGCAAGCCAGGAAACCCCTGATAACAGCTTCTTACATAGACAAGGATTTTAAAGCGATGGAGCGTAACATCAATCAGAGCGGGGTCTTCATTCTCTGTGAAATGGGCCTCGACCCGGGCATCGACCACATGAGCGCCCTTAAATGGATCCATGAGATCCGCAGCCAAGGTGGCCGCATCCTCTCTTTCAAATCCCACTGCGGCGGGCTTGTATCCCCCCAAAGCGATAGAAACCCCTGGCATTATAAAGTCAGCTGGAACGCGCGCAATATTGTGCTGGCCGGCAGCGCGGGAGGGATGTACAAAGAAAATGGCAAGATCAAACAACTCAGGTATCACGTCTTATTTGAGAATTGTGAAGAAATCTCCATCCCGGGGCTCGGAACGCTGGCAGCATACCCGAACCGCGACTCTCTCTCCTACCAGACCGCTTACGGCCTGGAAGATGCCCAAACCTTCCAGCGTACGACCTTGCGCTACCCTGTCTTTTGTAAAGCCTGGGATGCTGTCGTAAAAGCTGGGCTGACCCGCACTGATGACCTGATAGGTCATCCAACAACTTTTCAAGAATGGTCATTACCCATTCTCCCATTTATTGTAGAGGAGAACAAACAGCAGCTTCAATACCTCGGCTTGTTCGATGCCGGACCGATCCCGGATCGCCTGAACAGCTCAGCAGATGTTACGCAGTACCTTGTTGAGAAAAAACTGTCATTGCAGGAAGACGACAGAGACATGATCGTTATGCTGCACCAGATTATATATGAACTTAACGGCAAAAAATACCAGTTAGATAGCCAGCTGATCGTTCACGGAAAGAATAAACTTGAAACCGCCATGGCCAAAACAGTCGGCTTCCCCTTGGGGATTGCAGCCAAACTGATCTTGCTGGACAAGATCAAATTGCGCGGACTGCACATACCCATTCACAAAGAAATTTATGAACCGGTGCTCGCTGAACTGGCTGAGCACGGTATCAAGTTCCAGGATTCCATCAGGGAATTACTGTAAAGAAGTGGCTTCAGACAGCTCCATCAGCTTGTCCTTTAACTCCTGGATTCCCTCTGTAGCAGGCTTTTCAATTTTCGTCAGGTTGTGGATCCGCATCCGCATGCAGGGAGGAACTTGTTTGTCAACAACAAATTTGGGAACAAAAGACGGTACATAGTTGACCAGCCCTGCCGCCGGGTATACTACCAGTGACGTGCCTACAACGACAAACACATCGGCCTGCCGGACAATTTCAATGGCTCTCGGGATCATCGGTACCTCTTCTTCAAACCAAACAATATGCGGTCTTAGCTGGTAGCCGTCTTCTGCTTTGCTTCCCCATTGGATGTCGTCGTGGATGTCGTATACCAGGGAAGGATTTTTTTCGCTGCGCATTTTAAAGATCTCGCCGTGGAGGTGAACGACCTGGCTGGAGCCGGCCCGTTCATGGAGGTCGTCAATGTTTTGGGTGATGATCGTGACGTCGAAGTGTTTTTCGAGGTCGGCGAGCCCATAATGGGCGGCATTGGGGTGCGCATCGGCCACATTTTTTCTGCGCATGTTGTAGAAATCCAGAACCAGTTGCGGGTTTTTTCTCCAGGCACCCGGCGTGGCCACCTCCGTCACCTCATACCCTTCCCACAAACCATCACAATCACGAAAGGTCTTTAAACCACTCTCCGCGCTGACACCCGCGCCGGATAACACAACCAGTTTCTGTTTCATCCCACAAAATTAGAGAATTTATAAACCACTTACGCGCCGCCCACCCGGGCTCGCGCACCTTATTGCGGGGGTGTGTCGATTCTTTTTTAAAAATTTCCTGCAGGTACTGCGTTAAGCTTCTATAACCAAGCCTTCTCCCCTGCCAGCTCCAGCACGGTGTTCCATTCTGCCTCCGTAACCGGTTGAACAGATAGACGCGAGAGCTTCACAAGCGCCATCTCTGCCAGTCTTTTCTCCCCCTTGATCTGCCGCAGGGTAACAGCTTTGTCCAGCTTCTTAACAGGTTCTATATCTACAGCTACCCAGTTGGAATCTTCGGAAGTGGGATCCTGGTAAAAAGCTTTGGTGATCCGGGCAATGCCTACGATCTCGGTTCCTTCTCCACTGTGATAGTAAAAAGCCTGGTCGCCCGGTTGCATCTGGCGCAGGAAGTTGCGGGCTGCATAGTTGCGTACACCTGTCCAGGCAGTAAAGCCGTCTTTTTCCAATTGTTCCCAGCTATACGAAGCCGGTTCAGATTTTAAAAGCCAATAAGCCATAAAGTTGGTTTTTTAAAAAGTTTATCTATATTCGCTCGCCCAATCTTTTTTAGTTTTTTTTCGTACACAGCAATCCAGCCTCTATGTAATCTCGTATCTGATTATGACTTACACATTTAGTTAAACATGATGTGTAAGCAGAACAGAGATTCAGGTATTCAAAGTAGACAATTTTTTTTGACAAAATATTGAATAGATCAATCCGGTCTCTTGTGAGCAAGTGGCGGAATGATCTGTAAAGACGGTGTATAGTGGGATTTTCAAACCGGCCGGCCCTTTTTATGGCTGGCCTTTTCTTTTTAAGTATCACATTTTTATAACATCCCTGAAACAAAGCAACCACAAAGGGCGATAAATGCTAATTTTATACAGGGAGTGAAGCGTAAATTATTAGCGGCGTTTCCAGGCCCGCTCCCCTCATCTCCATCCCTTTTATACAACATATGAAAACCATCATCAAAAAGCATCCGCTGGCCGTCCGCTGGTTTCACTGGATCAATTTTCCGGTCCTGGCCATCATGATCTGGAGCGGCCTGCTGATCTACTGGGCCAATGATGTATACCGGATCGGGTTTGGTTCCACCACCCTGCTGAAATTTTTTCCGGATTCTTTTTACAAGGCCCTCAACATTCCATTCCGGCTCGCAGAGGGCATGGCCTATCACTTTGTATTTATGTGGCTTTTTGCCATCAACGGGATCTTATATGTTCTTTTTACATTGATATCCGGACAATGGCGGTACCTCTTCCCTGACAGAAGATCCTTTCAAGAAGCCTGGCTGGTAATCCTGCACGATCTGCATATCAGGAGATCGGCTCCTCCTCAACTCAAGTACAACGGAGCTCAGAAAATTACTTATACAGCGATCATCCTGATGGGATTGGGTTCTCTGCTTTCCGGCCTGGCCATCTACAAACCTGCCCAGCTAAATTGGCTTTGCAGCTTGATGGGCGGCTATACCGTTGCCCGGGTGATCCATTTTGTGCTGACAATCGGTTATTGCCTGTTTTTTGTAGTGCACATCCTGCAGGTCATCCGGGCAGGATGGAACAACTTCAGCTCCATGGTTACCGGCTTCGAGGTAGCTGATACGCCCAAACAACCTGCCGCTTCTGCTGTTAACCAGGAGCCACCAATCATATAGCATGAAAAAAATCTTTCCTTTTTTCAAATCAAAAGGTCCCCGTACCCAGGAAGACCTGATTCGCAGAAAAACCATTGGATCTTTCCTCTTATTCTTTTTGCTGATCGCACTGGCCATATTCGGCTGGATGCAATTGCGCGTTGCCACTCCCGGCCGCTTGTCAGATGGCGTGCAAAAACCTTTGCGCAAGGTGCTTGATGTCAACGAAAAGATTTTCAATAGGAATTTCAGCACCCAGCACCTGTCAAAAACCTATCCTGTGTCGGCTGCAGACAAAAAGGTAAGGGTAAATGGCGATGTAGGAATGAGCGATGATTTTGATCCGGCTTCCTGGAAGCTCCAACTGGTAAAGGCCAGCGGCGATACCCTGCTGCTCACGCTGGATGATCTGAAAAAGCTTCCCAAAACCGAAATCGTATTTGATTTCAAATGCATCGAAGGCTGGAGCCAGATCACGCATTGGGGCGGTGTCCGCTTCCAGGATTTTGTAAAAGCCTATCACCTGGAGAAAGAAGCTTCCATGAAGTACATTGGCATGCATACACCCGATGAAGAATACTATGTCGGCATCGATATGCCCAGCGCCCTCCACCCGCAAACCCTGCTCTGCTACGAAATGAACGGCAAGCCGCTGCCCCTCAACCAAGGCCAGCCACTGCGCATGATCATACCTGTTAAATACGGCATCAAAAGCCTTAAGCGCATCGGCACTCTTTTTTTCAGCGAAAGCCGTCCACCGGATTACTGGTTTGAGAGAGGGTATGATTATTACGCGGGGTTGTAGTCTGAACCATAGTTTACAGGATGTGGAGGGGAATGTCTTGAACCTTGATTTACAGGATTAAAGGGATGCTGAAACCACGAACGTCTCAGCATCCCTTTAATCCTGTAAATCAAGGTTCAGACTAAAAAGTATTCCTCACCGGCAATACCGTATACCCCTTTTTCTTCAACAAACTCAACACCCCTCTCTCTCCGGCTAGATGCGCTGCACCTACGGCGAAGAGATAGCTCCCTTGGGTAGTAATTGTACCAATTTTAGTAACCCAGTCCTGGTTCCTGTTGTAGAGCAGGAGGTTCATATATTTTTCCATGCCGCCATCTTCCCTGCTGGAGAGTTCGTTGATTTTTTGGAGGTCTTGCGTGCGGTATACGCGGATGAGTTCTTTGGTTTGCTCGGCGCCGGCATCCAGGCTGTCGAGCGATTTTACCAGTTCCTTCGCTTGCTCCTGGTAAGGGATGCTGTCGAATACGCTGGCCTGAAATTTCATGCTTTCCAGTCCCTTGATCTCTTTTTTGTAAGGCTTGGCCTCATTCATGATCATCTGCTCCATGCCGTTTTTCTCCGGGCAGGTCATGCGTTGTTCTTCTATCATGGTGCTGATGAACATGGGCTTGAAAGATTCCATCATTTGCAGCGGAATGGGGGAAGGATTTTTGGCAAAGTAATCCTTTAGCTTGCTGTATTCTTCGGGGGTGAGCAGGTCAGAGAGTTTTTGGTTGCCGTTCATGCGGATGTACGACATCACACTCATCATCTCCATCATGTCGTCCATATCTACTTCAAAGTAGATCTTGTCCACATCGCGGATGATCCCTTTCAAACTGTCCCCTAACTTGATATCGTTTGAACAGAGGATGTGCATGGTGCCGAAGATATAAGAGGGCTTTTGCATGCCGTTGCCGGATACCTGCCAGAGCAGGGTGTTTTCTTCCGATTTTGTTGCAGCCCCGGTTCCTTTTTGAGCAGCCGGCTTGCTTTTGGATGTTTCATTCTGTGCACAGGCAAAGGTGGCAATGAGTACCAGGATACCGGCAGGGAGCAGGACTTTTTTCAGGTTCATGATCCAGATCTGTTTATAAATAAATAGGTGTTGGTACGGAAAATATTATTGTACCATTGCTTCTTCTCCGTACAACTGATTTTTAAATTTAAGCGAAGGAGAAGGGATAAAGGGGCCGATGTTCAGGTCGTTCCATTTCCGGTCTACAGCTTCGATCGTTTCATCTGCCGCTACAATGATGTTGGGCCAGTCGCGCTGAAAATTATCCAGTTCCTTGGTTTTACGCGTGCCGTCCAATCCCATGCAGGCAATCATTTTGCCTTGCTGCAGCCCGGATGGCCTGCTGGCGGGAATACTGTCCCGTTTAGGATCCAGGTTGTTGCAAAAGCGCCAGAGTGCAACCGGAAGATCGTGCGCATCAACGGTATGTTCTACATACAAGATCAGCTTGGTGCTTTCTGCATCCGGGAGCGCAGTTATTTTTTCATGCAAATCCCTGATATGTCCCCGCCGTTTTTTTTCCACTGCGATAACAAGGCAGGGAATTTTTTTATCAAGCAGGGACAGGTTTACACTCGTTATCTCAGGAAACTGTTGGCGGAGTTCATCTTCAGATAAATGCCAGCTGTCTTCCCCGGCTGCATACTCATCTGCTACTTCTTCCTCGTATTTCCGGGTTCCATCGATGCACATCTTTCCGCCAAATCCTAATTTGCTGCAGCTGTGATCCAGCACGTCCATCGGACCGCTGCTGAATGAAATATCCTCCAGGGGATGCAGGTTGCGGAAAACCCATTGCGCGAGGGACAGATAGTCCTGGATCTTGACATGCTCATCCGTAAGCACCAGGATCTTGTTAAACATCATCTGCCCGGCGCCCCAGAGTGCGTTCATTACTTTTTGTCCCTGTCCGGCATATTCCTTTTTGATCTGGGCAATTACCAGGTTGTGAAACACGCCTTCAACCGGCATGTCCATGTCGATGATCTCCGGCACCATCGTCATTTTAATGGGTGCGAGAAAAATGCGTTCAGTGGCTTTGCCTAACCAGGCATCTTCCTGCGGCGGAATACCAACAATAGTAGCCGGATAGATCGCGCCTTTTCTATGGGTGATGCAGGTGACGTGAAACTTCGGGTACCAATCTGGCAAGGAATAATAACCTGTATGGTCCCCGAATGGTCCTTCCCAAATAAGTTCATCGGTGGGGTCCACATATCCTTCAATGATAAAATCTGCATCTGCAGGCACTTCGATGGCAGGCTGGGTGATGCAGCGTACCAGTTCCACTTTTTTCTTCCGGAGAAAACCCGCCAGCATGTATTCATCCACGTTTTCAGGCAGGGGTGCCGTGGCACTGTAAGCATAAACAGGATCGCCGCCAAGCGCAACGGCCACCGGCATTCTCTCGCCTGTTTTTTTATACTCTGAAAAATGTTTGGCTGAAACCTTGTGCTTGTGCCAGTGCATACCGGTCATCGTAGGAGAAAATACCTGCATGCGATACATGCCTACGTTGCGGGTCTGCGTTACGGGGTCTTTGGTATGGATGATGGGAAGCGTTACAAACGGTCCGCCATCTTTGGGCCAGCAGGTAATCACCGGCAGCTGCGTCATGTCCGGATCTTTCCATACCACTTCCTGGCATTCACCGCGTCCTGCTTTTACGGCGGGCATCCAGCTGGCAAAACGGGCCAGCTGCGGCAGCATGCGGAGTTTGTCCAGGATGCCTTCCTTCGGACCAGCCAGCATTTTAAAAAGATCTTCTATTTCGGTGGCTACATCGTTGAGGTGCTCCACGCCAAGGGCGAGGCACATTCTTTTTTCACTTCCGTACGCATTCATCAAGACCGGAAAGGGGGTGCCGGTATTTTCAAAAAGGAGGGCTTTGCCTCCATCACCGCTCTTGCTGATCCGGTCTGTAATTTCAGCGATCTCTAATTTCGGATCAACAAAGGTTTTGATGCGGAGCAACTCTCCTGCCTTTTCCAGCTTGTCAACAAATTCACGCAAATTTCTAAACGCCATGCCTGCTTTTTTCGGTTCAAAGGTATAACAGAAAGGAAAGCGGGAATGTTTTGTGTTACCAACCGATCCGCTCTCCCAAATTACCCAGACCAAAATATTCATTCAGCTGTAAATTGATGCCTAACTGGTTGTAAGCCCGCGTGCTTTGATAATAAGCGCGGGCATAACGGAGCTGGATCTTCTGGAATAGTACGCCTATGCCCAAAGAAAAACCGTTCAGTCCGTTTGCCGCATTCGCTATATTCAACTCTGTTCTTCGAAGATGGTTATATGCCCCGGTTATCTCCAGCTTGTCTCCAACATACAGCTGGGTGGCAAACACGATGTGCTGAAATAATTTTTCCACCACGTCACCGCCTGGTGCCTTGCCCTGGTCGAACCCGTTCTGGTTGTTAAACAAGGTATCGCGATACAGAATATTGAAGCGATGCAGGTGGTGGGCGGTTATGGAAAATTGAAGGGGGGCATGGAGTAGTTTCTTGCTGATACCAAGCTGCAGGTCGAATGGCAGTTCATCACCACTACTGCCTGCATACTTCCTGATCTGTACACCCATATTTTTTGCCACCAGCGATGCCTGAAATCCTTTGGCGCTGTCAAAATAAGCAGTTCCTATATCCAATGCCAATCCGCTGGAGCGGTAGAGGCCGTAGTTGGAATGCAGAAATTTAAGGGTAGCCCCATAGTACCATTTTGTTTCATATTTTCTTGCAGCGCTGAGCTGGGCTACATAATCTGAAGGATGAAAATTGCCTTCTACATTGCCGCCGGCATCTGTTTGGGATAGGGTACCGTAATCAAAATAAACGATTCCGGCTGCAAAGTTGGTGGCTGTTTTCTGATGGTAATAATCCATCATGGCATGGTAGTTTTTGATGCCTGCGTACATCGAATTAAACACCGCCGAAAATTGTCCATGCTCTCCGGGGCGCAAAAGGGAAGGATTGTTAAAGCCCATGCCCACATCCTGTGTAATGGCCGACACATTGATACCACCCAGGGCAGTCAGCTGCGGCGTGTTTGGTAACTTGACGAAATTAAACACAGAACTGCCCCCCAGCGTTTGTGCATCAGCGTAGGCCAGGAGAAAAAGTAAGAAGAAAGGAATCATTCGCCGGCAGGTAGCAAAAAGCATGGGGCAATCTATGCGTATTTCTTCAGAAAACAACCCGTCTTAACAATTGCCGGACGCATGCAGGCAAACAAAACTCAATAGAGTTAACCTGTTACCAGGGTACCTACAGCTTCTCCCATCACCACTTTCAACAGGTTGCCTGGTTTGTTCATGTTGAATACAATGATCGGCAGCTTGTTTTCCATGCAAAGGGTAAATGCCGTCATGTCCATCACCCGCAGGTTGTTGAGCAGGCATTCTGCAAAAGTGATCTCTGTATACTTGGTTGCAGTCAGGTCCTTTTCCGGATCGGCTGTGTAGATGCCGTCCACCCTCGTGCCTTTTAGAATAACTTCTGCCTTTATCTCGATCGCGCGGAGCGAGCCGGCTGTATCTGTTGTGAAATAAGGATTACCAGTGCCTGCGCCAAAGATCACGACCCGGCCTTTTTCCAGGTGCCGCATGGCCCTGCGCCGGATATAAGGCTCCGCAATCTGTTCCATTTTAATGGCACTCTGCAGGCGGGTGTATACGCCTACTTTTTCCAGTCCGGCCTGCACAGCCATTCCATTGATCACCGTAGCAAGCATGCCCATATAATCACCATGTGCCCTTTCAATGCCGGTTTCTATTTCGTTGATGCCCCTGTAAATATTACCACCACCGATCACGACAGCGACTTCCACACCCGCATCCACGACCGATTTGATCTCTCTTGCATACCGGGAGATCACCGAAGAATCCAGCCCAAAGCTTTTATCACCCATTAAAGATTCACCGGACAATTTGAGTAAGATTCGTTTAAATTTCGGTTCCATGCTGAGAGGGTTTTTGATTGCGCTGCGAAGATAAATTTTTAATGATAATAGTATAAATTGATTCCGATCCTGGCAATAGTGAAAAACACTTATAGGAAGTATGTTGTGCAAACAGAGCGCCGGATGAGAAGGCATAAAAAAAGACCATCTTTTTACAAGATGATCTTTTTCACTGATTTATAGCCGGGCTGTTTAAGCCAGTTTTTCTACCTGCATGTAGTTAAGTTCAACAGGCGTAGAACGGCCAAATATTTTTACCGTTACTTTTAATTTCTTCTTCTCGTCGTTCACCTCTTCAATGATGCCGTTGAAATCATTGAACGGTCCTTCGATGATCTTGATGGTTTCGCCAACGATGAACGGCTCGCTCATGCTTACGCCGCCAACTTCCGCCATTTCATCCATTTTGCCGAGCATCTTATTGACTTCGGCTTTGCGCAGGGCGATCGGATTTTCCTTGCCTAAAAAATGAATTACGTTAGAGGTGTTTTTGATGGTTTCGCGGATATCGTCATTTAATTTGCCATCCTGCACTTCGATCATTACATAACCCGGATAGTAGTTGCGCTCGCGCATAACTTTTTTCCCGTTCTGTACTTTGTAAACTTTTTCTACCGGCAGGAAAACCTGTTTTACGATCTCGCTCCAGCCGCTTCTTGATATTTCTTTATCGAGGTATTCTTTTACTTTGCGTTCTTTTCCGCTCACAACGCGCAGAACATACCATTTGGTTTCTTCCTTAACTTCTTTGACCGCTTCCATACACTAGGATTTGAAAAAATTGTAGATAAACTGAAGCACTTGGCTGGAAGCAGCATCCATAACAAAAACAATTGCCGTGATCAGCACGGTGGCAACCAGAACGATGATGGTTGATTGTTGCAGCTGGGCCCAGGTAGGCCAGGTTACTTTTTCAACCAGTTCTTTGTATGATTCGTTGAAATATGTTCCGAATTTATTCATGCGTCATTGTTTGAGAAAATTTCTACGGTCGCACTTGTTACATCAACACCTAATTTTCAGCTAAGCTGCACGGGCACTAGGATTCGAACCCAGATCAAAGGTTTTGGAGACCTCTATTCTACCATTGAACTATGCCCGTAAGTTTAAAAGTCATTGATCAACAGAAAACCATTGATCAATGACCTTATAATATAAATGTACAACTTATTTGATGATTTCTGTCACCTGTCCAGCACCTACTGTACGGCCACCTTCCCGGATCGCGAACTTCAACCCTTTTTCCATGGCGATCGGCTGGATCAGCTTCACGGTCAAAGAGGTGTTATCACCAGGCATTACCATTTCGGTACCTGCTGGCAATTCTACTTCTCCGGTTACGTCTGTCGTACGGAAGTAAAACTGAGGACGGTATTTGTTGAAGAACGGCGTATGACGGCCACCTTCTTCCTTGCTCAGTACATACACTTCACCTTTGAATTCGGTGTGCGGTGTGATGGAGCCGGGTTTGCACAGTACCATACCACGACGGATCTGGTTCTTTTCAATACCACGGAGCAGCAAACCTGCATTGTCTCCAGCTTCGCCTTCATCCAGGAGCTTTTTGAACATTTCAACACCGGTTACAGTAGAGGTCAGCGGTTTGTCCATCAAACCAACGATTTCGATGGCTTCACCCACTTTGATTCTACCTCTTTCGATACGGCCTGTAGCAACAGTACCACGACCGGTGATTGAGAATACATCTTCCACGCTCATCAGGAAGGGCTGGTCAACCGGACGGGGAGGCAGGGGAATATACGTATCAACAGCTTCCATCAGCTCGTCGATCGCTTTTACCCATTTTTCGTCGCCGGCCAGGGCACCGGTTGCTGAACCTTGGATGATGGGTGTGTTGTCACCATCAAAACCATAGGAGGTCAGCAGGTCACGGATTTCCATTTCAACCAGTTCCAGCAGCTCGGGGTCGTCTACCAGGTCAACTTTGTTCATGAAAACAACGATACGGGGTACACCTACCTGGCGGGCCAGCAGGATGTGCTCTTTTGTTTGCGGCATAGGGCCGTCGGTGGCAGCAACCACCAGGATAGCACCGTCCATCTGGGCAGCGCCTGTGATCATATTTTTTACGTAATCGGCGTGTCCGGGGCAGTCAACGTGCGCGTAGTGCCGGTTATTTGTTTGATATTCTACGTGAGCCGTATTAATGGTGATCCCTCTTTCTTTTTCTTCGGGAGCAGCGTCAATTTCATCATACTTTTTTGCTTCTGCCATACCTCTGCTTGCCAGGATACTGGTGATGGCGGCAGTCAAAGTTGTTTTACCATGGTCAACGTGACCGATGGTACCAACGTTAACGTGAGGTTTATCCCTCTTGAAGGTCTCTTTTGCCATTTTATTTGTTTTTTGTTGTACGTTTATTATATGTGAACAAAAATCATGCGAGCCGTTGATGAGAATTGAACTCACGACCTCTTCCTTACCAAGGAAGTGCTCTACCCCTGAGCTACAACGGCTGGTTAGTTCAGGATTCACATTTCCCATTCCGGTGGGAATCCCTTCCTGAGAAAAAGAAACCAGCCGGAATTTTTTGAGCGGAAGACGAGGGTCGAACCCGCAACCTATAGCTTGGAAGGCTATCGCTCTACCAATTGAGCTACTTCCGCTTGTTAACAGCCAATCCTATCTTTTGTGTAGCCCCGTATTAACCGCTACACCATCAGCATAGAACAAGCACCGTGGGCAGGAGTGGATTCGAACCACTGAAGTCGAAGACAGCGGATTTACAGTCCGCCCCATTTGGCCGCTCTGGAACCTGCCCTGATTTTCTTGTGTTATTATAGCCCTATTTACTGAGCCAGAGAAGGGACTCGAACCCCCGACCAGCTGATTACAAATCAGCTGCTCTACCAACTGAGCTACTCTGGCAAGAAAATCATGTAAACTTGTAAAGAACTCTCCTAAAATCAACGTGATCCGCTGTTATTTTAGGGGAGGCAAAGGTAAGTGAATTCTTGAAATAGCGAAATTTTGATAATAAATTTTTTAAGAGATAAAAGGCACCACTTAGAAATAAAAAAGACCTCCGAAAAGGTCTTTCTAAAGTATCGCGGATCAGGCGGCCTGCCTTTCCTTTTTTCGCTTGATTTGATTCACCAGCGACTCAAGCGCGCTGTCGAATGATTCTTCAAATGATTTGCTGCTTGCTTTTACAAAGAAGTCGTGCCTCGGCACATGAACCCTTATTTCTGCCACCTTGTCTTTTATAGTATGAACCAGGTTGTCAAGCTTGAGATAAACATCAATCTTGATAATCCTGTCATGAAACGTGTTTAGCTTGTCCAGCTTTTTGTTGACATACAATACCAGCTTGGAATCTGCATCAAAGTGCACCGTTTGGATGTTTACGTTCATATCAATCGCGTTTTAGGTGAAACAATATGTGAGAATTGAAAGAGTAGAGTGTCAATGCTTCATAGAATTGGCCGACTATGAAGTTACTCCTTGAAACATTTTTCACCAAATTATTTTGAAATAGAAAACCTCTACGTTTTTCCACATATTTACCCTTAGCTCAGGACTTTGGATGCGCCTTCTGGTGTATCTGTTTCAGCTTTTCAATGCTGTTGTGGGTATAAACCTGGGTAGCTGCCAGGCTGGAATGCCCCAGCAACTCTTTAACCGCATTTAAATCGGCCCCGTTGTTGGTGAGGTGGGTGGCAAATGTGTGCCGCAGCACGTGCGGACTCTTTTTGTGCAGGGTAGAAACTTTTTGCAGGTATTTCTTTACAACCAGGTATACCGCTTTGTGATACAGCTGGTTTCCTTTTTTGTCTACCAGCAGGTAAGGATGGCTGGCCGGCGCGAGCTCCCGTTTCCTGGTATCCCGGTACGCTTCTATCTGCCCCAGCAGCTCTTCCCCTACCGGGATGATCCGTTCCTTATTGCCTTTCCCCAGCACCCGCACGGTTTTGTAGTGGAGATCGACCTGTCTATCTTCCAGGTTTATCATTTCACTCAACCGCATGCCGGTATGGTAAAAGAGGTTTATAATTAGCTTCTCGGTTTGCCCCTGCAGGTCGTTCCCGAACTCTATCTGATGCAGCAGCACCTCCATATCACGCTGTTCTATGTAAGCAGGCAGGCGCTTGGACATTTTGGGCGCAACAATGTTCAGCATGGGCGTTGCATCCAGCAGCTCCACGCGCAGGGCATACTTGAAAAAGCCTTTGAGGGAAGAAATCTTTCTGTTGATGCTCTTGGCCGTCAGGCCCTTTTCTTTCAACTGGGCCAACCAGCTGCGCACGAGCGGTGCACTGATCTCAGCCAGGTGTGGACTGTCAAATTCTTTCTCTAAAAAATCGGAAAATTGGACTAAGTCATCCTGGTAAGAACGGATGGTATGCGGAGAATAGCGCTTTTCAAATCTGAGCGAATCTACAAAAGGAGGAATATAGGATTGAAATGGTGCAGGCATAAACAAAGATAGCCACAAAGTAATCGGACTTTGCAGCTATCATAAATTTATATCTGGAAGGCTTTAATCGAATTTGCCGCTGGCTACCTGCTGGCGGTAAACCGCTTTCAGCACTTGTCCCCTCTTTTTGACAGAAGGTTTGGTAAAAGACTGGCGTTCTCTCAGCTGAACAAGCACTTTGGCCTTTTCAAATTTCTTTTTGTATTTTTTTAAAGCCTTGTCAATGTTTTCACAATCCTTTGAATCGATAATCAGCATAATGATGAAATAATTTATGGGTGGCAAAAATAATACAAACAGCTGAAAAATACACAAAAACTTTTTTTGTAAAGTAAATACGATCTTGCCGCGCAAAACAGCCACACTATGTTTACAGGCATCATAGAAGCCATGGGAACGGTGCAGGAAATCAAGACCCAGGGTACCAACAAAACCTTCTGGATCGAATCTCCCCTTTCATCCGAGCTTAAAATCGATCAAAGCCTCTCCCACAACGGCGTTTGCCTCACAGTTGAGCAGGTAAACAGGAACCTGCACCAGGTAACGGCTGTGCTTGAAACCCTGGAAAAAACCGATCTGGGTACCTGGAAGCCGGGCAACCTGATCAACCTGGAGCGGTGCATGCAGCTGAACGGCCGGCTGGACGGCCACCTGGTGCAGGGCCATGTAGATGCTACGGCCCGGGTAACGGTGATCCAGGACCGGAACGGCAGCTGGGAATTCAGCTTTCAGTTCCCGGAACAGTTTGCCCATTTGGTCATTGAAAAAGGATCGATCTCACTCAACGGTATCAGCCTGACTGTTTTTAATGTGGATACTTCCCATTTCACCGTTGCCATCATACCTTATACGTATGAACATACCAATCTTGCCAGGCTCCGGGTACATGACCCGGTGAACCTGGAATTCGACCTGATCGGAAAATATGTGCAACGGTCGCTCAACTTGTCGCATCAGCAACTTTCCGCTTAAGCGCTTGCCTGACCCACCAGAAACCTGCCTGCGCTTATGCTTGCAACCCTGCTTTTTTATATCCTGATCACCATTACCTGCCTGTGGACCGGCTATTTGTTCCATTGTTTTTTTCTTGGAAAGAGCTGGAAAGAGCAAGATAGACAGCCCCGGAAAGGAGCAGTTGTGCTGGCTGTTTGGGGCATGATCGTTCTGAGTGGAGTAGGCCAGTTTGCTGCGTTACTGATACCGGTTAATTGGCTTTGCTGGTTAGGTTGGGTGATGTTGCTGGGAATTGTATCCCTCACCCGGAGGAATGTCTTTTTTCTGTTTACTGACTGGCTTCAAAACTGGCTCTATCAGCACCGCCATTTGCTGCTGCCAGGTTGCGTGATCATGCTGGTGGTCGGGATGCTGGGGGCAGGACCGCTGATGATGGACGATACCGATAGCTACCATATCCAATGCATCAAATGGATCCAGGAATGGGGCACTGTGCCCGGACTGGTCAACCTCCACGAACGCTATGGCTTTAACTCTGCCTGGTTTGCCTTTGCTGCCCTGTTTACGCCTCTTCAAACAGCGCACAACTACTACACGCTCTCAAACGGGGTTCTCTCAATATGGATCAGTGGTTACCTGGTAAGCCTGGCATTTCCAGCTCAGGGGCGAGCAAAGAGCCCAACCCATGCGCTTTTTATAGCCTGCTTTTTTGTCTTGCTCATGGCTCTATTTTGCTGGCCCATGATCCGGGGTAATGCCGCCACTGCCAACTACGATTTTGTAACCACCTGCCTCATTTTGGTTGGGTGGATTGAATTGATGAAGCTGGAAAAAGACGGAGCGCATTGGAGTCGATTTTTACCAGAAATGCTCGTGTGGCCAGCCTACCTGTTTAGTGTCCGGATCATCAATTTTCCCCTCCTGCTGCTAAGCTCGCCGGGCATGATTTACCTGGTGCGCCACCGGAAGTATTACTCCTGCATTGTTTCTCTGTTATTGGCCGCTGCACTGGTTGTTCCGTTTCTGATCAGAAATGTGCTCCTGTCCGGTTTTCTCTTTTATCCTGCTTACCAGGTTGACCTGTTCTCGGTAGACTGGAAAGCCGATCTCACGCAAACAAAGGAGATCGTTGACTACATCAAATATTTCAACCGCATCAACAATGTCTATCTCCCGATCCGCGAAACAGCAAAGCTCTCGTTCGCTGAGTGGGTGCCTCTTTGGTTCCGCTATCTGTCCTGGACAGACAAGCTGGTAGTGCTGGTCGGTCTAACTGGTTATGGATGGTGGATCATGCGGCAAAAAGCTCACAACCTGTTAAGACAGGCAGGCCAGGCTTTTGCCGCCGTTATGCTGGTACAACTGGTTTCCTGGTTTTGGGTAGCGCCTGATCCCCGCTTTGTATACGGACCCCTGCTGGTGGGTGTTTTTCTGTTGTTCTACGCTTTACCGTTCCGGCGTACGCACGTGCATTATCAGAAATGGCAAAAATTCCTGCAAGGCGGGCTTCTCCTGGGTTTGCTGGCATACGCTAGCCTGCGGGTGGTTTCGCAAAAAGAATACCGCCAGCTTTTTCAACCTGTTCCTTTGCCCCAGCCGGCTACACAGGTTGTTTGGATCGATTCTATCCGCTTGCAAATCCCGAAAAAGATAGGCACAAACTGGAACGCCCGCTGCTATGCGACTGATTTGCCTTGCCTGTATAAGGTCCATCCCCGCCTGCATGCGAGGGGCAAGGGGATCGGTGCAGGTTTTACAGTCAGAAAACAGGTCCCCTGAATTCCCTAATTTTAACGCGATGGAGCCCACAAACAGATTGAGTATCTTGATTCCCTGCTACAATGAAGAAAAAACAATTACCCGCATCCTGGATAAAATCCATTCAGTTGAGCTGATTGGCGGCACACAAAAAGAGGTGATTGTAATTGATGATGGGTCAACCGATTCCACGATCGCCTTGCTGGCTGCATACATTGAAAGAGGAACGATCCAACTCATCCGATCCAGTGGCAACAGCGGAAAAGGCGCTGCGATCCGCAAGGGCATCCAACAGGCCAGCGGCAACGTGATCATTGTCCAGGATGCCGACCTGGAATACGATCCCTCCGAATACAACCGCATGCTAAAGCCCATTCTTGAAGGGTATGCTGATGTTGTGTTTGGCTCCCGGTTCCGGGGCAGCGAGCCACACCGGGTGCTTTTTTTCTTTCATACCATCGGCAACCAGCTGCTCACTTTTTTATCCAACCTGTTTACCCAACTCAACCTCTCTGATATGGAAACAGGCTACAAGATGTTCAAAGCCGATGTGCTGCGGCAGCTTCCCCTGCGTGAAAACCGCTTTGGCTTTGAACCCGAAGTAACGGCCCGCCTCAGCAAGCTCAAAGGAATCAGAATTTATGAAGTGGGCATTGCTTATTATGGAAGGACCTATGAGGAAGGAAAAAAAATAAACTGGAAGGATGGCTTATATGCCGTTTATTGCATCCTTAAATACAATCTGTTCTCCTGACCCATGCTTCCTCCGAAATCCACGACCGACTGGACCGACCCCACCGGTTTTCATACCCTCGAAATCATCTCCAGGGCAACCGCTTTCAACCGGTGGATGTACGAGCAAATCAAACCCTACCTGCAGGGCTCTGTCCTGGAGATCGGCAGTGGTATCGGAAACATTTCCCATTTTTTGGTGGATGCAGGTTATACCATCAGCTTATCTGATTATGACCCGGCTTACCGTGATTGGCTGACAGCGCGATACAAGGATGATCCAAACGTACAGGAGGTGTTGAGCATAGACCTGGAGCATCCCTATTTCCATTCTACCTATGCCCGTTTACAAGGGGCTTACGATACTGTTTTTCTTCTCAATGTGATCGAACACATCCGGGATGACCAAAAGGCCATTGCTTACTGCGCTTCGCTGCTCAAGCCCGGAGGAAGGCTGATCGTGCTTGCGCCGGCAATACCTGCGTTGTACTCCGGATTGGATAAGGAATTGGGACACCATCGCCGGTACACCCGTGCTACCCTTACGCGCCTGCTTGGCCAGGAAGGACTGCGTATTGTGTACCGGCAATATTTCAATGTACTGGGACTGGCAGGCTGGTTCTGTTTTGGAAAGATAGCCGGCCGCAAACAGTTAACCGGATCTGCATTCAACTTGTTCAACACCCTGGTTCCCCTGGCCCGCGCGCTGGATGGCTTGTTTGGCAGACTGGGCGGGCTCTCCGTTATAGCTGTTGCAGAGAAAAAAATTTAACCATGTTAGAGATCGCATTGGCTGCATTCTATAGCACATTGCTCTGCTGGACCTGGGGCCACCTTACTTTGCGTTTTCTTTCCGCAGTCATGCCCCGGGCCCGTACCGGCCTGCCCTCTAGCATTGTTTGTTTAACCGGCTTATCCTCACTTGCAGTAACAGCCGGTGCTTTGTCGATCTGGATGCCCCTGGGAGGAATAGCTCTTCAGACGGGGTTGCTGCTCGTTGCCGGGGTTTACTGGCTGTTGAACAAAAAGATAAGGATCGATTTTTTCGCCACGTGCCGCAAACTGGCTTTTTTGCATCCGCTGAGCATGTGCCTGCTTCTTTGCTTTGCTGTTTTGTTGCTTCTCATGGGAGCCTGGATCATTGTACATCCTGACACCGTTGGCTATCATGCCCAAACCATCCAGTGGATCGCTGCGTACAAGGCCATTCCGGGCCTGGTGCACCTGCATGTGCGTTATGGATACCAGGGATACTGGTTCCTGGCCTCTGCCTTGTTTAGCTTTCCATTCCTGCATACGGCTGCACCAACGTTTATCAACACCTGTGTTGCAGGCTGGTATGTGGTATTTATGATCGGACGAATAGAGGAGTATAGAAAAATCGACGTGCATGGAAGTATCTTGTGGATCCTGTTATTTGCATACACCTGGTGGGATTTTGGCATGCTGCGCCTGACAGCAGTCTCTACCAGTCCGGATTTTGTTGCCGGGCTGTATTGCTGGGTGGTATTTTATTTCCTGCTGAACAAAAAGCAGGAAGCCGACTGGATCTCTATTTTCTTTTTCAGTATCATGGCCGTGCTGATCAAACTTTCTTCTGTGCCTTTGTTGTTGCTGGCTGCTTACGCCCTCTACCACTTGTTTAAAAAGCACAATCTAAAAGCCGGTTTTCTTTTGACGGGCTTTGCTGTACTGGCTATAGGTGCGTTCCTGGCCAGGAATATTATTACATCGGGCCATTTTATCTTCCCTTCACCTCTCCTGGATGTGCTGCAGGTAGACTGGAAGCTGGATCATCAAAGCACCCGATTTGCCCAGCAGTATATCAGCGACTATGCCCGCATCGGAGAAAAAGCGCGGTATGGCGTACCGCTCGGACTGACATGGAAAGAGTGGATGCCGGTATGGTGGATGAACAAAAGCGGGGCGGAAAAATTTTTAATCCTGAGCTTGCTTGCCTGTATACTATTGTGCGGCGTCTTTTTCAAAAAGATCATACAGTCTTCTTCCCTTCCAACACGCTTATTCTTTCTCTTGTCTGCAGCCGGTCTCCTCTTCTGGTTTGTACAGGCCCCTGATCCCCGTTTTGGATATGGCTTTATCTTTCCTTTGCAGGGTGTAGTCCTGTACCGGCTTGGAACAGCCTGTCCATTTGCTGTTCAGGTGGGCAAACGGTTCACGTCGCTGATCTTGGGTACGTTTACCGTCATTGTAGTGGCTTATACCGTTTACCGGTTCACCCATTTCTTTCACTCCCGGAATTTGCTAGAGCCTGAGGGCATTCCGCCGGTTGCAACCAGGCAATTCAAGCAAGGAGGCATTGTTTTCCGGATGCCTTGTCATGTTTGCGGATGCGGCAGCACGCCCCTGCCCTGTGCGTATGATGATGACCCGTTTACGTTGCGGGGAGCTTCCTTGGAGGATGGATTCAGGCGTGCGCAGCCGCTTAAATCGGATCACTAAGCGTTTTGCCGCTGATGGCCTTGCTCACTGCTTCATCCATCAACCGCTCGGCATAAGGGCGGGACACGCTGTTCAGGGCTTCTGTCTTTTCACTGATCAGGTCTTTATTGCCCGATGCGATCACTGATTGGAGTGTTGCAATGGCCTGCCGGGTAGCTTCTATCTCATCTGCCGTTAAATAAGATCCATTTTTTTCAACAAACCGTTCTGTTGTTTCTATCAGCTGACCGGCTTCGGTTCGGGCTTCTACGAGGGCCCTTGTTTTGATGTCCTCTTGTGCGTGGGTCAGCGAATCCAGCAGCATGTTCTCTACCTGCTGGTCAGTTAAACCGTATTGGGGAGTGACTTCAATGCTTTGTTCAACCCCGCTGCGCAATTCCCTTGCCCTTACAACCAGGATGCCGTCTGCATTGATGAGGAACGAAACTTCTACTTTGGGCAGTCCGGCCGGCATACCCGGAATTCCTTCCAGGTTGAATTCAGCCAGTTTCCGGTTGTCTTTCACCAGGTCGCGTTCTCCCTGGTAAACAGAAATGCGCATACCACTCTGTCCGTCTTTTTGGGTTGTGTATTGACGCGCTGCTTTTGTCGGAATCTTCGAATTGCGGGAGATCAATACATCCATCAGTCCGCCCATGGTTTCAATGCCAAGTGACAAAGGGGTGATATCAAGCAGCAAAAATTCTTTGTTGTTGCCAGCCAGTATATCTGCCTGTACAGCTGCACCCAACGCCACCACTTCGTCCGGGTTCACCGAATCATTCACTGGTTTTCCGAAAAAGGAACTCACTGCCTGCTTCACCGCAGGTACGCGGGTAGAACCGCCAACCATCACCACCACATCGATGGCATCTTTCTCCAGCTTGGCATCCCGCAGTGCCTGGCTGCAGCTATCGATCGTTTTCCGGATCAATCCCTGAACGGCTTGCTCAAATTGGGAGCGGGTGATCCGGAGCTGATGCCCGTTGACCGCATCCGAAAATGATTCATTGTTGCTGAGCCATTTTTTGGCAGCTTCTGCCCGCAAGCGCAGTTCCTGCGCAAGGGTTTTGTCTTCAATCAAACTGGCTTCAGAAATGCCGAGTTGCTCCATCCAGTGTTTTACAATCATCTGGTCAAAATCATCTCCTCCCAGGTAGGTATCGCCATTGGTGGAGAGCACTTCAAAGATTCCCTGCGTGATTTTAAGAATCGAAATATCAAAGGTGCCGCCCCCGAGGTCATATACAGCAATGGTTTTTTCTTCTTCTTTGTTCAGACCCAGTCCGTAAGCCAGGCTGGCCGCTGTTGGCTCGTTGAGGATGCGCAGCACATCCAATCCGGCCAGCTTGCCAGCATCGCGGGTAGCCTGGCGTTGTGCATCATTGAAATATGCCGGTACGGTAATCACCGCCTTGGTAACCGGCGTTTTGAGGATGTGCTCGGCCCTTTGCTTGAGATCTTTGAGAATCAGGGAAGACAGTTCAACAGGGGAGTAAAACTTGGAACCGACCTGTACTTTAACCAGGCTTTCCGTGTTGTCATCAATAATTCTATACGTGAAGAAAGAAGCATTTGTCCTGATGTCGTTGTAAGATTTGCCCATCAGCCGCTTGGCTGAAAAAATGGTGCTTTGGGGAGCCAATACCAGAAACTTCTTTGCCTCCTCTCCTACTACCACCGAACCATCTTCTCCAAAGTGAACCACAGAAGGTACCAGCGAACTGCTGTTGTGTTCCTGCAGCGCTACGGGCTGTCTGCTTTCCGGGTGGATAATGGCCACCAGGCTGTTGGTGGTTCCCAGGTCGATCCCTACAATCATCTCGCTTTGCTGCAAACTGCCTGTCGCTATGTTAATGCCAATCTTTGCCATATTTTCTTGGTTTCTGTAAAAAGAAGGGCAAAGGTAGGCAAATAAAAAAGGGTTTGGATCAGCCCTCCCTCCACCAGACCGCCGTTGGATAGGCCGTTCTTTTTGACACGTTTTCTTTCAGCTTTCCGAAATTACAGGTTCACCGGTTTTACAGTAAGATGGCTGGAAAAACAGGACACTGTTATAGTGGGCAAAGAAGAAAGTACAAACGCAGCAAAGGCCGGGTGTTTTAAAGCAGCAGAAGCGTTCCGGAAATGCGAATAAGGTCGAGGTGTAAAAAAGTTTGCAGAAAAATTTTGAAACTAAAACTTTAGTTATATATCTTTACTAAAACGAAATTCTTAGTTATGAACAGAGTTTGACGCTAAAATTTTTCCTCCATGCCCTTTCTTCTGTATGCCGTAAAGGTTGTTGTTTGTTCCCTCCTGCTCTTGTGTTATTATATTTTCTTTTTAAGAAACAAGCAATTTCATCAATATAACCGCTGCTATCTTTTGATGAGCACCGTGCTTTCCTTGGTTTTGCCGCTTGTATCTGTCTCTTTTTCGCAAGGGCCCGCCCTGCAGGATGGTGCGCTTGTTAAAACCCTTGAGGTCATCAGTGTACGCGAGTGGGAAGAGGGCATGGCGATCCCTGCGCTTAAGCGCCATGCCGGCTGGACACTTACACTTCAGGAAAGCTTGTTTATCATTTATGGAACAGGTGTGGTGATAGCCGGCTACTCCCTCCTGCGGTCATTGCTCTATATATACAAGCTTTCAAGAAAGTATCCGCCCCAAGTGTACAACCAGGTGCGCTTTTACAATACGAAGGAGCCCGGAACACCCTTTTCTTTTCTGCATGCCATTTACTGGAATGATGCCATAACGCTGACAACCCCGGAAGGACAGGATATTTTTCAGCATGAGCTTTATCATATCCGGGCCGGGCATAGTTATGATGCCCTGTTTATGCGGCTGATCAATATGGTGTGCTGGTTTAATCCCTTTTTCCGGTGGTATCAGTCAGAGTTGAGCGTGATCCATGAATACCTGGCAGACAGGCATGTGAGTTCCAGGGCAAACAAATGGGATTATGCAGAATTGCTGCTTACCCATGCCATCAACAAAAAAACATCATCGGTTTACAACCCGTTTTTTCATACCCAAATCAAAAGGAGGATCAACATGCTTTTACAACAAAATAAAACCCCGTTTTCTTATGCCAGAAAGATCATGGCTTTGCCGCTGCCGGCTGTCTTGTTTTGTGCTTTCGGCCTGAAAAACGGCCACTACCCTGAAATAAGCAATGGGCCGATCAAAAAGGCAAGTGCTCCTATCACAGTTGTGATTGATGCAGCACATGGCGGATCGGATGACGGCGCGCACGGTGTGGATGGCCTTCTGGAAAAAGACCTTTGTTTGTCCATTGCGCGGAAAATAAAAACCCTCGCTCCGCAGTATGGCATCGGGGTAGTTATGACAAGAGAGCAGGATGAATTACCTGGAAAAGCGTCCGACGCAAGGGAAGGCAACAGGAACCGGGTTGCTGTGCTGCAGAAAAGCAATGCCGATCTGTTTATTTCTGTTCACCTGAATGCTGACAACTCCATAAAATCTCCAAGGAGCGGTTTTGACGCGTATATTTCCAGCAAGAACAAGCAGTACGAAAAAAGCAAGATCCTGGCATCTGCCATTTTGGGTGAGGTGAAAAGTTTGTACAAAACAACAGAGATACTTAAAGAAAGGGAACAACAGGTTTATGTACTGTCAAATTCAAATAAACCTTCCGTGCTGATTGAATGCGGCTTTATTACAAACGATGCGGATGCAGCATTTATAAAAGATGAAAAGAACCAGGAAAATGTCGCACACAATATTTTGAAGGGTATTGTTAAATACCAGAACAGTCTTGCTGCGGGTACACATGGACGGTAGGGCTTTGCCCCTCCTGAACCCACCCCTGCCCCTCCCGGGAGGGGCAGGGGTGGGTCTACGATGTGCATGCCATACCAGCTCATTCGATTGGATATTAGATCAGCTAAACACCAACGTATGATTAAACGGTGTGATGCCGGTCAGGTAGGCATGCATACCGCTTGTACGCAGGCTTCCGAAATGGGTGCTGTAGCGTTCTCCCTCCAGGTTGGTGATCATTTTGTGACGAAGAGTTCCGGGGCCAAAGCGGATGCTGTCGTTGCCGAGTGTGTATTCGCCTGTGCCTCCTTCCAGAAAAAAATTCTGGTTGCCTCCCTCTGAAACACCGGTGAATTTACCACCTTCCTGAAAGCAGAGTTCAATGGTAACCGGAACATTTGCCTGGCCTCCTACTTCAAACTTTGCTTCTATTCCTCCCTCCTTTTCAGTGAACCGGATGGTGGTTAGAAGGGTCTTTATATTGCTGACAGGCCGGTTGCTGAAATCCATTTTATTCCAGAAGCGGTCATCAATGCTGGGCGAGAGTTTGTAATCGCCTTGGGGGTTTCGCTTGTTCTTGGGCAGGGGCTGGTAATAAGGCACGTCCAGCTTTTTGTGGAGCACATAGTTGTTTCCTTCCTTTGTGATGCCTTCACTGTAAAAATAACCCGTGCTGAAGAAGCTGGTGGAGAGACGCATGTACTTTAAAATCGCATCCCCCTTTCTGAATGAAAAAAAGTTGGGACTGTTTGACCGGCCTGAAGCAATGATCAGGGGCCAGTCAACCCCGCCGAAAACGGTGGCAGTTTGGGAGCCGTGCCTGATCCGCAGGAGTTTTGATTGGTGAAACAGCTTTTCATAGTTTACAGGAAGTTCCGAGGAGACGGGCAATTCTTTTTGCAGCAGGGGATCTTCCAAGAATGCAAAGAGGGAGCGGCTTACAATTTCTTCTTCAAATCCCCGCATGCTTTCTATCTGTTTGGCTATAGCCGCAAACAGCTTGTTTTGATCCCGGATGGCCAGGTAGCGGTAAACAGGATAATATGATACGATAGTCTTGGAAGTATATTGATCTTGCCGCCGCGAATCATTCACAACCAGGTCGCCATTGGGTTCCATGTAGTAATAGGTGGTCTCCAGGTTTTTCCTGACAGGCACCAGCAAATTGGATTTATTCAGAAGGCGCGCAATGGTAAGCAGCGACCCGTCTTCTACAATAGCATAATTGCGGCTTCTTTCCGGGAAATTGCCGTCTTCATCGATGAACACCCCTTCATCCAGCCAGTCGTTGATTCGCTGCAGGTATTTAGGCTGCGGATAAAGCGTGTAGATCCTTGCCAGCGCGGCACTCACCACCCACCGGTGATTGGGCGTATGAACACCGCCTGTGGTGAGGGCATCGCCGGCTTTCAAAATAAAGGTCTTCAAATCGCTTTTTACGGATTGAAGGGCAGCCGATGACTGCTGGTTAAGCAAATAGGCCGCAGCACAAACCGGCTCCAGTAAAAATGCGGTATCCGGAGGTGATTCGAGGTTGCCGATGTCTACTGTTCCGTCAGCTGCCTGTACGCGCAACAATTGCTGCGTCAGCTTTTGCAGGGATGCCACAACCGCCTCGCTGCCATGATACGTTGAACCTGCAGCACAATAAGCTGCAGTGAGCGTTGCCAGATCATAGCCTGTTCTTCTGCTGAAGGGGCTCTGCGCCCCATCTGTTTGCAGGAGGCGCGCAGCCTGCTGGTCATTGGCCTGGGTCAATCGCTGGAGAAAACCGGTATCAACAGCACGGGCGGATTTGTTTGTTTGAGAAAAAAGCTGCTGTGCAAATGGCGGCAGGCTGAAGAGGACACTTGCCCCCAAAGATTTTTTTATAAAGCTGCTTCTTGATATTTTTTGCATGAATGGGTGCGTATATAGTAGTGCAATTTATTTCTCTTTCCCCGATCACAGGATGCATTCCTGATCTATTTCAGCGTTAAAAAAGCAAAAGCGCTTCTTTCGAAACGCTTTCAGCTTGTTTGGTTGGTTTGATGCACGAAGAATATTGGACGCTTGCCTGTGTGCAAGCAGGAAAACATAAACTTTTCTTAATAGCCCGGATTTTGCACCAGGGCAGGGTTTACAACAAGCGCAGATGTAGGGACCGGGAATATTCTCCGGTATGTGTCTGTATTGGTTTTAAAACCCCAGGTTCCTTCGTATTTACCAAAGCGGATCATATCATTGCGGTGCCAGCATTCCCAGGCAAATTCGCGGTTTCTTTCTTCGTACATATTATCCAGGGTAACTGCTGTCCAGGGAGCGGTTGTGGTACGTACAGCGCGGAGCTGGTTTACAAGAGACAGCGCAGTTTGTCCGTTGGTAGCCGTTCCTCCGCGCAGGATGGCTTCTGCTTTCATGAGCAGGATGTCTGAATAGCGGAACATCGGCACATCGTTGTTCTGGTTGCGGCTGGTGGAAGTCGCATCCGGGTAAAACTTGATATTCCGGTATCCCATGTTCCAGGCTATTTCGTCGTTGCCACAATCATAAAGGGTGGCATCCTGCCGCAGTACGATGTTGGGAGTTAAGTTGACCTGGTAGGTATAGCTGGCATTGGCATCGGCACCGGTATAAAACTGATCATATCCCTTTTTGGTGGTCGTAACCGTTACGGGCGTTACACCGTCATTCATAAACTGCAGACCCGTAAGCCATTGACGGTTGCGGATGTCATTCGCATCATTGAAATTTGCGTAGAATTCCGGCAGCGTGCTGCGGGGTGCACTGGGCGTGAACGGCAGGTTGAATTTGGCTGTTTCTGAACGGGGCACATCGTAACGGGCATGATACATAAATCCATTCAAGCCATACGCACTGGAAGCAGCCGGATCATAGGGTATGACAAAAATAAATTCCGGATTGGAAGGCCCGTTGTTGGGATAAAACATGTTCAGGTAGTTCGCCCTGGTTTCAAGCGAGAACTTGCCGGAAGCCATAACGCTGTCGCAGGCCACAATGCATTCATTGTAGCGCGCGGTACCGGTATAGTATTGTGCATTCAGGTACATTTTCGCCAGCAGTGCAAAAGCCGTGTACCGGGTTGCCCGTCCGTATGTAGTAATGCCAGTGGTTGTACTTAAATTGGGCATGGCTGCTTTTACTTCATTTTCGATAAAGCTGAACACCTGCGCCCGGGGCAAATTCGCATGCGGCGTAAAATCACCATACACAGTATCAAGCGGCACATTGCCGTACAAGTCCATCATCATAAAATAAGACAGCGCCCGAACCATCTTGAGTTCAGAAGTAATTTGCGTCTTGCTGGTTCCCTCCGGCATGGTCGTACCCAAAATAGAAAGAGACTGGTTGGTAGCCCCAATGGTTCTCGACAGCCAGCTCCAGGCTCCGTTTGTCCAGCCATGGTCCTTGGTCCAATCGTGGTAATGCAGCATGCGGTAGTTCTGGTTGTCGTACCAGTTGCCCCCGCGTGCAGGCATGATAGATTCATCGGTACTGAGCGATTGCATAAACCAATAATCAAGCGAGTAATTGCCCCGCAGCGCTACATAGGCCGGACCGGAAGCTTGTACAAATTGCGTTGGATTTTGCGGGAACACCTCGGGCGTTAGCTGGGTGGTAATAGGCACATCCAGTTTATGACATGCGGCACCTGCGAAAACAAGGGCCAGCATGCTTATATAACAGATACTCTTTTTCATACTCATGTAATTAGAAATTTAGAAAGAAACGTTTACGCCCAGCAAGGCTGTCCGTGTTTTAGGATAAAAGTTTTGCGAATCCACGCCGGGCGCTTGTCCGCCCTGGTTGATCTCCGGATCAATGCCTGTATATTTTGTGATCACAAAGGCATTGTTCACGGACAGGTATACCCGCAGACTTTTAATATAGTTTCCGATGTTGCGCAGGTTGTAACCCAACGTTGCATTGTCAAGCCGCACGTAGGTGCCACTTTCGATAAAGCGGGTAGAATACTTGTAAGCATTTCCGTCAGAGATAGATTCACCGGCCGCATCTTTCAGGATATTGGTGTACTGGGCCGTGCTCGGGCGGAATAGATCAGCCCGGGTGGCATTGAATATCTTGTTGCCGAACACACCCCTGAAAAACACGTTCAGATCGAAATTGTTGTAGCGGAAAGTATTGTTGAAACCTGCGAGCAGCTTGGGCTGTGGACTTCCTGCATACACGTAATCCGTACCGATGGCCGGCGCAATGGTAAGGGTCTTGTCCCTTTTATAATACTGGGAAACACCGGCGCTGTTTTTACCGGCATAGCTGAGCGTAAAGAACTGTCCGAGCGGTTTACCGACTTTCAGGATCTGCAGCGTGCTTCCGGTTTGGCCTTGTCCTTCGGGTTGCGTGAGCCGCACAGAATCACCGCCTGCAAAAAGCGGATTGGTCAGGCTGGTGATCTTGTTTGTATTGTGTGCCAGGTTCAGGCTGGTGCTCCAGCTAAAGCTTTTTGTTTGCACCGGTGTGGCATTCAAGCTCAGCTCAATACCCCGGTTGCTCATGCTTCCGCCATTGGCAGTAATGGTTCCAAACGGTATCAGGATCGGATCTACGGCATAGCCAAAGATCATACCGGTGGTCTTCTTCTCATACACATCAAGTGTACCGGTGAGCTTTCCTTTCAATACAGAGAAATCAAGACCCAGGTTGGCAGTGGATACTTTCTCCCATTTCAGATTGGGATTCTCTGCCTGGGTAGGACCGTATGCAGCATTCTGAACGCCGTTGTAGTAGAACGAGCCCAGGGCACCCGACAGGAACTGGGCAGTATAGGCATTGAACCCACCTGCATTTCCTGTAACACCGTAACTGGCGCGGAGCTTCAGGTCACTAAAGACAGACTGGTTCTCCATGAAGCCCTCCTGGGTAGCTCTCCAGGCCAGCCCCACAGAGGGGAAATACCCCCACTGGTTGTTGGCGCCAAATACAGATCCGCCATCTCTTCTTACTGAACCTTGCAACAGGTATTTTTCTTTGTAGTTGTAATTCAGGCGGGCAAAATCCGAGATCAGGCGGTTTTGCTGGTAAACGCCGGAAGATCCGAAATTGACCCGGTAAGAACCGATCGCATAAGGATTGCTGAGCGCAAGATTGTTATAGCTGATATTGTCGACCGGGAAATTGGTGCTGGTTGCCTGGAAGCCATCTCCGATCACATTGTCCTGCCAGGAATAACCCAGCACAGCATTGATGGAATGGTCGCCGAATTTCTGGTTCCAGGTAAAATAAGTTTCCAGGATCTTGTTGGTGTTCTGGTAGGTATTTCTCAAAGCAGATCCATTTGTTCCGAAATTGATCAGGGAGTGCACGGCGGGGGGATCCGGATTGTTGTAGAAATTGGCACTGTTGTACTGTGCATAGTAGCTGTCGTAAAACTCACCGTGCAGCGAGTTCTGGTTCTGGTAAGAAAGGTTCAGGTCGTAGCTCAGGCCAAAAGGCAGCTTGACATTGGTGGTAAAGCTACCGATGATGGTGTTGTACTTGGTATTGTCCTTGGCATGCGCGATCATGGCAGCCGGGTTGAAATAACCTGTGTTCTGGAAATTCTCAAAATAAGTTCCGTTCGCATTTTTTATGGGCGATACCGGCAAGTGGTTGACCATCTGGATCAGGACTGCATTCCTGTTGGGCGTGTTGTTGGCGTTGTTATTGGAATTGGTTACCGTAAGCCCGAAATGCACTTTGTCGTTAAGGGCATATTGATCCAGGGCCAGGCGCGCAATGATGCGGGTCAGGCTGCTGGCGTCAAGAATACCTTCTTTGCGGAAATAATTGATGCTGGCATTGTAGGAGCCATGTTCACCGCCACCACTGAAAGAAAGATTGTGGTTGTGCGAAACAGCCGAGTTGCGCTGTACCGCATCCTGCCAGTTGGTGTTGGCGCCTTTGTCATCATTGGGCGAAAACGAAAGGTTGCTCTTTGTAAGAAAAGCCCGCAGCTCGGTGGCATCCATCATCTCCAGCTGGTTCGACACTTTTTCAACACCCGCATACCCGCTGTAACTAACCACTGATTGTCCGCGCCGGCCCCGTTTGGTGGTGATGATAATCACGCCGTTGGAAGCCCTGTTTCCGTAGATAGCAGTTGCAGCCGCATCTTTGAGCACATCAATGGTGGCTACATCATCGGGTGCCACGGTTGCAATATCTGCACCCGGTATTCCATCGATCACGTAAAAAGGACCACCCGGACTGTTTACTGTTGATGCACCCCGGAGCACAATAGCTGCTGCCTGGTTGGGATCCCCGCTGGATGAGATGTTGAGCCCGGGAACCTTGCCCTGCAGGAGCTGTCCGACATCGCTGATAGAACCCCGGTTCATGTCTTCCGGCCGGATGGTAGAGATAGAGCTCGACAAGGTTTTGCGTGAGCTTTTACCATATCCAACCACCACCACGTCGTTCAGGGAGGTGGTAGAAGCTGACATAGACACATTGTAAAAGGTTTCTTTGGTTACCGGCACCTCCACTGTAGCATACGCAACCGAGCTAAACTGAAGCACTTCGCCTTCGGCAGCGCTGATGCTAAAGGAACCGTTGATGCCTGTAGCTTTGGAGCGGTTGGTACCTTTTACGGTGATGGTTACACCTGTAATGCCAGCGCCTTTGTCGTCTTTTACGACGCCGCTCACTTCGCGGGCGCCTGATTGCGCCCGCATCCAGTAAGGCAGGGCAAGCAGCAATAAAAAGGGAAAGAACAGCTTGCTTTTCCGCAAGCAACCGGGATAGTTCATAGCGAATGTTAATTTAAACCAGCGCAGCTGCTGAGGAAGCTGCCGGCCGGCCTGGTTGATGATGCTGTTTTACAAAAGAGCGGGACGTGGATCCCCCTCTTGTGAGCAGTTTTTACAGCATAAAGCTGCATCATCGGCGGGAATATTGTTCCCTTATTTACGAAAACGTTTTCGCACAAGCAGCCAAATAGGTTATATTTGACCACGTCCGCCCAAAGCCATGACCCAGGTAACCTTGCAACAGCTGGCCAAAGAGTTAAATCTGTCGATCGCTACCATTTCCAAAGCGTTGCGTGATTCGCATGAAATCAGTGTAAGCACAAAAAAACGTGTGTTTGACCGGGCGCGTGAGCTAAACTTTACGCCCAATCCATACGCCGGCAGCCTGCGGAAAAAAAAGAGCCGGACCATTGCAGTCGTGCTGCCCGAGGTGGCAGACAATTTTTTTACGCTGGCCATCAAGGGGATTCAATCTGTTGCCGAGAAAAAGGCCTATCATGTGCTGATTTACCTTTCACACGAAAGCTATATCCATGAACAGCATATTCTCCAGAACTGCCGCAGCGGACGGGTAGACGGCGTGCTGTTATCTATCAGCAGCGAAACCCGGGAAGCAGGTCATGTAGAGCTGCTGCAGGCGCACAATATACCGGTCGTTTTTTTTGACCGGGCCCTGGAAGGTTCCCGGACCGCTAAAATCGTGACCAACGACGTGGAAATGGGATACATGGCTGCCCGCCACCTGCTCAGCAAAAAATGCAGCCGTTTGTGTTTTTTCTCCCTTTCCGAAAGCCTGCCTATCTGTAAGAAACGGGAACTGGGTTTTAAGAATGCGCTTGCCGAAGAAGGGTTCCCGGAACAAGCTGTATATTATTGCACAGGAGATGAAGAAAAAGATTACCAGCTCATTTTGGAGCTCCTTTCTTCTTCCCGGCCGCCCGATGGCATTATTGCCTGTGTAGAGCGCATCGCCATCCAGGTCTATCTTGCCTGCCAGCAGCTGCAGATCAGGATACCCAACCAGCTCAAGATGGTTGCTTTCTCTACGCTGGAAACCGCTCCTATCCTCGATCCACCGCTCACCACCATCACCCAGCCAGCCTTTGAGATCGGCAAAGCCGCTGCTGAGCTCCTGTTCAAAGGCATCGAGAAAACCAATTTCAACCTGGAGAACAACACCGTTGTCCTCCCGTCCATCCTCATCGAGCGCGCATCTACCAAAGTAGTGTCAGTCTGAACCCGACGCCCACCCCTACCCTTTTTTCTGCTGCAGTGCTGAAATGGCTTTGAATTCATCAAAGAGCTTGTAGCTCAGGCGTTCAAAAATGGCGTAATGTTTTTTATAGATCTGGTGCTGCGATTTTTTAGGCTTGTACGTATCGGGCAGCTGTACGGTCTGCGCCGCTTCGTCCAGGTTCTTATAGATACCTGTATTGATCGCGCTCAGGAGGAAAGCACCTACAGCCACACTGTCTGCATCAATTTTTGTACTGACGGGTTTGTTGAAAATGTCGGCGATCAGCTGGGTCCAGAATGGAAGCGAAGCAAAGCGGCCGTTTACGCAAAGACTTTCAATGACCCGGTGTTCTTCCAGCGTTTTGCCGATGCTGTAAACAGCATAGAGTATGCCTTCAATGGTGGCGCGTGCAAAATGGGGTTGTTCGTGCTGGATGTTCAATCCAAAGTAAACACCTTTTGCGTCTGCATTCCAGATGGGTGCACGTTCACCCTGCAGGTAAGGCAGAAAGATCAATCCACCGGAACCGGCCGGCACTTTTGCTGCATCGCTCATCAGGGTTTCCATGCTGTCGTCCAGATCAAAAGCGCGTTTAAAAACCCCGAACTGTTTGGCATACCATTCAAACACGGCTCCCCCATTGTTGGTTGGCCCGCCAGACACATAGCTGTCCTCGGTGAGCAGGTAATTAAAGAAACGCTGTTTGTCATCCTTCAACACTTTTTTCCCCATCACCCGCACAGCCCCGCTGTCTTCAATGGTGATCGTAGCTTTGCCTTCACCCCGGATGCCGCCTCCCAGGGTAGCCAAACAGCCATCGCTTGAACCGGCAATGATCTGGACACCGGCCGGCAGGTTAAGCGAAGACTGGTACTCACGCCGCAGTTTTGCCGTTGAGTAAAATACAGGAACCAAGGCAGGTAATTGCTGGGGCGTAATGCCTGCAAAGCGAAGCGCTTCTTCTTCCCATTTCAGGCTGTGAATATTCAGCAAACCCGTCGCAGAAGCCAGGCTGTGATCTATGATATACTCTCCGGTAAGCTGCTGGATGATATAGGTTTTGATAGATAAAAACTTTTGTGCCTGTCTGAAGCGTTCCGGATCATGGTTTTTGATCCAGGTGATTTTACTCAGGGGCGACATGGGATGGATAGGGGTGCCGGTTGCATTGTACAGCATGTTTCCGAATTCCGTATTTCTCAGCTCCTGGGACTCCTGCTTGGCCCGGTTATCAGACCATACTATGGCATTGCCCAGCGGTACGCCATTTCTATCGGTTGTCATCACGCTATGCATAGCGGCACTAAAGCAGATAGAAACGACCTTGTACTTTTTGGGATGGATTTTTTCATTTAAAAAGTTTTTCAGCACATACAACATGGTAATAAAAATCTGCTCGGGGTCCTGCTCACTCCAGTCGGGCCGGGTATGAAAGGTGGGATAAGATCCTTTCATGGCATGAAGCATCTTACCGTGTGGGTTAAACGCAGAAACCTTTACTGCGCCGGTACCCAGGTCTATAGTAATAAAACAATCCATGGTCTAATTTATTTGTTTGGTAGATTCTTTTTTCTGAATTCGCTTGGTGTGTAGCCGGTCAGTTTTTTAAATGTGGTGGCAAAATGCTGCGAAGAGTAAAAGCCGGTGTCTAGTGCAATGTCTGTTACATTGACATCCGGCCGCTTCAGCAGCCTGATGGCTTCGGATATGCGGATATTGATCAGGTAATTGAGCGGTGAAAACCCGGTAAAGCTTTTTACTTTTTCTGAAAAAGCAGTTGTTCCCAGTCCGACCATGGCAGCCATTTCTTCCAGGGTCCATTGGTGCCCCAGGTTTTCACGCAGGGTTTGCTCCAGCTTCATAAATGTTTGCGGAAAATCGCGCCGGGAGCTGTTTTGCCGGGTCAGTTGCCGGGCAACGAGGATGAGCAGTTCATCAATCAGGTGGTTTACGCGGGTACTGTAGCCGATCTCCTGGTTAAGCAGTTCGTGATACAAATGTTGAAACAAAACCCCTGCCTCTTTGAATTTGGAGAGTACCGGTATCGTGTTCAGCACCAGTATCTTTCCAATGGCTTTGCTTTCTTTTTCCGTCAGGCTGCTCCACGATCCCGGCACCATTTTACCAGACCCTTCCAGCTGCTCCAATCGCACATGCAGCCAGGCCAATGCACCAATATCCAGAAATCCTTTTTCGCCTCCTTGCAGCTGGCCTGGTAATACGATGGCCAGGTCTCCCGGGTAAAGGATGTAATGTTGTTTCTCTATAAACCACTCAAATTTTCCTTCCAGAATATAATACAAGCGAAGCGATTCAGCTGCAGCAGGCTTGAAAGAGTTGAACTGAATGGTAGAATTCTTTTTCGAAGCAAATTCTACTATATGCGGAAAACCTAACAGTTCAGGACAGCCTTTCTTTAAAACAACAGCGTTCATGCAAGCAGCAATAGAAGACTAATTTAGGGATTTGTCCTGAACCATGATTTCAGGACTGTTCAAAATCTTTCACTGTGTTTTATTGGAAGTTTTTTGAAAAAGGGTAATCTACTTTGCAGCACGTGTATGGCCTGCCGTTATCGTGCAGGCATGCTTTTCTACTTAATTATTGCCATATGAATAAATCTACCCTGCCGGCTATAAGGCCGCTGTTGCGCAAGCTTGTTTCATCCTTGCTTCTTTTTGTTTTTTATGCCGCCGCCGCCAACGCGCAAACCGTGTCCGGCGTGCTGGTTAACGCCAACAATCAACCGCTTTCGGGTGTGACCGTACAGGTCAAAAATACCAACAAGGCAACCGTTACGAATGATGATGGGCGTTTTCAGATCAATGCATCCGGACGGGATGTGCTGGTCTTTACTTCCGTCGGGTATATTACCAAAGAAGAGCCGATCGCCGGCAGAACAACCGTTAACATCCGGCTGGAAAACAGCTCGCAGAACTTGAATGAAGTGGTGGTAACGGCATTGGGTATACGCCGCGAAACTAAGCGCCTGGGTTATGCCACCGCTACGGTAAATACAGACCAGTTAACCACCAACCGGACCACCAACCTGGGCAACAGTCTGCAGGGTAAAGTGGCCGGGCTCAACGTATCGCCGCCAGCGGGCGGACCGGGTGGTTCTTCCAAGATCCGCCTGCGCGGACAATCATCGTTTGGCCCGAACAACTCGCCGCTGATCGTTGTAAATGGTATTCCCATCAACAACTCCGGCATTTCAGGCGGGGGCTCCAACGGGAACGGAACAGGCAATCCCACGGGCGGCTCTTCCGACCAGGGTGATGGACTGCAAAGCATCAACCAGGATGACATTGAATCCATGACCGTGCTCAAAGGTGCTGCTGCAGCCGCTTTGTACGGGTTCAGGGCAAAGGATGGTGTGATCATCATTACCACCAAAGCAGGGGCTAAAAGCACCGGCATTGGTGTAGAGCTGAACTCTAATTTCCAGGCAGAACAGGCGCTTGATTTCACTGACTTTCAATATGAATACGGACAGGGTGAATTTGGAAAAAGACCGGCCACGGTGAGCGATGCCCAAAGCTCCGGCGTATTTGCTTTTGGCGAGAAGTTCGATGGCAGGCCAACCCCTCAGTTCGATGGTTCTACGCAGCCTTATATTGCTTATAAAAACAGGATCAAAGATTATTACCGCACCGGCTCCAGCTGGACCAACTCTGTGGCCCTTACCGGCGGCAACGACAAGGGACATTTCCGCCTGTCATTTGCCAATACAGATGCCAATGCCATTATACCAAACTCTGATTACCATAAAAAGATCCTGAACTTGGGGCTGACCTACAATTTCACACCCAGGTTTTCCACCCAGCTGAATGCCAATTACTCCAATGAGTACAACCACAATCCGCCCCAGATCGGCATCCAGGATATGAATGCCAATACAACTATTTACACCCTTGCAAACAGCATTGATGTAAAATGGCTGGAAAAAACCTATAAGGATGTCAACGGCAACGAACAACCGCTTGCCCGGTTCACCAACCGCAACAATCCTTACTGGGTCGCTTACCAGCGTTTTGAAAACGTGCGCCGTGACCGGATATTTGGAAACGTTTCGCTCCGCTATCAGTTCACCAACTGGTTGTACCTGCAGGGAAGGATTGGACAGGATTATTATACCCGTCCATACAACTATAACCGGCCTACCGGCACCCGCTCTATCTCAGCCGTGAACACCGGATTCAACGGATACTTTTATCAGGACATCACCACGTACCGGGAACGCAATATGGACTTTATCCTTGGCGCCAACCACAAGTTCGGCAACTTCGGCATCGATGCATTCTTCGGTGGCAACCAGCTGCAACAGGTCTTTGACCGGGTTAGCACCAGCGTGACCAATTTTTATGTACGTGATCTTTATACGATCGGAAACGGACAGACCAAATCCCCCAATTACGATTACAGCAAAAAGAAGGTCAATTCGCTGTACGGTTCTGCAGAATTTTCTTACAAAAGCCTGCTTTTCTTAACCGTTACAGGACGCAACGACTGGTTCTCTACCCTCAATCCAAAATCAAACAATTATTTATATCCCTCTGTTAGCACCAGCCTGATCTTTACCGAACTGGCAAGGCAGTTACCAAGCTGGTTAAACTATGGAAAGATCAGGGGCGCTTACGCAGAAGTAGGAGGAGATACCGATCCTTATTCAAGCAACCTGTATTACTCAGTCAATTCAAACGTATTCAATGGGGTTGGGTTGGGTACCATCAATACCAGTGTTTCGCCCAACCCAAATCTGCGGCCGCTGAAGGTAAAAGAAATAGAACTCGGGCTTGAACTGAAAACGTTTGACAACCGCGTGAATCTTGACTTTTCCGTTTACCGCAAGAATACAGTGGATGAAATCCTGAATGTGGACATATCCAATGCATCCGGTTTTAGCCAGACCAAAGTAAATATCGGCAAGCTCCAGAACCGGGGTGCGGAAGCCTTGTTGACGCTGACTCCGGTAAGAGGAAAAGGGTTTAGCTGGGAGACCGGCTTCAACGGCAGCTACAATATCAGCAAGGTTCTGCAGCTGGCCAACGGGCAACAACGCTTTGATGTGGGCACCGGAGAATTTTTTGGAACCGTATCGCACGAAGTCGGCTTGCCGCTTGCATCCCTCCGTGGTTTTGATTACAAGCGGGATGCAAAGGGAAACATTATTACTTCCAGCGGATTGTTTCAGCAGGGAAACCTGGTTACCTATGGCAGCGCGATACCCAAATGGGTCGGCGGCTGGCAGAATACCATCAATATAAAAGGCGTACGCATCTTTACCCAGGTCGATTTCAAAGCGGGTTACAAGATCATCTCCAATTCCAACCTGAATTTCCTGCGGGAAGGTTTGTCGAAAGAATCTTTGGTGGGCCGCGAAGGAGGTGTGTTGTTTGCCGGCTCCAATGCGGATGGAAGCGCCAACGCAACAAAAGTGGAAGCAGAACAATTTTATACCCAGTTCAGGAGCACCAATATCGCCACCCCCTTTGTTTACAACGGAAGCTTTGTGCGGTGGAGAAGCTTGTCGATCGGATACGATTTCAGCCGGTTCTTTAAATCCACCTTTATCAAAGGCGTGAATGTTTCAGCGGTTGCCAACAACGTGCTGATGATCAAAAAATACCTGCCCAACCTGGATCCGGAGGCGCAGGTATCAGCCAACGACAACTTGCAGGGCATCGAAACACATACCCTGCCTACCACCCGTACCTACGGCATGAATGTAAACATCCGGTTATAACCATTAAATACAAGAAAATGAGAAAGCAGTTTTTTACCATATTAGCCGGTGCCATCCTGATTATATTCGCAGCCGGTTGCGACAAAGGCTTTGAAGACGTCAACAAAAACCCGGTGCTGGCAACATCCCTTGATCCGGGCTATCTTTTCTCCAATGCGCAGTTTGGCTCGGCCATTCAAACCCTGTTTTACCAATCGCAGATCGTGCAGCAGGTGAATACGCCTTATACAGGCGTGCTGGAAGGCGGCAACCACAACGTCGTGTACGACCCCAATACCAACCAATTGTTCAACCTGTACTATACCGGTTCTACTTCTAACGGCGTAGGCCCTGGTCCTGTAAAACTACTGGCCGACGTGATCAACCAAACCGGCACCAATGCAGCCCGCAGCAATTTGTATAACATGGCACGCATCTGGCGTGCGTATATCTTTGGTGTGCTGGTAGACACGTATGGCGATGTGCCTTATTCCCAGGCAGGACAAGCCTACCAGCAAAGCATCAACCTGCCGCAGTATGATGATCAGAAAACCATTTACGACAACCTGCTCAAAGAAGTAAGCGAAGCCACCAAAGCTTTGGATGCATCAAAGGCCATTGAAGCCGGTGACTTGTTTTACAAAGGAAACATCGCGCAATGGAAAAGGCTGGGCAACTCGCTGCTGCTGCGTTTGGCCATGCGCTTTACAAAAGTAGATGCAGCCAAAGCCAAGCAATATGCTGCCATAGCAGTTGATCAGGCGAACGGCGGACTGATGCAGTCCAATGCCGACAATGCTTTTCTTGTTTTCAGCGCCACCTTTAATCATCCCAATGCCAATTCACTCCAGGGAACAGAAAAGCAGAATTATTATCTTGGTAAACCCTTTGTGGATTACCTGAAAGGCACCAGTGATCCCCGCCTGAAATTTTTTGCTGTAAGATATGCCAATCCCGCCGGCAATATTTTTACCTCGCCATCCGTAGGAGCAGAAGATACCACGACTGCCAGCCAGAATGGAATGCCGTTCGGATACAATGAGTCGACCATCGCTTCGGCTCCCAATTTTCCCGGTAAAACAGGCTCTGCTTTTAACTATTCGCAGCTCAACCGGCGCACCGTGGCCAAAACAGATGCCACAGAGTTTTTTATTACTTATGGGCAAACACAGCTGTTGCTGGCAGAAGCAGCGTTCAAAGGCTTTGTGAACGGCACGCCGTCTACCCTTTATGAATCAGGCGTTCGCGGACACATGGACCAGCTGAAGCAGTTTGATGCTTCGGCCAATATCCCCACAACTGCACAGGATGCATACCTGACCGCCAATCCTTACAATGCCAACAGGGCGCTTGAGCAGATCAATACCCAATACTGGATCGCTTCATTTTTGAACGGGTCAGAAGCCTGGGCCAATTTCCGTCGCAGCGGGTTTCCGGCCCTTCCTCCCAACCCCTATCCTTCTGCTGATCCGGCTGTAAAAGGAGACTTTATCCACCGGCTGGTATATCCCGTCAGGGAAGTGTCTGTGAACACCACCAACTACAATGCAGCTGTTGCCAGGATGGGTGCGGACAATCTAGCGACAAGAGTATTTTGGGATAAATAATGAAATAGGTAAATCCCTTACCAATGCGGGTACAACGCTGATGATTTGTTAATAGATTTGTGCAAACGCGGCCAGCTTACTGATCTGCATACAAACAGCATCTATGGATTACTTGATGGGAGTTGACATTGGAACAACATCTGTAAAGGCCATTGCTTTTACGGAAACAGGTGAAATCGTGTGCAGGCATGCGGTAAGCTATGGCATGCTGCATCCCTTGCCTGGTTTTTCCGAGCAGGACCCGGATGAAATCTTTGCTGCTGTCATGGCTTCGATCAATAGGGTCCTTGAACAATTGCAGCCCCTCGCCCCGGCCCTGATCAGCTTCAGCGCGGCCATGCACAGCTTTATCGCAGTAGATGGCAACAACCGGCCGCTTACCAACTGCATTATCTGGGCTGATAACAGAGCAGCTTCTATTGCAGAAGGGCTGCTCAGCACGCCGCAAGGAGCATGGCTGTATCATACAACGGGCGTTCCGGTGCATGCTATGTCGCCGCTCTGCAAGTTGTTGTGGTTGAAAAAGCAGGAGCCTCTCTTATTCCAGCACACCCACAAGTTCATCGGCATCAAAGAGTGGGTTTTTTCAAAGCTTTTTGGCACGTTCTCCGTAGATACTTCAATTGCATCAGCCACCGGCCTGCTCAACACGGTTTCCCTGGAATGGGAACCTGCCGTGCTGGAGCTGGCGGGCATTACAGAAGAAAGGCTTTCTTCCGTCGTGCCAGTGGAACAGGTGTTTTATGCAAAGCAGGATCCCCGGTTACCCTTGCTTCGGGAGGGGACACCGGTGATCATCGGAGGGAGTGATGGTGCCCTGGCCAACCTGGGTACTGGTCCGGCCGGTGGCAAAGGTCTATCGGTCACCATCGGTACCAGTGCCGCTGTACGCATTTTGTCGGGCACGCCGGCAACGGTCAAAGAGATGAGCGTCTTTTGTTACCATGCAGCAGATGAACAATACATTATCGGTGGTGCCAGCAACAACGGAGCCGTAGTGATCCAATGGATCAAAGAATCGCTGCTGCAAACAGGCGAAAGTTACCAGGAACTTTTCAGGCTGGCAGAGAGCGTTCCTGCCGGCGCAGACGATCTCTTGTTTATTCCTTATATCCTGGGAGAACGCGCCCCTGTATGGAATTCAGCTGCCAAAGGAATATTTTTTGGCGTAACCATCAAACATACAAAAGCGCACCTGATCCGGGCAGCCATGGAAGGCATTACATTCAATATGTACAGCATTGGCAGGCAAATCCAGCAACTGGTGCCCATAACAGAAATCTACGCGGCGGGTGGCTTTGCACAAAGCCCCGGCTGGCTGCAGTTGCTGGCCGATGTGTTTAACTGCAAGGTGCTGGTATCCGGCTCACCGGAAAGCTCGGCGCTGGGTGCTGTAATGGTAGGCATCAAAGCGCTTGAACTGTCCCTGTTTATCCAACCGGCCACCGTAGCCACCTATTATCCCAACAGCCTTTATCACGAACTATACCAACAGAAATTTCAGCAGTTTGAAAGGATATACAAGGTGCCGAAAAATGAATTTACATCCCAACCCCTACCCTCTCCTGCACCAGCTTAAGACGATCAGATAAAACAACACCAACCATATGAATAAAAACAAATTACTGCTTGCTCTATCCCTTTTTGCGACCGGACTCACTCACGCCCAGCAGATCACACCTGCGCCAGACCTGATCAAGCTATACACGGCTGATTGGAAAGGCGAACGCCTGGCCGATGGAAGACCCAAGGTGGCCGACCGGATCCTGAACCGGCTCAAGAATGTATCGATGGAAGAAGCCTGGGGTTACCTGCGCAACAAAGGCTACCAGAACCAATACGAAAATGACTGGATCGTGATCAGACCGGATTCCGCGATGGTCGGCCGGGTGGTAACGGCACAGTACATGCCGCTGCGGCCGGATGTGGACAAAATGATCAAAGACAAGGGAAAGGCGGAAGGCCGCATCGGCGCGCCCAACTCATGGCCCATTGATGTGCTGAAAGACGGGGATGTGTATGTAGCCGATAGCTATGGAAAGATTGTAGACGGCACGCTCATCGGTGACAATCTAGGCAACGCGATCTATGCCCACTCCCATCGCGGCGTCATCTTTTATGGCTCGGTGCGCGATGTGGAAGGACTGTTGGAGATAGATGGTTTCAACGGTTGGGTAAAAGGGACCGATCCATCCTATATCCAGCAAATGATGCTGACCGGCATCAACGTGCCGATCCGTATTGGCCGCGCCTCCGTGATGCCCGGTGATATTGTACTGGCAAAAAAGACCGGCACCATCTTTATACCCGCCGCTCTGGTGGAAGACCTGGTGCTCAATGCTGAATTTGTAGCCCTCCGCGATGATTTCGGACACCAGCGGCTCAAAGAAGGAAAGTACACACCCGGAGAGATCGACACCCAGTGGACTGATACGATCAAAAAAGATTTTCTGCAATGGCTCGACACACAAAAGAACCTGCCCATGAGCCGCAAAGAACTGGATGATTATATGAAAAGCAGAACCTGGTAGTACACATGCAGCAACCAGTTTCGCTGCTTCATCAATGAAGCAAACTCATTGCCTAACATACTTAAACAGTAAACACATGACTCCTTCACAAAAATTTCTCTCCAAGCTGGGACTGAAAGATCCTGTGCCGCAGGAAGAGAAAGAGGTTAAAGAAGCACCAGAAAACTCCCGCCGTTCCTTCTTTAAAAAATCAACCCTCGGCGGACTGGCGCTGGGCAGTTCTGTAATGTTTTCACCTATTGAAGATGTGATTGCACAAAGCACCCAGAAAGTCAGCCGCTTCTCCTCTCCTTCTGATCTGAAGATCACGGATATGCGCTATTGCGTGATCCAGAACGTTGGCCGTACGCCCATCATCCGCATTGATACCAACCAGGGCATTCACGGATTGGGTGAGGTACGCGACGGCGCAGACGAACGCTATGCGCTGATGCTGAAAAGCCGCATCCTGGGGCAAAACCCCTGCAACGTGGAAATGCTGTTTAAGACGCTCAAACAGTTTGGTGGTCATGCCCGGCAAGGCGGCGGGGTATGCGCCGTGGAGATGGCCCTGTGGGATTTGTGCGGCAAAGCTTACAATGTGCCGGCCTGGCAGTTGCTCGGTGGCCGCTACCGCGATAAAGTAAGGATGTATGCAGATACACCCGAAGCTCCCACCTTTGATGAATTCAAGGCCCGCGTAAAGCACCGGCTGGAAACACAAGGGATGACCTGGCTGAAGATGGACATCTCGATCGGTGAAGTAAAAGATGTGCCCGGTGCCCTGATCAACAAGAATTTCTGGGGCGCGAACCTCGGTCAGTGGAATGGCGGCTACATGGATTATGCCAATACCAAGCACCCCTTTACAGCCATCCAGATCACCGAAAAAGGGCTTGACGGCATGGCCAAGATCATCAACGACGTCCGTGAAGTCGTAGGGTATGAAATACCGCTTTCTTCAGACCACTACGGTCACTTCGATTTAAACAATGCCATCCGCTGGGGCAAAAAGGTAGAACCCTTCCGCCTGGCCTGGCTGGAAGATATGGTGCCGTGGGAATACACTGATCAATATAAAACCATGTCTGACGCGCTGGAAACACCGGTGCTTACGGGAGAAGACATTTACTGCCTGAACGGCTTCCGTCCCCTGATCGACGCACATGCAGTTGATATTGTTCATCCTGATCTGGCTACTTCCGGTGGATTGCTGGAAACCAAAAGGATCGGCGATTATGCGGAAGAAAAAGGCGTTGCCATGGCCATGCATTTTGCGGGCAGTCCGGTCTCGTTCATGGCAAACGTACATTGCGCCGCAGCCACACAAAACTTCCTGGCGCTCGAGCACCATTCGCTGGACAGTGCCTGGTGGGAAACCCTGGTAAAAACAACTGACGGAAGAAAGCTGTTTGAAAAAGGCTTTGCCAACGTACCGTTGAACGCACCCGGATTGGGTATCGAGTTGGTAGATGATGAAGTAAAAAAGCATTTGCATCCGACTGAAAAAAGATATTTTGAACCCACACCGGAATGGAATGAAAAACGGGCACACGACCGCTTGTGGAGTTAGTTGATCGCGCAAGGGAAAATTTCACAAGGTCTACTACATTGTGTTGATATTTGTTTGCCCCACCAATCGTTGCCATATGCCCAACACCCGTTTGTTGAACCAAGGTCGTTATTATCCCCATCGTAGCCGGTTTGTTGTTTCATTCGCTGGTCAAAGGAAAAGTAAAATGGCTCGACCGGATCATGCCCCTGATTTCTATGATTGGCATTGCACTTATCATTGTTGTGATTACGGCGGCCGGCAGGGAGGGCTTGCTGAAGGTGGGCTTGCTGCTGATCCTGGCTACATTTATTCACAATGTGGCCGGGTATCTGCTGGGTTATTGGTCGGGGCGGGTGTTGGGTTTCAAGGAAAAAGATTGCCGGACCATTTCCCTGGAAGTCGGCATGCAAAATGGGGGGCTTGCTTCAGGACTGGCCCTGATGACGGGCGGACTGGCCACGATCGGATTGGCTCCTGCCATTTTTGGCCCGTTGATGAATGTAACCGGTTCTTCGTTGGCCAATTGGTGGCATGGCAATATTCCCCCGGAAGATCTGGCGGGCAGTCCCGGAAGCGAGACTTTCCCGCTGCACGAAAAAACAGGGATTGCCAACACACCGGTTTGATGTATTTTTAATCAAAACAATCTTCTATGAACTCACGCCGTGATTTCCTGCAAAAGCTGACAGCTTCCGCATTTGCATTGCCCTTTTTGCCTTTACAGGATTTGGCTGCAGAAAAGAATACAGTGCCTGACGGGCCAGTGCTCCGGGTCGCGATCATGGGCCTGGGTAGTTATGGCACACGCGTGGCAGAAGCCATGAAAGACTGTACCCGCGCCAAGCTGGTGGGTGTGATCAGCGGGACGCCTTCCAAGATCACCGACTGGCAAAACAAATACGGCATACCTGCCAAGAACTGCTACAATTACGAAAATTTTGACCAGGTAAAAAACAACCCGGATATAGAGGCCATCTATGTAATTACGCCCAATGCCTTGCACCACGACCAGGTGATCCGGGTAGCCAAGGCCGGCAAGCACGCCATCTGCGAAAAACCCATGGCGCTCAATGCCAAGGAAGGACAGGAAATGGTTGATGCCTGCAAGAAAGCCAATGTAAAACTGCTGGTAGGCTATCGCATGCATTTTGAGCCAAAAACCTTGGAGATCATCCGCATGCGCAAGGCAGGTGAACTGGGAAGGATCCGCTTTTTTCAGGGACTTTGTGGATTCAGGTCAGGCGATCCCAACCAATGGAGGCTGAACAAGCAACTGGCCGGGGGCGGTTCGCTGATGGACATCGGCATCTATGCCATCAATGGTTCCCGCTATATGATAGGCGAAGAACCGGTTTGGGTAACAGCCCAGGAAACCAAAACAGATGCTGTGAAGTTTAAGCAGGGAGTTGACGAAACCATCCAGTTCCAGCTTGGCTTCCCCAGCGGCGCTGTAGCATCCTGCTTGTCTACCTATAACATGAACAACCTCGACCGGTTCTTTCTTGATGGTGATTCCGGTTTTGCCGAACTGTATCCCTCTACCGGTTACGGCCCTATAAAAGGCCGCACCCACAAGGGCGAGCTTACGCAGCCACACAAAACACATCAAACCGTACAGATGGATGAAATGGCTGCCATCATCTTTGATGGCAAACAGCCAGAAGTGCCCATTGACGGGGAAGAAGCTGTCAGAGACCTGAAGATCATTGATGCGATTTATGCGGCGGCAGGTTCCGGTAAAAAAGGGGAATTAAAGCTGTGACAGAGGATGCTTTCACTATCTTGCAGGCATACAGAAGACCATTTGTAGCGCATGTCTGCCCAAACCTCATCTATCAAAGTCGCCGTTGATGCCATTGTATTTGGCTATTCAAAAACAGAGGGCGTTTCTGTGCTGCTCATCAAACGGAAATACCATCCCTTCAAAGATCAATGGGCCATACCAGGCGGGTTTGTGGCGGTTCACGAATCGCTGGAAACAGCCGTGAGGCGCGAGCTCCAGGAAGAAACAGGCATCCAGGTTAACTACCTGGAACAACTGTATACTTTCGGCGAACCCGCGCGTGATCCCCGGCAGCGCATTATCTCCGTTGCTTATTTTGCCCTGGTAAAAAGCAGCTTGTTTCAACAGCTGAAAGCCAGTACAGACGCGCAGGACGCTGGCTGGTTCAATATAAAAACACTTCCGCACCTGGCTTTTGACCATGCCCAAATCATCCGGGCAGCTGTAGAGCGCCTGCGGGCCAAGATCCGCTACCAGCCGATCGGTTTTGAACTGCTGGACAAAAAGTTCCCCTTTGCAGACCTTGAAAAACTCTACACCACTCTTCTCGACCGCGAGATAGACCGCCGCAACTTCGCCAAAAAATTTCTCGCCCTCAACATCCTCGACGAAACCAATGAATTGGCCCGGGGAGAAGGCAAGGGCCGCCCCAGCAAGATCTACCAATTCAACCAAAAGCGTTATCAACAATTGGTGAAGGAAGGGATCAACTTTGAAATATAAGGTGCTTATCTGCTGAATAAAAATTCATTCACTTCGATGCAGCGTTCTATACCCAGTATCCATAGGATACCATACGCTTAAATTCAATTCGGTATAAGTATTGGCTATGCATCCTAGACCCACCCCTGCCCCTCCCGGGAGGGGATAATACAACTGTACCCTTTGAAGGGGATAGGAAGAAAATGCAGCTGCATGCAAAAGCATCGTATCCCCTCCCGGGAGGGGCAGGGGTGGGTTCAGGATATATGTTGACTGAAACACCGGTGCAAGTGATGCTGTCCAAACATCCAACCTTTCAAATCTCTTTGTACATCATTGTAGGTAAATAAAAATATTTTTTGCGTAAAAAAGACGCAAAATTTGGTGATTTTATTTTCTCTGTTTAAATTTGTGTACAAATAACGCAAAATGAATAACAACCAACCGGTCAGTCAGGAAAACCTCATCCTGCTGGCTGATGCTTATAAATATTCCCATCATAAACTTTATGCGCCCGGTACCCAGGTGATTTACTCCTACCTGGAAAGCCGGGGTGGCCAGTTTGATCAGACCCTGTTTTTTGGACTGCAGTATTATCTGAAGCATTATCTCGAAGGGCAGGTTATCATCCGCGAAAAGATCGAAGAAGCCAAAGAACTCATGCCGCAGGTGTTTGGCAGAGACGATGTGTTTGATGCTGCCGGGTTTGAATATATCCTGGAAAAGCACCAGGGACGCTTGCCTGTTAGGATCAAAGCAGTGCGGGAAGGAACGAGCGTGCCGGTAAACAATGTCCTGATGACGATCGAGAACACGGACCCGGCTTGTTTTTGGCTGACCAATTTCCTGGAAACTCTCCTTATGCAGGTTTGGTATCCCTGCACCGTGGCCACCTTATCAGGAGAGATCAAGCAAATGATCAAAACTTATTTTGAAGAAACAGCAAGTTCCTGTACCCCGCAAGACATTGAATTTGTGTTGAATGATTTTGGGTTCCGGGGCGTGAGTTCGGTAGAAAGTGCCGGGCTGGGTGCCGCTGCTCACCTCTTGCATTTTCGCGGCAGTGATACCATTGCAGGTTCTTTGCTGGCGAAAAAATATTACGGCGCTGAAAGGATGGCCGGTCTATCTGTGCCCGCTACCGAACATTCAATTTGCACCCTGCTGGGCGAACCGGGAGAGCTGGATGTGTTTAGACATGTGCTGCAAACATTTCCGACAGGGATTGTAGCCTGCGTGTCTGACTCTTACAATATTTTCAGGGCTTGTAAAGATTATTGGGGTGGTGAACTGAAAGACCTTATCATGCAGCGGCAAGGCACGTTGGTGATCAGGCCTGATAGCGGAGATCCGGTCTGCACACTCCTCACCATATTCGACATCCTGTTTGAAAGATTTGGCTATACCCTCAATCAAAAAGGATACAAAGTGCTTCCTTCGCAAATACGCGTATTGCAGGGTGATGGCATCAACATAGATTCGATCCGGGAAATTTATGCTGCGCTAAAAAACCATGGCATCAGTGCCGAAAACCTCCTGCTGGGTATGGGGGGTGCCCTCTTGCAAAAAGTTGACAGGGACACGCAAAAATTCGCCATCAAATGCTCTCACGCCCTTGTGCAGGACCAGGAAGTAGACGTGTACAAAAACCCGCTTGAACTGGATAGCGCATGCAATTTGAAACAATCTTTTAAAAAATCAAAAAAGGGCCGGCTCAAACTGATCCTGACAGCTGAGGGTCATCAAACTGTACAAGAGGATGATCTCCCTGAATACACAGATCAGCTGGTAACCGTATTTGATAATGGCTTGATCAAACAAGCATACACGTACGAATCTATCCGGGAACAGGCAGCGAACATCTGCAAAGCCTCCTGTAAAACCACTCCTGTACTGGTGTAATAAAAAGGCTCTCCCTGTCATTCTTCTTTGATCCCTACCTATTCTCAACCGGCCCCATCCACTCATCTTTAAAATCTATTTTTATGGGTTATACAACCTGGTCGTCTGATATGTACGACCGTCTCCGCAGCTCCTATACCAACAAAACAGGAAAAGACATCTTCTCTTCCCATGGCATGAGCGATAACATGTCCCCCTTTGGTGTGCGATACAGGGAAAGCCGTGATTCAGCTGTGCATCCCCAGTCATTGGCCGTGCAGGTTTACCTCGATGTAACCGGCAGCATGGGCAGGATCCCTGAAGTGCTTGTTAAGCAAAAACTGGGTTCACTCATGAACACACTGATGGCTCACGGCATCGAACACCCGCAGATCTTATTCGGTGCCATCGGTGATCATCAATGCGACAGGTTTCCTTTGCAGGTAGGTCAGTTTGAATCAGGTACGGAAGAGCTGAACCGCTGGCTCACGGAAACATACCTGGAAGGCGGTGGCGGTGGCCAGCACATGGAATCCTACCTGCTTGCCTGGTGGTTTGCTGCCCGTCATACCGCAACAGATTGTTTTGAAAAAAGGGGGCAAAAAGGGTTTGTTTTCACCATCGGCGATGAATGGACCTGGAACAATGTTGATCCGCACGTCCTGCAGCGCATCACGGGCATGCGGGAAAAACAGATGATCTCAGCCGGGCAGGTTTTACAGGAAGCCATGTACAGCAACCATGTTTTCCACATACATGTCAACGAAGGAAGCTACCGCAATGCTCCGATGATCATAGAGCCCTGGAAAGCCTTGCTGGGCGAGCGTTTGATCAGCCTGGACGATCACCGGGCCGTAGCAGAAACGATCGCTTCCACCGTCGCGGTTCTTCAGGGTGTAGACCTGCAGCAGATGGCCAGCTCTTTTGATGCCCAAACAGCCCAATCAGTTGTAAATGCTGTCGGTGGTGTAAAAAAGGGAACAAGGGACAATCAATTTCCAACAATTTATCTCAAATGAAAACAAGCATAATCATAGGGTTGGGTTTTGGTGATGAAGGAAAAGGCTTGATGACCGATTATCTGTGCAGGCAGGAGCCACAGCCCTGGGTCGTCCGGTTCAACGGAGGCCACCAGGCCGGCCATACCGTTGTAACAGAAGGGGAACAACGGCATGTGTTCTCAAGTATCGGCAGCGGCACGCTGCGCGGCGCACCTACGTACTGGAGCAGCTACTGCACCTTTTATCCACCCGGATTTTTGACTGAATACAGAACACTGATGGATAAAGGTGTACAACCCCGTTTTTACATCGATGCCCGGAGCCCGGTCACCACGTTTTACGATGTTATCTACAACCGTTCCCTGGAACAAAGCCGCCATCCGCACGGCAGCTGCGGACTTGGGTTTGGCGCAACCATCGAACGCCATGAAAGGGGTTGCCACCTGTATGCTGCTGACTTGTTTCAGGCAGCTGTTACAAAAACAAAGCTGAATGAGATTGCAGGATACTACAACAAGAAACTGGCAGACAGCAGAAATCCTGCTTTGCCGAAAATCTATGCTTCATACAATATAGAAGCGATTGCGTGTAATTATTTGCAGGCGGTACAGGCGTGCACAAACTGGATAAACCTCGTGGAAGAAAGCCCATTTTTCAGTGATCTGAAAAGGAAAGAAGCTGCGCTCATCTTTGAAGGAGCACAAGGCATCCTGCTGGATATGGACAGTAAGTTTTTTCCGCATGTAACCAGGTCGCACACGACCAGTAAAAATGCATTCGGGCTCATTCGGCGAAACAGCCTGCCCGCTCCTGCTATTTACTATGTAACCCGCAGCTACCAAACAAGACACGGGGCGGGCCCACTTACCAATGAATCCTTGCCCATCTCGCTGCAACAAACTGATAGGGAAACAAATGTGCACAATCCCTGGCAGGGTCATTTCAGAAAAGCCGTTTTGGATCTTGACCTGCTCAAATATGCACTTCGCTGCGATCGCAGATTCAGTTCCTATACTGAGAAACATCTAGCCATCACTTGCCTGGACCAGACCGGCTTCCCGTTTCCAGCCACACTCCGGGGCCGCTTGCTCCAGCTCACCCCGGAAGAGATGAGGGATATTATTCTCCCGGAAGCTGAATCCCTGCTCACCAGCCATTCAGCCTGTTCAGAAAACATCGTCAAAACTGTTTATAAAAAGGAACTGTTTCCCACCCGGTCCGCGGGGATTGTTTAGAGACCAATCAACATTATAAACAGCAGCCTAATCAACGCGCAAACTCTTCACCGGGTTCCTGATGGCAGCCCGGATGGCCTGGAAGCCTACAGTAGCTAACGCTACCAGCATGGCCAATAAACCTGCCAGCACAAATATCCAGGCGTCCAATTGAATCCGGTAAGCAAAATCCTGGAGCCAGCGGTGCATCAGGTATGCTGCGAGGGGCGAAGCCACCAGGATAGCGATGAACACCAATTGTAGAAAATCACGGCTGATCAACAGGGTGATGCTTGCGACCGGCGCCCCCAGTACTTTGCGGATTCCTATTTCCCGCACACGTTGCTGTACACTGAACAAGGCCAGTCCGAACAAACCCAGGCATGCAATAAAGATAGCCAGCAAGGTAAAGAGCGCAAAAACCTGTCCGAACCTGAGTTGAGCCTTATACTGGTTGTTGAAGCTTTCCTGCAGAAAGCTCCATTCAAGCGGTCTTTCCGGTACTTCCTGCTGCCACAGCTTTTCTACCGCTGCAACAGTTTGCCGGAGGTCTTGTCCGTCGATTTCTACTGAAAGCAGCCTGAAATGTGCAGGCAGCATGCGAATGGCGAGGGGTTCTATTTCTTTTTGCAGGGATTCAAAATGAAAGTCCTTGAAAACACCTGTGATAATACCCATTGCAGGATACATCTCAACCCGTACACCGATGGCTTCATCTGCAGCGTGGAAACCCAGCTTTCTCAAGGCAGTTTCGTTGATCAGCATAGATGTTGTACTATCGGCAGCATACTGCATGGAAAGCGGCCGTCCCGCAATCACGGGGACGTGGTACTGCTGCAGAAAAGTATAATCGGTCAGGTAAACAGGCAGTTCGGTGTGGATAGTATCTCCTCCCCTCTTGGCAACATCCATCGACCATCCCCCGGCACTGCCATCACCGGGAACACTCGAGGATGCAGCAACGCTGCGGACTCCCGGGAGCTGCAACAACCGTTCCTTCAGGTAAGGAAGATTTTGCTTGACCCGGACATCGCCTTCAAAATCAATGACCATGGTTTGCGCGGGCCGAAAGCCCAGCTCATGTGCCTGCCAGAATCCCATCTGTTTGTATACGACAGCGCTGCCAATGATCAGGATGATCGCCACAGCGAACTGAAGCACAACCAGTCCTTTGCGGATAAACAGATTGTGCGGAGATACCGGAATCTTTCCTTTCAGGGAAGTAGCCGGCTGAAAACCGGATAAAATCAGGGCAGGATAGAATCCGGAAGCCATAACAATCACAACAAGCAGAACCATCAAGGCCATGGCATGCACAGGTGAGGTAAGATCGATGGAAAGCTCTTTGCCGGAGAACTGATTAAAAACCGGAAGCAGCAAATAAACAATCACCATTGCTGCTGCCAATGCCCCTGCTGTTAACAAAAAAGATTCGGCAAGAAATTGGGTGATTATTTGTCCGCGTCCTGCCCCCGCCACTTTCTTCACAGCTACTTCTTTTGCACGAACGGAAGCGCGGGCGGTGGAAAGGTTGATAAAATTGATCGCGGCCAGCAGCAAGATAAAAAGGGCGACGGCTGTAAAGATATACAGGTTGCTTAAACTGCCTGTTTTACCTGCCTGGTTATCCCTGTTGGAATACAGATAAATATCGGAGAGCTTCACGGGCTTGTAGTGGTGCGTCGTATTGCTGTTTGCTTCCCGGTGCCGCCGTTCAAAATGCCGCAGTTGACCTGACAGCTTTTGTATATCATCCTTCTCTGCCAGCAGCACATAGGTATACATTTGATTTGAATACCAATTGTCGAACAGCCAGTCGGAACCCGATCCTTTTTGCTGGGCGGTGGCCATGGAAACAAGCAAATCAAACTGCAGATGAGAATTGGCCGGCACATTCTCCATCACACCCGTTACCTGCATGTTCTTTCCATCAAGGGTGATGAGCTTGCCCAAAGGATCTTCCCTGCCAAAATACTTCTGCGCAGCATGCTGCGTGAGTACAACACTATTGGGCTGTTCCAATGCCTTGTCTGGTGCGCCGCTCAGCAGGGGAAAGCTGAACAACTTAAAAAACCGGGCATCACTGTAAAAAATGTTGCGCTCTTCAAAAAGATTGTCGCCGTATTTCACCAACGCTTCTGTTCTCATGAGCCGCGTGTAGGCTTTGATGGCAGGGAAGTCTTGCTGCAGGGCCGGGCCTACAGGAGCAGCTGAACTGGCCGTGCGCAGCAACACGCTACCGGTTCGCTTTTCGTCTTCTATCCGGTAAATGCGGTCAGTCTGTGCATGAAAGCGGTCAAAACCTTTTTCATCTTCGATATACAAGGCCATAAAAATAAATGCAGCCAGACTAACGGCAAGCCCGCCGATGTTGATGGCTGCATATATCTTGTTGCGCAAGAGGTTGCGCAATGCATACTTAAGGTTGTATAACATGGTCGTTCGTTGGATGGGTCATTGTTTTCAGCTGTCCGGTTAAAAAGACAGATGGAGTGCCACAAAATATCCCGCTGTGTTCCAACTGTTTACAGCCGCATCACACCCTATATCCTGTGCGGTATCGATACAATCCCTGTCCGTTAGCGCGCCAGTTCCCATTTAAGCAGCGCCAGTCCGCATTCGAACTGTTTTGCCTCGGCCAACCTGAAATCGCTCCTTATTGTCCCATTAACGGCGTACCTCCGTTGCCGGCAGAGGTTGGATTGATAAATGTCTAATGCTCATCTACTTTGCAAATCGGGAGACTTCTTTATCAATTCACACGCAGATTGGCACAGTTCATCCCTCTTTGCATTTTTGCTTGCGCAAAGCGGCTGTAATTTTACATCATCATAAACGCAGAAAAAGCCAAGCACGGAATTACAAACGGTTGAAAAGAAAAGACAAGCAGCATCATCTTAAAAATTCTGACTTTCCCTGTAAGGCCAGCTCTGGAGAACCGGCACTTGCATGAAAAGTATCTATATAAATTCGGGTCGCATGTAGGATAAGCCTTTTCCTTTTTGGAAAGGGCTTTTTTGCTTTCCCCCCTGCCTTTCGGTTCAGCCACCTGTCTTTTGCTGAATTGTCTTACCTTGACGGCCCCAAACAAGACTATGGAACAGCTCATTACAGGCATTCATCACGTAACAGCGCTGGCCGGCAAGGCACAATCAAACATTGATTTCTATGCAGGCATACTCGGGCTGCGGCTGGTAAAAAAAACAGTCAATTTTGATGCACCGGAAGTTTATCATTTTTATTACGGCAATGAACAAGGTGGTCCCGGCAGCATTCTTACCTTTTTCCCATATGGTTCTATTCCATCAGGAAGACATGGCAAAGGCATGCTGAACACCACTTCTTTTTCTGTTCCGCTCAGCAGCATCGATTACTGGCAGGCTCGGTTGCAGCAATTCGGGATCAGCTATAAACCGCTGCAGGAAAGATTTGAAGGAGAAGTTTATTTGTATTTTGAAGATAAGGACGGACTGGGTTTGGAGCTGGTCTTTAACGACCGGGACGAGCGTACCGGTTTTACATACGGCGCTATTCCCCCGGAACATGCCATCAAGGGTTTTTACCATGTAGAGATCTGGGAAGAAGGCTATGAACGCACGGCAGCCCTGCTTACAGAACAACTGGATCACAAACTGATAGCCGAAAAAGGAAACCGTTTCCGGTTTGCTGCCAATGACATACCCGGCAATTATGTCGACATCCTTTGCACGCCAGACAGCCTGCGCGGACTGGGCGGCAACGGTACCGTGCACCACATTGCTTTTGCTACCGCTGACGCGCAAACGCAGCAAGCAGTGAGAATCAAGATTGCACAGCGTATGCTGAATCCCACACCCGTACTGGACAGACAGTACTTTACATCGATTTATTTCCGGGAGCCGGGTGGTGTTTTGTTTGAAATTGCAACGGCCGGCCCCGGCTTTGCGGTAGATGAAGAACCTCAACACCTGGGAGAAGCCTTGAAATTACCTGCGCTATACGAGCCACGCCGGAATCAAATTGAAAAAGCTGTTGAACCAGTGCAGCTGAACCTCCACCAATATAAATAACATGCACCGAAAAAATTTAGTGACGGCCGGACAGCCCCTGGAGAAAGCCTCCCGGGCACTGATCATGTTGCATGGCAGGGGTGCCAACGCACAAGACATCCTTTCGCTGGCATCTTACCTGCGCACCGGTCAGTTTGCCCTGCTTGCGCCGGAAGCGACCAACTATACCTGGTATCCATTTTCTTTTCTGGCCCCGCCTCAGCAAAATGAACCCTGGCTTTCATCTGCACTTGAGATAATAAACGGGATCGTCGAAGAAACCATTCAAGGCGGCATCAAAGCAGAAAACATTTTCTTTGCAGGTTTTTCCCAGGGCGCCTGTCTTACGCTGGAATACACAACCAGGCATGCCAGGAAATGGGGTGGCATTGTAGCATTTACCGGTGGACTGATCGGCGATCAAATCTATCCTGCCAACTACACGGGAAATTTCGCGGGCACACCTGTTTTTATAGGCAGCAGCGATCCTGATCCGCATGTGCCGGTTGACAGGGTCAATGCAACTGCTCTCTTGCTGCAAGAGATGGGCGCAGCCGTAACAAAAAAGATCTATCCCGGTATGGGACATACGATCAATGAAGACGAGATCAAACAGGCCAACCTGATTCTAGAAAGAGGATAGAGGACAAGAGGGGCTAGGGATCAATGGAGGCATTATGCAAGGAACGGGCTAGGCACAGCAGCAAAGGCCGGATTTTTGGGCTGGTAATACAAAACTATTACGCCGGACCCGAACGTTTTAGACCTGAGCAGCTGGAGACTCAGGTGATCATGCAGGTTAAAAAGCGGTTTGCCCTTTCCGATCACAACAGGATGCACCCAGATCCGGTACTCGTCTATCAGGCCGGCTTCTTTCAGGCAGTCAACGATACTTATGCTGCCATACACAATCATGTTTTTGCCAGGCATTTTTTTGAGCCGGTTAACTTCCAGAGCAACATTTCCTGCCGCGATCCGGGAATTGTTCCAGGATGTTTTTTGCAGGGTAGAAGAAAAAACAACCTTGCAAAAACTGTTCATCATGTTACCGAAACGAGTAGGTGCTGCACCGGGCCAGTAACGTGACATGGATTGATAAGTTATCCTGCCCATCAGGATGGTATCCATGGTTTGCAGCTGTTCACAGGCAGACCCGGACATCTCTTCGTTCCAAAGCGGAAAATGCCAGTCCAGCTCTCCCTTCGGTCCGGACACAAATCCATCCAGCGTAACATTTATGGATACAATCACTCTTCGCATACAAAGGGTATATTAGCCCTGGGCCCGCAAACTGGCATCTTTCAGCGGGCTTCTTGTAAATGGATCGGCAACATTGCCTTTTTGAACGACCTGGTTGTTATCCAGCGCTGCCTTGCGCTTTTTGTGATAATAAATGTATGAACCGGCAGCCAGCAGCAAAACGACCAGCATCGGGCTCCAGTAAACAATGGGTTTACCGGAAACAGCCACCAGGTAGGTTGCACCAACCAGATCAAACACCAGTCCTGCATAAGCCCATTCCTTGATCCTGGGAAAACCCGGCACGAGGATGGCAATCACACCCAGTAATTTTGCTACACCCAGAAATGGAACCAGGGATGCCGGCATGCCGATCTCCTGAAATCCTTTTACCGCCTCCTGCAATACCAGGATGTCTGGAATAGAAGAACCAAGCATCATTGCTGCAAACAAGCCGGTGAAGATCCAATAGAGAACTTTTGTCTTTTTCATGATGAGAGATTTACTGGTAAGGAGATCGGTTGATTGACAATACAAATCTATTCCGGGAAGTACAATCTAAAAGGGTGCGTTTGCGACTCTATACATGGGAGATTGCGAACAGCTCATTTTGTTTCACACTTTTTTACCGGCTTTGTGCAAATTATACTTCCTCGCATCAATTACATAAAAATCAGATGAAATATTTAACCTGCCTCTTTGTAATATCAGTGTTGACAAGCTCGGCATTTGCACAAACAAAAGGAAAGCGCGGAGAATTTGTTTTCCAAGGAAAAATCATTGGGCTGGATACAGGTTATATATACCTTGCCTATACAGACACAAGCGGCAAATATCGGCTTGACAGTTGCTTCTTACACCATGGAGGATTTCAACTTAAAGGTTATATAAACGAACCATCTCTTGCACGATTTTATGGTAAGATAAGATCAAGAGATATAGATGATCCAAATTTTGTAGAGCTGTTTATAGAGCCAACTTCCATGCAAGGGGTTTTCAAAGTTGATGATTTTAAACGAGGGAAAGTGACAGGATCGAAGACTCAAATAGAATACAGTATTTATCATGCCAGTTATGATAGCTTAGATAACAAATGGCAACAGATGTTTGTGGAGTTGGATAAGGCAAGAGCAGAGAATGACACTGTAAAAACCGAGAAAATTTACAATGAAAAAATGCCTGTTTATCGAAAACAGAGCGACGACCTTGACTATGGTTTTTTGAGAAAGTTTCCCGACTCTTATGTTAGCGCAAATATTTTATTTTACAAGACACAAATATTGCCTGTAGCCTCCTTGAAAACACTGTACGAGTCACTATCAAAGACTGTTCAAAACTCTTACGATGGACAAAGAATAAAAGGTTTCATACAGAAAGCAGAAAAAGTTGCAATAGGAATGCCGGCACCCGAATTCATCGAACTGGATCTAAACGAAAAAACCTTTTCTTTAAAGGATTTCAGGGGCAAGTATGTTTTATTGGATTTTTGGGCGTCATGGTGCATTCCTTGTCGCGCGGAACATCCATATTTAAAACAAGCATATTCAAAATTTCAAGATAAAGGATTTACGATCATTTCCTTTTCTTTGGATAAACTTGAAGACAAAGATGCTTGGATAGATGCGATAGCGAAAGATGATTTGCCATGGATACAGGCATGTGATTTTAAAGGATGGAGCGGAAAAGTGGTAAATGAATACAACCTTTTTGGTAAAGGTATACCTGCAAATTTTTTGATAAGTCCACAAGGAAAGATTATTGCAAGGGATTTACGTGGTGACAGAGTAGAAAAAACGCTTGCCAAGCTTATAAATTGATTGAGTATGGACACCAAGCCTGCCTACAACAGACAAATCTTCTTCGGGCCTGTGAGGCAAACGATGAAGCCGGTGTTTTCACAATGCGATTTTACCTGTTGCATTCTTTGATCCCTGTCCATTTACACCGCCAGCTCCCACCACATCCACAATGGCCAAAGCATGCGGGACCAAAAGCTGAGCTGCGTAAGTGAATTTTGGAAAGAATGCTATATAGACCAGCAAAGAAGCTTTCTAACCAGTAAACCGCTTTTACTACCTGTCACTCCAGCCCGCCAGTGGCAGCAGTGGCTATCATGTGGGTGCAGTACTTGGCTTACCAGGAAAAATCAAGGCTTTCTTTGCCAGCCTCCTTGCAGCCAGCTTACCGGTGACAGGCTTTTTGATATGGCGGGGAAGAAAAGGAAAGGCATTCCCGGCATGAAAACACCGCGTAAAATGTTGACAAGTAGCTGATCAGCAAAAATTATCCACAGTGCGTTTACGACCCTTTACCGGGTTGATTGCGAAACAGGATTTCCTTATTTTTAGTGTATGAAGAATATCACCATTCTCGTACCCCAACAGTCTGTGCTCGTGAGCATCGACAACCCGCGCTGTTTGTTTGCAGGCGTGAATGATTTTTTACAGGAAGCAGGAAGACCGCCCTTGTTTAATATCCAGTTGGTCGGGCTTTCAAAGGAAGTCAAGCTGCACAAAGGTTCTTTCAGTGTTCATACGGACAAATTGCTGAAAGAGGTTCAAAAGACCGATCTTGTCATAATTCCCGCGTTGGATGGTGACTTGGAAACAGCATTGGAGCTAAACAGGGAGTTTATCCCCTGGATCATCAAGCAGTACAAGGCAGGAGCTGAATTGGCGAGCCTTTGTATCGGTGCTTTTTTGCTTGCTTCAACCGGCCTGCTCAATGGCAGGCAATGCTCAACCCATTGGAAATATGCTGCCCCATTCAGGGATATGTTCCCGGAAGTAGAACTGGTGGACGACCGGATCATTACGGAAGAACAAGGCTTGTATTCAAGCGGGGGCGCCAACTCTTACTGGAACCTCCTGCTGTACCTGGTCGAAAAATATACGGATCGGGAGATGGCTATCCTGGCATCCAAGGTGTATGCCATTGAGATAGAGCGCAAAACCCAATCGCCTTTTATTATGTTCAACGGGCAAAAAGCACATGAAGACGATGGTGTACGCAGTGCGCAGGAGTTTATAGAAAAGAATGTATCGGAGAAAATATCTGTAGAGGAGTTGGCTGAGCGGTTTGCCATTGGCAGAAGGAGCTTTGAAAAACGGTTTAAAAAAGCGACCCACAACACCCCGGTAGAATACATCCAGCGCGTAAAAATAGAAGCAGCCAAAAGAAGCCTGGAAACCAGTCGCAAAAATGTAAACGAAGTAATGTACGATGTAGGCTATTTTGATACCAAGGCCTTCCGGACCGTCTTTAAAAAGATCACCGGCCTTTCGCCCGTTGATTACAGGAATAAATACAACAAGGGAGTAGCAGTATGCTAAAAAAATAAGCCCTTTGTAGAAACAAAGGGCTTTAACCAAAACTAACTGCTTATGAGAAAAACTTTATTTGAGGACTTGTATGATCTATATATACGCTGATAGTTTAATAACGGTTGGCAGGTCTGTTCTATTATCCAACTTCATAACATTTTTTTAAGAATCTTTCCGGATAACCGGCGGTGTGAGCTTTGTTTTCGGTGGTTTTGCCTTGGGATTCTTTGATTTTGGCGGTGTAAACTTTGTAATTTCTACTTTGGGAGGCGGCAATTTTTCCGGCTTGGGTTTGGCCTTATCCTGACCCAGGCAGATAACAACCCCTAAAAGGATACCCAGTAACATAGTCATCTTTTTCATACAATGATTTTGCAATGAGACGCTTCTTTTTGTTTTATCCACAACAGACTCAAATATAGAGGCGCTGTCAGTTGTCTGAAATACAAAGACAGGGAAAGCCCTGTCTTTGTACAATGCCATCTATCCCCTGGTAGATTTGTCGCGGCTCTAGGCCACCGAGATGGTCTGAGCCGGCTGATTTCTGGTCGGATCTTTCGCCAAAATGATTTTCAGGATGCCATCCGCATACGCGGCTTTGATGCTGTCGATCTGCACTTTTCCATTCAGGACAAAGGACCGTTCAAAAGATTCATTCCGGTATTCCCGGCGGGTGAAACGGGTCGGTTCCTGTTCTTCTGCGCCAGTATAGGCAACTGTTAGCACGTCATCTTTCACGGAAACTTTAAAAGCCTCTTTTTGAAGCCCCGGCGCATATAAGAACAATTCAAACTCCTTTTCATTCTCCTGAATATTTACCGGAACCGATTTGCCTGCCCTGTTTCCCCAGGGACCATGGCCTTCCCAGCCTTGTGCAAAGCGGTCGCCCCACCTGGCTGATCTGTAATAACACATGTCTTTGTATTTTTAATTTTAAATGATATAGAAATTTCTCTTAGTACCGGCCACCTGTTGAATCTGGCGGCTGAACCTGTGGCCCATTTCTCCGGTCCCATCTTGGATCATAATTGTATGGGGCACCGTACCAGGGACGGTCATAATAACCCCCTTTCCAATGGTTGAATCCATGCCAGCCATACCAGCCATGTGGACCATAATAGCGGGGCCCTACAAAAGCATGAAGACCAAAGAAAGTAATCGCAGCAACAATGGCTGCCGTAATAAATTGTGTCCGTCTCATCGGATGATTTTTTAGTGTGTTGTAGATGTTATAGAACCGGAAAATTGCTTTCTTTGCCGCCTTCTTTTACAGGAGGTACAAATCCTCTTCCATCAATAGAAATAGGATTGCCATTGTACTGATCTCCATAGCGGTCGAAGTAGGGGTTGTGGTATCCACCACCAAATGCCCGGCGGCCCCGCCACCTGCGGCCTCCCCAGATCAGCCGGATGAGAAAGCTGATGACCAAAAAGAAAAGAAAAAAACGGAAAAGAAAAGGAACAAAGAAAAAGAGCGTACCGGCCAGCAGGCCGATTGCGGCTCCACGAAGTATAAAGCGCATACAATTGATTTTAAATGAACAAATGCTTTTATAATGCAGACGGAGAAGAAATGATTTTACTTTATTAAAAAGAAAAAATCATCTCTTCTCCGTCAAATCAATTGTATGCTGCGAGAAGTTGCGGTCGAGGTATCAACGTTAGGTCCGGTGGATCCATCCCTAACTCACCAAAGCTTGCCTACTTTGTTTGCTGAATAAAATCTTCCCTGTACGGACTAAAAGCATCTACCAGCACACCGGCTTCCACGCAAACAGCACCATGCACTGCATGCGGTGGCACAATGTAAGCATCGCCTGCTTTCAGGAGTTTTTTATCGTCACCGATCTGTATCTCAAATGCCCCGCTTTCTACATGCGAGATCTGGCTGTGATAGTGGTGATGCAGGGCACCCACGCCGCCCTTTTCAAAGGCAACTTTGGTCAGCATCAGCTGGTCGTTATAAGCCACGATCTTTCGCTTCACGCCTTCACCTACCTGCTCCCATTCAATTTCACTGTCTATGATAAATACCTTCGGAGATGTTTCTGTTGACATACAGATGTTATTTATAGCTTGAGATCAATCCTTTGGCCAGTTCCACCATGCGGTTCAGGCCGTCTTCCGGCAGATTGCCTTTTTTGAACTCTGCGAGTACGTCTGGCAGCTTGTTGTCCATTTCCAGCAGGAATTGTTCTTCAAAATCCTTGACCTTTCTTACGGGCACGTCACGCAAAAGACCCTGGGTACCCAGGTAGATGATAGCAACCTGCTTTTCAACAGAAAAAGGTGCAAACTGGGCCTGTTTCAGGATTTCCACGTTGCGGCTACCCTTGTCGAGTACCAGCTTGGTAGCAGGATCCAGGTCGCCCCCGAATTTGGAGAAGGCTTCCAGCTCGCGGTACAGGGCCTGGTCGAGTTTCAGGGTACCGGCTACTTTTTTCATGGACTTGATCTGCGCATTTCCTCCTACCCTGCTCACCGATATACCCACGTTGATGGCAGGGCGGATACCTGCATTGAACAGGTTTCCTTCCAGGAATATCTGTCCGTCGGTGATAGAGATCACGTTGGTAGGGATATAAGCTGATACGTCACCAGCCTGCGTTTCGATGATCGGCAGGGCTGTAAGCGAACCGCCTCCTTTTACCAAGTGCCTGATAGATTCGGGCAGGTCATTCATCTTGGCTGCCACATCGTCTTTGCTGATCACTTTGGCTGCTCTTTCCAGCAGGCGGCTGTGAAGATAGAATACGTCACCAGGATAAGCTTCGCGGCCGGGGGGTCTTCTCAGCAAGAGCGATACTTCGCGGTAGGCAACCGCCTGCTTCGACAGGTCATCATAAATGATCAGGGCCGGACGGCCTGTATCGCGGAAAAATTCACCGATGGCGGCACCGGAGAAAGGCGCGTAGAACTGTTGGGGGGCCGGGTCGGAAGCAGAGGCGGCTACGATGATGGTGTAGTCCATTGCTCCGTTTTCCTGCAGGGTTTTCATGACACCTGCAATGGTAGAAGCTTTCTGCCCGATGGCTACATAGATACAATAAACCGGTTTGCCGGCTTTGTAAAATTCTTTCTGATTGATGATGGTATCTATACAAATCGCTGATTTGCCCGTCTGCCTGTCACCGATCACCAGCTCACGCTGACCGCGGCCGATGGGGATCATGGCGTCAATGGCTTTGATACCTGTTTGCAGGGGCTCTTTTACCGGTTCGCGGTAAATAACACCCGGCGCTTTTCTTTCCAGGGGCATTTCGTACAACTCACCCTGGATGGCACCTTTCCCGTCGATCGGTTCGCCAAGCGTATTGATCACGCGGCCTACCAGTCCATCTCCTACTTTAATAGAAGCGATCTTACCGGTACGGGTTACTTTTGCTCCTTCTTTGATGTCGCCCTGGTCGCCCATCAATACCACACCCACATTGTCTTCTTCCAGGTTCAGCGCAATGGCTTTTACACCGTTTTCAAATTCAACCAGCTCACCTGAGCGCACGTTGTTGAGTCCGTACACACGGGCAATACCGTCGCCAACCTGCAGCACGGTTCCGATTTCTTCCAGGTCGGCGCCTACATTGAAATTACTCAGCTGCTGGCGCAGGATCGCTGATATCTCATCTGATTTTATTTCCGCCATAATATGCTTTTTAGGTTCTTGTTAGAATAAAGTTTTTTCCGGCCTTTAATTACTACCGGATTCGTTGAACATATACGTTCTGCTCAAACTGCTTTTTAATGTCTTTGAGATCGCGCAGCACGCTGGCATCAACCATGTTGTTGTTGTACTCCAGCACAAAACCACCGATCAGGTTTTCATTCACGGCCGTCTCCAGCTGGATCTGCTGAGAAGGGTTGCTGGACTGCATTTTATCTATGATGCTTTGCTTCAAGGCATCGCTCACGGGCTGTGCTGTGATCAGTTTTACTTTGCTGATCCCTTTCATGGTATTGTACATACCGAGAAAGGCCGTTGCAATTTCAGGTAAGGTTTCTTCCCTTCCTTTGGTGGTCATCAGCGTAAGAAAAGAAGAAGTAAGCTGGCTTACTTTGCCTTCTGTGAGTGCTGCAAGGATCTTGTTTTTTTTGTCGGCTTTGATTACCGGACTGCGGAGAAGCGTAACAAAGTCGCGGCTCGACTTGCACATGCTTTGTAGCAGCAGCATGTCATTGTGCACATCTTCCAGCAAGTTTCTTTCAACTGCCAGGTCGAGAAGTGATTTGGCATACCGGCCAGCAACACGTGGATTAAGCATGAATAATGAGGGTTTATAAAAGCTGGAAGTTGCGAACCATTCGCTCAAAACTTCCTGTTATTTGTTTTAGTTCAATTTTACATCATTGGCCAGCTGAACAATGTATTTTTCCTGTTCAGCTTTGTCGCTCAGCTCGCGGCGCAGAACCTTTTCTGCCACTTCGATAACGAGGTTGCCTACCTGATTTTTCACATCCGTCAAGGCAGCCATTTTTTGCTGTTCGATGGCAGCCTGGGCGTCCGCTATAATCCGGTCGTATTCGGTCTTCGCCCTGTCTTTTGCCTCAGCAATCATTTTATCGGATGTAACCTTGGCTTCCTTGATCAGCGTGGCCCTTTCCTGTTGGGCTTTTGCCAGCAAGGCTTCGTTTTCGCTTTTCAGTTGTGCCATCTCAGCTTTTACCTGCTGGGCAGATGCCAGTGAGTCGGCGATGGTCTTTTCCCGTTCGTTCAGCGAAGAAAGGATCGGCTTCCAGGCAAATTTGCGCAGGATCAGGAAAACAATGATAAAAGCGATCAAGGTCCAGAGAAACAAGCCCAATCCGGGCATGAGAAGTTCCATATATCTAGGTTAAATGGTTGATGATCAAATGACTTTTCAGCTGCTGTAAACGAAAGCGTCGGAGTGAAACCAACTGCATCCGCCGCCCTGTGCTTTGGATGCAGATAGGATTTTTACGTGCAGACCGGTTTAAGCTGCTGTTTTAAGAACAGCCAGGATACCTGCGATAACTGCAAAAAGGGCAACCCCTTCTACGAACGCAGCTGTCAGGATCATGTTTGCACGAATGTCATTGGAAGCTTCCGGCTGGCGGGCGATCGATTCAACTGCACCCTTACCAATTTGCCCGATACCGATACCGGCACCGATAGCAGCCAAACCTGCACCGATAGCACCACCAAGATGCGACAGGGCAACTGGTCCAACTTCAAGCATTACACTCATTAAAGACATACGACTCTGTTTTTGTTGTTAAGAAAAAACTTATATAATAACATCATCGGCATGGCCATCCACATCATTGTGACCGCCTTCGAACGATTGGCCGATAAAAACTGCTGTAAGATTGGTAAAAATAAACGCCTGGATAAAAGCTACCAGTATTTCGATCAGGTAGATAAATATTGTGAACGCAATGCTGACGGGCGAAAATCCCCATCCTGCCACTTTGCTCATGGCGCCGAATATAAAGATCAGGAGAATAAAACAGGTAATAACAATATGCCCCGCCACCATGTTTGCAAACAACCTGATCATCAATGCTGCAGGTTTAATCAGCAGCACACCGGCCAGTTCAACCGGAATCAGGATGATCTTGACTGGAAGCGGCACACCGGGAGGCCAGAAAATATGACCCCAGAAATGGCCGTTTGTGCTAAGCAGGATAATAACGAGTGAAATAAGGGCCAGTACCATCGTAAATGCGATATTACCGGTCACGTTTGCTGAACCCGGTATCAAGCCAATCAGGTTGTTGATCAGGATAAAGAAAAAAACAGTGAGCAGGTAAGGCATGTATTGCTGGTACTTATGGCCCAGGTTGGGTTTGCCGACCTCATCACGCACAAATGTGATCACCGGCTCCACTGCATTTTGAAAGCCTGTCGGAGCTGCATGGGCACCCCTTTTTTTGTATTTGTTGGCGATGCCGATCATGATCCATGCCAGCAAAATGAGGGCAAGTATCATCTGTACCACATTGCGTGTTAAGCTGAAATCATATACTTTCACCGACTCGTCTACCCTGCCATCAGCACCTACAGCTTTGATCACCCCTTCTTCGCTTGTGTATCCGTTGTATGCTTCGTGCCCGTGATGAAATTTTCCGTATGAGAATACAGACAACCCTCTTTGCGGAGAATATAGGATCACTGGCAGGGGAATCGAGTAATGATTTTCACCGATAGAAAAAAAGTGGAATTCGTGTGCGTCGAGCACATGCTCCATGATAATAGCGGCTGGATCGAACGTGCCTTCTTCATGGCCTTCTGTGCTGATTGTATCAGGCTTTTGGTGCAAGATTCTGTCTGGATTACCCGGATGTTCTTGTTGTTCCTGGGCGGCAGCATTATAAAAAAATCCATATGTAAGCAACAGCAGTAAGGTCAAATAGGATCGTAGCCTCAAAGGGATCATGCCTGTCTTAAATTTGCCGCAAATATAAGGAGCGGTCGCTGAAAAACGAAATACGAATCTCTAACAAATGGATTTACAAGGGCGCCGCTTGCTTTTCAAACTGCATCTGGTGCAACTTGCTGTACAGTCCGCCAAGGGCCAGCAGCTCTTCATGCGTACCTTTTTCTTTGATCTCGCCTTTGTCAAGCACAATGATCAAATCTGCTTTGCGGATGGTAGAAAGCCGGTGGGCAATGATGATGGAGGTCCGGCCGGTTATCAGGGTATCGATCGCGTGCTGGATCATGCGCTCGGAAGCCGTATCAACGGAAGAGGTCGCTTCATCCAGGATGAGGATAGAGGGATCATACAGGAGGGCCCTGATAAAAGAAAGCAACTGCCGCTGTCCGAGAGATAAGGTGCTTCCGCGTTCCATTACATTGTAATCATACCCACCCGGCAGCTCTTCAATAAAATCATGCATGCCGATCATCTTTGCTGCATGTACAACCTTTTCACGGCTGATCGCCGGATTGCGCAAGGTTACATTGTCCAACACCGATCCGGAAAACAAAAATACATCCTGCAGCACTACCCCTACCTTGCTGCGGAGCGCTTCCGTGGTGTACTCTTCCAAATTCTTATCATCGATCCGGATGGTTCCTTTTTGAATATGGTAGAGGCGGTTCATCAGGCTGATGATGGTTGTTTTGCCACTGCCTGTATTGCCGACGATGGCAACGGTTTGGCCTGCGCGTACTTTAAAGGAAATATTTTTGAGTACATATTGTTCGTCCACATACGCAAACCAAACGTTTTTAAACTCTACATCACCCCTGATCTGTTGCGGGGCATAGCTGCCTTCCCCTTTCAGGTAATCATCATTGTCGAGTACTTTAAAAACGCGTTCGCTGGCCACCATGCCCATTTGCAGCACGTTGAACTTATCTGCAATAAACCGGAGCGGCCGTGAGATCAAGTTCAGCAGCAGCACAAAGGAAATGACTTTGCCTGTCAGGGTGATGGCTTCTGCACGGGGCAGGTGCATCGCATGCGCAGCGGCCCACCACACCAGCAAACCGGTTGACACGGCCAGGATGATCTCCACAATGGGGAAAAAAACTGAATAGGCAAAAATAGCTTTGATATTTGCACTGCGGTGTTCACCATTGATCTCCCTGAACTTGTTGAACTCCCTTTGTTCGCCCGCAAATGCCTGTACAACCACCATACCGGTAATGTGTTCCTGTACAAAAGCATTGAGTTGCGCCACCGCATTGCGGACCTTGATAAACGACTTGTTGACGCTTTCCTTGAAAAAATAAGTGGCTACAAACAAGATAGGAAAAGGACTGAAGCTGATCAGCGCCAGCCGCCAGTCGATCCAGAACATGCAGGCAAGGATGGCAATGATGGAAAGAATATCAGCGATAATGGGAATCAATCCTTCCGCAAAAATGTCGTTGATCGACTCTATGTCGTTGATCGTTCTGGTGGTAAGGGTGCCGATGGGTGTTTTGTCGAACTGGGAAAGATTCAGCCCGAGTATCTTGTTATACACTTTCACCCGCAGGTCTTTTACGACGGCTTGTCCGAGCCAGGCAGTGATAAAAGAAAAATAAAACCGGATAATGGTTTCTGCTACCAGGAGCACAACCTGCCACAATGTGATCGCCAACAGCAAGGAAAGAAAAGGATGTTTAGCAGCGGCCGTAAGCGCGTTTTCACCGCCTTTGATATAATTATTGACGCTGACCTGGATCAGGTAAGGCCGCACAGGCGCCAGGCCTGCCAGCACGATCGACATAACAACAGATATATAAACCCTGTTCTTGTAAGGAGCCGCGAACGAAAACACCCGCCGCAACAACGAAAAATCAAAAATCTTTTTCTTAGGAACAACTTCAGCCATAAGGGCTGCAAATTGTCCCTTTTTCCCCGAATCTCCCCACCTTTTTTTCACCCTTTCTGCACCCCGCATGAGGTGGCCTGGTTTAGCCGGACAGAAAATTCTCTTAGGTGAGTGAATAAATAAACAATTCTTTGGGTAATACTGATTCGCTTTTTCCTGCGCTTTATTACAAGGGGCTCGCACGCCC
>JADCRZ010000028.1 GCA_015069695.1 Williamsia sp.
CCAAACAAGTCAAAGATCCGGAACTGCGCAAAAAACTGACACCCCGTTACAAGATCGGCTGCAAACGCATTCTTAAATCAGACGATTACTACCCGGTCTTTAATCAATCCCATGTTTCACTTGTAACAGACCCCATCGAACAGTTCCTGCCGGATGGCATCCTGGCCGGCGGAAAAACTTACCAGGTTGATGCAGCCATACTGGCTACCGGGTTTGTAGCCGCTGACATTGAGCTGCGTGTGAAGATCATCGGACTGGATGGCGGGGACCTGGTAGAAAAATGGAAGATAAAAGGGGCCGAAGCTTACCTGGGTACTACCGTTGCCGGCTACCCGAACCTGGCTTTTATCCTGGGACCAAACACCGGGCTGGGAAGCAATTCGGTGGTCCATATGATGGAATCGCAGATGCGCTATATCATGCAATATATTGCGTGCCTGGAGCAGGCCGGTACAGGGAGTTACCTGGATCTGCAGGAAGCCGTGCAGGAGAGTTATAACAGGAACCTCCAAAAGGATTTCAAGGGAACAGTCTGGAATGCAGGATGCAAAAGCTGGTACATCAACAGGGCCGGCAAAAACACCACCATTTTTCCCCGGCTGAGCGTACGGTTCCGGAAGCTGACCAGGGTATTCGACGTGTCGAAATACAGGCTGGTCAAACAAAAACAAGCAAGCCCTGAAAGGGTCTTATAACCTCCAACTATGCGGATCATTCTGATACCCGGACTGGGCGAAGATGAGTTTATTTTTGATAAGATCATAGCGGAACTGCCCGGTGACAAGCTGGTGCTGAGTCTCTGGAAGCTGCTGCCTGACCGGCATGTTGCTGACCTTAATGTTGTTCAATTTGCCCGTGAGCTGGTTGCGCGTTATAAGATAACAGACAAGGATGTTATGATTGGTCACTCGGCAGGCGGATGGGTGGCCGTCTATATCAGGCAAATTACAGGCTGTCCGGTCGTGCAGGTTTCTTCCTGGACAGACAGCCGCAAAGTGATCGTTCCGGTGCGCAACCGGCACCTGATCTACTTCACCGCAAGAACCGGACTTTACCTGAACCGGCTGGTGCTGTGGTGGAGCGTAAAGAAATATTACAAAGACAAGCCCTCCCTTCCCGTATTTAGAAAGGTGTTCAACCGGCTTGTCACCGGAAACAGGGCCAATGCCGTGAACCAGCTTCGCCTTATCTTTAATCCCAGGCCTGAACGGTTGGAGGCTGAGCCCAACCTGCGCATCCATGCCATACAGGACGCGGTGATCCGCTTTCCGGACGGAGAGGTGCAGGAAGTGCCGGGAGATCATTTTTCCATCTACACCTACCCGGAAACCGTCATAGATCCTATCAGGAAATTTCTAACAGATCTTTATGCCCATGCCTAGCTTCACCGATACGGTATTCATCATCACGGGTGCCGCTTCCGGCATCGGGCAGGAACTTGCCTGGCAGGCCGCCCGGAAAGGAGCCCATGTGATCGCAACAGACCGCAACGGGGCCGGTCTTCTTGAAACCGTGCGTCTGGGCGCAGCAGCTGGCATGCCTATCCACTCCGAGCTGCTCGACATCGCCGACCCCGACGCCATTACCCGGTTTGCTGCCCGGGTAATACCGGTCATGAACAACCGAAAACTGGTATTGATCAACAATGCCGGTACAGCACTGAGCAGCGGTACTTTTCATGACACCGGGCTGGCTGATTTTGAGCAGCTGATCAACATCAACCTGTTGGGCACTATCCGGATGACAAAAGCTTTCTATCCTTATTTTGTTTCTTCGAACCGGGGCCATATTGTAAACCTGTCGAGTGTATTTGGCCTGGTGGGTGTGTCGCTGAATGTGCCGTATTGCACCTCCAAGTTTGGGGTGAGGGGATTTACCGAAAGTTTGCGGATGGAACTGAAAGAGACGGGCATCCGGACCACGTGCGTTCATCCGGGAGGTGTAAAAACCAATATTGTCCGGAATGCAGTTTTAAACAGGGGTGTCGTAACGGTTTCCATGCACCAGAAAAGTATTCAGCAGTTCGACAAGCAGGCGTTCACAACGGCAGCCAGTGCAGCCGCGCAGATCCTGAAAGCAGTCGAGCGGAATAAATCACGGCTGGTAATTGGAATGGATGGAAAAGCGCTGGACCTACTCTCACGCATCTTACCGGTGTCTTATACACGCATCATCAGAAAGATCGCGATGAAGACCTTTGGGGCCGATTGAAAGACCTCACCTTCCTATCAGTGAGAATAATTCCTGTGCATATGCTTCGCTTACCGGTATAATCTTGTTTCCAATGGTCACCTGGGTCTTTTCCAACTTATCAATTTTATTAACGGCTACTACAAACGAGCGGTGAATGCGCACAAACCTGTTAGCCGGGAGAAGCGCAATGGCTTCGGCAAATGTGCTGCGCGACAGGAGGCTTTTACTTGGGGTGACAAACGTAACATAGTTGCCTGCAGCTTCAAGGTAAAGAATCTCATGGAGCTCAACCCTGACCTGTTCATGGCCGGTTTTCACATAGAGGCTTTCTGAGAGTTCCGGCTGGTTGCTGTTGCGGTAATTAAATAGCTCATAAGCCTTGTTGCAGCCTTTGATAAAGCGGGCCAAGGAAAATGGCTTTAACAGATAATCTATTGCATCCAGCTCAAAACCTGCAACGGCATGTTCGGTGTAGGCTGTGGTAAAAATAACGAACGGTTTTCTAGACAAGCTGTGAAAGAAATCGATCCCGGAAATATCCGGCATTTTAATGTCGAGGAAAATAAGGTCGATGGGCTCTTTCTGCAGGTAATCCAACGCTTGGAAAGCATCCGTGAATACGGCTTTTATTTCAATGAACGGAACCTTGGCAGCATGTGCCTGCACAATATCGAGTGCAATGCGTTCATCATCCACGGCGATAGCTTTCATCATGGCTGGCTAAGATAGTTCTATCGTAAGATGTACAAAAAACTCTTTGCCGGTTTCGCGGATTATAAGCTCGTGTTTGTTTGGGTACAGGAGCTGTAGCCGCTGTCTGACGTTGTTGAGGCCAATCCCGTTCGCATTCTTCTCCGGATCATCATCCGGTTTAGGGTGCCTGGTATTGTAAACATCAAAGTTGAGCCCATTGTTTTTAACTTCCAGTACAATACGGATAAAGGAAGGCTGCCGGAAGCTGATGCCGTGCTTAAAAGCATTTTCTACAAAAGGGATCAGCAGCATAGGGGCTATCCGGACGGGCAGGGCGGTGTTTTGTATTTCTGTTTCCAGCCTTACCATGTCACTGCTGTTGGTTCGGAGGCGCTGCAGGCTGATGTAGTTGCTTAGATAATCTATTTCCCTGGTAAGCGAAATAAACGCCTGCATGTTTTCGTGCATCATAAAACGCATCATATCACCCAACTTCTGCACGGCTTCGCTGGTGCGCTCAGCCTGCTCCTGTATGGCAGTTCCATAAATAGCATTGAGGGCATTGAATAGAAAATGAGGGTTGATCTGCGAACGGAGAAAGTCAAGCCCTGCTGTTGACTGACCCAATTCTTTCTGAAGTGTAAGCACTTCTTCATGTTGCTTGTAATGGCGCTTGTAAAAATACCAGGAGATGGGTGAAAGAATACACAGCTGCAGCAGCATATTGGCGACAGTATATCCCGTATAATCACCTTCTCCGTATATGTATAAACTTATCAATAAACCCACAGGTACAGCTGTGATCAACAGTTCAAGTAAAACATACAGCAGGTAGCACCAGTCCGGGCGGCGGGTCTTGTAAGCCCGTGGAATAAGAAAGCGGAAACTGAACGTATAGTGGAGAATGCTGAAAGGAAGCACGATGCCCCAGACCAGTAACAGCTCGCCACCCAGTATGTTGTTCGCGCGCATGGCAATGCTGCTGAGCCAGAGAAGAAAGGCAACCAGGCAGTTCCGGAAAATTGTACTGTTCCATATTTTTTTGAAGCTTGTCATGAATGCATTATTTATAGCAGGTGAGTGGCGTTGGTATGCAGCAATGTTAATCAATCCAATTTGCCTGCACCTGCGAATGTGACGAAACAGTCCAAATAAGTGTTGGATCTGAAGCGGAAGTATAAAGGCGGCCTGCTTTAAACTTGTATAGATGATTTTTTGTGATCGCCTGGCTCTCTGTCACGCAGCCACCTGTTTTCAACACATCTCCTCAAACACAGTTGAAATACGGGGTACTGTTGTGAAAAATTTGTAGCAATGAATGAAATTCCCGCAATCAGAACAACGGCCCTTGGCTACAAGTACAGCAAGGGCAATCACACGATCAACAATATCAACCTCCTGGTTCCGGAAGCAAGTATTTATGGTTTTCTGGGTCCAAACGGCTCCGGCAAAACAACGACCCTGAGCCTTCTTCTTGGCATGCTGCCGCTGCAGCAGGGCCGCATTGAAGTGTTCGGACTTGACTTCCACCCCAACCGGATCAGCATCCTGCGGCAGGTTGGTTCGCTGATTGAAACGCCTTCCCTGTACGGGCACCTTACTGCGCTTGAAAACCTGGAAGTATACAGGCAGGTATATGGGGTTGCCAAAGACCGTTTAGCCGAAGTGCTGAAGATCGTTGATTTGGAAGAAGCGGGTAAAAAGACGGTGGGAAGGTTTTCCCTCGGCATGAAACAGCGGCTGGCTATAGCCCTGGCTTTATTGCCAAAGCCCCGTCTGCTGATCCTGGACGAGCCTACCAACGGTCTTGATCCGAATGGCATTATTGAGTTGCGCAAACTATTGAGAAAGCTGAACAAGGGATATGGCATGACCATACTCGTATCAAGCCATTTGCTGTCGGAAGTAGAAAAGATGGTTACCCATGTTGGTATCATCAACAGCGGCGAAATGCTGTTCCAGGGAACCCTGCAGGAGCTGCAGCAGGTTCAGAAAAGACAGCACAAACTACAGCTGCAAACATCCGACAATGAACTGGCTTATAAATTACTCCGACATTATCACCCTGAACGCAACCGGGAAAACCTGTTGGTAACCTACAACTGCAGTGATGAGATCGCATCGATCAACCAGCTCCTCATGGTCAATGGCCTGCGTGTGTATTTGTTGCGGCCCCAGGAAAACAATCTTGAACAATCATTTATTCAACTTACATCTTCCCAACTATGAACTTGCTGATTTCTTTGCGCGCAGAACTGTTGAAGACAAAACGTACGCCCGCCCTGTACTTCACCGGACTGGCGGCTTTGCTGATACCACTGGTGTTTTTTATTGACGTGTGCACGGACGGTATGGAAAAGGAAAACAGCCTTGATCCGCTGAATGCATTTTTCCGGGAAGGAGCAAAGGGCATGGGTGTGTTTATCCTGCCCCTGTTCGTGATCCTCCTCTGCACCCTGCTTGCACAGATTGAATACCGCAACAACACCTGGAAGCAACTGTTTGCTTCACCTCAAACAGGGATGCAGGTATATAGCGCCAAATTCCTGAATATGCAGTTGCTTCTTTTGTTGTTTTTGCTTCTATACAACGGGCTGATGCTGCTGGCACTGGCAGCTTTGCGCGTAACGGTTCCTGTGCTGGAGTTGGGCAAATATAGACTGGACTGGGGCAGCCTGCTGCATATCAACCTGAACCTGTACGCGTCTGTTCTGGCCATCAGCTCCATTCAGTTTTGGATAAGTATCCGGTTCAGGAATTTTGTTGTGTCTGCCGGGGTTGGTATTGTGCTTTGGCTGGCAGCTTGCTTTATCCTGCTGGAGCTGCATTTCACCTATGCAAACCTTTACCCATACACATTGCCTGTCATGAGCGTATTTGAAAGATACCAGCCCAAGCTCTCTTCCATCCAGTTAACTTCGGTCGCATATGCAGTTGTGTTTTTACTGCTGGGCTGTCTTGATTTCAGCAGGAGAAGCATTCGGTAGGAACGGCCGGTTCAGCGATGTATCGTTTCAGCGCTTGGATCCAAAATCACCGGTTTACATTGGTGCAGCAAAAGGGTTAAAAAAAGATTCCCCGGAGATAGAAAGGTCCCGCGTTCAAGTAATATCGGCAAAGACCTTTTTATTTCCGGGGAAGCAGTGGGGGAGCTTGGGGTTTAGGGGCTAATCTTGGCGCCGAGTTGAAGCAGCCTTCCCAGATCATTGGCATTGCGCCAGGTTTCAGCGATCCTGCCGTTCACGATTTTATGGATGAAAATGGCGGTAAAGGTTTGTTGAACCGCTTGCGCAGGTACGCCGAAAAAACTGTCCTGTCTGCATGTGTTGGTAGCCCGTATCACCACTTTGTCGCCTTCTGCAATCATGTCTTCAACCACCCATTGCTGCTCGATGGAACCAAAGGTGGAAAAAAGTTCACGAACGCCCTCCGGCCCTTCCGAAAGATTGGGCGGTCCGCCATGCATTCTCCAACCGGGTGACACCATCTTGCAAAGCTCATCCACATTGTGCCGGCTGACAAGCTGCAGGAACAGGCTGGCAATGATTTTATTGTTCTCAGTTGATAACATACCAATTTTCTTTTGAGGGGTTAGATGAGGTGTAGGAGTGGATTAGAGATTATTTTGTAAAGGGAATCAGCATGGGTACTTTCTTGCGGTATTCCAGGTACTTGCTTCCATGTTCTTTGATCAGATCTTTTTCCTCAAAGAATTTGACAGCAATCAGGATATAGGCTGTTGTGGCAACCGAGAACAGCAGGTGTCCTGCAGTCATCACCGGGGCAGACCAGAACGCGATCAAAAATCCCAGCATAAGCGGATGGCGGACGATGCGGTAAAACCAGTTGATCTTGAAATCTGCATCCAGGGCTTGTTTGTTCTTTAAATTATCCACTACCTGTTTCAATCCAAACAAATCAAAATGGTTGATCATAAAAGTGGCGAGCAGTACAATGCCCCAGCCAACAAAATAAAGTGATTGAAGAATAACGGCACCGGCACCGGATGATTCCCAGATCACTCCATCCATGCTTCTCCATTGCCAGAACAGCAGGATCAGCAAGAGGCTGGAAATTAGCACGAAAGTGCTGCGTTCAACAGCGGGGTGAATGTACTGGGTGATCCATTTTTTAAACTGGGGCCGGGCCATAACAGAGTGCTGTACGGCAAACAAGCCGAGCAGGATGGCATCTATAACAAATGAGGACAAAGAGACTGTACCCCCATCGCCATCAATTGTTTTGGGTACAAAGACGTTCCCGACAAAACCAATGGCATATAAAAACGCTACCAGGAAAACAATGTAGGCTATCAGGCCATAAGTAAAAGCAAGAGACTTTTTCATAATTGTATTTTGATTGGTGATTTGATAAATCAAAATTGCGAAGCGGGAAACTGATCAAAAATTTTAAGAAGGCAGAGTGCAGAAAATCCCGGTTAAAGCGTGGTTACTTATATCCCAACCGGTATGGGCATGTTCTAAGTTTTTACAGCAATCCGCAAATCTTTAGTACGGCAATTTCAAGGATCAGGTAAAAGCAGATCACCTGAAACATTGGCTGTTCCTGGGCCGGAGATGTTGTTTTGTTTTGCATAAAATCATTTTTCAGCAAAGCTGCTACCTGGTTGTTGAAGCGGGAAATAAACCCCTCTTAAGCGTAGCAATGATCAACTGTGCAGTATGATAACACAAGCAGCGTGGCTGGAGGAGACTATGGCCAGCACTGGATGAATTAGAGAAGGAAGGTTTACCTCCGCATTACCTGTCAAACCATTTTTTGAAAGAAGGGGCTTTTTCCCGGCTGATGTCTACTTCTATTTTCAAAGGTGCCTGTAGTGTTACGGTCAGCTTTTGGTTTTCGTGCGGCTTTACACTTTGGATGGCGTGCAGGTGGATGATGTACTGCCTGTTGGCCCGGTAAAACAACTTGGGGTCAAGAAGCTCTTCTACTTCTTCCAGGGTATTGTAGTCGAGCATGTATTTTTCTCCGGTGAAGCAAAAAAGATAATGCAGGTTTTCTTTCATGAAGCAGGCGATGTCATTTGTTTTGATGGGCTTCCAGCTATGCCGCACGTTCACGATAAACTGCTCTTTGTACAGGGAAGGATGTTTGCCGGGGTTCTGCAACACTTCTATAAGTTCCCGTAAATCAGACCCTGTTTTTCCTTGTCCCGCCAGTCGCCTGCATTTGTCGATGGCCTTCTCGAGCTCTGCATTGTCAACAGGCTTTAACAGGTAATCGGCCCCGTTTACCTTGAACGCGCGGATGGCATATTCATCATAGGCCGTCACAAAAATGACCGGACAAGTAAGGGTAAACTCATTGAACAGCTCGAAGCTCAGGCCGTCGCCGAGTTGTATGTCCATAAACAGCAGGTCGGGCTCTGCGTGCTGCATAAACCATTTCCGGGCAGTTTTCAGGCTGGGAAGTACTTCAACAACTTCCACGTCTCCGGCTATGCTGTTGATGCGGCTTTGCAGCTCTTTTGCAATCAGGTGTTCATCTTCTATAATAACGGCTTTCATAAAAGGGGAATTTTGATCGTAAAGGATTGCTCATCTTCCCGGATGAGGATAGGATAGCCCGACAGATAACTGTACAAAGATCTCAGATTGGCCAGTCCCTGCTTGTTGCTGGTATCGACAAAAGATTTCTTTTGAAGATTGTTTCTTGCTACCAGGTAGTTGTCTTCAATAAAAAAATGGATCACCAGCGGATTTTCCGCATCAATGCAATTGTGTTTGATCGCATTTTCAATTAAGTTTTGCAGTGTCACGGGCGCGATGCCTGCGTTGTGATATGTTTCCGGAATATCGATGTTGATCTCCAATCCCCGCTCAAACCGGATCGTTTGCAGCCTGACGTAATTTTTCGCAAACAGGATTTCTTCGGAGAGCGACACTACCTCATGGTCCCTGTTTTTTAAAATATACCGGTACATTTTTGACATGCCTTCCAAAAACTCACCGGCCATTTTAGGATCAATCCTGATCAGGCTGCCCAGGGAGGTGAGCGAATTAAAAAGGAAGTGGGGGTTCAGTTGTTGTTTCAGGCTTTCAAACATCACAACTGCTTTTTCTTTCTCCAATGTCTGGGCCCTGTTTTGCAGGGAAAATATCCTTCGTTGTTGTTCTATCCGGTACCGGTAGATGCGGTAAAGCAAAAGGCCCGTCAACAAAGCAATGGCAATCCAGAACCAGGGGGCTTTATAGAACACGGTTCCGATTTTGATGGACAAGCTTTTCTCCGGCACATGCCAGTTGGCTGGATCGCCGGAGGCTTTGTAATGAAAAACATAGTTCCCTCCTGGTACATTGGTGTAGTTAACGAGCTTGTTTTTTGTATAGACCCAGTCTTTGTCAAACGGGTCCAGTTTATACGCGTACCAGGTTTGTTCCGGGTTGCTGTAGTTAAAAGCGGTCAGGTCCAACGAAAAGAAATTCTGATCGTATGACAATGCCACGCTGCTTAGTTCTTCCCAATTGGCTGGCGGCGTGTAATGGCTGCCGGATATCTTTAAGCCTGTGAGATAAACAGCGATTTCCTTTCCGTCTTCCCTGTAATGCAGGGGATCAAAAATGATAAAGCCTTTTAAGGTCGGATATATAAAACGGCCATCGGAAGCTTTGTAGGCAGGCATATCGGTGAACTCCATGGTGAGCAGCCCATCCTGGAGATCAAAGTTTTTAAAGTTCTTCCGGCTGCTGTCCAGCATCAGCAAGCCTTTTGTACTTCCTATCCAGAGCCGGTTGCGGGCATCTACCAGCAGGGCAGAGGTTTTCAGGGATGCCAATCCGTTCTTCTGGGTGAACCAGCCAAAATGGTCCTGTTTAGGGTCGTAATAAGTCAGACCGGTAAAGCTGCTAAACCACATCATGCCGTTCCGGTCTTCTGCAATCGAGGTGATGGTATTGCTGATCAGCGTGGTGTCTTGTTTTTCAGAACGCATCCAGCTTTTCACGGTCTTGCTCGCCGGATCATACATAACAACACCGCTTCCGTTCATGCCAAACCACAAGCGGTGCTTGCTGTCTTCAAAGATGCTTCTTACGCCTTTGTGAACAAGCTGCGATAAGAAGGGGTGTGCTCCCATGCTGTGAAAATTCTTATCGGCGGCATGCATGAAGTAAAACTCACTTTGAAAGCCGAACCAGGTATCTCCCCGGCTGTCTTCCAGCATAGCCCAGCAAAAGCCATTGGGCAAAGAGTCTTCCTTGCGCGGGAATTCAATTCTGTCTCTTTGCGGATCGTACCAGTTTATACCGGATGCAGTTCCTATCCATACCCTTCCATCCCTGGCCTGCATCAAGCTCCGGATAGAGTTGGATTGCAGCAGGGGCTTTTTCCCCAGCGTGTTCTGGTATAAGGTCCAGTTCCCGGAAGCATCCGAGCGGATAAGTCCGTCACTCATGCCCATCCAGTAATTGTTCTTTTTATCTGTTAAGAAACAACGCGCCCATAAACCGGACAATCTTTTGATAACATCATCGCCGGGCAGCAGCACCTGGATAAAGTTTTGGTCGGGATGGAAATAATCTACGCCGTTTCCTTCGGTGCCTATCCATACAAAGCCATGCTTGTCCTGAAACAGTTCTGTGGCATGGTTGGCAATGATGCTGGATGGCTTGAGGGGATTGTTTTTGTAGAGGATAAACTTCTCTGTTTTGTAATCATACTTTACAACGCCGCTGGTGCTGGTCGTAAACCATAGTTCCCCCCTGCGGTCGACAAGGAACTGAACAATCCGTTGATCCCGTGTGGCCTGGTTTTGGTTCACAAAGCTGCTGTATATGCTGTAATGACCAAAGGTGCTGTCTGTTCTGATCAGCAGGGTGCTGTCTTTCCTGCTGGCAAACCAGATATTCCCCCATCCGTCTGCTGCTACCAACTTGACATTGTACCGGGAAGGCAGGGCAATCTTTTTTACCTTTTGAGTAAGCGTATCGTATACCAGTAAACCGGTGTCTGTTGCCAGGTAAAGTTGATCCTTGTGCAGGAACATATCCGTGGCGCGCAAGGATAGCAGTTGGCTCTTTACCGGATCTTTGTCATCTTTCAAAAACCGGACGGTTGAAGCAAGCGGGTTGAAAAGGGCCAGTCCCTGGTTGGTGGCAATAAAAATTTGCCGGGCTGTTTGTTCGATCATCTTGACCACTTCCTTTCCCTTCATCGCCTGAACCGGGAGAAATTTAGCCGAGGCATAATCAAAGCGCACCAGGTCCCTGTAACAACCGATCCACAGACGGCCTTGGCGGTCAGACAGGATAGACTGTACAATGCTAAAAGGAAGAGAGGTGCTGTCGCGGCTGTCGTTGTAAAATGCCTGCACGGTATAGCCATCAAACCGGCTGAGTCCGCTCATCGTTCCGATCCAGATGTATCCGTATTTATCCTGTCCGATCGCGTCCACAACACCATCGGCCAATCCCTGTGTGGCATTGAGGTGGCGGAAATTGTAATCGGTGGATTGTCCTGTAACGGCCAGGCTTAGCTGCAAATACAGCACAAGAATCAGTATGGACAAACGGGGGCACATTCAATCCTGAAAATAAATAGACAGGAGGAAGATAAAAATTTTTACCCGTGACAGGGGCTTTTTTCCGGGTAAGGCGGGTAGAAAAAGAATTAAAGCGGGTCTGTTCCCGGGACCCGGGCGGCCATTTTCATGCTATTGGCAAGTGTTTGAAAGCAAGCTGTCCAGGCCAGTTTCGTTTGCTCATCCCAGTCTTTGCCCAGTCCCTGTTCCAGGGTCCAGAGCAGCGCATTGCCTACGGCAGTATAATGCGCGTCCCGCACGCCGTATTGAATGTGGCCGACCGCCAACCTGTTGATGTCTCCGGTGATCTCATCCAGGCAATGGAGCCGGCTTACGATCATGCTCAGCATGCTGATCAGCTTGCCGGATTGTGCTTCGACCGGATGCCGGAAAAGGGCTTTGAGCTGCGGTGCGTCTAAAAACAATTTGCCGTAAAACACACCTCCGATCAGGATGGGATCTATGCTGCGCAACAGTTTCCATGTTTTTTTTACCAAGCTGATTTGAGTTTCTGTCATCTGTTCTTTGTTATACGATGATGGGATAAGGTGATAAAGCTTCCTGCTTCGCCGGACGCGCCTGTTTTTGCCATGCGGTGCTTGCCAGGCAGGATAGCTTGTTCCGGTGCAACTGTAAAGATTGGCCCATTCAGGATCTTGGCACAATCTGTCTGGTTCAAGGGGGGTAAAATCCAATTGAGGCGTATGAGAGTCCAAACATGTTTTTGACCGATGTCAAAAATCTGCGTAAGAACAGCCGATAGCTTTGCAAAACATCAATTGATTTGCTATGAATACCGCTTTGTGGATTGCGCAGGCAATGCTTTTTATTGTCTTTTTATATTCAGGATTTTACAAATCCAGCAGGTCGGCCCCGGAGCTGGTAGCCATGGGACAAACCGGCGTAGAAGGGATGCAGGATCCTTTCATCCATTTTATTGGTGTTGTGGAGCTTTTAGGCTGTGCAGGTATTATTTTTCCCTGGCTCTTGAAAATCGTTCCTGTGCTCACGCCGGTAGCAGCTGTGGGCTTTGGGATCATCATGGTGCCGGCTGGCATCATTCATATCCGGAGGGGCGAATACGGGGTAGCTGTAGGAAATACGGTGGTTTTGCTGCTGGCAGCGTTCGTGGCCGTAGGGCGGTTTTCTCAGCTTTGAATGTTATAGGTTGAGATTAGGATGAACGTTTTTTCGGGACTGAGCGACTCAATAGAAATCCGGATTGGATTTCGCAATCTATAAAGCAGCCACGCCTGAATAGATTAATTTTGGATTCAACTTAAAACCGCCGGAAAGTTTCTTGGAAGCATTTTTTAAAACGATCGCTGCGTTTATTGAATTGGAGGAAGAGGCCCGGTCTGCCCTGGCAGCCATCCTTACCTGTGTGGAAGCGCCCAAAGGGCACCTGCTCCTCCGGCCGCATTCGGTGTGTAATCATATTTATTTTGTTGAAAAAGGACTCACACGCACTTTTTACACCAAGGATGATAAGGACATCACCGATTGGTTAAGTCCGGAAGGAACCTTTGCGTGTTCTGTAATGAGTTTTATCAACCGCCATCCCGACCGCAGGGGGATCGAACTGCTGGAAGACGCTACCCTGTGGGCATTGCAATATGATGAGCTGGAGCAGGCTTACCGGCAGCACCACGAACTCGAGAGAATGGGCCGGCTGATTGTTGGTTCCGGGCTGGTTCAGGTACAGCAACGTTTTGATGACCTGCATTTCGCGACCGCCGCCGAGCGCTATCAAAAGCTGATGAGCCAATATCCCTTCCTGATCCAGCGCACACCGCTGGGCATGGTGGCTTCTTACTTGGGCATTACCCAGGAAACACTCAGCCGCATCCGGTCGCATTTTACACCTCATTCATTATAACGATGCGACTGAGAGGGCTGAGACAAGACCGAGGTGCCTGATGAATCGATGCACTACGCAATGGCTCACCCAACTAAATTCAGGTTGGTCCAAATCCACTTCCCATCAGGGTTTCAAGTTGATATCCACAATACCGTTTTTAACGGCAAACATGACGATGCCGGTCCGGCTTTTTATATTCAGTTTTTCGAACAGGGCATCGCGGTAGCCGTCAATCGTATGTACGCTCAGGCACATCTTGTCTGCGATCTCTCGGTAGGTAAGTTCCGTACAGGCCAGCTTTAAAAATTCGATTTCCCGTTGCGAAAGGCTCATCACTTCTTTTACGGAAGCGCCCTCATTTTCGCCATCCAGCTTTGAGATCGAATGGATCAGCTTGCCGGTTACCAGGTCAGAGTAATAATAGCCTTTGCTGACCAGCGAATCCAAGGCTGCTTTTAGTTCTATTTTCCGGATGTCTTTTAAAACATAGCCTTTCACACCCAGGCGCATCATTCTGATGATGGCATTCTCATTGTCGAACATAGAAAGCACCAGGATCTTGATGCCGGGAAAATATTGTTTTAGCCAGCGGGCCGTTTCGTATCCATCCATTTCGGGCATGCTGATGTCAAGGATCACAAGATCGGGCGGGTCTTTGTGATGGATGGTTTCAGCCAGCTGTTTGCCGTTGTCTGCTTCCAGCGAAACCTTGTAGCCGGGAAAGGCGCTGATGAGTTCAGCCAATCCTTCCCGGAATAGCTTGTAGTCATCAACCAGTGCAATTTTAATTTTGGGTGTCATGGGTCGTTTTTTCCCAGGTTGGGATGATTAACAAAACTGTTGTGCCCTGTGCCGGATCACTTTCAATGTGCAGACTTCCCCGAATCAGCTGCGCCCGGTTCATCATGTTCTGCAATCCGGTTCCTGATTCGTGGATCGTCACTTTATCCTTTCTTGTAAAACCTTTCCCATTGTCTGCGATCCTCACCTCCAGTTCCTGCGGGCTGTAATTCATGACAATGCTGATCTGCGATGCTTTGGCATGTTTGATAATATTATTAATCGCTTCCTGTATGATCCGGTAAACAATGATTTCTTTTGCCGGATCAATCCGTACTTCTGCGCCGGTGACCTGCAGTGAGGTGCCGAGCTTTCCTGTTCTTTCGATCAGGCCCAGGTCCAGGTTCACTGATTGGATCAATCCAAGCTTGGCCATGCTGTCTGCGCTCAACGACTTGGACAGGTTTCTCAGGTCGTGGATCGCCTTGCTCACCAGTTCCATGGCTTTGTCAATTTTGTGGGTTGCATATCTATTGTTGATAAGTTCAATGGCTGTCAGTTGCATGTTGGCTAGGGACAGCACCTGTCCGATATTGTCGTGGATCTCCTGCGAGATATTTTGCAAGGTTTGTTCTTTTATTTCCAGCTGTGTTTTAAATAGCTCCTGCTGGAAATTTTCTTTAATAGCATTGATTTCCTGCAGGTGTTTATAATATTTTTTCTGGTATGCAAATACAACCGACAGCGTAAAGCTGGCCACAAGCATCAAAATAAGTGTGCCTCCGATGATCACGATTACAACTGTGTTATCCATACAGGATGCGCTGTTTAACTGTTCCTGGATCGGGCTTGCAGAACGGATTCTGCGCTCTTTTACCCTGCAACGCGGCGCCGGAAAATCCGGTCGCAGAACAAGCCCATGTTTATGGTAAGCAAGGATGTGTATTCAAAAACGTACTGCCATGTATACAGCCTGTTTGCCAGTATCCTGTCCAGCCTGTTCAGGTAATTGAGCAAGCCTTGTAAAAACAAGGTTCCCCAGAAATAAATCATCAGTCCCGTGTACACCCAGAACAAGGGATCTCTTTGAATGTCCAGGATTTTTTCGGTGGTCGACAGCTCCCTGAAGTAAAAGAGGATCCAGGTGGTTACCAGCAAAGCTTCTGCTATCCGGGCTACTGCATCATTTTCATCCATTTTATTGACATACCGGGTCAGCAAAATGCACAAGGTGATAAAACAGGGCAGGCTCAATAAAATGGCTTTTCTCAGTAAAGGATTGCTGAGTGACCCATGGAATACAATGCACAGGGCAGTGTATTCCATGGGGGTTAAAAAATGAAACAGCCAAAGATTTTCCTTGTGCAGACAGGCAAACAGGTAAAAGGCGAGTGTGTTGCCAAGGGCTAGATTCAGCAGGTAAAAGATCAGGCGTTTGAAAGGCTGATCCAGCTGCTTGTACCGGGCAATAAACAAGACAACTGTGGCATATAAAATTCCAAACTCTATGTATTCTACAACTTTCACTCTCTTGTATTTTTCAGCTGTATAAGTTTTCGTTGTCCTTATGATCTTGGCGGAGATTGGCAACAAAGGTCTGCATACAAGGCTTCCAGCTCTACATAGTTATCATCCTCCCCGTGCGTCTGTGCTGCCTGCAGAAAATAGCTGCCTGGTTGATTGTTTGCCTGCGCCTTGTTCCGGATCTTATGCGAGGTGGCCAGTATATAAGCCATTTTGCTTTGGGTATTCTTATGGAAGGCGAACTTGAATGTATAGGGAAAATCTTTTTCCAGCTTTAATTCCTTTAGATACTTTTCAAAGTTTTGAACATACACTGCCAGCCGAGGAATTTTTTCTCCCGTCACGGTATAGCAGGTTGCCTGCTGGCCGGGCCGGCTTCCTGTCAGGTAGGTTAAAACGATAACGGTACATTCCCTGATGTCCCTGAGTGCTTCTTTAAAATTGTTTGTAGCGTCGCCGGTATTATAAACTGTATTCCTGCCTGCAGGAAAGAGGATCAACAGGTATTTCGTTTGTGTGCCTCGTCCTTGCATCCCGATCCAGCATTGATTAGAGTCATACACAACTGTTCTATGGAGGGCAAATGCAGGCGTAAAGGGCAGGTCTCTCTGCCTGATCCCCTTTTTCTGGATGATCCGGGTGTATCGTTCCCATTTTTGTTTTAGCAAATTGTGTCCTTCCAGCAAGGACGGCATGTTAAAGTAAGCCGTATCTGCTTTGTGCTTTAGCTGCCAGCCCTGCTCTTCCTGCAACTTTTCTTGTTGTGCAGAACCAGGAAAACAAAATAACAGGGAGGCGAACAGAAGCAGATAGTAGCATAGCTGCTGCATTGGCGTTGGATAGGGTGGGAGCAAATCCCTTTTTTCTTTGCGGTGAAACAGGTGTTGCGGGTTCATAGAAGTTAGTTAAGCGGGTGAGGAGAGCGGAACTGTATAAAGTTACTTATTTGCTGGAAGGCATTTTTCCTCCCAGCCGCTGCTAAAATGGAGGTTTAAAAAGGTGTTCACATATGAAAATGAAAATCAATATCTTGAAATTATCCGCAGCTGAAAAACCCCTTTTTTCACCGGCAAATACAGGAAAAACCTCTCCTTTCAAACCCTGCAAGAAGGATTCAAAAAGCCCTGCTTCCCCTCTTTTCAACCGCACCAGGTTGCTCCATTTTTGTATTGGATATTCATCGATGAAATGTCAAAAGATCAGCCGCCCTGCAGGTGAGCGCGCAACCAGCGGAGCGGTTGATTTTCCCGATCAGGCCTTGGTGGCCATGCAGGCAGGTGGGTTCTCAGGATGGCACCAAAAACAAAACAGCCACCCGCCCATGCGCCTGTATGCAGTCTGATAGGGGAATCTTTTCTGCCGCTATCGTCATTTTAAACAATCATCTCAAACCCCAAAACAAATTTTTATGTCAACAATCACAGGAAACCTCTTTGATCTGGATACCAAGGACAGTTTCGAAACCAGCAAAGCACCCAAAGTGTACAACTACAAGGTAAAAGCTTCCGGCGGCGGTAAGCTGTCATTTAAAGTAGAGCTGTGTTCGGTTCCGCTGGGAAGTCCGGGCGGCACCTGGAGCACGATCGAAGAAAAATCAGACATCGCATCGGGTGTCACGGCTTCCGGCCAGTTTAATGCAGCAGCGTCTGGCATGTCCGACAGCCATTTGCGGTTTACATTCACCAGAAAGGTACTTACGCACGGCGTGAGTTACGAACTCAATTACTAACTGCCGGCAGGTAGTTTGATACAGATACATACATGGTATAAAGTTCCATCCGGCTTTATGCTGTGTATGTATTTTCTTTTATGATGGGCAGCGGTTGACAGCAAGCATGCAAGTTGGTGGCATGGCTAGGTATGAAAAATCTAAAACAATCTCTATATTCACCTTCCCTAACCCGATCAAACATGCACGAACGCATAGAGGAAATTCAATCCTCCCTTTCCCACCGCGATTACTCCCTTGCCAAACGAAGAATGCTGGACTTAAGCCTTGATACGGGTGATACGTCCCTGCTGAAAGAAGCCATCCGCTGGAGCAAGACCTACCATACACAAGCTGGCACCGGAACGGGGGAAGAAGCGCCTGAAGCTTTCAGACAGGCAGCCGAAGGACTGCTGAACGGCCTGAGAAATTATCCGCAAACCGGAAATGCCGCACCGCAGCCCTTGTTGATAGCGAATGACATCAGCAAAAAATACAGCAAGGGAAACTTCAGTTTAAAGCCGATCAGCCTGCAGGTTACTACCGGCAGCGTGGGCGGTGTAGTGGGAGAGAACGGCAATGGAAAAACGACTTTGCTGCGATGCCTGGCCGGACAATTAGCGCATGATACCGGAACCATCCAGTTCTCCGGGCTCCGGCAGCCGGATGATTACCAGGTAAAAAATCACGTGGCTTTTATCCCGCAGCGCATCCCGCGCTGGTATGGCTTCCTGCAGGACAATCTCCATTTTTCGGCTGCATTGTCAGGTGTCAGGGGAGAAGAAAACAGCCTGATGGTATCGTTTATGCTGGAAAGGCTGAACCTGTCGCAGTATGCCCATCTTACCTGGAACCAGCTCAGCAGCGGCTACCGGACGCGCTTCGAAATAGCCCGCGTGCTGTTGCAGCGGCCCAGCTTGCTGATCCTGGATGAGCCGCTCGCCAACCTCGACATCAATGCCCAGCAAACCCTGTTGACCGACCTGCGGTACCTGGCCAAATCAGTGCGCCACCCTATGGGCATCCTCCTGAGCTCCCAGCAGCTGCATGAAGTGGAAAAGATCGCCGACATTGTTTATTTTATCAAGGAAGGCCATTGCCTATTCACCACATCCGATACAGCCGCCCCGGATACCTGCATGATAGAAATTGAAACCACAGCCGGCAGGGAAGCTTTGCAGCAGGTGTTCGGAGAAGGGGAGATGCAAGTGCATTATAACGGCAGCTACTATACGCTCACCTCTTCTGCTTTATCGCCTCAGCATCTGTTAACAGCATTGCTGCAGAAAGGGATCTCAATTACCTATTTCAGAGACATCACCCGTTCAACCAAACGGTTCTTTTAAACCCCCACTTCAACGATCGAAACCTTGATCCATGAGCAGTAAAAGACCCCTTGTTCCCCGCTTTCTCCGCCGCTTCGATCATTATCTCCTGTTAAACAAGCCCGATGTCTGGAGTGCCCGCACGCACCTGGTCATCTATTTCGGAGGATTGTTTATAGCTGCGTTGGCACTTGTTTCGTTTGTTATGCCGGACGATCCGCGCAGTTCTTCACCCGCTCCTTACTGGATCGGATATGGTGTGGTTATATCTATCCTGGCGCTGACGGTCTGGTTGATCTACCTCTTGCGTTTTAATGTATTCAAGCGCTATGGTCATATTACACCGCTCAGCCGGCTCACCACATTTATATTGTATTTTATTGCTGTAGGCATCATCGCTTTGATTCCCATGGTGATGCCATACGTTGAAAGCGTCCGTGCGAACAAGGCTTACAGTGATCTTGAGATCATCAACGATGTCAATTCCATAAACACAAAGATCTGTCAGCTGGAATATGATTCCCTTCCACACAAGCTGAGGACAGACACCATTCTTGTGGTTAACCAATTGCCACAGCACCGCAGTTTGCCTGATGAGGATGAAGAGGAGGTGGAATATGATGCAGGCGCGACTTACAAGGCAAGACCCCGGTACAGACTGGTAGATACGGCTTCTCTTCCCGGACGGATTACAGGGGCAGACAGCAGTATCCGTTTGAATGATTCGATGTATGTGTTGTATGCCAGCTATGATTATACATTCGTCAGCTCTTATCAAACGAGCTCTTTTTATATGGAAGGTCACCGGGTACTGCCTGAGGTTTACTCCAACTATGATTTGTATAAAAAGGTGATCCGTGACTTTGATCATCCCAACAGACGGGCGGTCAGGAATGAGCTTTACAAGCTGTTGGATAAGTACAATCTGGAAGCAACAACACCCGGCTGGTATGAGTATGATGAACAGGATCTAAACGGGGCTGAGCAGATCTCTCAAAAATATAATCTTTACACCATTAATCGCAACATAGACAATGTCTCCTCCAGAAAACTCCGCTGGCGGGATGAGAATGGAGCGTTTATTATCAGGCTATGGTATTACATCACACTCGGCATTACCCTGCTCGTTTTTGTATACCGGCATTCAACCAGGAAAACATTTTTCCTGTCGCTGCTTACAGCTGTTATACTATCCATTCTTACATCACTCTTTGCTGCTTACTTCAATCAACGGGAATCTTCCATGTATGTTTGGCTCATGGCTTATATAGCGCTGTTTTTTGGCATTTCGCTGTTTGCTTTCAGAAACAAGGTAAGAAGCGGGGTTGCCGGTATTGGTATAAACCTTTTTGTATTGCTGGTTGCCTCTTTGCCTCTTTGCATGGTAAGTTACTACTACAGCCGGCTGGAAGAAAAGAACCGGAACCTGATAAACCCGCCGCCCATCGATTACGCGTGGAAGTATCAGCTACTATGGTACGCAGAACTTGCGGGCTCACTGCTCCTGCTCATCTTACTGGCCACCTATATACAAAGGGTATACAGGAAATGGTATGCCCTGCCGGAAGAATAAAAGAGCGGGGTGCAGCGGTGTCTTCTTATGATCGGCAATTTCTTTTGCACAATTCGATCATCCGCGGCAAAGAAAATATATTTGCGTTTGTACCATTTTGAATGGGCGGTTCAATTTCGCTGCAAAACCAGGAGCTGAAAACAAAACAGGATGCTGAGATCAATCAAACAATTAACGGGCGCTTTGCTGCTACTGACCTTGCTAAGCAGCACGGCGCGCCTGCCGGAAAAAAAGGCCAAGACCTATGTATCCAACTACGAAAATGTATTGGGTACTTCATTGGAAATAAAGATCATGGCCGGCTCGCCCGGGCAGGCTGTCCGGGCCGAAAAGGATGTGCTGGCAGAGATAGACAGACTCAACCATCTACTGAGCAGCTATGATCCATCCAGCGAATTCAGCCAGTGGATGAGGGCCGGCAAAAAGCCCGTAACCATTTCACCTGAATTGTTCCAGGTGCTGCTGTTGTTTGAACAGTGGCGGCTCATGAGCCATGGAGCACTGGATGCATCAGCTGCATCGGTGATCCAGGTTTGGAAAGCGGCAGCCAAAGCAAACCGGCTGCCCCTGCCTGCTGAAATCAACCAGGCCCTGCAGGCAGTTCGGCAGGTTCATTACACGCTGGACAAACAAAAGGGAACGGCCCTGCGTACCAGCGACGCACCCCTGGTCCTGAATTCTTTTGCGAAGAGCTATATCATGAACAAGGCTGCTGCGAAGGCCATGAATAGAACCGGCATAAACGGACTGGTGATCAATATTGGCGGAGACATCCTGGTGCGGGGTGCGCATACAGAACAGATCGGCGTGAGCAATCCGGTAGCGGATGCCGAAAACGATCCGCCCGTAGCCAGCATGGTTGTACAAAACAAAACCGTGGCAACCAGTGGAAATTACCGGCGCGGAGAAATGATCAAGGGAAAATGGTACTCGCACATTGTAGACCCGCGCACCGGCTTTCCGGTAAGCGGGGTCATCAGCGCTACCGTGGTAGCCGATAGTGCAACAGATGCCGGCGCGCTCGCAACGGCCTTGAATGTACTTAGCCTGGAAGAAGGCAGGCAACTGGTTGCTTCTATCCCCGAGGCCGAGTACATGCTGATCACAGCAGATGGCAGGCAGATCCGGAGCAACGGGTGGAAAGAGATCCCGGTACCGGCCCCGAAAGCGGGTGTTGAAGCCGCCGCACGGGTTGCAGGAGATAAAGGTTGGGATCCCAACTTTGAGCTGGCCATCAACCTCGAACTGGCCCGCTTTGAAGGAATGCGGACCCACCGGCCTTTTGTAGCGGTCTGGATAGAAGACGAGCACAAAAAACCGGTCCGGCAAATAGCGGTATGGTATGGCAAGGCAAGATGGCTGAACGAAATGCGCTCCTGGCATTATGCCTATTTTGCCGGTTTTTCAGCGGGCAATCCCAACATCATGTCTACAACCAGTACCACAAGACCAGCCGGGAAATATACCCTCAAATGGGATGGGAAAGATGACAACGGCAACCTGGTAGACCAGGGGACCTACACAATTTATCTGGAAGCTGCCCGACAGGAAGGCACACACCAGCTCATGAGCCAGGAAATCACCCTCAAAAAGCCGCAGCACATCGACATCCCCGGTGGTGTTGAAATTGCTGCTGCTTCATTGGACTATCGCAAGAAAGCAAATGGAAACTAATCAATCCGCACAGCCCCGGCAGGCGGCTCAGCCCGCAAAGAAAAAAGCAAAAGCCGGATGGAAAAGAAGCACAGCGGCATTCTCCCGTTGGCTGCATACCTATCTCTCTATGCTCAGTTTCGTGGTTGTCTTGTTTTTTGCCCTCACCGGTATTACGTTGAACCATGCCGAATGGTTTGATGGCAAGCAGGTGGAGAACAAGGTTGATGGAACCATCCCGCTCGCCTGGGTAAAAACACCCGATACAGCGCAGATCAAAAAGCTGGAGATCGTTGAACTGCTCCGCAAAACCTACCACATTCAGGGATATGTAAGCGACTTCCTGATCGATGACCAGCAATGCACGCTTTCATTCAAAGGACCGGGCTACAGCGCCGATGCTTTTATCAGCAGGGAGAACGGACAGCTACAGCTCACGGAACTGAAGCTGGGCCTTGTGGCCGTATTGAACGACCTGCACAAGGGCCGCGACAGTGGCAAGGGCTGGAGCTGGGTGATCGACCTGTCAGCCGGCTTTTTAGCCCTCGTATCCCTGAGCGGACTGGTCATGCTTTTCTTTCTGAAAAAGAAGCGCCTCAACGGATTGCTGCTCGCCCTTGCAGGCGGGCTGATCTGTTACCTGATCTATTCCTTCCTGGTGCCCTGAATACTTTCATCTACTTCCACCCATGCTCATTCCGCGCTTGCCTTGTCCAGTGCATCTACTGCTGACTGATCCAGTTTTAGGGTGGTCGCTTGCACCAATGCATCGATCTGTTCAGGACTTGTTGCGCTTACAATAGGTGCTGTAACGGTTGGCTTGGCAAGCAGCCAGGCCAATGCAACGGAAGCGGGTGTTGTGCTATGTTCTTCGGCTGCTTTATCGAGTGCCTGCAAGATCCGGAGCCCCCTTTCATTCAGGTATTTTGAAATCCCTTGTCCGCGTTTGCTTTTTGAGAGGTCTTCAGCTGAGCGGTATTTGCCGGACAGAAAACCACTGGCAAGGGCATAGTAATTGATCACCGCAATCCCGTGCTCCCGGCAGATCGGTTCCAGCTCTTTTTCAAATGCGGCGCGGTCGTACAAATTGTACAGGGGTTGCAAAGTTGCATAGCCACCGATCCCGCTATCGTGGCTGGCCTGTAATGCTTCCTGTAATTGTGCAGGGGTGTAGTTTGATGCGCCGTAAGCCCGGATCTTGCCTTCTGTTTGCAGCTGTTCAAAAGCTTCCAGCGTTTCGCCGATGGGGGTTCCGGGATCGGGGTAATGTGCCTGGTACAGATCAATGTAATCTGTCTGCAGTCTTTTCAAGGATTCGTGCGCCGATTCGATCACATATTCTTTGCGGAGCCCTTTCTTCCCGTTCAGTTCCGACCCCAGTTTTGTGGCTATGATTACGCTGTTTCTATTGCCCCTTTTTTTGATCCAGTTGCCAATGATCGTTTCTGATTCACCGCCTTTGTTGCCGGGTACCCAGCTGCTATACGTATTGGCCGTATCGATAAAATTCAATCCCTGCGCAGTAAAATGATCGAGCACACCCAGGGATGCAGGCTCGTCAAGTGTCCATCCAAATACGTTCCCGCCTACTGTTAACGGCGGTACTTCAATGCCGGTTTTTCCTAATCCTCTCTTTTCCATGATTGCTGAATTGTTTCTGTAGCTATGCCAAAACAATGCCTGCAAGCCTTTACCTTTGAACAAGCCTGATATTTCCCATTTACTTATAATCGCTGTATGCGTAGAGATAAGCTGTTTGAAACTGCTGTCGGCAAGCCCCTGAACAGGGTAGATGGCGTAGCTAAAGTGACCGGAACCGCAAAATACGCGGCAGAGTACAAGCTCAAGGGACTTACCTATGGCGTGTTCGTAACCAGTACTGTGGCAAAAGGCCGCATCCAGCAGATCGACAGCAAGAAGGCCGAAAAATTGCCGGGGGTGCTTGGTGTGCTCAGTCACCTCAATGTGTCCCGGGTACTGTATAAGATCATAAAAGGCCCGCTCGCTCCCGATCCGGGGGAGGAGTTCAAGCTTTTTCAAAACGACCGGGTGTTTTTTAACATGCAGCCGGTAGCCCTGGTGGTCGCCACTTCGCTGGAACAGGCGCAGTATGCAGCCTCGCTGGTAAACGTACAGTATGCAGAAGAAGCACACCAAACAGACATGGCTAAACGCGTGGGTCAGGCATTTACGCCCTACTATTCCCTCGATTACCTGCGGGGCCGGGCGGGTAGCTGGAAAGCGGCGCCGGTAAAGATCGAGCAGGAATACCAGACCTCGCTGCAGGTGCACAATCCTATAGAGCCGCATACCGCAACGGCTTACTGGGAAAGCGACGACAAGCTGCTGATCTTTAACAAGACACAGGGTGTAAATGGGACCCGGCAGCAGTTTGCAGAATATCTTGGCATGCCGCCGGAGAACATACACGTGCACGCACCTTTTGTGGGCGGGGCCTTTGGCAGTGCGTCCAGGATGCTGCCCCATGAAGTGGCCGCTGTACTGGGTGCCAGAATGGTCAACCGCCCGGTAACGGTGGCGCTTGAACGCAGCCAGGTTTTCAACATGGTCGGCTATCGTCCCTACTCCCTGCAGAAGTATGCGGTAGGGGCAGGTGCAGATGGAAAACTGGTTGCCATCGAACACCAGGCCTGGGGCTCTACCGCCAGTTACGACCAGTTTGTGGAACGCATTGTAGAGCCCACCAAATCCATGTACGACTGTCCGAACCTGCAAGCCATTTACAAGCTGGTTCCGCTGGATATGAGCATGCCATCTCCTGCCCGCGGGCCCGGTGAAACCAGCGGGTCGTTTGCCATGGAATCGGCTATGGACGAACTGGCTTATGCCCTCAAAATGGATCCGCTCGAATTAAGGCTGCAAAACTTCGCAGACCTTGACCTGAATAAAAACCTGCCCTGGTCGAGCAACTATTTAAAGGAATGCTATCAGCTGGGAGCGGAAAAGTTTGGCTGGAGCAAACGCAGTACCACACCCGGTTCGATGAAAAATGGTTCCCTGCTGGTTGGTATGGGCATGAGCGCCGGCATCTACAAGGCCGAGCGTGCCCCTGCTTCTGCCGGGGTTACTTTGTATGCCGATGGCAAAGTCCAGGTCCGGAGTTCGTTGGCGGATACGGGTCCCGGCTCAGCTACGATCATGACGCAGATCGCCGCCGATGCGCTAGGTGTGGATGTGCAACAGGTAAGCATTGAGTGGGCCGATTCCACCTTTCCGCAGGCGCCTCCCCAATATGCCTCCCATACCACTGCTTCTGCCGGTTCTGCCGTGCATGATGCGGCAGTTGCCTTGAAGAAAAAGTTTGCAGCGCTGGATGGCATGGAAGAGCTGCCTGCTGCTGTTTCCTACACAGCGCTGCTGAAAAAGCACAGGCTGGAAAAACTGGAGGTTGTATCAGCATCCAAACCCGGTGAAGAAAGTAAAAAGTTCTCCGGCAAATCATTTGCCGTTCACTTTGTAGAAGTGCATGTTCATCCCCTTACCTGTGAAGTGCGCGTTGCCCGCGTTGTTTCGGTTATTGATGCCGGTAAGATCATGAATCCAAAGACGGCCCGCAACCAGATCATGGGCGCCGTTGCTTGGGGCATTGGCATTGCCCTGATGGAAGAGGGATTGGTAGATCACCGCTATGGGCGTTACATCAACAACAACCTCGCCGATTACCACGTGCCGGTACACGCAGATATTCCTTCTGTCGACATCCACTTTATAGATCAAGGCGACGGACACATCAACCCGATGGGTGCCAAAGGCCTCGGCGAAATCGGGATCGTCGGTTTCACCGCTGCCATCGCCAATGCCGTCTATCATGCCACCGGCAAACGCATCCGGAAGTTGCCTATTACGCTTGACAAGCTGTTGTGAGCAGTTGTAATATTTTAAATTTTTTCTCAGGCCTTTTGCAGTTGTATAATACCTATTGAAACTCGGGCGTGCCTAATAGAGATATTGGTCCATCCTTTGTCATTCTGCCGGGCGCTTCTTGCTGTTGCACTTTCGTTATGATTATGTGCCCCGTGCATGACCTCTGTGGGGCAGGATGGTATGATTTGCTAACGTCTTTAAACAGAAACTGGCCGCGCTGCAGAGATCCTGTAAGGCGCGGCATCAGCCTGCAAGTGCAACCTTCACTGCGCCCTTACAGGATGACAAAAAAAGAGGATGATAAATCCTCCCTCTGTATTGCTGAAGTGAAAACAGCTGCTTGACCTGAATTAGCGCAGTAAAATCCTCTTTCTCGATTCCTCTTTTCCAGCATCCCTGCAAAGAACTTGAACCCGCTTGCTTTATGATAATATCCTACAAAAAATGGGAAATAACCGATAAATTCTCCTTTAAAGCGGAGGTTATTTTTGTTTTTATTATCATATCCTGCGGAAAGGTTATTTTGCCGCCGGAACAGTTACACCCTCTTTGCCGACGATTAATGCTATAATATGAAAATTGCAATCCGCCCCTGTCCGGGGAGAACATTCCGCTGGCTCCCCTTGTTTCTTCTTTTTTTATTTCCCGGTTTATTAACGCTGCCTGCAAGGGCGCAGCAATCCGCTCAAACCGCTGCTCCTGTAAAAGGACTCGTCAGGGATGAAAACGGTACACCCATCTCTGCCGTTACCGTCAACATCAAAGACAAGCCTGCTTCCGGCTCCAGCTCCAATGAAAACGGACAGTACCAGATAGACGCCCCTGTGAATGCTGTCCTCGTCTTTTCCAGTGTTGGCTATGTAACCCAGGAGATACAGGTCGGAACACAGCGTGTGGTAAACGTGACCCTGCTGCGGGATGTAAAGGGACTGGGCGAAGTAGTGGTAGTCGGATACGGAACCGTGAAAAAGAGTGACATCACCGGCTCTGTAACGGCCCTGCGCCGGGAAGATTTTAACCAGGGAGCGATTACTTCTGCCGATCAGCTCATAGCCGGGAAGGCCGCCGGGGTGCAGGTGGTCCAGAACAGTGCAGAACCCGGCGGCGGCATATCCGTCAACATCCGGGGTGCAGGCTCTATCAATGCGGATAACAGCCCGCTTTATGTAATTGACGGACTGGCACTCGACAATTCCCCGGTGATCAATTCTTCCGGAACCAATTTCCTAGACAGCCGCGCTCCCCACAATCCCCTGAACTCGATCAATCCCGCCGACATACAATCTATTGAAGTCCTCAAAGATGCTTCTGCCACCGCGATCTACGGAGCCAGGGGCGCCAATGGGGTGGTGCTGATCACGACGCGCAGCGGCGCCAAGGGAAAGCTGAAAGTAAATTATGATGCATATGCAGGCATCCAGAACGTAGCCCACAAAATCAGGCTGCTGAACCCGGCAGAGTACATGACGGTCATGAACCAGATCATCGATGCCGGCGGCGGAACAGCCGCCCAGAAAGTAACCGGCATCAACAATGGCGGCACAGACTGGCTGGGTCAGGTGTACAATCCCAATGCTCCCATACAGAACCACAACCTTTCTTTTTCGGGCGGCAGCGAAAACACGAGCTTCTTGGTTTCCCTGAATTACTTTGGCCAGGATGGCATCCTGCTCAATTCCGATTACAGACGCATCGGTGCCCGCATCAACCTCGAGCACCGGGTCGCACAGAAATTCAAGATCGGCGTGAACATCAGCACCACCTACGGACGGGACGGGCTCGTATCAAACGGCTTCGACCTGAACGAAAGGGCAGGGGTCATCTACGCAGCGATCAATTATGATCCGACACTTTCTGTAAGAGCACCGAGTGGACGCTATACCTTGTCCAACGACCTGAACATCGACAATCCGCTGGCCATCGCCAACGGTAAAAAATCATTCTCCAATCTCTACCGCACCTTTGGTACGGTATACGGTGAATATTCCATCCTGCCGGAACTAACTGCTAAACTTAATCTGGGCGGCGATATTGTGAACCAGCGCAGGGATGCTTATGTAGACCGGAGCACCATAGAAGGGTTGGCTGCCGGCGGCATCGCCAGCATCCTCCAGGGCAGGAACAGCAATTACCTCGTAGAAGGCACGCTGAGCTACAACAAAACATTTCAGATCCATTCTATCAACGCCGTTGCGGGTATGACGGGTCAGAAGTTTATGTTCGATGACGTGACCACCGAAGCAAGGGGCTTTCCTTCGGACGCGACCAGGGCCGACAATCTCTCCCTGGGCAATCCCCTGTACTTTAAATCAACCAGCGGGCGCTCATCCAATTCCCTCCTGTCTTACCTGGGAAGAATCAATTATACCCTGCTCGACAAATACCTGCTGACCACTTCTTTCCGGATCGACGGATCTTCCCGGTTTGGTCCGAACCACAAATACGGTTACTTCCCTTCGCTGGCGCTGGGATGGAAATTGGACCAGGAAGATTTGCTGAAATCGATCGATGCCATAAGCAGCCTCAAGCTCCGGGCAAGCTGGGGTAAAACAGGTAACCAGGACATTGGCAACTATCAATCCCTCGCCACCTTTGCAGCAGGCAACCAGGCTGTTTACAATGATGTGCAGGTATCAACCACCAGTCCGACCCGCATTGCCAATCCCAACATCAAATGGGAAGCATCCGAGCAGCTAGACCTGGGCGTTGATTTCGGCTTGTTTGGAAACCGGATCACCGGCAGCATCGACTGGTACACCAAGAACACACGTGATATGCTGCTGAGCCTGCCCGTAGCCCGCGAAACCGGCTTTACTTCCATGCTCACCAACATCGGCAGTGTTAACAACAAGGGCGTTGATTTCTCGCTTTCTTCCCGCAATCTAACGGGCAAGCTCAGGTGGACAACCGACCTGACCCTGACCACCCTGAAGAACACGGTCAAAAACCTGGGCGGACTGCCCAATATCATCTCCGGCTCTGCCGGCTCAACCAGCCAGATCGGCATTACCCAGGTGGGTTCACCCATCAATTCATTCTATGGTTACGAGGTGATCGGCATCTGGCAGAAAACAGACGATTTCAGCCAAACGACTTCCACCACCAAACCCGGCAATTTCAAATTCAGGGATGTGAACGGCGACAAAGTCATCAACGCAAGCGATCGCGTCGTGCTTGGTAATTCCTTCCCCGACCTGATTTATTCCATGAGCAACAACTTCAGTTACAAAGGCGTGGGACTATACGTTTTTATTGAAGGCATCAAGGGAATCAGCATGCTGAACAACAACCTGGTGGATACTTATTTCCCGGCCAACCTCAAAAGAAACAGGCTGGCAGAACCCCTGCTGAACCGCTGGACAGAAACCAATGCCTCCACCCAATATCCTTCCTTCGTAAATCCCTCTACACAGGGTGCACAGGCAGTTAACTCGGTTACCGTGGAAGACGCTTCTTATGTAAAGCTGAATACCGTGAAACTCAGTTACACCTTTACCACAAAGGGCCGTGGCATAAAGGGAGCTACCGTATACGTATCCGGACAAAACCTCTATACCATCACCAAGTATACAGGTTATGATCCCGCGCTCAATCCCAACGACGGGGCCAATTTCAGGATCGACTGGAATGCGTACCCGACTGCAAAAACCCTTTTACTGGGCGTAAGCCTCAATCTTTAAAATGCATTGTATGAAATGGACTAGATCAATACTGGTTTGTATCCTGGTTTTTGGTTCCCTGCTGGGCTGCAAGAAATTTCTGGAAGAAGAAGCGTTTTCACAACTGGCCACCGAAAATTTTCTTGCTACCCAGGAAGGCATCGAGTCAACCCTGGCCGGGGCCTATGCTTCTGCTGCCAACATGCTCACAAACAATTCTATTTACACCCTCGGTCCGCAGGAATTTTCTACTGACATCATGTGGCAGTCTGGCGACAACGTGGAAAGCACCATCGCGCAGTACATCAATTTTACGCTTACACCGTCTACGGATTTCCTGACCACCAATTACGACCCGCCTTATCAAACGATCCGGAATGCCAATATCCTGCTTGAAAATATAGACAGGGTGGCCATCAGCGATCAGCAAAAAGAAGCCTACAAGGCTGAATGCCGCTTCCTGCGCGCCGTCAGTTATTATAAACTTTACTTTTTCTTCGGAACTGTTCCGCTCAGAAAAGCAACGACGGATGAACTCAATATGCCGCGTGCGACGGATGCCGAGATGAAAGCGTTTATCGAAAGCGAGCTGCTGGCCGTTGTGCCCACTTTGCCGGCACCCGGCAAGGAAGCTGCCTATGGAAGGGCACACAGTGCGGCCGCGCAGGGTTTTCTGTGCAAATATTATCTGTATACCAAGCAATGGCAGAAAGCAGCGGACATGGCAAAAAAGATCATGGACCTGAATACATACAGCCTGTTTGCTACATACAAAGACCTGTTTAAAGTAGAGAATGAAAGAAACAAGGAATACATCTGGATCAGGCCCGCAAAAGCCAGTGCCGACCGGAGAACGGCCAATGGCTGGATGAATGTTTCTTTCCCGGCCAATTTCGCGAAGGAACCTATATCCGGTCTTACCTTTTTGTCAACCTGGGTTAATTTCCCGAACGAGTTCCGCCTGCTGGATCCGTTTTACAATTCATTTGAAGCAGGCGATGCCCGCAAAGACCTGATCATTACAAGCTATATCGACAACACCGGCAAAACCATTTCCCTGCTCAACGACAACAACACCCGTTCTTTCAAATACTGGCCTGATCCGCAGGCCTCGGGCGCTTCACACGGCAATGATATTCCGGAGATCCGGTATGCCGACATCCTGCTGAGCCGGAGCGAAGCACTCAACGAGCTGAACGGACCCAACCAGGAAGCAGTTGACCTGATCAACCAGGTAAGGACCCGCGCAAAGCTGAACCGGAAACTCCTGACTGATTTTCCAAGCAAAGAAAGCCTGCGCGACCATATTCTGAAAGAAAGGGGATGGGAATTTTATTCAGAGGGCCACAGAAGGATGGACCTGATCAGGATGGACAAATACATCAGCTCTGCACAGGCCAGGGGTAAAACAAGTGCCCAGCCCTTTCACGTGCTGTTTCCCATTCCGCAGGTGGCCATCAATGCAAACCCCAAACTGGTGCAGAACCCGGGCTATTAAATGGCGCTGTACATTATTACCACCCTACAAACTTTTTAATGAGAAGTATCTGCTGCTTTGTTTTTTCTCTCTCCTTTCCATTTTTGTTGGCTGCACAGGCAGGTAAGCTGCCTGCTGCAAACCAGGCAGGAGAGCTCCGCATCGTGGAATACAACAATCCCGGTGCGGTGGTTGACCTGGGAGTGGGGCTTTGGGCCTGGCCTGTGCCCATGGATTTTGACGGGGATGGTGATAAGGATCTGCTGGTATCCTGTCCGGACAAACCCTACAACGGACTTTATTTTTTTGAGAACAAGAGCGGTTCCAAAACCCCTGTCTTTGCTGCGCCGGTCCGCCTGGGCCCTGCCCTGAAAGATGTGCAGGTCTCTTTTATGAACGGCCAGCCCCGGGTACTTGTTCCGGGTGCGGAGATCATGCAGTTTACAAAATCATTCGGCACAGAAAAAAAAGAGTTGTACCCGGTTGATTCTATCCTGAAGGATTTTAAAACCAAACCCCGGTTTGACCAGTGGAAGCTGACCGATTATGATGCGGATGGCGACGAAGATATCATTGTGGGGGTAGATGACTGGACCGACTACGGCTGGGACAATGCCTACAACAAGGCAGGGACCTGGACGAATGGTCCTCTTCACGGTTATGTATACCTGATAGAGAACCTGGGTGGCAAATATATAAACCGGGGCCGGTTAAAAGCCGGTGGTAAAACCATTGATGTATATGGCGCGCCTTCTCCCAATATCGCCGACTTTGATGGCGATGGCGACCCTGACCTGATCTGCGGCGAGTTTCTGGACAGAATGACCTGGTTTGAAAATACAGGAACAAAAGAAAACCCCCGGTATGCAGCAGGCCGGTTTCTTGAAAATGGGGCAGGGCTGATCAAAATGGATCTTGAAATGATTGTGCCGGTAGCCATCGACTGGAATGGGGACGGGCATACAGACTTAGTTGTAGGAGATGAGGATGGCAGGGTAGCCTTGATAGAGAACACGGGAAAGGTTGTAAACAAGATGCCTGTATTTGCTTCGCCGGTTTATTTTAAACAACAGGGGAGAGCGGTCAAATTCGGTGCGCTGGCTACGCCTGTCGGTGTAGACTGGGACGGTGACGGAGACCAGGACATCATCAGCGGCAACTCAGCCGGGTACATCGGCCTTATCGAAAACCTGGGCGGCTTTCCCGCAAAACTGGCGCCGCCCCGTTACCTTCAAAGCGATGGAAGGATCATCCGCATCCAGGCCGGTCCGAATGGATCTATCCAGGGACCTGCTGAAGCAAAATGGGGCTACACAACGCTTTCTGTAGCCGACTGGGATGGGGATGGACTGCTTGACCTGATTGTAAACTCGATCTGGGGAAAGGTGATCTGGTATAGGAACAAAGGAACCAAAACAAAGCCTGTACTCACCGCGGGCGGCAACGTGCAGGTAGACTGGGGCGGATCGGCGCCCGCCAAACCGGAATGGATCTGGTGGACCCCGGAACCCCGCTCGCTGGCAACCCAGTGGCGCACCACCCCCGTTGCCATTGACTGGAACAGGGACGGACTGACCGACCTGGTGATGCTTGACACCGAAGGATACCTCAGTTTTTTTGAACGGACCAGAAAGGGGAATGAACTGCTGCTAAAACCCGCAAAAAGAATTTTCATGGCTTCTAACCAGGCTACTTTCAATGCCAATCATGCGGCTACAGACAGCACACCTGGCTTGCTCAGGTTGAACTCGGAAAAGTTTGGCAAGAGCGGCCGCCGCAAATTCAGCATCGCCGACTGGGACGGGGATGGTAAACCGGACCTCCTGGTAAACAGCCTGAATGTCACAATCATGCAGAACGGCGGACTGAAAGACGGACAATGGGTTTTCACGAACGGCACACCCCTTTCAACAAAGGCCCTGGCCGGTCATGATACCAGTCCGACAACCGTAGACTGGAACAGGGACGGCATCCCTGATCTGCTGGTTGGTGCCGAAGACGGGCATTTTTATTACCTGGCCAATCCGCGTGGAACCGGAAAACAATAACTTTATGCAAGGAATGCCTTCCTGTACCCGCCGTCCCCACGCCCGCCCTCACCAACACTGCGCTTTATGAAGAATCTGCCGCTCATTGACCTTTCTATCATTTTTGCCTATTTGGCCGCAATGGTGCTGGTTGGAGTTTATTTTTCCCGTAAAAATAAAAATGCCGAGCAGTTCACCAAAGCATCGGGAAAAGTACCGGGATGGGCGATCGGCCTTTCGATCTATGCGACCTTTCTGAGCAGCAATACCTTCCTGGGCGTGCCGGGCAAGGCTTTTGGAAGCAACTGGAATTCTTTTGTGTTCAGCCTTTCCATGCCGTTTGCAGCCTGGCTGGCATCCAGATACTTTGTGCCTTTTTACCGCAAAACCGGAACTGTTTCAGCCTATACCCACCTGGAACACCGCTTTGGGCCCTGGGCCCGGACCTATGCCGTGATCTGCTTCCTGCTTACACAGCTGGCCCGCATGGGCTCGGTCTTTTTTGGCATCGCACTCAGTCTGCAGGCCCTCACGGGTTTTCCCATGGCAGCCATCATGATCGTAACCGGGATCTGTATCATTGTGTATACAGTGATGGGCGGTATGGAAGCGGTGATCTGGACCGAAGTGGTCCAAGGCATTATTAAAACAGGGGGTGCGTTGCTGATCATTTACCTGATTGTTGCCGATATGCCGGGCGGTATAGCAAAGATTGCAGAAATCGGGAGCAGGGACGGAAAATTCAGCCTGGGAAGTTTTTCACCCGATTTTACTGAATCTACTTTTTGGGTCGTGCTTTTTTATGGGTTCTTTATCAACCTGAACAATTTCGGCATGGACCAGAACTATGTCCAGCGTTATCATACTGCCGCCTCCACGAAGGAAGCGGCCCAATCGCTCTGGCTTTGCGTTTATATGTATGTGCCGGCGTCCCTTTTGTTTTTTGTAATTGGCTCGTGCCTCTATGCGTACTACCAGGTGCACCCCGAGCTCATTGAAGCGGTCAAGCTCCAGGTGGCTGGCCAACGGGTACCCGCCAGTGCTTCCCTGCAGCAGCTTTCAGCCGCAGCCGGTTCACTCCAGCCCGCTGAATACGGCGATAAGGTCATGCCGCATTTTATGGTAACCAAGATACCGACCGGTTTGGTCGGACTGATTGTTTCCGCGATCCTGTCTGCAGCAATGAGTACCATCAGCTCCGGGATGAATGCTTCTGCCACCGTGTTCTCGGTAGATATTTACAAACGGTATTTCAGGCCCGACATCAACGAAAAACAAACACTGACCGTATTGTATGTTGCCACCGTTGTTTTTGGTTTGCTGGCAATTGCAACCGGTGTGGCCATGATCGGGGTAAAAAGTGTACTCGATATATGGTGGGAATTGTCGGGCATATTTGCAGGCGGTATGCTGGGCTTGTTCCTGTTAGGGATCATCAGCCGGCGAAGCGGCAATCACGAAGCCCTGACGGCCACCCTGATCGGACTGGTGGTCATCTTGTGGATGACATTATCCCGGTTTATTCCTGCCGGGTATGCATTTCTCCGCAGTCCGTTCGACAAGAATATGGTGATTGTAATTGGCACCCTGTCTATATTTCTGACGGGTGTTCTTATTACAAAAAAACGAAGCAAAGCATATGAAAAAGGACCGGTGAAAGCCTGAGGGATTGCAGCACGGGACCAGCCCAGGTATAACAAAGGCCGGAGAGACGAGCGCTTGCCAGATTTATTAGCCAATAAGTAACATGTGATATGAACCAGAAAGAAAAGGGATTTATCCCTGTGATGCTTACCCCATTCAAAGAAAATGGCGCCGTTGATTTTGACGGGCTGGATAACCTTACAGACCTCTATCTCGCCAGCGGAGCTTCAGGGCTGTTTGCCAACTGCCTTTCCAGCGAAATGTTTGAGCTTACGGAAAAAGAGCGTATGCAGACCATAGAACGGGTGGTTAAAAAGACAAATGGAGCCGTACCCGTAGTGGCGACTGGTACATTCGATGGCAGTCCTGCGGAGCAGGCCCGGTTTATTAAAAGGGTCTATGAAGCCGGTTGTGATGCCGTTATTTTTATAACCGGCATACTGGCCAGGGAAACAGAACCCGACGAGGTGCTGGCTGAACGCATCTACCGTCTTTTTGAGCTGACGCCTGGCATTCCCACCGGCGTCTACGAATGTCCGGTACCGTACAAAAGACTGCTTTCCCCCACGCTTCTCAAAACGCTGATCGATACGGGAAGGGTGGTATATCACAAAGATACCTCGCTTGACCTGCAGCAGGTAGCCCTGAAAGTAAAAGCCGGCGAAGGGCATCCGTTTGGCCTGTACGATGCTTATATGGTTCATGCAGTCAAATCGCTGCGGGCAGGAGCGGCCGGCCTTTCCTGCATACAGGGAAATTATTTTCCGGAACTGATCGTGTGGCTGTGCAGGAACTACGACGATCCTGCCCAGAGCCGGGAAGTAGACAAGGTGCAGCAGTTTCTTACAGACAACATGGATGTAATGCACGATGTATATCCGGCCTCATCCAAGATCTTTTTACAAAAACGCGGGATTGAGATCTCCCATTATACCCGCAGAGACGTTGGCGAACTTACTGCAGACAAGCTGAACAAGATTGATATACTGTACAAAGACTACGAAGAGCTGCAGCACGAACTGCAGATCCCTGCTGTTTATTAAGGGGAGGCAAGAAGAAAATTAGTTTTTCAGGTATTTTCTCTTGTATCCTGACGGCGTCAGGCCGGTTACTTTTTTGAAGTGGCGGTAGAAGTTGGAGACGTTGTTGAAGCCGCATTCAAAACACACCATGTTGATAGGTACCCTGTCTTCCACCAGGAACCTGCAGGCCATGCTGATCCTGATCTCCACCAGGAAATCATAATAGGTTTTTCGGGTCAGCAGCTTGAAGTACCTGCAGAACGAAGTAACGCTCAGGTTGCTGAGGGAAGCGATTTCCTTCAAGGTGATGGGCTTGTTGTAATTGGATAGCGTGTGCGAATATATTTTGTTGAGGCGCATGGTTTCGGATTCGTTCGATTTGTAAAAAGCATGCGCCGAAGCAATGATGCTGTACTCTTCGGTTTCTGTGAGGATCTTGAAAATAGAAAGCAGCAAAATGAGCCGGTCGATATTGGTGGCATCTACGGCCGATAACATCAGCGCTGCTACCTGCTCGCGGGCCTTGCCTGAAAGAAGAATGCCCTTCTTAGCCTTTTCAAAGAGCCGGGGAATCAGGTAAGATTCAGGCATATTGAGCAGGTGACGGCCCAGGCACTCGGGAAGAAACTGGATAACAACAGCCTGCACTTCCAATGCGGACCCCGGTGCAAAATATTCTTCCTTGCAACGCCATGTATGCGGCAGGTTCTCTCCCAGGAGAATGATTTCACCGGCGGAGAAATTGCTGACATTGTCGCCGATAAACCGCACGCCTTCCCCTTTGATAACATAGTGCAGCTCCAGCTCCGGATGGTAATGCCATATCTTGCCAAAATTCGGCTGCACGTCATGCCTCACGCTAAACGAACTCTGCTGCTGAACAGGAACCTTGTGAAAATGCGGCTTCATGATCCGGAAAAAATTGTCCGACAATATAATGATTTAACGGAACATCTTATCCCCTCCTGGGAGGGGCAGGAGCGGGTTCAGGCCAGAATGTGCCTGACAATTGTGGCTTAATGCAATGCCGCGCCCACCCTTAAATCTTCTTATCTAATACCAAAAAGAAAATTTCTCAAATAAAATTTGCTGACTCCAGAATTATTCTATTATATTTGTCTACTATTTTAGTAGACTTAAAATCTTTAGTCATGGAAATAATTATTCAACATCGTTCGCAAAGCTGGCATTTGACAGCTCTGCTTGCTGATGAATTACAATCTTTCTCTTCTCTCCGTTCTTCCTGCATGTCTTGTTGTTGTTGCTAATCTCCCGTTTGCTGTTCTGCAAACAGCAGCCCGCCCTGTGCTGCAACCTCCTTTTCTTTTTCTATCTATTTATTAACCAGTTCACGCGAACCTGTGCTGCCCGGCAGCGAGGTCCTCTTTGTTTTGCCCACGGCAGCAGGAACAGCGGTGATGCTACAACACTATTTGTCATGCCCAGATCTGTTTCAACCACTTTTACATTCAGCAATACATTAACCCCCGAACAATCCCGGTTTTTCCAAACCCACGGCGTGCTGCATTTTAAAGGGTTTGTTTCACCCGAAACAGTTCAACTGTTTATCCGTGAAATCAACCGGGTAAAAGAAGATTTTGTCAGCCGCAACGTTACCAAGGTCAATGGAATACCCCTGAAGTACGGCTATGAATCAAGCGGCAAGCCTACGATTCAGCGGCTGGCATTTGCTTCCCAGTTCAGTTCCGTGCTCAGCGAGTTCTTAAAAGACCGGCGGTTCACCAGCCTTCTTCCGCTTTTGGGAGACTACCAGGGACGCATAGGCGAACATGAGAAAGATGGCCTTGTTGTGAATCATTACGAGAACACCCGCTTCAGCAGCTTTAAGCAATTGGGCTGGCATACGGATAGTCCCAGAGACTTGTTCCTGGGCAGCAGGATCATGCCGATGCTGAATGTAGGACTGCACCTGGATGATTGCCCGGTGGAGAACGGCGGACTTCGTGTATTGCCCGGTACCCACAAACAGAATTTGTTCAGCCTGTTCTTTAAGAAAAAATATTTCATCGACAACAAGCCCGACAAGAACGAAGTAGGCTTTGACATCCATGCGGGCGACCTCACCATCCACAACGGGAACGTCTGGCACCGGGTAGAACAGTCGCCGTTTACCGGAGAAAAGAGCCGCCGCAGGGTAATGTACATTCCGATTATTACAGGCGAATACAGTCCCAAACATGCAAAAAGCAGCACGCCGTTCTATCACAGACTGGCACAGATCAAACTGCCTCAATCAGCCTGGAAGCAGGTGCCCCAGCAGATCTAAGCTTACTAACCAATCACTCACACGATAAAATCAAGTTGATGAACGCATATGCATTGATAACCGGCGCTGCCAAGGGGATCGGACGGTCACTCGCAGCAGAGCTGGCTAAACGGAACTACCATCTTTTGCTGGCAGACCTGGACGGGATCGGGCTGGCCCAGACGGCTTACAATATCAGGGAGCGTTACAGGGTAGAGGTCAGGCACATTGAACTCGACCTGGCGGAGGAGGGAGCGGCTGCCAAGCTCAAGCAATGGAGCAAGCCTTATCATGACCAGCTGCAAATTGTAGTAAACAATGCAGGGTATGGATTAAACGGGCAATTTGCGCACATACCCAGCCGTGAGCACATGGATAATATCTATGTGAATGTAAGGGCAGTGGTGGAGATCTCACATGCATTTATCCCTGTATTGCAGCAGCACCCAGCGCAGGCTTACCTGCTGAATGTGGGCAGCACCACCGCTTATCAAACTGTTCCCTATCTGAACGTGTACGCAGCATCAAAAGCTTTTGTCCTTTCCTTTACAAGAGGCCTGCGGTACGAACTCAGAAAAAGCAATATTTCTGTAAGCTGTCTGAGTCCGGGCAGTACCGATACCGATTTTGTTAACCGGGCGCGCATGGGCGAGTCCGTGAGAAAGACCGCAGCCCGCGTGAACATGTCTCCCGATGAGGTGGCCCGCATTGCTGTCCGGGGATTGTTCCGCGGCAACAGCGAGATCATTCCGGGATGGATCAACAAGCTGAATGCCTGGCTTCCCAGCTTCTTTCCTAAGAGCCTGGTGGAAAGGATCGCGGGCAACATCTACGAACCAAAGGAAGAAGCGCTGCTCTCCCCGTCGCGACCTCTCCGGTTGTACCCGGAGCGGTTCTTATAGCCGGGGAGCCAGCCAATGCAATGGGCAGGCTTGATACAACCCTGCCATTCTATCACCTGGATCAGCCACAACTAACTGACATGAATTTTGGTCTTTCCCAAATGCCTGAAAGAAAGCAAAAGCCAAGAGCAGAAGGCATTACCATGGTAATGGACAAAGGCTTGAGCGTGGAAGAAGCGAGGAACCTGATGAGCGTAGGGCACCTGCATGTTGATTTTATCAAGCTGGGATTTGGAACCGCTTATGTTACGCCTACCCTGTCTGAAAAGCTGGAAGTTTACCGCTCCTTTGATGTGCCGGTATTTTTTGGCGGCACTTTGTTTGAAGCTTTTATTATCCGTGACCAGTTCCCTGATTATATAGCCCTGTGCCGGCAGTTTGGTATTGCGCATATGGAAGTCAGTGATGGTTCAATTGATATTCCGCACCCCGATAAATGTGCGTACATCAGGGAGCTCAGCCGCTATGGAACCGTGCTGAGCGAAGTAGGCAGCAAGGACGCCAGCCAGGTGTTCCCGCCCGGTAAATGGATCGAGCTGATGCAGGCCGAGCTGGCTGCTGGTTCTACTTACTTGATTGCAGAAGCGCGCGAAGCCGGCAATGTAGGCATCTACCGGAGCGGGGGCGAAGTCAGGGAAGGTTTGATAGACGAGATCCTGTCTGAAATTGATCCTCAAAAAATCATCTGGGAGGCGCCGCTTAAAAACCAGCAGCTCTATTTTCTTTCACTTATCGGCCAGGATGTAAATTTGGGTAATATCGGTCCAAATGATATCATAGCTTTGGAGGCTATGCGCGTTGGATTAAGAGGAGATTCATTCTTTTTGTTCCTGGATGGAGAAGGGGCCGCCAGGAACAAAAAGAACAAACATGCACAAAAACAACCAAAAACGTGAACCAAACAGAGAAAACCAAACAGGCTGACGCTTCCGGTGAAGATATTGTCACAAAAAAGAGCAAGGGATTGCAGAAAGTGTTTCTGAGTGATGCAGGACCTAAAGTGTCTCCGGCAATCTATGGTTTTTACCGCTGGATGGTAGAAAGCTCTACTACACCCGAGGCCATGGAAAAAACGGTGAACCTGTGTCTGGAAGTGGGCATAAATACATTTGATCATGCAGACATCTATGGTTCATACCAGTGCGAGGAACTGTTCGGAAAGGTTATGCAGCGCCGTTCGTTCAGGCGGGAAGACGTGGTGATCTTTTCAAAATGCGGTATCCGTGTACCTGCACCCAAGGTGCCCGACGTACGGTTGACGCATTATGATACGTCCAGCAAGCACATCCTTGAAAGCGTTGAAAACTCCCTGCGCAACCTGCACACAGATTACCTGGACATTTTTCTGCTCAATCACCTTGACCATGTTTCCAACCTGGAGGAAACTGCGCTTACCCTGCTGCATTTAAAAGAATCGGGAAAGATCAGGAATATCGGTGTGTGCAACTTCTCTGTTTTTCAGCACCAGCTCCTGTCGTCATACCTCAATATCCCCATTGTAACCAATCACATCGAGCTCAATCTGTTGAACACCGCGGCCATCGACAATGGCCAGATCGATTACATCAAACAGCGGTACATGCGGCCGCTTGCGTCTTCCCCGCTGGCTGCAGGACGCATCGCTTACGGCAAAGACCGGCTGGCCCTGCGCGTGCGCCGCAAGCTGCAGGAACTAAGCATCAAGTACGGAGCCGACATCGAGTCGATCGCCGTGGCCTGGCTGGTAAAGCTGGGTGCCCTGCCCCTGATCGGCACCACCAGCGAACAAAGGATCAGGAACATCGTCGGCGCTTTTGAAATTGATCTGGACATCCAGGATTGGTACGACCTGTATAGCGCGTCAAAAAAGTTATAATGCCTGTTAGCGGTGATGATCGCTGACAAGCCTCCGTAGACGTGCATACTTGCCTGGTGTAAACAAATCATCCTGCAAAACCAAATAGCGCTTCCTGTCGTATAATAAAAGAGCCTGTTTGATCAGGCTTCTTGCTTTTAGACCTGTACAGTTAGCGGGATGGTCTTTTAATAATACTTTATCAAAATAAGATTGTGTTTTTACCGGAATCATCTCTATACTTACACCGGGCGCCGCTGCATGACCGGCTGCAGGTTATAGGTAACCGTACAAAGGCCATCGGCAAAATAACTAACAATTTAAAAGCGATCAGTTTTCAGGATGGGTGAACATGAATGGATCCAAACCAAAAAGGAATGTGAAGTAGATGCACAGGGAAATCTTGTTCCCCGGATGATCACGCTCGAACGTTCGCGGAAGAAGTACCTGGGTTTTGAGAAAAAAGATGCTGTAGACATCCTGCTGCGGGTGGCAAGTTTTTTTGCTGTGTTTATTCCCCTGGGATTGTTTTACCTGCAGCGAAAAGCTGAAATCAACAAACAAAAAGCCATCTACCAGCTGCAGGTATATGCAGAAGCTACTTCCCTGCTGCACCAGATACTGGAAATGCCGGCAGATTCAGCCAATTTTTCTTCAGCGACCAATAAATTGTATTTTGATTCCTATCCCAAGCTGCGTATCCTGGGTGAGAACGAAGTGTCGAATAAGTTCAGGGAAATCAAAAACCAGATTCCTTTGTATTCCTTCCTATACAAGGTTGATGACCACCTCAGCAATTTTTACCAGAATGCATCCCATTTGCTGGATGGAATGTTGTACATCGACGATACGCATACAGGAGACGACAAAAAAACGATCGAACGTTTTTTCCAGGAAAAAAGGGTGACCGATTCAAGCTATGTTGCTTTTGCCTCGTTGCAACAAGCCCTGCGCCAGAACTTTGTAAGCAAGGAGCCCGCAGATACAAACGGCTTAAATGCCATTCAGCAATTTGCCAAACGGGAGAAGATCCAGGTTGATAAGATGGAAGAGTACCATGCCTGGTTCAACAACTTAAGCGATCGGTTTTATACAGATACGCTTATCAGGAACCATGGCTACAATGATGATTATGATTATTACTACGTGGGCTTTGCTGAAACATCTGGTGCTGTTACCATGAAAATGAAGGACATGAAGCAGGAACTGACCGGGCACAAAGACCTTATCAGCAATTTCAAAAACCATTTGCTGCGGGAGGTAGAACAACTGGATTCCCTGATGATGGTTTCCAATTCGCATCTCTGATGCGGGATTGCGTTGATCTGGGATGCACAGCATACCAATCCTTTTCGATTGATATTATCTTCGGCTCAAAGCTGTTCATGCTTATGGCGCCAGTACAAACCTCCGTTCAATAAAAACATCTTCTTTTTTTTGCTGTACTGTAATATCACGGTCGAAAACCTTGTTGAGGTTGTTGCCGGCCAGGTCTTCCAGGTAGGTTGCTACCTGCAGCCGGTAGGTGCCTGCTTGCCAGGCGCGCGCAGGCCGGAACGTGCATCCTGTCTGGGTTTTGTTCAATATGATGTTACCCCGTACGGGTGTCTCTTTTTCATCAACTATCCGCAAGGTTTCCCCTGCCAGAAAATAATCGAGCGGTTCGTTGAATGCGATCTCCAAGGGTTGCAGCGTCTCGGTGCGTGGCAGCGCCAGCTTCCATTGGCTGGGTACCGGCGTAGAGCTGTCCCTGCCATTTACATAAAAACTTTTTTTGAATACCTGCCTGAGGGGCAGTCCCCCGGCGCTCTTCCAACCGGCATCAACCAGCAAGGTATAGCGGGCGCCCTGCTTGAGAGGATTGCCCATGCGCTCGTTGGGGATTAAGCCGCGCTTGATGCGGCCGGGATCAAGCCATATAGTGAGGGCGGTTCTTTCCCTGTTCCAGAGTTCAGGTTGCAGGTCGAGGAAAATATTGGAAATGGTATCTGCTCTTTCGTTCAGCAGATAGGTATGGTGCAGGGCTTCTCCTTCCTGCATCGGTGCTGAAAAAACAAGATAGATCTTCAACAGGTTCTCGGGCAGGGAATCGGCAGCGGGGTAGAGGGCCAGCAATACAGGGGCATCGGCCGTGTCAGGGGAGGGAACCCTGACACGGCCGATCAATTTTTTCTTGAAGAGCACGCTGTACTGCTTGCCGGGGGAGAGGGCGATCAGCGGTTTGAACAGGATGTCCGGCCCTTCAAAACCGGATGCTCCCAGCATCGGCGTCTGCCCGTTCTCCAGAAAAACCTGCAGACCCGATCCTGGATTTTTATCCTGCTCCCCTTTAACCAAAGATCCTGGAATACGGATGCCGGTTGCTTGTTTGCCGGTCCATACAAGCCGGATGCTTTGCCTTGCATGTTGCTGGCAACCGGCAAGGATAAAAAAAATCAGGTTAAGCAATAGGCTCAACCTGATTATACGTGGGAGGGAGAATTTACAGATCGCTGTCATTGGCTGTCCAAAGATCAACATCACCATTGGCTTTTTTCTGCACCATTACAACTTGCTTGTCGTCGAGTTTGTCCATTTGCAGCACATTGGTCATGGGCGTGGCTACAAACGGTACGCCTGCTGTGCCCTTCACTTGTTCGGTCAGGGTTCCTTCGAAACGTTCGATGTTTTTGTAATCTACTTTGGCAACCGGGTTTTTGGTATTGGCCATCATCAGGAAAGATCCGCTGCCCTCTTGCAGGCTGATCATATCGATGGGGGTATTTCCGCTGCCCATTTCTGCGACGGTTCTTCCTTTTACATGCTGGCCGGCTTTCAGCTCATCCATGGGAAACAAGACCAGCGGTGTACAGGTATAGCTGGCTACAATGTATTTTTTATTGTTGATGGTAGCCGTCGTAAACGTGCGGATAGGCGCAGTTGTTTCATAGCGGCCGTGGGAAGCATGATAGATTTCCAGGGTGGCTTCATCCTGCTTGTCTGTAAAAGGATAGGGAATGCTGCGGAGCGATGAACTGAACTGGTGGTTCGACAAACCGCTTACCAGCAATTTTCCATCTGCAAAACCGATGTCGGAAATAGAAGAGATGCGCAGGGACCGCCCGCGTCCGTCCTTGGCATCTTCGGCCGGTGCATTGTTCAGCACAACCGATGTTGCGGGCATGTCTTTCAGCGAAACAGCTTCCAGCTTGTTGCCTTCTACCCGCAGCAGTACGGGCGTTCCATCATTGCTTTGTACAGCGATGTACAGCTTTTTGCTGAGTGGATTAACAGCCATGTCGGTGATCGTAATATTGCTTACCTCTGTACCCAGCGCGGCCGCTATTTTCTGGTCGATGTTTTTGATGTCGTAGGCGCTTGCTTTGCCTTTTTTCAGGTCTTTGGTGTTTACGGCAAACACAGAGGCTGTTTTGGAATCGCCGATAAACAAAGTGCCATCAGGCCCGAAAGTAATCGCACTGATCGATTGCACACCGGCAGCGGTGGTCATCTCGTGCTGTGGACGGTTGAATGCGGCAAACAGAAATGCGCCTGCAAGCAGAACGCTTAAGTAGAGGACTGTTTTCTTCATACAAGGATGATTTTAAGTCAGTAAAAGGTTTCTTAGAAAAGCCGGAAGGGAGATGTCTTAAACAAATATAGCCCTTTTGGTCCGTATTGAAACCAAAAGGGTCAAGCCTTGCCTCTAACAAAAAAGTGGCAGGATGATCCTGCCACTTCGGGTGTATAGTGGATTGATTGTTTTAAAGGGCTGGTTGATTTACCAGTTGGTATTTTTGAAGAGCATGTCTTCGCTGTATTCGTTTGTGCATCCCAGGTAGTTTGTCTGGTTGTACTGTTCCAGGTAATAGCTGGAGTAAGCCGGGGCGTACTTGGGATAAAGCCCGTCGCTGTTGATATTGCCGGTTGTTTTTTTGCCGTTCTGGAATTTCTGGAATGTGCCCGATGCCGGACAGAACTTCCATGTTTTCGAATTGGGATTTACAACGATCGTTCCTTTGCGGTAGGTAAGGGTTTGCAGGTCGGAGCCATCGTTGGCATCTACATAAATGTATTGCTCAGCGGTTCCGTCGAGAGAAATTTTGTACGCGATGGTGCTGGTTACGTTTGCAGGGCGGGTGCCGTTGTAGCTGGAAAAATTGCTGATACTGAAATTGCCGATCTGCCATTTGCCAACGAGTTCGTCCGGTACTTCTATTTTTGACTCGGGTACTTTAACAACTTCTTTTTTACAGGAGGTGGCCAGCAGGGATATAGATGCAACAGCCAGGAAAAATACTTTTTTCATAAAAAATTTTGATAACGGTTTGTTTGATGAATTGCTTTTATTTTTTGTTTTGATAACACAAAGTTGTGCTCAGAACAAACCGTTATCAAGCAGCTCCGGTATGAACTGTTGCAATAATGCTATGAAACAGATGATTCAATGCATAACAGGGATTTTAGCGTGTACGCAGGTTGCAGGCATGTACCCATTATGTTGCAGCAGGTGTTGCTTCCCTTTTCTGCAGCAGGTCAAAGCGGAAATTGGCATCGATTTCTCCCTTGCCGACTTCTTTTTTCCTTGCCAGCCAATGAAGGGTCTGTCCATCAAACCAACGGACCCGTTTCCATACCATGCTGAGCGCTACGCCGGTCCGCGGAATCTCTTCTTCGAAGATCAGGAGCGGGGCAGGTTTTTCATTCTCCGGCTTTCCTGTCCATCCCAGCAAACGGGTTCGCGGCCGGATGCGTACCGGCTGAAAATCATTTGATACCCGGGGCGTCGCGGCCCTTTGCAGCATGACCTTTCGCCTGCCCGCAAGCTCGAGCTGGGCCGGTTCCACCGACATGGGAATAAAGGGGATCCTGTTTTCCGCCATGAGGGTGCCTGCCTTGTACGCCCATCCTTCTGAGAGCAGCTTGCCGGGCCCTGCCGGCGACAGCGGCGTTTCAAGTGATCTGATCCACAGCCCTGTTTGTTTGGCCAGTGTTTCTCCCTCCCGTCCGCCTCCGTACGGACTGGCAATAATTTCTTCCACACCCCATACCATGTTGGCCATTTCATCGCGTACAAAAGAAACCTTTTCAACCGGTTTGCTTTCTTCCACAAAAGGAGCGGTGTTGGAAAGAAAAAGCCATTGCTTTTTGTCTTCGCCCTGTGTTTGAAAAAAAGACCAGTTCTTCTCTGGCGGGATTTCTGCCAGCCTGGTTTCTTTGCCAAAAATATCTGTTACTACCATACCTGTTATCCGGCATATGCTGCCGCTTGGGAACCGGATAGGGGCTACAAACCAATCGTTCCCATATACCAGTCCAAACTCGGCGAAGAGCATCTTGCTCAATTCTGTAGAGGCAGGCCTGATAGAGCCAAAATCAACCTGTCCGTCTTCCATTTCCCACAACCGTTTGGCAGGCATGCCGCGAAACCGCACGCCGGCAGGGATAACGGTTTCTGCCGACAGCACGGGGGTTTCTCCGCTCCATGCCGGCACTCTTTGGCTCTCCTGTAAAGGCTTTGCCGTAAACCCATGCCATTCCACGCCATCACCATCGTATTCTTCTTTCGAAAGCGTTTGTGGTTCCCCGTTAACGCCGCTGAAAAGGAGACTGGGCTGGTATTCCAGGTGCTGTGGATGCCAGCTGGTTTTCTGCGAAATTTTTTGTCCGAATACCCGCTCAAACCATTGCATAAATTCCTGCCCTGCTGCATCTACAACCGGATTGGCCTGATCCAGAAAACCGGACGCAGGCTTCCCTGCCCGCAAAGCTAGCAGGAGGGCATAGCCATCGGCGGCCCTTCCGCCCGCTAAGGCACCCGTGAGCCCGATCGAAGTTTCGTCGCTGAATTTTTGTGCATGCTGGAACAGGTAGGCGCGGTCACCGGTTCCTGTTAAGGGGATAGGAACCTGGAAAGGCAGCCTGCTCCTGAACTGTTGGATCAGTTCCTCCGTTTGCACACCTGCTCTTTTTCGTAAGATCCTCTCCCAATGCCGTCCCATTTCCAGGCGGTCCGCAACAGAGGGGATAAATTCTTCCCTTTCTATCGGCAGCTCCAGCGGGCCCTGGTTCAGGTCAAATGGCTGAAAAGGCATACCGGGTGATCCCACCCCTTTTACAGGAGATGCCTGGCCGGTGATGCGTGTAAAAGCGGCGGTGCCTGCGTCTTCACCGTCCAGTTCTCCAAACTGCCATTGGCGCGTAAGCATCCACAGTGCATCCCGGATCTCGAAACGCAGGGCATTGTCGAGCTGGGTTTCGTTTCTGGGCGAAGCTTCCAGTCTGTTCCACATCAAAATAGATTCTTCCATAGCAATAAGATTTAGCGCGTTTAAGATGAAAAAGTTTTACCGGGAGCGTTCGGCAGATCCACCACGGGGCCGGTGGCGATGGCCGGGCCTGCCATCCTGAAATCAAGATTGGGGGTGTTGTTCCTGGCATCCACGGGCGTCACCAGCGCAGGCAGGAACTGTCCCAGCCAGGTTTTTTGCAGGGTTTCTGTATCGACGGCTCTTTTTTTCGCCAGGGAAAATGTTTCGGTTACCGTATTCACCAGTACATTCCAGTCCCAGGCTCCCCTTTGCTCCGGTGTTACCGCCAGCAGCATGCATTGGGGTGCTTCACAGTCTGGTTCATTGTACTTGATGGCTGCGCCTGCGGTCAGCTCCGGCAGGGGAACCCGCTCGCGCCAGTCGTCCGTCAAAATACCGGCAACGGTTTGGCCTGCATCAAAACTGGCGGAGAATTCAAACGCCAGCGAAGTTGCCTGGGCAGGTGGAACCCAATTGGCGGGGAACTTACCGCCGATCCAGCAGTTGGGGGCATCAGCAACAAAGGGCAGCTGAAGGATCCTGAGCCGGCGGGTGCTTGCCGGCGCTCCAAAGACCTCCCGCAGGTTTCCCATCGTCTGGTAGTTGCGTGGGTTTTCCCGGACCAGGGACAAGCCCTGGAGCCATTCTTCGGTTCCAAATTCTCCCGCTGCGGCAAGCAGGCCGGTATCATTGCAGGTGGCCGTGAGGGCGGCCGGATCGGGCAAGCGGAACCGGGGCAGTACCAGAAAATCTTCACCCACCAGCTTGCCGGCGATCTTTTGGAGCAAATCAAACCCTTTTTCCCCCCTGCTTTCAGGGACCAGGGAGCTGGTCCCGCCTGCGATACTTACGGCTTCGGCTAAGCGCTTTTGCATTTGCTCGATTACAAGCACTGCCTGATCAAGCAGCAGCCGGGCATTTGTCCGGTCACATACCCGCAGGCATTTCGGGGCTGCATCCCAACAGCCCACCAGGAACCCTTGCAGGAGCAATTGCAGCAGGCTGTCGAACGCTGCCTGTGAAGCAGCTGAGCTAAAACCGACCGGCAGGTTTTATTCCAGGGTTTGTCGCGCAGCATCCAGCTTTTGCATATAAAAGGGTATCGGACCTTTCTCGCCGGTTTCAGAAAACGCCCTGCAAACGGCCAGCAGGGCGGTATTCTCATACAGTTCAGCCGTGCCGGGCGTTCCTGTTTCAGCGGGTACCAGCCAGTCCTGCGGGCGCAGGGGACGGCTTTTTTCCAGCAAAGCGCCGATGGTGCGTATCAGCGGCATCAGCTCCTGCACCGCAAATTCATCCGGGGCGAAATCCGGTTCACGCTGAAAAGAAACTTCCAGCAGGCCTTTCGCATCCATGCCGGGCAGTTTGCGGGCTGCTTCTGTAAACAACCAGTTCAATCCGCTATCCTGCGGGCGCCCGCCCACTTTTTGCAGGAGATAGTAAAAATCAATTGCCTGTATACCCAGCGAGCCAAGGCCGATCTTAACACCGGCATTGTCTTCGCGGCGCACCCACGCAACGATCTTTGCCGGCAGGGGCAGCTGGTCGGCCAGCCAGCGGTTGAGATCAGGAGAGAGGCGGGCCGCCAGCGACAAGGTTCCCTGGTTGGTCGACCATGTTCTCTCAGGCGCATCGGGTGCATTTAAAACAAATCCCATCCGGTGGGTGAGCACCCGGCTTTCGGCCGGCACCTGGGCGATTTCAGGCAGAAGAATGTCTGATCCTTCACTGGCGATGCGCAGGGCAGCCGCAGCGCGGTCCGGGTTTCCCTTCACTGTCTGGAATACACTTTCTGCCAGTACCAGATCACTGACCGCATCAAACTGGTCTCCTGCCTCCCCAACAACTTTTTCAAAAGCTTCCTTTGCAGGTTGGTCGGTCTTGAAAACAGCCGTCAGCTTGTCGCTCCAGGTAGGTACTGTAAGCGGTTGCTGGTGTTTGTTCACAATGGCAAGACCGTCGGTGACCAATTCCAGGTTCGTGATCTTCGCAGCTTCGTTGATCTGCTGGTAATCATCCCATTCATTGCGTTCGATATGGAGGGGAAAAGCAGTCCGCAGGTCCGGTACATACTGGGCCAGGGCAAGGTTGTCGTACATCCTTCTTTCGATGAAATAGCCCAACTGTTCGTTCAGCGAATGACCTTTGTTCACTGCTTTGAGCATGTCTACGGCCTGCCCCGTACGGGTTGCATCCAGGTTGGTGGCCAGGGTGGCGGATCCGGTTCCCTGCGAAAGGGAATGGTGTTCATAACCGGCCCGCAGGATAGATGCGGTGGCGGCATGCTCCAGCGAAGGTGTCAGTACAAACCCTTCACCGGTTGTAGCGCCGGCAGCCGGCACCTGCACGAGCTGGTTGCCCGGAAGTGCTTGTTGCAGGGCCGTAGCCGGATCGCTGCCCAGGTATACAAAGACCTGTTTTTTTATTGTGGCTATCTGTGCTGGCTTGAAAGTGGAAAAATCAAATACCGGCATCACGGCGTTCTCATTTCCTTGCACGCCTGGCACGATCACAGGCGGGGCTTTGATTTCCTGCACTTGTACCCAGGGCGTAAGGCCGGGTTGCAGGTTCTCCAGGTATCCATAAGCACCGATGTAGATGCCTTTTTCAAACCCGGCCTTTTTTCTTTGCGTGCCGAGCCTTGAGAGCACCAATCCCTGCAGCCAGGCATCCAGCCGGTAGCTGCACAGATCGATGTGTTCGCAGCTTAAACGTTCCAACCGGTTGATGGGTAAGGAAGCCAGTTCTGTCAGCGAAGCCATCACTTCTTTCAGGGTGCCGAGCAGATCAAAGAGGTAAAGCGGTTCTTTCATCTTTTCCAGGATGGTGCTGTCAACGCGTTTTCCGCTGCCCAGGACCTCTTCAAAAAAAGCCCATTTGCCTTTGCGCGTTTCAAACGTGCTGTTGCTGACTCCCAGGGCCTGCAGGAGGGATCTGTGCTCGTTGGATATCCCTGTACCTCCCAGCACATATTCCATTTCAAAGTCAAGCCGCGCCAGCGGACTTACAAGCTGCCGCTCCAGCTGCACCAGGTTAACTGCTGCGCTTACCCATCCCTGTAAGAGAGAGAAGCGGGCCATGTAAAACAGGAGCCTGGAGGTGCGTTGCACAACGAACTGGCTAAACCCGGGGATAGTATGGTTCTTCAACTGCTCCAGGGTTGCGCCCGGCAGCAGGCCCAGGTAGTTCATGCCATTGTCCAGGAGCGGCGTTGCCACGTCCGCATCTTCCAGCGCCTGGTCAGTCAGCTTGTAATTTTCATCATCAAAGAATTTACCCAGCATCCCTGTCCGGGGATGAACAGGTTCGTTCCAGGCTGTGGCGCTTTCGAGCTTTGTTTTGAATGCGCCGGGGTTCAGCCTGATGCCTGCTTTTTCAGCACCCGCAGGATCGTTGCGGTAGTTGATATTCCAAAGCAGGTTCTCGCCGGCAACCAGGCGCCTGAAATAGCGGGTAGAGCTGGCCTGGTAGGCAAGCAGCTCGCGGAACTCCCTGTTCAGGATCTGCTCGTCCTTGTTTTGAAACACCCCTTTCATGGTTTTTACATTGCTGCTGAGCCGGCCCCATTGGTCATCCAGTTTTTTCAGCCATTTCACCAGCCGGTTTTCCTGGTTGGTTGCGCCCGGGTCTGTTTTCCACGCTGTCCAGGACGTTGCCGGCACAATGCCATAAGGCTGTTTGCCGATGCGGAAGGAGGGTAGCAGTCCGCGTGCGGTGACCCAGTTCTGAAAAAATGATTTTATAAAAATTGCATCTGCATCAGTAACACCGGGGCGCAGGTGGTTGTCGAGATAATAGCCCAGGGTGCCCGGCCAGAGTGCCCTGTTCATCAGCAGGGCCTCTTCTCCCTCCTTGCCGCCGCTATTCGCAGTGTTCTTAAAGATACCTGCGTCAACCCCCAGGGCCGTGGTCAGCCGTTGTGCATCTGAACGAGGGTCTCCTGCTGCCGGGGCGGAAAATTCCAGCCGGAAGGATTCTTCATCTGTAAGGCCGGCCGAGCTGAAGCCGGCAGGCTGGCCCGGTAAATTGTTGGTGGCCGTGCCTTGTGGCAGGAAGGCCAGGCTATCGGGTCTGTAACGGTGGTTGTCAAACAACTTTGTCAGCAGGCGGCCACCCTCCGGTGCATCGGCGCCCATTTTCACCCCCAGCACAACCAGCCGGTCGATACCAGCCTGGTACTCTGCTTTGGAAAGAGGGAACCGGATCGCCATGCCCAGTTTTTCTGCTTCAGCCAGGTCGGTGAGCCAGCGGATGGAAGGGGGAAGCGTCAATACCTGGTCCTTTTCTGCAAAAGCCGTTTCTTCTTTTTCGTCGGGGTCAAAACCCAGTTGCAGGTAATCAGGAACAGCCGCACCCCCGAGTTCCCGGGCCGCCAGGTTGGGATTCTTAAAATAAACCCGTACGGTGAACTGTTCAGGAAGCAGGTCGGTTTTCGGCGGCAGGGTCCAGCTCTCGGATTTGATGGAAGGAACAGGAAATTTATCATCGGGTATGGTCACCAGGTCCGGACTGAAATTGTCTGGAAAATCAACCGGGCGCATTACCCGGGCGATCCAGCTGGCGCGGTGGGCGAGGCATTCAACGCGCAATTGTTTCCAGGCTGTGAGCTGCTTGTCTTCTTTTGTTTTCAGGGCCGTGGGGTCTGTCCCGTTTTTGCGGAATTCCCTTTCCGCGTCCCACATCTGTTGCCAGAATGCTTTGGCGGCAGCCAGTTCAATGTCGGTGATGGCGGTTTCATGGGTGTGCAAAAAGATGTCATCCGGAAAGATGCGGATCCACAAAACCCATTCATCTTCTACTTTTTGCCAGCGGCTCTTAGGCGTTCCGGTCGATGTTTGCTGGTTTAAACTGCTGATCAGGGCCGGCACGCCGGGTGCGGAATTGTGGGAAAGCGAATAGGCCTGCGAGCTGATGGCGGCAAACGGATCTGCTTTTGGCTTCAGGTCGGGGAACAGGGCCCGGAGGCTCTGGCTTTGTGCAGGTGTGACCTTGTTAATGTCTACCAGCAACTCGTCGGGGATGTTGCGGGCAATGTATTTGGTAGTGAGAAAACGGGTCTGTATTTTCAGCGGCAGCAGCAACACGGGGGTGGCATCGTTCAGGTTAGACAAGATGCGGCTTTGAATACCGTGTGCTTTAAACTCTTCCCGCGCAGCGCTCAATCCATTTTGCGCTGCACTCAAGTTTTGCTGGCTGGATGATAACCGCGCCACAAGCTGGTCCCTTTCAAGCCGCAGGGGTGCGTCAGCAGGCAATTCCGCGAGCAGATTGCTCTTTAGGAAAAACGAGATCTGCTTTTCAAGGGCCAGCATTTGCTGGCGGGCCAGGTAATTTTCCTGAAAAGCCGCTTCATAGCTGCGTTTGCTTTCAATGTACTTTTTCTGGCTTTCTTTGAACAATGCCATAACAAGGTTTTTAAAGATGAGGAGGCACGAAAAGATTATTTTACCAACAGGGATGCATGGATGAAGATCTGCACGGGTCTTTGCTGAAGGATGGCTGCCATCTGGGCCGCATCTCCGGTTCCTGCAGCCGGGTCAGCTGTAACCACCGCCTGTCCTTTGCCCCACTGCAAGCCATCATTTACAGCAGGTTGGGGAGGGATGTGTTTTTCCAGGTCAAGATAATCCACGCCGGCTGGCAGGTCGGTCCAGGCCAGGTCGTTCCAGGTGGCCATGCCGCCCGGGGGCCGGCTCTGGTCCAGTCCGAAATGCATCTCACCCGGCCGCTCTGCAATCACAAAATACCAGCTGCCTCCGCCCGGCGTGCCGGCCACCGGGATGCCCAGTGCTTCTTCCCGGGTCAATTCAAAACCTGCCATTAGAAAATCCCCCTGCAAACCGGAAAGAAAGATGGGTGCTTTAACCGGCACAGCCGGGTCGGGTATGCGGATGCCGTTCGCATCCAACCGGGCCTTCTGCGCATATACAACGAGGTTAGGATACTTTGTGATCAGTTCGGCCCTGATCACAAATACCAGGGGATTGGGAAAAACACCTGCCGGCGCGTTCTTACCCAGGCTTTCTGAAAGCGGCCAGGTTCGGATCGGCTTGATGTCGCTCCTGTCAGTTCCGGAGGGCGCTGCATCACTGGTATCCCAGAACTGCCGGAAATAAGTGGCATTCAGGTCGGCTGGGTAGCCTCTCCAGACAAACTCAGCGCCCATTTCATGGTTCATGCCCGCCAGGTAAGCTTCTATAAACGGGGCATTGGCCTGCAGCAGTACAAACGACTCCGGTTCGATCCGGTCCAGGTTGGGAATAAACAACTCCGGTTTGAGCCGGGCCAGCTTCTCGTATGCAGGATCGGTAAAGGCCGGGTTGAAGCTGTTGGGTGATATCACATCGCTTTGGGCCACGGCAGGAGGGGCATCTGCGGGGATCACAGCTTTGTACTGCAACTGAAAACTAAATTCCGGTGTAATTTTCTTCAGGATCTTTTCGCTGAAAGTGCTCAGCTGGAACTGGGGTGGCATGGTAAGGAGTGGCTTGTTCAGCACTTTGTCCTGGAGGTCTTTCACGATCAACGGCAGTTTGGCCCGGTCTGTCAGAAAATAGCCGAAATTATCTCCATACCAGTTTGCGTTCTGCAGCGCCAGTGCCACGTTGGGCCAGGGCCCGGGCTGGTACAGGAACCGGGTTGCATCGACCGCACCCAGCTGGGAAGAGCCAAAATTTTGAAAAGCAAGGTCGGCAAGTGCCGCTAACCCGATCACGAAAAACTGGGTTTGTCCCGACATCACAGCCCTGGTGAGTGTATTGGCCAGCTTCACCCGTTTCATCACAGGACCGTTTGCGCGCGTGATGCGGCGGTAACCGGGCTGTACAAAGGCAGCATCGGTTTTTGAAGCCGCCAGCTTGCCTGCGATCGAGATGTTTGGCTGGTCTGATTTAACCAGGGGCTGGATGGAATGGGTAAGCGCCAGGATCTTGTTGGCGCTGTCTCCCGTCATGTCTGTTCCCTGCACAAAATGTTTCTGGAAAAGGGCTTTGGTTATTTCCTGGGCAAAATTGAGCCGGTGCAGATCCCTATTGAGCCGGCGCCGGTAATCAGACAATTGCTCCCAGGCCCGGCTCATATACTCTTCCTGGTTTTCTTTTACGGCTGCCGCTCCCAGTCCGGCCGCTACGCGCATGGCAGGATCCAGGTTGAGCTGGTCGAGCCAGGTATCGGGAAGCTGGCATTTCACTGTTGCCGTGCCATCCCCTTTTACATACCATCTTCCATAAATGGGCGGTACGATCAGCGGATCGTCCTCATCGTTGCCCGGCAGGGGAATGCGCTCCTGCAGCTCGGCCCTGGGCCTTCGCCTGTAATCAATGCCTAGGTTAAGGAGTTTGGAAAACTGATCCACAAATCCCCGTTCCGCCGGTCCGGTTCTCTGGGTGAGGTTGGGCGTGGCAGCACCGATCAGCCGCAGCGCTCCTTCGAAAGGAAGAAGGCCGGGTTTGTTACCGGGATGGAGCGATCCATTGTAATCAAACAGGTCTCCGTAGTTGATGTCTGATGCGTCCATCCAAAGTTTTCCGGTATCTGTGCCCGACAGATCGCGGGGAACGATCTTTTTGGCCAGCTGTTCGAAGCCTTCTGAGCCTGTCTGAAAACTCCATTCGTAATAAACCGGAAAGCGGTCCGCTCCTGCAGCGCTGCCTTCCCAGGAAACCTGGTAGCGGCCAACGGCTTCGATCTCGCTCTTTTTTCCGCCCAATCCTGCCACCCGTCCCTTTTCAAAACTGGGGATCAGAAAAGCCCAATAGGTGGTAGCTTGTTTGAGTTTGCGCGGACAAAACAACCGGCATACACCCAGGTTGGGATTTGCTTTCAGCGAAGCTGCGAGCCGGAGGTTGCGGGCGGCGGGGTCGGCCAGTTCGCTTTTCAGCAGGCTGCCATCGTTGATTTGTACATGGGCCGTTGCCCAAAGCTGGGAGGCAGGCGGAAAAACACGGGAAAGAGGAGCTGCCAGGATCCTGATCACTTTGTTTCCGGGTCCGCCATTTTGCGGCTGCCGCTCAAACTCCTTTTCTTCCAGGACGATCAGGGTAAGCCAGGGCCGCAGACGCCGGTCGCCTGCAGCTTTGGCCGGACTGTACCGCCACAAAAAATCTTCTTCATAAAATTCGATATAGGGAAAATAATTGGGTTCAAAATTCTTTGTTCCTGCGCCGGGGTCGGTCTTTACAATGGCGGACGTGCTGATGCCTGTTATATCGCCGGGGCCGAGCAGGGAAAAAGGCTGGTTAACGGTCGCTCTTTCCGCATCATCGGCGATGATCCTGATGCCGGCCTGGATGGTGGGGCGGGCATCAGGGTGGGGCTGGGCGGTCAGCGGATCGGGGTCGGCAATTTGTTGCGCGAGGCCGCGGCGCAGCCAGGGAAGGAAAACATATTGATTGGCCATATGGCTGGTTTATAGAGATGAAACAATCAAACAAGATCCTGTTCCTGCACGACCTGTATCTTGCTGAAAGGCTTGTCTTTTTGAATTTTCCAAAGCTCGTAATAAGCGTTTGTCATGGATTTAAGCGGCGGTACGGCGCTGATCCTGTTTCCGCTGACGGCATCTGCCAGTACATAAGCAGGCTCCCGTTGAACGGGTTGGCGTGCCATCACTTCCCGGGCTGCCCGGTCCTGCCGGCCCTGCTCAGAGCGTCCTGCTGAATTGTTGGATGCCCAGCGTTGGAAATGGGTTTCCGGTAGCGCGGGAGCAGGTGTTGTAACAACAGGGGCCAGGGGATCGTAGAAGGCATTTTCGTAGGAAAAAGGACTTACCTGCACCGCACCGGTGCTTACAGTTTCCTGGTCGCTGAAAGCACAGCCGGCCTTCATGCGCTCGAATGATTTCCGGGAAAGCTTCTGCGCATCGTTCAGGTCAAGAAACAGGGCAGGCGCGAAATAGTCCTGCAATTCTGTTACCTGTATCTGCTGCTGGGCGGAGAGGAAGGGCGCCAGATCAAATTTTCTGTAGCCCTTTGCGCGTTGAGGACCCCGCTTATCGATTCTGATGGCAAGCGGAACCACTTGCTGCATCAGTTCAAGCCGGGCAAACGGGTCTGTTAGAATCGGCTGTACGCCTGGTTGTTGCTGGGAAGTGTCCTGGCTGTCTGCCTCCGTATTGCGCAGTACGATGCCGGTTGAGCGGCCTGATGGGAGCGTAGTTTGCCAGCTTGCTTTATCCCTGATCGCAGCCTGCAGCAAGGGCAGTATCTCTGTTTCCTGCTTGCCTTCGGTCAGTTTTTCTCCGGTTGATTTATCGAAATCTACTTCGTAATCCCATATCCAGATTTCAAAGCTGGCTTTTCCCTTGATGCGCCAGGGATGGGTGCCCGAGAACTGGCCTTTCACGCTCACACCGGCCAGCCGGCTATCGCCCCAGAATATGCGCAGCTTTCCCTCGAAATCAACCACAAAATAAAACGGATCAAAATGAAACAGGGCATCTACCGACAAGCCTGCTTCGAGGCGGAACTTCGACCAGCGCATTTTAAAGTCAATGGCAAAACCGGCCTGCACCGTATTGGAAGTAAAGGCAATATAACAGGAAAGGACAAGCGAAGGATTGGCACCATCCAGCAAGGGCACGGTGATGCGTTGCGGCTTTTGCGGCAGGTTCAATCCGCCCGGCACCTGGAAGGCAGGGTGCCAGCCGCCTACAGCAAATAAGAACACCGGGTCTGCACCCCAGCGGTAGCGCAGGAACAGCTGTCCCTTGATGTCGAAGACCAGGAACTTGGAATCATAGATGGCAGCGTCTATTGAGAAGATCTTTTTTTCCAGGTCCAGCGCAACGAGGAAGTTTACCTGGAACCGCAGGATCTTTTTGCCGCCCGCCTCTACAGTCAATTTGATCACACCCGCCAGGGCCAGCTTAACAGGATCCGGTACTTCTATCAGCAGGCCGGCTTTTATGTCAACGAGCCCGGAAGTTCCCCAGCCGATGCGGGCCATGATGGCAAACACATAGCGCCCCTCGGCAGCCGGGAACAGGGCATTCATGGTGCTTACGATGGCTGGTGCGTTGGCCACAGGGTTGTCCGGGAAAAGGATAGAATTAAACCGGTCATCCTTCACGGCATTCTGCAAGTTCTCCAGGTTCATAGAACGGTGCAGCGCTACCAGTACGCCTACACCTTTTAGCTTGAATCCAAAGGGCAGGTCGAAAGCAGGTGTAAACTCAACCGTGGCCAGCAACAGGAATGAAAAGCCTTTTTTTCCATCGGGCAACCGCGTGAGGATAACGGCCACGACTTTGAGGGTCAGTCCTGACTCTTTTCCGCCGGAACCCAATTTGACCGACAGTTCGCCGGCTCCGTAATACTGGTGGCTTTGCTGGTCTATGGACAGAAACCCGCCTCCCTGTATCTGCGCAGCTTTTACAAGAAAGCCGATGCCGGTAGGCGGTTTCAGGCCAATATCCAGGTTTGCCCCGCCCAGGTTGCCCTTTGCATTTTTGGGAAAACCAAGGTTCAGCTGAAAGCCAAGCCGGTCAACAGACAGGGCGAACGGACCCAGCGCGAGGGCTATCATGGCTGAGGATTCCAGGGAAATGCCCCGTGCGGTTTTTGCTTCATCCAGCAGGGGTTTTACCCCCATGTAAATGGATGGTATGTTCAGCGCGCCAAACAGTTTTTTGTCTACTTTGAACAGCAGCAGGAGGCCTTCATTGCCATCCAGGCCCTGTAAGGAAAACTTGTTGAGCAAGGCGCTGTATACAATAGAAAAGCTGGCGTTCACTTTTGCTGCTGCACTGTCCGGCAGGATCTTTTGCAAAAAGCCATCCCGTCCTTCTCCCGACAACGAAAGACCGAAATTGTTGAATGCAAGCCTGAACTCCGCATCCTTCTTCGGTTGTTCCCCAACGATCGTATCCTTGAGCTCGATCACAAATGAGATATCGCCGCTATGAACCGTGTTCGTGCCAGCTGTCTCTGCTGGTTGTGCGCCTGCGAACCTTGCCACGAGGATGGGTCCTTGTACAGCAGTAGAAGCCGTCGGTTCGATGCCGTGGCCCCACAGAAGGTTGCCGGTTACATTTGCCGGAAAAGAAAGGCTGAACCGGCCATTCCCCGTTCCGGGTTCTGCACCGCCGCCCACCGGATCACCGGGGTTTAATTCCATGCCCAGCAGATACTGGAAACCGAGCGGCTGTGCACCGGGTGCATGGTCAGGCGGAAAAACAGGCAGGGTTGCAAAGGATAGGAAAGAGTCCCTGAAAGCAGCGCCAAACAGCTCATCTCCGATCCACTCGTCCTGTTCCGGGTCAAAGTAAGCACCGGGAATAAACTGCATCTGCATCAGGCGGTCGGCAACACCGGCAGCAAGGGGAAACGGATCTTTTGCCGGAGACAGCTCATACCCAAAGTTGAAAAGAAATTTTCCGGCCCCTTTGATCCTTTTCTCCAGGATGGTGGAAATGACGGATAATATGAGGAAGATGCCCCTGGTGATCCGCTGGTGGTCGTCAGGTTTTTGATCGCCAGCCGGCCGCAGAAAATCAGTGTTGAAATGGCCATCAAAGATGCCGGTGATCTGGTTGGTAAGTGCGATCAGCGGGTAAAGCACCAGATCAAGTGCCCGTTTGGTTTCATTGTATTCATCTGAAAAAACACCTGTGGCATCTGCCCAGGCAGCCAGGGCGGGCACTTTGTTCTTAAACAAGTTCAGGGTAAGAAACCGGGAGACAGCGCGCACCGCATTCACGATGGCTGTTTCCCTGTCTTCATCGGGTGTATCGCCCTCTTCGCTTTCCAGTCCGAACCAGTCGCATGATTCCAGCATTTCGTAAAGGGCTCCAAACACCTTGTACAGCTCTGCCAGCAGGAGGCCCAGTGCAACGATGTTGCTGACCTTTGGCGCGAGGTTTTGGCCGGACCCCGTTGCCTTTCGAACATCGTCGAGTACCTGGAGGAGTTTGGTGAGCAGGGCATCTGTTTTGGCCTTGTCCTGCGGCGATGCTTTTTCGCGCGCGCCGACAGATGCCAGGAGCTCAGCCCGGAAGTGTTCATCTTTGGCCAACTCGGCGAGGGGAGACAACCAGTCGTCTATATGGTTTACAAGGCGGGTGATCCAGTTCATGGTGCGTTGATTGAGGGGACTTGGGGTGGGTTCTCAGGCGCCTTCCAACGGGAAGGCAGGTCTTTCGGCCAGCAGCTTCTTTTTCAGGCTGGCCCGGTATTGAACAAAGGGCGTAGCCAGGCTTCCCGGGTTTTTGTTGTCGGGCGGCGGCAGGTCCGGGATAAAAAACATGGAGTGCAGAACAGACAGCTCTTCTTCCTTTTTCTCAAAATGGATCATGGCTACATGGCTGTACCAGTTCACAAAGCGGTTTATATGGGTGCGGCTAAAGAAAGCATTCCTTGATAAGATGGTTTGCAGTCCGGCTTTGTACGCATTGCCGCTGTACACATGCGGTGGCAGGTCGGCGGCAAGCTGGGGGAAGGCTGCCGGGAGCGCTGCAAAGCGTGCTGCATCTGTCCGTTCATCAGGCAGCACTTTCATGCTCCAGCGGAAGGCCGGCTCGGGACAGTCTTGCTTGAAAACGATCCGCGGCAGGATCTGAACAGGTGCTGCAGGGTCAGCTGGTTGAAATTCTTGGAGCGGCCAGTCACGCAGGGAAACAGAAACCGCTTTTTGCGAAAGCGCATAGGCATACCTGGTAGGAAACTGGCCTTGCCTTGCGTCTGCAAACTGACCGGGTTCTGTCTGCACCCGCAGCTTGAGGGCTTTGATCTCTTCTTCTTTTTCCCAGCCAATAGAAGTAAGGCAGGCAAATTCCCTGTTCAACCCGCCTGCAAGCGCCACCTGCGTAAGGGCGGCAGGCAGAAGGCCCAGCATCTGGCCTTCCGGCTTGATATTCTTGAGCGAGCTGGAAACCAGTTGCACAAACCTGGCCGCTTCAGGGGCTCCTTTCACCCAGTAGTCCATTTCACTGGTAATGCCATAGTGAACGTCACCAGCAAGAAAGACAACTTTTTTGAGCGTGGCACAGCGTTTCAGCACGGCTTCAAAACCGGCCTCGTGTATCGACCAGTGCTCAACATCCAGGCTCTCCGAACCTGTATGGTGCACTTTCCTTCTTCCGATGTCAAATTTTTCCCGGAAGCTGTTTTTGATTTCCAGCACCCTGGATACAGTCGGCTGCCCGATGGATTCCATCACTGCCAGTCCCAACACGGGCGCACCTGAAACAACAAAGGCGAGTTCAGTGCCGATAGGCATGGCATTATCAGGTATTTGTTCTATCAGGGCCTCTTTGCGGAGCAGGTTGGGTGGCGCGTCCTGTCCTGCTGAAAAGTCGCGGCGGGTGCGGGTATCAAGAACAAATACTTTGGCAGCACCGATGCGCAGCGAGCAATTCCATTTTACGGGCGGCTTATCGGACTCGTCAAAACCAAGGGCTTTGCGGAATGCGGCCGTGATGGGGGCGTATTGGGCAAGGTCCTTGTTCCTGTTCACCAGCTCTTCATCGCTGAGTGGTTTGAACAGCTGAACATAGGCCGGTATACTTTCGAGGAGCTTGCCGGGGGCATCGTTGCCAGGCGTTTTGTCGGACCAGGCTTTGGGATCGTTTCCCCAGGCCTGGAAGAGGGCATAGGCCAGCAACCCGTTGCGGATAATGGTTTCGCCGAGCCGGTTGTTTAACACCCGCTTAGACCACCGTCCGGTGATATACCAGTCGTCGGTAATATCATGGTCGTCGAAGCTCATGATAGAAGGGGTGTTGGCAAGTACCCTGCGCACGGCTTTTAGTCCGGCCCTGAATTCCAGTACCCTTTCCCTTGATTTGGGGGCATCGGCTGCTGATTGCTGTTCACGGCTTTCCCCGTATCTTTTCAGGGCGTCTACCAGCACGGGATCTGTAGGGGAGGGGTTCAGGGCCAGTGTGCGTTCTTCCTCACTCATGGTGTCCCAGCCGGCCGGTACTTCTGCTTTTTCTTTCTCCTGTTCTTCCCCTTTTTTTACCAGGCCAAAAAGATAAGGGCGGGTTTCGCTATTGTCGTTGATCCGGTCTTTAAAAACGGCCTCGGCAGCTGGCAGCTCGATATACCGGAAAGCGGCTTGCCGGGTGGCGTCATCAAAATATTTCTCGAGCCAGAGCACATCGCACCATTGAAAAAGATAGGCTGCGCAGAATTCTGCAAAAGAATACAGGTGGTTTCCTTCTTCCCCCGTAAAGCCGGAGTAAAAATTGGTGGCCCTGCGCCCGGGCGGAAGAGCAGCAGAGATGGCCTGTATCCATACATAGTTCGCATGCTGGTCGGCCTGTTTGGAAAAATCAAGTTCAGGGTTGAGGGGAAAAGGCAGCTCTTCTACTTTCTGAAGCAAATAGTTGCCGGCATCCGTGTAATGCTGGATCATAAAGTCGGTGCAGTCATCGGCATAGATCTGATCGCCCGTATGGAAGAGGTAATGGGGGCGGGAACGCGGATCATGGATCCTGTCAGGTTCTATAAAATCAGGCTCCATCACGGTGGCGAGGATGGCCAGCGCATCCCGCCCCCTTCCATGAGGTTTGCGGCAGGAGCCATGGGCGATGCGCAGCTTCTCCAATTGTTCCGGGGCCGCTACAAAAGAAGGCAGTTGACCTGCTTTAAATCCCAGCAGTTCGGGGCTTTGCAGCAGTCCGAGTGAAACCAGGTTTTCTGTTTCCTGGGCTCCCTCGAAAAAGAGCAGGTTGTAAGAAAAAATGCTTCCCGGGGTGATCGGTCCGTTTGTTTCAACGCTCAGCAAAGCAAGGTGTAAATGTTCGCCGATACGGAGGGTAGGGGTTTGGGAGGAAGCAAAAAGAACTTGTTTTTCCGGAAAGGCCGCACCCGATGGTGAACAGTAACCCGCATATATTTCCAGCACCACATCACGCTGTGCTTTCAGGGCCACCCATACAGAAATCCTATCCGCTTCTACCCGGCGCAGCATGGGGCCGCAAAGGATCAGGGGCAAGTCGGCAAACCGGGTGGACAGGGGATGTTGGAGCGGCATATAAGAGGTTTAGGTGTGAGCAAGGAGGAACAGGCTTGCGTGTGATACGCAGAAACAAAATTGATGCTTCCGCAAGCGGATTGAAATGGGTTTTACCAAACGGCCGGTTTATTTTACCCTACCGGCACGGCGACCCTATCAACGGTGCGGTTTGATGGCACTACGGCACCTGGCAGCATGGCAAAAGCGCGATGCCATCCGGGGCGGATCGCATTGTGCCGGAAAGGAAAACCGTAAAACAAAAAAGCGGACAACCCGCAGGCGCCCGCTTTTTTTTAACATGAGAAAACCAGCTATAATTTCATCCGGTACACGGTATATGGCGAGGTTCTTTTGTTAACACCTTCGTTGTACTCCGGTTGTTTTTGTATCTGGGAGCAGCTTATGTAGAGATAGCCGTCGGCAATGGCATAGCTGTCGGGCCAGATCAATCTTTCATCCTGGATCAGGGTGGTCATGTTCAGGTTCGGGTCAATTTTGAGCAGGCGGTAATTCTGCGGATCACCAAAATAAAGGTTTCCGTTTTTGTCAAAGATCATTCCGTCGGTAGAAGCAAAATGACCCAGGTCTTCCACCTTGGTGCCCATATCGGCATCAGACAGGTTCCAGTCGCGCAGGTATTCTGTTTTGATGCGGTACAATTTATCATCGGTAAGCGGCTTGTAGTACAGCCAGGCACCATCGGGGGTTAAGGCAATGCCATCTGAATTAAATTTAGCCGGCTTGCCTTCTTTCATCAGTTCTTTGCCATCGATGATGTATTTGTAAGCAGGATCGGATTTGGTAGAGTAATGCGTGCTCAGCCATCTGCGCATTTGTCCGCTGTTCAGGTCCACCACAATAATTCCTCCGCCCTTTGATTCGGTGAGATAGGCAAACTGTTTTTGTACATCTACCCGTACATCGTTCACATAGGCCGTATCAGGTACGATGCCCATAAAAGAATAGGTCCTGTCTACCGTGCGGGTGGCTTTGTTCATCCGCACCAGCTTGGCGCCATCTCCCTGGATGGTTTTTAACATGGGCGCTGCGGGGTCCAGGATCCAGAGGGTACCTGCATCATCATAATAGCTTGATTGCACGCACACCCATTTGTTTTGTCCGGGCTGCCCCGGTTGCCAGCTGTTCATGGCTTCATTGGGATAAGGCAGTATTCCCGGACTTGCTACAAATTCGATCACAGCATATTTGTAGATGTCGGACCAGCGGGGATAGTTGACCATCAGCGGGCTGCTGCTTTCTTTGGCAATGCCGGTTAACTGGTAAGTGCTGTCTGAAAAAACCAGCTCGAGGTCGCTGCTTACAGCTTGCTCCTGTGTGAGATCCTGTTTTTCACAAGCGGTTGTAAATAGAGATGCGAGCGCGATAAAGAAAAAGATCCTGTTCATAAAAGCTTTTTTTATGTGGTTAATTTGATCACGGATAAAAACCCGCTGGCTGCAGAATAGCGGAATCGCGGCAGATCGTAGCGATAAAGGACTTACACAGATCCCGGCATGGATCGTTGCTATGGTAAACAGAACCATGCCATGCAGAAGAAAAACTTCGTTAGGCAGGGTGGAAGAGGGGCCTATTTTCTCCTGTGGAATAATTGTTCCATATTTTGCATTTTTTTTCACACTGCAAAGGCTTGTTTATACCTGGCGAGATAAGCCACCATTGCGCCTGCCAGCTGTAAATTTGCAGCTGGCAGGCTTGTACCAGCCGGAAGCAAAGTTTAAACAGCGTTCTATGTACGATCAGCTACAATCATTCCTCCTGAGGGCCGTTCTGCTCTCTGCTTTTACTGCTCTTGTTTTCTTTGGTAGTTTGCCGGCAAGGGCCCAGTCAGTGCAAGCATTTTCCTTGCAGGATGTCCGCCTGCTCAACAGTCCTTTCAAGCAGGCGCAGCAGAAAGATTACGATTATATCATGGCGCTTGATCCCGACCGGCTTTTATTTCCTTTTTTGCGGGAAGCCGGACTGCCCACGAAAGCCGGGAGCTATCCCAACTGGGAGAACACAGGGCTTGATGGCCACATCGGAGGTCACTACCTCACCGCGCTTTCTTTGATGTATGCAGTTACGGGTGATCAGCAGGTGCACAAGCGATTGGTGTATATGCTGGATGAACTAAAGAAATGCCAGGAGGCAAATGGCAATGGTTATATTGGCGGTGTGCCCCAGAGCAAGCAGCTATGGCAGGAAGTGGCAGCAGGCAATATACAGGCAGACAATTTCGGGCTGAACAAAAAATGGGTGCCGCTTTACAATATCCATAAGCTGTATGCCGGCTTGCGCGATGCCTGGTTATTTGCCGGCAACGAAACCGCCAAAGACATGCTGATCAAATATGCTGATTGGATGCTGCAGGAAGTAGCAGGCCTCACCGATGCACAGGTGCAAACCATGCTGCGCAGCGAACATGGCGGATTGAACGAAGTATTTGCAGATGTGGCCGTGATCACGGGTGATAAAAAATACCTGCAACTGGCAAAACGTTTTTCGCACCAGGCCCTTCTGCAACCGCTGGAAGAAGAAAAAGACATCCTCAATGGGATGCATGCCAATACGCAAATACCAAAGGTCATCGGCTTTAAACGCATCGCTGATACCAGTCCGGCCGATACAGCGTACAACACGGCCGCAAAATTTTTCTGGAACAATGTTGTCAACAAACGGACTTCTGCTATCGGTGGCAACAGCGTGCGCGAACACTTCAACCCGGCCAATGATTTTTCTTCTATGATCAATGATGTGCAGGGCCCGGAAACCTGCAACACCTACAACATGCTCAAGCTCACAAAGCAGTTTTACTTATCAGATGCCGGGCTCGGCTACCTGGACTATTATGAACGTGCTTTGTACAACCACATCCTTTCCACCGAAAATGGGGAAAGGGGCGGCTTTGTTTATTTCACGCCGATGCGTCCAGGTCATTACAGGGTGTATTCACAACCCGAAACATCTTTCTGGTGCTGTGTGGGCAGCGGCATGGAAAACCATGCAAAATATGGAGAACTGATTTATGCGCACCGGGCTGATGAGCTGTATGTAAACCTGTTCATCCCATCGCAATTAACATGGAAGGAAAGGGGGATCACCCTCACACAGCAAAACCGGTTTCCGGAAGAAGAAGCGACGACCTTGCTGATAGAGCCCCAAAAAACAGCTGAGTTTACGCTCTCTATCCGCTATCCATCCTGGGTAAGCAGGGGACAGCTGGCGGTGCAGGTTAACGGGAAGGCACAGCCGGTGGCGAGCGGACCAGACAGCTATGTTTCAATCCGCCGCAGCTGGAAAAAGGGCGACAAGGTTACGGTACAGCTGCCTATGCACAACACCACGGAAAGGATGCCGGATGGGTCTTCCTATGTAGCCGTCCTGCATGGACCAATTGTACTGGCTGCAGCCATCGATACAGCCAACATGACCGGCATGTGGGCCGATGCCAGCCGGGGCGGACATATTCCTGCCGGTAAACTGTATCCGCTTGAAGCAATGCCCCGGTTTGTAAGCGCCAAACAAAGTGTAGCAGCCGACATTGAACCGGTGGCAGGCAAGCCGCTGCATTTCAGGGCCCGCAACATTCTTTACCCGGAGCGATACAAGAACATAGAGCTGGTGCCTTTTTACCAGCTGCATGATACGCGGTATGTGATCTACTGGCAGCAGCTTACACCGGACCAGGTAAAAGTGAATGAGGAAAAATTAAAGGCACAAAAACAGGCAGAAGAAAAGCTGTCGGCCCGCACGCTCGATGTAGTGTACGCCGGCGAGCAGCAACCTGAGTCGGACCATTTTGTAAAAAGCAGCGGGAGTGCTACAGGCATCAATGGCGACCGGCACTGGCGTGATGCCCGCGATTGGTTCAGCTACCAGTTAACTGACCGGGAGGGCCAGGCGGGTCTGTTGCGTGTAACCTATTATGGAAAGGACAAAGACCGGCATTTTTTTATTTCTGTCAATGGAGAACAGATCGCAGATGTACAGCTTGATGGCAGCAAAGGCGATGCCTTCTACCATGTAGATTATGAGCTACCAGCTCCTGTACTCCGCAAGGGAGCCGGCAAGCCGCTGGAAGTGCGGTTCAATGCAGCAGAAAAATCGGTCGCAGGTGGCGTGTATGAAATCAGGCTGCTGAGAAAGGAAACCGGCGCAACAGCGCAGTAAGGTTCAACGGTTCTTGCGTTAGAATACAAGTCATCACATTGCAGGGCAAACAAGAAAGTCTATGTTAACAAGGTTGCTGCAGCAGAAAATATTGATGCATGTTTTTTTCTTTACCCTTTTTCTGATCATACCTACCCTGGCCTTTGTCAGAAAACCGGGCGAGCCCTTGTTTCCCCTTTCACATGTATTTCTTCAGGATACCGTTGCCAACTGTGTATTGTTAGGCTTCTTTTATCTCAATTACTATATTCTTATTCCGCGCTATTTTTTGCATCGCAAATACTTCCTGTACCTGTGCTGGGTGATCCTTTTTTTGGGCATTGCCCTCACCCTGCCACACCTGATTGGCAGATCATTTATGGACCAGGTGCCGGATGGTCCTTTTGAAAGGGGCGGGCCGGATGGAGACTTCCCTCATCATGGCCCCGGTCAGGCACCCTCCCTGTTCCACTCGGTCATCCTTGAATTCAGGCGGCATGTTTCCTTGTTTTTTTCTGCCGTCTTTTTTTCTTTTCTTCTGAAGACCCGGGAACATGTATCCCTGCTGAAGGAAGAAAAATTAGAGACTGAGCTTACCTCCCTGAAGTCACAGATCAATCCGCATTTTTTATTCAATACCCTGAACACCATTTACGCCTTATCGGTTAAAAAAGATGACCGGGCAAGCGAGGCCATCATCAACCTGGCCGGACTGATGCGGTATGTGATAAAGGATGCCAATGATTACAAGATCCACCTGCAGCTGGAAATAGATTACATCAACAATTATATTGAATTGCAAAAGGCGCGGCTGGGAAACACTACTGCTGTCGGCTTTGCCTGTGTGGGTGAGCCGGGTAATAAAAAAATCACACCGCTGATCCTGATCACGTTTATTGAAAATGCTTTTAAGTACGGTGTTAATCCGGATGTGGAGAAGTGCATAATAGAAATTGGGTTGCACATTACAGATACCGGTATCCGGTTGGATACGCTTAATAAAAAAGTGCCCAGTATTGCGCACGAAAACTCTACAGGGATCGGCATGAAAAATACTACGGAGCGGTTGAAGCACCTGTACCCGGGAAAGCATAATTTGCAAATAGTGGATGGGGAAGAAACCTATTCTGTAACTCTCATACTCGACCTGACATGATCAAAGCGATTGCAGTAGATGATGAACCCCTTGCCCTCGACCTGATCCAGACGTTCTGCCAGCGGTTCTCCTTCCTTCAGTTTGAAAAAGGCTTTTCCAGTACAGCTGCAGCATGGCAATACCTCGATAAAAACGGGGTCGATCTCCTGTTCCTGGATATTAACATGCCGGCCGTTTCCGGCATTGATTTTTACAAGTCACTCCGGCACAAACCGATGCTGATCTTCACCACCGCTTACACCGAGTATGCACTCGTTGGATACGAACTGGATGTGATAGATTACCTGCTCAAACCATTTACCTTTAGCCGGTTCGAAAAAGCTGTGCAGAAGGCAGAAGCAAAACACAACCTGGTTCAGCATGCGACCGTAGCAGAAGGAGCAAAATATATGATGCTCAAGGTTGACTATGGTATGGTAAAAGTTGTGCTGACGGATATCCTGTTCATTGAAGGGCTTGATAATTACCTGAAAATTTACCTGCACAATGGAACACCCATCGTGGTGCGGTTGACCATGAAGGCCTTGATGGAAAAGTTGAACCCCAGGGATTTTATCAGGGTGCACCGCTCTTATATCATCCCGGTAAACCGGATCGAAGCTGTGAAGCAAAAAATGATCACGGTAGCGGGAGATGAAATCCCCGTAGGAAAAAACTATGAGGACAATCTGAAAGCTGTATTAAACAAGGATCCGCTTATTTAAGAAAAGCTGCCTTCTGATCGCGGCGATCTTACACTCACCCCTAAATGCAGGCAGTTTACCACAATTAGCCTTTCTGCTGGGCACCTTCCTAAGAATTTTGCTATCCACTTATGCGTTCAAAAAGTGGTACACCCTGCGTGTACGGATGCTTGCAAAAGCATCCTCATCAATTAACATCACAACAAAAGAGCAATGAAAGCAGAAGTAAAAGCCTTGATTACAGCAGCCGTTTTTTCAGCCTTGCTGGTATCCTGCAAAAAAAGCAGCAGTACAGACAACACAAACGGGACCGGTACAACAGGTGGCAGCACCTCTTCCAATCCCGACCCTATTGAGGTAACCAGCTGTTCCTCCGCGACCGGGGTCAGCAAGATTATTTGTTTGGCCAACGCATTCAAAGGCCAGCTCGACGCGAACCAGCTCGCGGCAGTACAACTTACCTACTCTGCTGCCAATGCGCAGAAATGGTCGAACCTGCCGCAGGCGCTGGTGCAAAGCAATTACAAAAGGATCGGGTTGAATTTTGGTTCGATGACGACCACGCAGATCCAGTACGCAAAAGCCCTGGTAAAAGCAGTGGCCGGTACGGCTACTGATGAAGGCTGGGATGAGCTGCAGCAGCTGATCAACGCCGATGAATACCTGAATGCAAACGGTGGCGGCTCGAGCTATGGCGCAGCCAACTACTATATCGCCCTGCTGGGTACACCTGCCACAACAGGCACTTTTGAAATTCAGTTTGGCGGCCATCACACGGCTTTTGCCAACACGTACAAGGATGGTGTGCTGACAGGGGGCACGCCTTCTTTCAGAGGGGTTGAACCGTTTACCACCTTTACCTGGAACAGCAAAAACAACCAGCCCATCCAGCAGGAACAGGTGGCGCTCTCTGCCATGCTCACTGCGTTGTCCAGCACTGAACTGGCTACGGCAAAGCTGACTGCCACTTACAGCGACCTGGTAGCAGGGCCGCAAAAAGACGGGGCATTCCCTTCTACTGCTTCCGGCATCAAATGCAGCAGCCTCACCACAGCGCAGAAGACCCTGGTGTTAAATGCCATCAAAACCTATGTGGGAGACATTGATGATGCAAATGCAGCTACCTTTATGACCAGGTACACCAACGAGCTGGACAACACCTATATTTCTTACTCGGGTACCACGGGAATGACCACCCGCAACGACTATGCACGTATTGACGGACCTTCTGTGTGGATCGAGTATTCTTGTCAGAACGGCGTGGTGTTATCGGGTACGCACCCGCATTCAGTATGGAGAGATAAAACAAAAGACTACGGTGGAAACTAAGCGCAAGATAAAAAAATACCTGGCCTGCTTGTGTATGGTGGTGTGCAGCATGCGTGCATTTGCGCACCCCATGCCCAGCTCTGTTGTCGACTTGTTTGTACTTGAAGGCATGATCAGGGGAGAGGCAAAAATACCCCTTCTTGAGCTGAGCAATGCGGTAGGTGACCAGCGCACGGCAAACATGCAGGATCCGTTTTTTAAAACCTACTTCAAGGATCATATCAGGGCTGTGTCGGCCGGGCTGGAGTGGAGTACAAGCATACAGGATATCAACGTGATCACAGACACCGATCCGTTCGTTGGTACTTACCAGGAAGCGGTTGTCCGATTTACCCTTGTTCCGCCGGATAGCCGCTACCTGCATACCTTTTCCTTCAACTATGATGTGGTGATGCACCGGGTGATCACGCACAGTGCCCTGGTGTATGTGCGGCAGGACTGGAACAATGGCATCCAGGAGGAAGACAAGGCCCAGCAGATCGGCGTGATTGGGCTGGACATCCCTACCGAAAAAATTGTATTTCTCCAGGTGGATCTGGAACCGGGCAGCTGGTGGAAGGGCTTTAAAGGGATGATCGCTATGGGCATGCAGCACATCAAGGAAGGAACCGATCATCTGCTGTTTCTGATCGTTTTGCTGCTGCCTGCCATGCTGCTGGCAAAAGGGCGTCAATGGGGGCTATTTGGAGGCATACGTTACAGCATTACCCGGTTGCTAAAGATTGTGACAGCCTTTACCATCGGGCACTCTGTTACCTTGCTGACCGGTGCGTCGGGCTGGTTAAGGCTTCCCGGCCAGCCTGTCGAGATCATGATCGCCTTTTCTATCCTGGTTTCTGCTGTTCATGCGATCCGCCCCGTTTTTCCCGGCAAGGAAGTATTTATTGCCGGTGGTTTTGGTTTGATCCATGGGCTTGCTTTTGCGGCTGTGCTCTCCAATCTGGAATTAAGCTCCGGTAAGCTGGCGCTCAGCATCCTGGGCTTTAACCTGGGTATTGAGCTGATGCAGCTTTTTGTGATCCTGCTCATCGTGCCCTGGTTGTTGCTGTTGAGCAAGACGCCTGTATACCGGTGGATAAGGATCACCGGAGCCCTGCTCGCAGCCATAGCTGCCCTGGCCTGGATCATTCAAAGGGGTACCGGCAAACCCAACTGGGTGACCGGCCTGGTAGAAGCAGCCGGTCAATACAGTTTGTGGTGTATTGCAGCGCTGGCGCTGGTTTCGCTGGCTGTATACGCTTTAGCCGTACTTACGCGCAGCCAGGCAAAGCTTGTATCCTGAAAAAGTTTTTTTAGCCTGGAAGTTTGAACGGTCGATCCGAAAGGGAGAAGTAATCCCATACTCCTAAATTCAATTCGGTATTACTTCTCCCTTTCTGCTTCCTGTATAATTGTTTCATAGATTTTTCTGGCCTTGTCATAAGCCTCGCGGGCTGCTTCCCATTCCGTCTTTCTGAAAACAGGATTTTTTGTTTTCCAGCATTGATCAAGCGCATCGCGACACCATTCAGCGCTCTTTTTTTCGCGGATGGGTTTTCCATCAACGGTTACAAAAACAGGATTGGTATGCGCACTGGAATTGATGCGCAACGCATACCAGGCTGACCTTGCTGGCTTGTAGGTAAACTGGATATTGTTCCAGTTGCCATCAGCCATGATCTCCTGTTTTGCAACAACCTGTCCGTTGCAGATCAGTTCCACCGCCACTTTCCGGCTTGATCCGATCCTGGCCCGTTCTATATTCCAGAAAGGGAACTGGTCGGCCGGACGGGCAGCAATGTACCGCCCCTTTTCATCCTGTTTTTCCGGCAGCATGGCTGCAGCCTTTGCCTGGATGGTAAGGGAAGATCCGGCACTGATGTTTGTTTCACTGGCTCCTTCTCCTGCCAGCTGGTTGTTTACTTTGAAATCTATGAGATGGGAAGCGCCTTCGGAAACATAACTCCGTCCGCTCCTGATCGCTTTCATCACACTGGCAAAGCTTAGCGGCCCGTCAATTTTGGCATAGGTGCGGCCTTGCCCTACGCGTTCGTCCGAGATGCAGGGAAAATCTGTTTCACCGCCAATCCTGGTTTTAAAACCACAGTTAAGCGTATGGTACCACATGTTTAATTCCCAGGGAACCGGTGTATCGCCCAGCGAGTAATAATCTACAACGTTGTTGGTGACCGTTACAATGTATTCATTCGCGCCAATGCCATCCATCTTCGGCATTACATAGTTGGGCAGCTCGTTGGTAGGCTGCATCGGCTCCAGCCCCCAACCCGAATGCGCATACGCAGTTATACCGCCCTGGCTTTTGGCCCATTGCAGCACGGGCAGGGTCCAGCTGGGCCATTGCTCTATCAGGGTTGTATTGGGGTAATCGTCTTCCTTCAGGTTCAACAGAACTACATGACCTGCATGCGAAGAAGGAAACCCGGACACCTCAATGTCATAACGCAGCAGGTTGTGCTGGTCAGACAAGGGATTGTCTTTTCCGGTGAAATATTGTTTCTGGTAGTACCAGCTGGGCCCCCAGGTCAGGTTGCTGCCGAGGTTTAAGTCTTCGCCTTTTATCTGCCTGAACATGTCCAGGGGCGGCACACCTTCTTCCGGACTTTCATAATGGGAGCATCCGGCAGCATGAATGTGATGATCGGCGCTGTACCAGCCCAGCTGCGCCATGTGGATCCAGCGCTTCAGCCGGAAGCTGATCTTTACCGAATCCTTGTTCTCCGGAATGGTGATCTGCTTGTACTGCTCCAGGTACTCCGGCCCTCTTGTGTACACCACATCATACTCCCCGGGAGGCAGGTACACAAATTCTCCGGAGGAACGGTACACCTGCGGCTGAAAAAAATAATCCGGGAATTCATCCTTCGCCGCCAGTCTTCTTGATGGCAGCGGATAAACGCCCCTGAGCTTACCGGCATCCGGCAGGGAATCAAGCGGCAAGGCTCTTCTGTCCTGCTCAAAATCGCGCCAGGGATAACGCATGGTTTTTACCTTGCTGCGGCCAAACCGTTCAATGTTGTCTGTGATGATAAACGATGCCATGGCGGGCGTGTTGTCATCATCCCTTACATCAAACACCAGCTTTACGGCCGGACGGATGTTGAATAAAAAACTGACCGCATTTCTAAACCCGAGATCCTGCGTTCCCTGCCCAACATTGAACCCGATCTCTGCCTCTCTCTTGCCCCTTACCCGCGTATAAAGCTGGATAATGGCATATTCCAGTTCAAGCCCCGACAGCGTAGCCTGCAGCGGCTTGTTGCGGTACACGGCCATCTGTAAAAAACTGTTGTCGATCTGTCCCGGCGTGAGTTTGTTTTTTTCCTGCATGCGCGGGGCATTGGTAGAACCATAAAAGAGCGGACCTGCATTGGGACTGCTGGCGACCAGGGCCGCAGAGATATGGGCCTGGTTGTGCACTTTTACCAGGTAGCTCGTCCAGCCTTCCTGCATCAGTACCGGTTTGGCAGGACCTGCTTCTACCTTTACCCTTGATTCAGGATTGATCTGGACCATGGCCAGGCAAAACGGGTCGAGGATTTTTTGTATGCTTTGAACGGTTTGTGCATTGTAAGGCAGGTCCTTCAAAGCGGTGAGCTGTTTTAAGGAAGCAGGCGGGAGGGAGCTGCCGATAAAAGTAAGCGCTTCACTGACCCGCAAGGCTTGTGCAAGCAGCGGCTGTGGCTCTACATGCTCAATCAAAGAAGGAGTAGCAGATGCCATGTCGTGCTGGTGTTCCTCGTGCTGGTGCTGTGCCCGGCTGGCTGTTGCACAAAACAGGCACAGGAAGAGAAGCCCGGTTTTAATAACCGGGGTTTTGATCACCGGGGCCGATATCATCATTGTTGTCAATTTCCTGTTGTGGAATAGGGAAGAGTAAAAAGTAATCGGGCACATCCAAACCCTTGGCCGCTTTGATCACCTGCTTAACGGTTTTGGTGCGTACCAGGTCAAACCAGCGTTTGTTCTCGCAAAGAAATTCATAGGCCCGTTCTTTTAAAACAAGATCGCGAAACGCCTGCGCAGTGGGCGCTGTGGCCAGGGTATAGTCTACCGGTGAGGGTGCAGTCGCATTATAACCATACGCTCTTCTGCGTACCATATTGAGTCTTTCCAGGGCAAGGGCTGTCGGACCGCCATTCAGCTGGCTGGCTGCTTCTGCATAGATAAACAAGGCATCAGGATACCTGTAAATAGGAAAGTCGTTTCCATGGCTGGGCGCAAAACCGGCGTCCTTGAATTTGCCGAACAAGATGGGCTGGTCAGGACTGGCCTGCACGATAACGCCGGACCTGTTTGGATAAGAAGTATAAATGTCAAACTGCCATCTCAGGTCGTTGTGATCCCAGTCTCTGAGCAGGGGATAGGTAGGCAGGCCGTAAAAAGAACCGTACCCGCCGGATGAATAAGCACTGTTGGCCATGGCGTACTGCTGGGCTATCTGCGATCCGCCATTGGCCCGTGAATATTTGATAGAGAATACATCTTCACTGGACGTTAAAGCGGTGGGCCCAAAGATCAGTTCAAAATCGGTTGCTTTGGTGATGGGTACCAGGGAGTAAGGACCTGTTTTGATGATCTCATCTGCCTTGTCGCGTGCTTCCGTCCATTTTTCCAGGAACAGGTATACATCTGCAAGCATGGTCTTGGCGCTCCATTTTGTTGGCCGCCCGATCATGGATTGGGTGGCAGGCAGGTTGGTCTCCGCATACTTCAGATCTTCTATGATGAGCGCGTTGATCTCATCTGCAGAAGCGCGTTTTCCCGATGCACGGGACACATCTTCTACCGGCTCGGTGCGCAGGGGTACGCCGGCCCAGCTTCTTACCAGATTGCGGTAGCTCAAAGCCCGCAGGAAGCGCGCTTCTCCCAGCAAGGCATTCCGTTCGGCATCTGTCATGGGAATGGGCGGCACGTATTTCAGGACCAGGTTGGCATTTCTGATGGCCTGGTAAAAGCTGCGCCAGGCTGCATCTGTACGGGCAATGGAGCTGGAGTTCATGACGTATTGCGAGAGCGGCAGATAAATGCCTGTTCCCGCAGCATAGTCTTCGGCGCCTGTAAATTGCCCGCCCCATTCCGTGCCGCCGTATTGATTGCGGATGGGATTGTAAATGGCATCTACCGCAGCAACCGCATCTGCTTTTGTTTTGTAGAAGTTGACCGTTGCCAGGATGTTCTCCGGCTTTTCAGTAAGCATTTTTGAACAGCTGGTAGCGCCGATAAAAAAAGCCGCAACCAAATAAGTCTTATGATAAAGTTTCATAACAGTTTTTTGAAGGATGATCAAAGATTCAGACGCAAACCAAGGGTGTATGTTTTGGCATTGGGATAGCCGGCATTGTCGATGCCGTTTGAGATGGAATTGCTGGCGCCCCGCGTATTTACTTCCGGATCGTACCAGGAGTAGCCGGTGAATGTGAGCAGGTTTTGTCCGCTCGCATACAGTTGCAGGTTCTTGATCCAGCCCACGCCCATCTTTGACAGCGGAAGATTATAGGCCAGCTGGATGTTCTTCAATCTTAAAAATGATCCGTCTTCAATAAAACGGTCTGATGCAGAGAAGATCGTTTTGGAACTGATCTTGGGGTATTTGGCATTGGGATTGGGTTTGAAAGGAGACCAGTGATCGTAATACAATTCTTTCAGCTGGTTCTCACCCCAGTAAAAGCTGTTGCCAACTTCGGTCAGGTTTACATTAAAAATGTCTCCGCCCTGAACACCCTGGAAGGAAAAATTCAGTTCAAAGCGTTTGTAGCTCAGGCGTGAGTACAGGTTGTAGAAAAAGTCAGGATTGGGATCACCGATCACGGTTCTGTCGGCGCTGGTGATGCCGGCCACACCGTTGATGTCTTTGTACTTGATATTGCCGTTGGCATCTAGGCCATCTTCCAGGTATCCGTAGAAGACCCCAACGGGCAGGCCTACCCGAACCAGGTTTACAGCTACGGAAAGCGGTTGAGGGATCACAACCCCAAACACGTCGGCGCCGCCAGCCAGTTTGATGACCTTGCTCTTGTTTTTTGAAATATTGGCGCCCATCGTCCACTTTAATCCGTGGTTGTCGATGATGGTGCCGTTCAAGCCAAGCTCAATGCCTGTATTGCGGATGCTGCCTACATTGCTGATGGTATTGGAATAACCGGTAGAAGTAGGAAGCTGCACACTGGCAAGCAGGTCGCGCGTGTCTTTGCGGTAATAATCAAATGTAAAGTACAGGCGGTCGTGAAAGAAACCCAGATCCAGGCCGGCGTCGGTTTGAACAGTGGTTTCCCATTTCAGGTTGGGATTGGCCAAGTTGGTGCCATTGGGTGCATAACCAACATAGCGGGTGTCGCCATACACGGAACTGAACGTGCTGAGTGTATTCAAGGTTTGATAAGGATCCAGTGCAGTACTGCCGGTGATGCCCCAGGAGCCCCTGACCTTCAGATCGGAAAACAGGTTCATGTCCCGCACAAAATCTTCGTTGATGGCTCTCCAGGCCACGGCAGCAGAAGGGAAGTAACCCCATTTGTGGCCGGTACCGAACCGGGATGAACCATCGCTGCGGATGCTGGCTGTGAGCAGGTATTTGCTTTTGTAGGAATAGTTGATGCGGCCCAGGTAAGAAAGCAGGGTCCATTTAACGGCATTGCTCGCCGGTGCACCTACCACACTGCCCGATTGCAAACTGTTTGTTGACAACTGGTCAGTTAAGAACCCGGTTATGGTACCGGTGTTCACCGTTTTCAGGTTGTTGTTCTGATAGGTAAACCCTGCCAGTACACTCAGTTCATGATCATTGTTGATACGGGGGGCATAGGTGATGGTATTTTCATTCAGGATGTTCATGTTGCTGCTGTTGGCAACACTGGCGCTGCCGGTAGGCGTATTGTCCAGCACACGGGAAGAGTAAAGGTCTTCGCGGGAGGCAATCGACTCAATGCCGACAGAGGTTTTGAGCAAGAGGTTAGCAATGGGTTCATAGGTGAGCGCTGTACCGGCCAGTATGTACTTTGAGTTTGCTTTCTGGGTTCTTTCCTTTGCCATGGCCAACGGGTTCCTCAATTCATTCGGACTGAAAACATAGGATTTGACATTGCTGTAAAAACCGTTCTGGTCGTACGGGGCTACGGTAGGCGGGGCCACCAGCACGGCCGAGAGGGTCGTGCCTCCTTTTTGTCCGTTGATGTCTATCTGCTTCAGGTCTGTATTGGTGAGGGTGGAATAATAAGACAAGCGCACCTTGTCACTGATCTTTTGATTGAGGTTAACGCGCAGGGATTGGCGCATCACGGAGGAATTGGATACCACCCCATCCTGGTCGAGCCAGCTGCCGGAGATCGAGTACTGTGTATTTTCACTGCCGCCTGATGCATTGATGGAATGATTCTGCATGGGCGCGGTGCGGAACAATTCTTTTTGCCAGTTGGTACCCTCACCAAAAGAATTTACCTGGTCCTGCGTGAAGTACTGTGCAAAGCCATCGTTGACGGCGCGTTCGTTGGCTATCTCTGCAAATTGTTTTGCATTCATCAGGTCAATCAGCTTGTCAACTTTCTGTACGGCATAGTAACTGTCGAACACCACTTCCGATTTGCCGGCCCGGCCGGATTTGGTGGTGATGATGACCACACCGTTGGCACCCCGTGAACCATAGATGGCCGTAGCAGATGCATCTTTCAGGATGTCGATAGACTGGATGTCGTTCGGGTTGATGGAGTTTGGATCACCCGAAAGAGCAAACCCGTCTACAACGTAGAGCGGTTCATTGTTTCCCTGCAGGGAATTGCCTCCTCGGATGCGGACGGTGATCGGGGCACCCGGCGCACCGGAGTTTTGCTGCACCCGCACACCGGATGTTTTACCCTGGAGCGCCAGCAGCGGACTGGAAACCGGATATTCAGTTAGCTCCTGTGCCGAGACAGAAGACAGCGAACCGGTGAGGTCGCGTTTTTTGACTTTGCCATAACCAATTACCACCACTTCGTCCATCCGGTTATAGGACGTGCGCAGTACCACGTCGATCCGGGTTCTACCGCTGATGGCAATTTTTTGTGTGGCGAAACCTACGCTGCTGAATTCAAGCACTTCTGCCTTGCCGGTTAGTTCAATTGTATATTCGCCTTGTGCATTGGTGTTTGTTGCCTTGCTGGTGCCATCTATTTTTACATTGACACCTTGCAGGGCCGCGCCGCTGCTATCGGTAACCCTGCCCTGCACAACAGTTGCTTTTATTTGAGGAAGGTTGTTCCTGTAAATGGTCTTTTTAACACCTGTCAGTTGATCTGTCTGTTTAGGGGAAGGCTGGGATGCGTTTTGTGATGTTGGACTGACTGGATCAGGAGGTTCCCATTGGGGCGAGTAGGAGGGTTGGTTGGACTGGGCAAAGCTGTTGGTAAAGGAAAGGGTGAAAGGGAGAAATACAGTCGTTAAAACTACCCCACGTAGCAGGTTCTCAAGCATAATCGTTAGTTTTTGTGATACAGCAATTTAGCCAATTTTTATTATGTTCAGATATCAGTCAGCGGATTATCTGAAAGGCACTGCATTTTTTATACAGTGGCAGGCTTGCAAGAAATTGCGCTATGTGGGGGATTGCTACCGGTGGCTGTCAGATGACCCGTTTGGCAATAATGATCGATGCTTCTTTGAGCCTGTTTTTTTGCAGGCTTAAGGCAGGGTCCAGTTCCCTTGTAGTGAACTTGATAAATCCTTTGGAGTAAAATTTCCAGCCGTAATAATTTTGTTGCTCGTCGTGCAGGTCAAAGCCTTGCTTTTTGTTTCTTCTTCTTAGGTTGATAAAGTGATTGAAAAAGTCTCCCAATCCCATTTCCAAAGGAGCTGCTGCTATAAATAATTCTTCCTGTCCTGTGCTATGCGGGGATAGCTGAAAATAAAGTGTAACGCTGTTTAAAATAATGACGGGTTGCTGCCCGGGGCTCGGCTCACTGTAATACCATACTTTTCCCTTTTTGCCTTCGTCCGTTGCTTTGGCTGAGGCCTCAGCAGCAGGGGAGGGGACTTCTGTTTCCCGGGGTTCGGAGACAGCGGGTTCCTGTACCTTTTGCTGAAGAGCCGCCCTTTCTGCTTCTTCCCGCTGACGCGCGACTGCGCTGAGTCTTTGCTCTTCTTTTTTTCTTTGCTGTTCCTTTTTTTGTTCTTCTTTTTCCCGCACCTCTTTTTCTTTTAATTCTGTCTGCCGGCGTGCTTCTTCCATGCGTGTTTGCTCTTCCTGGCGTGCTGCTTCTTTGCGCTCAGCTTCCTTCCGGCGTTCTTCCTCCTGCTTTTTTCTCAAAGCAGCTTCTTCGCGCAGCCGTTCTTCTTCCTGCTTTCTTGCGGCTTCCAGTTTTCTCGCTTCTTCTTTCAGGCGTGCTTCCTCCTGCCTTTTTGCTTCTTCTCTCAAACGCGCCTCCTCCAGCTTGCGTGCCTCTTCCTGTTTGCGGGCTTCTTCCAACTTTCTGGCTTCTTCCTGTTTGCGCACTTCTTCTTTTTTCCTCACTTCTTCCTGCAGGCGAACCTCTTCTAATTTTCGAGCCTCTTCTTGTTTTCTGGCTTCCTCTTGCTTGCGCACCTCTTCCCTTCTTTTGGCTTCTTCTATCTTTCTGGCTTCCTCTCTCATGCGTGCCTCCTGTTGCTTGCGCGCCTCTTCTTGTCTTCTTTCTTCTTCCCGTTTGCGTGCCTCTGCTTGTTTTCGCGCCTCCTCTATCTTCCGGGCTTCTTCTTGTTTTCTGGCCTCTTCCAATTTCCGGGCTTCTTCCTGTTTTCTGGCTTCTTCTTTCAGACGCGCTTCCTCCTGCCTTTTTGCTTCTTCCTGCTTTCTTGCGGCTTCCTTGATCCGTGCTTCTTCCTGAAGTTTCAATTGTTTCTCGCGTGCTTCCTGCTCGCGGGCTGCTTTTTCCTTGATCTCTCTTTGCCTGATCTCTTCCCTGATCCGGGCTTCCTGCTGCAACTGTTGTTCTTTCTCATAAGCCGCCTTTTCTTCCCGGGCCTTTTTTTCCTGTGCCTGCCTTTGCCTGATCTCTTCCCTTTTCTGTGAAGCTTCTTTTTGCCTGGCTGCTTCTTCCTGATCAACAACTTCTTTCAGCGCCTCTTTTTGGTTCGGTGCAGCAACGATGGTTTGCCCCAGACCGGGTACCCCTTCCTGTTCGGTTGTTTCTGTTTCTTCTTCAGATCCCTTTCTGGATGAGCTGCTATAGAAATACCAGGCCTGGGCCATGGTTAAAGGCAACACAAAAGCACTGAGACTGCTTATGATCATCATGGGTGCCGGCCGGCCTTGAATTGAATAAAGAACAAAGAGCAGCGCGCCGCTCACGATTGTTACAATAAATCCATAAGGCCAGCTTTCGGCGCCCCATCTCTCGGAGGCAGGTGAAGTGTACTTATGCAACAGCTGTGTGTACAGAATGCCTTCTGCCAGGAAAGCCAGGAGCTGCCCGGCCTTGATCAGGAGAAAAGCAGTTGGCGTTGTTACGGAAATAAAGGTGGCCATGCCTGTCAGAACAGTGATAAATACAAATAAGACAGTCCATACAACAACTATCTTTTTATTGTACAACGGCATGTCATCTACAGCGTCGAACGACGGAACTTCTTGTATCTGTTCTTCCATGAAAAATCAGTTCTTTATATAGGCTTAATGTGTCAGCTAAAAGACATCGGATTTTGCATATACCATGCTTCTATCTAAAACCGGCTTTGCAAAGGATCAATCAACCGCTCAGCAAATTATTTTACATTCAACTCTAACGTGTTGGATATAGATGATCGTATACTAACGGGAATATACCGACCTTGGTTTGGGTGTGTAAATTAAGGATTTCGCGAAAATTACTGCACCATTGGTCCTTATTGGACAAGATTAGCTGGTCAGTTTATCCCCCGGCTACTTCAGCCGCCAGGGTTATTTACTCTTCCAAAGCCTTTTCTGATGCAAGTCCAACCTGGTTTTCAGGACCAGCCAGGAAGCCGGGGACAGATAAAATAATATTGCCGCTAGGAAACTTATCAATATCTTTGGCTACATCCTTTGCAAAAAAGCCACTCAGCAAGAACACGGATGTTCCCTACGAAAGACGATCCGGTTTATCAATGGTAAGCTTGATCTACTTGCCTTTCCAACTTGCCGCCCGTAATTCAGTGTCTTTGTAAAACTGCTGTTGAATATATTATTAACGCTTGATTATGAGTTACTTTATAAAAAGGACCCTGCTTTTGTGCGTCCTCGCAACGATTTTTTTATGGCAGCCTGTTTCTGCACAATCAACCGTTTTCGATCCAAACGACCCGGTGGTAAACTATGATCCCCTTCATCCACCGGCAACACCTGCTCCCAATACCCTTGCAAAATGGGTCAGAACCAAAGTTTACAGCTGGAATACAGACAAGTTTAAAGCTTATTATTATGATGGCCTGGCTTTTCGCCTGCGTTTCCCGACTGGCTACAACCCTGCCGATACCAGCAAAAAATACCCTGTTGTTGTTTGTTACCACGGAGGCGGAGAAATCGCACCTATCACAAACAATGAGATCCAGTTGCTTTATCCGGCGCAAAAACTGGAAACCTATGCTGACGGGGGCCAGTACAATGCTTTTCTGCTGTTCCCGGTGCATGCAAGAGAAACAGATATATGGAATGAGTTTGAGTTTACGCGGGTTAACCGCATCCTGGATTCCATGCAGAAATACTGTAACATAGATGCCGACAGGGTTTCAACCATCGGGTTGTCGATGGGTGCGTTTGCTTCTGTCCGTTATAGTTCCTGGTATCCTGAACGGTCTTCCCTGGCCATCGGTGCTTCTCCCGCCCTGATTGAAACCCTTTCAAATGATTACAGAGACAAACTCGTGCACATACCCGTCTGGGTCGGGAACGGAGAGCAGGACCTAAATCCTTACCCCTCCTTCGTGCAGGATTTTGTTGCTTATATGAACAGCAAGGGCGGAAATATAAGGCACAACCTTTACCTCGGGCAGGGCCACAACGTATGGAACCTCCAGTTTGAAGATCCTCATTTTCTTCCCTACCTGCAGACAGCGCACAAGGCCAATCCGGTGGTTTTCTTTGGTCGGAACCAGTTTAATGCAGAACCGCTGGTGAATTCCAGGATTGGCATTACAGCCGGTTTTTATGAGTATGAATGGCAAAAAGACAATGTTACGATCGCTACCTGCCTGAATGGTATCAACAGGTTTACAGACAGCGCAGTAGTAAGCAACTCCGCCGGCAATGAGATCACTGTGCGCAAGTATGGCAGCTACCGGGCGCGTTTCAGAAGAACACCTTCCTCGGACTGGTCCAGCTGGTCGCCCAACCCCGTCAGCATCTACAACGGCTTGAAATACCGCTTTTTTGAAGGTGCCTGGAATTCCCTTCCTGATTTCAATTCCATGACGCCGGCAGAAAGCGGAACCGCTCCCAATGCCGATCTTAATTCAAGACCCCTGGGAAAAGAAGACCATTATGCGATGATCTGGGAGGGGAAGATTTACATCCCGGCGCCGGGCGACTATACATTTGAAACCGTATCTGACGACGGAAGCAAGCTGTATTTCAACACGCCTTATTCTGCCGGTGCCACTGCCCTGGTCAACAACGACGGTTCGCATGGAATTGTTTCTGCTTCCGGCACGGTGCGGGTGCAGGCAGCCGGCGCTTACCCGATTGCCATCACCTACTTCAACAACCTGGGTACGGGAACCTTCCGGATGTACTGGTCGGGCCCCGGGTTTGCCAAACAGCTGATCCCGGATGCTGCCTTTACCCAAAAAGGCGGGAATACAGATGTTGTGGCACCCACAGTGCCAGTTAATCTAAGGGCCATCGACAGCGACCGGACTTCGATAACCCTAAGCTGGGGTAAATCGACAGATGATGTAGGGGTTACAAAGTACAGCGTGTACATGAACGGGGTGGAAAAAGGATCAACAGGAGATACCACGATCCTGATCTCAAAACTGGCGCCCAATACAGCTTACAGGATTTCCGTGCTGGCTTTTGATGCAGCCGGCAACGGTTCTGACTCCAGCAATTCAATCAGTTTTTCCGGCTCCGGGAATGGCTTAAAATACAAGTTTTACTATGGCGACCGGCGCGTGATCCCGAATTACGATACGCTTACCACCCCGCTGAAAAGGGGAGTAAGCCCCAACATAGACCTGAAAGTAAGGCCTGCAGGCATCGACGGCCTGTACACGATCTTATGGGAAGGGTATATCAACATCAGAACACCGGGTGATTACACGTTTGAGACAA
>JADCRZ010000029.1 GCA_015069695.1 Williamsia sp.
TAACTTCCTCTTCGATGATGTAGCCAAATATGGTAGCGGACTCACTAACACCAATGCCTCTACCTTGCAGGTAAAATCTAACCGCCCCTGGGCAGTAACGGTTAAAGCTGCCGCTGCTACCTTCTCAGGACCTGCTGCTCCTGCTACCCAGATGCCTTCTACTGTACTGGGTGTACGCCTCAATGGTGGTTCTAGCTTTAGCTCGCTGTCTACCACAACAGCATCACTGACAAGTGGAGCAAGAGGTACCAGTTCATTCAACATAGACTACAATGCCAATCCCGGATACAGCTACGATGCAGGTACTTACAGCTTGTCTGTTGTTTATACTGCTACGCAGCAATAATATCATACACACATTACTCCACTAGAAGATCTGGCCATCAATAGTAAGATATAAAAAAGAGGGCCTGCACTTAACCGGTGCGGGCCTTTTTGTTTGTCTGCCATTCTTCAGCCACGCAAATGAAAAGGAGGGAGGGTTTCCATTTTAGGTAAATACTGTGGGATGGATAACCATCAAGTGATTAAGATCGATCTTTAAAACGATCAGTCATGTGTAAAACGTAGACACTCTGCTTCTCTGATTCGTAAGCCTTCTATAATCCATTTCTCGGCCAGGCGATTGGGTGATTTAAAGGTGGTCAGTATTTTGGCGTATGATGTACTCGGATTGGTAAAGCATGGATCCTCTTTCAAAAATTGAAACTGAATTACAGAAGATTGGGTTAATGAAAGTATGCGTGGATCACTTAAATGAACAACATAACGTATCTGGGTATCTGTCGCTGTTTTATATGCTATAGCACTGGCCATGTCATGTACCATAGGTACAACAAATTCAAAGGTCTCTGTCATTGGGAATCGAGTTTTTCTAAAAACTGTTATTGTTCGATGAACCTAAGGGGGAAATTAAACAACAATGCAGGTAAATGAGTTTGTGGAGAATTTATATATTGTTCACGAGAGAAAACACTTAGAAGTTGATACAAGATTCTTTGCGCAACAATTATACATCTTGCCAGGCTATATGTGTGGTCGAACGATCATAGTAAGCTAACCAGGATCTCAGGAATGTATCTTTCTTCATACTCGATTCACTTGGGGAGTCTGTGTCTCCTCCGCATGAGCTGCAACAAAATAAGTCCATTGCTGAACCTTAATGGATCAGGTTTGCTGGCTTCTACAGCCATGCAATATAAGATACTCCACTTTCGTTTACACTGCAAATCCAATCCGAAGAACCATGAAGAATATTTACCCGTGTTCAGTATTTTCTCCCGCTCTAAAGTTTAATAGTGTTATTTCGCCAAGACTGCTCATTCTTTTCACACTTTTACTGACAAGCCTGATTTCTTTTACCCAAACCACATACAACTTTTCCACCCCAGCTACTTTGTCAAGTCCGAGTGGAACGTTCGTAACACTTGCAACGATAACCGTTGATGGTGTGAGCTATAAGCTTAGTCATCTGGGAAATGGAAACTTTACTAATCAATCAACAGGCGGAAAAAACAATACTGCCTGTTTAAGAAAAGAAGGCTCGGGTGGGGATTTCTTAAGGATCGAAAGAGCCGACGGCGCTGCCTTTCAGTTTTACGGCATGTGGCTCAGCAGCTCCAGCATGTATAACCCCCCATACTACCAGCCGCCCTACTATAACATAAAATATTATGATCAGAATGGGAACGAGATCACCTCAGCTACGACGGTTTCGAATAATCAGAATGATGTGGTCACCGTCACTCAGAACCTGAAGGTAAAGTACGTGTACGTTACTTATAACGCGATTATGACTTTCCTGCTCGATGACTTAATTGTTGGCCCGGCAGCCGCTTCCCCACCATCGGTATCTACAACCTCCATCAATCAATTCACGAACAACTCCTGTATGATGGGTGGCAATGTAACCGATGAACAGTTGGCTTCCGTAACAGACAGAGGGGTTGTTTACAATACTACTGGAACACCAACAACTGCTGATGCCAAAGTTCAGATTGGAAACGGTTTGGGGACCTATTCTCAAACCATTACCGGTCTCACACCAGGCACATTGTATTATGTCAGGGCTTATGCTACCAATTCGGCCGGCACTACTTATGGTTCGCAGCTTTCTTTTACAACAGCCAGTCCCTTTGTCCTGAACCGGATACATTACTTCAATACTGCATGGGTAAGCACAGCCAGTCAGCCAACGCCGTTCACCAAATATGTTGAAGGATGGAACATTACGGCTACAAGTACTGGAACAGGCCTGGTATCTGTGACACGTCTCACGGCCACTACTGGTACCGGTGCAGTGGGTGAAGGAGTGGCTTCTGCAAGGGCGATCAGTTCTACCGCAGCTGAAGACCTGGTATCCATGTCAGTAAAGGTTAGCGACAACACTCCCTTTGACCTGCAGGGGTTCAAGTTCAAATACCTCACCAAAGTTGCGAATACCGCCTTCGGAACAATGACCGTAACGGGCTACCGGAACGGTACAGCTGTTCCAGGGGCAGTAGCCTCTCTTTCCAATATTCCTCAAGCAACGTCAACATCCTACGCTTACTCGATATTTGATCTGAACTCAAATAATAATTTTAATAACATAGATCAATTTGTTATCACAGCCACGGATCCGGCAAGCGGGGCGCGGCTGAGCGCTATAGATATGGATTCATTGGCTATTGCTCCTGCCGCCACACTACCAGTGAAACTTGAAAGCTTCACTGGCACCCTCACTCAAAACAGCTGCTTGCTTACCTGGACAACATCACAGGAACAAAACAGCCATGACATAGACATTGAATATTCTACAGATGGTATCGGATTTCGTAAGATTGGCAATATTGCAGCCGCAGGAAATAGTATGCAGCGAAAAACCTATTCCTATACACATACAACGCTTCTTTCAGGCGATAATTATTACCGTCTGAAAATGAATGATGCTGATGGAAAGTATGAATACAGTCAAGTTGTACTTGTAAAAAAGGCAAAAGGGACTGACGTGTTGAATGTTTATCCCAATCCTGTAAATGGTGGTCAAATCTTTGTACACGTATCTACTGGAACAGTGTTACCCCAATCCTTCCTGATTGTAGATGCTGCTGGAAAAACGGTATTGCGTGGAGCACTCACTGCCGATAACCAGAATGTTGATGTGTCCTTGCTAAAAAAAGGAACTTACTTTATTATAGTAAGCAACGGGTCCTCACAGCAGATCACTGTGCAATAAAGCTTGGCGGTAAAAAAAAAGAAAGCTTGCTTCTGATTTGGAGCAGGCTTTCTTTTTTGAAGCTTAAAATGAGGGATCTGGCAATGATAAAAGATTAGAGTGATGTTCAATCCGTTCGCCAGGTTCATTCCGGAGCTGATAGATGCATTCAGAACACAGGGAGAGCGCTACCTGGTGTCGGAGACATTCCATGCCAGTGTCGATGTATTTACGGAAGGCAATACCGAGCTGCCGTTCTGCCTGTACAATGACCTGGCCTTTGCCCAGATCCACCTGCAGGCAGTTCGTGCAGATCACTATATTGCCATCATCGACCTGGGGAAAGAAAAGCACCTGGCTAAGGTGCAGGAGATGCTGGCGCCGGCATCACCGTACCTGATCTATTCCAACCTGGTGCATGATAACCCGCCCCTTACAGATCTGCTGGATAAGGATTATGCACCCAAGCTCCGGAAATACATCGAGCGGCATACTACATGGCGCATATACAAGAACGGCAGCCTCAAGCCCAAGATACAGCTGATTTTCAGGGAGTTGTTTGTGGTTGTCAGATTCCAGTTACAGCAACTGCGAATCAAGTTTGCTAATATTGAGAACTATTGATCAGCAGGCACTATAATGAATACTTTATTGCTTGATAAATGTCTTGGTTGTGTTGATGCTTTCAGATTTCACCTGGATCAGGTAGGTGCCCTTGTTCAAGCGCTCAACCGGAACAGATAATGAGGCGCGGCCGGTATAGCCGGTTTGTTCCTGTTGGATTATCACACGCCCGTTCATGTCTCTTACCTGCAGGGTCAGCTTCTGCTTGGTCGGCAGTTGTACAACTAATTGTAAAGTGTTTAGCACCGGGTTTTGATACACGCTGAACTGGGTAGCATACTGGTTCATGTCCACCTGAGCTGTGGAAGAGTAGGCTGCGCTTCCACTCTGGTCAACTTGTCTGATGCGGTAAAAGTTGGTGCCTGTGTGCGTACCAAAACTAGGGTTGACAGAAATCGAAGATACTGTACATCCAGGCTTTTTTGCGGGTGAAAAGAAAAATTATGTGGGCTGTAGTTTTTCTTTGAGCACTTCGTATGGTGTCTTCCCCTTTAGTGCTCCATTGGGCCGGTGACAGTTGTAAAACGTTTCCCATTCCCGAAGTTTCTTTGCTATGTCGATGTCATCGGTATATTCTACAAGCTGGTAAAATTCATGCTTGTCCGTAAGATGTGATCGTTCCACCTTGCCATTGAGGTGAGGGCTCGCTTTTCGGATGTAAACATGGCGAATACCCTGATCCTCGCAGTGCCAGTGAAATAAGGCTTGAAACTCGTGGCCGTTGTCAGTTTGTATAGTGTGGATTCGAAAAGGAAAGCGGCTGACTACATAATCGACAAAATCCACTGCACATTTCTGGTTATGCCGTTCGTAGATTTTTAGCGCTCTGGCCCTGGTAGCATCATCAATAGCAGTGTACTGAAAACGCTTAACCCTATTGCCTTTCTTATCTGTAAAGAACAAGAATTTCACATCGATCTGGATGCGGTGGCCGGGCACTTTCTTCTCATAGCGTTTAAACTGCTCCATAGATCTTTTACGCTGGTTTTGAGGCAGTTTATTGAGGCCATGGCGCTTCAGCACACCATAGACACCACCAGGAGATACTTTCATGTCATGGTAGCGCAGTAGGTACCAGGATATGCGCTGTTGGCCCAAGTGGTAGTGCTTTCGTAAGTAAAGGATCTTTTCTTCGATGGCAGCAGCTACCCTGATCTTTGGGTTCTGAGGGCAAGGCTTGCTGTTGATCAGAGCCGATTCTCCTTTGGCTTCATAAGCACGTTTCCACTGGTAATAAGTTTCGCGGGATACACCGAAATGGCGACAGGTTTTAGAGATGTTCCCCAGTTCTTTTGCGTGGTTGAAGACCTTCAGTTTTCTGCGGATGTCTGATTGTTCTTTGGCGGTCATGTGCTAGATTTAGGTGACAAGTTAAAAATTGTCAACCGTAGTCTAGATTTCCATAAGATACTGTGGATTGATGAACAAACCTATTTTACCCAACGATGGAGATTGGTTCATCCCACACAAGATGTTTTGGGAGATCTCTTTTCACTTTCAAAAAGCCTCTATTTAAATCCGGATAGCTATAATTTCAATCAGGACCTTTTTTGGTCTCCATTTGACGAGGCGGGATGCATTTCGGATGAAAGCCGGATGCAGGTTAAGCGCAACCTGATTTTGCTGACAGGAAAAATAACCCGTCCAAATGCCGGTATCATTCATGAAATTTATACGCTTTGTTTCAACTATGGCATATGTGATCGAACCTGGAGATGGCGCAGTATTCCAACGGCTCCGCGCGTTGTAGCCATGCCTGGTATCCATCCGGGTTATGCGGAGGAAGAACTACTGGATACCAATGACATAGAACTCAGGGAAGACGCTCATATTTATGCGAAAGGTTTTCTTTATCTATCTGTAGGAATCCATCCCAGAGCACTGAAGGACAATTGTGTATGGTACCAGAAATACCTGCCTGCTGATCTCAGACATCCTCAGGAAAGAAGATATTCCAACTCAAAGCCAACAGTCGGGTACTCTCATCCCTGGAAATACATGAGCAGAACCGCTTTTGAACTGGCAAACCGATTTTATTACTTGGGGGCCTATATTTCCTCGGTCAGTTCAAGAAGACAATATTATTTGATCGATCTTGTTGGATCAGGCGTGGATTCACTTCCAATGGATGCGGTTAAGGACAAAGTCTGGGTCGTGGTGAAAGGAAAAGCCTATTTGTCTATCAATACCTACAATTTGGATTGGAATATTGATGTAGATAGAGGATACATCAAAGTTCTTGAAAGTAATCATAATAGTACACGGTTAAATGTTGTAGATAAGACACCTAAACAAATGTCTATGTATGAGCCAAGGCATTTCAACGGTTGTTTCAAGATTCTTTCTCGTCCTTCCGTAGGGCTCATAGCCGTATACTATGATAAAAGAGATGATGACCTCCGTGAAGCCTCATTCCTTCCAAAGGAATGTGATATGGAGCCGTCTATGGATGAAGACAATCTGCCATTGGAATTCAAATCTGACTTTGAAAATGCACTGGAGCTCAGGCCTTACAGCCCATCAAGGATTTTACCACATGGAGCAGACACCTTGGGAAAGCGTATCACAGTGAAATTCCGGGAGCATTTCACTGTGCACCATCCTCCTATTGTTCCAAAAGTTGTTGTAAAACTTTTTCCCAATACAAACAATGTCAATATCAGATTCTGGTCGCCCAACTCCCGACATCAATTAAAAAGCAATATTTGGAAGATGTATATGGGGGCGCTGGATCAGGGAATTGTTCAACAGCTTTTAGAAGTAGAAAGATTTCGAAATTTCGAACCGCTGGATCCAAGGGACCCTGACAGGCCACTTACAGATGATTATACAGCAGCAGATTTGAATGATTTTTACATATATCAGTACAACTTTGTTGCGTCCGATCCAAAGATACTTATGTTTAGGAAATATTGCACCAATGCAGCGAGATTCTCATACGGCACAAGTGTATGGTTTGAAGATATCGTTGGCCACATCGCAACACCTGACATCCTGGAATTCGAGTGATGATTTATTGCGCAGAAGTTAAGTTTGGATCATACAGTTCCAAGTAAATTGGGGAATTGTAGAAGGTTTAAAAATGAAACAACAAGGCTTACCATACCCCAATATGGATTTGTTTAAGCTGGCCGAAAAGCTCGGCAAGGTATCGAAGCCCTTTAAAATGATGAGCTACGCAGAGATAGTTCTTACCAATTTTAAAAGCTTTGTAAAGATACCGGCAAACTGGTCCTTAAAGAAATCAGCCGTAGCAATTCTCCTGTCAGGTATAGAATCTGTATCAAACCCTAAAAATTAGACAGATTTTGTGAAACGGTTTGAGCGTTTCGGAGATGACTAATTCTTATTTACTGCCCGCAATTAAAGAGAAAGGTTAATTGAAAAGTTTGGCTGGATGTGAATTAGATTTGCCTTGGATATGTTTTCTCTTATTGAATAGCATTTTATTGCAGTTCGGATACACCAAAACTAGTAACCAAGTATATCCTATCTGTGCCCTTCACGTTGATATAATTTGATCCATTTTGACATACCTAAAACGTACTAAAAGCCTCCAAATCAATTTGATTTGGAGGCTTTTAGTACGTTTTGATACGATTTTTCAGCGGAGAGTGAGGGATCAGAACCCGGCTCTCAAGTAACTGTATTTCAGTGGATTGCACACATTAAAAATCAGTGTACCCGAATTTGTAACCTTCTCAATGACTCAAAATTAAAATAATAATTATTGATGTATGAAGTTATTTTGTGGGTGAAACTAGCCCCTCCCTTCAAAGTTCACAAAATGTCTTTAATGCGTATTTAAGTTTAATTAAGAGACTTAGGGATGGGAAAAAACACTACTATTTCGCCATGTTCCGCTCCCTCACAATAAATGTGTTTATCAATCACTTAAAAGAGACTACGCTAACCGGCGAAGAGGGGGCTAAACGCATTAGCTTATTCATTCTACCCCTCAGATAGCTTTTTGAGGAATTCATTTTTCCGTCTTGTTGAAACGTCAATTTTGGAGCCGTCGGTCATAATAACAAAGCCACCCTTGCCTTTATTGTAGTCTTTTACAAAAGCCAAGTTGATGAGGTCCGAATTGTGTACGCGGAAAAAACTGTAAGCGGATAATAGCTCTTCATAGTCACCCAATGTTTTTGCCACCATCAATGTTTTGGATTCTTTTGGCTTATCTCTTATATGAAACCTGGTGTAGCTACCACAGCTTTCGCAACGGATAATATCCGAAAGCGAAAGCACAGTAAGACCAGTTGAAGTGGGCACCGCAATCCGCTTCAAAACGCCTGGGGGGCTTTTAAAATACTCAGTAACAGCTTCTAACTGACGGGTTCTTTCTTCCTGTGATTTTTTACGGGTTAGTTTCTCAACAGCTGCTATCAAATCTTCCGGATCGATCCGCTTCATAAGGTAATCAATTGCATTAAGCTTGAATGCTTGCACCGCATATTCCGCATGCGCCGTAGTAAAGATGATGTCAAAATTTATCTGCTTGCTTGTTTCCTTAACTTTCTCCAGCAAATCGAACGCAGTTTGATTACGTAGCTCTACATCGAGAAAAATAAGTTCGGGGCGTAACTTACCGATAGCTTCCACTCCTTCAACCACCGATCGATATGTGCCCATTACATAAATGGCTTCAGCGCAATGTGCAGCAAGCAGATTACTAAGCCTGTCCAGGCAATGCTGCTCATCGTCAACAATAATAGCTTTAATCATAGATTTAGAACTTCAATTCCAACGGCAATTGCAATTCTACGCGGGTGCCCTTTTCCAAGTCGAATATCTTTACAACCCCAGAAGCCTTTTTCAATTTGTTGAGAATATCTATTCGTTCTCTGGTTATATCCATACCCCACGATTTTCTGGCAATACTTTCTGTTTCCCTTTTGATAGCTTCTGCTTCTTCTCGCCCGATGCCATCATCTTCTACGCTACAGAAAATCATTTCGCCCTCTCTTTTAAACGCAATTTCTATTTTTCCTTTGCCTTCTTTTGGTGTAATGCCATGCTTTATACTGTTTTCTACAAAAGGCTGCATAATAAGCGGCGGTATTAACGTTGTTTCCTTATCAATAGCTTCATCTACTTTTATTTCGTAGGTAAATTTGTTTTGCAGCCGCATGGCCTCTAACTGTATATACCGTTCCAACGCGTCTAAATCCTTGGCCAAACTAACTTCATTTTTCCCTGAATTTTCTAATGTAAGCCGCATCATCTTTGAAAATTGGGTGAGATAATAATCGGCCGTTTGCGAATTATTTTTGTCCACGAAATCGGCAATAGAATCAAGTGAGTTGAAAATGAAATGCGGATTTATTTGTGCCCGTAACGCCTTTAATTCCGTTTTGGCAACTTCTATCTGGAATTCGGCCTTTTGCCTTTGACTTTCGGCGTCGCTACGACGTTTATAAAAAACAAAGCTGGTGAAACCCGCCAGCAGCAATACACAGGTGCCGCCCACAAGCGAACCATTTATGATGCGCTGTTGCTGAAGTTTCGCTGCTGCTATAGCCTGCTGCTTGCCGTTTTCCACCATTATTGAATCCTGTTTCTTGTTAAAGGTATACTGCATTTCTCGCCTTGTAATTTCCTGTTCTTTCTCATCAGATAGAACACTGTCCTTTAAAAGATCATACTTTTTGAAAGCCTGCAATGCTTTGTTATAGCTGCTCTTTTTTTCATAGATCTCACTTAAGAGTTTCCAGGCGTCATCCTGCACACCTACGGCGCCCACCTTCTCCGCCAAATAAAGCGCCTTGCTAGCATAGCTTAGCGCTATATCGTACCTCCCCGAGAGTTTCAGACCCTTTTTCACTATTACGGAATCCGGTGCTTTTACGTACAAGCCGGCAATTTCACTCAGCATGAGAGCTTCATTGTTTTCATCATGCATTCTGTGGAACATAAGGATCGCTTTTCTTAAATAATGATCTGCATTTGAAAAACTTCCCTGGTGTAAATACGAAATTCCGATATTGGCATTGTTGCTGGCTACGCCGAATGTATATCCAATGCTATCTGAAATACGCAAAGCTTTCAGATAAAGATGTAACGACTTGTTTACATTACGCAAGTTTTCATATGTATTGGCCATGTTAGCGAACACATCTATAAGCCCCTTTATGTCCCCCGATTCCTCGTAAATTTTCATTGCCCGTGTATAGTACGAAAGCGCTAAAGAAGATTTTTTTAAATCAGTGTAAACCATTCCTATATTATTACTGGCTACTGCAATACCAGGTTTGTTATTGTATTTCTCATACCCCTCCAATGCTTTAAAGTAATAGTCCATAGCGGTCGAAAAGTTCGATGTGTTGAGATAAACATTCCCGATGGCATTATAAACAGAGGCCAACTTTTTGTTATTGCCCAATGCTTCCAGGAGGTATGCAGCCTGACTGAACATTTCCAAGGCCCCTTTGAAATGCGATTCTCCCGAATAATTCATGCCTTTGTACGCAAAAGCCAATGCCAGCCTGAATTTGTCTCCTAATCGCTTAGCCAATTCAATGGCTTCATCCGCCTTTTCTGCACCTTTAGCAGGATCAATGGTTTGATAAGTAAAGTTAATATTGTTCATTATATCCAATCGTACTGTATCTGGTTGTGGATGAGCTTTTAAGGCGTTAAGCAATGAATCTAATTTCTGTTGTTGGGCAAAACAATGTAAAGCAGTTGTTAAGAGATTGAGTAGAAGGATAAGCCGCACCATAGGTCATTCACGTTTTCTGTTTTGACGAGAAAACCTTTAAAAGGTAATATTATTCTCACACTTATCCCCATTTCCCCTGCGAAAACATGAAAAAAAGACGCGAGTAATAAATGTCACTTGACTTCGCATTTCAGTAATCCTAAGTTTATATTATAATCATTAAATCAAAATACCAGAATTGTACAAATGCAAGCCTTCCGAGATAAAGTTAAATATATGGATACAACCTGGCTTTAAAGTTGAAAACATCGCTCGACCAAAAAGAGGTAAGCAACAAAACATCAGCGTCCGGTTCTTGTGCTATAAAAAAGCTATTACCAACAAAAAAATAAATATGAAAGAAATACTTACGGTTTTTGTCTGCTTGTTTACTTTCATTTTAACACTGAGTGCACAAAGCATAGACAGTAAAATAAAAAAAACAAATAGTAAACTAAGCAACACTGACACTGCTGTACAAGGCACGACAGCTGTTATAAACAATGCTTCCGGAACCCTTGGTAATGCCGGACATGCACTAAGCAATCTTGGGAATACGATTGGCAGTATGGTAAAGAGAAAACCAAAACCAAGCGCTGGAAAAACGGCGAGTGCAACAGATAGTGCCGCACAGGCCAAACAAGTTGCTGCCTATACCATAATGATAAGTATTACAGGTGCAGATTATGCTTCATTGAAGAAATTGAAAGAAAGCTTGAAAGCAGTTGCAGGCGTGCAGTCTGTAGACATGAATTATAAACCTGCCGGCTCCTCTTTGAGCGTTACCGCTGATAAAAAAGCAGATGATTTGTGGGATGGTCTTTCGGATGATATAGCAGCACATTACAGCATTGTGAGTATGAACGCCAACACCATCAACATTGCTTACAAGTAAATAAAGGCGGCAGGTCATTCAGATGAGAAATATTCAAAAACAAAGCGCATGATACAATCATACTCCTACTATTTAAAAGGCATGACAACAATTGGAATGCTGCTGTTCACAACTGTAAAAACATGTGCACAATGGATTGAATTGGGTGGTACCAATCATTCTCCATTTAATGGTATCGTTGTAAGTATCGCCACCGATGTAAGTGGGAATGTGTATGCAGGGGGCATCTTTGGCGATTCTAATAACCACTGCTATGTAGGTAAATGGAATGGTATGGTGTGGAGCGAACTGGGCGGTACAAGTGGCACCCCTTTCACCAACGGTTATATCAAGAGCATTGCCACCGATGCAGCCGGAAATGTATATGCCGGAGGAACATTTACGGATGCGAATGGCAATCCCTATGTAGCCAAGTGGAACAGTACGGCATGGAGCGAGTTGGGGGGCGTAAATGGATCTCCCTTTACTAATAAATATCATAACAATGCCATTTATTGTATCGCCACCGATGCAGGGGGGAATGTGTATGCCGGGGGCGGAGTTCAGGATGCCAACAGCAACTACTATATAGCTAAGTGGAACGGCACAGCATGGAGCAAACTGGGTGGCACCAATGACACAACAATCAGTAACAGCCTCATTTATAGTATCGCCACCGATGCGGGCGGAAATGTATATGCCAGCGGAGTTCAGGATGCCAATCACAACCAATACGTAGCCAAGTGGAACGGTATAGCATGGAGCGAGCTGGTTGGTGTAAATGGCTCTCCCTTTAATAAACGTGTCATTGAAACTATCGCTACCGATAGGGGCGGAAATGTGTATGCCGGAGGCATGTTTACTGATGCCAATAACAATCCTTATGTAGCCAAATGGAACGGTACGGCATGGAACAAATTGGGGCGTGCAGATGATTCTACTTTTAGTTATGGTTTTAGTGGTAATACGATTTATAGTATCACCACTGATGCCAGCGGAAATGTGTATGCTGGGGGTATATTCACTGATGCGAATATTCATTACTACGTAGCCAAATGGAACGGTACGGCATGGAGTGAATTAGGGGGTGCCCCTTTTCGTGGTTACATCCAGAGTATCGCCACGGATGCGGCCGGTAATGTGTATGCCGGTGGTAACTTTTACGATGCCAATATCAACACTTATGTAGCTAAATATACTCAGGGAAACACTTCAATATTACCAAGTCATCCTAGCTCCGAAAACGCGAACTTCGAATCCACAGATAGTAGCGGATGGACAAATTATTATTCAGGCAGTACTTTGCTGTTATCGTTACACAAAAAGGGACAAAATATTGGTACGCTTGGTGACGGAACATTTGCTGTTAAGCTAGTAGCAACAGCAGGAGCCGGCAGCAATACCGGTATTCAGTTAACAAATCCGCTTATACAAAATTCTTCAGGTTATTGGGTTATGAACCGTTACTGGCAAGTAACGACTACTACGGAACCAACAGCAAATGTGGGTGTCAGGTTTTATTACAATAAACAGGATTTGGCTGATGTAAATGGTTCTTATCCCAACCATAACCTGACGAATCAGCAATTTATATTTTATAAAGAAACTGGTGGCAATCCCGATCCGACTACCAACCTTGCAGGTGCTACATCTCTTATTAGTATTATGCCTTCTACTTATGCCAGCAATACTACATGGACATTTCATCAGCTTACTGATTCAACACAGTATGCCGAATTTAGTGTGTCAGGTTTCTCTGGCGGTGGCGGCGGAGGTACAGGAAATGGCCAAGCTTTACCAGTAAAAATCTTATCCTTCACCGCCACCAAACAAGGCACTGAGAACTTGCTCCAATGGACAACAGGGCAGGAAACAAACAGCAATTATTTTGGAATAGAAAGAAGCAGAGATGGTGCAAACTTTATCCCAATAGGGCAAGTGAGCGCAGCAGGCAACAGTACGACTGCTAAGAGTTATTCTTTAATAGATACCAAACCAATCAATGGCACAAACTATTACCGCGTGAAGATGGTGGACAAAGACGGCAGCTTTACTTACAGCTCGGTAAGGACGATCAATGAAGCGATACATTTTTCGGCACGCATCTATCCAAATCCTGTACAAAATAGCCTTAACCTAAACTTCAACAGCGATAAAGCAAAGACAGTTCAGGTACAAATAGTGAACTACGAAGGCAAAATAATGACTACGCAGCAAATAGAGGTAGCAGCAGGTACATCAACAAAAAATATTAATATCACATCGCTGAGTAACGGGGAATATTATGTGCGACTCGTTAGCAAAGAAGGATACACCAAATTGAAGTTTGTGAAGGAATGATAAGAAACTTTTATAAGTTTTTTCGCAGTTTAACGTGTGCGGGCCGAAACTATGGTTGACAGGAGGGAGTATAAAAAATTACCGGACGGGTAAAACCCGATGAAAGCGGTTGACAATCCTGGATGCACTAATTTTAAGGCACTCCGGAACAGACCTTCACAGTTAATGGCACCGCTCAGCGTTCTTAAGATAATCAGGTTGGAATGTATCATACCCCATTCACACCGGGGCATTTGTTGAAGCTATTGGTGATCTCTTGTTAACGGGATACATTATTCTGGCTGCGGGGAGAGGTTACCTGTGCTGCCTCACACTGCAACCGGCTGATGTGGCCCCAGGGGTTTACCGCAAATCTGCGAAGAAGAGTTGAGCGCGTCGGTATTTCCAATTTTTTTGAGATCTCTTAAATTTAAGACAATCAATCCTTTGCGCAATAATCAATGAAAATAAATAGTAAAAAAAACCAATACATAAAATATTAAATATCAATTACTTATAAACTCAGCGGAGAGTGAGGGAATTGAACCTAATCACACGGCAGATTAATTGCCAGCATTTTATGGAAGACCCAAAATCAAGGCTCACCGAATTGCTCATCAACTTTAGTAAACTGCAAATACAAAGACAAAAGTAAATCTTTTACTGGTTTTCAATACACGTTAACTGAGGAAGTTGACCTTTTGGCATTGAAAGTAAGGAATAGCATAACAGGATTTTATTTCATCGGTATCATCCAATAGCTGTACTGCTCGTTTTTATATGGAATGCGGTACTCCTCCAGCGGGCGTGAACCCCAGCTGTCGATGCCCTGTAATCCCAGTTGTTTAAGGTCGATGTGCAGGTAAACCGTATCTCTTCTGGACAACTCACCGGAGTGGAATTGCTTCTTGTTCTCTGCGGGATCCAGGTCATCAAGGCTATAGGGCAAGGCGGAGAAATTGAGCAGGCTGTCGGCAAAGACAATTTTGAGTCCTTTCCCGGTCTTATCAGTAAAACTCACCCACCGTACATCACTTTTGTTGCCGCTTTCCTGAGGACGGGCATAAGGAAAATACTGGTCGTTCACCATTTGTTTGTACAATCCTACCAGGGAGGCTGTTTTGCGGTCCCAATAATTTTCCCAGGGGCCGCGGCCATACCATTGAATCTGGTCGAACTGCTGGTTTAACTGCAGGTCATTTCCTATCCTCATTAAAAGCGGATACTTTCCCTTAATAGCCGTGAAGTGGTTGGAAACGTTTACCGAGCCATCGCCAAACACTTTAAAAGTTTGTGTTACTTCGGCATCGCCGTCTGCCAATGTTTTTTTAAAAACCACCTCGAAGGAGCCGCTTTCGTTTTGCACAACATGTGCCTCTGCAAGCTTACCCTGCTCATACGCGTTACGCCACAGACGCAGTGATTTGTTGAAACCGGCCCCAATGTCGTTGTCCGTTGGTGCGCGCCAGAAGGATGGCTGCGGCCCTTGCAAAAGCAGTTGCCGGCCGTTGAGCGTGTAACGGCTCATGGTTCCTTTTGCTGTGTCAAAGCTGACGGAGAAATTCTTTCCGCTGATGGTGTACCGGCCTGCCGCTTTTGTCAATTGCAATTTTCCTTTTGCCGGCATTATTTCTCTTTGTACCGGTTTTCCGGTTATGTCAAATTGATCGTAAGCTATTTCATAGCCCTTTTCCAGGAAGGGTTCGGGTTCTTTTATAGTATAATGAACATTGATAAAATATTCCCTGCCTGCTTTCTGTTTTGTTTGAAAGGGCAAGGAAAACGAAGCCGTCTGGCCAGGAGCAGCGATGACATCCTTTACCATAACTTTCTCTATGGTCTTACCGTCTTCCACCAGTTCCCAGCTTAACTGCACGTTCTCAAGATTGCGGAAGAAATAACCGTTGGTAACAGTAAGATTGGTGCCGCTCAAGGACGATTTGATATGTTGGTAAACTTTTTTCATTTCGACAGCCATGGGCGTTAGCTGACGGTAGGCTGTGACTACGCCTTTTACACAAAAGTTATTGTCACTGAAGTTCTGCGGTACAGGTCCTTCCAGCGGGAAATCTCCACCGTAAGCCATGATGCGCTTTCCGTTTTTTACCGTGTCTATCGACTGGTCAATCCACTCCCAGATAAAACCTCCCTGCAGGTTGGGCTGGTGTTCGATCACATCCCAGTACTCTTTGAAATTTCCCAAGCTGTTACCCATGATATGCACATACTCACTCATGACGAGCGGGCGGTCGGGATTTGAACCGGAGTACCGTTTCAACGAGTTGGGACTGGGATACTGCGGCACGATCATATCGGTATTATAATCGCGTTCGGCCCTTTCATATTGCACCGGACGAATGTCGTGGCCCTTCAACCATTCGTAGGCTTCATAAAAATTTGCGCCGTTGCCCGCCTCGTTGCCCAGCGACCAGGTAACAACAGAAGGATGATTTTTATCCCGCTCGTACATGCGTGTAATGCGCTCCAGATGCGGGATACGCCATTGTTTGTCGTTGCCAAGGGTGTATTGCAGATCATAGTAACGGCCATGCGATTCAATGTTGGCCTCATCCACTACATACAAGCCGTATTCGTCGCAAAGCTCCATCCAGTAAGGATCAGGAGGATAATGCGAATGGCGCACCGCATTTACATTCAGCTTCTTCATCATTTCCATGTCCTTGCGCATATCTTCCCGCGTCAACGTGTGGCCTTGCGTAGCGTTGTGCTCATGGCGGTTCACGCCTTTCAGAAACACTCTTTTACCGTTCACCAGAAAGTTGTTGTCCTTAATTTCTACGGAACTGAAACCAACCCGCGCAGGAATGACTTCAAGCACGTCGCCGTTCTTGTTTTTTAATATAAGGTAAAGCGTATAGAGATAAGGCAGTTCGGCCGACCAGGTGTGGACGTTAAGAAGATTCTCTGAAAAAGCCACTGTTGCTTTGTAATTGCCAAGAACCTGCTGCACACCCTGTGTTTCTTTTTTCACTACCGTGGTGCCGGCGGAATCCCGCAGTTCCATTGCCACTGAAAATGTATCGGGCTTGCTGTGCAGGGTGTTATGGTCAGTTTTATAATTGCTGATTTCAGCCTGAATGGCCAATTGCCCGTTGGTATAATTATCGGCAAGTGTGCTGCTGACCTTAAAATCACGGATGTCAAGTTTGGAAGTGGAATAAAGAAAAACCTCTCTTTCGATACCCGAAATGCGCCACATATCCTGGCATTCGAGATAGCTGCCATCGCTCCAGCGATACACTTGTAAAGCAACCAAATTTTCACCAGGCCTTACATATCTGGTGATGTCGAACTCTGCTGCCAGTTTACTGTCTTCGCTGTAACCCACTTTTTCGCCGTTCACCCAAATAAAGAATGCCGATTTCACCGCCCCGAGATGAATGAACACCTGCCGTCCGTTCCACTCTTTCGGAAGCATGAATTTCTTCCGGTACGAACCCACCGGATTATTATCGGCGGGAATGTCATAAGGCGGATTAAGGTTCGCCCCTGTCTTCGAATGGCCGGCAAACTCGTAAGGCTGATTTACGTAAATCGGAAGCCCGTAGCCGTTCAGCTCCCAGTTGGCCGGCACTTTGAACGTCTTCCAGCCGGCGTCGTCGAAACCGGCTTTGTAAAAATCCACCGGCCGTTGCCCCGGGTCCTGCACCCAGTTGAATCTCCATTCGCCGTTCAGCGAAAAAAAGTTCGCTGATTTTTCTTTCTGCCGGGTTTCGGCAAGCGAAAAATTTTCATAGGCAAAAGCACTGGCCCGCATGGGCATGCGGTTAACGGAAACCACTTCAGGTGTTTGCAACTCGGAGGGAATGCTTTGTGCAAAAGCAATGTTGACAAGCGCAATTCCCTCCAGCAATAAAAGAATTTTTTTTATCATTTGCCGATCTGTTTTCAGGTTATGCTGCAGCGGATGTTGATAAATTATGAACTGAACTTGTAGCCCCCAATCTAAGATATGCTGCGCAAACGTTTGCCTGTATTCATTGCTTACAAGAGAAAACTACCACTGCCAACGGACAAAAGCTTCCATGGCCTCGTACTCGGCAAGGCCCAATTTGTTATACAGGCAGGCCGTTGCCTTGTTACGGTCTTCGGCCCGTTGCCAGAACTCACGGCTGTCGCTGCCCTGGAACACTACGCCGTCTTTTTGCGACTGGTGCTTAAAAATGCCGGCCCGCTTTTTTAATACCTGGTCGGGACTCATGGGTACGGCCATTTCAATAAGATCAATGTCCCACTCCGCCCAGGCACCTTTGTACAGCCAGATCCAACAATCTTTCATAAAAAGCTTTTCTTTCAGCCCTTTTACTGCCGCAAAAATTCCATCAAGACAAACTTTGTGCGTTCCGTGCGGATCGGCCAAATCACCTGCCGCGTAAAGCTGGTGCGGCTGCACGGCTTCAATCACTGCGGCAATAATGGAAATGTCTTCGGCGCCGATGGGCTTTTTGTCAATCGTGCCCGTTTCATAAAATGGCAGGTCAAGAAAATGTACCTGCTCCATAGGAAAACCCACAAAACGACACGTGTTCTTGGCCTCGCCTCTTCTAATCAACCCTTTTACATAGCGCAGGGCAGGGATATCCTTTTCGCCATTCTTTTTTATTTTCAGAAAGGCACACGCCTCTTCGTATATATCGTTTGCTTGCGGCGACCGGATGCCAAACTTTGCGTTGTAATCCCTTACAAATTCTATAAAGCGAAAGGCTTCATCATCGGCCACGGCAATATTGCCGGTTGTTTGGTAGGCTACGTGTACTTCGTGTCCCTGATCCACCAGCCGCTGAAACGTGCCGCCCATAGAAATGATGTCATCATCAGGATGCGGTGAAAAGATCAGCACTCTTTTTATTGCGGGTTGTGCCCGTTCGGGGCGATATGTATCATCAGCACCGGGCTTGCCTCCAGGCCAGCCGGTAATGGTATGTTGCAACCAGTTAAACACTTCGATATTGATGTCATAAGCCTGACCGTACAGCGCCAGCAAATCGCTCAATCCGTTCTCATTGTAATCGTTGCTGGTGAGCTTTAAAATAGGCTTACCTGCCGTTAAGGCCAGGTGCGTAACCGCTTTTTTGATCAATTGCTTGTTCCATACAACGTTATCAGTAAGCCAGGGCGCTTTCTTCCGTGTCAGGTCCAAAGCTACAGTTTCGTCGATCACGAACGAAACATTGTGATGCCCCTGCAAATAAGAGGCCGGCACGAATTCAGTAACGGGACCTTCGACGGCTTGCCTTATAATGCCGGCTTTATGCTCGCCCCAGGCAAGAAGCACGATTCGTTTTGCCTTTAAAATAGTACCCACACCCATGGTGATGGCCTTGCGGGGAACGTTGGCAAGTCCGCCGAATTCAACAGCTGCGTCAAAGCGGGTCACGTGGTCAAGCGTAATGAGGCGGGTGGCGGAACTGCTGTGCGAACCGGGTTCGTTAAATCCAATGTGCCCGTTGCGGCCGATGCCGAGCAGTTGAAAGTCAATGCCTCCGTATTCCTCTATCCTTTTTTCGTAGCGCGCGCAATTCATTCTCACCAGTTCCTGTGGCGTGTCGCCTGACGGAATATAGCAATGCTCCTGCAAAATGTCAATGTGCCGGAACAGGTTTTCCTGCATGAAGTGGTGATAGCTTTGCAGCGCATCGGCCTGCAACGGATAATATTCATCGAGATTAAAGCTCACCACATTGCGGAAGCTTAGCCCTTCTTCCCTGTACAGCCTTACCAGTTCGGCATACACCATTTTGGGCGTGGAACCAGTGGCTAAGCCCAGAACGGCACATTCGCCCCTTTGCTGCTTTGTTTTTATCAATGCAGCTATTTCCCCCGCTACGGCTTTCGACGCTTCCTGTGCGGAGGCATATATCTGCGCGGGAACTTTTTCATAAGAGATGAGGTTTTGCAGAGTGCGTGTTTCTGTCAACATAATACGATGCTTGATTCAAATTATTTAGCGTGATTCATTCCAATCCCTAAAAGCGGTTCTTCCATTGAGTGCACCACCAGGGCATTTACGCGAATGCAGGTTAATGAATTTCAAACTTAGAAAAATAAAATACAGAAACGCTGTGCAAACGTTTGTACAAAATGAGGTTGCGCAAACGTTTGTCCCCACCGCAAGAAGGAAGCTTTGTTATATTTAGCATTGAAATGAAATCTATGCAACAACCAAATTCTTCCAACCGCTATGCTATTGTCATTATTGGCATTTTATTTTTTGCTTTTGGATTTGTGACCTGGCTGAATGGCACCCTGATTCCGTTTCTGAAAATTGCTTGTGAATTGCAAAACGACATACAGGCATTTTTGGTAACATTTGCCTTTTACATGGCGTATTTCTTTCTGGCCATCCCTTCTTCATACGTACTGAAGAAAACCGGCTTTAAGAATGGAATGGCATTGGGATTGGTGGTGATGGCAGCGGGTTCGCTGCTGTTTATACCGGCTGCCGGCAACCGCAGTTTCGCACTCTTTCTGACCGGCTTGTTTGTACAAGGCACCGGGCTTGCGCTTCTGCAAACGGCCAGCAATCCGTACATCAGCATTGTCGGTCCCATTGAAAGCGCTGCCAAGCGCATCAGCATCATGGGTATTTGCAACAAAATAGCCGGTATGCTGAGCCCGATCATTTTGGGTGCACTGGTACTGAAAAACATTGGAGAATTAAACGAAAAACTGGCATCATCCACCAATGCGTCGGACAAAGCAAATTTGCTGAACGAGATGGCAGCAAAAGTGATTACACCCTACCTGATTATAGCAACCGTTCTGCTGCTGCTGGCGCTGATGATTTACAAATCTTCCTTACCCGAAATTGATGCGGAAAAAGAAGAAGCCGATACGCAGTCAACTCCACAAAAGCAGAACGTCTTTCAATTTTCCCACCTGCTGCTCGGTGTGCTTTGCCTATTTTTATACGTAGGTGTGGAAGTAATGGCCGGTGACGCTATTGGCATGTACGGAAAGGAGCTCGGGCTTCCGCTCGACAGGACAAAATATTTTACTTCCTTTACGCTATTTGCCATGCTGGTTGGTTATGTGATCGGTATCTTCACCATCCCGAAATACGCTTCGCAACAAAAGGCGCTGGCTGTTTCTGCCATCATAGGCATGATATTTTCCATTGGCATCTTTGTCAGCAGCGGCTATACGGCTATTACCTTTATTGCCTTGCTGGGTCTTTCCAATGCGTTGATGTGGCCTGCTATTTTTCCGTTAGCCATCAGCGGGCTTGGGCGGTTTACCAAAACCGGTTCGGCCTTGCTGGTCATGGGCATTGCGGGGGGTGCACTCATTCCGCTTTTGTATGCAACGCTAAAAGACAAAGGCATTTCTTCTAACCACGCGGCATTTTTTATATGCACGTTTCCATCTTATCTATACATCTTATATTATGCAGTGATAGGCCATAAGGCAGGAAAGAAAACCGTAAAGAAGAATATGACCTCGCTACCTGAACTGGTGTGATAGCGAACAGTACGGCTGGCTCCGCCCTCTTTTTATTTCGTGCCCTGTTTGTATATTCCAAATGCAGATAAGGTTGGATTTGATCTTGAAGACAAAATCCGAAGACGCAGTTTGCCCGCTGTCACAGGAGTAAATCGCAACAGGCGTTTGTAACCGACTGTTGTTCCTTCGGTCGCTTTTTTCCATTGGCCGCCTTCTTGATATTCCAACACAAATTTTTCGATGCGCTGACCCAGCGCAATGTTTTCCTGCAAAAGCAACACATCAAATGTTTTTGAACCCTTCAACATATATTCAATCACTGCCGTTGTGTCTTTGCCGTTAGTTGTCCAATAGCTTTTGTAGTCGTTATCCAGCATTGCACCGGCATGACGCCCGTTTTCTGATTTGATTGTTGCACCAGTGGCAAGGTTGCCAGAAAAGGTCTGGTCAAGCAGTTCTTTCCATACCAGCAAGTGGTGTGCATCGCTATCATGCACGAGGCCCCTTGCATCAGGGGGAATATTCAAAAGCAACACACCGTTTCTTCCTACCGAATTGTAGTAAATGTCCAGGAGTTTCTCCGGGGTTTTTATCTTGTCATTTTCTTTTTCATGAAAGAACCAGCCAGGCCGTATGGATACGTCTGTTTCCGCAGGATACCATGCCAGGCCTTTTGCATACTTTATTTTTTCACGACTACCCAAATCATCGCCCCGCATATCGCCTTGCGGCCTGAAGGCAATGCCTTGTTGTGATTTTTCCGCAATGGCTTTTGTATCCAGATTATTTACCGGCACCACGCTCCATTCCTGCTCCCGTCCGTAGCCGGTTTCGGTGCCTACCCAACGCACATCAGGCCCCATAATGGCAATAACTGCAGCAGGCTGCAGTCTGCGAATGAGCCTGTACCAGCGGTCAAAATCATACACCTGTTTTTTGCCGTTCGGTCCTTCACCGTTGGCACCGTCAAACCACACTTCATCCACACGGCCATAATCCGTAAGCAGTTCGGTGAGTTGGCTTACAAAGAACGTGTTGTATTCCTCCGTTCCATACACAGGAGCGTTCCGATCCCAGGGTGAGAGATAAACACCAAACCCAACCTGATATTCCCGGCAGGCAGCGGCAACTTCTTTTACCACATCGCCTTTACCGGCTTTCCAGGGGCTGCTTTTTACCGAATGGACAGTTGTTGCCGTAGGCCAGAGACAAAAGCCGTCGTGATGTTTTGCCGTGAGAATGACCTGTCTGATGCCGGCTTCTTTTGCTGTGCGCACCCATTGCCTTGCGTCGAATTGTGCAGGGTTGAAAAGCTTCGGGTCTTCTTTGCCATCGCCCCATTCACGACCGGTGAAGGTGTTGATGCCGAAGTGAAAAAAACCGGTCACTTCCAGCTGTTGCCACCGCAGCTGTTGTGCTGAAGGAACAACCTGCGCTGCTTTGCGGACTATATCGGCCCCGGTATCAGTAGGCTGAAGGAACACAAAGTTTTTACGGATCGCTTGCGGGGAAGCGTAAAGCGAAACAAGAAAAAAACCAAACAGTAAAGACCTGCTTTTCATTTTTTTGATTTTCGTGAGCATATGATGTTGTACAGTTCGTTTCAGGGATCTTTGTACCGGCATTATACTGCCGTAAAAGATACAGGTCCATGCGGGACTGGAATAAAATTGCCAGGTGTGAAGGCTTATTCCCCAAACAATTGTTTTCCCTCCAACATCATATTATACCGCTTCATTGCCTCCAGAAAATAATAATCGGCATAGACCAATGGCACGTTTATCTCGCTGCTGTGGGGGAGGCTGCCGACGCTCTGCATCAGCAAAAAATTACCATTGGTGCCCAGGTTTGCCCGGTAGTCCGGACCTGCCAGTGAATGCAGCATTTGCACAGCTACGGCCTTATAATTTCTGCTATGCCTGCCGGGATAAGAGCTCAGTTCCAGCAGTGCAGAAGCCGTAACGGCGGCTGCAGATGCATCACGATATTTAGGAGAACTGGGTTTTGCGTTCGATTTCAACCCGGGAATATAACCTACTTCACCAATGTTAAAATCCCAGTACGGAATTTTATCGGCAGGAAGGCTTTTGTGGTTAATAAAAAAATCACCCATGCCCTGGGCTGTTTTTAAAAAACGCTTGTCTTTTGTTTCCCGATACGCCATGGTGAACCCATAGATGCCCCAGGCCTGCCCCCGTGCCCATGTAGAGTTATCGGAATAGCCCTGTGCCGTTTCCCGGCCAACCACTTTTCCCGTGACCGTGTCATAACACACCACGTGATAAGAGCTGTAATCTTTTCGTACCTGGTTCTTCATGGTGTGAAGGGCATGTGAAACGGCAATTTTCCGGAAAGAAGCATCGCCGCTGGCCTTTGACGCAAAAAACAACAGCTCAAGGTTCATCATGTTGTCGATGATAACCGGGAAGGAGTAGGTTTTGTCTCCGTGCCACGACTTGAATTCGTTCCAAGATTTGATGCAGCCGGTAATTGAATCATACCTTGTGCTTAACGAGCGGGCCGCCTGTACAAGAATGTCTTTGTATTGTATGTTGCCGGTGAGCCTGTATGCATTACCGTAGCTGCAATACATCATAAAGCCAAGATCGTGATGCTGCGTAAAATCCTTGAGCGGCTCAAGGCGTTCCGTCCATTTGACGGCAGCGGTTTTTAACGCCGTGTCTTTTGTGTATTCGTAGGCGTACCAAAGGCTGCCGGGAAAAAAGCCCGGTGTCCAGTCGTACATATTGGTTGTGACAAGCTTCCCTGTTTTCGTGGTGCGGGGAAAGCCTGCCGTTTTTTCCGTTTTGTTCAGCATGCTTTTTAATTGCACATCTGCATAGGAAAAATTATCCTTCACAAAGGCCAACTCCTTCTCACCGGCTTTAAAGGACTGGATTATAAAACATACAACCGTTAAGGTGAGGACAAATCGTTTCATGCAAAACTGGATTTATTTTTAAAATGCTTTCCGGCCATTCAGATTTTACGAATGGCGATTTTGTATTTTCCCGACCTGCTTTTTTTTCTGGCTACCAGCTGCAGGCGGTACAGCTCGTTGCCCCACACACCGGAAAGGCGGGCATCGGTTTGCGGAACCACGTCGACCATGGCGGCAAATACTGCCGGGTCGTATTGAAGTTGCACACGGCAGCCTTCTTTTTCCACGACCGCCGTTCCTTCATGACTGATATCGGGTTTAGCCCAGGTCATAAAATTTAACTGATTGGGAGCTTTCGCTTCGACAAGTTCAAAATCATCTTCAAGGATAAGGCCCGTAGCCGAAAGGGTATAACGGCGTTTCCAGTACTTCGCTCCGGCGTCTTTGCCGTATGCACCTGCAATGTCAAGGGAGAAGGTCGAACGCTTTGGGTCAAAAAATACCTCGCCTGCCTGGTATTCTGCGCCAAATTGTTGTGGTTTTCCGTTTATCAGCGGAAGGTTATGATAATTGCTTTGCATGGTCCAGATGCTGTAGCGTTCATTGCTGAAGGTTTGCCTTGTGTAAGTACCAACGCCTGCATCAATAAAGACGGGTGTTTCATTAACGTAAAGCGAGAAGGTGCCTATATCGTTGTGATTGTGGCTTTCGTTGTTGTGCCCTCCCTTCGCCGCAAAGAAAAAACCCTCTTTGTTTTTCAAAAAACATACCTGCGTTTGCAGATACCAGGTGTATGCCGCATTGCTCAGGCCCGGCTTTGCCGCAACCAGTTCTTTCTCGCACGCAATGTTTTCAATGGTCCGGAAGAAATCACGGCCTTCATTCACCGCCCCCTTGTCGCTTCGGCGGCTTTGAAGATAAGCGGCAAATTCCTGCATTTCGGTACTGCCGGTCGCTTTTCCATACCGGTAAATCAACCCGGCTTCGCCCCCGCCTTTTGCCGAGGCATCCGCAAAATTCACCACCCAGTCCTTGCCCACATAACTGCGCGAAATGTACTCGCCCATGTTCCGCACGATCGGCTTGGTAAAGAGGCTCACTTTACCGCCCGTGGCATCGCTCAATAATTGCAGGTAATCGTATAGCTTGCCGGCGGCATGTCCCCAATACGAGGGGCCTTCTTCGCAGGCGCCGTCTTCCTTTACATAATTGATAAATCGGTCAACGCTGATCATGGTGCGGTAAACGGCGGCAGCCAATTTCTCTTTGTCTTCTTCCAGCAGCAAAAAACAGGCAAGCACGTTGGCATTGCACCAGGGATTCCAATTGTTTACCAGGATGCCCGGTTTGTCATCAAAAGCCTGCCACCAGTAATCGCTTCTCGCCGTATAAGGATCGAGGATCCTGTCCTGTATGTTCCGGCGAACTTTTGACGAAATAACCGGGTTGACCTTGTCCCATTCGTTGTGAAAAAAATACCAGGTCCAGGATAAAAAAGAGCCCAGGTCGCCAGACGTAAGATCGATGATCTGCTCCCGGTTATCGGGCAGGGAACGCTTTGATTTTTGCGCGGTCAGATGGGCCGATAAAACCCAGGACGACATCTCGCAGGCCTGCCATACGCCGTCAATGATCTGGTTCATGAAACGGCCTTTGCCTTCGGCCAATTCGGCAAATACCAGCCGGCTCAGGGCTGCATTATTGGCGCCAAACGGGCCTTCCATCGCTACACGGCTGCCGCTGCGTTCGTATTCAAGATAGTCCGAAGCGGTGATTACCTTCCACTGATAAGCAAGGTTGGCTTCGCCATCCTTTATCAGGTCATTTTTTAACGCACCGGTAAAAACATCCCACCCTTGCCTGTTTTCATAGGCAGGATATTTTATCCAGCCTGTTTTTGAAAGCAGGCTTTCCTTTACCTGTGCAGGTGTTGCGCTTTTCTGCAGCAGGTTGCGGGATTCGTAGGCCAGGGCGCTTTGCAGGATCGCCGGAAAAACCAGGGATAAAAAAAGCCGGCGAAAAAATAAGCCCGAGCCTCTGTTTTTATAAAATATCATGTACTTCAACGTTTTTTTGAAGGTCAGAAAAGCACCCGCTTCCGTGGAAACAGGTGCTTGCGGTTACCGGGGAGAGCCCTGTTGATTATTCTTTTTCTACAATCTTTTTTCAGCCAGTACGAAAATGTTGCGCCCCCGCTGCAGAGAGCCATCCGCTCCCTACTGCGGCCATCCGGGGTTTTGCGTAAGACCTGGGTTCTTTTCCCTTTCCGACTGCGGAACGGGCCAGGCATAAAGATAATCGCCGCCCCATGTATACGTGATTGAATTCTGGCCCCATACCTGTTGAACCCCATTGCCTGCTTTAAATACGGTTGATTGCAGGGTTTTCCAGCGCAGCTCGTCGAAATAGTCGATGCCTTCGTTGGGGAATTCTACCCGGCGTTCGTTGCGGATGCGCTCCGTCATGTCTGCCTGGCCGGTAACGTAAGTTCCCGCCAGCGGATTGGATTGTTGTAACGACGGCATGCCTGCTCTTGTTCTCACTTCGTTTACTTTGCTGATGGCGCCGGGCAGATCCCCTTGTTCATTCAGCGCTTCGGCCCACATTAATAAAACATCGGCGTACCGGATGAGCGGCATGTCAATCGGGCCGTAAGCCCGGTTCAATAGTTCGCTGTTGCCTTCGTAAACGAATTTGCGGTACAGGTAATAGAAGAACGTCTGTTGGTCAGTACGAAGGTCGTAAGCCGGGGCGTTTTCCGTGCGGTAAGGAAACCGGCTTATTACTATAGAATTGCTGGAACCCAGGACACCGTTGTAGGCGGAATAAGGAGTGATGACGTTGGCGGCCAGCCGGGGATCACGGTTTTGGTAAACCGCCCCGATCCTTGCTTCGTTGCCGACGGCAAGATATTTTGTCATGTCTGCGCCACGGGCTGAGGCAGCGCTGATTTCCGCTGCCGTTAAATTATCCCGGAGAAAATACACCTGCCGGGCGACCGCCGACATGCTGTTATAACCCGGAAGGTAATTATCCCAATTGAATTTGCTACCGTCTGCCTTCTCGTACAGGTCGACCAGGTTCGGCGAAACGTAGAAATCATTCCAGCAGGAACCGAACGAGGACCTTGTTCCGCAATACCATTGCGTTGTAGAACCCAGGCCATCAACGCTGATGTTCTGGATGGAAAAGATCATTTCGTCGGACTGTTCATTGGCTTCCTTGAAAAGCTGAACATAATTGGGAAACAAGCTAAAGCCCAGGTTTTTTACAGCGGCAAAATCAGCGGCTGCTTTTACCCACTCTTTCGTGTACATATAAACCTTGCCTCTCAACGCATAGGCAGTCCCTTTGGTAGCCCGTCCGTAGCCGGCGCTGCCCTTTGCGTATTTACCGGGCAGCGCCGCCTCGTTGATGCAAGCAGTCAGGTCCTGAATTACCAGGCTCCATACGTCCTGTTCGGTGGAACGGGCCTTTGTGAATTCGTTGTACTTCGCGGGTTCCAGATAAATGGGGACGCCTTTCCAAAGCTGGTTTAGGCGGAAATAGAAATACGCCCGCAGAAATTTTGATTCTGCGATGAGACGCGCTTTTTTCGTTGCATCGGAGGGTGATTTCAGCGGGATGTTTGCAATGGCGTCGTTGGCCCTGATAATGCCTTCGTACAGGTTTTGCCAGTTGGTGCTGAATATCCCGTTGCTTGGGGTGGCGGTTCCGTTCATCAACGCATCTGCATTGCGGTACTGGCCTGTATATCCTAAACGATCGTATTGGTAGATCTCAAGATTGGACTCGCCGCCCGTTTGTGTTCCCAGGCGCAGGGCGCTGTAAATGCCGTTTACGCCAAGGTCGGTCAGGTTATCGGAGCTCCACATGCTCTCTGTCGCCAGCTGGCTGTATGGTGCCGTATCCAGCAGATTTTTTTTGCAACTGCCGAGAAAAACAATCAGCAGCGTACCGATGATCAAAGAATTTTTCATTTTCAAGTTGTATTCTTGCTTGTTGTTAGAAAGTAAGGTTTACACCAAAGGCATACTGGCGCATGGTTGGATAGCTTACGCCGCTGCCGATCTCAGGGTCAAGGCCGGGAAATTTGGTGATGAGCAATAAATTTTCTCCTGAGAAATAAATCCTGGCCCTTTGCAGCAGCGCCCTGCGTGCCCATACCGCGGGAAGCGAGTAGCCAACCTGCAGATTTTTCAGTTTTATCCACGTTGCGTTGTAGAGCCAAAAATTGCTGGCGATGGCACGGTTCACCGGGTCGGTGGTTTTCAGGCGGGTATAGGTGGCGGTAATGTTGGTCCGGGGGTCGCTGGGGTTTGCCGGATCATAGAAGTAATGGTTGTTTGCATACAGGGTTGAAAAAGCATACCCGTTGGTGACAAAGGAGTTGTTGTAGTTATCGGCATTCCAGTAATACTGGTGGCCCGCGGCTCCCGACCAGATCGTGGAAAGGTCGAACTGCCTCCATTGAACGTCCGTGTTCAACCCGAAAACGTATTTGGGCAGCGAAGAAGTGCCGGTGAAATACCGGTCATTTGTATTGCCGTAGGTACCATCGTTGTTCAGGTCGGCATATATCAGGTCGCCGTAATACAACTGCGCCTTACCGACCGTATTTACGGGTGCGAACTTGTAACCGGCCGTTTTCATGGCGTTTACCCAGGCAAGATCATCGGGTGTGCGGATCATGCCGTCTTTGGGTCCGCCATGTATGTTGACGGAGCCATCGGCGTTGTTGTAATTGCCCGACCCGCGGTATACCTGGTAGAGATAATATTCATTGATCTTGTGTTCTTCGAGGATGCGGTTCACGTCGCCGCTTGAAACCGCGCCGAGGTTTGTCTGGTAAACATTGTTTCCGCCGGCGTCCTTTACCCATCCCTGAACAAGCCTGCCTTTGTATTTTGTAACCTCGTTGGTATTGTAAGCCACGTTTCCTGAAATGTTGAAGTTAAAAGCGCCAGCCTTGGCCCGGTATCCCAACGATAACTCTATCCCCTTGTTGGTTACTCCGGCCGCATTTATTACAGGTGCGGAGGCTGTTCCGGCCGTTAATGGGATGGGTGTAGTGGTAAGGATGCCATCGGTGACGCGCTGATAGGCATTTATCTCGAAAGATAATTTATTGTGCCATAAGGAGCCCTCCAACGCCACTTCCCTGTTGGTGGTGGTCTCCCACTGCAGACCGGCGTTGGCATAACTGCCTACCGCCAGGCCGGAGACTTGTGCGTTGTTGAAGGAATACAAACGACTGGAATATGTTGCCTGCCAGTCGTAGTTGCCGCTGGCGTTGTTTCCCAATTGTCCCCAGGAAGCACGAAGCTTCAGATTGCTCAACCAGCTGCGGGTGCCGCCCATAAAATTTTCCTCTGAAATGCGCCAGCCGGCAGAAACCGAAGGAAACAGGCCCCAGCGGGTTTGGGGTGAAAAGCGGGATACACCATCATAGCGAAGGTTACCTTCAAGCAAATACTTGCTCTTGTAAGCGTAGTTCACCCGGCCAAAATAGGACCGGATAGCATAGTCATATTCGGTGCCGGTGACCGTGGTCGGGGTTAAAGCCGAGCCGGGCGTGGTGATGTTGTAATCAACCAACCCGGTTTTGGTTGCGTCAAAATTGTAATAGTTATAATACAACTGGTTGTAGCCCACAAAAGCGTTGATGTCATGATTATCTGCAACGGTAAGTGTGTAGCGCAAAACCTCATCAAAAGTCAACTGGCGGTTTTTGTCGAAGCTGTAATAGGTTGTTAAGTTGGCCAGGTTCGGGAGAAAGGCTTTTTGTTCACCCGTGGCAAAATTCCAGCGTTCGCTGGGGCCGGCATTGGTATGTGAGTTATATTCCTCCTGGCGTATCTGATAGTTGAAGCGGCTTTCAAGGCTCAATCCTTTTACAATATTAAGTGTGGCGTACAAAGTAGTGTTGAACCTTGTGGTCTGGTCGCCGGTGATGGAATTGTTCAAAAAGCCGAGGATGTTATTGGCAGTGGAAGACTCCTCCGGCGCCTGCGGAAAGCCGTATTTGCCCTTGTAGTAAGGCACCAATCCCGGCGTCGTTTGCCGCAGAAAGTTAAAGGCGCTGGTGGTATTGCCCGGCTCGAATAGCTGGGTGGAAGCAAAGGTCTGTGTGCCAAGCGTAAGAAACTTATTAACACGGGCATCCAGGTTTGCTCTTAATTGATAGCGTTTGGTACCGGTATTTTCAATGGTGCCCTGGTTATTGAGATAACCCATAGACAGGAGGTAACCTACTTTATCAGAACCGCCGTTAACAGAAACCGTATGGTTTTGCGAAAGCCGGTTTTGAAACAATACATCGGCCCAATCGGTGTTGGGGTAGGCGAGGGAGTTGGGTACCCCGATCGGGTTCAGTGCGTTTGGGATTTTGCTGGCCGAATCCCAGGCGTTGATGGTGCTTTGCGCAAAGATCGGCGATTGGCCTACATTGGTATAGCCCTCATTTATCAGCCGCATGTGCGTGGCATAATCGGTTACAAATTTGGGCAGGTTCATCGGATTGGTAAAGGAGAGGTCACCGCTGTAATTAACGGTGGTACGATTCCGCTGGCCTTTTTTAGTGGTGATCAGGATCACGCCGTTGGCCGCGAGCGTACCGTAAATGGAAGCAGAAGCCGCGTCTTTCAGCACCGTAACGCTTTCGATGTCCTGGGGATTCACGGCATCCATCACGCCGATGATTCCGTCAACTATAACCAGGGGTGAAGCGGAACTCAGCGTGCCGGTTCCGCGTATCTGCACGGTAGCTGCATCGCCGCGCGGGTCGCCGGAACTTTGACGCACAAAAACACCAGGCATTAATCCGGCCAGCGCCGAAGAAACATTTGTGATAGGACGGTCTGCAAGCTGCTTGGCAGTGACCGTTGCAACCGAACCGGTGAGGTTGACCTTTTTCTGCGTCGCGTATCCTACCACCACCACATCGGTCAGCGCCCCGGCCTTTGCTTTTAAAGTAACCGCAATGCTGGTTTGGCCGCCAATGCCAACAGCCATTGGCTCGTAATTCACCGAGGAAACGGTAAGCGTATCGCCGGGCGAAGCAGCGATGGAAAATTTTCCTGCATGATCGGTAACCACGCCGCCCGCCCTATTTTTAATGGAAACGGAAGCGCCGGCAACGGCCTTGCCCGTTTCGTCCAGCACGGTACCGGTTACCGGTTTTGCCTGGGCGAGAAGAAAAGCCGGCAATAAAAGAAGAATTGTTAGCACCGTTCCGTATTTTTTCAGAAGCGGCGTGCGAACAGGATGCAGCAGTTGCATAAGCAGAACCTTTTAAAAAATTAAGAACTTTACAGGATGCTGCCGGAGTGAAAAGTGTTTTGTTTTGCGCAGCATCGCTTTCGCCTGTAAATTGCCTTATCTGCCAAAAAACACCGGGGGAGAATTGTAAAAGAATGGGGGGAATTTTATAAATAGGCCTATAATCAACTGATTATCAATAAAGCTATTTTAGCTAATCCGGCTCCGGAACACGAAAACCGCCTTCTGCTATACGGCAACAGTGGGGAAAGAGTCGGATATTTAATTTGCCGGACGAGCCTTCGGGCGGAAAGCTTTTTTAAACCTGCTATTTGATGAAATGATTGACAGAACCGCTTTCACGCTTCGCCTTTTTATAGGGGTATTTTGCCTTGCCTGTTTCAGGCCGGGAGCAGGGCAGGACATAACATTCAATCACCTGAGGGTGGAGAACGGGTTGTTGAACAACGCGGTTTTGTCCATTGCCCAAGACACAAACGGGTTTATGTGGTTTGGCACCCGCATGGGATTGAACCGGTACGACGGGGTCCGTTTCCGGGCGTATCAATCGAACGGTAAAGACAGCACGAGCATTTCTGACAACCATATCACGTCGCTCCTTTGCGATTCAAAACATGACTTATGGATTGGAAGCGGCGGCGGCCTGGACAGATATGATGCCCGCAAAGATGTTTTTGAAAGAATAAAGATTACTGGCGGCCACCGGGTCAACATCTTCTGCATTTATGAAGACAGGAAAGGCAATATGTGGATCGGCAGTTCAAACGGCCTGCACCTGCTTACCGACCGCAAAAAAAATCAGTTCCGTTCTTTTTACGCCGGTACCGATGGCATCGGGGGCAATAGCGTACGCGACGTCTTCGAAGACCGCGCGGGCAACCTGTGGATGGGGACCGACAACGGCCTGACAAGAATGCGGTGGAGCAACGGCAAGCCCTCCTTCGAAACTTTCAGGAACGTGCCTGGTAAAGCCGGCGTCCTCAACGCCAATTCAATCACAACCATTGCCGAAGATGCGACCGGCCTTCTGTGGATCGGCACGCAAAACAACGGTCTTGACCTTTACGACCCTTCTACACATTCGTTCACTTCTTTTACGCACAGCAATACCAACACGGCAGGCATCGTCAACAACAACATCCGGAAAATACTTTTCAGCCGCAGCGGCAGGTTGTGGGTGGGAACGCAGGAAGGACTGAGCATCATTGATCCGGCCACGAAGGCTATCCGGTCGTACCAGTACGATGCAGCCGCTAAAAAGGGCCTGAGCCAGAATTCCATCTACAGCCTTTTTGAAGATGCCAACCACTCGGTTTGGGTAGGGACCTATTTTGGCGGCGTCAACACCTTTTATTCGTGTATCACTGATTTCACCAGTTTTCAGAACAATGAAAATCGCTCCAGCCTCAGCAACAACGTTGTCAGCAGCATGGTAGAGGACGAACGGCACAATCTGTGGATTGGAACAGAGGGCGGCGGGATAAATTATTTTGACAGGCCCTCCGGGCTTTTTACGGTTTATAAAAACAAGCTGAACGATCCTTTGAGCCTCGGCTCCAATCTCGTCAAAGTTGTTTACCTCGACAAAGACGGTAACCTTTGGGCCGGCACGCACGGCGGCGGACTCAATGTGCTTGACAGGAACAAAAAAAAGTTCAGGCGTTTTTTATACAAGGAAAACGATCCCGCATCACTTACCGGCGAGGTCACCTCGTTGCTGGAAGACGGGAAAGGACGTTTTTGGGCGGCCACCAACTCGGGACTTAAATTGTTCCGGAGGAATGGGACGGACCTGGAACCCGTTGCCGTCAATAAAGTGTTGGCCTCTTTCCCCCGTCTCAACGTTTCCATCGTTTACCAGGACGCACAACAAACGTTGTGGATAGGCGCGCAGCCAGGCTTGTACCGGATAGCCGACAGCACGATAAAAGCAATAGATACGAACTGCAACGTAAATTGTATTCGCAGCGACGCAAAAGGGAATATCTGGCTGGGCCTGAATAACGGCGGAATCGCCCGGTACGACAGCAGCAACGAACGGTTGGTCCGCTATACCGGGAACAGGGATTTGCTCACCACCAACGTAATTGCTTTGCTCGACGATGACAAGGGAACCCTTTGGCTGAGCACGGATAACGGCCTCATAAAATTCAATCCGGAACAAGGCCGTTTTCAAACCTATACTGTCAGCGACGGTTTGGCGGGCAACGAATTCAATTACGGCTCCTACTTAAAAGACAGCAGGGGTGAACTCTTTTTCGGCGGCTTCAACGGCGTCACCCATTTTTTCCCCGGTAAAATTGAAACCAACAGCTACCGGGCGCCGGTTGTTTTTACCGGGTTAAAATTGTTCGACACTGCCGTCGGAATCAACGGTGAAGACAAGCTGCTCAAAGAGAGCATCACCTACGCTGAAGCGCTTACGTTCGACCACGACCAGGATGTTTTTACGCTTGAATTCGCCCTATTGAATTTTATTAAAAGCGGTAAGAACAAATATGCCTATAAACTGACAGGCTTTGATAAGAACTGGAACGAAACAACCGTGCCTGCAGCCACCTACACCCACCTGCCGCCGGGCACTTACACTTTTATGGTCAGGGGCGCCAACAACGACGGCATCTGGAGCGGGCCCGTTTCCCTGAAAATAAACATGCTGCCCCCCTTCTGGCTTACCTGGTGGGCTTACTGCGTCTATGTACTTGCTTTTACCGCCGTCTTATTTTTGGTGACCCGCTTTTTCTTCCTGAGAGCATTGCTGAAAAAAGAAGACGAACTTCACCGGGCGAAGCTGAATTTCTTTACCAACATTTCCCACGAAATACGCACCCATCTCACCCTGATCATGGTACCGGTCGACAAAATGCTGGAAGCGGACAAAACAGACCGTTTTCTGAACCAGCAACTTACCAATATAAAGGAAAATGCCAGCCGTTTGCTGAAACTGGTAAGCGAACTCATGGATTTCAGAAAAGCGGAGACCCGTCATCTCACCCTCCACATCGCCCGGCAAAACCTGATTCCCTTTCTGCAAGAAATTTACGGTTCATTCCAGGATCTTTCGCTCGCGAAAAACATCAAAATATCATTCGTGCACGACAGGGAAAACGTACCGGTTTATTTTGACAAAGGGCAACTGGAAAAAGTTTTTTTCAACCTGCTCGGCAATGCATTCAAGTTTACACCGGAGGGTGGCCGCATCTGCCTGAACGTAGAACAAAATGAGAACAGGGTTAAAATAAGCGTAACCGACAACGGCCGCGGCATTGCGCCGCAATACCGGGAAAAGCTGTTTACCAATTTCTTTCAGGTAGCCGATCACGGTTTGCAAAACACCGGGTACGGCATTGGTCTTGCCTTGTCCAAAAACATTGTAGAGCTTCACAAAGGCAGCATTGATGTGGAAAGCGAACCCTCCACCGAAGGCAGGGAAGGGCACACCTGTTTTACCGTCATTCTGTTAAAGGGCAATAAACATTTTGAAGGTACTGCGCACATGCAGGAAGATGTGGCCGTTCCACAAGCAGTTGCGCAGGAAGCCGAAACGTTGCCGCAAGCCCCCAGCTTGTTGAACGGCGAAACCAGCGACAAGCAGTTTACCCTGCTGATTGCAGAGGACAACGACGAACTGCGGCCGCTCATAAAAGAAACGTTTCAGGACCGGTACAACATCCTTGAATGCGAGAACGGGTTGCAGGCCTGGAAAGCGGCAAGCGAACAAATTCCCGACCTGGTCATCAGCGATGTCATGATGCCGGAAATGAACGGCTTTGAACTTTGTGAAAAATTAAAAACGGACGAACGCACGTCCCATATCCCGGTGATGCTGCTCACTGCCAAAAGTGCGCAAAGTGATTTGATCAGCGGCCTTGAAACCGGGGCCGACGTTTACATCACCAAGCCTTTCAGCACAAAGGCACTGGCACTGAACGCACATAACCTGCTGACCTCCCGTGAAAGGCTGCGGCAGAAATTCAGCCGGCAGATTGGTGCGGAACCCACACCCGGCACAACGACCATAGAAGGAGTAAAAGACAGTTTTGCTAATGCGGTTGATAAAGAATTTCTGGAAAAGGTGGTCCTGCTGGTGGAAGAGCATATTGACAATCCTGAATTTGGTGTCGCCATGCTGTCGCGCAAATGTGCCATGAGCCAGCCGGTATTATACAAAAAGCTGAAGGCGGTAACGGGTCTGTCGGTCAACGATTTTATAAAATCAATCCGCCTGAAAACGGCAGCGCGATTGCTGCTGCAAAAAAAGTTGACGGTTTATGAAGTAGCTTATGCCATTGGCTACAGCGACCGCAAATATTTCAGTCAGGAGTTTAAAAAACAGTTTGGAAAAACACCCAGCGAGTTTGCAACGGCAGACCTTGACAAATAAGGCCCGTCAACCCCCTCAACAACTTTATCTGGAAGGCAAAAGCGATCGTAACCACCGTGCTTACCGGCTAAGGCAAGTGGGTAAAATCAATAGAGGGCGGCTGTTTTTGCGAAGAACGTGTAAACGTAGACCGGTATGGCGTGTATTCCGCAAAAAAACCACAGTTTTTCAAAAAGAACCGCCCCCCCTCAACGCCGCCGGCATAATCCATGCGGTAGCCTTTAGCCGCAGTATTGTCGTATGTGAACGTTGCCCCGGTTAATTCCGTCCAGTTACCCGTTGCATCGGCTATCCACTGGTTGCCGAACAAGACGCTTCTGCTCTTGTCGCCCTGTTCGGGATTAAAATTTTCGAGGAATGAATGAAAGCGCTTCAGGTAGGTATCTGTTTTGGGCCGTTTAAACGAAGCTATCAGCATCCACCCGCCCTTATCCGGCGCAAAAAAATATGCCGTATAGGTGGTGCTGCCACTACCGTCGGGTTCTCCTTTTAATAAAAATTTATACGTATAGCTGGCTTTCCAGTTGTAGCGCAGGTAGCTTTGTCCTCCTGAACCTTCATTGCCAAATTCACCGGTATAGACATCTTCACCTTTTTTTAGCATAGCAATGCGCATATCTTGGGGAATGCTTTTGGGGTCATCAGTCGAATAAGGGCTCCAAACTGAGAAAAGGATTCTTCGTTCGGTATTTGAATTTACCTGCATGCCAAAATAGCCTTCACCAAAACCAATGGCCATAAAATAAGAGCCCACCACGTCCTGTCCTTCGGGAACGGTTACTTCATTATAAAACCACGAGGCATTGACATTGTCGGCAAAAGGATAATTCAAATGCACAGAAGGGCCCCTGCGTCCCCAGTAAAAGAAGTTGCCTTCATTGTTTTTCACATAAGCTGTCTTCTCATTTATTGCCGTGCCGCTGATTTCGTAGCCGCTCACCTCTGCAAAACGGTCACCGGATTTAGAAAGACCCGACAACGTGATTTTGAGATAGCCCGTATCGACTACTTTCCATTCACCAACGTCGTAGCGTTGAAATTCATTTCCTTTGATGGCAAGCGTTCTCTTTTCTCCGTTAAGTGAGATTTGCAGCTTGCTTTGGCCTTCCGTCCTTGCGTTCATCGCCATCTTTATCGTCCCCGGCCGGCTAATGCGGAGATAGGTATCGAACTGCGTTTCCTGTTCGGTCCAGTTTTCGATACCATTGTTGGTAAGGGTTCTCGTTCTACCTACAAGGTTTTGCACGTAAGTATTCCCGGCCAGGGGAACCTGAACCGAAGAATCTTTGCTGATAGCTGAACCCGCGTTACTGCAAGGATTAGCTGTTCTGGCAGAGGAACTGAAAAATAAAACAACAGCGGATAGTAAGACAAAGCGTTTCATGAAATTCTCCTTATCGTTGTATAAATAAATAGCCTCATAAATACTTTTGCAAATACTGAGCGGTGAACGATTGATTTCTTTTCCCGTTCACGAACAGGGTTTTAAGACCGGTTCTATCAGGATTCTTCAGCTCAGGTATTTCATATTTGGTATGATGCCTGCGCCTCTGTTTGCATTTCGAACTTGGCATGCAAGTTTCCCAGCATATCTTTTGTAATGGCAGACAGGTCGTACTCATGCTGCCAGCCCCAGTCATTTCTGGCCGCAGAATCATCAATACTTTGCGGCCAGCTGTCGGCGATGGCTTGACGGTAATCAGTCTTGTAACTGATGTTAAAACCGGGGATATGCTTCCTTATTTCCGCAGCGATTTCTTCGGGTGAAAACGAGATGGCTGCTAGATTGTACGAAGTGCGCTCCCTGATCTTGTCTTTTGGTGCTTCCATCAACTCGATCGTCGCCCGGATGGCATCGGGAATGTACATCATGGGCAGGTATGTGTTCTTTTCCAAAAAGCTTGTATAATGGCTGTGTTCGAGGGCCGCTTGAAAAATTTCTATCGCATAGTCTGTGGTCCCCCCGCCCGGCGCTGATTTATACGAAATAAGCCCGGGGTAACGAAGGCTTCTAATGTCCACCCCGTACTTGTTGAAATAATAGTTGCACCAAAACTCACCAGCGTATTTGCTGATGCCGTAAACAGTAGTAGGTTCAATGATGGTTTTTTGCGGGCAAGACCTTTTTGGCGAGGTGGGCCCGAAAACAGCGATGCTGCTGGGCCAGTAAACCTTGCTTAGCTTTTCTTCTTTGGCAATGTCCAGCACATTCAGCAAACCTTGCGTGTTTAAATGCCAGGCCAACGCCGGATTCTTCTCACCCGTTGCCGACAGGATGGCCGCCAGCAAATAAATCTGCTTTACACCTTGCCGGATCACCTGCACGTGCAGCATTTCTTTGTTCATTACGTCGAGGCTTACGTAAGGACCCGAACCCTGGAGCAAGGGATTTTGCTCACGCAGGTCAGAAGCAATCACGTTCTGTTCTCCATAAATTTTGCGCAAGGCCAGGGTGAGTTCAACACCAATCTGGCCCGATGCACCGATAACCAGTATCTTTTCTTTTGTCATAGAGCGGTTGGATAAAAAGCACCCATTGTAGTAACGGTTCGTGGATAACTTTAAGAGCAGCTTATGGTCATCGCTTTTCGAGACGCGCCTGCTTTTCTATCAGCCGCGCTAACAAAAACGCCTGGTTTTCTGCCCGTACCAAATTATGTCCTTTGTAGTGGACACCATAATACACATCGTTGTTTAAATGATCGGTAATGAAGCGGATTGCCTGCATATAGATCATGAATTTGCCGGCATAAAAAAAACATCCTTTTTCCGCACTGGTCAGCACGTCTTTCATTTCGGAATAATAGCCTTCCACCACGGCATTGTACATTTCTTCCCGCACCTGGATTTTTGAAAAATCGGTTTCTTCTTCGCTCACCGGGGAAAGGTAGGTTCGCATCATATCGCCCACATCGCTGATGAAATAACCAGGCATTACCGTATCCAAGTCAATCACGCACATGCCGTTGTTATTTTTGTCGAACAGTACGTTGCTGATCTTGGTGTCGTGGTGTGTCACCCGCAGTTTGAAGTCCGGGGTAGCTTTAATAGCTTCATACTGTTCGACGATGACTCTGTGAGACAACAACTCTTCAATAAGAGGTTGACAGGCGTCGCGCCGATTCCGGTTGCCGTTTTCGACAGCATCCAAAAATTGCTGATAGCGGAGAGCAAGGTTATGAAAATCCGGAATAGTCGTTTCCAATTGCATCACATCCATACCGGACAGCAGCCGGGTAAAGCGCCCAAACTGCCGCGCAGCTTCGTACGCTTGCCTCGGGGTTTCCACTACATCCTTTGAATGCGAATCGGCTACAAAAGGAAAGAGACGGAAATACCCCTCGCCACTTCGGTAGATCAGTTCGTGGCCTGCAGCAGATGTAATGGGAGCAATAAACATATAATCCGGATGATGCTTCCGGAGATAGTTTGCAATCAGGCGCTGGTTACGGGCAATCTTGTGCGGCTCTGCAAATACCCGGTGATTGACCTTTTGCAGAATATACTCTTTGTTGAAAGAGGTAACTTTCCAGGTGTGGTTGATCAAACCGCTTCCGAACAACTCAATATTTATACTGTCTTCCTTTATGCCAAATGCCGGTAAAACATCTTTTGTCATGCTTAAAAATTAAAAATCCATTCCTTAACAGTGACCCGTCAATAAGATTCATCGTTTTGCAAACGAATGAAAGTTTGCGAGCCCATATCTAATCTATTGTTCCAGTCAATATTCGTCGTTCAGGGAAAATACCGGTTTACGGTACATCCATTGGCCTGATGTAAAATCCGGAAATTCTACCGTTTGGTGCCCCAATTCTATGGACCGTTCGCTCAGCGGCGTGATCGCACTCCATACGGCGGCATCGTAGACGTCCATGGGAGTGGATGTTTTTCGCTTGATAGATTCAATAAAGGCATGGATCACAAAAAAGTCCATGCCGCCATGCCCCGCGCCCTGGGTTTCTTTGCTCCACCGTGCCCACAAAGGGTGATCATATTTTTCGAGCCATGATTTCTGATCGTCCCACTGATCATCTTTCGCGGATTTGTTCTGGATGTATACACTTTTGTTCACATCCATCCAAAGCCCTTCAGTTCCCTGCACCCGGAAGCCCAATGAATAAGGCCGCGGAAGATTCGTATCGTGCTGCAAGAGGATGGTCTCGCCGTTGGCGCACTCGATAGACGTGGTCACAATGTCGCCCAGCCTGAAATGCACCTTTGCATTGGGATGATTTTCGCTGCCCTGCTTGACGATGTGGTTATGAAGGCCTCTTGACTTTGTAGAAAATGAACAGAGCGAAAGGAAACGGTTACCCCGGTTAACATTGATGTAATGGGCAATGGGCCCTATGCCATGCGTGGGATACAGATCGCCATTGCGATGTACGGAGTGGTTGGTTCGCCAGTGTGCTTCGGAGTATCCCTTCTCTCCAAACTCCACCCCATTGCCGTAAATATGTATGCCATCGTTGAATTTCACATTCCGAAGGTCATGCTGATACCCGCCCTGAAGATGAATGAGTTCGCCAAACAAATTTTGCCGAACCATGTTCAGCACAGCCATTACATCCCTGCGGTAGCAAACGTTTTCCAGCATCATCACGTTGGCGTTGTATTTCTCTGCTGCCCTCACCACATCCCAATGATCCTGTAACGTAATGCCCAGGATCACTTCCGTGGCAACATATTTCAAACCGGCTTCCAGCGCACCCACAACCATTGGTTTGTGCCATTCCCACGGCGTAGCGATTACGACGCCGTCGAGCTTTTCCTTTTCCAGCATTTTCTTCCAGGCATCCACAGAACCGGTATATACTGCAGGCATCTTCTTGCCCGACTTTGATATCAGCTCTTTTGTACCCTTGAGGGCACGCTCTTCCACTTCACAGATGGCAACAAGCTCTACGTCCTCCCTGCGCAGCAACAGATCAACATGACCGATGCCGCGGGCGCCCGTACCGATAACGCCTATCTTCACTTTTGCTTCGGCCTGGGCAAATATTTTTACGGAAGGCAGCACGGCAAACCCGGCAGCAGTGAGCCCCGTATTTTTTATAAAACTTTTTCTGTCCATATTTTAATTGCAGGTTTATTTTATTAGAAGTGTGTTTTGGTATCCATGAACCTAATTAACACCCAGAAGTAACACCTTTCCGTCAGCATCGGAAACAATGACTTCTTTACTATTGATGGGAGTAGGTGGATTGAGCATAACATTACCGACTTTGTGTTTCCAAAGCACTTTACCATCGCTGCTTTTAACGGCAATAAGCCAGCCATTGCGGAGGGGAAAATAAGCCTTGCCCTCCTTCTCGGGAATTGCAGCCTGGTTGTCATCAAAACCATAATGATCGACGGTTTTCCAAACCACTTCCGGTGTGTTACCTGAGGTGCTGTATGCCAAGAGCGTACTGTCAAAAGTGCACTTAACAAATACCTTTGTACCATCCTCCGAAATACCGATGGCTTCATTCAACCGCGGTGTACCGGTTCTCCACAACGAATCTCCCGTTTGGGCGTCCAGGGCAGTAAGCACCATGTCGGGCCCGGTAAAAAACACCCTTCTTTGCGAAATAACCGGCCATGCTGCGCCGGGTGCATAAAAAGAGGAAGGATAAGATTCTTTTTTTGAACGGACCCATTTCCAAACCAGCTTTCCTGAATTTTGATCCAGTGCATAGAAATAATTATCCCAGGCTCCGAAATACACCTTGCCGTCATAGAGGGCCGGCTTCGTATCAATCCAGCCCCCGATACCGTCAAATTGCCAGATCAATTTGCCATTCGCCAAATCAAGCACACGAAATTTTCCATCACTGGCACCAACAAATACTTTTCCTTCTTCTGCAACAGGGCTGCCCAACACCGAGTTTTCAGCGGTATACTTCCAGAGAAGTTTGCCATTATCCTGGTTTAAACAGTAGACATTTTTATCAGCCGAACCAAATAAGACCTTGTTATCCGCAAGTGCAGCTGTAGAAAAAATCCCTTTGCCTGCCTTGAACTGCCATATTTTTTTACCGTTGCCTAAACCGAGGCAATAAAAATTTCCTTCCCTGTCACCAATAAATATCCTGTTTCCCGAACAGGCAGCTGCTGCTGAAACACCACCAGATAAACTCACCTGCCATTTGGGCCGGACCTGGGGGTATTCCTGGTTGACAGAAAAATCAGGCACCGGATAAATTGTCTTGTCCTTACTGTAATCTATCGGCTTGAAAGGAAGCTGGTGCCATGCCGTTGTTTTATCGATCTCAGGATTTCTTTCATTGAAAAAAATGCTGTCGTTCCTTACGTCAACAAGCGTATAGCCAACGGGATTGTTGTTTCTGCTGGTATTGGTTCGGGCCATGACGCCGGGTATGCCATCAAAATTCATTTTTTGATTCCGGTGTCCGTGGCCCACCAACACCACCGCTACATCATACTGCCTGAACAGTTTTGTAAGCTCATACCAGTTGCTCATCGCACTGTTCAAAGGATAGTGGGTATAAGGAACGATGATCCTGTTCTTTTTCTTCGCTTCAATCAATTGCTGCCTGATCCAGATGAGATCAGGAGGCGTTACATACCCATCGCCTCTCCTGGCGATAGGGCCGGTTTGAAAACCGATAAACTCAATATTTCCCCAATTGAAATGAATATTGTGGTGACCAAAAACTTCATCAAAACCGGTCGCGCCGTTTTCGGTCCATTTTGTATCATGATTGCCGGGCACGATATAATAGGGCATTTTTAACGCATCCAAAATGCCTTTGGCTATTCCCAGGTCTTCCTTATATCCGAAATCGCTGATGTCACCCGTAAAGATGACAAATTCAACATCTTTTCTGTTGTTGATATCGCTCACCGATTTTTTAAGATCTTCAATACTCTGGCTGCCCCTGGTTATATGAACGTCTGTAAGCCACGCAAAGTGAAACGGCTTGCCTTGTGTAAACGACAATTGAAAGCTTACCATGCAAGCGACAAAAATTACCCAGCGTTGATACTTCCACATCATTGATTCGGATTTTTTAAGACTACGGGAACTATGGATTTTGAACCAGGTTGGCTTGTGCCAAAATTTGCGACTGCGGTATCAATTCAATAATAAATGGATCGGTCGACTTAATATAGCTGATAGGGCTGTTGCCCGATAAATGGGTCCCCGGATATCTCCGGTCCATGTCTTTTTTGTTTCGATAAACGTCAAATTTCCTGAACCCTTCCCAGGCCAGTTCCAGCCTTCTTTCTTCCAGTACTATATCCAAAGCTGATTTCCCCGAAGGAAGTGAAACAGGATCATAAAGGCCATAGGAAGGAATGCCCGCTCTCGTACGGATCAAATTCACATCGGCTACTGCCTTGCCAACATCACCCAGTTTGGCGTAAGCTTCCGCTCTGTTTAAATACATTTCGGCAAGCCTGGAAACAATGGGCGACCAGAGTTGCGGTTTGCCTTCCTGTCGTGAACACTTTGTGATAAAAAATTTAGGGTACCCGTTGCGGAGATTCATTTCCGGCTCGATGATCAGCTTTTTCTTTTCGGCACCTACCGTAATAAAATAATCATAGCCTCCGCTGATGTTAGCCTGTTTTTCCAACAGAGCACCGGTTGATATATTTTGATAGTCATTGCCAACCTTTTGTACCGTAACCATTACCCACTTGTAGGTGTTGTCCACATACATTGCCCATATTTTCGTCGAATTGGTGTTATAATTGGGTTCGATAAACTTGTTCCGCTGGTCCTGGGGAAACTGGCGGACAAGTTCAAGGTAGCTTTGGGATGCGTACATTTCGCCGTAACCTGCGCCGTTGATGGTAGAATAGAGCGAACCTATATTATTAATGCCGTTGTCAGGGTCATCGGTATCGGGAATGAATTTGACGGCTAAAACGGTTTCTTTATTGGTTTCGGGCTTAAGGGTCGGGTACAGGGCCAGCTGGGCGCTAGGCAGCAGCGAAAATCTGCCGGAGTTGATCACTTTATTGGCATAATCAATCGCTTTTTGGTTGTCTTCCATGTATAGATACACCCTGGACTTTAACGCCCATGCCGCTTCACGGGAGGCGTAGATATTGGACTTGAAAGTATTCATAAGGCTTTCTGCTTTATCCAGGTCCTTCAGGACAGCATCATAAACCTCCCCTACTTTTGCCCGTGCAGGTGTATTGTTCGGATCACCATCGAGTTTAATGGGTACACCCAGGTTATCTCTTCCATGAGAATACGGTTTGCCGAATACATTCACCAAGGTGAAATGCAAATAAGCCCTTAAGAAATAGTTCTCGCCAAGCAGCTGGTCTGCTTCATTTGATTTTCCTTCCTGAACCGACTGAATTATTTTGCCACATGAAACAATGATCTGATAAGAATTGGTCCAGAAGCTGGTGGTAAAGGAATTATTAGGTATACGCTGATAATTGTACAGATAGAAAAGATGTGAGGTGGTGGTTCCGCTTAAGGAAACATTGTCGCCGGGAAATTCCATTACCCGGTGCCAACCTAAGGCCATCGTTTTTATTCTCGCATAATTGCCATTGGTTGCAGCCTGCAGGCTTCCGTCCGAACTGTTAAAGTCTTCCGGTGTGAGTGAGTCAAAAGGCTTTCTGTCCAATTTGGAACAAGCTGTCAACAAGATCAGTGTGCAAAGAGCCAGGAGCCTGGTCATGGATGCGGGATTCATATATTGTAATTTTACAGGTCAACAGATAAACCGAAAATGATCCTTTTGGGTTGCGGGTAAGAAATGGTTTCCGGGTCAAGCCCGGAGAATTTCGTAAAAGTGGCCAGGTTATCCAAAGAGACATAAGTCCCTATTCCTTTCAGTCCCCATCTGTGAAATAAAGTCGAGGGCAAAGTGTAGCCGACCGTAATATTCCTGATACGGTAAAAAGAGCCGTCTTCCAAATACCGCGTTGACGGCTTGTTGGAATTGTTGTTACCGCCGTAGTAGGCAAGCGGATGCGTCGCATTCCTGTTCTCAGGGGTCCATCTTGACCATCCTTTTCGCAGAACCATGTTATTGTATGTCGGGTAAGCTCCGTCGTTGTCAAACGTCTCCCTGTCGGAATGATACACGAGTGATCCCTGGCGAAAAGCAGAAGTGGCTTTCACCGAAAAACCCCCAAAAGAAAGGTTCGTATTCAAGCCGCCAAAGAAATCCGGCGTTGCCGTACCTGCTACCTGCAAGGTTGCAGAAGAATAAGTACCCGTCAAGGTTTTACTGCCATTGGCAGCATTCAGTACCTCCCACTGGGGATTACCGTTTTCCGGATTTACACTGGCCCATTTCGGCAAATACCAGGTGTTAATATCTTCACCCTGCTTGTAGATCTGGTTGCCGTTCAATTGCGATTTTCCCTGGTACAGTTCGGTTATATGGTTCCTATTCCTACCAAAGAGAACATCAATACTCCATTGTACTTTCTCGGATCTGATGATAAGACAATTTATCGAAGCGTCAATGCCCCGGTTTATTACCGAGCCTATGTTCCGCAGTTGATTATTATAGCCTGAAACGGCAGGAAGGGCCACAGAATAAATAAGATCAGACGTGTTTCTGTTGTAAACATCTACCGTGATATTAAGCCTGTTGAACAAACCTATTTCCACACCGGCATCGGCGCTGTATGTTTTTTCCCAACTCAGATCCTGGGTTCCGAGAACTGTCGGGAAAGCCGAAGGAGAGCCGTTGTATTGTGTGCTGACGGAAAACAGATCATAATAACCGTAAAAGCTTGAAGGCGTATTTCCTGTACCACCGTAGTTGGCCCTGATCCTTAAGTAATTGATGGAAGGAACTTTGAAGAAGTTTTCATTGTGAATGTTCCAGGCAACCCCTGCGGAATAGAATGTGCCGTATTGTTTTGCAAACCTTGAAGATCCGTCTCTCCTTACGGAAAACTGGCCTGTGTAGCGGTTGCTATAGGAATAAGAAGTATTGAATAAATAAGATCGGAAAGCGTATTCGGTAATGTTTCCAGCCGTCGCTATTGGTGTAGCAACACCATTGAGTACCGTAACGCCGGGAACGATGCCTTTTCCTGTAGCCGTGTAGCCGGTGTTTTTGTAATCATTGTATTCGTAAGCAACGAGGGCATCAATCAAATGGTCGCCAAATTTGGTTTTGTAAGTAAGCATCTGATTGGTAAACCGGGTGGTTGCCTTTGAACCTGTATTGGAAATCCTTCCTACATCAGCCTGTCCGCTCAGTGATCTCGGATCTACATAAGTCATGCTTTCCCCGGATAAATAGGTAATGTTGTTAGTGGATTTAAAAACAAAGTGGCTGCTGATGTCATACTGCGCATCGAAATTGGAAATGAGGCTTAAATTTTGCCCCTTGCCGTAATTCCACTGCAGGTCATAGAGATAATTATTCAGATCTCTTCCGTACCAGGTTACGCCGTTGCCTCTTGCGTTGACCACTTTCCCGCTGCTGTCGTATGGCCTATCCCACGGAAGGTCTCTGAACATATCATAGATACTGTGCTCCCTGTCATCCGTGTTGGTGAAAGCAACTGCCAATTTGGGCTTGATCGTGATTTTGTCAGAAATTTTATAGTCAAGATTTATTCTTCCCGTTAATCTGTTGTATTCATATCCTTTAACTGTTCCGTCCTCGTTGCGATAATTAAAACTGGTGAACAGCCGTGTTTTCCCGGAAACTCCCGTATAAGACGCATTATAATCCTTGGATAGTGCATTCTGGGAACCGATGTCCACCCAGTCCGTATTTCTTTGTTTCAGGCTTTCATTGAAATAAGCTGGTATAGCTGATTGGTTTGCAAACGACTTCCAGTAATCATACAACTGGGTGGAATTCATGAGCCGGAAATTACCCATCCTGTACGCTGTGATACCGGTTCTGCCGGAAACCTGAAAATCCCTTTTGTCTGTTGTTCCCTTTGCCATTTTCGTCGTTACAACTATTACGCCGTTCGCTGCCCGGGAGCCGTACAACGCAGCGGAAGACGCATCTTTCAAAACGGAAATACTTTCAATGTCGGCAGGATTTAAGGCGGGCTCGCTGCTCATAATAGTACCGTCCACCACCCATAAGGGAGCCGTCGTGCTATTGATCGTTGACCTTCCGCGAATGGATATTGATGAAGAGCTGCCCGGCCTTCCTGAATTTGTGACCACATCTACCCCGGCTACTTTTCCCTGCAAAAGACTGCCCACATTCGGGGTGTTTACATCAACAAGCTGCTTGGAAGACACTACACCTACCGATCCCGTAACATTTTCCTTCTTCTGATTGGTGTAACCCGTCACGACCACTTCGTCCATGGCTTTTTCTGCCGCCTGTAAAACGATCTCTATATCCTGTTGCCCTTCTGTGCTTACTTCAACTGTTTCATAATTTACCATGCTGATAACAAGCGCCGGCTTTTTAACCGAAGATGGAATTGACAAAGTGAATTTACCTTCATTGCTGGTCGCCGTACCTACGGTCGTTCCTTTAACACGGATGGTGGCAGCAGAAAGGGCTTCCCCGTTTTTATTTTGGACACTTCCTTTCAGGATTACATTCTGCGCATACATTGACCCTGCGTAAAAAATGCAGAGAAATATGAGTAACGTATGTCGAAGCTTCGCATAAGAGCAAAGATTTATGCCAATTATTTCTTTCAGTTTTAAATAGCAGTTCATATAAAAGGAGTTGGTTGCATAAAGATTTCCCAGCCGTTTGTATCAGATCAGTTAATACTACCGGCGCAGGGCATTTAAAAGCCGGATATTTATCTGGTATGTACCCGGTACCTGTATCCGCATCGGTATGCGCAATGCATAGTCAAACTTTCCGTCGGTATATACACCTTTGTAATGACTGTCTGATATTCCTGCGTAGAAGTTACCGGCAGTATTGGTCGTCCAGTTTGTAGTGCTGTCTATACGAACATACTGTGTAGGAATGCGGTAGTACATGTTGAAACCGTTGCCTAAAGAAGCAATGGGAAAAGGCGTTAACGGGTATTTAAGAGACATGGCCGTATCGGTTGCTGTAAACGTATCGGGGGCATAGTCCTGCAAATTCTGAAGAAAAGGCGGATTGGGATTTAAACCCGAGTTTGGCCTTTTTGCGATCTCTCCGTTTTTCGGGTTGAATACAGCGCCGTTTCTGTCCGTGACCTTAATAACGAGCACATTGGGTGTATCCGCCAATCTTCTAACTGTATAATCTACAAAAGGATTATTGATGCCGTTGAAAAGCGTTCCGCTGTTCGATCCGCCTGCAGCACCTGCGCCCGAGGCAGTATTGGCAACCAGGAGGGAAAGGCTGAAAGAACCCTGTTCCGGTGCTGTTTCCAGCGGCTTGCCATCTGCTATCACAATGGTCATGATTTTTTTTAACTGCTGGGTGCCGGCGCTGTTGCTTACTTCCAGGTCCATGGTGTACGTGCCGAGAGGCAGGTTGATCGTAGCAGGGTTTGCTTCAATGGTTCCGTTATGATCATTAACTATGATTGGCGGGAGTTCGGCCGTACTGCGTTTAGCCATGATAGCGGCGTAGGTTTTATCTACATTAGGATCATAGGCCGCTGTCCATATAGCCACCGGGTATTTTTTTAAAAAGACATCATCCATTATTTTTCCGGTCGAATCATAAATATGCGTCCATTTTACATGCAGCGGAATATCCGAGCCATCCGTATTCAGCGTGTAGGAAGTAGCGATTCTTCCTCTTGTAATGGTAAACTGGTTTACGGCATATTGCAGGTAAGGGCTGATAAAACCGTTACCATATTTTGTGCAGGCTGTAAAAACCAGCCCTATCAGTAAGGCAGCCGTTGGTATACTATATCTTTTCATTGCAAAGAGGTTTATTGTTTCGTACCGTAAAAAAACAAGACGTGAGAATTTTCCAAAGCATTCATGATGCCGTTCTGCGTAGTAATACCGGATGTTTTACACAACGTACGTACCCCTACCGATAATGGAATGGCACTGGCCGGCGTTGATGGGGTAATCGTATAAGAACGCCACAGTTGCGTGAAATACACCACCTGCGGTACGGAAGAGACAAGTGAACTGTAGCCAAGCGTAACATCTTTCGTGTACTCATAAGACACCGCTACGGTATTGCCGTTTAAGCCGGTAGGATACAAGGCTCCGATGGATGAGAGTGCGCTGTAGGTCAAGGGCTGGTGAACAAGATACATCAGCAGGGAATCCCTAGTACCCTTTACATTGTTCTTGACATAATAGACAAGCGAATCAAGGGCGAACTTGGCATTCTGGTTGTAGGCATTTTGAACAAAAATAGTTCGCTGGCTGAGGTAATTCAAGATGGAATAATCGGAAGGAGCAAAGAAAGTAGTTCCCTGCTCGTTTACTTTGTCTTTCAGTCCTGCGGCATCGATCACCTGCACAAGGGTATCGTATAAAGCAGTGCTTTTTAGTACGTCGTAGGTGCTTGTATTTTTGTAGATATTCACATCTTCCGGAATACCTCCCGTGATGTAATTCTTTTTGCAGGCGCTTAACAAGGATACCAGGACGCCTAGTGCCGTTATTTTCTGCAGCAATATTTTTTTCATTCGAGTCATTTTAAAAGTTTGATCAACCTCCTGAACAAAATTTATCAGGTAACTATCGGCAGATTACTTGTGTGTTGCCCACCAGGGGTTTTGGGTCAGCAAATTGTCTTGCGGAAACAGGGCCGCCATATCCAACGGCCAGTAGTATCCCTTGTTTGCCGGGGTTACCCTGTCGGAAGGGTAGCCTACGTATTCGAGCCAGCCCTGCTTGGTCTCCGTGCGGATAAGGTCGTAATACCATTGTCCTTCTCCTATCAGCTCACGTCCGCGTTCCGCTATCACCTCGTCCAGGATGTCGTACTGGCTGGCGGGAGCCTGGTAAGCGGTAATGCCGGCCCGGCCTTCCGTCAGGGCCAGCTTTTGTTTCGCGCCGCCAAGATCGTTCTGGTAAGCCAGGGCTTCGGCGTCCAGCAAAATGATGTCGGCCAGGCGGAACAGCACCAGGCTGTTGTTGATATAAGGAAGCGTTTTTGTATCGGGTTTTTGATACAGGAAGTTGGCATATTTCACCAGCAGGTATCCGGCCATATCGCCGCCGGAGGCAGGCGTTGGCGCAAGCGTGGCCTTATAACGGGCATCGCGTAAGGTATCCATGAACTGGTCAACAAAACCTCCTTTGGGAGAAACCCATGAACTGACCTTTCTGTTGTCTACGACCGGCCCTTTTAAAAAGACGGCGAAAAAATCAAATTGCGCTTCCGCCCAATCGCCCTGCCCGCTGAAATTGGGATCGTTCGGGTTATAGGTCATGGATAATTCGAAGATGCTTTCGTTGGATGACTGCCCCTTCCAGATATTTTTATAACTCGCCATCGGCTCAAGTGAATATCCGCCGTTGGCCAGGAGTTGCTGGCAACTTAAGTGGGCGTTGGCATAATCGTGTTTCCAGGCATACATATGGGCCAGCAGCGCCTGCACGGCCCCTTTAGTGGCCCGTACCGATCTGACCGGGTTGCCGCCCCCGAAACCAAGATAACCGGCGGCCCTGTTTAAATCGGCAATACAACTATCCAGCACAACAGACTCTTTGGTGCGTGCCAGCGGCGGAATGTTTCCGTAGTCAACGTCGTTGTAAGACTGGGTGACAAAAACCGGATCGCCCCAAACACGGATAATATAGAAATACGCGTAGGCCCGCATAAAAAGCGCTTCGCCCAAATAACCTTTCCGGATATCCTCATTAACAAAAAGGTTCGATGCCATTTGCGGCACATTTTGCAGGATCAGGTTACACTGCGCGATCAACTGATAAAAGCGCGACCAGTTTTGCAACTGCCCTTCCTTATAGGGTACATATGAAAAATTAAACGGCGGACTGGTACTGGCCTTTACCTGAAAATTGGAATTGTTGCTCGCCGGTAAAAATACGCCCGAGGTGATGTCGCCAAAGATGAAATGAGACTGGCCGCTTCTCAAGCAGGAACGCAACTGCCCGTACATGGCCAGGGTAGCCTGCTCCACAGAGGTCTGCGAAGACCAAAACTCTCTGCCGTACGTAGAGGTAATGGGTGCTTCATTCAAATACTTCTTACAGGAAACACCCATAAAGGCAATGACCATCAACAGCAGGGGGATAGCAAGTTTACAAGAAGGTTGCTTATTCATGTGAATGCTTTTAAAAATTAAAACTGGATGTCGACACCGATGGTGACCTTGGTAGGTGTAGGATAAAGTCCTCCCGTGTAATTACCCAGCTGGTCTACCAGCTCGGGATTTGGCATGGTGCTGTTTTTAAAGGTGATGATATTATCCACGATGGCATACACCCTGGTGCCGGCCAGCTTTGCCCGGTTAATCATTTTCCGTGGCAACTGGTAGCTTAGCACAATGTTCTTGACTTTGAAGTAGCTGCCGTCTTCATTAAACTGGCTTGATATAGGAATGTATTGATAATAGCTGGGACCGAAAGGATTGAGAGAAGGAAAATCAGCCTTGTAATTGGGATCGCTTTTTGCCCTTTGCGGCGTCCAATAATTCAACTTGCTCAGATCGGGCAGGCGGCTGTTGGCAAACGTATAAATGCTGCTGCTGTAGCCACCGACCACATGGCTGATCTGCTGTTGAAAGAACGTGTTTATAACGTCTCTTTTCCAGGTAAAAATGCTGATGATGCTCAACGAAAAGTTCTTGTAGGTGAGATCATTCACAAAGCCACCTGTAAACTTCGGATTGGGATCTCCCGTCGGTATACGGTCACCGTACTGAGCACCGTTGTTTTCATCGGGCCACACGTCGCCGATCTTGTTTACATCAAGCCATATCGGGTCGCCGGGAACAACTTTATGATTGCCTTTGAAGTAAGTGATTACATTGCCTGTTATCGGGTTGAAAGGGATCTCGCTCTGGCTGTTGTAAACACCGAGATATTTCAGCTGGAACATTTCGTAGATGGGCTGCCCCACGGCATAGATCCTCGAGGCGCCATAGGCATCCTCCACCACAAAGGTGCGGTTGCCATTCGGCAGTTTGGCAATGGCGTTTTTGTTGTATGATATGGTCAGTTGCGTATTCCACTGCAAAGGACTTTTGCGGGAGAGGTTGCGGGTTGCCAGCGTGATGTCCACTCCCTTATTGCTCACCCAAAGATCATGTGCATTGAACTCGATGCTTTGAAAGCCGGTGTAAAAAGGGAGTTGGAACGTGTAATAATCATCTTTGGCCAGCTTGTCGTATACATCCGCTGTAAGGGATAAGCGGCTGTTGAAAAGCTGCGTTTCAATACCGATGTTTTTCTGGATTGTTTTTGTCCAGGTCAGGTTGTTCTTGGTCAAGCCGTTGATATAGCTGGGCTGTATGGCTACACCTCCACTGTATGTTCCGGGAATGATATAGGAATTATAGGGCGCATAAAAGTTGGCAGAGTTCAAGCCCGAAATACCATAGCTACCGCGCAGCTTCAGGTAGTTTACAGCGCCTTTTATACTTTTCATAAAACCTTCGTCCGAAACAATCCAGCCGGCCCCCGCGGCAGGGAAATAACCCCATTTGGTGTTTTCTCCGAAGCGCGAAGAACCATCGCCCCTGTAAGAACCGTAGAGCAGGTATCTTCCGTTGTAATCGTATTGAAACTGGCCCGCAAAAGAAAGAAGGGCGGCAGCGGCATAGCCGGAGCTGCCCGACAGATCGGACTGTGGTATACCGCTGACCACCTGTATATTGTTGGAAGGAACGTTGTAGCCGCCCGTGTAGCTGGTGTTGCTCACGTCCGCGCTGAATTGTTGCGAACCGGTCAGCACAAAATTGTGCACGTGGCCGGCCGCTGTGGTTATCCGCTTGCTGAAGTTGAGGGCATTGGAGAGAAAATAGGTGCTGTAGGTTCCTTTGTCTGATCTCGCATAAGAAGGCTGCGCGGCTCCGCCGTTCGCTGCCGAAACCGCATCAATATTGGACGGCTGGGAGTAATCGCGGTTGGAAGTAGAAATATTGGCGGCTCCCTGGAAGGTATACCTCAATTCCGGCAGGATGGTATAGTTCAACGTCAACGATACATTGTACAGGTCGTTGATGTTTTTATTCCTCAGTTTGCTGTAACGGCCGGTAAAATTGGATGAATCAAAAGCAGTGAGCCGGTAAAATGATGTAGGCTGTGCGGCGCCGCTGACCGGTGTGTTATCGTCGCTGTTGCCGTTGAACTTCAGGCCCCGCTGCCGGTCGTTCCTCGACAGGGCGACAATAAACTGGCTGCTCAGTTTGGGACTGATCTTAAAATCAAAATTGCCGCGAACACTGTAACGGGTAAAACCAAAGGACTGGATGATGCCTTTCTCGTCGTAATAGTTCATGCTGACGCGGTAGCTTACATTTTCGGTCCCGGCAGAAATCGTTGCATCAACATTCTTCACATTGCCCTGCCGGTAGAAAAGTCCCTGCCAGTCGGTGGCATTGTTAAAAGAAGGATTGAAGCGGTCGGTTAAAAGCTGTGGCAGGGTTGCCAACTGTGCAGGCGTAGCGTATTGGTTGATCAGGTCCATTTTCTGCGCTCTTTCGGCGCTGCCTGTTACAGTTGGCAGAAGCTGTGGCCGTTGCGTAATGCCGCCATAGACATTGACCCTGAACTCAGGCCTGGCAGAGCGTCCACGCTTTGTTCTGATATAAATAACGCCATTGGCGCCTCTTGAGCCCCAGGCCGCAGTAGCAGCAGCGTCTTTCTGCACATCTATGCTTTCAATATCGTTGATGTTGATCCCGGCCAGGTAATTTGTACCGGTTGCGTCGATGTTGTTGGAAATATCTTCCGGATTGGTGGGCACGCCGTCTATTACATACAGCGGTCCGCTGAGCGCATGTGCCTGTGCAACGTTTTCGTCGCTGATATTTGTACTCACCCGTGAATTCCCGCGTACAACGATGGTAGGCGCTACGCCCGGCTCGCCGGAACCTATCTGCACATTCAGGCCGGCCACCCTGCCCTGCAGCAATTGATCCACGCTGGGAGAAGGGAGGTTCTCAATGTCTTTGCCCAGAACCGAGATCACGGAAGCTGTAGTGGTCCTTTTTGACTGGCGCTGCACCCCTACGATCACTACATCGGTCAAGGCGGAAGTGTCTTCGGCCAAAACAATTTCCAGAACAGAACTTTGGCCCACGGATGCTTCCTGCCGCTTAAATCCCACATTCGTAATCACCAGCGTTTTGGAAGCACTTTGCAGGGTGAGAGAGAAACTTCCGGCGTCGTTGGTCTTTGTTGCATTCTTTGAAACACCTTTCTCGCTTACAGTGGAACTTTTGAGCGGGTTGCCATTTTTGTCTTTTACCGTACCGGTTACTTTTTGCTGGGCAAAAATCAATGAGGGAAAGATCAGCATAACTGCATGAAGCAGCAGTCTTGTTCGCAGCATCTTTATAAGCATACATGTAGATTTGGAAGATGAAACCTTGGGCTTTTCTTCCGCAAATTCACATCTTTTTCAACGAACTGCCGCAGAGGCATTTCAGCTAAACCATGATTTGACGCTGCGCAAACGGTTGCGCAGGGCGCGCAACCGTTTGCGCAATTTTTCTAACACGCTCCTTGGCAGGGCAGGTGATTTGTCATAAACGTTTCAAAGCAGCTGCACCCCGGCGGAATGACAAAGACATCCGTACTATTTATTTCAAATCGGTATTAAGAGGAGTGGAAATGAAGCCAAAGGTTCGCGGCAATTTGCAAAGGGAACACCGCCGGGTTATCTTCAGTTGTATATGAATCCGGTCGACAGACAAGTAGCGGGGCTGTAAGAAACCTTCACCTTCCGCCCGGATGCATGACCAGGGTTGCAGGCATTTCCTCGACATGATAAACCTTTTGCGCGCTTTCTTCTGCTGCCTTTTTATTCAACAACTTGATCATGATCTCCATCGCCCTTTCGCCTTGGCCGTAAGGGTATTGCTCGATGGAAACCAGCGGAGGAAAGGCCGTATATCCTGTGATGGGAAGGTTTGCATAGCTGACAAAAACAATGTCCTGGTTCACCCGGACGTTTTGCTGCTGTGCGCATTGCACTGCATCCATGTGTACATAATCGTTGAATGTAATAATGGCATTAGGAGGTTGCTTCCTGTTCAAAAGATTTATTATTGCGGCATGCGTACTTTCTTTGGAAAAATCTGTTTTTTCCACCAGCTGCATGTCCACTTTCAATTTCTTTTTCGACACGCCTTCAATGTATCCCTTCAGTCTCTCTTTGCTCGCACTCAAATTATCAGGTCCGTTGATCAGCGCAATGCGCTTATAACCGCGGCTGATCAGCCAGCCGATCATGTCGACGGTCCCCTTGAACAAATTGCAGTACACTTTATGTGCATGTGCAAAGGGCGGCACGCGGTCGAAATAAACAACCGGGATATTGTACTTTTCAAGCGCTTCCAGGTGCTCGTATCTGTTGGTTTGCTTCGACAATGAAATGATGAGGCCGTCTACCCGCTGTTTCTTCATGGCCTCCACCATTTTCTTTTCTTTTTCCGGATCGTCGTGGCTCTGTCCGAACAGGATGGTGTATTCATGTTCAATAGCCGCCGCTTCGATCCCGCTGATGGCCTGCGAAAAAAACTCTTCGCGGATATAGGGCAGGATAACACCAACAACAAAGGACTTTTGCTGCTTGAAGGAAATCGCCTTTGCGTTGGGTTCGTAATTGATCTCCCTTGCCAGTTGCTGGACCTGCATTTTTGTGCGAAGACCAATGCGGGGATGGTCGCTTAAGGCCCTTGATACAGTGGAAACCGAAACGTTTAGCCGCTTGGCAATCTCCTTTATGGTGGGCAATTTGTTATCCATGTAACAGCTATATAAAATGCTGAAAAAAGAAACAGTCTGCTACAGCGACCAGCCTTCCGGGCCTATCCGAAACGAATGATTGTTGCGCTGCGCTACGTCAACTGCGTTGTCCTTGGTCATGCGTCAGGCAAATTTCAGCGTGCCGAAATACGCTGGCAAATGAAAATCCGGCTCACTGCTTTCGATGTTCGACCACGATAAAAAATGCGGTTGGGGAAGCTCATCGCCGCACTTGTAAAAATTAGCCCGGCACTGCCGGCCTGGCAGCGAAGACAGCGAATGATGCGGAAACACGTCAAATGGAAGAACAAGTGTGATTTCCCACCGGATCGAATTGCCTCCCCTGTATATCCGGGCCTCGCTTTTTATTTTATCCAGCAACGCTTGTGACAGTAATTGCCGGCCCGATCTTTCTTTTCCGAAACCTGCCAGTACTGTGCCGATGCAATTGAATTCAAAATTGTAATACGTAGTCCCCTCATCAAAGCTAACGAAAAACTCCACGCAACTGTCTGTATAAACCGGTTCGTTTGTATGACCGTGTGCCGCCCTGATAGATTTCTCCTGCACCTCAAACAAGAGGCCCAGCGCATCGGAACCGTACGCAATGGAAAATTGCACCTGGGGCTTGTAAGGATAACCCGGCCAGGGTGCAAAGGACAGCACGTGTTTTTCAAGCTCATACAACCGGCCGGCCACTTCGCCGGGTGCGTCGCTTGCGGTAAAAGCATGCAGAAAAGGAAGGGTGATTTGTTTCATCCAGACAAAGAAAGTCTTTCACCGGCAAAATAACCATGAAAAATTTTGCCGGTCGCATATGTAAAAGGGAAAAAGCTGTTGCAGCAGTGATGCGCAAACGTTTGCATGGACCATAGGTTCAAATCTTATCTACCTTCGGATACTTTTAAAGCCGTCTGATCGTATATGGACAGGAAATTACAACTTGCAATACTGCTCTTTCTGCCGGTAACTTTTTTGATCACTTCTCCTTTTTCCGCCAAAGCGCAGCAAAAGGAAGCTGCTATCAAATCCCAACCCGATACCGTAAAAATTACTGGCGCGCAAAAGGTAAATGCCACCACAGTAGAGATCCAACTTTCCAACCGCCAACACATGCTGCTGGATTTTTATGGCGACAATATATTCCGCCTGTTCTATGACAAAAGCGGCAGCGCCCTGCACGACCCCGAGGCAGAACCACCGGCCCGTATCCTCGTAAACAATGCACGCCAACCGGTATCAAAACTGAACCTCAGCAGCCGTGGCAATGAAGTCACTATCAGCACCGGAAAGATCAATGTTGTGCTGGAAAAAACTTCTACCCGCATGAGAATTGTAAACAGTGAAGATAAACCGGTGGTGGACATGCTGGCGCCTGTACAGTTTGACAACAAACAAGTGCTCCTGAAACTGAAGGAAAGCCCGGACGAATACTTTTATGGCGGTGGTGTGCAAAACGGAAGGTTCTCTCACAAGGGAAAATTCATCGCTATTGAAAACCAGAACAGCTGGACAGACGGTGGCGTAGCGTCTCCAACACCGTTTTACTGGTCGTCCAATGGGTATGGATTCATGTGGCACACGTTCAAAAAGGGGAAGTATGATTTCGGGGCCAGGGAAAAAGGTGTAGTCAACATCTACCATGAAACCGGCTACCTGGATGTATTCTTTTTTGTAGATCAAAAACCCGCTGCCCTGCTGAAAGACTTTTACCAGCTCACAGGCCATCCGGTCTTACTGCCGAAGTTCGGTTTTTATGAAGGCCACCTGAACGCTTACAACCGGGATTACTGGAAGGCAGACACCACTGGTACTTTATTCGAAGATGTTCTTCGCTACAAGGAAAGTCAGAAAGAAAACGGCGGGATCAAAGAGTCGCTCAACGGGGAGAAAAACAATTATCAGTTCTCCGCACGTGCAGTGATCGACCGCTATAAAGCACACGATATGCCGTTGGGCTGGATCTTGCCGAATGACGGCTATGGAGCAGGTTATGGGCAAACGGGCACTTTGGACAGCAATATTCAGAACCTGAAATCCTTTGGTGATTATGCGCGCCAGCAAGGCGTACAGATCGGACTGTGGACACAATCGGACCTGCATCCCAAGGACGGCATCAGCCCCCTGTTGCAACGTGACATCGTGAAGGAAGTAGGGGTTGCCGGCGTACGGGTGCTTAAAACAGATGTTGCCTGGGTGGGACGCGGTTATTCTTTCGGATTGCATGGCGTAGCTGACGCCGGGAAAATCATGCCCGAATACGGCAGTAACGCCCGTCCGTTCATCATTTCGCTGGACGGATGGGCGGGCACACAGCGCTACGCCAGCGTTTGGACCGGCGACCAAACAGGCGGGGTGTGGGAGTACATCCGCTTTCACATCCCTACTTATATCGGCTCGGGACTATCAGGGCAGCCGAATATTACCTCAGACATGGATGGCATTTTTGGCGGACGGAACCCAACCGTCAATACCAGGGACTTTCAATGGAAAGCCTTTACGCCCATGCAACTGAATATGGATGGCTGGGGCGCCAATGAAAAATATCCCCACGCGCTTGGAGAACCGGTCACCTCCATCAACCGCATGTATCTAAAATTGAAATCCATGCTTCTCCCCTACACCTACAGTATTGCCAGGGAAGCGGTGAACGGTTTGCCTGTAATGCGCGCCATGTTTCTGGAATGTCCGAATGCGTATACATTCGGGAAGTCTACACAATATCAATACCTGTATGGCCCCTTCTTTCTGGTAGCCCCGGTTTACAAGGAAACCACATCTGATGCTGCAGGCAACGATATCCGGAACGGAATTTATCTGCCAGCGGGCACCTGGTTCGATTACTTTACTGGCAACGAATATAAAGGTGATTGCATCATCAACAATTTTGAAGTGCCGTTATGGAAACTTCCCGTGTTTGTAAAGAACGGAGCCATCATTCCCGTCACGCTGCCGAACAACCAGGTTACGCAGATCAACAAAGGCATGCGCATCTATGAGGTATACCCCGCAGGAAAAAGCGCTTTTACCGAATATGATGATGACGGATCGACAGAGGCATACAAGGAAGGCAAAGGCATCACTACGTTCATCGAATCTTCCGTAAAGAGCAACACAGCAACCATCACGGTGCACCCTGCAAAGGGCGATTTCAACGGCTTTGAAAAAAACAAAACAACCGAGTTCCGCATCAATGTAACGCAGCAACCTACCGGGGTGACAGTGAAAGCGGGAAACCGGCTGATGAAGTTAACAAAGGCGACATCCAAAGCAACCTTCCTGCAAGGCACGGATGTCTATTTTTATGATGCTGCGCCCGACCTGAACCGGTTTGCGACGAAAGGAAGTGAGTTTGAAAAAGTGATCATAACAAAAAATCCACTGCTGCTGGCAAAGGTAGCGGCAATGGATATTACTAAAAATACTGTGACGCTTACCGTAAATGGGTTCCGTTTTGCGCCCGGCGATCATATACGCAAATCGTCCGGCGCATTAACAGAACCACTGAAAGCACAGGTATTGGATTCCAATACCCAGGCGTATTCACTAAAGCCCACATGGAAACGTGTGCCCAACACCGATTGTTATGAGATCAGTTTCGGCGGGCAACTGTATACAAACATCAAAGACACGACGTTGTTGTTTGAAGATCTAACGCCCGAAACCAACTATACGTTTCAATTGCGCGCAGTAAATAAAACCGGCAGCTCAGCCTGGGCGCGGTTTTCGGCCAAGACAAAGATGAACCCGTTGGAATTTGCGATCAAAGGCATTGTGGGTGAATCCACAGCAGTTTCCCAGGAAGGCAGTAAGATTTCGAGCCTGTTCGACTTTGATGAAAGCAGCATGTGGCATACAAAATGGGGTGTCCAGACCGGCCCGTTTGATGTAGTGATGGATTTAATGTCCGTAAACCAGCTCGATAAAATTCAATACCTGCCCCGCAACAGGGGAAACGGTATCTTATTGAAGGGAAATATCTCTTACAGTGTGGACAAAATAAACTGGAAGGAAGCGGGCGCCTTTGAATGGGCCAGGAACGGCGACACAAAAGAGTTTAGCTTTACTGCTCACCCGGCTGCGCGTTTTATCAAAATATCCGTAAGCGACGGCATAGGCGGGTATGGCTCCGGACGTGAACTATACGTCTTTAGAGTTCCCGGTTCCGGGAGCTTTATTCCGGGCGATATCAATAACGATCACCGCATTGATAACAATGATCTTACCTCTTATATAAATTACACCGGCTTAAGAAAGGGCGACAATGATTTTGAAGGTTATGTAAGCAAGGGAGATGTAAACAAAAACGATCTGATAGATGCTTATGATATATCCACAGTGGCAACCCGGCTTGATGGCGGCGTAAACAGGGACCGGAGCGATAGTTTGACCGGGAAGCTGGAAATCAGCGTTGATAAAAAAACGGTTAACAAAGATGAAACCATTGCCATCCATGTGAAAGGCACTAATTTGAAAGCGGTGAATGCACTCAGTTTTGCCTTGCCCTATAATGCAAAGGATTATGATTTTTCAGGCATTGTTCCGGTCAACACCAAACATATGACCAACATGACCAACGACCGCCTGCACAGTAATGGCCGGAAAGCCCTGTATCCCACGTTTGCGAACATAGGCGACCAGGAAACAGTTGAAGGAACAACAGACCTGTTCATTATAAAGCTGAAGGCAAACCGCAAGGTAAACGTTGATCTTAAACTGACTGACGGCATATTGGTTGATAAGCAGCTGAATGTAGTGAAGTTCTGATTTACTTCTACGACAGGGAAGGTGACAGTACCCGGTTACCACCATATACGGCTGCTGCCGGTTTGCGAAAAACAGTAATTGTACGGAAAGAGCAGAAGCAGGAAGATCGGGCCATCTCATGCATTATCTATCTTTCATCTGGCAAAGTCTGGTGGCTGATGATTTTTTTTGCATCAGCCACCATTTCTTCCGCACTGATAGATGAGAGCTTTTGGATGTCAAAACCTTTCAGCACGGCTTCCAGCATATTCAGTTCGGCGGTCCGCTTGCTGTGTTCATACTCCCTTTTCAGGATCCGGATCTTCTCATGATCCTGGATGCCTTCTATCAACTTTTCAAAACGGATGGAACTGAGCGGCCCCGGGTAGACCTGATACGTGTCGCCGGCCGGCCATGCCGTAAAACGGCTGTCATGCAGCGGGTCTTTCGGCCAGCTGTTGAATGCCCACCTCAGGTACCCATCCATGCCGGTCGCTGCCGTATACCACCCCATCCATACATGTTCGTCAGGCGGTAAAAATGTAAACCCGTTCGGATAGGCTTCCGTACAACAGGTGTACCAGGTGCTCAATTTCCCCTGGCTTTTCCGTTTAGTCAGCACCTCTTCAGGAAACTGTTCGCGCGAGGCGATGCAATAGTCGTCCACGTCCTGCTCGATATCGGGATGAAAATTGCCTGCCAGTGCGATCTTCCAATCCTTGTCGATCGATTTTCAGTAAAGCAATGACCGATTGCATGGCAGCCATCGGTCTTTCATCCATCGCGATGGCGGTAATGGAAAACCACTTTCTCGCTTTCAGGTGCTTTGTAAAATCTTTCAGCATCACCGACCAGAATGCATTGTAAGCAGGGGTACCGATTGCCTGCGTAAATACCGTATCCCTTCCCGACGCTTCATCGTAGTAGCTGAATGCTATTTTCCATGGCACCATGCTGTAACAATTTATCCGGCCTTTGATACCGCAGCTCATCACAAACGAAACATACTTATCGAACAAGGTGTAATCATAGCGCCAATTGCCATTTTTGTTCCTGATCCACCTGACCAGGCCGGGATAATCATCGTGTGTCTGGTGGCCCCAGGGCTCATCGACGATACTTGCCGTGATATTTTTCTGTCCCGCACCCGCCAGCATGGTGTAATACTGTTTCATCCAAGTAAAATGCGCTGCGCTCCAGAGCGGAACATGGTGTATCCTCGCTATGGCAGCCGGATGCTGCCACAGGTCCAGCTGATATGTCCACTGGTCGGTTGGCGGCAGACTTTTATCCGCTACACTTAAAGAGATATGCAGCGTATACTTTTTACCGGCCTCAACAAAGACATCACCTGAATATATGCCCGGCGCTGTGCTTTGCGGTACTTGAATGCTCAGCCAAACAGGTTGTACGGTATTCGCAGCCAGTTGTATAGCCGGTAGTTTCGTATTGATGATGTCAGCCACAAGGGAGGAGTCGAAGTTCCGTGATGTACGGTATCCGCATCCACCTTTGAATTCATCGGTTATAACGTACTGAACAAATCCGGCGGTGATACTACCGCTGCCGATAACATGGCCATGAGCCTCTTTCAAAGCAGTTGTGGTAACTTTTATGCTCTTTATATTTTCTCTGCCCCAGATCAGCAGCTGGGTATGTATCTTCTCACCCTTCCAGGCTACAGCTTTCCATTCGGTTCGATGCTCAATCTGCGGCGGAGTATCTTTATTGAAACGTACGCTGCTGGTCGTAAAACTTACTTCCGTATGTGCCAGCCATGCATCCCATGCAGCTTGCTTGTTAACCGTAAGCATGAGCGGCTTTTCTTGCCTGATGGGCAATGAACCAACTGCTATGAGAGCTATAAATAGGGGATACTTTATACTCCTTATTGCAGAACCCGGTTTTTTCTTTGCCACCCATCCGGCTCCGACTGCTGAATACTGCATCAGATTTGTTTTGCTGACAAATCTAACTGATTTGGAAAGTAGTGAGCCGGGTTACGCCATTTAATAAGCTGAAGCGATTTGTCTCGTCCAAAAAAAATCTGACAGATTTTGGAGCAAAGGGGGTGTACCAACCCCATATGAACTGACGAAGTTTCTAAAACAGTTTGAGCGTTCTGTTTTCCTGTATTAGCCTGAAATAAGTTGACCTTAAAAAGGGTCAAAAGATGGCTAAAACAAATGTAAAATTATCCCTGAAGCCAAGGCGGATATTCAGTGAGAAACTAAAGAGAAAGATTGTAAAAGATATTGAGCAGGGCAAAGTAAATGTAACCGGGGTGTGCCGGGAGTATGAGGTAAGTAACGTATCGGTGTATGTGTGGCTTAAGAAATTTTCTTCACATTTGCATTCATCATCTACTCTGGTCATGCAAATGGATAGCGAGCAGTACAGAACCAAAGAACTCGAAAAAAAGGTAGCAGAGCTGGAAGCAGCTCTTGGCCGCAAGCAATTGGAAATAGAATATCTAAACAAACTCATCGACATCGCCAGCAGGGATCTGGCTGTAGACCTAAAAAAAATATCAATACGAGTGCATCAGGTGGTATCAGCAGAACAAAGAACAAAAAAGATTTACCTTGAAGGACCTGTATGCATATTTAGCCGTAAGTAAGCAGGCTGTTCACCAGATGCTGCGGCGCTACGGGCAGAACGACCTGAGATCACAACAGCTCATTGAAAAGGCAGAAGCAATACGGGAGGATCACCCTGAGATGGGTTGCAGGAAGATAGCAGGCATGATCAGCGAGCCTGGTATGGGAAGGGATAAAATAGAGAAGTTGTTGTTAGTATTCGGTTTCAGAGTTATATATCCGCCCAACTATGCCAAAACGACGCACAGCGTGCGGTTGAACCGGTATAAGAACTTAATAGAGGGGTTGGTGGTGCGTGACATCAACAAGGTGGTTCAAACCGATATTACGTATTTGTGGGTGAAGGACCGGTTTTACTATCTGGTGTTTATAATAGATGTGTATTCGAGGTTGATAGTAGGCCATCATGCCAGTTGCAGCCTGGAAGCGCAGGCAAACCTGGAAGCATTGCGGATGATGATAGAGATAAGGGGAGCGCAGCATGTAAAAGGGCTCATTCATCATTCAGACAGGGGAAGTCAGTACCATTGCAGGGAATACCTCAAGCTGTTAAGCGATCATAAGATAAAAATAAGTATGTGCAACCAGGCCTGGGAGAATGCATATACTGAAAGGATCAACAGGACGATCAAGCATGAATATCTCAGGCACCGGGATATTGGATGTTTGCAGAGCTTAAAAGCGGAGATGAACAGGGCAGTGCGGTTATACAACCAGCACCGACCTCATTGGTCTCTGTGTCAGCGTATGAGTCCGGCAGAATATGAGAAGTATGTGCAAAGCCTTCCAAGATCAAGACGTTCCAGGCTGGTGATATATAAGCATGATCGATAGATATGTAGGTGATGGTGAAAAGAAAAGAAAACAAGTAAACAACTGTAAATTTAAAAAGGTCAACACTATTCAGGCAAGTTCAGGAACATATGCTTTATCAGGCACTGAGCTGGTAAGCAACAGCAAGGAAGTGGGTACTATCTCCTCCATTTATCCAAATCCGGTAAAAGGACAAGTGACTATACAGTTATCAAAGGCCCCTTTAGGATTGGTTCAAGTGCAGGTTTTTAACCAGGCAGGCGCGGAAATGTTTTCAAAAAAAATCTATCATGAGAACTCCGGAGACTTTAAAGCCAACCTTGATCTGCAAAAATTACCTAATGGAAGTTATATATTGATGGTAGTTCTGCACGGCAATGTATACTTGCACAAGTTATTGCTACAATAGAATCTGCAAACAATGCAGCGAACGCTTTGCATAAATTTTGCAAAACCAGACACTGTAGATTTGAAATAAAACAGTACCCGAATTTGTTCCTTTTATTTATGGTAAACTGCAACACAAAAAGGTGTATTTCAGATTTACTCTATCGTCTATATAAGATGCAGAAAGGAGATATAGACCTATGTCACCCTTCTGCATCTTGTATATGTTCTCCATAAACAGGACAGGACCGGTCAAACCTTCGTAAATGTGTCGTCAGCAGATGGTACAAAATACATTTTACCCTGTGCATTTATCCCAAATGAAACGTCAGACCAGTGTATGTCTCCGTTAGGGTAGATTTTTGAGGCGTCTAGGTCGTGAAGGAACTTTCCGTCTTCATAATTCTTTCCCCGTATGAAGTGAACGATGATATCCGCACGGTCATTGCTCAGTTTGGTGATCTCATAGGCCACATCGCAATCGATGTGAACTTTTTTCTGTCCGCCGGAGGCATAGGTGACATCGTACCTGAATACCCATGTTCCTGTACCATTAGGTTTGATGTTGAATACAGTTCCCCAGGAAAGCCCTGCATAGTACCCGCCGTACGGATCTGTATAGCCGCCGCGGGTATGAACTGAAGCAAATTGTCCTTGAAACTCTGCCGGTACAGGCTTATGGGGCACCTGCCCGGCATCGACTGTATCTGCATTCTTTGTACAACTGATTACAATGAAAAGCGCCATACAGAGGCAGACCAATCTTGTTTTTTGAATTACTGAGTAATGTGTCATGTTGGTGTTTTTTTTATGATACTGTTTGATTGTTTATTAGCCCTTACCCTATAAAGTCTGGCAGCAAAGGGCATCTTCCAAATGATGCCGGATGCAGAAATGCGTGAATGGATCCGACTCACACTGTTTCTTGCTTTAACGGTTCGGCTGACTGATGGAGCAAATGTAAAAGACCGGACAGGCGTCTCCACTCACATTTTTATGTGATGCATCCCAACATATCCACAGTGCACTTATGATCTTAAATGACATATCCGGCTTCATAAAGAGTGACTGTAGGAAAAAACGTGGTCTACGCTGTAACCACCCCCCATGAAACATTGTCAAAGCTCACGTTGGCCGGTCCCATTGTCAATCATAAATAATCATGATCATGTATAAATTGCTTCTACTCCTTCTGGTTCCTGTTTACTGCTGCAGCCAGTCGCAAGTGCAAAATGAAAAGTTGATCACGCTCACACGGAATCTAATAGATGTATACAATGCAAACGACTCCGTCGGGTCGGCAAAATTCATACAGGGCACTGCCAAAGATGAAGCACGTATACAAGCATTCCATCATCAGTTCGCACAGGAACATGCACATATAGGCCCCGTTAAAGTCCACCGCATAAAAACCGTTTCGCCCACAGAGGCTGAAGCACTGGTGCAATCGCTTCGTTACGAGGCTTGGTGGCGTGTGGTAGTGATTACCGATTCATCACAGCAGTTTAAGGAACATCATATGGGGCTGGTGCGGGTAACGGACGAGGTGCTGCAAACAGGAGCGCTGTCTGACACGCAACTGAAAACTGAGATAGAAGATTTCCTGCGCCGCCAGATGGCCTACCAATCTTTCTGCGGCAACATACTGATCAGGAGTAAGAACAAAACACTGTATGCACGTTCGTTCGGCAACAATGCAACCGGGCAACCCAATACCTTCAAACAACCGTTCGGCATGGCTTCGGTGAGCAAGCTGTTCACCGCTGTGGCCATATTGCAACTGGTAGACAAAAAAGCGCTGGGGCTTGAAACAAAAGTAGCAACAGTGCTACCGGAATTAAAAAATAAAAAACTCGCCCACATTACTGTTCAACAGCTGCTGTCGCATACCGCCGGCATGGGCGATTATTTTGAAGATCCGCAGTTCACGCGAATCGTGGACAGTGTAAATGCCACGCTTACCTCAATGATAAGCACGAACCTTTCCAGGCTGGCTTCATTCCTGCCTTTCATCGAACGCGACAGCCTGCAATTTGAACCGGGTAAAGGCTGGCGCTACAGCAACACCGGCTTTGAATTGCTGGGACTGATCGTTGAAAGAATTTCAGGTATTGCATTTAACAGGTACATAACGGATTCGGTTTTCAGAAAAGCCGGAATGAAACACGCTGCAGCCGGTACCGGTTCGGGTGGCAGTGTTGCTACTGTTTCCGACCTGTACGCCTTTTCTCAGGCATTGCAAGAGGAAAAACTGCTTAGCAAGCAGCTCACCGGTCAGCTATTGCACTATACCATCAACGGTTCGTATGGCTACGGCACGGAGCATCAGACACTGGGAGGTGAAAACATTGTAGGACATAGCGGTGGATTTGAGAAAGTATGCACCGAACTGAATATGTACGAACACGCCGGAATTACAGTGATTATTCTCTCCAATATTGACCCACCGCTTGGTCATTTTCTTTCTGACAAGATCAAGCAATTGCTGATCCGTAAACCCAGGCTGCCTCAACCGGAAAGGTCACAAAAAAATTAGTCCGTCATACGGTTCCCTGCACCTGTGCACGGGCTGCACGCGTTCGTTATAATCATGGCAAAGAGAACAGACCTGCACTTATTCACTTAGATGATCTTATCCTTTATGGCCTTGGCTACCGCTTCACTTTTCGAATTGACATGCAGCTTTTCATAAATACCCCTGATGTGAGTTCTAACAGTATCTATCGAGATGGAAAGCTCTGCAGCCACCATTTTATAACTATTCCCCTCCACCAGCGATTTGAGTACGTCCTTTTCGCGTGCCGACAAATTGTAATCAGGCCCTTCTGAAGACATAGTGGCGAACATCTTCAGAACCTGGGTTGCAATAGCAGCGTTCATAGGCGCTCCTCCATTGTGTACATCCCTGATAGCCTCGATTAAGGTTGCAGGAGGAGTTTTTTTCAGCAGATACCCGTTGGCGCCAAACCTTATGGCATCAAACACATTTTTGTTGTCGTCGAATACCGTAAGCATGATGATCTTGACCTCGTGATTGTATCTGCGGATCAGTTTAACCCCCTCGATGCCGCTCATCCGCGGCATGTCGATATCCATCAGCACCACATCAGGCTTCAGTTCCGACACATCAACATTGGCCGTTTCGCAGTTGTCGAAAGATGCACAGATTTCAAAACCCGGGGTCGCCGACAGAAGAAAAGCCAGGGTTTCACGCATTCCCTGAACATCATCATATATAACTATTTTTATCATAATTTCTGGTTTGGCCGCTTATGTCCGTCTCAATTGCTAAAAGTAATGGCTCTGGCCAGATGCTTGTCTAACATATTTATGTGAAGGGGATGGTCAGGAAGATTTGCGTTCCCCCGTCTTTTTCCGAACTGATCTGCAAATTTCCTTTCATGGCATCCGCACGCTTGCTCATATTGACAAGCCCATTACCCCGTACCTGACAAGAATCCGCTTTGACCGCTTTGTCAAAACCGATTCCGTTGTCGCAGATGCTTAGTTCAAAAGCATGCTCCCGCTTTCGCAGTTTTACATCAACCTGTGTGCAATTGGCATACTTTACTATGTTGTTGATAGCCTCCTTGTAAATAAGAAATATTTCGCGCCGCCATTCCATGTTGAAGCTGAGCTGTTTTACGGCCTCCTCAGCTTCAAAATTGTATTCAATACCTTTTGATTCCAGCAAACCGCCCGCAACTTGTTTCATTCTTGCCAATACTTTTCCGATGCTGTCATTCAACGGGTTGATGCTCCAGATAATATCGTCCATAGATTCCATCATCTGCGACGTGCTTTCGCTGATTTTACCCATGAAGTTTTTGGAGGTGCCATCATCCAGTTTATCTTGCTGCAAGGCTATACTGCTTAAAATATTGATTGTACTTAATGTTGAACCGATATCATCATGCAGATCGCGGGCGAGCTTGCTCCTCACTTGTTCCACCTGCAACACCCTTTTCAATTTCATGCGATGCAAATAATACAGCAGCGCCCCTGCAAGAAGGACGATGCATGTGAAAAACGGATAAGACTTCCAGAAAGGCGGCAGGATGACTATCCTTACCCGTGTTATATTACCTGAATAGATTTCCTCGCTGCTCTTCGCCCGCACGAGGAAATCATATGTACCCGGGGCAATCTGGGAGTATTTAACAGGTGTGGGCAATTTCACTCCTGTCCAGTCTTTATCTGCTCCTTCAAGCTTATACTCATACGTAAGTTTCTCCAGTTGTGTAAAACTCAGCGAAGCGAATTCGATTGTGAATGAATTGGCAGTGTAGTCCAGGCGTATGTTCTTCAACCGCAGCAATGAATCTACCGGCAACGTGTTGTTGAGTACCTGGAAACCTGTTATCTGAACGTCTGCAGGCCTGATGATGTTTTTGTACTGGGCAGGATCGAAAGATACAAAATTCTGGTTGCCACCAAACGCCAGATGCCCGTTCCGGAGACGAATGCTGCTTTCCATGATGAACCTTTTGTTGAACACCGTAATCAGGCCATCCCACTGCGTGTACCTGATCAAACTCCCTGACTGATAGTTGTATTTATACATTCCATTTGAAGTGCTTAACCAGCAATCGTGCCCCGCACCGCACTGTAAGGCGTACACCTTTCCGATTGGAACCCCGTTGTATGATGAAATATGCTCCGTATAACCTGTACGGATATGAAGAAGATCAAGTACATCACCTGCAAGCGCAAGTAGGGAATCAGTTAAAGGAAGGATGTCGCGGATTTCGTTGCCCGATAATGAGGTCCTTTCCTCGCCTGCTTTTAAAGATTTCACCACCCGGCCACTTGTTACATCAACCTTGAATAACCCTTGCCCGGCAACCGCTACCCAGAGACTTCCTTCAGTATCCACAGTTAGCTTGCTTATCAATCCTTTGAAATGATGAACAGCCTGAAAGCTGAGCTCCGCGCTGCCCGCATGCTGCTTTCGACAACTTGCCAACAGTCCGTTTTGCAGTCCTAACCACAGATTTCCCTGCTGGTCCTCAGTTATCTGCCGGATGGCGCTGGAATTGAACAAAGCCGGCTGAAAGGTTTTCATACTATTTTTGAAAAGATCATAAATAAGCAATACGCCTTTCTGGCAAGCAATCCATATCTCTGCAGAGCCGGCAGGTTGATGTATATCCCAAACCACATTGTGGTTCCCATCGAGCGGAATCCGGTCGTATAAGTTTATGTCTTTCCTTGGCAACAGAGCAGAATCCAATACAATTATTCCCCTTCCCCAGGTTCCGATCCAGATATTACGTTCACCGTCTTCCAGCAGGCAGTTAATGCCTAGGTTTTCCCTGTTCTGCTCCAGCATCAGGTGCTGGCTTGAACGCAGATTGGCCATGGTATTATAAAGACCATCATCTGAAGCGATCCACAGGATGTGTTCCTTATCTTCCAGAACCTGGTTGATGACACTGAATTGCAGACTGTAAGAACTCTGCACCGGATGCCGGAGATCAGTGAACCGGCCATTCTTCTGCATGCTCATGCAATTAATTCCGTACATGAGCACAGTTGTGTCATTAAATTGAGTAAACCGGTTTACCTCAAAATAGCTGCCCTTGCCGGCTGCTGAAAGCCCTGAAGTATCGTGGCTGAAAGTGCCCGTTTTTTCATCAAAGCAGTAGAAATCAAATCCGCCGGCTGCATTGTTCCAGGTGGTTAGCCAGTACCTGCGACGGCTGTCAATAAAAAAATTTATGACTCCTGAATTGAAACGCATATCGCTCAGCAACGGATGGTGCAACGGATTGTAGCTAAAAGAATGATATTGCCTGCTTGCTTTATCAATATAACCCAGCCCCTCCATGGAATTGACCCAGAACCGTTTCTTTACCGGGTCATCGGTTACACCCAATAATCCGTTGACGTTCGGGAGGGTGAAGGGGTTGTACTTGCCCGATAACATCTGCCCATCTTCACTTGCATAGAAACATCCCACACCGCTGACCAAAAAATATACCCGGCCCTCCGAATCAAGGCGCAGGTCGTAGATGGGAGGGCCGGGCGGGTTGACCGGCTCATTGATCTTTGTTTCCCTGAACAAGAAGGTGGAAGGATCAAAAATGCCTACTGTTTTACCCATCCGCAACCACATACGTCCCTTCTTATCAGAAAGGATTTGGTCAACATGCCTTCTGACGGCTGGCACATCCGGCGCAATAAAATGATACCCGTCATAGCGCTGGAGACCGCTTTCAGACCCAATCCACAGAAAGCCTCTCTTGTCCTGCCACAAAGAAAGGATGTTATTCGACAACAGGCCATCCTTTGTTGAAAGGTGGTTGTATATATATTCCTGGGCGAGCAAGCTGCTGGTAAAAAGAGAGCCGCTTGATATACATAACAAGATGATCCATTCTTTTGCTTTCATGCCCATTCCCTAAATTATATAAAATTCCGGCAGCATACGCTCACCGGCTCTTTGTTGTTTGTGTGAAACGAAAACAGCCGGGCCCATGGTTCTGTACTGGCTGTGCCGCTCCTCATCGTTTACCTAAATCAAAGCAACTACATCAATCCGCCAGTAAGATCACATGAATATGTGAAACAGGCTCCCTTGAGGCAATTATACATTTGCCTCTGTAAATGAACGGTTTCATTATAGCGCATAACCATCAAAACCCAACCAAAAAATTATGAAAAAGATTCTCACAGCCATGGCCTTAACAGGCTTATTAGGCGCGATCAGTTGCAGTAAAAATGACCGGTTCCCCGATGCTGATAAGGGGGGAACAAATGTTAATCATCCTTTGAAAAAAGGATTGCAAACCATCATTGACAAGTACACCGGTCTGGGCGTACCGGCCTTGCAGGTAGTTGTAAAAAACAAAGACGGGTTGCTGATCGCCCAGGGGGGATACGTCGATAAAGACACCCAGATGCCTATCAATGGCAATGGAACAACCTGGATATTCAGCATCACAAAAACGTATACCGCCGCCCTGATCATGAAACTGAAGGAAAGGGGACAGGTTGATCTGAATAAGCCTATAAAGCAGTATCTGCCTGAAAATGTTGGAACCAAGCTCAAAAACAGCGGTAAGATAACAGTCAGAAACTTGCTCAATCACTCATCGGGCATCGTGAACTTCATTGAATTGGATGAATACCGGGCACGCCAGTTCTCTGATCCGTCACATCAACCCACTGTAACGGAGATACTGGATATGGTGTACAACGAAAATTCTGAGTTTGAACCCGGCAGTACAACTCATTACAGCAACACCAATTATTTGCTGCTGGGTATCATACTGGAAAAGTTAACAGGAAAGTCGTATGAATCCCTCTTGCGTACCGAGATCATTGAACCGCTAAAACTGGAACATACTTACTTTAATCTGAATGCCGCCCAAATCACTGCACTCAAGTTTCCGGAGTATTATTTTGACCCAACCGGAAACGGCCAGTTAACAAAGGGCACATCCTGGAACCATGCATTGGGCAATGCCAGCTTATCCTGGGGTGGTATAGCTGCCTGGCCAACGGATGTAATCTCATTCTACGAAGCACTTACAAAAGGGAAGTTGATAAAGCCGGTATCACTCTCCGAAATGCAGCAATATCAGAATGATCAGGGCCTGGGCATCGAATCGTACCAGTACCTGCCAGGCTCAACATTGCAGTTCGGTCATGAAGGCGACGGAGTAGGGAATTCTACCATGATCTTATATGTACCCGATTCAAAAGCACTGATATTCATCAACTGCACCGTTGGCCGCCAGCTTCCAGGTCCGTTTTTAAACAAGATTATTGACCTGAAGAATGAGTTGTGTACGTACGTGGCCAGGGGATCCTGACTATGCAGAATTACTCGTTCTGATGTGGTGGTTCGGTAATGATGAACAGGTGATATTTCTTGTCCTTCGATCCGTCCGGCACCTGTTCGCCTTGCCAGCGATCCTTCTCCATAACAATCGTATCAAAATGCCGACTGACCTGATAAAGGATGATTACATAGATAGATGCCGGTTAAAAGACGGCATCTATCTATGTATTTCCAAAGGAGAATTGACCGGAGATAACCAAAAGTACAACAGGCTGTATCGTAGAATCTTATGGTGATATAATCTTGTCCAACAGCTTATTTTTGGCTGAAGTTCGGTGGAGAAAAGAAGTTCAAGGAACCGTTTCTATCAGAACTGGACATCTGAAATGGAGACCAGGTTCTGGAAATATCGACGGGAACAGCAGACAATCTCAGGTTTCTGCATAAAAATGCGGGTTACGTTGGCGCAGACATTTCAAGGGGAATGCTGAAGCAAGCCAGAAAACATTGTACCAGATTGGAAAAACCGATGCACTTTGACTCTCTCCACCGATTCGTGACATCTCACTTTAAGTAATTGATAAACAACTATATCAGGAGGGGCTTAGTGAAATGGCGTAGTGGGGTCAATGGGAGTGTTTTCTCCACCCTGAATGCTAGCGGCCAGGTATCAAAAGTTTAAACCAACCGAAATAATTTATGAAAGTATATGCAACGCTTGGTGATGGGATTGAAGCATTGCAGGTGAAAGAATTACCTACTCCGAAAGTAGAGAGTGAAGAAGTTTTAGTCAAAATGAAATCAGTTTCTCTAAACTTCCGTGATTTACTTGTTATCAACGGCGTGGCGAGTTGGAAACCAGTATCCCAGCGTATTCCGGTTTCAGCCGGCGTTGGCGAAATAACTTCGATTGGTAAAAATGTTTCAAAGTGGAAAGTTGGCGATGTTGTCGCCGGTATTTTCCTTCCAAAATGGCTGGAAGGAAACTTAACAGCAGAAGCATATATTTTGCCACTTGGAGGCCCGATAGCGGATGGTGTACTTGCCGAGTATGTTGTATTCAATCAACAATCAATCGTAAAAGTTCCAGCTAATTTATCAAACACGGAAGCAGCAACTTTACCAGTAGCAGCACTAACAGCGTGGCATGCTGTTGCAAGGCGAAGCCAAGTTAAGGATGGAGAAACTGTTTTAATTCAAGGAACCGGTGGTGTCTCCTTATTTGCATTGCAGTTTGCCAAAGCAATGGGAGGAAAAATAATAGCTTTGTCGAGCAGTGATGAAAAACTTGAAAGAGTCAAAGCATTAGGTGCTTCTAATACAATTAATTATAAAAAACATGCTGATTGGGATAAAAAAGTTCTTGATTTAACTGATGGCAGGGGCGTTGAGCATGTTATAGAAGTTGTTGGCGGTGAAAATTTGAATCGTTCACTGAATGCAGTTAAAATTGGCGGCACAATATCCTTTATAGGCTTGATGGCAGGTTTAAGCGCACCTATCAACACGTATCAATTCGTCTCGAAAAACATTCGTATTCACGGTATCGAAACCGGGTCGCGGAAAATGTTCGAAGAAATGAATCGATTTATTGAGCTGCATGGAATAAACCCGGTTATTGATAGAGTATTTTCTTTTATTCAAATAAAAGATGCTTTAAAGTATCTTGAAAGCGGATCTCACTTTGGAAAAGTTATAATTGATTTCTAACTTACAGAAAATGATTTATCGAGAATTACTCGGTTGGGATGTATACGAACCGCCAACATATCTTTTATAGTATCATTATTGGAAACAATACAGCAAACAGATTTTATTCTTTAAATTCAAAAGCAGGTATAGTTGCTTGGTCAATACTTGCAAAAAGCTGCGCTGCTCAACTACCAATCGTTGATGACTGCTTCATTTATTATTGAAGTTATGTTGGAGACCTTTATGAATTGGATAAAAAAGGGAATCAGCTGCGGTATCTTGGATTTCTAATCTTCACATCCCAGATCGGGGTCAGTTTTGGCTGGTGAAATAAGGGTAAGCTTTGATGTCTTACTTCATTTTCATGCTTTTACTTTGCCACGGTTTGAGCTGAAGCGACACAAAGTCTTGGTACAGCAGAAAGCCGTATATGATGTGCGCTGCATTCCACAACTACGACATAAAAGACAACTGCGATAAAAATGAATATTTCCCAACTTGAGAGGTCAGCACTAATTCTAATTAATATTTCAACGTATTCCTCCGGTGAAGTACCTATTTCCCATTGTTTTACAGGTGTGTAGTTTTGCTGACAATCAACAGCATCATCATGCAAGCACCGCAAGAGACTAAAGAAACCATGTTCGCCCACATCCGCCAGTGGCAAGCAAGTGGAGCATCACAGAAAGCATTCTGCCAGGCCAATCAGATCCGCTATCACGTGTTTCATTACTGGTACAGCCTTTTCAAAAAGACAGATGAGAAAACATCGCCAGCTCCTGCAAGCTTTGTCAGGCTGGATGTTCCCAATGTTCCAGCTGACTTGTCCGCCGAATTGAGCCTGCCGGCCGGCACCCGGATCACCTTCTACCAGCCCGTCAGCAGCGATTACCTCAGAAGCCTTCTGTAGTCTATGCTGCATCTGTCTGCATACCAGCGTTATTTTCTCTATCCCGGAGATACCAACATGCGTAAAAGTTTTGATTCGCTCAGCGGCATGGTCTCCAGCCTCATGAAGCATAACGTGCTGAGTGGCGACATATTCATCTTTGTGAACCGGCGCCGTAACCACATTAAATTGCTACATTGGGAAGGCGATGGCTTTGCGCTATATCACAAAAGGCTCGAGAAAGGCACTTATGAACTGCCTGTTAGCAATCCGGCAACTTCATCCGTTACGCTCAGTTATTCAGCGCTTCTGCTTATGCTGCAGGGCATCACGCTGACCAGTGTCACAAGGAGAAAAAGATATCACCATAACCCAGCAAGTGTATAAAAATTATAGTTGAAAGCCTTGTTGACACTGCATTTATACAGACATTTGCACCCGTATGCAACAGGGGCCAGACTACAAACAACTCTACGAACAGCAATCCCTGTTGGTAGAGGCCATGCAGCAGAAACTGGCTTCTGTAACCCATCAGGTAGCCGAACTCCAAAGGCTCGTCTTCGGCAGTAAAACAGAAAAGTTTATTCCTTCTGTCCTGGAAACATCTACCCAATTGGAACTGGACATGCCGGTGGAGCAACCAGCCAAACCAGCACCGCCAAAGTACAGCAGATCACCTACAGCAGACAGCTCAAAACGCCAGACGCCAACTGCGTCCATCCGGTACGTATGAAGCTGCCTGAACACCTGGAGCGCAGAGACATCATTGTTGAGCCGGATGAGACGCAAGGAATGCGAAAGATCGGGGAAGAGATCACCGAGGAACTGGAGTACGAGCCCGGTAAACTGTATGTCAACCGCTACATACGGCCTAAGTACGTGAGTGCCGACAACGCCAGCATCGTGATCGCACCGATGGTAGACCGCCCGCTTCCCAAAGCGATTGCTGGACCAGGGCTGCTGGCTCAGATTGTCATTGACAAATATGTTGATCACTTGCCCCTGCACCGTCAGCAGCAACGCTTTTCCAGAGAGAATGTTAACCTGGCGTACTCCACCATCACCGATTGGGTGAGTGCCACCTGCAAGCTGATCGCACCTTTGTACGATGCACTGAAAAAAGAAGTGCTGGCATCCGATTATCTGCATGTGGATGAGAGTCCGATCAAAGTGCTGGACCGGGACAAGAAGGGTGAAACACACCGGGGCTACTACTGGGTATATCACAACAGTCTGGCAGACATGGTGCTCTTCGATTATCAGCCGGGAAGAGGAAGAGAAGGTCCGTCCCGGATGCTGGAAGACTTCCAGGGTCATTTACAAACAGATGGTTACTCGGCATACAACATCTTTCAACACAAAGAAGGGGTGACCCTGTTACACTGCATGGCACATGCTCGGCGGAAGTTCTATGAAGCAAGGGACAACGATGCTGTTCGGTCAGCGTATGTGCTGGAACGTATACAGCAACTGTATGCCGTAGAACGTAAGGTTACAGAAGGGCAGTTAACTGCTGAGCAGGCGTTGGAAATCCGCACACAGGAAGCTGTACCCATCCTGGAAGCGCTGGACAAGTGGATGAAAAAAGCGTATGCAGAAGTGCTACCCAAAAGCACGATCGGCAAAGCGCTGGCTTATAGCATACAACGGTGGCCGGAGTTGATGATCTACACCACGGATGGAAAGCTGAACATCGACAACAATCCGGTAGAAAACAGCATCAGACCCGTGGCGGTGGGCAGGAAGAACTACTTATTTGCAGGCAGCCATGAAGCGGCACAGAGATCGGCGATGCTGTATTCGCTGCTAGGCACCTGCAAACTACATGGCATCAATCCGTTCAGCTGGCTCAAGGATGTGCTGGAAAAAATTGCCGCTCATCCTATCAACAAAATAGCTGAACTGCTGCCACAGAACTACCCAACTGCGCTGTAGTAAGCTTTACACTTTACTTCTTGTGGTACTTCACCGGAGGCTTACCTTCCCTGCACCACTCGGCTGTCATAGTGTTGCTGATACTCCAGTTTACAACATATCGGGTATGCAAGTCTATGATAGCGCACAGGTACATGAAGCCCTTCTTCATCGGAATGTACGTGATGTCAGTTGCCCATACCTGGTTTGGTCTGTCGATTACAAGGCCTTTGAGCAAATAGGGATATATTTTGTGGCCCTTGCCCGGCTTACTGGTGTTCCGACCCCGGAACAGGGTCTTCCATCCCATTATACCCATCAGGCGGGCCACCCTTTTGCGATTGACAGCGTAGCCTTGATCCTGCAACCAGGCGGTGAGCCGACGGATACCATAGAACGGTGTTTTAAAATATTGTTCATCCAACAACCGCATGATGATCAAATTTTCTTCACTTTCCAGGCAAGGAGTATAATAAATTCCGCTGCGATGCATACTGAGCAGCCGACACTGCTCGACCAGACTTAATTGACAATGGTCTTTCTCAATCATGGATTTACGCTCGGCAAGAGGTTTTACTGCAACTTTTTTTTAAGAAAGTCATTTTCCACTTTCAGTTGGCCTATTTGCGCGTACAACCTTTCGGTATCAGCTTCCTTTTGCTTTTGATCACTGTCGCTTTTGTCATCAAAGACACTGGTGGCCTTGCTTAAGAACTCCCGTTTCCAGGTGTTGATCTGAGTGGGATGCACTTTATGCTTTTTAGCGAGTTCTTCGATGGTACTGCGTTCCTTGAGTGCTTCCAGGACGACTTTTGATTTGAATTCAGCTGTGAATTTTCGTCTGCTTTGTTTTGTCATGATGTAGGTAATTTAAAGATAAAAATTTCTATCTTAATTACCTGCCCTGTTTCCAGGGTACACTATAGCGTCTGATGTCTTCGGTGTACTTGAAATAGGTAGACAGCTTATGCCAGTTGTCCTGCCAGGACTTGATGACCACCGGATACTTTTTGGCCCATTTATCTGAAAGCTTTTCCAGGTTTACTTCCGCCAAATCTTTTGTGGGCGCCTTGTACACGGGTTTGAGTTCTTCCAGGAACTCCTTCTGGTCCTTTGTGGCCACATACTTCAAAGAATTGCGGATCTGATGCACCACGCAGCTCTGGACTTCCGTCCTGGGAAAGATGCTGGCAATGGCTTGCCCAAAACCCTGCAGGTTGTCTATGCAGGCGATGAGCATGTCTTTGACACCCCGGTTATTGAGGTCGGTCAAAACGCTCAACCAGAAGTTAGCCCCTTCGTTCTCTGAAACATACACGCCGATCAGCTCCTTCCGGCCTTCCAGGTTGATGCCCAGGATATTGTATACAGCCCGTGGTTTCACTTTTCCCTGCTCCTTTACTTTATAGTGGATGGCATCCATCCAGACGATACAGTACAGTTCATCTAGGGGCCGGCTCTGCCATTCCTTTACCAGCGGCATGATACGCTCGGTAATGGAGCTAAGCGTGTCATGGGAGATATCCATGTCATACATTTCCTTGATGTGCTGGGAGATGTCTCTGAGACTCATGCCGATGCCATACATGCCAATTATGCGGTCCTGCAGGCTGTCAGCCAGGATCGTTTCTCGTTTTTTGATGTTCTCCGGCTCGAAGCTGCCGTTGCGGTCCCGGCTAGTAGTGAGTTCCACCTGTCCATCAGATGTCTTGACTGTTTTGGAGACCTTGCCGTTTTTACGGTTGGAGGAAGGTTGCTCTTCTGGGTCAGATAGGTGGTTGTCGAGTTCAGCCTCCAGGGCTGCTTCCAGAAATTGTTTGAATAAGGGAGCAAAAGCGCCGCCTTTGCCGGTGAGAGATTTGCCGGAACGAAACTGTTCGAGGGCTTGCTTTTTGATCGATTCCAGATCGACCCGTTCGTGTTTGTTTTCCATTGTCTGTGTTTGAAGTTATGATTAACTCCTGACACAGTTCTTTTTACAGTCTCGATTCTTCAATATATCTTGAAGATGTTACTTTATTATTATGAATATTTGTATTCCAAAATGCACATTAATAAGTGTAATTCTTTGGAGTAAAAAAAGTACAAAAGTAGTTAATAAGTCTTAGTTTTAGGTCATTCATTTGATATCTGTACCCTATACTTGGTTTATAATTATCTCCCATCTTCAGATATCTACAATGGAAAATTTGAAAGGCACAAGAAGTGTTATTCAACCTCAAAACGAAACATCAGTTACAAAGGGATTAACTGATGATAGCACCTATTTTTCGATCATTTTTTCATCCGATCCTCAATTACCTTGGGCAGAAACTGACGTAAGTAGCCCAACAATTTTTTTTTATGGTGATGAAAACAATATAAGCGAAACGAAGGGTTTTTCTGCTGCATACAGATTATATCAGAATTACCACACTTACATCATTACTTCGACTGAAGATCTAAATGCCAACAAATGGAATTTCCCCTCGGAAAATTTGAAAGCTACCCAAAATGCTCCCATATTATCGGATTCCTCTCCAGCTGGTGTTAGTTTTAACACCAAAGTCTATATTGCTGTACGTGATAATGTTGATAATTCAATTAAAATATTTTCAAATACCACTCCAAGCAGTACAAGTAATTGGAATGTCGAAAGTTCTTTAGATGGTGCGCAAGGGTATCGAACTTTTGAAACTCCTATATTGATTGCAACTGCCGATAACCTTTATCTTGCATTTAAAGGAGAAGATAATTATTTCAATCTTGCAATGCTGAATTCGAGTGGAAATTGGCAAAGGATCTGTAGATTAACTGATGTCATAATGACATCTCAGCCGGCTCTAGCAATATTGGATTTTACAATAATTGTAGCCTTTACCTTTCAACCAATCGGTAATCGTCCAAACGTTTATACAGTCAGAATCAAATTGGATGGCGCTGTCGAATCCCAAAATTACCCGAACATCAACTCCGATACTGGTGTGGCTCTAGCAAAATACGGTAACAAAGGATGCTATCTGGCGTACGTATCAAATAAATTAGTGAATATTATCACATCGAAAGACGGTAAGTTCTCAAGCGCCGAACCTTATCAAATTCCTTTTGTAGGGACTGATTCTACTCCTTCATTAGCTAGTTCTAAAAACAGATTATGTTGTGTATATCGGACAACAGCAAAATCTCATTTTTTCTTTGTTACTGAATATGAGGACAATAAAAATTGGACATCACCTATCAGACTGCCATTTAATAGGGAAAATAATAACAGTCAGGGTGGAAGGGACAATGAAACAGATGAACCGTTTTCTATTTCTCAAATTAACGGAACTTATAAAAGCATATCAAAACTGGCGCTAGATTCTATGAATTCCAAATATCCTGTTCAGTGTGTTATTGTGAACGGTGATTTGACAACAAATGGAAGCATTGATAATGCGAACAAGTATTTGGACACACTCAATTACCTAAAGACTTATAAAGATGTGCCGTACCATCTTGGATTGGGAAATCATGACATTGGAGAGCAATCGAGCTCAACAAAAGGAAGTGTTTATTTGATTAATAAAATAATCTATCAAGAATCACAAAGTTTGATTGATTTGACACCATCGAAAGACGATAAACAAATTATGTATCTTACAGGAAGTTTAGCCTATCAAATTCTTGTGAATAAAGTTTTGATAATCCAGTTGCACAATTTCCCCTCCTTCATGAAATCTTTCACAACTGTTGAAGATGGTCGTATAAAACAATTTCAAATAATCCCAGATTTCGCATATATAGAGAATTTACTCAGTGCGGCTGCTACAAAATCATATACAGCGATTATATGTATGCATGATTATGGCACTCTCTTTAAAAGTTCAAATGATGACGGTACACCTAATCCATCGTATAAGCATTTTAACCAACTAGTAAAAAGATATAACGTTTCTGCAGTTATTGTAGGCCATATACATCAACAATACGGGCGTCATGGAAAATTGGGGAATGATGTTACACCTTTATATAAATGTGGATCTTCTACTTACCAGAATTATTTGGTAGTAAATTTTGATTTTTTCAACCGAAAGGGAATGGTGATCCCTGTTTTCTTTAACGATTTAAATGATGCAAGTGATTATCACTTTCAAATGGATAACTGTGATGAATTCAAATTATTACCCACTTCTGTGGGGCCTTTAGAACAATGGCCGATGAGTAAGGATGACACTTATACTAATGCAGGGCGTTTGGGTGTATCTAAATCAACAGTGCAAATAATACAGAGTGGACCTAGAGCAACCGAAAATAGAATATGTCTTCTAATCGATGCTCAAGACTGTCTTTATTCGGCTATAATCATCTCCACCAATATCTATGGTGGCTGGCATATCTCCCCAACTGATTTATATATCGCATGCGGAGATATTGATGGAGATAAATGCTCAGAGATCGTAGTTGTCAGTCGCGATGCAAACAACATAGGTTTGCTTAAATGCAACAAAGACAACGGTCTAGAATGTACATGGAAAATGACTAGGTTCCTTTCAGGAGGTTGGCCTATTGACATGAATAATTCATATGTTGCTTGTGGAAATATTAGTGGTGATGCCAAGTCTGAGATTATTGTAGTTAATACTACGAACAGCCGAATCGGTTTACTTAATTTTGACGGTAAGTCTGGTTTGCAGTGCGTATGGCAATCAAAGAAATCAATCCCTGGAAATTGGAATATAAATCCGAGTGATTTATATGTTGCATGTGGAGACATTGATGGAGATGGTAAATCTGAAGTCATTGTGGTAAGCCGATATAATAACAACTTTGAAGATCGTTATATCGGCATACTCAAATCTGTTGACAAATTAAGCTTGCAGTGCACTTGGAATACCAAACAGCCAATTCCTGGAACACCAACTTCTGCAAGCTGGTATATGGATCCGAATGATTTATATGTTGCATGTGGAGA
>JADCRZ010000001.1 GCA_015069695.1 Williamsia sp.
GGTATTCAGTTTTTTAGATTTTTTCTTTTTGTGTGTGTTATGCTGCTATAGTTTCCAAAGCTGTGCCGAAGAGCTAAGTGGCTGATCATCAACAAACAGCAACTTGGCACACACCCAATTCCTTCCCAGGATTGGAAAAATTGTCTTTGAGCTGGAGCAGCCTGGTAGGGGATAGGAAAATATATCATGCTAAAAAGCCGCAGCCCCTTTGTTTTGAACAAAGGGGCTGCGGCTTTTAAACAGTTTATTGCCGGTGAAACAGCTTTCTAGGCTGCTTCCGGTAAAACATAACAGCTTTTATTAATTTAATGAAAAGGGGGGGAGATCCCAATGGTTGTCTGTGGATGGTTCGAGGAGCAGCATGCGCTGCAGACGGGCGTACTTTCTGGATTCGAAAGCAGCCGTGATTTGATCGTCCAGATCATAAGAGGTTTCTCCCTGGTACTCCAGCACCAGGACGTCTTCCTGTAAGACCGGCAAAACCGCATGGAGCTTCTTCTCATTGATGGTGTGGTCTGTTCCGTCCACAATTACCAGGTCAAAACGATGCCGGTGAAAAAGTTCAATCGCTGCCTCATCATTGGGGGCAGTGTTTACATGAAAGGGGTGAGTGTCGCTTAGCCAATCATGCAAAGAATTGTGCTCTCCCTGTTGGTTGGAAACCACCAGTATGGATTTCTTGTTCATGATTATTTTTTTGGAAAAAATTTGTTTGTGTAAAGATTGTATAGAACTGAATGATTGCTTATCATACCTACGTACAATCACTTTGTATGGATGACCGATTTGTTACGATCGTTGCATATCAAAGTTCTTAAAAATATTTGTAAACAACTACATTTTATTTGTCCATTTTTGTCCATTTTATTCCTGCTTTCTGACCGGTTTCTTAAATCCGCCGGCCCGCCTGCCGGCATGCAAGTGCCCTCCTGCCACAGAGATGCTCACCCGCTCTTTCTGTTAGAAAAATATTGCATAAATTACCTGTAAAACAACTGCTTATATGAGCCCCATTCCATGGCCCGGTAAGAATAACTGGACTTCCACCCAAAAAATTGTATTCCGCTTTGTATTTATTTATTTCGTGCTTTACTGTGCTCCCTGGACCTGGCTGGCCTACATTCCCGGGGGCGATCTCATCACCGGTCCTTACGACAAACTGGAAGATTGGGCCGTGCATGCCGCAAACCGCCTGTTTCGTCAATACAAAGAACTGGTCAGCCCCAACGGCAGCGGAGATACTTCCTATAATTGGGTACAGGTTGAACTATACCTGCTTCTTTCTGTACTGGGTTGCGTTATCTGGTCACTCCTCGACCGGAAATGGGTCCAGTACAACCGGCTCGCCTATTGGTTTCGCCTTACGATACGCTACTGGATCATCATCACCTGTTTTGCCTATGGCATTATCAAGCTTTTCTTTCTGCAAATGCCCTTTCCCAACCTGAGCCAACTGGCTACCCCGCTGGGCGACTACGCGCCAATGCGCCTGTCGTGGATGTTCCTTGGCTATTCACAAACCTACCAGTTCTTCTCCGGGGCAGCAGAATTCCTGGCCGGGGCCCTGCTCCTGTTCAGAAGAACAGCGACCCTTGGTGCCCTGCTTGCAGCCGGTGTATTTGCCAATGTGATGATCATGAACCTGAGCTACGACATCCCGGTAAAGCTGTTTTCCACCCACCTTTTTGTAGCCTCGCTGCTCCTGCTCGCCTTTGAATACAAGCGCATTGCAGGCTTTTTACTCCTCAACCGGCCAACGGGGCCCAGCCATCTCTACCAGGTACGGTTTCCCAAAAAATGGATGCGCGTAACAAGGGTCGTTTTAAAATGCCTGTTCGTCGCCGTCGTTGTTGTCATGCCCTTTGTGATCAACTACAACCGCTACGTGCAGGTAAACAATCCCCGTGACATTAAACCCATCCGCTCCGGCATTTACAACGTAGCCATCTTTGTCCGCAACCAGGATACAATTCCGCCCCTTATTACCGATAGCACCCGCTGGCAGGACGTGATCTTTGAAAAGGGCGGGTCGGGAAGCATCGCCACCACTGATACTACCTTCTGGCAGCGCTACCGCCGGGGCTATTTCACGTACTCCACCGATACGCTGAAACAGGAAATTGAATTTAAAAAGTCAAACATGCAGCGGGAAAGCATCCTTCTTTTCCGGCTCAGATACGAGCTGCCCGACAGCAATACCATCCGGCTCCGCGGAACGATCGGCAAGAACACCCTGTATGCCGAACTCCGCAAAAGCAGCCGCTATTTTCAGCTGCCCGAGCGCCAGTTCCACTGGCTCAGTGAATACAACCGGTAACCCCATTTCTATCTCCCTAAGAAGAGAACAAATCAGTAGCTTTATCCATATCAATCAACAAAACCATGGCCTTACTTGGCGGACGGCTGATCAAAGACAAGGAAAAAAGAAAACGCATTGTACACATTGTATCAGGCGTGGTCATCCTGGTTCATGCTTATGAAAAATGGGATTCAGGCCATCATTCATATGTATACTTTTTAACAGCCGGTTTGGTATTCCTGGCTGTTGCCCTGCTGCACCCCATCATAGAACGCCGGGTGCCCTGGGTAGACGGCGTGTTCTTTGTAATCGAAGGAATCTTATCGCTGATCGTAGCAGCCGACTTTTTTCATATGGGCAAGAAGGCCCTGCCTTTTTGTTACCTGTTTGTTGCTGTTTTTCAGTTTCTTGTAGCTTTTGTAAAATCCAGGAAAGGCATCCGGCACCATCATGCCACCACACATGCCCAGGATAGGGAGCGATCGCTCAATCCTTGATTGCCTGGCTCTTTGCAATCCTTATTTTATTCCTGTCTGATGATCTGATCCAGACGGGGTTAGCTTGATCTACGATGCATCGTAGACCCATCCCTGCCCCTCCCCGGAGGGGATAATACAAGCGCCCTTCTTATCTCCCCCAGCTGCTTTTTACTTGTTGAATTTATACAGTAAAAGTCCATAACCCACACCGGCCGGATCAGCAGTATTGGCGAGCTGAAAGGCCATCAACCTGCCATCGGTGGAAACAACGGGATTAGAGGCTTTGCCGCCTTCATAGTCGTTGAAACGGGTGAGGCGCACAAAGTCCTGGCCGGTGCCATCAAGGGCCAGCTTCCAGATGTCGATATTGGAGCCGCCGCGTCTGCCACCCAGTGAGTCGCACTGGCGGTCGGCTTCTACCAGCGTGTATTTGCCGTCCGGAAAAATGCCTTCACATTCGTTGTAGGTAAGGGGTTTTTTGCTGTAGTTGGTAACCTGCCTGGTTTGCAGGTCGATGCCCATAACGGAGGCTGCCGTAAAATCCTTATTGGGTTCGTAACAGATAAAGGTCATCTTGCTGTCGTTGTCATAAAAATCCTGTGCTTCTACCCGGCAGGTAGAATCAGGACTTTCATAAACAGTGACCGGGTTCACGATCCGGGGGCGCCCGCCTGATAAGTTCAGGTCGGCCACGATGAGCCGGGATGCGGCGGGTGCCAGATCGGGTGCCTGGTCGTGCAGCTGGGAATAAGCGATCTTTAAACTCTTTTTTGAAATGGCCATGCCCTCGCTCATTTTCTGGCCCAGCTTGATGGGTTTGGACCCCCGTTCCTTGCTCAGGAACCACAGCTCGTTATCACGCGTACGGCTGGTATTGATGTTTTCATAATGATCCGGCCCGATGAGGATATAATCGCCGGTGACCAGGTGCATCACGCGCAGGAAAGCAGCACCCGGTACATTGCAGGTGAGACAGCGGATCTCCCGTGTTTGCAGGTCGATCGTCATGGCATCGCCAAAGCTTTTGGTCATGAATGCAATGTGTTTGTTGTCCGGGGAAAAATCGGCCCGTTCACCGAAACGTGTCAGCACTTCTATGTTGGCGGGAAGATGGTCGAGCGGGTTGCCCAGCTTTCTGTGTTGTGCCGCTCCGCCTTCTTCCTTCCATTCCCCGGTTTTTACATTCAGTGCCCAGGGCCTGGGTTCGGGCAGCCAGAGCTTGCCGTCTTCGATCTGCAGCGGCATCCACAGATAACGGGAGTCCCACTGGGTGCCCGGCTTCCACTGGTCGCCCATAAAGATGACGGTCGTTTCTTTTGTACCCACTACCTTGATCAGCATGGTCGACTGTGAGCCGTAGGTATTGGTGGTGGGGGGGGCTACATCCTTGAAGGAGGTCCAGGGGCCTTCGAGCGAAGGGGCCGTGGCGTACTTGTTGGGATTGGGCCTCCAGCCTGTCAGGGCAGAGCCGATAGAATAATACAACCCTTTGTAATGCACGATGGCACCGCCTTCCATGTGTTCCTTTATCAGACTCATGTCTTTTTCCACGTCCATATAATCAGCTGAAAGCCGGGCAATGTGAAAGCCAAGGGGCCTGTCTTCAAACACCAGGTAAGCTGTGCCATCATCATCAATAAACTGTCCGATGTCGCGGCTTTCCCGGCCCAGCGGACGAAAGCTTTTTACATACGTGAAATTGCCGTCCGGCTTGTTGCTTACGGCAATGCCTACCCGCGCAAAGCGGTACGAGCGGTCGTCCAGGTGGAAGTACATCACATACTTCCTGGAAGCTTTGTTGTAAAAAACTTTGGGACGCTCCAGTACCCAGCGGTAGCCTAAGTTCTCCGGATCGGTCATCTTTACAACATCCCCCCTGAACTTCCAGTTGGTGAGGTCGGTAGAAGAGTAACAGCTTACATACCGGAAGCCTGTGTCCAGTCCCCGCCTTCTTTCTTCACCATACCAGTAATACGTGTCTCCTATTTTAATGATACCACCCCCGTGCGCCTGCACGTGGTTGCCCTGGTCATCGGGCCATAGCTCACCGGGTCTGATAAAGGCTTGCTTCTGTGCATGGCTGTTGCTGAAGAGCGCAAGCGATAGCAGCAACAGGAAATAAGTCTGCATCCGGAACGGGAAAAAAGACAGGATGTGTGCGGTCATAGCTGGTTGGTTAAGTGATCAGGTTTTTATTGAATGGGTTTTATTTTCTGATGGACAGGAGAGGGTTCCAGCCGGGAAAGACGGCCGCCATTGTATAGTGGGCCGCCTGTGCGGCTGTTAGCTGGTGAGCCCAGGCCACTCGTTTTTCCACGGCTGCACCCGGTCCGTAATTCTTGTATTCGGCATACCGGGCCGTCCTGTAATTTTCGGTATTGTTCCAGTTCGACCAGCCCTCGGGCCGGATGTGTTTGTCGATATAACAATAAAGATAGGTCACGCTTCCATAGGGGCGCCAGGGACGGCCCAGCGAAACCTGGTTGAGCGTACTGTCGCCGGTCAGCACGCAATCATGAAATACATAGCCATAAGCATGTCCCTGCGGGGTGGACGCTGCCGTGATATGCGAATTTTTTCTGCTGTGGATATGGCAGCCTTCAAACCAGGCAGTTGCCGCGCCAAAAATAAAATCCGTGCTTCCTTCAATATAACAGTTGCGGTAATACTGCCGGCTCTCTTCACTGCTGGTAAACAGGATGTCCTGGTTACCCACGATCCGGCAATTGTTGATCACGGCCCGGTCGCCCTGCACTTCCAGTCCGACGGCTTGTCCGGCCGTAAACCCGGCATCGTTCTGAAACGTGATGTTCTCCGCATAAAAATCATCTGCCCCTACCACAAAGCTTGCTGATGTGCGTGTGTTGATGGTATCACCACCGGGCGTGATCTTCCCGGTATGGTCATCGTAGGTAAGAATGGTGTTGAACTTGTCTTCTCCCTGCAGCACCACATGGTTTTGTCCGGGCCCAAGCCGCAGCTTTTCTTTGTACACGCCGTTGCGGATAAAAATAACCAGGTCTTTTTTATTGTTCAGTGGAACGGCCTTGAGCGCTTCCCCCACGGTTTTATACCGCCCGGTCCCGTCCTGTGCTACGGTGATCTTGTTTGTTTGGGCCGGCAGACAACTGCAGCCGAGCAGGAAAAGGGAGGTAAGCAGAAAGTTGAGTTTGGAACGCTTCATATGGTGATTCAATGCCTTTGTTTTTAGCTGCAAGATCGGACGGCATAGATAAATGGTGACATAATTTTTCCATTTTGTTTTGATAGGCAAAAATCAGCCAGCTACTTTACCAATCGATAAAATCCGGAAATTACACCGGCCATCTGTCAGGCAGTTTGTATGTATGATTACCCGTTTCCATGCTGATAACTATATAGCTCTTTGTGATGAGCTGGCTGCCCAAGACCCAAGCCTGGGGCAGATCATTCAGCAATATGGCCATCCGCCGCTTTGGTCGCGCGCAGCCGGTTTTGCAACTCTGGTGCATATCATCCTGGAGCAGCAGGTGTCGCTGGCTTCTGCCATGGCTGCTTATACCAAGCTGGTGGAAAAATGCGGACAGGTAAGTCCGCAGGCGGTTCTCCTGTTGTCGGATGCAGACCTGAAAAGCTGTTATTTCAGCCGGCAAAAAATTGTATACGTGCGGAGCCTGGCAGAAGCTTTTGTGTCCGGCCGCATCAAACCGGAAAGTTTTGAAGAACGCACAGGGGAGGAGATCAGAATGATTTTAAAACAGGTAAAAGGCGTCGGCGACTGGACGGTAGATGTTTACCTGATCTTTGCCCTGCACCATGCCGACATCTTTCCCGCAGGCGATCTCGCTGTGATCAATGCCTTTAAGCTGCTGAAGGGCCTGCCCGTTCACACCTCCCGCGAATCCATCATACAAACTGCTGAAGCCTGGAAGCCTTACCGCTCTATCGCTGCCTTCCTGCTCTGGCACTATTACATAAAACGCCGCAACATCCGCCTCCTGCCAGGGATGTACGCTGTTACGGATGCTGTACCAAAAACAGAAGAGCTGCTTCCGGGCGGAAGCAGCTCTTCTCTGTGATAGATGCTGTTACAAGACAGGGCAGCAAGGAGTATCCTTATCTTTTTACGAATTTTTTGCTGATAGTGTGACCACCGTATACAATGTTCATTGTGTATACTCCCGGGCTTAAGGAAGATACATTCACTGTGATCGGCTGACCTGTTACGCTCACTTCGCTGCTGTTGGCCAAAGTGCCAGCGGCAGAATAGATCTTCAATACAGCTTTGCTGTTGGCATTCGCCACCGGCTTGAGGGTGAACTGTACTTGATCAACAGCCGGATTCGGTGTCAGTTTCAGTTCTGACGACAGGGCCAGGTTGTCAGCGGTTGTTGTTTCTTCTACCGCGGTCATTGTTCTGGCCGCAGTTGTGTTGGCAGAGAGTACATTTTGTGCATCTGTTACCAGGCCTCCTGCGCCTTTTCTCACAAGTACTGCAGAAGAGAAAGGAGCCAGTGTAATGGAGTTGTTGTAGGTATTGTTTTTCATATCTACATATGCTCCATCGAGCGAAATATTCTTGGTGCTGGTAGTGCTGTTGTATTCAAAGCGCAAGTAATCATCAGGGTTGGTTTTTGTCATGGAATACACTTCCTGAAGAACCAGGTTGTCTATCCAGAACACAGGGCACTCCATGGCGATGGGTGTATAAATCTCAAAGTAAGGATTGCTTACGTTTGTAGTGGGTGTGAAGAGCAGCTCGATCTCGCTCCTGGTGTTATTGACTTTAAAGAGCTTGGCATCGGTTCTGCCCACTCCGTAGGCACCCAGGAACGTACCAAAGAAATCGGTATTGTTGTCCGAGGCTGCTAGAACAGAAAACTTGATCCGGTAGGTATGTCCGCTCAACATCGTAGGCGTGGTTGGATCATAGAACTGAATGGACTGGTATGAATTGTCCCTGTTTCCTCCGGTGTAGCTCACTTTTACGTCTCCGCCGTCAAGACCGTAACGGTCAAACTGAAGTGATGTATAGTAACCGGTAGGCGTTTGCATATTCTTGATCGAGTTGTCAAAACTTCCGTTGGTCACCATGTTTCCGGAGGTGCTGTTGATACTATAAGGGGCGATGTTCACCGGCGACTTTGACGAGTTTGCATCAAAACCGTACGTGGATTTCCAGTGTGACAGATCATACCATTTTGGAATGACGGAAGGCGTGTTGAAGTAGGTATAGGTGGTGAAAACCTCTTTATCGTTGATAGGACGGCAGAAGTAGTTATTGTCCAGGCCTCCCATGCGTGACACGTCATTGTCCTTGGTTCTGAAGATCACCACCTGCTGATCGGCTCTCTTTGACACAAAAATGTTGTTGTTCATTGATACATTTCTGATGGGATCATTGGGAGCCAGCAGGTCATGGGCGAACTCAATCTGTCCCATGTCGCAGTCGTACACGGTATTATTGGTAATCACAAGCTCGTGCGAATTGTGGTTGCCTATACCCCGTCCGTTACAACTGGCAATTGAGTTTCCTGACATCTCTACATCATTTGTCATATCATCCAGGTCAATGCCGTTTGCGGCATAATCCAGATAAGAGTCTGTTCCGTCTGATGCACCGGGACCATTTACGATGATGTTGTTCAGTATCTTTCTGCCATAGAATCCGCCGGCGTAGGTGTATATTCCACCACCGTCATCAGAAACAGTACAAAAGGTATTTACCACATTGTTCCTTACCGTAATTGAATTGCCTTTGAACTTGATGCCGTTATACCCTGTGTTGTATACTTCATTGTACTCTACTATATCATTGTCGCCTACAAGGGCGATTCCCTGGCGGGCATTGTCCGAATTGGCACCCATACCGGCAAACAGGCCTGTGTAGGTTAGCTTGTTATTTCTGATCAGCGAGTTATTTATATTCGGCCCTAAAAACATGCCTACATTGTTTGTACGGCTGACATTGCAGCCTTCAATATTCAGGTTATTGGTATAGTTCGCATCGATGGCGTTTACACCTGTACCAAATATATTGCAGTTGGTAATCTTGATGTTGTTGCTGCTGCCTACAGAGATAGCTTTCTGGTTGGCACCCTGCAGGGATAAATTATCGATGGTGATATTGCTTTGTCCTAACACAGTGAATAGCACATCCACGACACTTTCTTTCACCTCAATGTTGTACGGACTAACCGATCCAAGGTATACCTGCAGGTTTTTGCTGTTGGGATCGAAATACCATTCGCCATACTGATCAAGTGTTTTAGGGTGATTTTGGATGAAATAGCCAAATCCGTCCAAACCGGGGTAGAAAGAAGGTGATTTGTAGTAGAAAGTATTGCCTGCTTGGTAGAGAATCGGGCATTGGTCTACTACCCAGCGGCGTTTGCGCAGGGCCAACTCACCCCCTGTCCAGTTGATTGAACTGTTGTATTCGTTGTCAGTTATGCTTCCTGTATTGAGGGTGCCGTCATATGTATGCGAATCATAGATCAGGTATCCATGTAACGGATCATTGGCATTGGGATAGCGTCCCATTTCCTTGGGTTCACCATTAATCGTAACCACATTGATGCGCGAGCCGGAGTAGTTGTAGTAGCTCGACCAGATGCCTCCTCCTAAATTAGACCAGTTGCTGAGCGTAGCAAAACCGTTGATGACGGGTTTGTTTCCTGTGCCATAGGAAGATACAATGATAGCGCTGGATTGATTCCAGGTTCTTTTAATGGAAATAGAGCCGTCAAACACATCTCCTCTTTTGAGCAGTACGGCATCATTATCGCCCAGGTAAGGAATGATAGAATTGAGCTTATCGAGCGACTTCCAGGGTGTGGCCGGGTTTTGTGCTTGTGCATTGGAACGGGAGTCATCACCGGTACTGCTGGAGAAATAGTAGTTGTTACGGCCTGTTAATCCTCCCGTTTCGTTTGATCCTGACAAATCAGGAGCTGTTGGAGTTTCTGGTTTGGATACGCTGTTAACAACGTTGTAGCCCAGATAAGGCGTAAAAGCGTTATCCGGAATACGCTGACGGGCAATGCCGGCGGAAGAAGTCCAATACACTTCCATTGTTTGGTCGGCTGCAGACTGGAAATACTGAACCGTGATCGTGTATGAGCCGGCTGCCAGATACAATGAGGTAGAGCGGCTTTGTGTGCCATGCACCCCGTCGTTATCCAGTAAAGGTGTTGAACCGGGACCGTAGCTGCCCAAATACAATTTGCTTCCGTCATCCGACACGGTTTCAAATGTGTAAGTGGCTGAAGCGGGCAAGGTTATATTCGCTTGCCACACAATAGCATATTGCGCGCTTCTGTCGCGAACGCCCAGGTCAAAGGTAGAGCTGGAGCCTGTTTTGGCCGGGGTAAGCGAGCTGAAGTCGGGCAGATTGCTGAATTTCCCTTCATAGTACTTGTAACTGATGTTGCCGCCCGTGCTGCCATTGTCCTTATCCTTATCCTTGTTTGTCGAGCCGTTGCTTTTAAAAGCGTCGTCCGGGATTTGCTGTCTTGCCAAACCTGCAGTAGATGACCAGTAAAGCTCCATCGTTTGGTCGCCAGAATTCTGGTAATAACTTACCGCGATCGGATACACACCGGCTGTCAGGAAAATAACTCCTTTGCGTGTTTGCACCCCATGATTTCCTTCGTTGTTGACCAGGGGAGATGTTCCGTTGTTGTAGAGCCCGAGGTAAACCTTGCTTCCGTCGTCAGAGTTGGTTTCAAAAGTGTAAACGCCGTCGGCAGGAATGTTAATATAACCTTCCCACAACATAGCATACTGGATGTTTTTGTTGCGTATACCCAGGTCAATGTTGGAACTGTTGCCTGTTTTTACCTTGCTTTGGGTGAAAAAATCAGGAAGGAGGTTGTAAATTCCTTCTACATAACTGTAGTTCAGCCCTGAAAATGAATTCACTGTGCCAGAATAATTGTTCATCAATGCATTATCGGGAACTTTCTGGCGGGATATGCCGGAGGTCGAAGACCAATACAATTCCATCTGATTGATTCCGGAGTTCTGAAAATAGGAAATGGCAATCGGGAATATGCCTTTGTAGAGAAACTGGCTGCCTGCTACGGTTCTGGTTCCGTGAAGTCCATCGTTGTTGATAAGCGGAGTGGATGCCGGGTTGTAGTTGCCGATGTATAATTTGCTGCCATCGTCTGAATTAAGTTCAAAGGTGTAAAAACCATCGGCCGGAATCGTTATGTATCCCTGCCACAGAATGCTGAAATAAGTATCCCGGTTGCGCACACCCAAATCTAAATTGTTACTGGAGCCAGTTTTGGTAGGGGTAATTGCGGTAAAATCGGGCATTGCAGTCCAGTTACCCTCATAGTAAGCATAGTTAAGGCCTGTTCCTGCCGAGGCACTGAATGTTAGCACAAGGCATGCTGCTGCAATCAAAAGTAGTGATCGTCTCATACTGTAAACTTGAATTTTATAGCCTGTAAAAGTTTTCCTGTACATAATGCGAACAACTGTTAGGTCTCTAGGTGGTTCAGGAGCAGGGTTCATAAAAGCGCAGCGTTTTTTAAAGGGGCTGTAAGTCCTTCTACACCGAACTTTTTGTTAAGTGTCTGTTCGTCAACGTTTTGACAAACCCATGCAATCCAATTCTATTTACTGGTTCAGTGAAAACGCTTATCGCGGTTAAAGTCTGCACAAGGCATTCATTCGAGCAAATCGAATGCAATCGTTATTTATGCAAAGGATAGGTAGAAAACTGTGGTATAATTTTTATCGATACTGGACTCCCATGATTACCAATTATTATACCAAATAGCATCCTGGGTAAGGGATTTTTGTTGATTTCAGTCAATAAATGTCAAATGTACAATTATTGCTTTATATTAAAATTGCTTATTCAAGCCTGTTTTAAAGCTGGATCGTGCTGCCGATTGAAACAAGGGGTGTAGAAAAAAATATATATAGATTTAAAATCAGCCGGCAAGCAGGTGCTGAAAAATTTCCCCAGTCATTGAGTAAGCATACGAACGTTTGTTAGTAATTAGAATGGAAGCATACACAGATAAAAAGAACTCTGGAAAATTTTAAAATAGCATCCAGGTCGGGCAACAAAAAAGCCCCGCGGAATTTCGCGGGGCTTTTTTGTTGCCCGACCTGGATTCGAACCAAGACAAACAGTACCAAAAACTGTCGTACTACCATTATACTATCAGGCAATCTGCTGTTGCAGCAGTCGCTGCATGTACAGGGGAGCAAAAATAGGGTTTGCAGAAAAGATATCCAAATGAAAAACCTGAAAACCTTCCTTTTACCAGGAGAATAAAATTTTACCTGTATAAGCTCAGCTCTCTTCCTTTTCCTCTTCTTCCTTGAGCTTGCTGATCAGCTGCAGCGCTTCCGAAACAACATCGCACAAAATCGTGAGCAAAGAGCCGGGCTTTGCACTGTTAAATGCATGCATAATCGCTTCCCGTTCATTCAGCATCACGGTTACAGGCAGGGACGGATTATTTTGCTGGGCAATTCCCTCCAGCAGCAGGTTCACGATTTCTTCCGCCGTGCGGCCGCGCAGGTGCTTGTCCTGCCGGATAATGATCTCATCAAAATAACCCGCCGCCAGCCGGCCCAGCTCGCGGATGTCCTCATCCCGCCGGTCGCCGGTTCCGCTGATAATGCCTACTTTGGGATGCCCGTCCAGCTTCTGGATAAAATTGCCCAGCAGGGTAAGGCCTGCAGGGTTGTGGGCAAAATCAACCAGCACCTGGAACTTTTTAAACTGGAACAGGTTGAGCCGGCCGGGAGTTTGGGAAGGAGAGGGAACAAACGTGTGCAGGGCCGAGCGGATGTCTTCAATCTTGATATTCCTGAACAGGTAGCTGGCCAGCACGGAAGGCAGGGTGTTCGCGATGTTGTGGAGTGCTTTGCCCCCGTAAGTAATGGGCACGCCGGTTACTTTTTCCACCCTGATCTTCCAGGTTCCCTTCAGGATAGAAATATACCCGTTTTCATAAACGGCTGCAAACCCGCCACCCTCGCAATGCTTTTTGATCCGGGGATTGTGCTCGTCCATGCTGAACAGTGCCACCTTGCAATCAAGTCCCTTGCGGATATCATACACCAGGTCATCGTCTGCATTAAGAATGGCAAAGCCATGCGGGATCACGGTTTCCGCCAGTACGCCCTTTACCTTGGCCATCTGCTCCAGCGTATCGATGCCTCCCAGCCCCAGGTGATCGGCCGTAACATTGGTGATGATCGCAATATCGCACCGGTCAAAGGCCAGTCCGGCCCGCAGGATACCGCCCCGGGCGCATTCCAGCACGGCAAAGTCAACCGTGGGGTCTTCCAGCACAAAGTTGGCGCTGGCCGGTCCGGTACAATCGCCCTTCATCATCATTTGATGCTGGATGTACACGCCGTCCGATGTAGTGAACCCTACCTTGTAACCGGCGGTTTTGCAGATATGCGCCGTCAGGCGGGTCGTGGTGGTTTTGCCATTGGTACCGGTAATGGCGATAATAGGGATCCTGCCGGTGGTGCCCCTGGGAAACAACATATCGATCACCGGCTCTGCTACATTGCGCGGCAGTCCGTGCGAAGGCTGTATGTGCATGCGGAACCCGGGCGCCGCATTCACTTCCAGTACCGCTCCGCCGTTTTCAAAAAGGGAGGTCCGCAGGTCGGGTGCCATGATGTCGATGCCGCAGATGTCCAGTCCGATGATGCGGGCAATGCGCTCGGCCAGAAAAATATTGACCGGATGCACCTCATCGGTCACATCGGTGGAGGTACCGCCGGTGCTCAGGTTGGCCGTGGGCTTCAGCAGTACCAGTTCACCGGCAGCAGGAACGGTTTCCAGCGTATAGCCTTTTTCATCCAGCATTTTCTGGGTAAAAAGGTCGATCTTGATCTGGGTAAGCACTTTTTCATGGCCATAGCCCCGGTCCGGATCCTGGTTGGTTTTATCTACCAGCCACTGGATGGTATGTTCTCCATCGCCTGTAACGCTGGCAGGGGTGCGCAGGGCTGCACAGATAAATTTATAATTGATGACCAGCAGCCGGAAATCAAAACCGGTAATAAATCTTTCACAGATCACCGCCCGGCTGTATTGCTGGGCCGCTTCAAGGGCTTTGAGCGCCTGCTCCCAGGTGGTGATGTTGGTAGTAGCCCCTTTTCCATGATTGCCATCAACCGGCTTAAGCACCACCGGGTAGCCCACCGATTCAACGGCTCCCCGGAGCTCTTCGGGATTGTATACGATGGTGCCGTAAGGCACCGGGATCTGGGCCGCCCCCAGCAGGTTTTTTGTCTCTTCCTTGTCGCCTGCAATGTCAACAGCAATGGATGAAGTAGTGCCGGCAATGGTAGCCCGTACCCGCTGCTGGTTGATGCCGTAGCCGAGCTGCACCAGGCTGTGTTTGTTTAAACGGATATAAGGAATGCCTCTTTTAACCGCTTCCTCTACGATAGATCCTGTTGAAGGGCCCAGCCTGGTATCTTCGCGGATCACCCTGAGTTCCTGTACATCGGCCTCCAGGTTATAGGGCCGGTCTTCGGCCAGCGCTGTTACCAGGGCTACCGAGGCTTTGGCCGCATATACACCTGCGTCTGCTTCCACGTAGCTGAACACCACATGGTACTCACCTGTTTTCCCGGTTCCGCGTGTTCTTCCAAAACCGGTATCCATGCCCGCCAGGGTTTGTATTTCCAGCGCAACATGTTCGATGATATGTCCCATCCAGGTGCCTTCTTTCAGGCGTTGCAAAAAACCGCCCGGTTCACCTACGCTGCAACGGTGTTCGTACAGGCCGGGTAAGAGGTTTTCCAGCCGCTCTGCAAAACCAGGGATCAAATTGCTGGGTTTCTGTTCATATTCCTGTATGTCAAGCTTCATCTGGATCAGCTTGGGGCGTCGTATGCTCCAATAGTTTGGTCCGCGCAAGGTCTTGATTTCTATAATCTTCATAAGCAGTGTTTACAGGAAATTGAACAGATTTCGGGATTGACGAAAGTAATTTAGGTTTTTTTCTTTTCTGCTGTCATCTTTATAAAAATTTTCATATAACCATTTTCCCCCACACTGCTTTACATGCTTAAACGAGAGATCAGTTTATTACAGGCTTCGGCCATTAATATGATCGATATGGTAGGCATCGGGCCTTTTGTGGTAATGCCGCTGGTGATCAGCATGATGGGCAGCAACTTGTTTTTATGGGCCTGGATCCTGGGCGCCTTTACTGCTTTTGTGGACGGCATGATCTGGAGCGAGCTGGGCGCTGCCTACCCGCTGGCCGGCGGCAGTTACAATTTTCTCAAGCAGGCTTACAGCGGCAAATGGGGTGGACTGATGCCGTTTTTGTTTGTCTGGCAAACCTGCATCCAGGCGCCCCTGGTAGTGGCTTCCGGGGCCATCGGTTTTGCGCAGTACTTTAATTACCTGATGCCCCTGGGTGAGGTGCAGCAAAAAATTGTATCCGGTGTCGTAGTGGTGCTGGTTACAGCGCTGCTCTACCGCAATATAAAAACCATCGGCAAAATATCGGTCTTTTTATGGCTGGGCGTGATTATTACCCTGCTTTGGATCATCATCGGCGGATTTACACACCGCCAGGTTCCTTACAGCTTTTTGCCGGCGCAGGCAAGCCAGCTTTTTACCCCCGCATTCCTGACCGTGCTCGGACATGGAGCGGTCAAAACCGTGTATAGTTACCTGGGATATTATAATGTTTGTCATTTGGGTGGCGAGATCAACCGGCCTGAAAAAAATATTCCCCGCAGCATCTTTATTTCCGTTGCCGGGATTGCCTTTTTGTACCTGTGCATGAACGTAAGCATTGTAAGCGTTATACCTTGGCAGGAAGCACAGCATTCAAAATTTATCGTCAGCCTTTTTGTAGAGAAGATCTACGGACACCGGGCGGCCCAGGTTGCCACAGCGCTGGTACTGTGGATCGCCTTCTCCTCCCTGTTTGCCGTTATGCTGGGCTACTCGCGTGTGCCTTATGCAGCAGCGGCCGACAACAATTTCTTTCCCCTCTTTGCCAAGCTCCATCCCCGCAAGGAATTTCCCTATGTATCGCTCTTGTTCATGGGTGGTTTTGGGTTTATATTCAGCCTTCTTTTCAAGCTCTCTGACGTGATCAGCGCCATTCTTGCCATGCGCATCCTGGTGCAGTTTATTGCCCAGGCTGTTGGTGTGGTCCTGCTCCGGCGGAGGCGGACCTCTTCCTTGCCATTCAAAATGTGGCTGTATCCCCTTCCGGTGATTGTTTCTGTCGTGATCTGGACCTACATATTTTTCTCCACAGGTATCTATGCGCTCTGGGGCTGCGGGATTGCAGCAGCTGGAGCAGCGGTGTACTTTTTGATCAAAGACCGCCTTACATCGATGAAGCCCGCACCACCAGCTCAGAACGCAGAATGATGGTGTTGACCGACTGGGTAGCCGTTTGGTTGTTGATCTGGTTGATCAGGTTGCGGGCAGATACTTCTCCCATTTCGCAACCGGGATAATTGATGGTGGAAAGATTGGGCTCAATGACGGTAGAAACAGGGTCGTTGTTGAAGCCGACAAACCGGATGTCATCGGGTATCTTTACGCCGGCCTGTTTGAGGGCCAGCATGCAACCGACGGCGCAGTTGTCGTTGGCTACAAAAATGCCATCGGGCCGCTGGTCCATCTGTAAAATGGTACGAGCTGCGGCCATGCCTGCCTCCTGGCTCAAATCATTGGCTATGACCAGCTCTTCCCGGAGCGGGATGCCCCGTTCAAGGAGGGCCTGCTGATAACCCTGGCAGCGGTCGGTATACACATTCCGGTTCAGGTTGCCCGTTATATGCATGATCCGTTTGCAGCCCTGGTCCAGCAAATGGGTGGTAGCCTGCCAGGCTGCCCTTCTGTTGTCGATCAGTACACTGATGTCGCTGTCCCTTTTAGGCACCCGGTCAAAAAACATCAGCGGGATCTTGCGCTGCAGAAAAGGGTCAAAATGGGTAAAGCTGTCTGTATTGTATGCCAGTGATACCAGCAGTCCGTCTACCCGGCTGTTAAAGAGGGTTACGGCACTGGCAATTTCTTTTTTCACATCTTCCGACGACTGGCTGATGATCAGGTTAAAGCCTTCCTTGTAAGCAATGTTTTCGATGCCTGCAATAACGGTAGACATAAAATAGCTGTTCAGCCGGGGAACGATCACGCCAATGGTATTGGTGTGCTGTTTGCGCAGGTTGCGGGCAAAATTGTTTGAGCGGTAGCCCATCTGCTTGGCGAGCTCATCAATCCGCTTTTTTGTTTTTTTGCTGATGCCTGGATGACCTTTCAACCCCCGGCTAACGGTAGCGGGGGAGATGTTCAGCAGCTTTGCGAGGTCGTAGATGGTAACTTCCTTTTCCTGTATCATATTACGGTAGGGTGCGTGTGCGGTAAGCAAGATAAAACTTTTTAGATAGAGTGGGCCGGTCAGGATGCCGGGAATGGGTCTTATCCTTAATTTAGTACCTCATCAAAACAAGAGCCTATGTTCATGGAGCAAACAATGCGTTGGTACGGTCCCAACGATCCGGTCAGTTTATGGGATATCCGGCAGGCCGGCTGCACGGGCGTGGTAACAGCCTTACACCATGTACCGGTAGGAGAGGTATGGACGGTGGAAGAGATCCAAAAACGGCGCTCCCAGGTAGCCGAGGCCGGCATGGATTGGACGGTGATCGAAAGCCTGCCGGTGCACGAAGACATCAAGAAAAAGACAGGCGACTATAAAAAGATCATTGAGAATTACAAACAAAGCCTGCGCAATGTGGCTGCGTGCGGATTGAAAGTAGTGACCTATAATTTTATGCCCATCCTCGACTGGATGCGGACCGATATTTCGTATGGCATGCCTGATGGCAGCAAGGCCCTGTATTTTGAAAAGGCCGCCTTTATTGCTTTCGACTTGTTTATTTTGAAGAGGCCGGGAGCCGGAAAAGATTATACGCCGGAAGAAATCGACAAGGCTAAAAAGCGGCTGGAGACCATGACGGACGCCGAGAAAGAAACCCTCTACCGCAATGCCTTGCTGGGTTTGCCCGGCAGCGAAGAACGGTTTACAGAAGAGCAGATCCTCACCGCCTTAAAGACCTACGAAGGCATTGATGCGGCCCGGCTCAAACAACACCTATTTGAATTTTTAAGGGAAGTGGTTCCGGTAGCGGAAGAAGTGGGTCTGAAAATGGCCATCCACCCCGATGACCCGCCTTATCCGATCCTTGGATTGCCCCGTGTGGTAAGCACCGAGCAGGACGCCCGCGAGCTGCTCGGTGCAGCGCCTTCTCCTGCCAACGGCCTGTGTTTTTGCACCGGTTCCTATGGCGTGCGAAGCGACAACGACCTGCCCGGTATGGTCCGCCGGCTGGGCGATGCCATCCACTTCCTCCACCTGCGCAGCACCAAACGCGATGCGGACGGCAATTTCTTTGAAGCCGATCACCTTGCAGGCGATGTAGACATGTATGAAGTGGTAAAGGAACTGGTCCTTCTTATGCGCCGCCGCCAGGTTTCCATCCCCATGCGCCCCGACCACGGCCACCAAATGCTGGATGACCTGAAAAAGACAACCTACCCAGGATACTCAGCCATTGGAAGGTTGAGAGGGTTGGCAGAGTTGAGAGGGTTGGAGTTGGGCGTGAGCAGAAGTCTTGAACCCTGATTGACAGGATTTGGGGGATTCGCAGGATGGGTAGATCGATCTTCAAACAAGTAACGGCTTTTTTGACTTGAATCAGGTTTAAACGGATCCACGGATTACAGGATTTTTGGCGGCAGATCGGTCTTTAAATATAAGTCTCGATCATTTTCAGTGTATTGCCATCTAAACCACCAATCCTGCGAATCCCCCAAATCCTGTCAATCAAGGTTCAAGACTATGGTTCAGACAAAAAAGGGGCCCGGATAGACATCCAGCCCCTTTTTAAGATCCAATATCCTATGAAAAACAGAATATTCTTTCAAAGCTTGTACCAGCTTGTTTTTCCGGGCTTTGTGCAACCCGGACTGCGTAATTCTTTCTTCCCAGGGCTTTTTCCGTTTAAGGAGGCCGGGAAATAAATACTCAAATGATCTACAATTTATTTAAGGTCTAATTTTATCTGTAACTCGCTGAACTGGTGAGCGTCGATGGTGCTGGGGGCATCCAGCATTACGTCGCGGCCGCTGTTGTTTTTGGGAAAAGCAATAAAATCACGGATGCTTTCACTGCCGCCCAGGATCGCACATAGCCGGTCGAACCCAAAGGCAATGCCGCCATGCGGGGGGGCTCCGTATTCAAAGGCACCGAGCAGGAATCCGAATTTGTGCCGGGCTTCTTCGCGAGACATACCCAGGGCATCAAACATCTTTTCCTGCAGGTCGCGCTGGAAGATACGGATAGAGCCACCGCCGATCTCGTTGCCGTTGAGTACCATATCGTAGGCATTGGCCTTGATGCCGGCATAAGGATGCTGCAGGTATTCTTCCTGGTTTGCTACTTGCGGACTGTTGCTGATCATGGTATCGATGTCGCTGGGTTTGGGCGATGTGAAGGGATGGTGGCGGGCTACCCATCTGCCTGGCTGGCCTTCTTCTTCGGCCCATTCAAAGAGCGGGAAATCAAGCACCCAGAGCAGCCTGAACTCGTCTTTTTTCCGCATGCCCAGCCGCTCGCCCATTTCCAGCCGCAGCTCACTGATGGCTTTGCGCGTTCTTTCTTCCCTGCCTGCTAAGATCAGGATCAGATCGCCTGGCTTTGCCTCACAGGAGGCGGCAATGGCCTGTAATTTTTCCGGACCGTAAAATTTATCTACAGAGCTTTTAAAGCTTCCGTCTGCATTGCACTTGATAGTAACCAACCCCTGCATACCGATCTGCGGGCGTTTTACCCAGTCGGTAATTTCATCGGTTTGTTTGCGGGTATATTCGCTGGCGCCGGGTACGGCAATGGCCACCACGGTTTCTGCGTTGTCGAATACGCCAAAGCCGGCACCCCCGATCAGCTCGCCGGTAGCCCGTTGTACGCCTTCTTTTTTCAGGGGCGACTTCAGGTTGGTGAGTTTCATATCAAAGCGGATGTCAGGTTTGTCGTTGCCGTAGTTCCACATGGCTTCTTCCCAGCTCATGCGTTCTACTGGTTCGGTATAATCGATTCCTTTTACGTCTTTGAAGATGGCTTTGATCATGCCTTCAAACATCCGGAGGATGTCTTCCTGTTCCACAAAACACATTTCACAGTCGATCTGGGTAAACTCCGGCTGGCGGTCGGCACGCAGGTCTTCGTCGCGGAAACATTTTACGATCTGGTAATAACGGTCGTAGCCGCTCACCATGAGCAACTGTTTAAATGTTTGCGGGCTCTGGGGCAGGGCATAGAACTGTCCGGGGTTCATGCGGGAGGGCACCACAAAATCACGGGCGCCTTCCGGGGTGGAACGGATCAGGAAAGGCGTTTCCAGGTCCATAAACCCCTTCTCGTGCAGGTAGTTGCGGGCGGCGCGGTTAACGGCATAGCGCAGCTCGAGGTTGCGCTTGACGGCATTTCTGCGCAGATCGAGATAGCGGTATTTCATCCGCAGATCATCGCCCCCGTCTGTATCATCCTGGATGGTAAAAGGCGGAACGGCCGATCTGTTGAGGATGGTAAAATCTTTTACCCGGATTTCAATATCCCCGGTGGAAAGCTGCGGGTTTTTGTTGCTTCTTTCCTGCACGGTGCCTGAAGCCTGCAGCACAAATTCGCGGCCCAGGGGTTGATCATCCAGCTTTTTGTTCAGCTCTTCCCCCAGCAGCAGCTGGGTGATGCCGTAGCGGTCGCGCAGGTCGATAAAAGTAATGCTACCGAATTTGCGGATGGTCTGTACCCATCCGGCCAGGGTTACCTCGTTGGGGACATCGGTCAAGCGTAATTCACCGCAGGTATGTGTTCTATACATGGTCAGCCTTTTTGGACAATTACCTATTGTTTTTTGCGCGGCAAAGGTAAAGAAACAGGGATATGCTTGGGCGCAGGGGCGGAATTAGTTGTTTTATAATTTTTGTTGTACCTTATGCAGCATTTACTGCCCTGCTTTGCTCTTAAAGAGTAATGTAACCCGAACAACAACCATCCTGATATCCGCATACGTTTATTGCCAAGGGGAATAAAATGATTGATAGCAATAGCTTATGAAGTATCCATAACCTGAACCCCCTCTTTTTTGAAAAGCTGACATGAAACGTCCATGCTGTGAGTAAACCCGGAACAACCCATTTCTGATCTGCAAAAGAAAATGCCACCATGGAAGTGTTTTTGATTTATCTGGCTTTGTTCGGGACCGTATTGTTGTTGAAATTCCTGTCCGGTTACGTGTATGCCTACCTGATAAAAAAGAGAAAAAAAGAATTCGGGCAGCAGCAGGATTATTACTTCCGGATCGTTTCCGGCAACATCCGCTATTTTAACCGCCTCTCGCCTGTTGAGCAGGAGAAATTCCTGTTCAGGACTTACCTGTTTCACCACCAGAAAAAATTTCATTATGTAGGCGTGACCACCCAGCCGGAGATGCCGGTGCTCATCAGTGCGGTGGCGGTACAGCTCACCATGGGACTGGAACGGTTTTCCCTCAACTATTTCAAAGACATCTACGTCCTCAAGCACGATTACCACTACGGTTATTACTCCCTTCCCTTTATGGGCCATGTGGACAACAGCGGCATTTATCTGTCTTGGGACAATTTCTACCAGGGTATAAAAAACAGCTCGGATGTAAGCAATGTAGGCATGCACGAGATGGCCCATGCGCTGGCGTATGTAAATTTTGTTACCAAAACAGAGGAAGACCGGCATTTCTCGCAGGAGTTCCGCTATTTCTCCAAGGTGGCCCGTCCTATTTTTCAGGCTATGCAGCGGGGCCAGCGGAACCTGCTGGGTGATTATGCGGCCACCAATTACCATGAGTTCTGGGCGGTGAGTGTAGAAACTTTTTTTGGCAATCCGGTCCGCTTCCAGCACCAGCTGCCGGAGCTGTATGCTGCCATGGTAAAGCTCCTGAACCAGGACCCGGTAGCCCAGCTGAAGCGGCCGGTAGAAAGCTGATTTCTTGTACCAAGAAAAAGGTTTGGACGACAACAATTAATGTTTATTTTTGCCACCCCAATCGGGAAACCGGTTGATGGGGTGAGGTGCCTGAGTGGCCGAAAGGAACGGTTTGCTAAACCGTCGTACGGGTTAAACTGTACCGAGGGTTCGAATCCCTCCCTCACCGCTAAAAACGCTAACAAATTCGCTTAAAAGCCCCCAAATTTTATGGTTTGCGGGCTTTTTCGTTTGAGTGACCCTCCAAACTGCGCAAAACTGCTCAAAGTTGGCGGGAGTATTCGGGACTCGTAATTGTGCCAAGCCATTTTATGCAATCCGTCCAATTTTCACGGTTTGATACATAAGCCGCAGTTTTTGTAATTGTTTGTCCCACACATTATTCAAATTATTGATTGCCATTTTTTATTATTTTCAATAGTTAAATAAAGCGCATCTTTTTGTATGAAAACTTATGATTCAGAAGCCTTCATTTCTTATGCTTGGGGTGGGGAAAGTGAAGACATCGTAAATGAGCTGGATGCATTCCTACAGCGTAAGGGACTCACGATTGTACGGGATAAGAGAGATTTGGGGTTTAAAGTGGAAAAAACATAGATAGATGCTGGTTCTTCGTTATTTCCAGTTTATGCAAAGCAAAGCCACTTTATTCCTGAATCGGCTTCTCAACTACCGGTAGGTTTAGTACAACATGGGTATTGACAATAGCGGGGCTGACGGAAAATCAATGAACTTTTGGTTACGCATTAAGCGGTTGTTCCGGGCTTGACGAATAAAGCCCAGCATTAGTTCTTAGTGTTTAACTTTATTAGAAAGCCAGGCAGCAATTCCATGCGGACGAATATGAAATTCCCCACCATCGGCAATACCTGCTCGTTAACAGCAATGCGGCCCCGATAGTGTAAATTCGTAAGCTGCTTGTAAACTGCTGTGTTTGCATCGGCTCTGGTGGACGCAGTTCAGCTCGCTTGGTTAAACCCTTGTTGCCGATTGTCGGTGTTTCGCCTCGCGCTCGGACAGGGACCTACGAACACCTATTTTGGTAAAAATGTATTTTCGGGAATTGCAACAAAAACCATCCTTGACTGGGATGGAAAGAGCAAGGAATTGGTAAACCCCTATCCAACTACAGCTTTGCGGGTGTGGAACGACAAATTATACAGAAGTCCGATACCTTTGGACCAGATCAATCTATCCAAAAGGATAATCAGTCAGAATACCGGTTGACAATAATTATGGTTAGTTTAGCCTTCATCGGAAAGATACCCATAGTGTCTTGTTGTTGGGTATTCTTCCTTTCAGTAAATACCTTCACATTTATCCAATTGATCACACATATGATTAGAAGATTTTTTGAAAGAATGTTTTTCTGTCTATGCCTTACGCATGTTTGTTATGCTCAGACAACCTTACCGGAATCTGTGGGACCTGTGCCAAATGCCAATCAACTGCGTTGGCAGGAAATGGAGTACTACGCCTTTGTTCATTTTTCTACAAACACATTTACCGACCAGGAGTGGGGTTATGGCGCACCCGAGGATATCAAACTTTTCAATCCAACTGATCTAGACTGCGACCAGTGGGCAAGGGTGTGTAAGCAAGCAGGGATGAAGGGGATCATCATCACGGCAAAACACCATTCTGGCTTTTGCTTGTGGCCTACAGAAACTACTGAATATTCCATAAAAAACTGTCCCTGGAAAAATGGCAAAGGGGATATTGTTGGCGACCTGGCAAAGGCCTGCAAAAAGTATGGGTTGAAGCTTGGTATTTACATCTCACCCTGGGATCGAAACAATGCGAACTATGGTATGCTCGATGCGGATGGCAGTGCCCCTTATGTGAAAAATATCTTCAGAAAACAAATCGAGGAATGCCTTACGAAATACGGCGACATTTTCGAGATTTGGTTTGATGGCGCAAACGGCGGCGATGGTTATTACGGTGGGGCCAGAACTACCCGCAGAATAGACCGCAGAACTTATTACGATTGGCAAAACACGTACAAGCTTATTCGAAAACTGCAACCAAAGATCGTGATCTGGAATGACAATGGAGACAGGGCCGATCTGCGTTGGGTCGGAACTGAAGCTGGGTATGTAGGAGAAACCAATTGGAGTTTATTGAATGCCACAGGCGATGTGCCTGAAAATATGCTCAGGTTTGGTGTGGAAAACGGCGACTCATGGGTTCCGGGCGAAGTGAACACCTCTATCCGTCCGGGATGGTTTTATCACACTTATGAGGACAGCCGTGTAAAAACACTGACGAAATTGATGGACACCTATTACAACTCCATCGGTCGAAACGGAACTTTTCTGCTCAATTTCCCCATTGATAAGCGGGGAAGGATACACGAACTGGACGAAAAAGTTTCAGCAGATTTGGCGAACACGATCAAGAATGCTTTTTCCGTCAATCTTGCTTCAGGCAAAAAAGCAACCGCATCAAATGTGCGTGGCAAGTCGGCTCAATTTTCCGCAGCTAACGCATTGGATGGTAAGAAGGAAACCTATTGGGCAACGGACGACAGTGTAAATACGGCGTCGTTAACGATCGATTTCGGCAAGCCTACTTCTTTCAACAACTTCTTGGCGCAGGAATATATTGCTCTCGGGCAACGGGTAAAAGCTTTCACCCTTGAAGCTTTGGTAGATGGTCAATGGAAGGAAGTCGTTAAACAAACTACGATCGGCTACAAACGGATCCTTCGTTTTCCTACCGTAAAGGCCACACAGGTGCGCTTTTCAATAACCGATGCAAAAGCAAATCCGCTTATCAGCAATGTTGCTATTTACAATGCTCCCCAAATTCTGGTAGCACCAGATGTTCTGAGAAATAGGGCTGGCGAAGTAACAATCAATGCAGCAGATAAAGAGTCGGTTGTTTATTATACCTTGGATGGAACCGATCCTACAAAAGGTTCAAAACAATATACAGGACCCATTGCTACTGATGGCAAGCTGGAAGTAAAGGCTGTTGCATACGATGGTACCTCCAACAAAAGCAGTCCTATTACGCATGAGAAGTTTGATGTGGTAAAGAAAGATTGGAAAATGCCGGGTATTGAGAACCAGCGAGTAAATGATGTTATCGACGGAAACCCTGCCACTGCCTGGTACCAACCACAGAGCAATAAGATGCCGGTTGATCTTGTCATTGATCTGGGAAAAACAGAGAACCTGGTTGGTTTTAAATATTTGCCCGGACAAACCCGCACAACAGGCATTATCACCAATTACCAGTTTTATGTGTCACAGGATAATGAACAATGGCAGCTGGTGAATGAAGGTGAGTTCTCCAATATTAAAAACAACCCAATGTGGCAAATAAAAACGTTCAATGAGGTAAAGACACGGTACATCAAATTACGGGCATTAAAGAACACGCAAAACAATGATGCTGTAGGATATGCGGAGGTGGATGTAATTACGAAATAGATCTCGATCGGGCTATAAAGCTCGATGAGGGTCAGCATTGAACGAGTTTTAAACGCCTAAAAAATTTGATTTGTACCGCCGATCGTTAAACTGTCCAAGATGAGGTGTCAGTTTCCGGTCAATCTTTTTTTATCTGCTTGTTTTCTTTTTTGGATGTCCACCGTAAATGCACAAACACAAAACGATTGGGAGAACCAGCAAATCTCGGGCATCAATAAGGAAAATTCACATGCCACTATTTTTCTCCAGAAAGACAAATTATCAAATCCGGATGTCGTATCGTTGAATGGAATTTGGAAGTTCAATTGGTGGCCAAATCCGGATCAGCGGGAAAAGGATTTTTATAAACCTGGTTATGATCTTTCCAAGTGGAGCAATAGCGTGGTTCCCGGTAATTGGCAATTGCAGGGTTTTGATCTGCCGGTGTTTCAAAATATCCCCTATCCTTTCAAGCTCAATGCACCTTTTGTGATGGGGGAGCCCCCCAAAAAACTATTACACGTATGATCATCGCAATCCTGTCGGAAGTTATTGTACCTCGTTCAATTTCCCGGCAAATGCGAAAGACCGGGAGGTATTTCTCCACTTCGGTGGCGTGGAGTCTGCCATGTACATTTGGATAAATGGCGTGAAGGTCGGTTTTAGCAAAAGCAGCTATACGCCTGCTGAATTTGATGTTACAAAGTACTTGCGCCATGGTGACAATAAACTGGCAGTGGAAGTTTACCGGTTTTCAGATGGGAGCTATTTGGAAGACATCGATTTCTGGCGATTGAGTGGCATCTTCCGTGATGTCGAGCTGCATATACGTCCCAAAACTTTTGTCCAGGATTATTTTATTGCAGTCAGTCCGACTGATGATTTTTCGACAGCGGCTGTTAACATCAAATTGAACCTTCAAAACCGTTCTTCTCAAGCTGCGAAAAATTTGACGATTGAAGCAAGAATATCAGGCATGGATAAGCAGAACAATGCTATTAAGGTTCTGTTGTCAAAAAAAATGTCCCGGTAAAGGCTTCTTCCCGTGCAAAGATCTCATTGAATACAGTTTTGGCAAATCCAAAACTCTGGTCAGCAGAAACACCTATCTCTATGATGTGGAATTGGTTTTGAAGAACGGTGCCGATGAAATCCTGGAAACGATACATAGCCGTTTTGGGGTAAAGAGAGTGGAGGTAAAAGGAGAAGGGTTTTACATAAACGGGCAGTTGGTTAAATTACGCGGAGTCAATCGTCATGAGCATTATTCACGTACCGGAAGACATGTCGACAGACAGACCATTGAAACAGATATACGCTTGATCAAGCAGGCAAATATTAATATGATCCGGACATCACACTATCCGAACGAGCCTTATTTCTACGAGTTGTGCGATGAATACGGCATTTGCGTAATGGACGAAGCGAACAACGAATCACATGGTTATGGTATCGGCAACCGCCAGTTAGGAGATGACTCTACCTGGAAACAAGCGCATGTGGATAGGTCCGTATCGATGGTGGAGAGAGACAAAAATCATGCGTGTATCACAGCTATCCAATGAGCAAGGGCGTACTGTCGTTCGTTTTAACATTGAGTTGCCGACCATCGGCGCTAATTATATGCTTGAATATGCCATAAACGGAAAAGGACAAATACAGGTTCAAGCCAACTGCCAACCAACAAAAGATTCTATACCGCTCATGCCGAAATTTGGTATGCGGATGCGCATTCCATGGAACTTTGAAAAGATAAGCTGGTATGGCCGTGGGCCAAATGAAAATTATCCCGACCGCAAAACAGGCTCGTTGATCGGCTTGTATGATTTAAAGCTGGAAAACTTTATGACTGATTATGTGGCATCGCAGGATAATGCCAACCGCACAGATGTCCGTTGGTTTTCTTTTGCCTCCACGAAGGCTGATTTTATAAAAGTGACTGGTTTGCAGCCGCTCTGTTTTCATGCATGGAACTATACCGAAGAAGATTTGGAAAAAGCAAAACATGGGTTTGAATTGCCGCAAAGAGAATTCATCAATTTAAACATTGACTTACATGTGCACGGTGTCGGCGGGAACGATTCATGGGGTGCCAAGACAATGGAAAGATATACCATTTATGGCAATAAGCCGACCCAGTATGGCTTTGTAATGGAATCCGTGAACCAATAAACAATTCAATATAATCGACCACAAGCGTGGTGCAAATCTCCGGTGAATAGTTTACAGAAATAATTACAAGATGAAAAGGGGACTATCGGATACGTAGTGGGTGGTACAGCATGGTATCGCAAGCATTTCAGAATGGGCAGTATTCAAGACAAAAAACCAACGGTCTGTTTTGACGGGGTGTATATGAACAGCGATGTTTGGATCAATGGTCATCATCTCGGCAATCATCCGTCCGTTGTATTTTGGAGTACCGGTAATGAAGTCAATGAACGGGTAGATTCGTCGGGGCTTGCCGTGGCCAAGAAATTAATCGGCGAAATAAAACGTCTTGATGATACCCGCCCGGTTACAAATGCGTTGTGCAGCTTTTACGACCATCCGGGCTATAAATGGGATGCAACAGCATCTGCATTTGCCCTGCTTGATGTTGGCAGTTATAACTATATGATGAAAGAATATGAGTCTGACCATGTGAAACATCCGGACCGGATCATGATGGGAACAGAGTCCTACCCCAAAGACATTTTAATTAATTGGAACCTGGTTGAGAAGCATGCTTATGTGATTGGCGATTTTGTGTGGACGGGAATGGATCATTTGGGAGAAACAGGAGTGGGTTTTTCCCGCATTGATAGCAGGCAAAGACGAGGAGGGCTGCAACCTTTCCCGTGGTTTGTCTCCTGGGTCGGTGATATCGATATTACAGGCGGGAAAAAACCGCTAAAATAGATTCTGCAGCTAAAGATGTTCCTACATTACCCTGAATGCGTAAATGCATCCGCCGTCATAAAGTAAAAACCATTGTGGCCTCCGGCAAATAAAACCTTGTTGCCAGTGAAGGCACCCACCGGCGAAGTTATATCCTGCTTCGCTGAGTTGTGCGGTTGTAAAGCTGTTAGTAGCAACATCATAAATATCGACGGCCAGGGTAAATTCACAGATAATAAACAGAAAATTCATTACAAGTTCCCGGTTATGATCCCCTTTATAATATCTCTTGCTATTTGATCTTCACTCAATACGTTCGTATTGGAATTTGAAAGTACGATTACGGCAAGCTGCTTTTTTGGAACGATGATCAGATCGCTTCTGTAACCGTAGGTAGTGCCGCCATGTGTAAGGTACTCGTCAAGGAAAGCAGGATGATCTTCCAGAAACCAACCCAATCCTATTTTTGGCATTTCCCAAGTTGGGGTATGCGTCAGCTGGATAGCCTTGTTCAGGGCACGGGATTTACAAGCGATATTTGCTTGCGCATACCGCAGTATGTCTGCAGCGGTAGAGCGCAAAGCACCTGCACCGGCAAGTGCTTTATCATTCAGGGGGCCAGTGTAACTTCCCCGATATCCGTATCCTGCTGCAACACGGGCAGAATCTTTGCCATGAATAAATTGCATTGTTTCAGTCATATTAAGTGGTTTGAGTATTTTTTCGGTAACCAACTCCTCAAACCCTTTTTGGTATAAATTTTCCAGGATAACGGCCAGGGTAGCTACACCCACGTTGGAGTACTCGAACCTGGTTCCAGGCCTGCGCTTCAACTTCAGCATTTTATAGAAACTGTACAGATGATTAATATCGTAATTGCTGGAAGGATCGGCCGGGTTTGTAATAGTAGCGGCCATGTTTGAAGGGTCACGCGGAATGCCCGAAGTGTGATTGGATAACATCCTGATCGTTGCCGGAACGCCTTCGAACTGGATGGGCGGAACAGAATCGGGCAGGTATTTACTGACAGGATCGTCAAGGCGTATCTTCCCGCTGTTCACAGCGTCTGCCAGCAAGGTGGCGGTGAATGTTTTGGTGATCGAGCCGATTTCAAACAGGGTATGCTCATCGGGCAACTGTTTGTTGCCCCTCCTGGTTTCGCCGTAGTTGTAAAAATAAGTCTTGCCGTCTTTTAAGATACCGATGCTCAGTCCGCAGTTCACCTCCAGGCTTGCATAAGGCCGGGCAGCCGAATCGACCAGTTTGTCAAGGAGCGTACTTATCGGATTGTTCGTTAAAACCTGGTCTCTTTTTTTAAACTTATCAAAATAAGGTCCGAAGAACATCGAGGCGATTTTTCCGGAAGGATCTACTCCGATGCTGTAGGAAAGACTGTCCCGGGAGAAAAGCGCCTTGTATCTGTTCAGGCCGTTTTCATAGGCTTCAAATTTCACCTGCATCTTGCCACGGGGATATAGAATTTTTTGATTGGTAGCAGTAAACTTGTCTAATGGAACCATTTTTTGGAATCCTTCATTCAGCATGGAAAAAACTTTATCCCCTTCCTGTGCGTTCAAATAATTTACGACCAGCTGAAAAACAGAATCGTTCTTGACTCGCTGCAATCCATCAGGATAAGGTAGAAAAAACATCGAGGCGATTTTTCCGGAAGAATCAAGTCCGATGGTGTAAGAAAGGCTGTCATCGGGAAACTTAGCCTTGTACCTGTTCCGGCCATTTTTATATGCTTCAAACTGTGCCTGCATCTTACCGAATGCATAGATCTGTTTATCTTCGGCAATAAACATGTCCAGCGGTCTGGCTTTTTGGAAATCTTCGTTGAGAAGGGGATAAATTTTTGCCGCTTCCCGCTCATTCAAATATTTCACGACCAGCTGGAAAACAGAATCATTTTTTTGCTGCGTCACCTGTGCGGCAAGCTGAAAAGAAAGAGAGGCGGCTAAAAGCGATAGGATGATGTACTTCATATAAGAAGGAATTAAAAACAGAAGTTGTATAAAAGAATATGTCTTGTTGTGAAGAGATTAGAAGTGGCCAGCGGTTTCATTAAGATTGTTTCTTCAATCAAATCTCGAAGAAACTGGCAAAAAACAAGGTTGATATACGGACATCTACCTCTAATTTTCAGCCAATCTTTCAATTGATGGGCACTGCTATAAAATAACTGCCCTTGATTTTTGTGATGGAAAAGTCATATCGAGAACAATCGGTTTTATTCAACACCGGATTTCACATATTCGCTCGGACTTGTACCAAAGAAAGCTTTAAAGGCTGTGCTGAAATAATTCCGGCTCCCATATCCAACCATCCAGGCAACATCAAAAACAGGTGTTCCTTCAGCCAATAAAAGCGCAGCCTTCTTCAGCCGGTATTGTTTGATAAGATCGGACGGCGTAATACCTGCAATGGCATTTAGTTTACGGGAGAGGGTTCTGGTACTCACATGAACGGAAACAGCCAGTTGATCGATCGTGAATTCCGGATCGTCGAGGTGTTCATCAAGCTGCAAATAAATGTTTTCAAGAAAGGGGTCGGGGGCAACAGCTACCTGAAGCGGCTCTTCGGCAACGCAAAGCTGCCTGTTATAAAAGGCTTTCAGCTTTGCCTGGTGATCGACAAGGTTACGGACGCTCAACAGCAACTCATCGGCATGGAAGGGTTTGGTAAAATAATCGTCGGCTTTGCTTTGCAAGCTCTCCAGCACTGTTGACTGGGCTGTTTTTGCGGTGAGCATGATAAATCCGATGTGAGAGGTTTCAGCGGATGTTTTTACCAGGCGGCAGAATTCAATTCCATCCATCCCTGGCATCATCAGGTCACTGATGATCACATCCGGCATTTCTTCCTTTGCCAGCCGCCATCCATCGTTCCCATTGCCGGCAGTGAGTACCTTGTAATCTTGCTTAAACAGGTCATAAAGAAACGCTTGTAAATCGGCATGATCCTCGACTATCAATAAGGTGGGTTTGTTCCTGTCCCACCCGGGCAGTTGATGTTCTTTGCCGGGATTTTCACCGGAAGCAGCCCCAAAGACATGCTCTATTGATCCTGCTGTTGATGGATCGGGCCGCAATGCACTGCTGATGGGCAATTCCAATGAAAACGTCGTTCCCGGACCGTTGCCGTTGTTATGTGCCGTGATTTTTCCACCGATTAATTCAGTCAATTCCTTTACGATTGACAGGCCAAGGCCTGTTCCGTTAACCGATCGGGTGCGATGATCATCTACCTGGAAAAAACGATTGAAAATAGTGTCTAGGTGTTCGGCCGGAATACCGGTTCCGGTGTCAATAACATCAAGGTTCAGCAAAGCCTGCTTGCCGGCCGAAGGGGTGATTTGAACCCTCACTGTTACAGCTCCTCCCGGCTCCGTGAATTTAATAGCATTGCTTAACAGGTTTTGTAAAATTTTTCTGAGACTGTCTGCATCAAAATTAAAGTCTGATGCAAAATCACCTGTTTCGCAATGCAGGTTCACCCCGGCGGTCTGCGCCTGAATGGCAAAGCTGTCTGTGATCTGGATGATAAATTGAGCGATGTCTCCCCGTCTGAACTGCGTCGACATGCTTTTTGCTTCCAGCTTCGACATGTCAAGCAGCTGGTTGATGAGGTGCAACAGCTGTTCTGAATTTTGCTGAAGTGCCCGGAGCTGGGATCTTAATCCCGGATCGGCATATTCTTTCTGCATCTTCTCTAAGGGCGCAATGATCAACGAAAGAGGGGTTCGGAATTCGTGTGTGATATTGCTGAAAAAACGGCTTTTCATTTCATCAAGTGCTTTTAACTGTTGCGCTTCTTTCTGATGAAGGATGATGCGCTGCCTGTTTGTGGCCCGCGCGAGCCAGTTCCGGTATAACGCGTAGATAACAGTGCATAAAACGGCGATGTACAAGACCCGGGCCCACCAGGTCTTCCACCAGGGTGGGAGAACGGAAATCATGATGGAAGCTGGCAGGGCATTCCAGACTCCATCACTGTTTGCGGCTTTCACTTCGAATTTGTACGTGCCGGCAGCCAGGTTATTATAGGTAACGGTTCGCCCCGTGCCTGCCCGGACCCAATCCGGATCATAACCGAGTAGCCGGTAGGAATACTGGTTATTTGAATTCCCGGGGTAATGTATTCCGACGTAATTAAATGTGATCCTGTTTTGGTCGTGCGCAAAACTGATCTTGTCCTTGCCGAAAATGGTTATCACTGAATCCCTGTACGATCCTGAAGGCAGGCGGATGGGAAATGATACAGACTCGATATGTGTTTGCGGGGTAGTTGTGTCCGGACGAAAATCTGCGGGACGCAGCATGACAAACCCATCTTTCACACCGAATAACAAATGTCCGCTCTTTAGTTTGAAAGATGCCTGTACGTCAAGATCTACTGGCAGGCCATTCACCGAGTTAATTACGCGTATGCTTTTCTTGTCCTGATCAATGATTGAGAGACCTCTTCTGGTGAATGCCCATACATTAGTGAAATCATCAACTTCAGTTCCAAGGATCCCGTCGTAAGCAAGTCCGTCCTTTTCGAGATAAGTATTGACCTGGTTGGTTTTTTTATTGAGCGAAACCAATCCCAGATAGTACGTTCCTGCCCATATATGCTGGCTGCTATCTTCCCTGATCGAAATAATAGAGATGGGTATTTTCCTGATATAGGATCTAAATTCACCCGTTGCTATAGTAAGTTTGTTTAATGATCCGTTGTTTGTCCCGATCCAGAGCGCGCCCTGTTTATCCGGGTAGAGGCTTCTAACCTGGTCATCATCGAGTGCATTGTGATCAGGCAGCATGGCATTGTCGTTTCGAATAAAAGGATAACGGAAAAACTTGCCTGACAGGGGATCATACCTGCAAAGACCCTGCCCCTCTGTTCCGATCCAAATGGTTCCTCCGGGGTCCGTGGCAAGTGTATTAATGGAGTTTGAACTGACCGAAAGCGTGTCGTCCTTTTTGTTCCGGTAACTTTTTGTTTGATGCGTAATAATATTATACGAATAGAGCCCAAAAACAGTGGAATCCTCACTGCGGCCATAGGCGGAGAACCAGGGGTTGCCCATTTTGTCCAACGTTAAAGACACGATCGACACCTTGTTTCCCGGGGTTGTCGTAAACCTTACCCGTTCAAAAGTGCCTGATTGAACCCGCCAACGGAAGAGACCTGATTCGCTGCCTAACCATACATTCCCCTCATCGGCCTCCGCGAAACATTGAACGCGCCCCCCTGGAAAGAAGTTCGTTACACCTTCCTGGTTATTATAATATACAAATCTCGACCTTGATTTATTCAACCACTGAAGCCCCGACTGCCCAACGGCAAACCAAGGCAGTCCCTGTTTGTCTATCGAAAGATTCAGGACCGGCTCGGCCTGGATCCCGTCTTCATTGTGCTGTGATTTAGGCGCATAGCGTGCGAATTTACCCGTTTTTATATTGAACTTTATCAATCCTACTCCCTTACACCATAGATTTCCGTCAAGGTCTTCGTGGGCCCTCCAAAGCTGGTTGAGTACAGGATCCTTTTCCTGCATATTAAAATTGGTAAAGCCGTCGATCGTTGAGTCATACCGGGCCAGGCCCTTGTAAGTCACAATCCATGCCTGGTGATGTGAATCCCGCAGTCCATACATCCCTGCCCCACTGTTGATGGAGTGGGGATCAGCATTAAAATGTTTATAATACCTGGCCATGTTTTTTGATACATCATATCGAACGATCGCAACATAGCTATTATCAGACTTCCTGATCACGGGAAACCAGAGCCAGTTTTTAACAAGGGCATCCTGCCTTGTATCCATTACATAATTCAGGTGGTGGGGATCATCGGGTAAAATATGTTCACGGAAGGAATGCTTTTCCGGGATATATTGCAGTAAGCCCCGGTCAGACCCGATCCACGGACTTTCCGTGTAATCAAATTCTAAGATACCATACAAGTTTTTCGTGTTCAATCTTCGGTATCCGGTTTCCTTATTGCTGTAAATGGTGATTTGTTTTGTAGCTGGTTTGAGCAGGGCCAGACAGGTCGTTTTTTGAAAATTTGTGTACATCAGCCACAGCTCACCATTTGCATTCGCCCTGACCTGATTGACGGCACAGTGTTCAAAATCATTAACATCTTTAATATAGTATTTAAGCACCTGATCCAGCCGCCTGGAATACTTGTATAATCCATTGAGTGTGCCGATCCAGATGTCGGAAGCATTGTCTTGATAAATAGAACGGATATTCAGGGAGTTAAAGTCCCAGGCTTCATACTCATATTTTTTCAACTTGTAACCGTCATATCTTACGAGCCCATTTTGCGTTCCGATCCAAACGTAGCCTTGGTTGTCACGCACATATCTCGTGGCTGTTCCTTCCGGCAGGCCCTCCTTTACGCCAAGATGGTTAAAGTGGGGTTCATCAAACTGCGGGGACTGACCCTGAAACTGTAAACAACAACAGACACACAAAAACAGCAGTGCAATTTGTTTCATCTTCTATTGGGATTATCTTAAACCGGGAGTTTAGTCGATATTCAGATGGGCACAATCAAAAATGCCGTTTAGAAAATCAGAAAATTAATCAAATACGAGGGTTAATAATCAGCCATAAAGGGTTGATTTCAGGACATTTTCAGGGGGGCTGGAGCCGGTAGAAGCTTTGTGGAGTTTGTAAAGACCTTTTCTTCAGCAATAAAGGCCTTGTTTGTATCTCCCGGAACTGCATAAAATTGGGATTAGTCATGATCAAGGGTTTCACTAAGACTGGATGACCTTCGAACACCTGGATCCATGGCAGGTATACCACAGAATGGAATCTCTAAGCTAAATATACGAACTGTTAAGCGACTATGCGGATCTTTGACAATGACCCATTTATATATAATTTTTTATTTACAGATGATTCTGGCCAGCTCTAAGAAGTATTTTGGTTCAGGCGTATCCAAAAAGAAAGTAAGCTAGATTGAATACTTGACTACTACCAGAAAATGAAACATAAAACGTCTCAATGCTTGATATTCCACATCAAAAGCCTGTAATACCCAATTGAATGAGTTGGTATGGCCTGCATCGTAGACCCACCCCTGCCGTCATGTATTGCATGTATGCATTTCATTTACCCCTTCTCAACACTGCATACCAACAAATTCAAATCGGTATAAATCGTATCATTACGGGTTTTTTTTGTTTTGGTGATCCTTCAAATCGCCGCAAAGGGCTCAGCGCTGAAGGAGGTAATCCGGGAGTCGTCTACTTTACACTGGTCTGTTTTTCAGGGAGGAGGTCAATAAACAGACGGAATGACTTACAGCGACATCATTGATGTGTCTGCTGCCGGCAAGGGCCGGTATCATCGCAGTTTCTTCAGCTCTATATTTTTAAAATCTATCGGCTGCCCTTCGCTTTGCAGCGCAACAAAACCCGATGTAAGCGGCTTGCCCGGTTGAAAGATGGTGCTGTCGTAACCATTTACGATGCCTCCGCCCATGGAAGGCTTGCTGTATTGCAAAACCGTATCGCCGTTGATGATGTGGGTAACCAGCGAATCGCCCAGCACAATGAGTTCGGCATGCACCCATACATTTTTTTCGTATGTTTTTGAAGTAGAGTTCAGGCAATGGTCCTTGTATATGCTTCCGTTGTAAACAATATCCGTTCCGGGGGAGCACATATTTCCGGTTGGCCTTGGTTTGCCATCACCAAGCCCACCCAGCAATTGCATTTCAATAGAGATGGGCCAGTTCTGTTCTTTGCGAATGGTGTGCGGATCTTGCGAGTGAAACATCACGCCGCTGTTCATGATCGTGTACGATGGCGCACCCTTTTGCAGTTCACCGGTAAAGCGGTAGTCGAATTTCAGGTGAAAATGCGAAAAAGGCGTTTTGAAAAAAAGATGACCGAACTGGTCATTGAAATCACCATATTGATCATAGCGCACTTTGATCATGCCTTCTTCTACGCGAAAGGTGTTGCCAAAGTTTTCACCTGTTTCGTGGTGATAAATTTTAACCACCCAATCATTGATGTCTTTGCCGTTAAAAAGTTTTACCCATTCCTGGGTAGCTGTGGGTTTGTGATGAGGACTACAGCCAAGCAGCAGCAGGAAAGGAAAGAATCTCAAATGCTTTATCATGATGAAGATTATTTTATAGATATTTTTTGCACAATGAAAATAGCGAAGTTCTTCAAAGTTTTAAAAGAGTATGGCATCCTGAATCAAACTCGGATATTGTAAGCCGTGCAAGAACCAGGTTTATAGAATATCTGCCCATTCCTGCATTGCCTGGAAAAGTTGCGGAAGTTCCATATTGTAGTATTTTTATAATTAAAACACATTGGGAATTGCCTGGGAACATATCAAGGCTGGTGACCGGGAGGCTTACTCAAAAGCTTATTTAGAACTTTATAACCGCTTCTACAAGCATGGTTCCCTTCTAACCAGTGATGTTGCAGCAGGAGAGGATTCTATCCAGGAGATTTTATTGGTATTATAGACCAGCCGGGAAAGATTATCGTCCATCTCTAATCCGGAGGGTTATTACTATACCCTGTTTCGCCGGGCACTTTTTAAAAGGCTATCTCAAAAACGCCGAGGATGCATTGAAGCACACGCAGCATGGCTGTTTTTCAAATTGGTATGCAGGTGATCAGATCTTTGGCTTTGAAGCCTTAGATAAATTGTTAACTGACTTAACCACAGATGCGAAGCCAGCCTGATTATTACAGGTGACTTATATGCGGCTAATGTCAGGTTAAAAAAATGAGATAACGAAGTGTATTCCTATTATACACGAGCTGTCTTATACCGAATTGAATTGGGTGGTGTGCAGTGTTGAGAAGGGGTAGGAGTGGGTCTACGATGCAGGCCATACCAGCTCATTCAATTGGGTCTTAAACATTTCAGTTCATGATTATGAAAAGTAAATTCATCTTAACAGTATTATTGTGTTTAATGGGAGTATGCGGGTACAATCAAAAAAAGCCTGCCTATTCTTTTGGTGTCCTCCAAGCCTTCGGAAGCTCCCGATTATTTTTGCACCTGGAACATACAAGTCTTGGGCTTTTTAGCCAACAAAGTAAAACGGCTGGGCTGGAAGGGTTTAGGTCTGTGGATCTGCGCACAGCAGGCGCCCGTTTATCTGCTGACCTTTTTGCCGCAGGTCAGGCCGTGAGCATTTTAAACTGCGGGGATGAGCCTTATATCGCAGCCGGAACAGGTTCAGCGCTGGGTATCATGCGCCACCCCTTTACTGGTAACCTGCCTAACGGTAAACAGGACCATGTCTTTCCGCCTTCCGGGCGCGATCTGAAGAGGCGGCTTGATGGGGAAGTGCGTTGTGCAATGTGGCATAGGATAGCGTTGCTGTTTGCGATCAACAAGACCGAAAACAGGGTTGATGCTGCCCAATTGCACGACTACCGGGTAATAAAGAACAATGAGTCGTATTGATATCCGCATTTATTTCAGAGGGGGCGGTACAAAAGAACAGGGCGCCAGGGAAATACCCCCATCGATTGATAGCTATCCCGATCCGAACCGATCTGGCATAACACCTGCTTATGGCTTTTTTATCCGGAATGTAAAAGACCTGAAAATGAGTGATGTGGAAGTGAGCTTTGCAAAGGATGATTTGCGGCCGGCCTTCATTTTAAATCATGTAGAGCAGGCAGATTTTCGACATATCCGGGCACAGAAAGTAGAAGGTGCCCCGATGTTCCTGCTCAATCAGGTGAAAAACTTTACGCTTTTTAACAGCGTTCAGCTGCCCAACACTAAATTAGCAGCCGTTGGGAAAAAAGAATTTTAAGGACCTGCAGGAGATGGTAGAACCAATCAACAGTAAAATATGTATCTAAAAAGCAAGCATGTAGTCTATTTCATGCTGTTCTTGGGCTTGTCCGTCCGGCTCTTTGCCCAGGGCAAACCAGTGGAATTAACATCTCCGAATGGAGAGCTAAAAGTATCTATCAATCTTAGTGATAAGATATATTACACGGTTTCAGGCAATAAACAGGAACTTTTGACAAAGAACCACTTGGCACTGAACCTGAAAGGGGCTGTACTGGGCAATAATCCTGCGCTGGTATCGGTAAAGAAGACCAAGGGTGAAGAAGTAATAAAACCGTATGTATCCTTGAAATTTTCAACCGTAAAGAATAGTTACAACGACCTGCTGATGACCTTCAAAGGGAATTATGCAGTGGAGTTCCGGGCATTCGATGATGGCATCGCCTACCGTTTTATAACAAGTATGAAAGGGGATGCAGCGGTCATGAGTGAGGACTTTTCTATAAATTTCCCGGATAACTATTTATTACATCTACAGCAGAGCAACAGCTTCAAAACCGCTTACGAGGAGCTTTATCAACACGTTGAATCCACCAGCTGGAAGCAGACAGATAAGATGGCCAACCTGCCGGTTTTGATCGATACCAAAAAACAGTATAAAATATTAATCAGCGAGTCTGATCTTTCCGATTACCCGGGCATGTTCCTTCAAGGTACTGGAAATAACGGTATGGAGGGCGTCTTTCCAAAAGCACCGCTCGAGTTTGGACCCGATGGAGATCGCAGCCAGAAAATTTTAACATCTGCCGATTACATCGCTAAAACTACTGGCACCCGCAATTTTCCGTGGCGCTATTTTGTGATCACCAAAAACGATAAACAGTTGCTGGAAAACACCATGACCTTGAAACTGGCGTCCAAGAGTGAGATTGCAGATCCGTCTTGGATAAAGCCGGGGCAGGCCAGCTGGGAATGGTGGAACGACGCTGCTCCTTTCGGACCTGATGTCAACTTTGTGTCGGGCTATAACCTCGAAACCTATAAATACTACATAGATTTCGCCTCGAGATTTGGGGTTAAATATATCGTGATGGACGAAGGCTGGGCTAAAAGCACCACCGATCCTTATACGCCAAATCCTAAAGTAGATGTGAAGGAGTTGATCCGGTATGGTAAAACAAAAGGAGTCGATATTATCCTTTGGCTGACCTGGTTAACCGTGCACAACAACATGGATGTGTTCAAAACCTTTCATGACTGGGGTATAAAAGGAGTTAAGATCGATTTCATGAATCGCAGCGACCAGTGGATGGTCAACTATTATGAAAACGTTGTGAAAGAGGCGGCCAAATACCAGATCTTCGTCGATTTTCACGGTGCATTCAAACCCTCAGGCCTGGAATATAAATATCCCAACCTGATCTCGTACGAGGGGGTAAGAGGGTTGGAACAAATGGGTGGTTGTTATCCGGACAACAGCATCTATCTCCCCTTTATGCGAAATGCTGTTGGACCCATGGATTTTACCCCCGGGGCGATGATTGACATGCAGCCTGAGGTTTACAGGGCAGCACGGCCTAACGCAGCTGCAATAGGTACCCGGGTTAACCAGCTGGCTTTGTACGTGGTTTTCGAAAGCGGCATACAGATGCTGGCAGATAATCCTACATTGTATTACCGCAACCCGGATTGTACGGAGTTTATCACCAGCGTACCAACTACCTGGGATGAAACCAAAGCGCTGGCGGCGGCTGCCGGCGAGGTCGTTGTAGTGGCTAAACGGAAAGGCGGCCAATGGTTTATTGGCGGGATAACCAACAACAGGGAAAAGACCAGAGAAATAGAATTAGACTTTGACTTTCTGGAAAATGGGAAGACCTATACCATGACTTACTTTGAAGATGGCATAAATGCAAACAGGCAGGCAATGGATTACCGGAGAAAAACAGTACAGGTAAAAGCAGGAGACAAAATAACGATCAAGATGGCGAGGAACGGTGGCTGGGCAGCAGTGCTTAAATAAAACTTGCTTTAAACAAAAGGACATATCTGTCTTGAAGAAATAAGTCACCTTCTTTTTCGTACGGTGGCCAACGCATTGTTGTGCCTTTCCTGTTTTGTTTGGCCGTTGTCAGATTATTTTGGTTATCATAACAAATCAGGCACACATATTTACTACCCGTTTTATATTCTTTTCGCGGTGATCATTATTTGGATGGCGATAGCCGTCTTCTTGAGGCAGCAGGATCTATCCATTTTTTTCAGGGTTTGATCTCATCTGTCCTGCAAGCAGGATGCACCATAATTTATTTTTCTGCGGGAAGAGCAAACAGATTAAATTCATGGTCGATCGGGATGTTAATGCTGCCTGTATCGAAAACAAGCTTTAAAAATCACCAGAAACCAATGCTTATGACAAGTAAGAAATTTACGCTATTGCTGCTGGTTATGCTCTCAACCCTCTCCATGTATGCACAGGAAAATACAGGATCGGTAAGAGGCGTGGTCAGGGACGCTAACGGAAATCCGCTTTCGGGCGTGAGTGTGCGGGCCCTTGGCACTTCCACCAACTCAGGCCCGGGTACGCAAACAGATTCTTTGGGAGCTTTCAGTTTTCTGCGGCTGCCGGTGGGCCCCTACAGTTTTACATTCAGTATGGTCGGACTGCAAGCGCAGACCATGGGTGGCTATTCGCTGAGGGCCGGTGAAACCACGACCGTAGATGTAACCATGAATGAGTTATCCCAATCGCTGGATCAGGTTACCGTTGTTGGATATGGCAGCCAGCGGAAACGCGACGTTACCACAGCAGTGGTGGGCATCAAAGCGAGGGACATGGAAAATCAACCGATCAACAACGTCGCGGAAGCCATGGTTGGAAAAATGACAGGTGTGCAGGTTGTTCAGGGCACCGGCCAGCCGGGAACGCCTTTGTCTATAAAGGTCAGAGGTGTAGGGACCATTACGGCAGGCACGGAACCCCTGTACGTAATCGATAATTTTCCTATCTCCGGCAACAATCTCAATACGCTGAATACATACGATATAGAATCGATAGAAGTCCTGAAAGACGCATCCTCGTCGGCGATCTATGGATCCAGGGGATCGAATGGCGTGGTGATCATCACCACCAAGCAGGGTAAAAGAGGAAAACCCCTTGTAACAGCGAACTCGATGGTTGGGGTCCAAAGCGTCGCTCACAAGATCAACATGCTCGATGCTTACGGTTATGCATCGCTTGTTCAGGATGCAAGGAACAATGCTTATGCCGATCAGATGGTATCCAACAACCTCCGGCGGCAGGCGCAGGGATTGGCGCCAATTAGTTTCTCCCTGACTGATGACAATGCGACAAGGCTTGTCAATACCGCCAACAATACAAACACGATCATTCCGGTTGAAGTACTGCCCTATTTAAGCAAAACGGCCGGACTTGTCAATACCGACTGGCAGGATGCGATTTTCAGGAAAGCCCTGATCCAGGATCATTCGGTTGCTGTTTCGGGTGGCTCGGAGAATTTGCGTTATTATACTTCTTTGGAGTACCTGAACCAGGATGGGATCATCATCAACAGCAATTTTCAACGCTACGGTGCGCGCATCAACCTGGACGGCAACAGGGGCATCTTTAAATTCGGGATGAATTTCAACCCCACTGCCCTCAAAGAAAACAGGGTAAACAGCGATGGCACTTATGCCAGTCCGGACGGTGGCGGCGTGGTTTCATCGGCCTTGCACTATGCGCCTATCTGGCCTGTTTACAATCCCAACGGCTCCTATAGCTTTGCTGAAAACTCCTGGAACGGGGATGCTAAAACAACACTCGCCAACGGCACGGTCGTAAGCGGAAATAACCAGACCCAGGCCTGGAACCCGGTAGCGCTGGCCATGATGCAAAAGTTTACGGTAAACTCCTTGCGCATGCTGGGAAATGTTTTCGCGGAAGCTGCCCTTACAAAAGAGCTTAAATACAGGATCACATTCGGCTATGACCTGTTTAACTACCGTACAGATAAGTTCAGGCCATCCACCATTCCCTTGTCAAATACCGCAGGCAACCCGGAATCTGTTGCAACGGGTTCATCGGAAACAGGCAATTCGCTGAACTGGCTGGTGGAACAAACCCTGAGCTACAATAAAAAGATCAATGACCACAGCTTCGCCTTGCTGGGCGGCTGGTCACTGCAAAAAGATGATGCAAAAAGCAATTATGCATTTGCCTCATCAGGATTTATCAGCAACCAGATCCCCACGCTGAATGCAGGCATTGTTACGGCTGGTAATTCACAGCAAAGCCAATGGACCCTGGCATCCGGTATCGCCCGGCTTCAGTATAATTACATGGGAAGGTACCTGCTCACCGCCTCCATGCGGGCTGACGGCTCATCCAAGTTTGGAAGCAACCACCGCTGGGGCTATTTCCCGTCTGTATCTGCAGGATGGAGGTTGTCTGACGAGTCATTCTTTCAAAATTCCAATCTTGTTTCAGACCTGAAGCTCAGGGCCAGCTACGGCCTTACAGGGAACTTTAAGATCCCCAACTATGGCGCGCTGGGTTCCCTGTCGTACTACGCTTATGTATTCGGTGGAAGCACACCGGGCTCGGTGAACGGTGCGGCACCAAGCAGCCAGCCCAATCCTGACCTGAGCTGGGAGACAACAGCGCAGGTGAATATAGGCGTAGATGGCGGGTTGTTCGGAAACAGGGTGACCTTCTCCGTTGATTATTACAACAGCAACACCACCGACCTGCTGCTGAATGTTCCCGTACCGCTTTCAACCGGATTCAGTACGGAGCTGGTGAATATAGGAAAAGTAAACAACCAGGGATTTGAACTGAACCTAGGCACGCAACAACGGTTCGGCGGGGTAACCTGGAATGCATCGGCCAACTTTTCTACCAACAAAAACAAGGTCATAGAACTGGGGCCCGGCAACGCCGATATCATCAACACAGGTTCCGTTGCCAACGCTTATTTTATCACCAGGGTTGGTGAGCCGATCGGTTCTTATTTCTTGCCAAAACAGCTGGGTGTATTTAAAACACAGGCGGAAGTAAATGCCTATCCGCATTTTATTGATGCTGCAGGCAACTATGACCTGGCAACGTCCAAACCCGGTGATTTCAAGTTCCTCGATGCAGATGGCGATAAAACGATTGATCTTACCAAAGACCGCGTGATCATTGGAAGCTATCAACCGAAATTTACGGTCGGTTTTGCCACTGATTTTGCGTGGAAGGGCTTTGATCTGTCTGCTTCCCTGCAGGGCGTATACGGAAACAAGATCCTCAATCTTTCCCGCCGGTACTTTTACAACCACGAAGGAAACATGAACAATTATGCCGGGGCGGTGAACCGGTGGAAATCTGAATCAGATCCGGGCAGCGGTGAAAATGTGCGGGCCAACAGGGTGGGCAAAGGGCAGAACGGCATTACCTCCTCCTGGCATGTGGAAGACGGAAGTTATCTGAGGATCAGGAACATTACAGCCGGTTACTCCCTGAAAGGTAATATACTGCAAAGTGCAGGACTGAACAAGGCCAGGCTTTATATCAGCATACAAAACCCATTCACTTTCACGAAGTACGAAGGGTATAATCCTGAAGTATCCAACCGGACCGCTACAACCACCAATGGTGAAGATTACGGTGTTTACCCAACTTCAAAAACTATTTCCGCAGGCATCAACGTGACCTTATAAATCCCCTCGCAATGAAAAATTACAAACGCTATATATTGTTTTTTACGGTCTCGGCTATCATGTCGGGCTCATGCAAAAAATTCCTGGACTTAAAGCCCATTGATTCGCCGACGGAAGATAATTTTTACGTAGACGAAAAAGGTTTGCAGGGTGGATTGACCAGCTGTTACGACGCACTGCAGGACAATGGCCTGTATGGAAATATCCTGCTTTCGCTTACCGAGATCCGGAGCGATAACATGGAAGACAATGACCAGGGTGCCAGCGGCGGGGTGCGTTACCAGATAGAGTCTTTTGCAGAAAGGCCGGACAATACGCTGGTAACAGAATCATGGCTTGCCCATTTCAGGGCTATCTACCGCAGCAATGTGATCTTGAAAAGAGCACCTGAAATAGCCATGGACTCCACGAGAAAGAATCAGATCATCGGGGAAGCATCCTTTCTCCGGGCCCTCAATTATTTCAATGCCACCAGGCTGTGGGGCAAGCTTCCGCTCATCACAACACCACAACCCAGTGCCGAAGCAAGAAGCAATACAAGGGCAGATACCGCAGCCGTCTATGGCCAGATCATCTCGGACCTTGCGATTGCTATCAATAATTTACCCACAAGCTGGCCTGATGCGCAGCGCGGCAAGGCCACCAGCTATGCAGCGAGAGGACTGCTGGCAAAAGTTTACCTGTACCAGAAAAAGTATGATCTGGCCGTGTCTGTTCTGCAACCGCTGGTAACTGCTATCAATGCCGGTACGGTCGTTGGCCTGGTGCCGCAACCCGGCACGTTTCCAAATGCAATGAAGACCAGCAGGGATATCCTGTTTTCCGCCCGGTTTCTTTTGGGCGGCATCGGTGAATCGGCCAATCAAAACAACCGTTTCAGAAATGTAGGCGGCAACAATGCTATTATTATGCCCCAATCCTTGTTTGAGGCGGGCGATAACAGAAAGGCCCTGGTTGCTCCCACAAGCGCAGGCGGGGAAAGGCCGGGTAAATACAACGGTACGCAGGTGAACAATGAGACGAGCATGGACATACCGGTTGTTCGCTGCGCCGAAGCCATGCTGATCTATGCCGAAGCCCTGAATGAAATCAGCTATCCGAACACCACTGCATTTGCCGCCCTCAATGCAGTACGGACGAACGCCGGCATTGCGGCGCTTACAACGGCTACGCTCACGAGCCAGGCCGGTTTCCGCGCTGCCGTATACCAGGAGCGGAGGCTTGAGCTTGCATTGGAATGTGACCGCTGGTTTGACATTGTTCGCACAGGCCGGATGCCCGCCATATTCCCCTTGGTAAGTGCTTTTAGAAAAGTGTACCCGGTTCCGCAAACAGAAATACAAAATATCACCAATAAGTCAGGGTGGCAAAATGAGGGGTACTAAGGTTCAGCTCCATACCAAAACATGGCTTATATCCAATTGAATGAGCTGGTATGGCATGCATCGTAGACCCACCCCTGCCTTCATGTGTTTTACGTTTGCATGTCATTTACCCCCTTCTCAACACTGCACACCACCAAATTCAAATCGGTATTATACCGGAGCTCATACTTTTGTGAACCAGTATGGGTTGTCGTGAAAATGAGACGAGCCAGAAGCTTCTATAAGCGAACATATATGTATCAAAAACAAACATGTTCTTACCTTAAAGTATCTGTTACCGGCTGACTATCAATTGATTTTATTCTGGCATTGTTCTATGTAGGAATAGAATGATTCGGTGTGCCTGCTACAGAATAGTTGCTGAAACAACAATTGTTTGTTCCAGGTATTTAGGTGGACAAAACAGGCATCCTACTTACAACTCATCACTCATCCTTATGCTGAAAAATTATTTCAAAACAGCCTGGAGGAACCTTTGGAGGAACAAAGGTTTTTCAATCACGAATATTCTTGGCTTAACCACCGGCATCGCATGTACGATGATTATTTTATTGTGGGTGCATGATGAGCTTACATATGACCAATTTCATAAGAACTATGGTAATATTTACCAGGTTATTGCCAACCGTGATTTTAATAACCAGGTATTTACAGACAGGAGCATGGCCATGCCATTCGCCAGTGCACTCCAAAACAGTTCACCCCAGATAAAGGATGCTGTTGTAACTACCTACCGGCAACAAAACTTACTAAGCTATAACAACAATAAAATAAAGAAATACGGCTATATAGTAAGCGATCGCTTTTTTCATGTTTTCTCATGGCAGTTTGTAAAAGGCAATGCATCCACAGCCCTGAAAGATCCGAACTCCATTGTACTTACAGAAGATGCTGCCAAAGCTTTCTTTGGCAATTCAGATCCCATCGACAAAGTGCTTACAATTGATAATACCAGAAGTGCGAAAGTTACTGCCGTTGTAAAGCATGCACCAGGTAATTCTACTTTCCAGTTTGACTGGATAACGCCTTTTAACTACAACGATCCCGGTACGAAAAATTCCATGAATGAATGGATCAATTCGTCGTGGAATGTGTTTCTACAAACGGCACCCTATGCTGATACAGCTGCATTGAATAAGACCGTCACCGGCGTAAAAAGGTCGCATGGGAATGATGAGATCAGCAGCTATTTCGTTTTCCCGATGAGCCGCTGGCATTTGTACAACGATTTTGAGAACGGAAAAAATTCCGGAGGTATGATAGAATATGTGCGGTTGTTTTCAATTATTGCCGTGATCGTTTTGCTGATAGCCTGTATTAACTTCATGAATCTATCTACAGCAAGAAGTGAGAAACGAGCCAAAGAAGTGGGGATCCGAAAAACCCTTGGCTCCGATAGAAAGCAGTTGCTGACACAGTTCTTTTGTGAGTCATTTATCTTGACAATGATTGCTTTTGTTCTGGCCGTTCTGGCCGTCGCTTTGTTGCTGCCATCGTTCAATTCAATGACTGATAAGCAACTTTCGCTGCACATAGCGCAGCCATTATTCTGGATAATTTCCATGAGCATTGTTTTATTTACAGCCTTTGTTGCGGGTAGTTATCCTGCTTTGTATCTTTCTTCATTGAATCCCGTAAAAATTCTAAAAGGAACCATTGTTGCCAGCAAAAAAACAGTTTTGCCAAGGCATATACTCGTTACTGCCCAGTTTGTTACTTCTATTCTGCTTGTATCTGCCACCATCATCGTTTACCAGCAGATAAAGCATGTACAGGACAGGGACATGGGCTATAATCCCCGTGGCCTTGTTATGATTCCTTCCACACCGGACACAGATAAGAATTTCGCTGCGCTGAAGAATGAATTGCTCGGATCCGGCATTATTACAGATGTCACCAGAACATCATCACCCATTACAGAAGTTTGGTGGAATACAGGTGCGCCGGATTATGATGGTAAGCCTGCAAATTCACAAATCATCATGGGTGGTTTATCTGTAGATGTCGATTTTGCAAAGACCATGCATGTAAAGATGCTACAGGGGCATGACTTTGCGGGCACGCCCGCAGATTCAAGTTCGATGCTGCTGAACAAAGCTGCGGTTGATGCTATGAAATTGAAAAATCCGGTTGGCTTGCAGATGCGCTATGGAAGAACGTATACGGTAATTGGCGTTACAGACAACGTAATTATGACGTCACCATTTGAACCGGCCTACCCCATGCTGATGGTGTACGAGGGAAATAACTCTTCCATGAATAATATGCGGATCAAAAGCGGCGTATCTGTACAAAAAGCAATCACTTTTTTAGAGGGGGTGTTTAAAAAGTATAATCCTTCAGTCCCATTTGAATACCAGTTTGTAGACCAGGAGTTTCAAAAGAAATTTATAACAGAAGAACTGATCAGCAAGCTGACCAATATTTTTTCTGCACTGGCAATATTTATCTGTTGCCTTGGTTTGGCAGGATTGGCATCATTTACGATTGAGAAGCGCTTCCGTGAAATTGGTGTGCGCAAGGTGTTAGGGGCCAGTGTGCAGCAGTTGCTCATGCTGATATCCAAAGAGTTCCTGAAACTGGTTGTAATTGCCTTTGTAATCGCTGTGCCGCTTACTTTCTGGCTGATGAATGGCTGGCTTCAAAATTATAAATATCGCATCAGCATCAATAGCTGGTTGTTTGTTATGGTAGGTATTGCCATGTTTGCCCTGGCATTGATTGTTGTGAGTTTAAACACCATCAAAGCAGCCATGAGCAATCCGGTGAAGAGCTTGAGAACAGCGTAAACCATGTTGCCCGAAAGGATCGGGCGACAGATTGATATAGGCACTTTCCCCACCCAGCCTGCTGTAAGCAGGCTTTGATTCTTTTCGTGCTGGTACATCGTTAAAGTAAATACGTGCGAAACAGGCTCAATTCCCAAAAGAAATAGATAACATGAAAACTAAGGCGGGATAGAAACATACCGGACACGAGCGATGGTGGTCCGCAGTGAAAGAGAAATGCGTCGTTTCATAGGATTAGGATCAAAAAGGGTACATAGTAGAATCATCAAGCCTCATGCCGGAAATTTACTGAAGGCTGCAGAAACATCTCCACGGAATTTTACTGCAAAAAGTGTAAAGCACACACATGAGTTGTGGAATTTGCTGTACAAGCAATAGCTGTCATTGAGCTGGCCAAGAAAATACGGGAGATTTACTTTGGCAGAAGCACCGATCGGGTCATAAGTGTTTTCTTTTATGGCTTGCATGGGATTTTTGTTTGATGTCTTTTTGAGTCCCAGGTTTCACATGGTAATAAAATGGAAGCTGGACGAAAACAGATACTGCCATAACCCTAAATTCAATTTGGTATTAGCGCAAAATCCGGATGAGAGCAAGACAATCCCAGCGGTAAAACATGTAATTGGCTTTAGCGAATATGATGCGGAAGCAAAGGGGTAAATTTTGAGAGAGTGGCTATCTTTAACCTCCCCCATGAAAAATAGTCGTTGTGGGTCGTATGCGGCTAAATGCACTTGCACTATATTGCTTGTCCGAAACCCGTGATCTTAGAAAGAATCTGCCAATGATAGCTGAAGACTTTGCACCAAAGCGGATCGTTTGCCTTACGGAGGAGACCGTAGAAACGCTTTACTTGCTGGGTGAGCAGGACCGGATCGTAGGCATCTCCGGTTTCGTGGTTCGTCCGCCCCGGGCCCGCAAGGAAAAACCCATCGTATCGGTGTTTACCGACGCCAGCATAGAGAAAATTTTAGTGTTGCAACCCGACCTGGTGATCGGCTTTTCTGATATACAGGCCCATATTGCAAAAGAACTGATTGCACAGGGGGTTACAGTATGGATCAACAACCACCGCACGGTAGAGGGCATCCTGAAAATGATCGTGCAGCTGGGCAGTCTGGTCGGAAAACACCAGGAAGCCCGTGTCCTGGTTGATCAATACCAAACAGGGATTGCAACCATACAGCAAGCTGTAAGCAGCTTGCCATACAAGCCAACAGTTTATTTTGAAGAATGGTTCGACCCGCTCATTTCCGGGATCGCGTGGGTAAGCGAGTTGGTGGAGCTGGCAGGCGGTGTGGATATATATAAAGAACACCGGAACGCATCCCTGGCAAAGGACAGGATCATTGCTGACAGAAGTGATGTTGTGCGCCGCAATCCTGACATCATCATAGCATCCTGGTGCGGTAAAATGTTCAAAAAAGAAAAGCTGATCAGCAGAGAGGGATGGAGCCAGATAGCTGCCGTGAAAAGCGATTTTATCTTTGAAATAAAATCATCCGTCATTTTACAACCCGGACCCGCCGCCCTCACCGAAGGCCTCCGGCAAATAGCCGCTATCATTCAACAATGGCATGCCCGGCGAGGACAACAAGATCAACATGAATAAATATTATAAGCAGATCAAGCAGACCATCAAAGCAGCCAGCCATTATTGCGGGTTCCCTGCATACGAAGGACCGATCCCGGAAGGGCCATCCGGCTTTAAGAAGTCCTGTTACCAGGTCTTTTCATCCCTTTGTTTTTTAATGACCGGATATGCCTGTCAGCCGCTTGATCACAGGCATTGTCCATGTAAACTGAAAAAGGAGCTTGCGCATGCCCAGACCTAAAGCCGTGTTTTGCTGGAGCGGCGGAAAAGACAGCGCATTGGCCCTGTACAGGATCCTTCAGGAAAACCGTTTCCAGGTCGTTTCCCTGCTCACCACCCTTGAACAGGATCACCGCCGTGTTAACATGCATCGGGTGCAGGAGCAGCTGCTGGATGAACAAGCAGCTGCCATCGGCATCCCGCTGGAGAAAGCATGGGTGAACAACAAGAGCAATCATGCTTATGAACAGGCCATGGAAGCCATGTTCCTGCTCCAAAAATCCAGCGGTGTAACCCACGTGGTATTTGGAGACATCTTTTTGACAGACCTGCGCGCTTATCGTGAGCAGATGCTGCAAAGGGTCGGGCTGGAGGCAATCTTTCCGCTCTGGCAGCAGGATACCCATTCCCTAATGAGGGAGTTCTTCCGGTATGGCTTCAGAACGGTTATCTGTTGTGTTAGTGCGGCTTTCTTCACGGAAGAAGATGCAGGCAAAGATTTGGATGCCGGCTTTATTCAGCAGCTTCCGGCAGGCGTAGACGCCTGTGGTGAAAACGGAGAATTTCATACGTTTTGCTACAGTGGGCCGCTGTTTTCAAAGCCGGTCTTATTTACCCGTGGAGAGAAGACCTTCGAGCTTCTGGAAGGAGGTAGTACCCAGAACGGGTTCTGGTTCGTTGATTTGTTGCGTGCCGGAAAATAAGCTATGTGTATATAATCCACGGCAGAAAACGTGGCTGGCGCTGATGAACTTCAACCAAAAAAGGCAAAGATAATACAAGGTCTTGCCCACATCAAACAAAGAACTGCCATCTACGATTCACTTCGACAACAATTAAAAAATCTGCCTGATTCGCCGCATTCTTTTTGGTTGTTCGAGCCATGGTTTACACCCACCATTCAGTATATGGTTGGTTTCCTGGATAAGGTGTTTAAGCATGCGCACGAACAGCAGGATCGCAGACAGGAATAGTTGATTTGTTCAGCTAACAAGAAAGAAAGGTCTATTTTTATCGTACAGGAAAGGATGCGCTGTACCCAGTCCAGGCGGAAGAGATGAAGGCAGGATATCTTATTGTGTGATAGCCGTTGAAAAGGCTTGATGTAACAAAATGATTGATGTGAAAACCCAGCACCGTGAAAAAAGCAATTTTTCTCTTTTGTATGCTATGTTGTTCCCTTGCAATGACTGCACAAAAACCGGTTCCTGTGAAGCCGCGTATTTTGATCAGCACAGATATTGGTGGTACAGATCCGGATGACAACCAGTCGATGATCCATTTTCTGATGTACAGCAACCTGTTCAACACGGAGGGCCTTGTCTCTTCTCCTTCTTATGGCAAAGGGAGCAAGGAAGAAATTTTGCGCATGATAGCGCTGTACGAAAAAGACCTGCCCAGGCTTCAAGGGCATGAGAAAGGCTTTCCATCGGCGGATGCTTTGCGCGCCCTTTGCAAACAAGGCAGGCAGGGAGCGGCCCCCTTTGCAGGATATTCAACGGCTACCGAGGGGTCTGAGTGGATCGTACAATGTGCAAGGAAGAAAAGCAGCCAGCCGCTTTGGGTCCTGGTATGGGGCGCTTTGGATGACCTCGCCCAGGCCTTGCATGATGCGCCTGCTATCCGCAACAACATCAAAGTTTACTGGATCGGCGGACCCAACAAAAAATGGAGTGCCAACAGCTATGCCTATATCCTGGAGCACTTTCCGGACCTGTGGTTTATAGAGGTCAATTCATCTTACTACGGCTTTTTCTCGAACAACGGCATGCCCGACAGTGTGAAAACGACCAGCTACTACGACAAGTATATCAACAACGCCGGCTACATGGGCAGGGATTTTAAAAATTATTACGGCGGAAATGTAAAAATGGGCGATACGCCTTCCTTGTTGTACATGATGGACGGCGACCCCAACAACCCCTTCAAGGAAAGCTGGGGCGGCAGCTTTGAAAAATTCAACCACAGTTCGCGCCTTGTTTTTAACCGCAATACCACGCTAACCGATACAGTAACCGTATGCTCCATTGTGGAATATTATTTCAAAGGTCCTCGACTGAATATCCCTGCTGATTCTGCTTGTTTTACGCTCAGCGTAAAGGCAGGTATCGGCGAACAGAAATGGGACGGGTACTACAAGGGGGAAGGAAACTATGTCGTGCGCTATGCACCCAAGCAATCAGAAACCCTTTCGTATAGCATTACATCATCGATTCCGGGGTTTCCGGAACAATCAGGCCAGTTGGTCGTAGATAATCTCTGGCCGGGTAAAGCCAGAAAAACAGATTACCCGTTGGGCCCCCACTGGTACACCGACAGGGGCGACCCTCAGCTGTACGATGGCAAAATACAGGGAGGAATCACCGTCAAGAAATGGCGCAACCAGGTTTTACAGGATTGGGCCAAGCGATGGAGCTGGTTAAAATAGCGGAAGGCCGGGTATCTTTAAAGACCAGCGGGCCCGAAATGCTCAACCGTTCCAGAAAATCCGTTCAGTTATTCAGGCGTTGATACAAGTAAAAACCGTTAGCGGTCACGATGCGACAAGCTCCTGCCGGCATTGGAATCAGCCTGCTTTCTCATTTTGACTACAAACACCCTCAATTAGGCTACAACTGGCAAGTGGCAGCCGTTGAACTTTGTGTAACAAAAATTAAAATGAAAAAGTATGGAACAACAAAATAGAAGGCCAGGCGGAAAGGTTTGGTTTATGACGGGAGCTTCCCGTGGGTTTGGAAGAGTTTGGGCAGATGCTGCGCTCAAACGGGGCGATAAGGTTGCGGTTACTGCAAGAAACTTGTCAAGCATTGCGGATCTAAAAGAAAAATACGGAGCCAATGTGCTAACGCTTGAGCTGGATGTAACAAACAATGAACAGGTAAAGAAAGCCGTTGCACAAGCCCATACCTATTTCGGCAGGCTCGATATAGTGCTTAACAATGCCGGTTATTCACTGGTTGGCACAATCGAAGAAGCAAGCGCTGAAGACGTGAAGGCGATGTATGATACAAATATTTTCGGCGCATTGGCGGTTATACAGGCAGCATTGCCATTGCTGCGTCAGCAAGGCGGCGGGCATATAGTGGGTACCTCCAGCAACCTTGGCCATGTTACGCTGCCGGTGATCGGTTATTATTGTTCCTCCAAATGGGCATTTGAAGCTATTCATGAAAGCCTTGCTTTGGAGGTGAAAGCTTTTGGCATTAAAGTAACCATTATTGAGCCCGGTGCTTATGCCACAGAGTTTGGCAGCCAGGCGTCTTTGAAGTTTGCAGCCGGTCTTGACATATATGCTGATTACAAACAGCAGTTTTTTAACAGCCTGAAAGAGATGGAAAGAGGTGATCCGGAGGCAACTCCTGAAGCGCTCTTCAAAGTGGTTGATGCCGAAAATCCACCGCTGCGTTTCTTTCTCGGCAGCCATAATTTGCCGTGGGTGCAAAAGGCTTATGAAGAAAGGTTAGCCACATGGGAAGAATGGCAATCGGTTTCCAGTGCAGCGCAGGGCAGTGCCAGGTAACATCTTTTAAAAATCAATCATAACCGGTCATCAAACACAGGGCCGGTTATGATTGTATTACATCTCAACATGAAAAAGGAAGAAAACAAACCACATAGTTTTACTTCACTCTCGGAAGCGGCCAAAGCCTTTGGTCTGCCCGAGCCACAACACCCGCTGATATGCATGCTGGGTGCTGAAAGTAACCAGGTTATTGAAAACAACTTTCCCCAATCGCATGTACTTAGTTTTTACAAGATATCATATAAGCCAAGGCTTAGCGGCAGGGTAAAATATGGCCAGCACTATTATGATTTTGACGAAGGAGGCTTGCTGTTTGCCGCTCCCAACCAGGTGATCGGCAGCAACGAAGAGCATGGTGGCGTATGCTCGCAATATACGCTGCTGATACACCCTGACTTTTTGTTGACCTATCCTTTAGCAAGGAAAATAAGACAATATGGCTTCTTTTCCTACTCGGCCAATGAGGCTTTGCATTTATCTGACAAGGAAAAGACAACCATTATTTCCATCTTCAATATCATTGATGAAGAATTGAACAGCAGGATCGATGATTTTAGCCATGATGTAATTATCTCCCAGATCGAGTTGTTGCTGAATTACGCCAACAGGTTTTACAAGCGCCAGTTCATTACCCGCAAAACACTCAGCAACGACCTGTTGCAGAAGCTGGAAGAAGTACTGGAAAATTATTACAACAGCGAACGTTCGGTGAGCCAGGGGATACCAACGGTACATTATCTATCGGGTCAACTGAACATCTCCGCCAGCTATTTAAGCGATATGCTTCGTTCGCTCACCGGCCTGAATGCACAGCAGCACATACACCAGAAATTAATAGAAAAAGCAAAAGAAAAGCTATCTACCACCAGCCTCTCCGTAAGTGAAGTTGCCTACGAGCTGGGCTTTGAACATCCCCAGTCTTTCAGTAAGTTGTTTAAAACAAAAACCAGTCAGTCGCCTCTGGAATTCAGACAGTCTTTTAATTGAGAAAACAAATTATATAAACCAAAGCAACTCCTCGTTTGTTAGCAACCATCAGCGCTGCCGCACAAAAGCTGAAACAACAATGTAAAATCATAAACAATATGCGACCCGTCATTTTCTTCCTGTTTGTTATGCTGATATTCAACGGGGGAATATTGGCACAGGATGCCAAAGAGCCCTGGAACAGCAGCCAGCTGTTGGAACCGGCAACACTTGCTTTCAGAATTGACCAAAACCAAACAGACAACCTGTTGATCCTGTCGGTTGGACCTGGTGCCGTTATAAAAGGTTCGGTTGATATAGGACCGGCACACGAACTGGAAAACATGGAAAAGCTGAAGGATTATCTAAAAAACACTTCAAAAGACAAGGAAGTGGTTATCTATTGCGGTTGTTGCCCGTTTGACAAATGCCCCAACATACGACCCGCTTTCAAAGTGCTGCAGGAATTGGGTCTTAAAAATGCAAAGCTGCTCAACATAGCTAAGAACGTTAAAACAGATTGGTTAGACAAAAACTATCCGGTAAACCAATAAGTTCAAAATAGCATAACACCCAATTGAATGAGCTGGTATGGCATGCATCGTAGACCCACCCCTGCCTTCATCTGTTTTACGTATGCATTTCATTTACCCCTTCTCAACACTGCACATCAACAAATTCAAATCGGTATAATTCCATACCCTTAAATTCAAATCGATGTAAGACAGTTTGCTTTGTTGCAGCTATAAATTGATAAAGCCGGTTCGTACTGAACCGGCTTTATCAATTTATAGGGTTGGTTTTATTTAAAAAATCAACTTTTTGCTTCCCATCCCTTCTACTTGAATGGTGTAAATTCCCGGTGGAGGAGCAGTGCCTAAGCGAACTTCTATTTTGCCGTCAGTAGCCTGCATTATCTTGCTGAAAATCACTTTTCCGCTCATATCTGCTATGAGCACTTTCCTATTGCTTTTTTCAGTTTCAAAAAGGCTGATCGTAAAGTCTGCCTTCACGGGATTTGGATAAATAGCCCAACCTTTAGACCTGGAATCGAGGGTTACAACCTGGATTCCCAACTGGGTGGCTTTTCCATCTTTATCAACCTGTGTTAAACGGTAATAGTTTTTTCCTTTGACCGGCGTTTGATCGGTGAAACGATAGTTTAAGCTTTGGGTGCTATTGCCACCAGACTGGGCTTTTACAACGCCTAAACTCCTGAACGATGCGCCATCATTGCTTCTTTCCAGTAAATAATAGTCATTTTGATGCTCCGCGGCTACTTTCCAGTTCAACAACACAGTTCCGTTATTTTGCGGAGCAGCGTTGAAACTGATGGTTTGAACAGGCAAAAGACTTTCCCTTGTCCAAACAACATCGAGACTTCGGAAGAGGTGCTGGTTTTTGGACGATTCAGACCCGATATCAAATATGCCGAAGCCGCCATACAAGTTGGGAGTGACGTTTGCCTGCATATCAACAACTTCCTGGGAAGGGTGCCCTGCCCACTCCGTAATAGCAGAAGAAGCCTGCGGGGTAGTTGATTCCACGTGTGCTGTAAGTTTGCCGGTCGAATTGTCTGCAGTGAGTGTGATAAGACAGTCGCTGATCATAGCGGAAGACCAAACAGGATCGCACACCGGTACAACAGTACCATCTGCTTTATATTCTACAAGATAGAACATCACAGATTTGCCACCCTGGGAAATGCGCATCATACGCAGGGCATAACCCCTCTGCAGCTGCAGGTCGTATTTAATGAGGATGTCAAGATATTGTCCGGCAGAACCAAAACCCTGTCCTGCCGTTTTTTCGGGGTTCAGGTTTATTTTAACCTGCATATAATCAGACTTCTCACTGGGCGTGTAAAACAGCTCAGCGCCTTTTCTTGTAAAGAATAGGCCGTATTTGTATACTTCTTCGGTTGACGCTGCGCCGTCCAGCCCGGCATCCGTGAATGCCCAGCCACTTTCGGTTGCTGAAGGTGCAAATGGAGTTATGAATGCCTCATTGCCCTCGTTGTAGCCGCTCTTTCTCCAGTTGGTGAGCTGCGTGGCGGTTGGGCTTACATTTTGAACCGTCCAATAGCCTGGTTTTATTGATGTTGCATAGTCAAGAGGGAAGTTGCGGAAATCGGTGTGAACCTTGAACGGCAGCGTGATGTTGCCGTTTGCGATCCGCGTGTCGTAAATAAGGCGCGTAGCTGCACCGGCGGACGATACATCGTGTTTGGGTTTGATTTCGACGCCGATGTATTTGCCGCTGTCGCCGGGCTGCAGTGTATAAGACCGCTCCGGCACATTCAGGCGCGAAACAGCAACCGCTGCAGAGGTGTTCCAGTTGTTGTTGTCCAACCTATACCAGGTTATCAAGGACTGGTCGGTCAGTGCAGAATCCGGCAGGTTCAGCTTGTAGTCCAAACCGATCTTTCCATTTACGGGGGCAAGTATGGAGGGTGAGCCGCTAAAATCAGGAGCACTCATCTGCGCAGGGGTTATTGTAACAAGCGCGGCACCCTGAAGCCCGATGGCACTTGTGGCGGTAATTACAACATTGAATGGCGCGTATGTTTTGTTTACACCTTTAACGGTGCAGGTTTTTCCGTCGCCGGAAGGCGTGAGTGTTATATTGGCGGCGTACTTTGTATAATCGGGCGCAATGGCCCATACAATAGCTCCGGCATTGGCCTGTGAACTCGTGGTTGAGCCTGCAACCGTGCAGGTGAGTGAAACGCTGCCTGTATCTGTCTGGATCGACCGGGTACTAGGGCTTACTGTAAGTGCAGTGGGGATATTATCTGCTCCGGCCTGCTCTATACTTCCTTTTACACCGAGGGGATCCCAGTTGTCATTTCCCCGCAACAGATTGTAGGTGTTGTAAACGGTTACTCCGCCAGTGGTAATTTTATAGGCTTTGAGTGCATCTTTGTTCGTTATGGTCACGGCAAGGCCAGGCACATCGCCGCTCATATCAACAGGGGTGCCATTGAGCGTAATGTTAGCCTGATAAGCGCGCAGGTATTTAGGGGGCACTTTCGTCCATTCAACCGGCTTGTTAACAAGGCTGCCGCTGTCAGTAAAGCAAGTAAATGCGCCATCAATCATAACTCCGGATGTTTGGCTTTTGGTCATATACTGCGCGCTGGCTTCGTTGGTGCTGTGCGAGCGGAATATGTTGTTGAGCAGCACCGAGCCGCTGATAGAGCCAAAAGGAAACGAACCGTAAAAATCGAAATTGCTGTTCAGGTAAACCCCTTTCACCAGCGAGTCGTCGGTTGACTCAAAATGGCAGTTGGTATAAAGCGTGCGACTGCCGGCGGGCGGCGTTAAATTGAGGCGTGAAACAAATGCACAGTTGTCTGCCCACACTTTACCGCTTATAGATGAAAAGCCGAACAGTTGCGCCTGCACGCCGTTGTTTGTTCGCCGCTGCCGGTTGAATGCGGGTTTGAGGGGGAAAACAAGGTCCACGGTGCAGTAATTGCCGTAAGTGATGTTACTGGTAGCAAAACCATTTGCTTTCAGGTTCAAAACATTCCAGTTGCCATCCGAACCGTTGGATTGTCCGCGATTGCCACAAATAACCACGTTGACGTAATTCTTGGTCAGTCCGATAAATTCGATATACGTAACATCTAACTCCACGCCATTAAGCCCGTGCCGGTTTTTTTCACCAGAAGAGCTCGAAACGGTTGGGTCATCCGGGTCGTCTGTCCAATAAACCCAGGGAGCGAAATAAACCTTGATGGGGGTCGCCTCGGTGCCTGTCACTTTGTTGGCGGCTTCGTTTATGTAGGGGCGAAGGGCTTTTACGTTGGCCTTGTCGTCGTCTACTTCATTAAACACATAGGCATAATTGGCTGCCGTATCTGTAGAAAGGCTGCCATCAACATAGAGGGCATTGGGCCCCAGGTCGATCCTTTGTCCATGGTAAACGATGTAGGTACCATAAAACGCTACCGGGTCATTAGGGTCAAGCGGAACGTTGATAGGAGACGCCGCACAGACCACCGATGGCGCAGTAAAGGACAACAGGGCAAGCAGCAGCGCAACAAACGAGAGGCGCAGGTAATAAGGGGACGTAATACTTGTCCGTTTTCCGAAAAGAGGCGTGCCGAGGGCAGTGTCTACTGGCTCCTGGGTGTGGAGAGGAGAGTTGATCTTTTTCATATTCAGCTAGCTTTGGAAATTTTAAATTCAGGCCTTCAATTTACACCAATTAACACAAGTTGCAAGTTGTGTGATTTGATATTAAAGCAGCCTGGTTCATGGAAAGTGCAGCTAAGTTGCAGCCATCGCAGCATTGCTGTTAATGTATGTCCTGTTGTATTATGAGGAATCACCGGTTTGGGAGGATACTTTACAAAGAGCAGAAAGAAAATCTGCCGTACAAAAGCCAGGACCGTCCGTTTGCTAAACGTTTTTTTCTTTAACAGCTGCTCCCGGTAATTTCAGGGTTCTATAATAAATCATTCACATCAATACGGATGAAAGCAGTCGTCTCTTTATTTATTGCAACAATTTTAAGTACACAAGGTATGACGCAACCAAAGATACAGGGATCATATACTTTCAGCAGGCAGGAGATGGTAGCCGGCTTTGTTTTTTCAGCAGATACAACCTTTGAATTCTTTTATAGTTACGGCGCAGTAGACCGCCTGGCCAGTGGAACTTTCTCAATAAAGGGAGATATCCTGACCCTTCAAAGCAGCAAGGAAGCAGGGCATGATTTTACGGTTAAAAGCCAGTCGAAAGGAGACGAGGGCTATACAGTAAGGATAGAAGATGCCAATAAATATTTGCTGCGCCATATCCGCTGTTCATTTTTTATCGGCAAGGAAAGATATGATGAGGTTACAAATGAAAAGGGTGAGATAAAAGTTGCCTTTGAACATGTTGACAAGATTTATGTACAGCACCTGCTGTTCCCGGATATTGTCACGCTCGTGAAGGACGAGCAAAATCCAAATAAGAAGTTCGTGCTTACCCTCAATCCATCACTCGCACAAGTAAGCTTCAAGGGGATTGATTTTACTATAGTTGATAGCAATGCCATTCGCTGTATACCTAATTATTTTATGATGGTAGACGACATCCTGTTCACAAAGCAGGAAGAGGAAACGGATTTTGCAGAAAGGAATTGACCCCTGGCCCTTTGCACAGCAACGGAGTATTTCATAATTGCGTTAAAAACAAAACATGGTAAAATATAAGAACATCTTCAGTTCCCTGGTAGCACTTATGCTTTCAGCAGCTTCCTTTGCGCAGACAAACAAAGCTGCCACCGAGTACCTGGGTATACCGGGACCCGTCAAATTTGATAACAAAGTATACAGCCTGAGCTGGACTTCGCATCCGGCAGCCAATTTTTACAAGCAGGAATATTTAGTCAAGGGCGATGATGCCAACCGGTTTCATTCAATGATCCTGGTGGATGTAATCACCGGCGAAAAGTCGGTCAAAAATGTGGTAGCGGTTAAACTTGCCGAGCTGAAGAAAATGAAAGAAGGAAACCAGGTCGTAAATTATGAAGTAATGGACAACTCCGCGGCGGGTGAATACATGATCGACTTTCTGCTGACAGCCAATGCGCCTGATGGAAGCGTCAGCATTGTTGAGCGGAATGTGTACCGGTACAAGGCATTTGCAGACAAGAGCGGACATGCGGGCGTACTGTTGTTTGGCGTCAGCACGAGGGGTTACGGACCGGATGTTACCTCTTTTATTGCATCCCTGAAATCAAACAAAAGGGATTTAACCGGCAAGGTGGCCGGGGTCGCTATTCCGGCAGTAGTTATCCGGGAATGATCTCCCTGCCGGGAGATATACTGCTAAATTCAATTTGGTATTATTCAGGAATCTGCAGCGCCATAAAGCAGAGGATACCTGAAATACGGGATTAAAATTCCTGCCTTGTAGGAGGGGGCTGCTATAATAAAACTGCGTTCTTAAGGTTTAATAATTGGGGTAACATACCATCCAGTATTTTAAAAACTGCCGGTCATGGCCAGGGTAAACCGTTTTCTCGCGGTTACGGGTGCGATCTTTCAGCGCGGGATGCACAACTGCAGTTCCGCATTCTAGGAAAACAGAAGATAAATATTAAATTGCTCCCATCAAAATAGTACTATGAAAAGGATATTGGGATGTATATTAGCAGCTATTTTAATCTCCTTAAACGTTATGGCACAACCTGTAAAAAAAGAGTTGAGGCATGTAGTGTTATTTGGCTGGAAAGCCGGCGCTGATACGGCTGAAATCAAGCGCGTTGTGGCGGCTTTCAAGGAACTGCCCGGCCAGATAAAAACAATCAAGCACTTTGAATGGGGTGTCAATAACAGCCCTGAAAACCTGAACCAGGGCCTGACTCACTGCTTCTTTGTAACCTTTTCCAGTGAAAAAGACCGAGATGATTACCTGGTACATCCGGCACACAAAGCCTTTACGCAACTCCTGCCAAACATCCTGGAAAAAGTAACCGTGCTGGACTATTGGGCGCAGCCTTAGTGCCTGTGCAAACCGGTCCAATCTCACTGCTGTCCAGTTTATCTGGAGGAGTAAGCTGGTTGTGCCGACCATAATTGCGTTTCAGTTAAACCATAAAGACCGTTGAACGTTGTATGGATATGAATCAAATCGGGTTTGGCGGAAACTGCCATTGGTGTACAGAGGCGATCTTTCAATCGCTAAAGGGCGTGTCAAGCGTTCAGCAAGGCTGGATAGCTTCAGCCGGCCCTGCTGCTGAATTTTCCGAAGCCGTTCTGGTCTGTTTCGATCCGGAAGTAATTTCAGCAGCAACGCTCATTGCTATCCATTTACATACGCACAGCTGCACTTCCAGTCATTCCATGCGGACCAAATACCGTTCGGCAGTGTATACAGTTAACGAGGCGCAGGCAATAGAAGCCCGGGAAATCGTGTTAAGCCTGCAATCAGAATTTAGTGAGCCGGTCATTACCAGGGTACTCCCTTTGAGAGAATTCAAACTCAACAGGGAAGAAGACCTGAACTATTATTATAAGAACCCGGATAAGCCCTTTTGCAGAAGGTACATCAGTCCGAAGCTCAACGTGCTGATGGACCGTTTCAAGGAAGAGGTTAATCAGGATGTGGTTTATTGAGCATCATTGCCCGGTTTGTGAAACCCAGCACTTATACGCTACAGTTAATGCTCCCTTTTACATTTTATACTTGTTTGTCCTCCCGGGTGATGAGCACCTTGTCAATTTTGTGGCCGTCCATATCCAGGACCTCTACGGTGTATTTGTTCCATTTAAATAAAAAGCCGCTTTGGGGTATATGGCCGGCATGGTGCAGCACAAGCCCTGCTACTGTGTTAAATTCAGTTTCGTCATCCACCAGGTCCAGTTCTTTCATCAAATCATTGATGTTTGTTGAGCCGTTTACCAGATAGCTTCCGTCTTCCCGTATCGCAATGTCTTTTTCGTCTTCTTCTTCATGTATAATGTCGCCTACCATCTCATCCAGCAGGTCATTGAGTGTTATTACCCCCTGAACTGAGCCGTATTCATCTACAATCACACCGAAATGAATTTTTGATTCCTGAAAAATACCCAGTGCCTTGTATGCCTTCATGTTTTCGGGCAGAAAAAGCGGCTTTTTTATCCATGCTTCCAACTTGAAATCTTCTTTCAGTAACAGGGCTTTTGCGTAATCTCTTAGATGAAATACACCGGTCATCCGATCCAGGGTTCCATTGCAAACAGGAAAAACCGATAATTCCTCCGCTAACAATTTTTCAATTTGGCTTTCAAACGGCTTCTGGCTGTCGATCCAAACCAGTTGGTGGCGATGTGTCATAAGTGAGTTCACGGTTCTGTCACTCAAATGCAAAATATTGGTTACCAAATCCTGTTCGATTTCTTCTATAGAGCCGGCTTCCGCACCTTCCTGCACAATGGCTTTGATTTCCTCTTCTGTAACATAATTGTCTTCCTTTTTTTTGATGTTGAAAATCCGGATGATCAATTCGGTGGATCTTGAAAGGAGCCAGATAAAGGGAGCCGCGATTTTGGACAAAAGGCTCATAGGGCGCGAGACGGATTTTGCAATTGCTTCCGGCATGGTAAGGCCGATCCGTTTAGGAACCAGTTCTCCTATCACGATCGAGAAATAGGTGATCAGGATAACTACCACGGTTACAGAAATGCCTTTGCTGTAAGCGGCTAAAACAGGTGTTTTCCTGACACTGTTTTCCAGCTCCGCCGCTATGGTGTCTCCGCCAAACATACCCGTAAGGATGCCGATAAGCGTAATGCCTACTTGAACAGTAGATAAGAACCGGCTTGGATTTTCCAGCAATTCGATCGCTTTTTTTGCACCTGCACTGCCTTTTTGGGCAGCCGATTCCAGCCGGGCTCTGCGGGATGAGACGACAGAAATCTCGGACATGGCAAAAAAGCCGTTAATCACAATGAGAAGAAGAATGAGGATAATTTCCATGATTGTTTTCTTTAGGTTGATTCGTAAGAACTGTGCTGCTTGATTTAAATAGCCTGGTCAGGATGGGACCAATAAAACCAGCCTGCGCTGAATGCAATCGTGTAGCAGTGGATGAGCTGCATGCGCAGGCAGAGAGATTGGGTTGATAAGAAGATGAACCTGTTACACTTTCGGAGGAGAAAAAATCATGGTGAAGTATCCTTTACAGATTTTGTTCGCCTGGTCCAACCCTGTAGCCCAGGGAGAACCGTGGATTGCATCGTATGATAGCTGAGGCCGCGTAAACTGCTCAGCATACAAGGGGTTGATGTTATTTTTTTCTATGCTCTTGTTCCGGGAACTTTCATCGTCGTCAATGTCGTCTTCAGAAGTATAGTTGCTATCGCCTGCAATCTTTTCAAGAATATACTCGGAAAAAGAATCGATGTCATCATACTCAACCAAGGCGGTTGAACATACACTCCTGCTGATCACATAATCTATATCAACGCTCAGGTTAAGGATTTGTAAAGCGACAAGGTAAAAAAGCCCGTATAAAAGGGTGAGTTTGTAGTTTTTCAATGTATTGAGAACAAATATCCGTTGAAGATCATATTTGAATGCCAAATATAGATATTTCACCCTCATCAAATCAGATTTATCGTGGTTGCTTCTATTTTTAGAACGTTCTCATGCCTGGAAAAAATCCTGATAAAATGTCTGGTTCAGATAATAGACGGGAGCTATTCTCTTGTTAGTTTTGTTGTACACGGTTGCGTGGCCTGGGTCTGAAGCCATCCTGCGGGTTTTTTGCAAGATGCAGGTTGTAAAACGCAGACCTGATAAAATATGAAAAGAAGAGAACTGCTCAAGCAGCTGGCCATTTCTGTTCCTGCATTGGCACTGACAAAGCAAATGAATGCCGCTGCTTTCATCCCCGGAGCAAACAGTCCCTTACTGGCCAAAGATCCTTTCCAGCCTTCCTGGGGTTCGCTTTCCGCTTACCAGGTGCCAGACTGGTTCCGCAACGCCAAATTCGGTATCTGGGCTCACTGGGGTCCGCAATGCCAGCCCGAGGCGGGCGACTGGTATGCCCGGTACATGTATGTGGAAGGCAGCAACCAGTACAAGATACACCTCGAAAAATATGGCCATCCTTCCAAATTCGGATTCAAGGATGTGATCAATACCTGGAAGGCCGATCAATGGAACCCGGAAGAACTTGTAGCCCTGTATAAAAAAGCCGGTGCCAGGTATTTTATGGCGATGGCCAATCACCACGACAACCTCGATCTATACAATAGCCGCTACCAGCCAAACTGGAATGCCGCCAAAATGGGTCCCAAGAAAGACATTGTTGGCGGCTGGGAGAAAGCTGCCCGCAGGAACGGACTCCCATTTGGCGTGAGCATACACGCGGCGCATGCCTGGAGCTGGTACGAACCATCACAACAAGCCGATAAAACAGGTCCTTATGCCGGTGTTCCCTACGACGGCAAGCTCACCAGGGCCGATGGAAAAGGCCGCTGGTGGGAGGGGCTCGACCCGCAGGAGCTGTATGCACAGGGGCACCCATTAAGTGAAGGAAGCCAGGATCCTAAAACGATTCACCAGCAGTGGAACTGGGGCAGTGGCGTATGTGTTCCTTCCAAAGCTTACTGCGAAAAGTTCTTTGACCGGACCATCGACCTGGTTAATTCATACAACCCTGACCTGATGTATTTTGATGATACGGCTCTTCCGCTCTGGCCCGTTAGTGATGCCGGTCTCAGGATTGCAGCCCATTTGTACAATAAAAGCATCCGGGAGAAAGGAAAGCTGGAAGCTGTTATCTTCGGTAAAATACTCGACGAGCAACAGCGTAAATGCATGGTCTGGGATATTGAACGGGGCCAAAGCAACCAGATCGAGCCCCTGCCATGGCAAACTGATACCTGTATCGGTGGCTGGCACTACAACCGGGATATTTACGACAAGAAAAGATACAAGAGTGCCCAGACCGTCATCCATACGCTGTGCGATGTGGTCAGCAAGAACGGCAACCTTCTCCTCAACATACCCGTCAGGGGCAACGGGGCGATCGATGAGCTGGAACGTGGCATCGTGGAGGAAATAGCGCAATGGATGGCTGTAAACAAGGATGCTATCTATGATACAAGACCCTGGAACGTATTTGGAGAAGGACCTGCAATGGAAGATGCGGCACCCTTATCCAGACAGGGGTTTAATGAAGGAAAAGGCAAGCCTTTCACGTCGGCAGACATCCGTTTTACAACAAAAGGGGATCATATTTATGCAATTGCACTGGGCTGGCCCGAGCAGGGCAAGCTGACCATCAAAAGCATGAAGGAAGGCAGCCCTGTGCTGCAAAAAAATATTTCAGGCGTAACGATGGTGAACGCAACAAACAAGCTTCTCTTTACCCGTGATGGTGAAGGCCTGCATATTGCGCTGCCGGAAAACAGGCCGGCACTTTCTTATGCAGTGGCATTAAAAATTTCCTAAACCCGAGCGGTCAATAAGTTTTGTTGCTGCGGGATGACTGTTGCAAACTCCCTTAAACCGCGAACAATTGTCCGATATCTTTAAAAGCTTTGAACTCCAGGGCATTGCCAGAGGGGTCTAAAAAGAACATGGTAGCCTGTTCGCCGGGTTTTCCTTCAAAACGGATATAAGGTTCAATCACGAATTTGATGTTGAAACTGCGCAGCCGGCTTTCCAGTTGATGCCATTCATCCCAGGGCAATACCACGCCGTAATGAGGCACGGGTACATCATGGCCATCTACCGGATTGTGGTGCGCATTCGCCGCTTCTGCCGGTTTTGGCTTTAAATGGATCACGAACTGGTGCCCGTATAAATTAAAGTCGGTCCAGTGCGTGTCGCTCCTGCCTTCGCTGCATTGCAATACTTCCCTGTAAAACGTTCTGGCTTCTTCAATGTCATAAACCGGGATGGCTACATGAAAGGGCGTTAGTTGGTTCATATGTAAGTGGCTTTGTTCCGCAAATCTATCGTGTTTGGACGGTCAACAAGCTACAAGACGGCAGATTTTAGTTGCGCATCTTAATAAGCCTGAAAAATGTTATTTAAGTTACAGGAGCTTAAATTCAACTCGATATAAGAACTATGATGGCTATTTATTGACCTTGCCAAGATTGTACAAAGCCCTGATGTTGGCATCAGGCAGGGCAATATTATATACCCTGATTTCATCGATCTGTCCCGTCATGGGTGCAAAGCTGACATCTGTACTGACCGTTTTTCCCGGGATGCCGTTGTAGTTTGAGCCAATAATGAGTTCACCGGGTTCCCAGGATTTAAACAGGTTGCCCGCAGCTGTGCCCCTGCTTGAATAGGAGCCGATGTTTACACCGTCAGCCCATTCATTGAAGATGCCTGTTGTACTGTTATAAGTGACCACTATGTGCGTCCACTTATCTAAACCAATCGTAGGGTTGATGGTCGCATTCAGGTTGTCCTGCGTGCCGCCGCCGGCTGTAGTGAACAAGGGTTGCAGCTTCAGCGTAGTGATGGTAGTAGCCTGGTTGGTATTGGCGATTATATTGAGGCTGCCGTAAAAGATACCCGGCCGGGCCAGTTCAAACAACATGGTACGCTTGGAACCGTTGTTGGCGATCTTGGTCCACATGCTGACAGTAAAATTCTTTAAGGAGTCTGCTTTGAACTTCGGGAACTGTACGGCATAATACAGGTAGCCCGCGTTCAGGCTCAACGCCTTTCCGCGTATGCCACCATCAACCAATGCATCGTTGAGGGTGGAGGTAGGTGCCGTACCGGTCAGCTTCTCATTCTTGTTTTCGTCGAATGTCCATTGGGCTATGATGTTGCCGGGATAAACCTCATCGGAGCTTGTGTATCCGTCTACCTTGCCAACATAATCATTCGGAGATACTGCCGGCAGGTTATTGGGGTTGTCTGTTTTTGTACAGGCGGCAAATGATATAGCCAGGATCAGCATGCCGGCTATCCTATATTTTAGATTTGATGGTTGCATTTTCATACATGGGTTTTTATCTGTTAATAACCGGGATTCTGGGTTAAGATTCCTTTGCTCAAATCGATCTGCGTTTGAGGGATGGGCAGCAGTACGTCCCTGGCCTCGTTAAAATTGGTTTTCCCGGCAGCCTGCAGGGTAGCGCCCGCGATGCCCCAGCGTACCAGGTCGAAAAAGCGGTCGTGTTCCATGGCCAGCTCGATCCTTCTTTCGCGGCGGATGGCTTCGCGGAGCAGGGCGGGGTCGGTAACGGTAACCTGCGGCAGGATGCCGGTAGCGGTACCCCGGGCCCTCTTTCTAACCAGTTCCAGCTTGGCCAGGGCTTCCGTGGCATTGCCGGATTCATTGGCAGCTTCGGCGTACATCAGCACTACATCGGCATAGCGCAGGATGCGGATGTTCATCCAGTAACCATACCGGTTGGCATACGATGCTCTCAAAGCAGGGTTGGTATATACCTTGTTGTTGTACCGGGGATTGGGCAAACCCACCGGCAGGGTCTCTGCATAGATGGTCTGAAAGGCAGTAGTAGCTGTAGATGTATACAGGATCGTCCGGGCTTTGCGCGGGTCGCCGGCTTCGTATGCTGCTTCCAGTTGGGTGCTGGGGGTGTTCCAGCCCCAGCCCAGGTCCCAGGCGCCGGCGCCCCTTACGCCCATGATCTGCGCATATTGCACACCGTAATTCGTAGGTACGGCAGCACTGGCAGTTGCCTGCACTTCAAAAACAGATTCTGAACTGTTTTCTCCATCTTCCCGGAAAATTTTTTCATAGGGTGTCGATAAATCATACTTCCCCGAGTTGATCACAATATTGGCAGCAGCCATGGCCTGCGTCCATTTTTTCTGGGTCAGATAAACTTTGGCCAGCAAACCATTTGCGGCGCCGCTGGTGCCCCGGCCTGCAAACTTGGCATCCCAGCTGAGCGGCAGGTTTGCCGCGGCGTACTGTAAATCTGTTTCTATAAAAGAGTAGATCGTAGCAGCAGGGCTTTGCGGTACATTGCTTTGTGCGGCCGCATTGGTAAAAACTGAATCGATCAGCGGCACCCGGCCAAAGAACCTGACCAGCATGAAATAAGCATATCCCCGCAGGAAACGGGCTTCCCCTTCGGCCTGTGCTTTTTGCTGCGCCGAAGCCGTGATGGCATTGTTATGCCTGATCTGGTCAATGGCAATATTGGCTTTGCTGATCAGCGTATAATAGCCTACCCACAAACCATTGTTGTAGCTGCTGGCAGGCAGCACCGGAAAATTGTCCATGTTGAGGGCATCCGCACCACCATCGGCGGCCGTGCTGCCTTTGTCCGCATCATCGCTCCGGATGCTGGTGGCAGCAATAAAAAACTGGCTGTGCACATTATAGGCCCGCAGTTCAGAATAGGCACCAAAGAGATAGGTGTCGTACGGACCCGAACCGCCGGGGTAAGGATAGTCTTCAATCGTGTACTGTCCCTGCGGATCCCGGTCCAAGAAATTCTTTTTGCAACTGTTCAGCAACGTGAGGGTTGCAATTGCCAGGAGTGATGGCCACAGACTGCTGAATTTTATTTTATCATTTTTCATTTCTATAGATTGATGCTTTAGAAAGTAAGGTTTAAGCCAAAAGAATAAACAGCCGGAACAGGGTAGGTGCCGTTGTCTATACCGCTTGCCAGGGGATTGGCCAATGAAACTTCAGGTGTATAGCCGGTAGCTCTGGTAAAGGTACCGATATTCTGTCCGCTTATATATGCGCGCAGGTTGCTGATACCGGTTCTGGCCAGCATGCTCTTGGGGAACGTGTAGCCGATCTGTGCGTTGCGGATCCGGAAGTAATCGCCTTTCTCCAAAAAATAGCTGCTGAACAGAAAATTGTTGCCGCGGGTATTGTCCAGTATAGGTTCTACGTTCGTGGAGCCGGGAACTGTCCAGGCATTCAGGCGATTGGTTTCATAGTTCAGTATGGCAAAAGTGGAAGTCCGGCGCTGGGTATAAATTTTATTGCCTGCCACCCCTTGTCCGTCTACGATCAGGTCAAAGCCTTTGTAACCAAGTGTAATATTGGCACCGAAGTTATAGGTAGGAAATGGCGTGCCCAGGTTGGTTCTGTCCGCTGAGCTGATGATGCCATCGCCATTGATGTCTGCATAAGAAATATCACCCGGCAGCGAATTGGAGAAGGCAGGTGTTTTATCCAATTGGGCCGTCGTCTGGTAAATACCTGTTTGGCGGTAACCATAGAAGTAGCCGATCGACTGACCGGTGGTGGTCAGGTTGGTGCCGCCATTTCCAACAAGCTGGAAGTTGATGGTATTGCCAATTGATTCCACCTTGTTTTTATTGTAGCTCATATTGCCGCTGATGCGGTACGTAAAATCCCCCCCGATTTTATCATTCCATCCCAAAGAAATTTCCACGCCCCTGTTTGAGATGGTTCCTGCATTTGTTCTGTACAGGTAGTCGCCGGCAGTGCCGGGGAGTGTAACCACCGTAAGAATGTCCTTGGTTGTTCTGTCATAAAAAGTAAATTCCCCATTCAACCTGTTATCCAGGAAGCGGGCATCCAGGCCTGCGTCAATGCCTCTCACGACTTCCCAATGGAGGTTTGGATCGGGGACGGTAGCGGGTGTAACAGAGGTGTACACATTGTCGCCAAACACACCTACGTTGGCCGTTGTCACCAGGTTTCTGTACAGGTTGGTACCCAGGCCCAGGGCACTTCCTACCGTGCCGTAAGCGCCCCGCAGCTTCAAGAAATCAATGCCCCTTATGCCGTTGAAAAACTCCTCATCGCTGACTACCCAGCCCAGCCCGACGCTTCCAAAATTGCCCCAGCGGTTGGCGGCAGAAAATTTTGAGCTGCCGTCTCTGCGGTAAGTCGCATTGACAAGGTATTTGTTGGAGAATGAATAGCTGACCCGGCCCAGGAAAGACTGATAGGATTCTTCCCCCCCGCCGCCGCTGTTGAAAGTCGGATTGTTATCTCCAATGATACCCAGGTACCAGTAGTTGGGATCCCGCGGCACGTTCAATGTCGTATCCCTTCTGCTGCCTGACAGGCTGCTATTGCCCTGGAAGAGGGTGGTAAAGCCGGCCACAGCACTGATGCGGTGCTTGCTGTTAAAAGTCTTTTCAAAGGTCAGGGTATGGTCCTGCTGGAACTTCCGGTTCTCTGACTGTGCCTGGGCCACGCTGGTTCTGGCTGTTTGATCAAAGGTGGTATCTGTTCTGGCGGCCCCTTCACCCAGGTTGATATAACGGAAGGGGAGGGGCGTGTAGCTGCGGCTGCTGGCAAAGCTCAGATCGGTGTACAGCGTGGAGCGCCAGGTGAAATTATTCAGGAACTTGATTTCACCAAAAATACTGCCTACCACGCGATAGCCCCTGTTCACGCTATTCCCATTGTTGAGATCGAGCCGGGCAAGGGGGTTGCTCACCTGTGCCCTTTGGAAAGAGGGCGTCGTATAGTACAAGCCTGGCCCGGCCTGTATGGGAATGATAGGAGCCGCCCACAAGGCATTGTTCAAATCGGCTCCGGGATCTTGCTGGCGGTAGTGAAAACCGGTGATGTCACCACCGATCCTGATTTTATTGGTAATGCGGATTTCTTCATTCAGCCGCACGATATAGCGTTGGTATTGATCGTTTTTCAGGATGCCCTGCTGGTTGTTGTAGCCAAGGCTGAAAAGCGTGGTTGTTTTTTCGGCACTGTTGGCAATGCTCAGTGTGTTGGTTGTAAGGAATGCATCGCGGAGGATAAGATCCTGCCAGTTGTTATCGGCGTTGTAATTCGTATAATCAAAGGCAGCAGCACCGCGGTTGGCGAGTTGCGCGGAATACAGTTTTTTAAAGCCGGCCGCATCGGTAACATCGATCTTGCGCTGTACCCTTTGCACGCCCACATTGCTTTGCAGCGAAACACGGGTCGTGCCCCGGGCCGCCCGCTTGGTGGTAACGATAATGACGCCGTTGCCCCCCTGCAAACCAAAAATGGCGATCGAGGAAGGGTCTTTTAAGACTTCAATGCTTTCTATGTCACCGGGGCTGAGGTAATCGATGTTGGTTTGAAAAATACCGTCTACCACATACAAGGGATTGGCATTGTTGGTGCTGTTTACGCCGCGGATGCGCACAGTTGGAGAGGCGCCCGCGCGGCCTGTGTTTACAACGGTCAAACCCGCTACTTTGCCCTGGAGCGAACTGAGCGGATTGGTATTGGGTTGCCGGGCAATGTCCTGGCCGGAAACGGATGTAATGGAACCGGTCAGGTCCCGCTTTCTTTGGGTACCGTAACCTACCACCACCACATTGTTCAGTTCTGTCGTGCTGCCGGTTAAAACAACATTGATCACCGGCCTGCTGCCAACCGTTATTTCCTGCGTACCCAGCCCTACATAGCTAAATACCAGAACGGTATTGGCATTTGGAACTGAAATCGTGTAATTGCCTGCATTATCGGTAACGGTGCCGGTACTGCTGCCTTTTATCACTACAGATGCGCCGGCGATAACGGAGCCGGTGGCCCCGGTGATTTTTCCGGTTACCTGTGTTTGTGCCAGTGCCGTCAGGCCGGCAAGTACAAAGCAAAGCTGCAGGATGCTGATACGCCGTAACTTAAGAGCCCTTCGGTTTTGTTCTTGTGCATTCATCAGTTTGTGTTTAAAAATGGTTGTATGCGTACAAATCTCCAGAAGAAACAATTGACATAAACCTGCACATGAATGCTCGCTGAAAACAGGCTGTAGCAGTGGCAGGTAAATTTATTCATAACTGGTATCAATCAGGGTATACAAGTATTAAATGTAAACTTTCCTTCTTGTCAAAAGTATAGGGTCCATAACATTTTTTACCCGTCACCTTCCGCTTGAACGAAATAGCCTGACCGTGTAGTGTACCAAATTCCGGAAAACCAGTTTGGGTTTCCGGACCATAGTATAGTCAAACTCCCACAATCGTTACATGGGAATCTATGGTTTCTGCATTGATTTCCTCTTTTAAATGGTGGAGTATTGTACCATGAAAATATGCATCATGAAAGCAGGTATAATGGGCGTGCTGCTGGCAGCAGCCTGTACCTTCACAAGACCAGCTAACGCTGGACATCAAAAAAGGCAATCTGATCAACATCTTCAGCCAGGATGCAAGTGCGGAAGAGCAGGCGCTTGCATTGACCAGTTACAGGCCCGAGCCGGCAATTCCTTTTACCAACATTTCACAGCCTGCACAGATAACCGGGCTGCTTATGAAGATCATGTAAGATGTGGTGCCATCAATCTGCCGGGCACTTTTTAAAGCCGTTCTTGCCAAACCAATTCCTGTACCATGATTTTATCCCAAACCAAGCATATTGTTGTGATCGGAGGCGGTTTTGCAGGCCTGCATTTTATCAGGGGGATCGCAGGAAGCAAGCCGTACACCGTAACACTTGTAGATAAGAATAACTACAACCAGTTCACGCCCCTTGTATACCAGGTTGCAACAGGGTTTCTGGAGCCATCCAACATCAGTTATCCATTCCGGAAATTCCTGCGCAAAAGAACAAACATCCGTTTTCATTTGGGGGAATTGGTGAAGGTCTCTCCCGAAGAACATCTTGCCTACCTGAGCAACGCAACAATCCAGTATGATTACCTGGTCCTGGCCTTTGGATCCGTGTCTAATTTTTTCGGCAATGATAAACTGCGGCAGCATTCAATTGCCATGAAAACGCTGACCGATGCCCTGGGCATGCGCAATACCCTGTTGCAATCATTGGAGCAGGCATGCAGCATCCACGACGAGGGGCTCAGATCGAAGCTGCTTACTGTGGTTATTGCCGGGGGAGGGCCGACCGGGGTAGAGATCGCCGGCATGCTGGGCGAAATGAGGAACACCATCATCCAAAGAGACTATCCTGAATTAAAAGATTCCATGGGCGGTATATACCTTGTTGACGGCTCTAAAGCTGTTCTCAGCCAAATGAGTCTGCGCTCACAGAAAGATGCTGCGGAACGGTTGGAAAAACTGGGCGTGAAAATTCTTGTAAACACTTTTATTACCAGTTTTGATCATGAGGAAGTAGTCCTGTCCAACGGGGTGCATATTCAAACCAGCAACCTGGTTTGGGCAGCCGGCGTTACATGCCTCCCGGTAGAAGGCATTCCATCAGTGAGTTACGGGAAAAATGGAAGGTTGATTGTAGACCGCTATAACAAGGTGTGCGATGTGGATGACATCTACGCGATCGGTGATAATTGCCTGGAAACATCCGATGCAGGCTTTCCTAACGGTCATCCACAGCTGGCACAGCCAGCCATCCAGCAGGGCAAGCGGCTGGCTGATAACTTTGTTATGATGGCCAACGGGCAGCCGCTGAAGCCTTTCTTATATCACGACAAAGGCGTGATGGCTGTGATAGGTAAAAACCGGGCGGTGGTTGATCTGGCAAAGCCCCGGTTGCATTTAAATGGAGTGCCGGCTTTGCTGGTATGGTTGTTCATACACATCAATTTTCTCATTGCATACGACAACAAGCTAAAAACCTTGTTCAACTGGATCGTTGCTTATTTAACCGGTGATCAGTCACTGCGGGTGGTGATTGACAGTAAACATACCGACGACCGGTAATATTTTACAGATAAATCCGGAATGTGTAGATTTGATCAAACGCCGCCTGCAAAGTTCCTGGGAATACAACCAATGCAATCATGACCCGCTTGATGTTTACTTTACTGCTGCTTGCCATAACAACAGCGGGCTTCTCTCAACTGATCAAGCAAACCCAGCAGGAGGTGATGACTGCTTACTTAACAGCACCCGATGATACCTCCAGGATCCGGCTCTTGTTGAAACTGGACAGTGTTTATCTGTATCAAAAGCCTGATATAACGCCTGTGCTTGACAGTGCCGTATTGATGGCAAAGCAGGCACAGGCCATGAGCGTAAGACAGCGGTATAGACCGGGTTGGGAAGATGCGACGTTCATGTTAGCGAACGCTTATGCTGAAAAGACGGAGATGGCGGCTGCTTCGAAAATCGCGGATAGTGTCAGCGGGCCTTTGCGTATCCGTATACTGATCATGATGGGGGAGCGGTATCTTTTCAGGCCGGGCGAGTTCAAGCAAAATACCGACAGCGCCTTTTTTTACATACAAACGGTTGAAAAAGCAAGCCGTTCCATCGGGGATCGGTACTGGTTATCCCAAAGCCTGCTTTTGAAAGGCAAGTATTATTTCATCTCGGGAGATCTGGAAAGTGGCCGGCAGTGTTTTCAGACAATGATCGATGAATGTCGCAGAAACGGAAGAACGGGCGAAGAAGCTTACTGGCTGGCTGAACTGGGAAGATACATGCCGCATACAGATCAGACCTATGATGAAGTTGTCCTCTATCTCACCAGGGCATTGCATTTATATCGCCAGCTTGGCGACAAGCGGAATGAGATAGAGTCGCTTGAGTCGTTGATATTTCTGCACAAGCTGCGTTCGGAGAACCTGGCACTGGCAGTAAAAGAACTGCAAGAGGTATTGACGCTCCGCAAGGTTCTTACGCCCAAACAACTTTTTCTCAACCATGCAGAACTTTCGGAAATTAATATCCTTCTCGGAAACTACAACATTGCATTGCTTTCTGCCCAGGCTGCCGTAAAAAACATGGAGGAAAGCCGTCATGAGGATTTTTCCGGGGGGATTGTTTATAGCCAGTTGGCTATGTCTTACAAAGCTGTCGGAGACAAGGACAACAGCTTGCTTTACTTCAGAAAGGCCCTGGAGCACCTCGTCCAGTTTAGAAATGAATACCTGTTCCCTATCGGCGGCAAAATCGTCGAATTGCTTCTTGAAAAAGACAGCGCCCGGGAAGCGCTCTCCTTTCTGCTGGCATTTGTAAAAGCCAATCCTCCCCAAAGGATCATCGACAAAGAAATTGTAGCGGCCTGTACAGGAAATTGCTACGCGATGCTGAAGCAGTATGACCAGGCGGAAAAAAGTTATTTGCTGATGATCGATCTGGATGCGCAGGCACAGGCCCAGATGAAAAAGCAGGCGGTTGGTGAACGAAGCAATACCATAACCGGGTCGGAAGCGTATTATACAATGGGCCAGTTCTATGCAGGGAGGCAGCAGTATGAACCGGCAAAAGCTTATCTGATGAAAGCCGGTTCGTTTAAACATTTTGCCCCTTCATTTGAGCGGAAAAGTAACATCCACGGGTTGTTGTTTAAGATTGACTCTGCCCAGGGAGATTTCATTTCTGCCATCCAGCATCTGCATATGCAGCAGCGTTTGCATGATTCACTTTTTACGGACAGGAAAAGCAAGCAGATCGCGGAGCTTCAGATACAATATGCCACGGAAAAGAAAGAAAAAGACCTGCAAATTCTTAGTGCCCAGGAGCAGGTGAAGGACAAAGAGTTGCAGCGAACCGTACAGGTGAGAAACTATACTTATTTAATTGTTGCTGTTTTGTTGACATTGATAATAGTTGGTTATGGGCGGTATGCGCAAAATCAAAGAAGTAAAAAGAAGCTCGAAGCACAACAAGCAGTTATTGATCGAAAGAACTGGCAATTGCAGAAGCTGCTTGCTGAAAAAGACAGGTTGCTGCTTGACAAAGACGATCTGCTGGAGGACAAGGAAAGGCTCATCAGAGAAATCCATCACCGGGTGAAGAACAACCTGCAGATTGTTATCAGCCTTCTGAATACACAATCCAAGTACCTGAACAACGATGAAGCTATCCACGCAATCACAGAAAGCCGTCACCGCATGCAGGCGATCTCGCTTATACATGAAAAGCTGTACCAATCTGAAAACACCAGCTCCGTAAACATGCAGACCTATATTTCGGAACTGGCAGATCATCTCAGGGCAAGTTTTGACAGGGGAAGCCAGATCCTTTTCCAGGTCATTGTCGATCCGGTGGAACTGGACTTGTCACAGGCCATTCCTCTTGGATTGATCCTGAACGAAGTGATCACAAATGCCATCAAGTATGCATTTGCAGACAGGAAGGCAGGTACTATTCTCATACAAATGTCGGCGCTGGATGATGAAATGATTTTGCTGCTGCTTAAGGACAATGGTGTGGGATGGCCCGCTGGTATGGATGTCAATAAAACCAGCTCAATGGGAATAAGACTGGTAAATGGCCTGGCAAAGCAGCTGAACGCACGCCTGAGCATGGAAGGTAAAAACGGCGTGCGTGTTGAATTGGCATTTAAAGCCATGAAAAAGGGCCTATTCCATTCCAATGAACCTCGGATCGATCGCGTTACAGACATAGCTTAATTCTTTTACACCGAACGGGTGCCAGGTAAATTGCCCCTCTGTCTTGCGGTTTTTGTTGTCCAAACCATCGATTCTGTTGCAGATTGTACTTGCTGTGCACGTACCGGGACGGTATAGAACAGCAAGTGATGATCCGCGCTATATAAAATCCTCTTTCGCATTATATTTACACAAGATTCCATCATCTGCATGCTATAGGCAAAAAGGGGGCAAAGGCCCCGTGCTACTTATGGAAAAAACCGTTTTAATTGTTGAGGATGAGTTTATCGTGGCGGACGATCTGCAAATGACGCTGCAGAACGCCGGGTACAGCGTCGTGGGTATAGCCGATGATGTTCAAACGGCCAGGAGCATCATCCTGGATAAAAAGCCCTCGCTTGTACTTCTTGACATCCACCTGAAGGGAGGCGTCAGCGGCATAGCCCTCGCAAATGAACTCAAACAGAAAAACATTGCTTTTGTATTTCTCTCTGCCAATTCAAATCATACTATACTTGAAGAGGCCAAATCAACAGATCCTTACGGCTTCCTGGTAAAGCCTTTCCGGGAAAAGGATCTGCTGGTGATGATCGACATTGCTTTTTACAAACATGAGAACAGCAATGAAGTCAGGTGGCGGAAAGAAATTCAATTGCAAAGCGAATTATACGGGATCGAACAATCTTCCATGAACCTGCGGGAAAAATTGCTGGAAGTAACAAAGTCTGTTCAAAAGGTTGTTCAGTTTGATTTGATCGCATTCAGGCTGCCTTTTATCGACCAGGCTGATTACCAGGGCTTGTATTTTTTCCGGTGCGGATTTAAGGAGTATCAAACAATCGGGATGCGGGAACTGGGCGTTATTGCCCGTCTTCAGGAGCATGAGGTCAAAGCGATCATGATCAATTCCCCGGTTGACAGAAAGTTTCAGCTCTACAATGGCCCTGAGTTTACAAAAGAGAGAAAGAACAATGCCATGCGTGAATTGCTGGCCAGGCATTTCTCCCTTGTGTCAGAGCTGATTTTCCCGATTGTACTTAGCAAAGGAGAGACCGCCTCCATAGCACTCTTCCGGCGCAACAATGCAAGCTTTACTGTAGAGAATAGCGGACTTCTTTTCAGAATGCAACATGCATTGACTGCTGTTCTGGCAAGCCTGGCGGAAGCAGAGCCTGTTACGCAAAAGGCTTGGGGTGAGGATAGGGGGCAGAATGGCCGGGCAAAGCTGAAGTCTATTCTTGGCAACAGCGCTGCGATGCTGGAAGCGCTTGACCTGGTTGCGCAGGTAGCCCCTGTAGATACTTCTGTTTTAATTTTGGGTGAAAGCGGAACAGGAAAGGAAAAGATAGCCGAAGCTATCCACCAGCTATCGCCCAGGAACAACAGGGCATTTATCAAGATCAATTGTGCAGCCCTGCCGCCTTCTTTGATTGAGAGCGAGTTGTTTGGTCATGAAAAAGGTTCGTTTACAAATGCTTTCGACAGGCGCATCGGTAAATTTGAACTGGCCACAAAGGGTACAATCTTTCTGGATGAAATAGGGGAGCTGCCGGTTGAAATGCAGGTAAAGCTCCTGCGTGTGCTCCAGGAAAAGGAAATTGACCGGATCGGCGGTAAAGAGCCTGTTAGAGTGGACGTCCGCATTATTGCAGCAACCAACCGGAACCTGCAGGAAGAAATGGCAAACGGACGGTTCCGGCTCGATTTGTACTACAGGCTCAACGTATTCCCGATTTCGCTGGCCCCTTTGCGTGAACGGAGGGAAGATATAAATGAGCTCAGTGAATTCTTTGCCAGGGAGTTTTGCCGGAAGTTTAACAAGGCTTACGGAGGGATCAGTGATGAAATGCAAGCCCAGCTGCATGCTTATGACTTCCCGGGTAATGTGCGGGAACTGGAGAACATCATTGAATATGCTGTTATTGTTAACGACGGCCGGTCAAAGTTGGCCCTGAAACGGCCGTTACAAACCAATAGCAAAGGCCCGGTGCCCGTTACAGCCGTCAAAACACTGGAAGACCTGAAAAAGCTTCAAAGACAAACAGAAACAGAATACCTTACTTCCATCCTCAGGAAAACCGGTGGCCGGATCCGCGGTAAAAATGGCGCGGCAGAAATACTGAACGAGAAACCAACTACGCTTGAATCACGGCTGCTCAAACTTGGCATCAGAAAAGAAAACCTCTAACTGCTGAACTGGCTCCGGACCAGACATTCCGCTCTTGCGCCGTATCACTCCTCCGGAAATTATGGAGCTTTTTCTCAAAACTCCGGTTTTATTGGAGGTGCTAATACGCGTTCTCTCTGTTTCAACTTGTGCTGATTTCCTAAGTGGATGAAAATGATTGTGTTGCAGATGGCTTTTTTTGAGATTTACTTTGTCTGAGTTTGGCATGCATTGGGTAGCGATTATCATGCGTTCGTTACTATAAAACCAACCTGCATGAAAAGTTCACAAAGCTTTCCTGAAAAACAACAGTCACCCTTGTTCGACATCCAGCCGTTCAGGACACAAATGCAAGCGGAAAACTTTCCGGACCCTGTCCAGTGCCACCTTCATGAATGCAAAATAGTCTGGGTTACAAAAGGTACAGGAAAGTACGATGACGGTTATACAATTACGCCATTCAAACCCGGTGTTCTGTTTTGCTTACACCATACTCATCAAAAAATAACTCCTGATAAGGGGGCAGCCGGATTTGTTATTTCTTTTGGCGATCGCCTCCTGAACATGGAGGAAATCGAACGTGACCTGATTTGCCAGGCCAACGTTCATAAGCTGTTCTCCGGGTTCGGCGGACTGCTGATTGAAGGAGAGCTGGAAACAGACCTGGCAGACCTGGTTGCACGCATGACAAAGGAAAATGCACAAGCCGGTGTTTTTAAAATTGAAGTATTGAAGCGTTACCTGAAAATATTCTTTATCTATTTAACAAGGGAATTCAGTCATGCGCTTCAGCCGGTTGCTTCTACGAAAGCAATGGAGTATGTAGACCGGTTTATGAACATGCTGGAGCAAAATTTCAGAAGCAAGAAAATGGTCTCGGATTATGCAGGCTGCCTGTTTGTTACCCCCAACTATCTCAATGAGGTTGTTAAAAAGGCAACCGGGTATTCTGCGAGCCACCACATTCGCCAGCGGATTGTAGTGGAAGCAAAACGCATGGCGCTGTGTTCAGATCACAGCATGAAGGAGATTGCCTACAGCCTGGGTTTTATAGACTGTGCACATTTCAGCAAGTTCTTTAAAGCACTGGCCGGCGATAACTTCACCGAGTTCAAAAACCAAAAGCTTGCGATCAGGCTTGCCGTTTAATGACCGTGATTTTTACATCATCATCGATTGTTTGCCTATCGGTTATGGTATAAACAAACCGGACATTTGACATGTCAAAACCTGGCGCAATGCATCAAAGAATCAGTATACAGGATACCGAACCCGAAACATTCAAAGCTCTCTATCACCTGGAAAGGTATGGGGCTTCCACCCGTTTGTCGGTTAATCACGCTGCAAGGTTCCGATCAAAGTTCCCGGCAAGATCTATTTAAACAGCCATAAACAATTCTTATGAACTCAGAGAAAATACGGGGAAGGCTCACTGTGCCCGCAACCGCAAGGATATTCTTTCTACACGCATGCGTGTGCTTGTTTTTAAGCAGCTGCAACAGCAATCCCGAACTTGCCTCCCGGGATAAGGAAGATACAACGCATGCTTCACCGCCAATGCCTGCTACACAACCGGCGCAACCTCCGGCCAATTTCAGGAGTTTAACAGCAAACGTCGATGGAATCAATATACATTATGTGGTGGGTGGAGCAGGCGAGCCGCTTTTGTTGATACATGGTTTTGGTCAGAACTGGTATATGTGGAATCGATTGTTGCCGGCACTTTCGAAACATTTTACCGTTGTTGCGCCGGACCTGCCCGGCCTGGGGGAAAGCGACAAACCTGACAGCGGATATACAAAAAAGCAGCTGGCAAAACACATCCATGCACTGATGCAACAGCTGGGATTTAAAAACGCGCAAGTCGTAGGCCATGACATCGGACTCATGGTGGCTTACGCGTATGCGGCTCAGTTTGGGGATGAGGTAAAGAAGGTGGCCTTGCTCGATGCCCTTTTGCCCGGTGTGGAACCGGTATGGAGTAAGGTGAGAGGCCAGGCCTGGTGGTTTGGTTTTTTTGGCTGGCCGGCTTCAGGAGAGCTTGTGGCGGGCAAAGAGGCGTTGTTCCTCAAAAATTTCTGGCCTGTCGTGGGGCACAAAGAGCATGCGTTCACTGCCGGGGAAACCAACGAATTTATAAGAGCCTATTCTGTACCAAAATCAACCTACGGGGCTTTTCACTGGTTTGCCGCTTTTGAGCAGGATGCACTTGATAACCGGGATTTTATGCAACATAAATTGAAAATGCCGTTGTTGGCTATGGGAAGCGAATACCAGGGAACTTTCCTGCCGGAACATTGCAAGCTCGTTGCAGAGAAGGTCAGCAGTTCCATTATAAAAGGTTCGGGCCACTGGATTGTTCAGGAAAATACCGAACAGGTGCAGCATGACCTGCTTGCATTCCTCCTTGCACCATAAACATCAGGCACGTCCATTTACCGGTCAGTGCTTTCGTAGAATTCAAAATGAACAAAATTTTATAATCAATCAATCATTCTTTATGTCTTCTTGTAAAGTCATGCAAACACATATCAATCGTTCATTGTATATGGTCCTGTGCTTTTTATCTGTCTCTGTTTTTGTGAGCGCGCAACAGGAAGGAGGAGGAAGGCTGCGTTTAACGCAACAGGAACTCATCAACCTGAAGCCAAGCCGTTCCGGCAGTGCACCCGGTTCTTCAAACCTCCGTGCGGTACAGGAGATTGTGGTGACAGGCGATCCTTCAAAAGCCGGTCTTTACACAATTATGCTTAAAGTGGCTCCGCATACCAGGATACCTGCACACAAGCATCCTGATGAAAGAATGGGAACTGTTATCTCAGGCACCTGGTACTTTGGATATGGAGATAAGTTCAACGAAAGCAAAGTCAAAAAGCTGCCGGCAGGAAGCATTTATTCGGAAGTAAAGAACCAGAATCATTTTGCCATGACGGGCGATGAGGCAGTGATCGTAGAGATCAATGGTTACGGTCCTTCAGGCGTTACATTTGTCGATCCTGCTGATGACCCGTTACACAAGAAGTAATTGATAGCTGCACAGCGGTCGTTGTGTTTTGAAAAAGCCCTTCCGGTGGTAAACTCCTTACCACCGGAAGGGCTGTTGATGTACTCTTTACTGCTGGAAGAGATCAAGGGAGTTTACTTGTTACTTTCCTTTGTCTATTTAGAATTCAAACCGCTGTTTATTCCATCGAATACTTTATTTTCTGCTTATCGCCGTGAGAATACTGATTACATCACCTGGTTTCAACAAAAACGGTGAGTGGCCACTGTTTACAGCATAGGTTTTTGTGATGTGGGCTGCAGCTGCCATTGACTTTTGCAGGTCAATTCCAATAGCATGGTCTTGCAAGGTGTGAATGTAATATTTGTCAACTTTCCCAAAGCTGTTGTCTGTAATAGTCACCTTGAGTGTTAACTGGTCTGCCAAAGGGATGATAGAATTTCAAGCATCTCAGTCCGCAGGATTTTGAACGCTGGCTCCAGCTTTTCTGTGAAACCGTTGATGAACTGTTCAGCGGCAACAAGTCCGAACTGGTCAAGCAGCGGGCATTCTCCATTGCAACCATTATGCAAAGTAAGATTTTGTGATAACCAGGCGGGTTGCTCAGTATAAAACAGCGCCTGTATACACAACCTCCGGTTTGTAGGGATTCCAGTCTTTTACTGCTGCATTCCGGGTTTTTAGAATGGCAGCCTTATCCAGTTGGCCGGGCGCCAGCCGGATGGTGGCAGTATGCTTTCCGGGCGGCAGATCGGAGAGGACAAAGTAATTGAGGCGGTAATAGGTACAGAATGCATCAAAACGGTTGATGATCCTGGGAGGCTGACGATCGATGGTGATTTCAATGGCTGCCGTGCCAGGTCCCATGATGTCGGCCAGTCCAAAGCGTGTGCCCGTAAATGACACTTTCAGGCTGGCATCCGGAGAGGCAGTGGCATATACTTCCGGAAGCAATGGAAAATACTCTTTCCCCTTTGTGACCGAATCAGTCCTGCCCCAGTTTCCCGAAAATTTGGCCTGTGTTCCGAGACTGATCATGCCTGCGTTTGCCCATGCCCGTTGCTCAAGGACCGGCAGCAGCGGATGTTTGCCGGGGGCACCATAGCTGTCGAGCAGCAGCAGGTTCTTTGCCAGGACACGGGTGTATATAGCATGGCCAGTTTCCGGTAGGGGATGCACGCCATCCAATGAAAATACCGGTATGGCCGATGGCTCGTCCCTTTTACCCGTCATCAGCAATGTTCCCTTTTCTATTTCATCCACTGCTGCCAATCCCATGTGGATAGACGGGATATGATAGTACGCTGCTACTTTTTCCATTGCAGATACCGACGCAGGAAATTTATTTTTTGCAAGGAGCGGCAGGTTCTCGGCGGCAAAGGTGTAAATAAAACAGATATCGGTGGCGGCATCTGCCTTCCATATTTGCCGCACGATTCCTTCCATGGTTTCACGGACAAACAGCATTGGCCAGCGGTTGTCGTTCACGGCAAATTCAACAAATACCAGGTCCGGTTTGTGATCAATTACATGCTGCTGCACCCGGCAGGCGCCAAAATCAGATCCCGTGCCGCTCACAGCAGCCATGATCTCTTCAAAGCGGGCAGCAGGATATTGCCCTCTCAGCCAGGTTAATAGCTGGTCGCGGTAACCACCGCCGGCCCGGGTAATGCTGCCGCCCAGGAAGGCAACCCTTACTGGTTGGCCCTGCTTTATCTTTCCAAAAAAATTAGGCAGCCCGCTGCGTGCTGAAAATTCGCTGGCGGGCAACAGCGAGTCGGCCTGCACACTTGTGATGCCTGTGTTAGATGACAACAGGGGCTCTAATGCCTTGTACCAGCGGGTGGCTATCACCTGCGCGCCGGCCTGGTTGGGATGCACATTGTCTTCAATGGTATACGCAGGCCATTTCCATCCTTTCGACTGATCAACAAAAATCACATGTGGATCCTTCAGTGAATCCACCATCTTTCGAATAGCGGTATTCAGTTCCGGGATGTAACTGTATTTGGGTAGCTTGCCGCTGGTGATCACACCTGCAACCAGTATGATGGCGGCGGAGTTGATCTTCTTGATGGACCGGATGATAGAACGCTGGGCCTGTACGATTCCCGGTACAGGCGCTTCTTCCTGGAAATGGTTATGGCCTGCATGCAACAATACCACATCTGCAGGAAAGGCAGCATACACGCTGTCTATATGTGCCGCAAGATATTCTGCCGTTTTACCGCCAAAGCCGTTATGGTGCAAGGTGTTTCCATGGTATAAGGAACTGCGCGGACCTACAAAACGCGGCTCATGACCTGCCTGCCTTAGCAGGGAGTCCAGCGGAAACAAGTAAGAAAAGAAATCAGCACTTCCTTCTGTAATAGAGTCTCCCAATCCCATTATAGAAAATGATTGCGGCTTGTTCATTGCCGCCGTTTTCTTTTGTACGGAGCAGGCTGGAACAACCGTTATTACAAATGCAACCCCCAAACTGATCCATGCTTGTTTTTGCATCGCTATTTATTGTTGATCGTTTGTACGCGAAAATCCACCCTGCTGCCGTCTTGCTTTACGGCCGTTATTTCAAAGGAAAGAACGGCGTCCGGCGACGGAAGTGGAAGGTCAAATTCAAAAGGATAAGACTTGTCAGGGATGGTTGTCCATTCGCTGTTATTCAGCCGGTAACGCAGGGTGCACGCCTGCCAATCCTTTTCTGTTTTGTTGCAATATGCATAGAATACCGCCGTGGCTGCGTCTGGTTGAATGATCATGGCCGTTGCTATTGCTGAGCTGTCCTGGCTGGCAGCAATCCGGAGAAATTTATTCGTGTGGGATGGGTTAGCAGCCACCGGCTCTTGCAGGGGAGGGTGGCCTGGCCAAAGCCCTTTCAGCTGAACCGTCGTTGATCCGCCGGCAGAGAGCGTTATGGCCAGGTTGCCGTTCTTCATCGATGCTTTTTTAACCTGGCCATTGCCGTTATGCTCAACGATAATATATTGTCTATCCTGGTACCAGGGAACAACATCCCTGTTCAACTGGATATGACTGGTGACAGTTCTGCGGGAAGTGTTGGCGAAAGAAATAAATATATCTTTTTCATTGTGCCCCATCAGGTAGTTAAAAGCGGCTTTGTCCTGCTGCAATGCCCGCGGAGGCATCCACAACTGCACCCCGCTGTTTCCCATGACGGTTCCTTTGCGGGCGCCGTATACCCGGCTGGTGAGAAAGGCATAGCCGGGCGCATAGGTTCCGGGAAAATCGATCTTTCCTTTTGATCGGTAATAAAAATCTGACACCAGGAAATCGACCAGCAAGCCGAGATGGGGCCAGAGATGATTATAGAATACAGCATTGTATTTTACATCGTGAAACGGATGCATGGGATAATCTGCCCGCTGGTAAACATCGGTATGCAGGGAGGTAAAATAATATCCCGGGAAATTGGCATACCGGCCGATGATGGCGTTGTAAGCGGCGTCGCGCAACAGGGTGTCTCCGGAATAATGGGCGAGGCGAAGCAGCCAGGCTGCATGATGGGCAAGCATCACCGGTCCGAAAGCATACGTATTGGGTGCTTCGGGAACCAGGCCGTTCAAAGACGTCTGCCAGGCAGGCACTTCCAGCTGCGGAACATAGGTGGTTTCGTCCATCGGCAGGAAGGAAGAACCTTCCAATGCGCTTACCCGCCGGCCCGGAAATATGCCTTTTACCCCGCCATTCCTGTTGATAACTATATTGCCTGCCGGTGGTGCAGGGTTGCTTCTTGTCCACAACAGGAACTGGTGCGCCCCTGTTACAGCTGCACGCAGGTAAAGCGTATCTCCTGTTTCCTCAAACAGTTCAAAAAGATCGTAGATGCGGTAACCATAGTCGGTGGTGAATCCTGCGCCTTTATCCCTTAATCCCGGAGAATCAAAAAACGTGTGGGGGTACCGGCCGTATACCTGTTGCAGGTACTGGTTGGCACCTTCGACCGCTTTCCGGAGATCCTCTTTTACCTGGTGGAGCCTGTACCGCGCCAGGTAATCCTGCCAGGTGCCGCCACCTGTTTGGGTGTTCATGTTGAGTTGCCTGCTCTGGCCAAAGAGCCTGTCTGCTTCCAGCGAAAAAGCAGGCGTATAGCCCCGGGTGAGTTCGTGGAGCGCAGCCAGTTCCCCGATGTCCACGCAAGGTCCTTTTAACAAATGGGAAGGCGCCTGTGCCTGTCCGGGCGTATCACTGGTGGCGTACAAAAATTTTTCCCGGCTCATCACATATTCAATCATGGGGATAGCACGGCGGTGCAGGATGTGCTTGTTGCCTGTAAGCATGGCCAGACTGAGCGGATAGAGGGCGGAAACATTCTTTACGGTACCCGGTGCATCAAACTGGTAATTGGAACCTTTCAGGGTTTCATTCCATCCGCTGTAGGTATCATTCATGGCAAAGTTCAGCATGTTGTCCAGGGTCTGGTTCAACGAGCCGTTCAGGTTTTCTCTTTCGGTCCGGTAATGAAAGATGGACGATAAAAGCCAGGAACTGCCTTTCTCCCAGTTACCCGGGTAAAGCAGGTACGCCAGGGGAAGTTGAAATTGGGCGCCCTTATTCAACCGCGCCCGCCCGGTTCCGGGCAAGGGGGCATAGATGATGGGCTGTGCCCTTCCTGCTGGATTGCGGATTGCCATGCCGAACAAACTGTTTCCTTTCGGGCCGTCGGCAGGAAAGACAGACCAGAATGGATTGCTGGCTTTTCCTGCATTGTTCCATTGGGCCGCCAGGGCGTACCGGTAAGGAATAGCCGATAAAGAAACCGCAAGCCCTTCGCTGTATCCATGATGATTGGTAAATACGGCCGCTGTATTTGCATAAGCTTCTTCCGTGAGTGCAAAGCGGCTGGGAAACCGTTTCCAGCTCCAGGTCAGGGGCTGGTATACAAAATCAACAGCAGCCGTATCAACCGGAGGCATGCCGGTGAACCCAAGCGAATACTGGCCGGACCGTTTAGCGCGGAGCCCCATTTCAAATACAGGTGCCTGCTGATCCGGCGTGAACTTGATTACAAGGGATACGGTAGCTGCGGACTGTTCTTTAAAAGTGAATAGGAGCTGGTTGTTCTTTACCTGGTAAGACTGCGCCAGCAGATCAACGCTCCCCAACGTGCTGATGTCCTGCGTAAGACTGGCGGCTGTTTTCCAGGCCACCACACCTGGCTGTCCGTCCATGGCTGCCCCTGTCAGTTCCGGTTCGTCGCCGGTAAAAACCAACTGCAGCCTGGGAAGGATGGTTCTTTGCAGACGGGCAGGCTTGTATGTGACAATAAAGGCAGGAGATTGTTGAAAATGGGAAGCTGGCTGTACCCTGTAATATTTATTTTCAATAGCAGGCTGCGACCAGCTCCTTGCAGGAAGACACAGCAACAGCGCCCAGGCGGCCAGTATAGCAATACTGTGCAACAGGACTTTATACAATCGGGTCAAATTCTGCACGCTTGACAGCTTTTAGATATTGTTTAATAAGCACAGTTCCTGCAACAAGCATGATGGCGACGCCTGCAACCAGCGCTATCAGGCCGTTCTGCGCCAGGTATCCCAGTACGGCAATTCCCGATCCTACAAAAGCAGTGCTCCACGCAATTACTTTTACGCCGAAGAGATTCTGTCTCCTCGCCTCCCGGTTACCGGATGCGGTGGCCTCCTGTTGTGCGATGTTCAGGTAAGGAACGCTTGTGTTTGCAAAATAGCCAACCAGTTCAAACAGCAGCAGGAGGATCAATGGCAGGCCTACGCCCAGGGTTGTTTCCATTGTGCGGGAAAGTGCTATACCCAGCACCTTTGTGCCAAACACTTTGAAGAATAAGCTTACCGTTAAGGCAATGATGGAGACGCAGATCAGCGAGCCCGCTGTTTGCCTGCGTGAAAAGAGCGAATAAATAACAGGGCCAAATAAGCTGCCGCCGGCGATGGCAGCTGTGCTCAGTACAACTTCCACGATACCTCCCGCTGCCGGTACGAGTATGGCAAGGAAAATAGTGCCTGCACCAAACAGGACGGTGAATAATCTGGCCACCAGTATTTTTCTTTTCTCTGACGTGTGTTGAAAGAATACATCTTTGTAAATATCCTGCGCAAAAACAATGGCGGCAGTATTGATGGTCGTATTGGCTTTGCTGGCGGTAGCAGCGATCATGCCGGAAAGCACCAGGCCTACCAGCCCGGCCGGAAGAATTTTCTGGCACAGCATCATGTACGCGCCTTCTGCGTCTGTGCCTTGCAGTTGGGGATTGATAACACGGTAGATCATAGGGGGCAACATCCATATAAAAGGCGCCACCAGGTAAAGTGCAGTGAACAGATACGCCACCTTCTTTGCGTTGCGTGTAGTGGATACTGAAGTATACCGCTGTACATAGCTCCAGTTGCCTGCAATGTATACCACTTGGTAAACAAAGAAGGAGATCATGAAGCCGATGCTGTATTCCTTGTTGACAGGTTCAAAAAAATGCGCCGGTGCTTTCTGAAAAAAAGTAGACAGCCCGCCAACATCTGCCAGCGCAAGCGGTATGATGATGATCACGGCGGCAGAGAGAATCACAAATTGCACCACATCGGTGGCAAGTACACCCCAAAGACCTCCACCGGTGGTATAGATTACGATGGTAATGCCGATCGCCGTGATGCATGCTTCCAGCGAAAAAGGAGTGGCCACATATACGATCTTTCCAACCGCATATAAAACTGCTGCCGTGCTCACCAGGCTATACAGCAGCACCATATAGCTGAAGTATTGTTTGGCACCTCTTCCAAACCGCTGGCCAATATATTCTGCGGCTGTTGTAGCGCCTGTTCTTTTCCAGCGTGCGGCGATAAACAAAGCAGTAACCAACCCGCTTACACACATGGTGAACTGGATGGCATTGGCCACGATCCCGTACCTGTATGCGATGGATCCCCATACCACAAAGGTGGCAGCGGAAAAATAAGAAATAAAAAGCGAAAGCCCGTTGATCCACCACGGCGTTTGGCCGCCTGCTTCAAAAAATGATTTGGAGCTTTTGCTGCTTTGTACCGTAAACACCAACCCGATGATGACCATGAGAATGGCAAAAACACTCATTACGGCAAAATCCAGCGTATGCATAGCTTTAATAACATCTGATTTCAAAAATGGCGGCAGGTACATGTGCTGCCGGATGCTGACACTTTACTACCAGGGTATCTGTGAAGAGGGGTTCCTTCAACCGGATGATATTCCTGGTTTGATAATTACCACACACGGCCTCTACCAGGTTTCCCCGTCCATCGTACAGTTGATACTCCCTGATGCAAAACGGCATTGCCTTGTCCGGATGATGCATCAGCACAGATTCCATCGGATGATCGGCATCTGTATCAAAATGGAGTTGAATGGTTTGGATGGTTACAGCATGGTCCCATTTCACCAGCAACTGCGGTGCTGAGTCTGTGAGCGCTGCAGCCCAGGCATTGGGTGTGAGGTAAGGACGCGCATAGCCATTCTGCACGTTTTCAGCCCGGTAAATATGCAGTGGTTCTGAAAAAAGGAACGCCATATTCTGGCCCCCGGGTCTGCGCCTGGGTGTCCAGAACTCGAACGCATCGATCCCGATCCCTTCCGGAGGTGCCTGTATGCCTGTATTGGAAACGGCTTTGTTTTCTGTTTGGAAAAGTGAGAGAACACCGGACAATCTTGCATCGGAAAGAAAAACAGAGACCGCCGGGTTTTTTCTGAATATGATAAACGCATACTGGCTGTCTGCAAAGCGGGTATGCCAGTGTAGTTCTATGCAGTTGCGGCCCGGTTGCAGCGGTAAGGTCTGTTCTTCCAGTATATTGTCCGGCGTATAGTTTCCCCTCCGCGTGGAGGCCGCCAGCTGAACCCTGATGTCCGTCTTTTCACTGGCATGCAGGTGTAAGCGCATCCGGGGTAAACTGCTGTCTGCCGGAACCGGTACTAATTGTGCCATGCCCACTTCCAGTGCCCATAGCCCGCCATTTTCGGGGAAGCCGGTTAAGCCATACTCACTGGAAGCAGTAACCGAAGCACGCTGCACCAGGTCTTCCGGGTCATTGTTTTTGATACCCGGTATAAACTGGCCGGCTTTTAACAACCGTTGCTGCAGCTCGCTGATATGACCGAGTATATCCCGGGGAAGCAATTGCCTCCTGCTTGCCAGCACGGCAGCCATGGCTACAGCCTGGGCATTGTTGGCAGAAGTTCCCATCACACGGGTAGATCCGAAAGCTACATGCGATGCACTGATGATCCTGCCTGTTAAAAAAAGATTTGAAATATTCCTGCTGTAAAGCGAACGGTAGGGGATGCCATAAATGCCTTTGCTGTGCCATTGGTTGCAGCCCGGCAATTCGCTGAACACGCCGTCTGCAGGATGAAGGTCTATTGACCAGCCGCCAAACGAAACAACATCGTCATGCTCACGCTGCTCCACCACATCCTGTTGGATCATCATATAATCGCCGCAGAATCTCCTGCTTTCCCGCTTGCCCGGGATCGTACCCACCCATTCCAGCGTATAGTTGGCAGCTTCCGGAAAATTGCCCGAATTTTTGATGTAGTTCCATACGCCATACACGATGCGCCACAACTCCCATTTAATGCGTTCTGCATCTTTCACCGTGTCAAGCCTTCCGCCCCATTCAATCCACCAGAGTTTACAGCCCTGGTCCTGCAGACTGAACGATTTATACCGCGGAATGGCGTGGATGTCCTTGAGCGCGAAGGAGGGCGCAATATATTGAACCGGCCTGCCCGTGTCCTTTGAATAAAAATAAATGCTGTGGCCAAGCAGTTCACCGTATTCCTTTGAAGGAGCGAATTTTTCATCAAACTCTTCTCTTGATTCAGCCCCCATGCGGAACGATGCGCCTGCCAGGAAAGCAATGATCCCGTCGCCGGACGCATCGCAGAACAAGGGGGCGTGGAAGGTATATTCTGTTTGGTTCAGGCTGCAATATCCTTTGGCGGCGCTCAGCTTATCGGGACCTTCCTTTACGACATCATAAACCGCTGTGTCAAGGTAAAGGCGGATCCCTTTTTCTTCCGCTACTTTTTCCAGTAAAATAGCATCAAGTATCACCGGGTTGCCTTCAGCATTGCGGTAAGTATTTTCCACCATTATTTCATCGATCACACCGCCTTCCCTGGCCCACCGGTTGTTGTTGCCCATGTGCGAGGTGGCGCCCAAGATCCAAAGCCGCACTTCACTGGAAGCATTGCCGCCCAATACCGGCCTGTCCTGTACCAATACAACATCCAGCCCTTCCCTTGCTGCGGTAATGGCACAACACACGCCACTGATGCCGCCTCCTGCAATCACCAGGTCTGAATAAATGTTCTCCCTGAAAAGGTCTCTTTTGTCTCCCCCTTCATTCACTATCATGTGCAGATACTTGATTAAGGTTCTTATTTCCAGTCGTCATTTTGTGTAAGCATCGGGTTGGCATTGATCTCCAGCTGGGGAATGGGGAAATACTTGTTCCTGGCAGCAGGTGTTCTTGCCGGATAATCAGCATTGATGGCGGCAGGGATCACTGTCAGGAATTTGTTGGTGCGGGTAAGATCGTACCAGCGATCTCCTTCTCCGTAGAACTCCCAGGACCTTTCCTGCAACACGGAATCAATGAATGCCTGTTGAGACAGGTTGCGCGTGAGCGTGGGCAGCCCTGCCCGTTTTCTGACCATGTCTATATTCGTGTAGGCATCACTGGTAGGTGCTCCTGTACGGGCTTGTGCTTCTGCCGCAATGAGGTAGGCATCGGCCAGGCGCAACAGGTACAAATTGTTGCTGGCGTAAGCGCCAATGGAGTTGGGATCTTTGTACTTGCCCATGATCACGAGGTCTTTGGTGGCCAGTCTTGTATCGATATTTGCCTGTAGTACTGTTGCGCCTGCGGCGTTAATGTAGCTGGTAGCCAGCAGACCTTTGCGCTGATCTCCGGCAGCGAAAGAATTGTAGAATTTGCTGTATGCATATATACCGCCTGCTCCGCCTTTGTTGTACTCGGAAGAGCCGTTGGGGGCGTAGAAGTAGTGGACCTGTGATTGCCGGATGGGGTTGGTGGTATTGTTGAGCTCCACCGCAAACATCACTTCCTGCCGGCCCAGGTCTTTTTTGGCAGCTGTAAATAGGTCTGCAAAGGAAGGCACAAGCGCATACTTGTTTGAGTTGATCACGGCCTGTGCGCTGGTGAGTGCATCTGCCCATTTCTCGTTGTAGAGGGCTGCTTTTGCATGCAGCAATTGGGCGGCTTGCTTTGTAACGCGGCCCTTTACCAGGGAAGCCGTATAATCAGGCAGCAATTGTTCTGCTTTTGTGAGATCGTCAAAGATTTGTTTGTATACTTCATCAATCGGTTTTCTGCCCACAAAGGCATTGTCGATCGCATTCGTTGGATTTATTTTTACCACGATGCTGCCAAAATTTTTGGTGAGCATCCAGTGAAAATAAGCCCGGAGAAAATATGCTTCGCCGATGATATTGTCTCTTCTTGCAGCATCCATGGGCGTACCAGGAACCTTGCTGATCACCCAGTTGGCGCTTTCGATAGACTGGTACGCCCTTCTCCAGATCTCCAGCGGGGATTCGTTCGCCCGGCCAAAACTGTTCTGTACGGAATACATCGGATCGTAGGAAAATTGGGTAAGCGTATTCCTGCCCACCACGTTCCGCGGAAACGTTTGATCTGCCGACCAGTCGGAAGCAAAGAGCGGCGCGCCGCTGCTGTACATCACATACAGATTGCCGTACACCGCTGTTATCGCTGCTTCGGCTTCGGCCGCGTTGGAATAAAAATCTTTTGTATAGGTGGCGGAGAAAGCTTTTTCGTCCAGCATTTTTTTACAGCTGCTGAAAACAGCCAGGACCAGGAGTATATAGATAGACTGTTTCATAACAATCGGTTTAGAAAGTAACTTGAAGACCTAACAAAAATGAGCGCGATGCAGGATACACGATGTTGTCTACCCCGAATTGCGTATTGGAATTGCCAAAGGATCCTACTTCAGGGTCGAAGCCGGTGTACTTTGTAACCGTGAAAAGGTTGTTGGCACTTACATAAGCCCGCAGCATCGAAAAGCCTTGCACGGGCACGGTATACCCCAGCGAAATATTTTTGCAGCGCAGGAACGAACCATCTTCCAGGTAATGGTCAGACAAGGGAAGCCTTCCGCCCAGGCTGCCTGCAGCTACCTGGAACTGGCCGGTTGTATTGGAAGGCGTCCAGCGGTTGGCCGCACCGGCGAGCACATTGCGGCCACCAACCGGGTTTTCGAGCGACCAGCGTGCCAGGTTAAAGATCTTATTGCCGTAAACGCCGGAGAAGAATGCGGACAAATCAAAATGTTTGTATTTCAGATCTGTGGAGAAACCATACACAAACTTCGGGTTGGCATTGCCGGTAATAATCCTATCTGCATCTGTGATCTTTCCATCCGGTTTGCCATCGGCTCCACCCGCCACATCCTTTACCCTCTGCGCGCCGGGACGCGGATTGGTAACCGGCTGGCCCGGAATAACAGGATCGCCTGCCTGGTAGAGTCCGTCATATACATAAGTTTTGAAAAGCCCCAGCGGACTGCCTACACGCAGGATATTGAAGTTGTTGATGGCTGTTTCCCTGGTTGTATCATCGGCGAGCCGGAGCAGCTTGTTCCGGTTGATGGTAAAATTGGCATTTACATTCCACCGCAGATCCCTGCTCCGGATAATATCTCCGCCCAGCGAAAGCTCGATGCCTTTATTTTCGATAGAAGCAAAGTTGCCGGTTACGGTTTCATAACCCGATGATAGCGGAAGGCTTTTCCGGTAGATCAGGTCTGTTGTCTTTTTGCGGTAGATGTCTGCCACGAAATTCAAGCGGCTGTTAAACAGGTCGGCTTCCAGTCCAAGATCTGATTGCACCGAAGTTTCCCAGCGGAGATCGGGGTTGGGAACGCCGGTAGGCAGGATAGCCTTTGTGAGTACATTGTTAAAGATGTAGTCATTGCCTCCTCCCACAGTAGCCAGTGACTGGTAGGGATCAATGGCGGCCTGGTTGCCTGTTTTACCTATACTGGCCCGCAGCTTCAGGGCAGACAAGCTTCGCATGCCGGATAAAAAATCTTCGTTCTTTATGTTCCAGGCGGCAGAGGCAGCGGGGAAGAACCCGTATTTGTTGTTTTCGCCAAACTTGCTGCTGCCGTCTTCTCGGGCAGTCAGGTCAAGGAAATATTTGTTTTTGAAACTGTAGTTGATCCTTCCCAGGTAAGAGATCAGGTCGTCTTTTGTTCTGCCTGAGCTGATGGAAAAATTCTTTGCAAGCTGAAGCGCTTCGTCGGTTGTGGCGTCGTTGATAAAGCCATAACCGATCATGTAGTTGTAGTTGTTGTTGTTTTCCAGCGTACTGAATACGCCGGTAAATTTCAAAGCATGATCTCCGAACGATTTGTCGTAGGTGAGAACGCTTTCGTGCATCAGCCTGATGAAATTGGAATTGTATTTCATGCCGTACCCGCCCAAACCGCCGGCCAGCGCTATTTCGCCCGACGTAAAGGCGGCAATGGGGAAATAATAGTCGTTCAGCCCGTTGTTTGTATTCACGCTCAGGTTGATCCTGTACTTCAGGCCTTTCAGCAGGGACAGGTCGAAATAAACATTGCTCAGGATGGTATTGGTGTGCGTAACGTCTGTGGCAAGCAGGCCCTGCACCGGGTTTCTCAACTCCGCATAGGCCAGCCCGTAAGGCTGTTCCCGCCAGCCATATATGCTGCCATCGGCCTTGTACGGTACCAGCACCGGCGGTGCGGATAAAGCAGCGCCGATCAGCGATTGCGTAAGACCACCCCCATCGTTGCTGACAGAACCTGTTTGCACCCGGTTGTTGATCGAACGGGTAAGCGTGGTATTCGTTCCTACCTTTAGCCAGGGCTTTACCTGGTGGTCCAGGTTCAGGCGTACGGAGAAGCGGTCGAACTTGGAATTCTTTACGATGCCTTCCTGTCCGAAATAGTTCATCGACAGCAAGACCTGTGTCCTGTCTGTTCCGCCTGAAACGGTTACCTGGTGGTTTTGAATGGCTGCTTTGCGAAAGAGCACATCCTGCCAGTTGGTACCTACCCCAAAGGAATCCGGCTGGGGAAAGCGGGTTGTATTGTATATCTCGTTTTCAATCCTTGCAAACTGGCTCCCATTGAGTACCGGGATGGTTTTGGTAACTTCCTGCCAGCCATAGTAACCGTCGTAACTGACCGTGGAAGCACCGGCCTTTCCGCGTTTGGTGGTAATAATGATCACACCGTTTGCCGCCTGCGATCCATAGATGGCAGCAGCAGATGCATCTTTCAGAACTTCTATCGACTCGATATCATTGGGGTTGAGAAAAGACAGGGAACTTACCTGGTTGGAATTGCCGCCCACACCGCTGATATTGCCCAGGGTAGGAGGGCCGGCAACTCCGGGTGCGGTTGTGTTTTGCAGCTGGATGCCATCTATAATGTAGAGCGGTTCTGATGAACCATTGATGGAGTTGGTACCTCTTAGCCGCACGCTGATGCTGCCGCCCGGTGCTGCATTGTTTTGGGTGATCTGCAAGCCTGGCACCCTGCCCTGCAGGCCCTGGGCCAGGTTTGCAACAGGCGTTTTCAACAGGTCCGATGATCTCACGGTTGTAATGGCGCCGCTCACTTCCGATTTTTTCCGGGAGCCATAACCTACTACCACTACATCTTCCAGGCTCCGGTCTGTTTTTTTCAATTGCACCCGTTTATAACCGGCTCCTGCGGTACCGATCTCCCTTTCTTCATAACCCGTATAACTGACAAGGATAACCGCACCGGCTTTTACATTCGTCAATGTATATGTGCCGTCGTTACCGGAAGTTGTGGCCAGCCGATCATTTTTTACACGGATGGTAGCGCCGGCAATGGGCTGTCCGCTCTCGTCAATGACCAGTCCGCGGATGGTACCCGTTTGGGCAGCTGCTGTAAGCAGGGAGAGGAGGGCTATTAAAAGAGACAGGCCAAAGCAGGGCCTTCCCGGCAACCGGAATTTTTTTCTGTACATAAGGATTCAATCGTTAAGGCAAAACTGAAATGTTTGTGGATAGCTGTGTATGCTATACATGCAGGGCAATTTACTGCTGTTATTTAATCCGGGAAACCCGCTCAACAACAAGATGTACCGGTACCGTTCCCGGTGCGGCCGGGATGTTTATTTGACGCAGCGCATGAAAAAAGCCCGGGTTTGGTGTCAGCATCCAGGTATGGTGAACGTTCCAGGAAGGAATTATTTTTATTATTTTCGGTCTGGTAGCCCGGTAAGCATAGGGATGGGGTAAACTGCCCTGGCTGGGCTGCAATCCAGATCACGATGATAAGATGCATTAAATGTAACCAGGTAAGTGGCATTGCCAAAGCCGGCTTGGTGAGAAAAAAGCAGCGGTACTATTGCAAGCACTGTAACTGCCATTTCACACTTCCAGGTTCCGGTGAATCCGTGCATACAACTTCCTCCAGGCATCATGCGACCCTGCTGGATGTGGCCCGGCAGTTGAAAATTTCCAAGTCCACCGTATCAAGGGCGTTGCGAAACAGCAAAGAGATCAACCTGGAAACCAGGGATGCGGTGTTGAAGATGGTTCAGCAATTAAACTATGTACCGAATTATTTTGCATCGAGCCTGGTAAAAAGAAAAAGCTATTCCATTGGTATTGTAGTGCCGGAGCTTATCACCAACTTTTTTTCTCAATTTATTATCATCGCCCAAAAGGCGGCTTCGCTGGCCGGCTACGAAGTGGTGATCTGCCATTCCAATGAAAGTTACAGCAATGAAAGAGATGTGCTGAAAAGGCTGTTTGCCTACCGGGTAGATGGTATCTTGTTGTCGCTGAGCAGTGAAACAACTTCACTGGAGCACTTGCGGGTGTTCCAGGATGCAGGCGTTCCGGTCATCTTGTTCAACCGCGTAAAAAATAAGGCCGGCTTCCCGAAAGTACTTGCAAATGATTACGAGGGAGCATTTGCAGGCGTTGAACACCTCATCAAAAACGGCTACCGGCAGATCGGGCATATTGGCGGTCCGCAGAACCTGCAGATCAGCAAAAATCGTTTCCGCGGATACAGGGATGCGCTGGCCAAACACGGACTGGAATACAATGCAGACCGGGTGGTGTACTACGACCTTACTCCGCAGGGGGCACAAGAATGCGCACAGGGCCTGCTGGAAAAGTTTGTTGGCCTGGATGCCGTATTTGCGGTAAACGATCCTGCGGCCATCCATCTCATCATGGAAGCAAAAAAGAGGGGATTGCGCGTAGGGCCTGATTTAGGAATAGTAGGGTTCAGCAACGATTCCAGGTCGGCAGTGATCGAGCCATCGCTTACCACACTGGAGCAACCCATAGAAGAGATGGCAGAGACCTGTATCCACTTGCTGCTGAATAAAATCAATGACCCCCAGTTTAGCATGCCTGCTTCTACTGTATTAAAAACGACCTTGATTGAACGTCTCTCATCCCAGAGAGAATAGCTGTGGGAGGGATGGATCCACACTTCAGTGAAAACACGCAATTGCCTTCTTGAACACAAGCTAAGCGATTTGAAGCCGAAGGTTAGTGTGCCAGCCATGCTATTGCGAATGCAGGTGTTGTGCGGGGGTGGAGTCATGCAGCTTTTCCACTGCAGTTTTCAGGAATGGTTTTATTTCTTCGATGGAATTAACAACCTTTGCTATTCTGCCGGTTCTGTCGATCAGTAAATAGGTTGGATACATACTGATCTTTAGCTTATTGGTCATATAATCACCCAGTTCCGGGATCACGGCAAATTTGAATGGTTTGGTGGGTAGAAAATCTTCAAGGTCTTTCTTTGCATCGCTGGCAAGGCTGATAAACAGCACGTCGTTTCTGCCCCCATAGTCATCAACAAGCTGGTTGCATGCAGGAAATTCTTTCACACAGGCAACGCAATGTATAAACCAGCATTTCAGGAGAAGTATTTTTCCTTGTGTTGCAGCTGTGTTGTAATGGTTGTTGTTGAGATCGGTAAAATCAAAGCCGGGAACTTGTTGCCCTTCCATTTGGTAGTTTTTCATTTCAATGGAAGCCAGCTGCGCACTGGTAGATCTAATGTTTTCGTTGCTGTTGCCGAGTTTGTACAATTTGTATACGGGTTCACCCTGGAGCAATCTTATCCTGAAAGCCACAACTCTTTCGTTTATCAGCTTGTTTAAAAATGCGGTTTTATCAATGCGGGCCGAGTCGGTATCCAAACCTACAAAGTCCTGCGACAGCTGGACATTAAAGTACGTGTAGTTATACCATTTGTTGTAATCTTTAAGAAGAGTATCAGGATGGACAATGTATATTTTATTCAATAAGGCACCACCTTCGTAGCGGGTTTCCTTCCGGACACCGGAAGGCTGAACTTTGCTGTGGTTGTTGCAGGATAACAATGTTTGCAAAATGAAAAAGACAGGAATAAGCCTCATACAGGATTGTTTTGGTTGACTGTAAATTGTGTACAGCGTGCTATAGGCAGCTCCGTTTCTATCTTCAAGTACAATTGCGAGGCCTATAATAATTTAACTTTCAACAACAAGATTCGACAAGATGACTGCCGCTAGGATGCATGGACTTATACCATGCTTTTACAGACGCCGTTGTTACCGGTCGTTTTAGTCGATTGTTACTATCTTGGAACAAGCCCGGTTTGTTGCATGAATTCCAGGTTGTCAAGAAAATCCTGTTCTTCTGCAACCTTTCTCCATGCGCACCAAAGTCACGCCGCCGATGTCAACTTTGTTACCTGTCGGCGGAATTCCTAGAAAAACGCCTGTATGCGTTCCTTTAAAGTTCCAATGCTTGACAAGCTTGTTGTCCATTCCAAATACATCTTTGATCGTGAATGATATATTGGAAAAGCCGGTCGGGTAACTGGCATAATAAGCTCTTGCGCTGTCTATACCGGCCTTGTCGGGGTTTACATGCATCACAACGTCTTTCGTGAAGTTAGAATCATTAAACATGTCAAGCCTGTGATGGTTGATGATTTCGTCCCAACCATGCGTGTACATTTTGATGTTGGCAGCAACGCTGTCCGTCGTACTATGTTCTGCAGTAGCGGTTTGCGGACTGTTGCAAGCTAGTAATGAGAATATAGTTGGGATGGGCAACAGCAGCGTTGCTGTGTTGAAATGGTAAACAGGTTTACTCATTGTTGTTTTGGTTTTGATGATGTGTTACTTGGAATGGCTGCCGTCGCTGATGTGCTTAGGAAGATATGAAAGAGATGGACCTTAGAGCTGTTTTCCATAAAGCAGCGTATGTTCTCTATCTGTGACCTCGTTTTAAGCATATGGAACTAATCCACTTTCTTCATCTGCTGCCAGTTTTGATCTTTGAACACAAACTGCGGGTCGAAATTGGGGTTATTGCTCATTACAAAGCTGTTGCCGTCACCCCGGCTCCAGGCGTGATTGTAGCTGGAAGACATTTCATATGTGCCCGTGGCATCTTTGAAATTGTCTACCTCCCGGATGGCTTTTACGAAATTCGTGTGCATCCTGTCTTGCGAGCTTTGTTGCTGCTCCCAACTACGCATTTGCAGGTCCATATCGTTCAGCCGGTCTTGCCCGCGTTTGATAGCTGCATTGCCCATGCTACGGGTTAGCTCGTCGTTCATGCGTATCCTTGCCTGGTGCACTGCATTGCTTTGCTGCCGCACTTGTTTCCAGTAACTGTTTACGGCGTTTACCCAGGCAGGATTGGTTCTGATGCTGCTCATGATAGCAGCAAACTGATTTCTGGCACTTTCCTTTTCGCCTTTAGGGTATTTAAAGACAATACGCTGCGCAGCTTCCATTGTATAAATGGTATTGGAAGTGCCGTTGTAAATATTCGGCACTTCACCAATAGATGTGTTGACACCCAGAATGATAAAGCCTTCTGTTCCGTCAGGCCAGCGTACATCGGCATTCACGGCCGTTTGGTTGAAGCTGATCCTGCCTGCACCGTACTGTTGCATCTCCCTTACAAACGCTTCATTTTTTTCTGCCATTTGTGCTACCACGTCCTTGTTCATTTGCACGCTTACCACTTCCGGATCACCAAGCTCCTCTGGTGCAAAAACTTTCCGCAGGTAAGGTTCGGCTTCCATAGGCTGCATGGAGGTGCAATTGCCAGCGCGGTTGTTAATTTGATTTAGTGCCTGGTCATCGTTCCATCCGTAAGTTTTGACCGGAAACTTTTGAATACTGAATTTTCCGTCGGCAGATGTTGCTTTCATCCATGAAGAAGTGCCATCGCACGTCGTTCCTTTTGTCCAGGTAATTTCACTTTCCTGCGTCCACCCTTTAGGAAGTAAAACGCTGTATGCTTCCACCGGCTGCGAAAAGCCGTTCTTATCCAACACTCTTACCCGCTCATACACCAAATAATCCGTTCCCTCCGTGTAATTTTTGGTCTCGCCTCCTGCCGGCTCATTACGAGATCCGTTGGTTCCTCCGCTTTGTCTTGCTTGGTTGTTGCAGCCTGCTAAAACAGGCACGATGGCAAAAAGCAGGAACCAGCAAGGATGTAAATGCTTCATCATATCAGTATAATTAAAAGTGGGGTATGCTAAAGTTAGTATTTATAAAGGGTACAGCGCTTACCCGCTAAGGTGTTTTCACTTACAATGGCAAACCGGTCAGCGCGAGTAAGCGCTGTTGATCTTATTTACCAAGGTTGCAATTTTGTAGTCGCTTAACTTGTTGGTTAGCCAAAGGAGCAAGCGTGCTTCAAAGACCAATGTAAGGGGAATTACAGAAAGGTTCTTAAAAAACAGCAAGATGGTCCATTCTGAAGCAGATGCGGCCAGAATACCATCTTTTTTTAGCGTTAAGTAAAGACAAGTTTCGTAGGCTGCTAAATCAATCAGGTAATTCAGGGCCCAGGCAATAAGCAAGAACCCGCCAAGGTTCAGCAGGATGGCAGTCCACTCTTTCCTTGTGTTCTGGACGGCTATCTTCCATCCCTGCCTTCGTTTGTCTTTATGCGTACATACATGCTTTATCCGCAAAAGGCCTTTTTTTATATTGGCCAAACCCAATACATATACGAACAACAGTATTCGAGTGGCTTCAATCAGAACCTCCAAAGCGATGTTGGTGGACGTGTTTATCGTCCCTAGCCCTCCCAGTTGAATGACCCTGCCAACAGCAGCTATGAGCCCTGATCCTAAAACAACCGTCCAATGCTTCCGGAAAAAAGAAATTGTGGTTTTTAAGAAATACAGCTTTTGTAAGAAAGTAAATGACAAGCTCATACATGTAAATTGGGTTTCACGTTCTCATTTGAAGTGCCCGCAATGATCAATAGCAGCGACGATACCAAGGCTGATCCGGTTAAAAGAAACCCCATCAGAAAGGCAATTTTGCTTGTCTGTACCTGTGGGTTTACACTAAATATCAAACACGCGAAAGCTCCGTAAGCGGAGATGATGGCTGCTACTGCGCCAAATACCAATAGAAGCATTTTCTTTCTTATTAGGAAGGGAAGAGCGCATATCACTGCAGTGAGTGAATCCAGTGGCTTTACTTCGGCATATATAAAAGTGGCAACAAAGTTTGTCAGGCCCAATAAAAGGAAATAAACAGATCCAACAAGTTTTGCCGCCTTTGCGCTTATGCGCTGCTCTATCAGATGTTTCATGCCTCCAGGTTTTATGGATTATGTGTAACTAAGATCACCATAATTTTCTGTTTTGCAAAGCAGCGTTTTGAAATAAGTTGTTCTTGAGCAAGTAGCGGCGTACTTTAAATAATTTTTCCTTCGTCGAAAACAGCCACGCTCATTCCTGTTAAACCCAAGGCTGCCATCCGTTGGTCGACCGTCTTTGCTTCACCTGTATCTTGTCCGGTAGCAGAGATGGTATAAATATTCTTCTCGATACGGGTGATCGCTTCCTGCAAACGGGTCTGAGGACGAGCTACAGAGCAGGAAATAAAAAGTATCAAAGAGAGGCAAGTAAAGGCAGTGGCTTGCAATTTACAAATAGCTCGTATCATATGTAAATGTTTGGAACCCTTTCATGGCCGTGCTGCTTTCGGCCGCGTGTTATCATGTGAACTCATGCGCTTCAAACCGCTGGGCCAATCTGCTATTCATGGCTGGTAAATAATGTCAAGCCAGAACTGCAGCTTGGTTTGATTCTGCTTCTGAAGATAAGATTTTTTTGTTCCCTGTATTCGTCGGCCGAACCGCTACCAATAGTAATCAGCAGCTGATTGTTTTAATGCCCAGTCGTACCCGAAGTAATACATTTGTTGTAAGCAGTTATTCTCCTTTGGATTTTTGCGATAACTATTGTTTGGTCAGCCGGGTCCAAAAAGTATATCTTGGCTAGCCGTATGAATTTGCCCCTGATAAGTGCCGTTTGCTGGAGAATACATGCTGGCCGGTTTTACTACTTTTGCTTGTGTTTGACTGACCGGTGCAGACTTGTTTTCAAAATTGGGTAACAAAGCTGAAAACGCATCATGGATAATTGAACTGCAATCGGTGTTGCCTGTATTTGATAAAACAATCACAGCAACTTTTTCGGAAGGTATAAATTGTATCCAGGCCTGTGCATCGTTAGTTCCGCCTTGCGATTAGAACAACGTATATCCGTGATAATTGCTGTTTTTAAATCCGTCCATACCTTTAATCGTTGTATCTGATTCTACCGATGCATTCTGCATGTTATCAATTGAATGCTGCGAAATGATACTATCTGTCCCAAAACAGCATAGCCAATATTTGAATAGCCAAAGTAAGTTCCCGGTTTCCGGAAAACTATTCCGTATCTGTTGATTGCCGAATCAACGGTTAAAGAGCAACTTTCCAGGTTCGGGTAACACTCTTTGTCATAAGTTGTCAAACCGGAAGTATGCTGTAACAATCTTCTGATGGTGGCCTCTGACGCATTCCAGAACGGGCTGCTGATTTTAGCGTGTAACAGGTACTTGTTAGCCGGGCTATCTAAATTAATTTGCCTTTTTTCGGAAAGCTTCATAACGGCCATTGCAGTCATTAGTTTGGTAACGGATGCAACGTAATAAGGTGTATGGATTGTTGAATTGATCTTTAGCTCCCGGTTTGAATAGCCAAAACTTTCTTCCCACAGAATCTTTTGATTTTTTACAACCGCTACGGCTATAGAAGGAACATGATTGTTGTCGATCTGGCTCTTTATATTGTTTTTTGCATTCGTAAAATCTGCGTCAGATAAATGTTGCGCCAATAAATCTGCATTTTGACTGAGAAAAGAAACAAAGCAAAGCAGAAAGATTTTGCTCATATAATACTTTTTAACCTATTATGACGGATGAGCTGGAAGAAGGTTACTTCCGTCACAAAGTTGTTAAATGGCCTGATGATAAATAATTGTGGAAGAAGTATGCTTTCATGTATTTATACTGCTGCACCACTTATTTTCCTCGTTGGAGCCTCTGCTCTGAGCTGCAACTTGTTCCTTGTTCACCCGTTCAGCCACAATCGCTGCAAAAGTTAGGACTATACTTGAAAACCGGTAATTCCATATGTTTTATTAATGAATTCAACTTTGCGATTGCGTCCAAAGGTGACCACTTTTCGTTCAGCGGGGCGTTTGGAAATATTCAATCCAGAACCTCAGCCGGTAGCTGAACCAATGTACAGAATTATACAACAATGTAAAATCGAATTTAAGCGTATGGTATCCTATGTTCCGGTAGGAACATAGGATACCATACGGCTAAATATTGCCATCTAGATTGGACTGTTGTAGCTATCATACGTTCTTACCTTTAGCGAAGTGTACCTGAATTCCATGGTAGCTGTTTTGTATCATAGAACTTATCGTATACAACATCCGGCGATGCTAATGTGGTGTCTGAAATTTTCATGCTATGCAATGCTGCACGATAGTCATTCAAGTGCACGAATCCTTCTTCCTTGTTTGTATTTAGGTTGACTATGAACCAACATTCATTGTATATCTGCAGATTGATCTCCGTGCCTCCGGTTGAATAGATGAGAATAAATTTGTCAGTCACGTTTATACCTTGCACATTATGAACTGATAAAACAAGAAGTTGGGTAGTAAACAGCTACATGAGCCATTCGGTCGACGAAACTTTTTTTAATTCGTAAGGCTTGATCAATGGTATTCTCTTTTGTTCAAACCCGGGATCGGTATAAAAGGGATCGGAATTGTTGGTAGGCTTTTTAATGTTGCACCCGGTAAGCATTAATAGAACGAAAAATGTCAACTTATAAGCATGCATTGATTCGGTAAACAAATTTACACAGGATTATTTCTGTAATAACGAGGCAGCTAAGATGGCGCATAACTGGACCGGGGCCTGGCGAAGGCAGGGCATTTGAAAACCCTCAGAAGAAGTTAAGCACAAATACAGAGCGGTGTACAACTGTTATATTGCTTTCGTCAGCCCTGCTTTTGCCAGTCCTATGTCGGGCGTTCGTTGTTTTTACCCGTATTTTCTGTTATGATTCCGCGTCATACTCCACGATCCATTCAATTCCGTATTTGTCTCTGAAGCAACCAAAATAGGAGCCCCAGGGACTATCACCGATAGGTCCTTCTATTTGTCCTCCTGCTGAAAGCCCGTTAAACAAGCTGTCTGCTTCTTCTTTGCTTTCCGCACTTAGTACAATTTTACTTCTGTTCTCGTTCTCGTTTGTTCTTCCCATACTTTCCGGGACATCGTTTGCCATCAACCTGCCATTCTTACCGATCGGTAAAGAGATGTGCATAATTTTATTTTCTTCTTTTTCCGCTACCGGAAATTCAGAACTTGCAATGTCTTTGAAACGAATGACTTTTGCGAACTCTCCGCCAAATACTGATTTGTAAAAGGTGAAGGCTTCTTCGGCATTTCCGTTAAAGTTGATGTGGGGATTAATTAGTGCCATGGTTATTACAATTGGTTTAAAGTCCAAACGTACCGCTTGCCTACAAAACAGATACGGTGTGATTGCGTCAAAAAAGGGGCTGATTACGTCAGGCGTTGCCCGGATATATCTGCTTAATGCAGAGAAAGTTACCAATTACAATGCCGCCTGGCGGTTTTGGCTTGGTGATGATCGGGCGGGCAATTGAAATACTGTCTGCCGGCAACTGAAGCCGATTAAGGTTGCGGATATTGATTGTTATTACAAACACCTATCTGTGTTCCGTTTGCTGGATATGCCGATGATATTAGCTCACAACATGACAATGCTTGCTTTGCATTCTGAACCATGGTGCTGGGACCGCAGGAAGTGGGTGTGTCCTTGATGTCTTAATTGATATTGTCTTTATGGGGTTCTGTTTGCCTTACCATAGGAGAAGTGAAAAACAAGCATCAGGAACAAAGTATATCAGTGTATGTATTTCATAGTTTCTTTTAGTTATTGATCCTATAGTGAAAGTATCTCGCTTGCCTTTTTAATGGCTGAAGGGTCAAACCCCGCATTCCTGAAATATTGAAAATCATTTTTCAAACTTTTGCTTAACCCGTTCCCGGTGTCCCCTGACTTTAGATATTGCCGGTATAGCTCGATCGCTTTGGTGATATCGCCCTTAAAGAGATGCGAGTGGGCCAGGTTTTTTACCAGCGACGAGTCTGCAGGTTCGCTGGTTAAACCCTTCGATAAAAAGCTGATCGCTTTGTCATAATGTTTCGTTTCCAGCAAATGACGGCCAAGGACACCCGATTGCCCGGGTCTCACTTTCAGTGTATCCAAAGTGGTTATCCTTTGCCCGGTTGCACGCAGCCGGCCATTGATCGTATTCGAATAACCGGTTACTGTCCCGGCATTATCGAAAGTAAAAGTTTTTGTACCCCCTAATTCGATGTTGCGAAAACTGGTTGCCGACGTAAAATACATTTTGCTGCTGATGCCGTCGGTCCATAAGTAAAGCCCGTCTTTTTCCCTTTTTATTTCTGAAAGAAATCCGTCTAAAATATATTCGCCGGTATATTTTGAGGTGAGCGTATCGCTTACTGGTACAGTGGTTATTTGCTCAGGCTTTGAAAACCCTTTCCAGTTGTAAACCTGTGCTATGCTGTTGATTAACTCGAACATAACAGGCGCATCATCGGAATTTGCAAATACTGCTGCTCCTTTTCCATTTGTTAATCCACCAATAAATACACCTGAAAATCCTTCGTTACTGGCTGTATGATCGAAGTACATTTCACCGTTCCTATTTTGTATGAAGGTGCCCATTGCCACATCATTTTTGTAGGGGGTTACATGCAATTTTACCATTTCCCGGTTCAACACTTTTGGTGACTTTCCCTGGTAAGCCTGCTGCATTTCCAGCATGTATTTGCATATATCTGTGGGTGTGGTCCATAATCCGGCCGCTGCTTTTTCCGGATATACATGGTACTTTCCCGGCACTTCATGGCCGTTGCTTTTATACCCGGTGGCGAGGTTTTTCCTTTGGCTGGCTGCAGGGGGCTGGTTGTAAGAACTGTTGGTCATTCCCAGTGGCCGGAACACATGCTCATACATGTATTGCTCATATTGTTGGTTCGCCAAGTCGGTAAGCATTTGTTGCGTTATCAGGGTTCCTCCACCTGAATAGCGGGGGCCGGTACCTGGTTCTGCCACCGATCTTACGGCTTCCGTGTTGGAAGGAGTCCGGCCGTCTAAAATAGCAATGACCGATGCAATTGCACTATCGCGGTGATAACCGGGAAAACCATGAACCCCGAGACCTGCAGTGTGACTGAGCAACTGGGCAGTTGTAATTTTCTTGCCGTGCGAAACGGTGTCATAAGGAAATTTCCAGCTGACCAGGTACTGGTTGATGTCCTGGTAGAGATCCAGCTTTCCCTGCTGCGCAAGCTGTAAGATACCTACGGCGTTTAGTGATTTACTGATCGATCCGGGTTCAAATAGTGTATGGGTAGTCACTTTCCTCCCTTCTTTTTTGTCAGCATAACCATACCCTTTGGCCCACACAACCTGGTAATTGTCGATAACGGCAACACTTAATCCCGTCACATGGGTCCGTTTCATCCGTTCAGAAAGGGTATATAGCTTCCCGTCGATAACCAGGCCGCCCGAAAGGCTGTTTTCCACCCGGGAGATCTGTCTGTTTACGGCTTTGGAATACGGCTGCTGTGCGGCAACTACTGTAAGCCAATGGCACAAAAGGAGGGCTAAACTGATTTTTCTCATGTTGACAAACCTATCCGTTATTCCGCCGGTGCAGGCTGAAAGAGTGTAAAAAAGCTGTAAAACAATGTAAATCCTTTTTAAAATCGATTTACATCGATTGTGCATGCTTAGCTTTACCAGTATGAAGCAATATTCCTTGTTCGCCGTCCTTTCAGTATCCATGGTATTAGTTGCTATGGCTTTTGTAAAAAAGGAAAATAAGCAGCCTGATAAGCACCTGGAGATTGTGCTTCGTTCTATCGGACACCAGGTGTTGCTTCATTCCAAAGATTCGACGTCCCGGGTATTGCCGGTTAAGACAGTCAATGACAACACTTATCGCATTTCCTTTGAGAACACTTTCGGATTCACTCCCGATACGTTGATGAGCATCGTGCATCAGCAACTGGCAAAAACGGACAGGCTGGAAGGTTATACGGTGAGTGTAAATGACTGCTTTCAAAACCAAACCATTTTTGCCTATGAAGTAAATACATCCAATGGCGATTTGAAACCCTGCCGGGGACGCGAACAGAAAAAGGGCTGCTATGTGATTGAAATTTCATTCCCCGCAAAAAAATCATTCCCCTATGGCTGGCTTTTGCTCGCCTTTATTCCGGTTGCTTTGGCCGGGCTTTATCTCGCTCGCAGGCGGGCTGGGATTTCAGAACCCCGGGAACTTATAGAGGAAAAGGTGGGTGAATCTCTATCAAATAGAACGGAACCTTTTCCGGCTATCGCTGCTTATAAAAAGCTCGGAGATTTTGTATTTTTCGAATCAAAGGGAATTCTTAGCCTTCATGACGAAACCATTGAGCTTTCCGTGAAAGAGGTGAAAGCACTGCGCCTGCTTGCGTCAAACCAGAACGAGGTGGTCGGGAGGGACCTGCTGATGAAAGAAATCTGGGAGGATGACGGTGTTTTTGTGATCACCCGCAATGTGGACGTTTTGATATCCAAACTCCGGAAGAGATTAAGCGCTGATCCGTCTGTTAAGATTGTAAATGTACACGGCAAAGGATACAAACTGATTGCGTAAGCCACTTTGTATGCACAAGAAATTGTCAGGAGGCGGCAATTCATTCATAATTATCAGATCGGGTATCACTTGGTTAGATAAGTGTCTAACCAGGGAAGCTTAAAGGCTGTCAGAAATGGTGGCCGTGCCCGCCGGAAGAGGCTTGTAGAGGATAAATGAACCGGAACTTCTGAAGTAATTTCCCGAAATTCCGGTTTGGTTAGTCCCGATCCCTCAAACCTCGAACTTTCTGCTGGCGGATCGGGAGGGTTTCGTGCGTTATCTGGCGCAATCGGTCGCTACTAAGGTGCGTTTGCGGTTCGAGATTTCACAGATCTATTACCTGGAATAAAAGAAGTGAGCTAAAGGTAAAGCCTCCGGTACAACGTAGGGTTACTGAAATCTAAAATAAGAGTCCACCGGGTAAAAATATCAACCGCTTGTCGATGCCGAAGAATGTATCGCCTGAAGCATAATTTCATCTTAGAAGTGCCGGCTAAAAAAGTTATTTTTGACTTTCTCTGCCTTTAAATTCCGAAGGTCTTTCCATCATACCTTTACTCAGCAGCCGCCTTTGCGAGGGGCACGTTTATATATTACTTTGCTACCCCGTTCTACATAGTCGCCCGATACTATTGGATATGAATACTTGGGCGCGTGTGATACACTATGGCTTCTTATAATTATTTTGTCGTTAACTTTCAGGCTATACAATTGCTCAAATTCATTGTTAAAGCTGAAAGAATTCTTTTCAAACTTTTCCGGCCCAAAACTAAGAATATAATCGTCCCCATCAATCCTGGCCATCACTCCGAAACCTAATCGTGAGCCTGGCGGAAGAGAAAGAGAGGTTACAACAGCCTCCATGTCGGTAAAAGCACTTATATGCTTTCTTATTTTAGCTTCACTGGCAAACACCTTTTTGCCTGCGGGAGACGCTTCCCATTTTTTGTATTTTACACCGGCAGGGGTAGCCTCCCATGCTTTCAATGCGGCTTTCCTTTCAGCAGCAGAGAGGGGCCTGGGGGTTGATTTTTCAGAAGATTCATTTTTGATCTCGCGATTGGCAAATACCAGTCCGCTTACTACAACCAGCGGTAAGATCAGTGTATAAATAACTTTTTTCATATTTTTTGTAGATTTAATTAACATAAATCTGTCTCCTGATAAATCAGATTTGTTGAAGGCATTCTTTTTATTTTTCGTATCCTTTTAAAAGATGGTGCAACAAAAATACTTTGATTTATTTCAGCCCGAGGGACTTGGATCGTAAATAAGAGTGTAAACTTTGTAAATAATATCTTGACACTATGCTTGTTAAAAGAAATTTCCTGGCCATAAAACGTAAACACATGGGCGGATTGTTAATACTGGTGTTTATCTCGATAATCTGCGTGGCTTTCAGTATAACCGGCAATAATGACTTTGACCTTGCCAGAAGGGAAATTTTGCTTCGACGGATCGGACATGAAATACTCCTTCAGTCGGGCGACAGTACATCACGGGTACTACCGGTCAAAAAGATCGCCGGAAATGAATACCAGATCAGTTTTGAAAATGCGTTTGCTTTTCAGCCCGAATCCCTGGTGAATACGACTCAGCGTTTGTTAGCCAAAGACCCGCTCGCGAGTGATTATGTTGTTAACGTACTGAACTGTGCCAATGCCAGTGTAGCCTACGGATATGCTATATCAAGAAATAAGAAGGATGATATTGTGGCTTGTAAAGGAAGAAGGCAACCCATGGGGTGTTACATCATTGATATTAAGTTTAAACCGGCAGGAATAATGACAAAGAATGGATTCCTTCTGGGCAGCCTGGCAGTTTTAGCCTTTGTTGGATTTATTTTTTTAAGGTCTGTTAAGCCGCGGAAGGTCTTACCTGACACTCAGCATACCGGTATATTCACTTTAGGGTCCATGTCGTTCGACGTGGAGACTCGTAAGCTTATGATAAACGGAAAGACCATAGACTTGACCAGAACTGAAACCCGTGTACTACATATTTTCGCGTTGTCTCCTAATGAGGTTATAGATCGAAGCCGGCTGCAAAAAGAGATATGGGAAGATGAGGGTGTTATAGTAGGCCGCAGTCTGGATATGTTCATTTCAAAACTTAGAAAAAAACTGGAATTTGATCCGAACATCAAGATTGTTGTTATACGTGGCAAAGGATACAAGCTTGAAATTAGCGGTTAAGAAAAATTTCCCGCTCTGAACTGCTATTGCTGGAATTCATATGGCATTTGTAAAACGCTATAGTGACCTGCTCATGTGGTATATTGGAAAAAATATCCTTCATTCGCAAAGCGTACTAATATCGGAGCGGCTTCTCCGCAGCGTCTGCTAAAGGGACTTTTACGTTTACCCAAAGCTGGTAATTTGTATTTCACTGTCTGTTTAATCATCTTTTATTGCTGAGCAAGTTTACCGCAAAAAAGTAAGTCTGGTTGTCGATGCCGAAAAAACTGTTGCCTTAGTTAAAGTCCGCCGAGCAATAAATTGTAAATCTAAGCAGACGGTTCGTTTTTTACAATGGCGTAAAACGGCCACAGCTTTGCGTTCGGCAGGGCATTTGAAAAACGTTCAGCCTGGAACTGCAGCCGATTAAATATGCTGAACTTGAAAATATGTTCTGCTGATCGTCTGTGTTCAGTCAGCCCGAATGTAGGTGATGGTAATATTGCTGATGAAGATATATCCACCGTCCATGCTGACGCAAAACTGAATGTTGCACGCTGCGGTCAAATTCATGAAATTCCGAATATTTTTTGAATGTTTTCTTCTGCATGTCTGGAAAACATCTTAGGAAGGTAGTCAATACAACCAAATCAGGCAGCCAACGCCTAACCGGCCGCCTCTTTTGAATTTAGTGGCCCCGCTGCCTACGGCCACTACTTTACCAATGATCTCATGACCCGGAACGCAGGGATACAAGGTGTTGCCCCAGTCGTTCTTTACCTGGTGCAGGTCTGAGTGGCATACGCCACAATACAGGATATCAATTTACACCTCGTCGTCTTTCGGTGTCTCCCTTTCAAAATCCATTCTTTTCAAGCTGCTGAGAATAGATCCACTTGCTCCATACCCTTTTGTTTTAATTTTTGCCATCGTGTTTGTTTGAGGTGTTGTTTCAAATTTCTTCGCAGGAGCCTGCCTGATGCGCTGCACAGGACCAAACCCATGTTGTTGTTAATACAAATGGATGTAGGTGCAACCACCATGCCGGGGCTATGGACAGGTGTGACAGATACAACTCGGATATGCCATGTTTCTGACAAGGGTACATTGTCCATAACAGGACAACTCTTGTGCGGAAACGAACAGACAATCTGTGCAGCAAGGTTGTATCCTTTTGTAAATCAGGGAGGTGTAAAATGGCATCGTTTTTTATTTCAAAAATCAACTCTATATTCCCATCAGCCCATGTTTAGCATTTGCCTGAAGCCTGCCTCCCTCTTGCTGCACGTTGCGATCGTGGGTATATTGCTGTCGTCATCCTGCTCCTTATTTGCCCAGGGTACGCATTTCGGCAACTATGGTCTGGAGCCCGTGGGGGTAAATATGTCGATTACAAACCTCAACGGCAAAAAGGCGGTAAGGGTGGCGAGAGATACAGCCACAAAGGGCGCCGATATGCCTACATTTGTGCGGCTGAACAACACCGATGATTTTAGCAACGGGACCATTGAAGTAACGCTGTTGAGCCGGCTGCTGCCCACCGCGGATAGCAATGCAAGAGGGTTTGTCGGACTGGCATTCAGGATCAATAAAGACAACAGCAGGTTTGAATCTGTTTATATCAGGCCTACCAACGGAAGAGCGGAGGACCAGCTCCGCAGGAACCATTCCACACAATATTTTTCCTATCCTGATTACAAGTTCGACAGGCTGCGGAGAGAAGCAGAGGGAAAATATGAATCTTATGCAGACATGGGATTGAATGAATGGATCAAAATGAAGATTGTAGTAAGAGGCGCCAAGGCCAGGCTCTATCTGAACAATAATCCGCAACCAATCCTGATCGTGAACGACCTGAAACTGGGTGCAGCCAACAGCGGTGCTGTAGGCCTTTTCGTAGATTCGGGTACCGATGCCTTTTTCCGGGATATTAAAGTGGTTAAGGAAAATTAATTAGGATCCGGGAGAAGGGGCAAAAGACTTCAGAAACCACCATCCTGCTTTTTTTGACATCCTGCATAAGGGCTACGGCCTATGTGCTGTCATGCTGCACATAGGCTGTAGCCCTGTAAACTTGTAATCTAATTTAATTGAGCATTGTACGCTGACTGACTAGACTTATGTCTGTTAGTAACTGAAACGCACCTGGAACGGCTGTCCCGTTTTGATATCCGGTAACAGGGATCGTTCCAAATAGAGTGCCGGCAACCTTTGTGGCATGCCGGAATATAAAGCTCTTTGAATTGAACGCATAGTCCCTTCTTTCAGGGGCATGGTCTGTCAAGTCGTTGATGCCTGTGGATTGATCGGAATTGACGGCGCCAAACACCCGGGATGTCTCCTATTGGGAAGACATTGGTAAAGGGTTCAACAAAGACTGTAGCTATGCCTGTTTTAAGGCGCAGAGAGAAATTCCGCTTCGCGTGTATACTTTCCCGATCTCGCAATATGGTGGACGCCTGTTTGTGATTCTTTTGCAGAAAAAACAAGAGATGAAACGTTTGTATACTTTGTTTTGCTTTTTTCTTTGTTTCGCAACCGCTGCCTTTGCCCAAAAAGCTGCACTGAGCGGTAAGGTGACAACTGTGGATGGAAGCCCGGCCGTTAACGTAACAGTGAGCCTGAAAGGCACCAACAAGTCGGTTACATCCGGTGAAAACGGATCTTTTACCATCCTACATGTGAAGCCTGGTGCTTATACACTCATCGTTTCACATGTTGGTCTGCAAACGCAGGAAAAAGCCGTACATGTTACTGATGGAGAAACAATTCAGCTAAACCTGACACTTTCCGAAAGTTCCCGCCAGCTGGAGGATATCATTATCAATGGAAGAAAGAGTGTAAACAGCAAGCCTGTTACTGTAGGCAAGTCGGGACTTTCCCCGATGGATATACCCCAGAGCATTGCCATCATCAATGCCGAAACAATCCGCGACCAGCAGATGAACAGGTTGAGTGATGTTATGAAAAATGTGAATGGCGTAGCATACGGAGAGAACAGGGGATCTGTGAATGAAACCTTTTTTGCCCGCGGGTACAGCCTGGGTGGAAACAATGTATTGAAGAACGGGGCGAGAACATCTACGGGCGGAATACCGGAAGCCAGCACGCTGGAATCTGTAGAAGTATTAAAAGGAAGTGCTGCATTGCTGTACGGAGGGGTAACGGGCGGTGCGGTTGTGAACCTGGTAACAAAGAAACCAAAATTTGAATGGGGCGGTGAAGCTTCCATGAGAGCAGGAAGCAACAACCTCTATAAACCGACGCTTGATTTTTATGGCCCCATCAGCAACAAGCTTGCATTCCGGGTGATTGGTACCTACGAAAAGGCAGACAGCTACCGGGATGTTGTAAAAACCAAGCGCTTCTATGTCAACCCATCCTTGCTTTATAAGTTCTCCGGCAGAACAGAATTGATTGTTCAGGGTGATTACCTGAAAAGTGATTATACGCCTGATTTTGGTATTGGCAGTGTGGGCAATAAAATTTCTCCTGTTGGAAGAAATGCCTTTTTGAATACCCTGTGGGCCTATAATAATACCAGTACAACCACCACACAGGCAAACCTGACGCATAAGTTCAGCGAAAAATGGAAGCTGAATGCACTGGCTTCCCAGCAAACCTATACCCGGGATTATTTCGGTGCTGAACGGCCGGCTGCTAATGCAGCAGGAATGGCAGCAAGAAACCTGACCCGCTCAAAATCAAAGGAATACACTTACAACGAGCAACTGAATATAACCGGTGCCTTCAAGACAGGCCGGATCAACCACACGGTATTGATAGGAGCAGATGCCGACCAGTCCAGAACAACTGCCAGCGGTTTTGCATATGCACCCGGCAGCAAAGCGTTGTATGACAGTATAAACATCCTGAATCCTGCTACGTACAACACGCATGCTGAGATACCGCAGACGTATATTATAACCAATACGCTCACGCCGATCATCCGCGCAGGCGCTTTTGTACAGGACCTGATTGCTATAACAGACAAGTTCAAAGTTCTTGCCGGTGTTAGGTGGACTTACCAGAGAACATCTGCAACAACAATAGATTCTGTACTGAAGAATAAGCAAGTAAGAGGAACTGCAGCTCCTAAAACGGATAAAGCATTCTCTCCCAAATTCGGCTTGATCTATCAGCCACTGAAGTCTACCTCTGTATATGTTAGCTACGCAAATAATTTCACCTCCAATTCAGGATTGAACGTTGCCACGAACGCGCCGATGGGGCCCTCAATTATTGATCAGTACGAGGCAGGCATAAAGAATGATTTCTTTGATGGCAAGCTCTCAGCGAATGTTACCTGGTATAAGATCGTCAACAACAGGTTTGCTCAAACGGCCCTGTTTAATGCTGCCGGAGCTCCCAACGGGGATGCCAATTTAAAAGAGTTCAGCGGTAAGACTGCCAGTGATGGGATTGAGGTGGATTTGTCTGGTACGATTGTAAAAGGCCTGAACTTCATAGCAGGTTACAGCTATAATTACATGCGGTATACCGAAACGCGCAACGAAGTAAAAGACAATACCGGAAGAGTGATTGCTGCCGGTGGAATTGTTGAAGGAGAGCGCCTGGTTGGAACAACCAAGAATACAGCCAACGGAACCGTGTTTTATACATTCAGTTCCGGTGCAGTGAAAGGCTTAAAGCTGGGTGCTTCTGCGTATTACACCGGCAAGCGCTTTGGCGGATTTAATACCAGCAAAACACCCTCGGCACGTGCAGGGCTGATCCTGTTGGATGGCTTTACGACGTTTGATCTTTCTGCTGGCTACGCTTACAAGCGGATATCCGTGCTGGCCAAGCTGTCTAATATTTCAAACGAGATCAATTATTTCGTTCACGAAAACTACAGCGTCAACCCGATCGCCCCCAGGCAGTTGATTGCTACCCTGGCATACAAGTTTTAGTACATCCTATTGATGTAAGCTGCAGGAGGCTATCTCGAATAACTTTTGAGATAGCCTCCTGTATTTTCAGCGGGGACAGGGATTTTCACGCCCGGTATTCCACAGGGGAGAAGGAAATGAGAATTTGTATTCGGGCTAAAGATCGGCAACAGGTTGGTTCATTCCTGTAGGGCGCCGGACCAGGAAACTGCCAGGATAGCGTTGATCTTGAGGTTGTCACGGTTTTTTAACCATTGTTTCCGGTATGGTACTGGAACAACCCAAAAAAACTTTCATAGCAAGGGATGATGCAGGCATCAAAAAAGGATTTATCTTTTATTCCTGGAGGCACCGCTTTGCCGCTCACGTATCTTAGCCGTTGTACGCAAATTGGTTTCAACAGTTATAATACGAAAACAGACTTTATGGATGATAGGCCAAATGATGAAACAGAGAGAAGAGTGGAAACAGTTCAGTATAGAACTCAACACCCCATCCCTCCGAGCTCACGTGTAGTGACACCGTTCAAATCTATCCAGGAGTGGCTACAGTTCCTTTGTGAACACGAGCACCATTCCGAACCGGTTTCGGAATACATGATTGCTTTTTCGGAACCGCCACGTGTACTCGCATATTTGGTGGGACGCAACCATGGCATTGAACAAGGTGTGCCGGTTACACGTATTGTTTTTCAGCCTAAGCAATATATGTGGTTTAAACTGCCAACGAAAAAATACGGAGGACTGACCAGACAGCAATTAGTTGAAAAAATACATTCTGAACTGAAAGAATTTTTTACAACGGAACAATTCAAGAAGTCTTTTTTAGCACGTGGGTACAACATAAGCACAAACTTTCAAGAAGATATTTGGTCGCTGTGACAATGCGTACAACATTGGGTTTTCTGCTGTGGCGGGCCGAAGTGCAAGCAATCAACAACAGCAACGCTAATCAGCAGGAGTTCCGGCAGACGAAATGCAGGTAAACAGCGATTGTAAACATCACCCTCCTTAACTTTATTCAGCTGCGGTTCAGGGCTGGACGTTTATTGAATACCGCCACAACAGAAGGCCCTGCCCTTTAGCGGTAATTGGACAAAATTATAACATTAACTAAATGACTTTCAGCTTTCGATTTTTAATGTTGTGTTTTTCTACCGTGTTTGTAAATGCTTGTACAGATAATACAAATAAAAAGTCGGCTACACAGGACACGACTTTGCAGACAAAAAGTGTTGTACAACAGAAATATTCTGATAAGACTAAAAAAATTCTCAATAAGCTAATATGGACAACTGACTTTGACACAGCGAAACATGATTTTGTTTTAATAAAAAATCGAGAAGTAAATCCTGATACATTGATACCGCAGAAAATAATAGACGAAATAAATTCTGTTGAAGCTTCCATATTCCTTCAATTGGAAAAGGTCTCACATGACACGATATATGTTTCTATTCCAGACAGTTATTATTTGACAGAACGAATTGGAACATCTGGCGCAAGCAACTACATGGCTTATACGACATTTAGTTTGACAGAATTAAAAGGGATAAAATATGTGCACTATGATTTTGAAGAAGGCGAACATTTATCACCGGGAACAATGACCCGTAACAACTACAAAAATTACCGCTAACAAGTGCATTTGCAATAGCATGGTTGGACATTGGAGCAATAGACTGCAAATCGATTTTCGGCTATGTTGTCAGCAGACATAGCGCTGTTTATCATTAGTTATTATCTTCAACTTCAGTTTTTCATTTGGGCATTTGTGCCAGGCTGACAATTCACTAATTCCATGCCATCGCAAATGCTTCACCGTCGGTGGCAATACAAACTGCACGATCGTGAGATGGCCCAATTTTAACGGACACAAAATTCCATAAAGTGTGTGTAAATTTATGGAATTTTGTGTCCGTTAAAATTGGGCCATCTCAGACATACTGCCGCTAACACTGATATTGCCAATGGCAGGGCTTGACATAGAAGCAATGAGCAGCAGTGATTCTTCTGTACTGTGGGGCGGGCCCCGGTGAATAAATCTCCGCTTTGGCTCTTAATATTTATCTTTAATAAAAAGCCTGGCTGCGGTTCCGGCGAACGGAAACAAATTCTGCGACATCGGCGATACCTGTTCGTTGTGCGGTAACAAAAAAAACGTTGCGATCATGATTTATAATGTTTTAAACGGTGATTCTCTCGCTTGCAGTTTTCCTGATACTAAAATTGAAGGAGACATAATAGTTGTTAGGGAAGGACTTATTGACGGAGACTTATCAGGCAATGACCTGCAAGGCTTCTGGCATTCAAGAGCTAAGTACATGGGATCAACAGAAGCTGAGTATCACGACAAGGTTGTACGTGAATTTGAAAAAATAATGAATGCGCCTGACGATTCCGAATTTAACCTTTGGTTTGAGTATGACTTATTCTGCCAGGTAAACATGTGGTTTGTTATTTCAATCATTAACAGTTTGTCAGTAACGGCAAAAGTTTATGCTGTTTACACTTCCCATCTAGACAGAAACAGCAAGCATTTTTGGAATGGATTTGGACCAGCCAATGCAAGTCAGCTTCAAGTTTGTTTTGCTGATAGAATTCTTTTAAGTGATGCTGATCTACAATTAGGGCAAGAATTATGGGCAGCCTATAAAGACAACAACTTTAGAGAACTACTTCGTCTTGCAAAAAATGAATCTTTTGCTTTTCCATATCTGCAAGAAGTAGTAAAAGCACATATTGACCGTTTTCCGGGAGATGGCATGAATGGAAGACCTGAAAGAGTTATTGAGGACATTACAAAGAATGTTTCCACCGACTTTCATAAAGTGTTTAAAGAATTTTGGAACAGAGAAAGTATTTATGGGTTCGGTGATATTCAATTGAAACATCTTTATGACAAAGTAATGCACACCCGCTAACATGGATGTTGCCGCAATTTGGACCGGACGTTGTAAGCATTAGCTGCAGATCAAAATCAGCCTCAAGACCAAATGAAATCCGAAATCAAGTATATAGAATTAAAGACCGGATATGCAGACAATGGTCCCGCCTGGATAGGTAAAGTAGAATTTTCTAAATCGGCAAGACAGTGTATTTTAATGGTCGTGCATTAAAAGGCAACGGTCATGGAGCTTGCAGCGATATAGAGACGCATGAAGTTTATTGGATTTCTGGAATCAAGAAAATGGGCAAGACAGACATTGGGCTGGAAGGGGAAGAACAATCTTTGGTTCTTTATTCAGCTTGGTTTCGGCTGGCGGAACTCGAAAGACCGCCACAACGCCAACCTGGCGCTCGTAAGCAGCAACTGTAAATCGGTATCATGACACCCAAACAAATTGAAAGACTGAAAAAGAAAATTGCCGGCATCAGGCGAACACTTGCCGCAGAGAGAAGAAAGTATGGTTGGTATGACGATGGGCGGGGGCTCCGGTATCTGCCGACAAAATATTTCATTCAACTTGGCGACTATTCAGGCGGGCTGACCTACACGAAATGGTTCAGCAAGAACTTCCCTGACGACATCGGCTTTCCCGACTTTTTATTTGAATGGACAATCATACTTTTCAAAACCGGTAAGATAAAAGAAGCAGAGAAAAAGGCTTTTCGAACCTTTTGTCGAAACTCCTATTTGTTTGACAGGTTTTTCGGTAGACCCATTGCGCCAATCGACAAATGGGAAGGTTCAAATCTCGAAGTCCCGGGTTTTACGGAATGTCTTGACTATTCAAGCAACCAATCGGAACTTGCTGACTTCAGTAAGTGGCTGGACACTTTGATTTCGACCGAGAACTTTAAAGATCTTTGCAATAAGTACATCGACATTTATAAGAAATTGAAGACTGAGCGTGATAGCGAGATACGGCATTATCTGGTTAAACAGGCGAGCCAATTAGAACAATCGGGATAACAGAAAGCAGCAGCTGCTTATAGTGGTATTATCAATAGTTGGGCCCGGCATTTGCCCCAAGCTTAAACGACCCTTCGTGCATGAATAAGATCATCATACTTATTTTGGCGATTTCTGTTTCGACTTTCTCATTCTGCCAGAAAGTGGAGCACGTATATTTAGACAAAAAGGACAGTACGGCAAATATGTACGTTGCTGTTGTGCCGCAAAGCGGACAAATAAATTCATTTATGTTTTTGTTGGACGGATTTGGAAATTATTCGCCGCAGAACCTTTTGATTGAAACAGACTTGCCTAAATATGCAGCACAACAAAATATCTTAACCATCATACCAATCTTAAATACAGGAGGTTTGTATTTCGGCAGCGATGCAGCATCCCAGCAATCCTTAAAAGAGTTAATAGAACTGATTGTTGCAAAATATAAGCTAAAAGGGAAGGACTTTTATATAGGCGGATTTTCAATTGGCGGGACATGTGTTATTAAGTATGCTGAATTGGCTATCCATAATAACTATCCGGTAAAGCCGAAGGCCGTTTTTGCAGTAGACCCGCCCCTTGATTGGCAAAGATTTTACAATGCAGCTAAACGAGTCGTAAGACTCTCAAAGCCAGGCCAGGTAAACGAAGAAGTTACCTATATGATCGGCAGGATCCAAAAAGAGATGGGTGGAACACCTGAAACGGCATTGGAAAATTTCTATAATAATTCACCTTACTCTTTTTCTGACACAACCCAAAGGGCAATCAAATCGCTGATCAAAATGCCAGTCATGATCATATCTGAACCAGATATTCAATGGTGGCTTAGCCAGAGAGGTTATGATTACGCTTACATCAATATCACAGACCAGGCAGCAATGATTAGCGAGTTGCAAAAGCTTGGAAATGATAAAGCCGTTTTGGTAACGACAACAAACAAAGGTTACCGCAAGCCGGGGAATGGGAGACACCCACATTCCTGGAGTATAGCAGATCCTGTAACCTTGACGAAGTGGTTGTTGTCTCAAAAATGAGGCAATCCAACAGGAAACATAGGGTTTGGCTTCATGAAGGCTTGACAGAGAACCAATAAATTTTTACTAGCTCTAGAAGGCTCTGGCTTAGGCAGGCGAGTTTCAATTTGACTTTTTGCTGGTATGGAAATAAACTTAAATCCCCGGTTGGCAGACATATTAAAGCATCATGAAGTGGGTGTTGGCAATATAGGCGAATTTATAATTACAGATTTGCCTGATCAGGTAAAATTTAAAGCCAGGGCTGTATATCAGGAAATCAACCATAACATCAGTTCCCGGCTTGAAGTGATGGTTTTGACAGGCAGGAGAGAAAAAATAGTTGGATCCTATGGTGATTTTGGAGCAACAATTGAAGAAGCAGTATATAACAACTTGCGAAACTTTTCAGCAAGCAGTTTGCATCCACTGCTTGCCGCATTCGGATGTAATGACCCGCACACCTATAAACAAATAGTCATGGAAGAATGGGAGATCAATGGGAAATCATGGAAGGCTTACATAGGAAATCTTACGCCTAAAATCCTGGCAGACGAGCAAAGTATAATTGCACCACCTTCAGAATTCTTCGATTCGTTTGAACGTGGAATTAAAGCACAACAGTTAACGAACAGGCTTCACTGGTTCCGGGGATATTACAGTCAGTTTGACGATAAAATAACAGATAGAGAGTTCTTAATGGACAACGAACCGCCTGCCGGGGCAGAAGCGGTTTTTAAGGCCTTGCCAATTCTCCCGGACACCAGGTTTTATAGTTGCAGGAATTTTATCATCTTAAAGAACACAGCTGCTGATTGACAGCCTGGCACGCAACATGCGGCTTCTCATCAGAGCGACCGCAAGGAGCTTGGTCTTTAAACAGCGCACAACCGTAGCTTGCAGCAGTTGAGGCACGATGGATGAGCAAAGGGCTATTTGCAAGCTTAAACGTGGACAAAAAGTGCCAGGTCGCAGTGCAGATCATGAATATGAATCAGTAATTTGGCTGTGGCGGGCAGATTGGCAAGGCTTCGCAAAATATGAGCTTTCAATGATATTTGCAACAGGACAACGTTTAAGGAAATGGACATCAGGTATTTAATACCAAAACATAAAGACGACCAAGTCGTAATAGACGGACTTAAAAAACTTTCGTTTGCCGAAATCCATCCTATAGTTCCAGCCCTTTTAGAATGGCTTCAGGATGTCAATTGGCCTATCGCCGGGCCGGTTGTAAATATTCTCAAGCCTTTCGCTGACAAGTTAACGCCTGACATATTAAGAGTGCTACGTACAAACGATGGTGTTTGGAAGCTTTGGGTTTTAAGCTGTCTTGCAAGGACAACTGTAGACCCAGTTTTATTAAAGGAACTTGAGAGAATCGCCGCTTATCCGACGAGAGATGAAATCACAGAAGAAGTCAACCTGGAAGCCATTGCTATCTTGAATGGAGCGTATCGTTAGAACTTGCCGCAGAAAAGGTTTTGCGTGAAGCCAACTGAAGTGACAAACTCAACAGTAGCATCTCAGCTGAATGGAACTAACCGGTCGATTGCATACCGATGCTTTGTTTGGACGGCGCGAATAAATCTTCTCTTTAGTTCTTATATTCAACTTTAAATTTCAATTTGCAGCGGCCTTGAGCAGACGAAATTATTGCCTTGGTGCCTGCGTAAGTTCCTGTCTATTGGTGGCCCTTGCAAACTAAAATGCCTGATGGTAAGGATAAACGATTAAAACCGAATAACATGAGAAGAGTAATAGCAGCCATTAACGTAACGGTGGACGGCCTTTGTGACCACACACTGGTCGATCCGGGTGAGGAAGTCCATCAGCATTACGCTGATCTTTTAAGTAGTGCTGGCATCGTTCTTTATGGCAGGATTACATACCAGCTGATGGAGTTCTGGCGAACGCTTGTTGAAAGGCCCTCCGGCGACAAATCAATGGACGACTTTGCTGTTGTAATGGACAATACACCAAAACTTGTTTTTTCCCGCACGCTTAAATCGGTTGATTGGAAAAGTGCGACATTGGCGAATAGGGATCTTGAAGAAGAGGTTTTACAACTCAAGCAGCAGCCCGGCAAAGACATTTTTGTCGGCAGTCCCAGTTTGATCGTAGCCTTGACAAACCTCCATTTGATAGACGAGTACCAACTTTGTGTTCATTCTGTTATAGCAGGAGAAGGTATGCATTTATTTAAAAAGATAAGCGAAAGAACTACTCTTAAACTCGTAAAGACAAAGCCGTTTGGTAGTGCTGCGATCATTCTTTATTATGAAGTGAAACCGGAGTAAGCGCAATGAATTGCTGGCAAAAGTATTTTACACAATTGCGGCCTCGCGGTTGAGCAATAAGCTGTACTGAGTGTTACAAATTCTGGAAAGAAGAAGTTCAAGAGCATGTAGCTGACAGCCAGAAGGACATACATGTCAGTAATTTCCCTGATAGCGATGCGTATATAGCAAGTGAATGGGCGGGTGAGACCAATCAATCTATAATTTTGTTGGAGAAGATGCACTAGCATGTTAAATCAGGATTTTTGTGAATTTTTGGAACATGAGATAACAAAGGCGCTCAGTTCTTCCAAGGACGAGCAGCTTAGAGGCTTCTGGTGCGACGGTATTTTGCTTCCTCACAGCGAAGATGAATATTCAAGGAAGCATGTCAATGATAAGCAGGAAGTTGTACTCGTGGCATTTGCAGGAAAAACAGGACAAGATAAATATGAGCTGACCCTGCGTTTCGGGAGAAAGGCTTTGAGCAGGTATGCAAGGGGTTTAAGCATCGAGGAATGTGTTCCAGAAGCTGGAAACGCGGACTGGCTTGACATTAATCCTGCTGATAGGAAAATGGTGGCACAGCTTGACTGAGTGCACCTGATGAATTAGTAAGGAGAGATGTTTAACAGGTGCCTATACGAATGCACCGCAAGGAGACGAGTTTGGTCGCGTGCTGAAAAAAAAGAAGTATAGCACATAACGTAAAAAGTTTGCAATAATGCCAAAGCCAACAGATAAAGAACTTTTCGAGCAAGTCGTTGATAAAATTCTTTCAACCCCTTTGGCCACAAAGAAGCGAAGAAGCAATTGCCGTCTTTGGTTTGATGCGGAAATGCTCGCAACAGAAGATTGACAGTAAACTACGGCCAAGCGGAGGTATAACTAAATCAGCCCGGAGATCGTGCAGGGCAAAAGGTCGAAGGAAGTGGGCGAACCGATAAATGAGAGAAGATGAGTTGGGCGACACATTACATAGATAAACTGAAAAGTGGTGAAACAGTACAGTTCAGGCCACGGGGTAATTCTATGACTGGAGAGATCAACTCTGGCCAGTTAGTGACCGTCGAGCCCATCAATGACAGAGGTTTAAAAAAAGGAGATATTGTTTTGTGTAAAGTAAATGGAAGCCAGTACTTGCACCTTATCAAAGCAATTCAAGGTGAAAGATTCCAGATAGGCAACAACCAGGGTAAAATCAACGGATGGATAACCAGAAATTCAATTTATGGGATCTGCATTGATATTGGTAATTAATGACGCTGGTCGTCCGGGTTGTCGACATGCAGGAGAATTTTATTGTCTCCCAACTGCATCAAAGCATCTACCACAAACCCGGTGAGGGCTTTGCAAGCTAAGCACAACCAAACTATACGTAAGCAAATTTATAACGCTGTCTGCAAGCTGTTCACAGGGTTTGTGATGGCTGCTTTGATCGCCTTTTTTTCATCAGGTATCTCCTGACCGGAATATCATAGAACACCATGACCCAATAAGCAACAACCACCAGAAAAACAGTGCCCGGTATGATGATATAGGGCAGCTCATCTATGGAGGGCTTTCTGTTCGTAAAATAATTCCCAAAGACCCATATGGCCGCATAATGCGTCATATAGAGGGGATAGGATATGTTGCCGGAAAACCGGCAAACCTTTTTCGCTTGGGGCGACAGGCTCGAGCCGGCTCCAAGGGAAACCAGCAGCGGAAAATAGAAGAGTACAACCAGGGCTTCCGTTAGCCAGTTCCACGTAGACCCCGGCATGACGAAGGCTAAAAACAACAGAATGGCCAGACTTGCAAAGCCAAGTCTGTTTTTAATTATCCAGTTTGACCGGTAGATCAACAAGCCTGCTAAAAAGGAGTAGGCAACCCGGGCACCACCGTCCAGGAAATTATCTTTTGACCATCCACCCAGCAGGTTCCCTGCCCGGTAGCTAACCACGCAAATGCCTGCAGCAGCCAGGATCGTCAATGCCACCAGGGAGCGGCGGCCTATTTTATAAAGCACAATGGCATAAAAAACATTGGCAACATATTCCCAAAAAAGCGACCAGGATGGCGCATTGAAGGCAAAGAGGTTAAAAGCACGCTCTTCCATCAGAGGAAGCGGAATAAGAAAAAGGGAGCAAACAAACAGCAAAGCAAGCTTGCCTGTGCCATAAGCGATGGGCCCTGCAAACGGATCCAAAAAAAAGCCCAGCAACCCCAATACAGAACCCAAAACCACCAAAGGATGCAATCTGATCAGCCTCAACTTGAAAAATTCTCCCGCACCCATTTTCCGGATGCGGTTATCATAAGCATAGCCTATTACAAATCCGGATAAACAGAAAAAGAAATCAACCGCTAAAAAACCATGGCCAATAAAGTTTTTGCCGGGATCGGTGAAAACCCATTCCATAAAGTGAAAGACGACCACAGCCAGCGCTGCAACGCCTCTTAACCCATCAAGAATCTCAAAATGCTGTTTTGTGCTTACAACGTCCTGGTTCAGATTTTCCTTGTTCATAGTGCTTAGGCAGGGTGAAAAACCCATGCGCCGCTAACAATGCCTTTAAACAATAGCGGCAAGGGCGCTCAATTTAAGCAACAAATCGTAATCTGTCTGCAGTGCCTGGCTGGCTCACTTCCCTGTTTTGCGTAAGCGAAGAAAACGCATGCAGTGCCTGGCAGAACCCAGCTTTGTTTGCATTCCGGGGCCAGCGATATGGTGGATGTTTCCTCTATTTGTTTGTGGCAGTTATCTAACACAACAGGTTCAAGCAATCACATCTTTCTGCTATTATACCCTTGTTCGTCAAAAGGTTGTAGCTCTTCGATGAACATCCGGGCAAGTTGCTTGGCTTCCTTGCCGTAATCAACTTTTTCATTGTCTTTTTGCGCTATTTCTGCCAGGATCTCAAATTTGAATTTTTCTTCGCCAAACTCTTTCCACTCTTTCTGAAGCGTTTCATTCCGGTGATTTCCGAAATTCAGTTCCGTTCTGTTCCTGTTCCAGCTGGCATCAAGGTTATTGCTGCTTTCTACGTATACTTTCCCATTGGCCGTATTCCTGATCTGGAATACGCCTATCTTCATTTTCTGCGCTTTGTACTGCTCCTTTAATTCTTTCTGCTTGTTCATAATGCGATTATTTTAAGGGCGTTGTTGTAAGCCGGCAAAGTTGAAGGTTTTTTAGATGCATTGTTTCTCCTTATTGAATTGACCGTACGTGATTGCTACAGTACCTTCTTTACAATGCCGCTTATCTTCTGGTATAAAGCCTGCCGGTCGAACTGGGTCCAGTGGCCGTCTTCCTTGATCCTTTTCCCGTTCGCAATAACCGTATGCATCCGGCTTTCATCCAGGTAATAGAATGCCGGATGGTGTGCAAAGGAATCGTGCTCCAGTCCCTCCCGTGAAACAAGCGATAAGCAAGCTTTCTTTCCTTCTTCTATTTTTGCTGATGTGTTAAACCCGGCAAAGGCATTCGCATACTGCATGGAGTGGAAAAAGAAATCGTTTGCTTTGTAAGGAAGTTGCATAGGAAATTCCATTTGGTCGATCAGCCGGTTATTGATCATTCCTCTGTAGTGTTGCAAGAGGAGCCTTTGCTGGAAGAACAGGCTGTTGGTGGCCGCTGTAACAATATCAATGCCTACAGACCATTTCAGGCCGGGACAATCTGCTATCCATTTTGTTGCAGGCTCTCCCAATCCCATTTGCAACTCTGCTTCGGGCGTCATGGTAACAAGGCAATCTGCCTGTTGCATCAGGCTGAATTCCGCTGCCAGCAAGGTGTTACAATGCACCATGTTCATCCGGTTGTTCAGCAAACCCGCTTCTGCCAGCTGCAGTACGGGTTTATACAGCTTTCCCAATATGGAGGAGCCAATGTGCATCGATGTGGGAATTCCCAGCTGATTTGCCAGCTGTATATCAGCTTTGTTGACATCTATCGTAGCGAACTCCGGTCCCCTGATGCCCATGCCGAGCTTTACATTGGGTGCCACGTTGTGATAGCGGCCGGCCAGCCGTTCTATGTCTTTATCGTGGGTTACGGTGCTGTTGTTCCATGTTTTATCCCTGCCTATAGCAGAAGTAGAATGAAAAAACAATACGTTGATGCCGGCATCGGCTGCAGCTTGCAAGGCCGCGTCTGCATGCTCCGGCGAATTCATGATATGCGACCAGTCGAAGATGGTGGTTACGCCGGCTGATGCAGCTTCGAGATAACCAACCAGGTTCATAAAGTACAGATCTTCCGCGCTGATAAGTGGACCAATGCCACCGATGGCTTTTTCAAGGTATTCCAGCAACATCATGTCAGCAGCATATCCCTTGAATGGCGACTGCCAAACATGGCGGTGTGCATCGGTAAGGCCGGGGAGTGCAATGGAACCTTTGCCATCCAGTACTTCTTCCTGTTCATGCGCTGACAGGGAATGACCGATCTCACAAACTGTATCTTCTTTGATCCTGATATCTGATGCCTGGTGGAGGGGTTGTCCATCAAACAAGTACACATTTCTAATAAGCATATTTTGGGGTTTTTAATTGTATAGATGAAAAAGTAAATAACTGAAAGTCTTGGATTTAAATATTTGCAGCAGGATCTCCTGATCAGTGATGCCTGCATACCAGCCCCGGGATGCTTGCCAGGGTTTTCTGTTTTGAGCAGAAGGTTTCCTGCATGTATGCAGCTGAGTTTTTTTGCTAAGGGGCTTGTTTTAAGAACAATAAAAAGCCCTGCCGCTTTTTTGCGGCTTACACCAAACCGGCAGTTCTGGCCCCGGCTTACGCTATAATATCGAGTTTCTGAAAAGCACTTAAGGAATGATGGCCAAGCATGGACGGCACCTCTCCGCTAAACTTCTTAAAGTCCCTGATAAGATGCGATTGATCGGCGTACCCGGATTCATAACTCACATCAACCCAGCTAACCTCCGGAAGACCTAACTTTCGCGCATACCGGTAGGCATTGCGAAACCGGATAATTTGCTGATACGTTTTAGGGCTCGTGCCAAACTGTTGTTTGAAGCATCGCTCAAGCTGGCGCTTGCTTACATATAAGGTCTGACTCAGTGTTTCGATCGAAAAGGATCCGGGCGACTGGCGGATAAGCCGGCAGGCTTCTGCCACATAATCCCGGTCTGTTTTGCGCTTCAGGAGCCATTGCATCAGAAAGCGTTCAGCGATCTGGATCAACAGGGATGAATCATCAATACCCAGCATCTCATTGCACATCTGTGTTGCTGCTTTACCCAGGACCGCTTCGGCATCTATTACCTGGTTCACAAGCAGGGCCGAAGGAAAATGGAACAAATCCCACAGTCCTTCCGGCTTTAGCCGGATGCTGAACATGGGTGTGTTGACCCCTGTTTTCCAAAACGCCGTTTCGGTGTATAAGCCGGTAAAGTAAACAGCTGCACTCTTTTCCCAAACTCCCCTTTGGTTGATGAAACAGGGTTTCGCACCCGTTTGTATGATCAGCTCTACCGAGCCCAGGGGCAGGCAGCGCTGAACAGGTGGTTCTTCCCGTGTATGGGTGCCATCAAAAACATGGTACCAATAACAATCTATATATTTCCGTAAAGGGAATGCGGGTAAATATTCCTGGTAAATCATACATCTGTATCAATAAATCTTCGCAAAGATGGCGCTTCCGTAAAGATAAGGATTGAACAAATGCGACATCTTTGGCTATAGCGTGTATCCTCCTGCCGTTTTCAACGGCCGTTTTTTCTAATACCGGCCCTGCGCACCTATGTGCGCAGGGCCGGTAAGTCTGGCTTCCCATATTCGAATAGGGAAGAACAGGGCCAAGTATTTCCAAATCCAACCCAACAATCGTAATTTCCGGTTGTGCAATACTGCTAGGATCGGCTCTACACAGACTTACAGACAATGATATTCAGTTTTTCCGCTACCCCCGATTTTGACTTTCTGACCCAGTTTGCCGATTATATCCAGGTGCCTGTACACAACGGCCTGGTGGTGATACCGGAGCAGCTGGGAGAAGGATTTATCCGCAAGATGCGGTTCGGACCGGATTTTAAGATGGTGATACACCGCTACGTGCTCCGGGAAGAGCTTGTGATCAAACGCAATCAGTTTGAGGGCGGAAATGACCTGGTTACCTTATTTTTTTACAGCAATGAGCAGCCGCTTGAAATTGCTTACAACAACGATCCGCAAATCCGGTTTTCACAGCGGGATAGTTCGGCGATCCAGGTTACATCCAATGATCTTAGCTCTACCATCTGCTTTCCTGCACACCACCTGATCTATTACGTGGTTGTTGGCATTAAAGTGCCCAGATTAAAAGAGTTGTTAGCGGTAAGCCAGCCGAATAAAATACTTCAAACGGTTACGGACAGTGGCAGTTCCTTCCTTTTCTTTGAAAGCATGACGGCCGAGACCAAGCTGCTCCTGAAAAACATGGTTGCTGTGAACATGAGCGATCCCTTAAGCTATTTCTATATGCAGATCAAGGTGCAGGAACTGGTGTACCAGGTTTTTCATAAGCTCTCTTTGCGGGAATACGCAGCGCATCAAACCGTTGGCAGCGCGGATGCAGAAAGACTGTTGTCCATCCGCAATGAGGTTGTCAGAGACCTCAGCGTGCCACCCGTACTGCGGGAACTCGCACAAATGGCAGCCATGAGCGAAACAAAGCTGAAACAGCTTTTCAAACAGACTTTTGGCAACACCATCTACAATTATTACCAGCAGGCCAGAATGGAAGAAGCGGCCTTCCTGCTAAAGCAAGGCCGGCATTCGGTTGCGGACGTGGGGTATGGGCTGGGCTTTTCCAACCTCAGCCATTTCAGCAGGCTGTTTGAAAAACATTATGGCCTCAACCCGAAACGGTTCTCCTATACGTAACCTCTTTGTTTACCCGAGATAATCCGGTGGAAACACTTGCTGGCCGTGCTTTTCAGCAAGGGCTTGCAGCTTTTTTACAGTTGCCTCATCCATCGCTGGTGGCGGGAGGAACTGTCCGAAGGCAACCGGCTGACCGATCTCCTCGAAGAAGGTTTCCAGTCCGGCAGGCACTACGGTGCAAAGCAGATGGGCCACCTGCCCGGTTTTGTTTTTAAAGCCATGCACGACACCGCCTTTGGGGATGCTGATAAATGATCCTTTCGTCGCCACATAACTGCCAAACTCCGATTTGACCTCTACTTCGCCTTCAAGCACATAAAACGATTCTTCGATCGCTGCATGTGCATGCGGCCCTGGTCCGCCGCCGGGGGGTATAAGCATGTCTATGGTAGCGAAGGCGCCTCCTGTATCTTTTCCGCTCACCAGGATTCGATAGGTGCCGCCGGCCACAGAGATATTCTTACCCTCTTCCGGCCCCAGGGTGACCGGTCTTTTTTTCTGATTTTCCATCTTGTTTGATTATAGGTAAAACAAAGATCGGTCCCGGCCGGATGGAAAAATATCTCTAGAAGACAATAGATCAGTCCGATCAGACAAACGCCCGCTTTAAACAACACGGTCGTATAAGACTGTTTTTGTGCCTTTTTGCGCTATTATAAGAAACTGTACAGACTCAAATTTGCAGTGCATTTCAAAGCAATAGCAAAATGAGAAAACTGATCTATAACAAATACGGCGATGAGCGCGTCCTGGAATTGCAGGAGCAACCTGTTCCAACCATCAAGGAAAATGGATTGCTGATCCGGGTAAAAGCAGGTTCTATCAATCCACTGGACTGGAAAATTTACCGGGGAGAAATGAAGCTGATGTCGGGATCCAAATTTCCCAAATCTGTGGGCATTGATTTCTCGGGTATTGTTGAAAAAACAGGCATCCTTGTTACCCGGTTCAAGCGGGGTGATGAAGTATTTGGATTGCTGAATGTATTCAAAGGCGGCGCCTTGGCAGATTATGTGGCCGTTGATGAAAGCAATGTGTCGCGGAAACCCGGCAGCCTTTCTTTTGCGCAGGCGGCGGCCCTGCCGGTAACCGGACTGGCAGCCCTGCAGATCATTGATGGACTGGCTGCAGTCGGCCATAACAAGGACGTGTTGATCAATGGTGCGACCGGGGGCGTCGGCATGTTTGCAGTGCAAATTGCAAAAAGGAGAGATGCCAGCATAACGGCGGTTGTGAGCACAGAGGGCATACCGCTGGCAGCAAAATGGGGTGCAGGTACCGTTGTTGATTATACGAAGCAGGATGTCAGGCTTGCAGGAAAGCGGTATGATGCCGTGATCGACCTTTCCGGTAAGCTCCCCTTTAAAGCGGCAAAAGGGCTGATGAAAAGCAAAGCTGTTTATATCAGCACACTTCCCTCACCGGTCGCACTCATATCCTCGTTCTTCAACAACCTGTTCTCTTCTCAGAAGCAAAAGATCCTTCTGTTAAAACCTGCCCAGGAAGGTCTGGACACCCTGGCCGATTTAGCTGAGGACAAGATGGAAGTCCTGGTGGATAAAGTTTATTCCATCAACAACGCGAGGGAAGCATACCGGGAAGCTTCTGTGGCCAAGATAAAAGGCAAGTCGGTGATTGTGCTTGATTGAAGGTGAGTGATGCCGGATAGTATAGTCATCCAGGTCCCGGAGTGGTCAAAGCAATATCGGCTGCAACGCTAACAATATGCTGCTGCAGGGCTTTGATGACGCAGGGTCATGCCGGAACACGGTTACGTGATAGCCATCGGTCCGGATCAAACCGTCCATGGTGCCAAGCCAGATAAATCCGAAATAGTCCTGGACCATAGTGGTTACGAGACCCTGCGACAGTTCTTTATTCATGGCAAAAGGCTCGGCATGCAGGTATTTGAATGGTAAGCGTGTCTGTTGCGCGGGAACCATTTTGTTTGCCAACAGCAAAAGAGGAAAGAAAATAAACAGCTGTTTCAAGCGCTGAATAAGTTAGGGGTAAATATCCATCTCAACCTTCACTTAACCAGCATAGCTAAAATTAACTATTTTTCCTTTCCACACAAGCATTGATTTTTGAGCCACTTTTACAAAATCCATTTATCTACGATCGCCTTGAATGCATCCCGGTATTGTTCTCCTACGGGTATTTCCATGTCGCCGATATGAAGTGCTGTTTTGCTGATGGAGGTGATCTTGTCCAGGGCCACGATATAAGAACGGTGCACCCGCATAAACCTGGCTGATGGCAGCCGCTCTTCCAGTAACTTCAGTGAAGTGAGCGAGAGCACGGCTTTGCCCGGCGCTTTCAGGTGCAGCTTTACATAGTCTTTCAGGCTTTCGATGTAGAGGATGTCTTTGTAGGCAACCTTTACCCACTGGTACTCCACCTTAATAAACAAGGCATCTTCTTCAGGGGCTCCGGGCTTTCCATCGGCTTGTACCAATTGCCTTGCTTTTGCTGCAGCCCGCAGGAACTCTTCGTAATTAAATGGCTTTAACAGGTAATCTACTGCATTCACCTTGTAGCCTTCAATCGCAAAATGATTGTAGGCGGTCGTAAAGATGATCCTGGGCAGGGGAGAGGCTTGTTGCTGCATCAGCCGCGCGAGTTCCATGCCGCTCAGGTTGGGCATGTTGATGTCGAGAAACAGGAGGTCGGCCTGTACTCCCTGCAATAATTTCATGGCTTCCACGGCGCTGCTGCAGCTGCCCGTTAATTGTAAGAAAGGCGTTTGCTCCACAAAGGTTTCCACCAGCTTGCGCGCCAGCGGTTCATCGTCAATAACGATACATCGCAAATTTTGATTCATGCCAGTTCCAGTTGAAGGTTCACCTCATAATTCCCATGGTTGTTAACACCGGTATGCAACCGGTATTTGTCAGGATATATCAGGTTCAGGCGCCGCCGCGTGTTTAAAAGTCCGATGCCGCCATCTTCCTTTACCTTGGCCTCGGGCTGGGCAAAAATATAGTTCTCGACATCCAGCTCCAGGTGCTGATTTTCCTGCGACAAAACAATGTGTATTTCGCTGCTGGCAGTTGCATCCACACCGTGTTTGAAAGCATTCTCCACAAAGGGAAGCATCAGCATGGGGGCAATTTCATACTCGTTGAGCTTTTCGGGTATGCTCACCACCAGTTTCAGGTTGTCGCTGGCACGCAAGCGCATGAGAGAGATATAATCCTTTAAAAAGCCGACTTCTTTCGACAGCGAGGTTTTTTCCTCATCGGTGCTGTAGAGCAGATAACGCATCATGCGGCTAAGCGTATGCAGGGCTTTGCGGCTGTCTTCCACATTGACGTATGTAAGGGAGTAAATGCTATTGAGGGTATTAAAGAAAAAATGCGGATTGATCTGGTTCTTCAGCATTGCGAGTTCAGCTTCTGTTTTTTCCTGCTCTAATTGCTGGTGATGCTGGGCCGCGCGTTGCCAGTTTTTCAGCATGGCCCAGCTGGTGCTGATGCTTAGTACAATCAAGGTCATGGTAAAGATAAAGCTGTCAAACAGATGTTCCCTTCTAACGGTGTCATGCAGCGCTTCCGACATCAGCCTGCGCATACCGGTGCCCGCATTGTACAGATAAGCAATCACCTGCATCAGCAGCGTAGTGACCAGCAACCAGAGAACAAAAGCTGTAATGCGGTTTTTCAAAATTGTTTTTGGTACAATGATCCCTGCATTGATATAAAACAAGGCCATCAACATTACCAGTGCCAGACAATGCCAGATCCAGAACACCATAGGCACTTTTACATGCCAGGAAAGCGGTATATAAAACAAGAGCAGGTAGCTCAACAGTGCCCAGGTCAGCAGGTGCAGAATGGGATAAAAATAGGATTTAAAACGAGCGTCTTTCATGGTGCCGGCTTATTTTTCAAACATAGCGCAATGTTACGCTTTGTTTACCGGCGGATGACAGGGTATTCTTTGAAACAGGGATCGGAGTAGATAGAATCCTGTTATCAGTCTGTAAGTCCCTGAAACAGCCATCTGCCAATAGCCTGGGTCTTTCTATCGGCTCCTGCCCTGGTTTTATCGGCTCCTCCATTTCCTCTGTCTATCCGTTCTTTTTTCAGCCGTTTCCGGTTGTTCTTTCGCATTCTGAAAGAAAACCGGAACAGCATGAAACAAATACATCTCCTCGCAGCAATAAGTTTTACCCTGCTGGTAGCACTCGGCAGTTGTAAGAACAAAGCCGCACAACCGGCTGCGAACAGCCAGCCGCAGCAATACAAAGTACTGCAGGTGCAGCCCCAAAGCACCAGCGTGTACACTGATTATCCTGCCACGCTGCAGGGACAGGAAGTCGTAGAAATCCGCCCCAAAATAGAAGGGTATCTTGAACAGCAGTTTGTTGATGAGGGGGCCAGGGTTAAAAAGGGCCAGCTCTTGTTCCGCATCAGCAGCCCGGAATACGAACAGGCCCTGCGCAGTGCCGCTGCCGGCATCAGCACCGCACAGGCAGACGTGGATGCGGCACAGATGGCTGTCAACAAAACAAAGCCCCTAACTGACAAAGGCATTATCAGCAAATACGAATTGCAAACAGCGCAATTCACGTTGCAGTCAAAGCAGGCTGCCCTCACGCAGGCAGGAGCCACCCTGGCCAATGCCCGGGCCAATGTAGGATACCTATCTATTACCAGTCCCTCGGACGGCATCATTGGTACCATCCCTTTCAAGCGGGGAAGCCTGGTAAGCGGCACCTCTGCCGAGCCGCTCACCACCCTGTCGAGCGACAAAGCCGTGTATGCTTACTTTGCTTTAAATGAAAAACAGGTACTTGAGTTCAACCGGAATTTCAAAGGTGTTTCCACGCAGGAGAAACTAAAGAACCTGCCCCCGGTGCAGCTGGTGCTTGCTGATGGTTCGGTGTATAGTCATGAAGGGCGGATCCAGACCGAAAGCGGTTTGATCACCACCGAAACCGGATCGGCTTCTATCCGGGCAGCTTTCCCGAATCCCGAAGCCCTGCTCAAAAGCGGCGGCAGTGCTTCTGTACGCATCCGCCGCCAGATTGATACAGCACTCGTTATTCCACAAAGCGCCACCTCCGAACTGCAGGACAAGCGCCTCGTCCGCCTGGTTGGCAATGATAACAGGGTACAAAGCAAAGCCATCACCACTACGCCTACCAATGATGGAAATTATTTCATTGTGACTGCAGGCCTGGCAGCCGGTGACAAAGTGGTGCTCAACGGCGGTACTGCCCTTAAGGACAGCACGGCCATCCAACCTATCATGGCCAATGCACAAACCGTTTATTCATCCCTGAAGTAGCACAAGTATGAAAAAGAAAACCACTTTTCTAAAAGTATTCATTGACCGTCCGGTTCTCAGCACCGTGATCTCGGTTATTATTGTGCTGCTCGGCATATTGGGTTTGATAAGTTTACCTGTTTCGCAGTATCCTGACATCACGCCACCCACCGTGCAGGTATCAGCCAGCTATACGGGGGCCAATGCTGATGTGGTGCTGAAAAGCGTCATTGTACCGCTGGAAGAGCAGATCAATGGTGTGGAAGGCATGACCTACATGACCTCCACCGCTACCAATACCGGCAGTGCCACTATCAGTGTTTATTTTGCCGTAGGAACCGATCCCAACCTGGCAGCAGTAAATGTACAGAACAGGGTAGCAACTGCCAGCAGTCTTTTACCTGCTGAAGTAACACAGGCAGGCGTATCCGTAAGAAAGCGGCAGAGCAGCAACCTCCTGATCACGGCGATTTACAGCGACAACCCGGCCTACGACCAGAACTTTCTGCAGAACTATGCAGAGATCAATATCCTGCCCCGCTTAAAGCGGATCAACGGCGTGGGTGATGCAGCTGCTTCCGGCTCGCGCAACTATTCCATGCGCATCTGGCTGAAGCCTGATGTGATGGCTGTGTATGGCCTGGTGCCGGCCGATATAACCGCAGCCCTGGCCGAGCAAAACGTGGAAGCCGCCCCTGGTAACCTCGGGCAAAACGGCGGACAAAGCTTTCAGTATATCATCAAGTACACCGGCAGGCTGCAAAGCGTTTCACAGTTTGAGGACATTGTTGTGAAATCTGCCGGTAAGGGACAGTTGCTAAAACTAAAAGACGTGGCCCGTGTAGAACTGGGTGCACAGGATTATACCAGTACATCGGAAGTAAACGGCCGGCCGGCGGTCAATATTTCGGTCAACCAGGTCGCCGGGGCCAATGCGCAGGAAGTGATCAGGCAGGCGACTGCCGTCCTGCAGGATGCTGCTGCGTCATACCCTTCCGGTCTGCACAACACCACCATGGTGAACATAAACAAGTTCCTGGATGCTTCCATCGACAAAGTGGTGCACACCCTGGTGGAATGCTTCCTGCTGGTATTCCTTGTTATCTTTATTTTTCTGCAGGATTTCCGGAGTACCATTATCCACGGCATCTCGGTGCCGGTAGCTATTACAGGTACGTTTTTCTTTCTTTACCTGATCGGATACACCATCAACCTGCTCACCCTCTTTGCCCTGGTGCTTGCCATTGGGATTGTGGTGGATGATGCGATCGTGGTAGTGGAAGCCGTGCACGCCAAACTGGAGAGCGGCTATAAGAGTGCGCGCAAAGCCGCTATTGACGCCATGTCTGAGATATCGGGGGCCATTGTTTCTATTACCCTGGTAATGGCGGCGGTGTTTGTCCCGGTTACTTTTATCAAGGGCTCTACGGGTGTATTCTATAAGCAGTTTGGCATTACCCTGGCGATCGCCATTTTTATTTCTGCCATCAATGCACTAACGCTTTGTCCGGCACTTGCGGCGCTTTTTTTAAAACCGCCCAAGCATGTGGAAGAGAGTGGGGAGGCGGGCGGGAAGAAAGGTTTTCTGTACCGCTTTGGTGTGGCCTTTAATGCAGGATATGATGGATTGCTGAAAAAGTACAGCCGCTCGGTCCATTTTCTCTCGCTGCACAAGTGGATCGTGCTGGCAGCAGTTGCCCTGTTTGCAGGAGGCTTCTATCTGTTTATCAATAAAACCCCTTCTTCGTTTGTACCCAACGAAGACATGGGTACCATCTTTGTCAATACCAGCATGCCGCCGGCCTCATCCATGGAAAGAACCACTGCGGTTGCCAAAACCGTTGACAGCATTACCCGCACGGTTCCTGAAGTAAGCAATGCCCTGCGCATGGTAGGACAGAATTTTCTGGCAGGCAGCGGGACTTCTTATGCGATGGAAATTATTGAGCTGAAAGACTGGAGCGAACGCAAGGGAAGAAGCAACAATGATGTGATAAAAGAGCTGCAGCAAAAAACGGCTGGTATAAAAGATGCCCAGATACTCTTTATCTCTCAGCCCACCATCACCGGTTTTGGCAGTACCGGCGGCTTTTCGTTTCAGCTGGAAGACAAAGCCGGACATACCACGGCCGAGTTTTACAAGGTGGCACAGAACTTCCTGGCCACGCTCAACAAGCGTCCTGAGATCCAGTTTGCTGCTACCGCTTTCAATCCCAATTTTCCGCAGTACCAGATGAGCATCAATGTGGCAAAAGCAAAGGAAGCGGGCATCAGCATCAGCTCGCTGCTGAGTACCATGCAAGTGTATTACGGTGCTTCGTATGCCAGCAATTTCAACCAGTTTGGCAAACAATACCGCGTGCTTGTACAGGCCGATTCAGCTTACCGCGCCAATATCGAAGGACTGGGCAAAGTATATGTGCGGACTACAGATGATCAGCACATGGCACCCATCACCGAGTTTATCACCATGACGCGGGTGTACGGACCCGAAAGCATTTCGCGCTTCAACCTTTTTACCTCCATGTCGGTAAGCGGTTCGCCAAACCCGCAATACAGCACCGGGCAGGCCCTGAATGCGATCAAGGAAGTGGCAGCGCAAACACTGCCTGCCGGTTACGGCTTCGAGTTTTCCGGTATCAGCCGGGAGGAGCAGAACAGCGGCACACAGTCGGTATATATCTTCCTGCTTTGCCTGGTATTTGTTTACTTCCTGCTGAGTGCCCAGTACGAAAGTTATCTCTTGCCCCTGGCTGTGCTTTTGTCGCTGCCGGTGGGTCTTTGCGGCGTATTTGTTTTTGTAAATCTCTGGGGGCTGGACAACAACATCTATATACAGATCTCCCTGGTAATGCTCATTGGTTTGCTGGCAAAGAACGCGATCCTTATCGTCGAGTTCGCCATCCAGCGAAGAAGAGGGGGCAAGTCCCTGTATGAAGCCGCACTGGAAGGGGCAGAAGCCCGTTTGCGTCCTATCCTGATGACATCATTCGCCTTTGTGTTTGGCTTGTTGCCGCTTGTTTTTTCTACCGGCGCCGGTGCACATGGAAATATCTCTATCGGAGTAGGCTCTATCGGAGGTATGCTGGTGGGTACGCTGCTGGGTGTATTTGTTATCCCTGTCCTGTTTATGATTTTCCAGGGACTGCAGGAAAAAATCAGCGGACCGCCAAAAGACCTTGCTGCCCTGGAAGCAGAAGAAGCGGAAGAAGACGGGCAGCCCGTACCTGAACATGACAAGGCTCCGCTGAATGGAACTCATTCTAATGGCAAGCCCCCCTTGACGGCACCTGCCCATTCCTGATCCTGTTTTAAAAAAGAAAATATGAAAACACAGCTGAAAATAGTTGGAACCTTTGTGCTCCTGGTACTGGCAACATCCTGCGGCATTGTCCGCCCCTATCAACGCCCGGATGATCTGCAAAAGGATGGTCTGTACCGCGGCAGCGCATCTTCCGATACAACCTCCATTGCTGATCTTCCCTGGCAAAGTTTGTTTAACGATCCGGTTTTGCAAAGCCTGATACAAACCGGGCTCAACAGGAACTATGACCTGAAGATCGCGGTGGCCCGGATCAATTCGGCAACAGCAAACCTGGCGCAAAGCCGGGCAGCTTTTCTGCCGGCCTTCTCTGTGGATGGACAGGTAACGCGTTCTAAAACATCGAGTGCGCAGTTAAGATCATACAACATCGGCAACGACAGCACCGGAAGCAAATCAAGTGTGGCAACCAATGCCAATACGTTGTATTCACTGACCGGTTCGGCAAGCTGGGAAGCAGATGTGTGGGGCAAGCTGCGCAGCACAAAACAGGCTTACGTGGCAGCTTACCTGCAAAGCGATGCCTACCGCCGTGAAGTAGAGACGCAACTGGTGGCCGGCATCGCGACGGATTATTACCAGCTGCTTGCATACGATGAGCAGATCCGGATTGTAACGCAAACCGTTGCCAACCGGCGCAAAGATGTAGACGTGGTAAAAGACCTGCTGGAAGGAGGTATTGTTACCGGTGCCGATGTCGTGAATGCACAGGCAAACCTGCACGCTGCGGAGTTGGACCTGCCCGATCTGATGCAAAATCGCCGGGAACTGGAAAACACAATGAGTTTGTTGCTTGCCATGCCATCGGACAGCATTCGCCGGACCACATTTGCGGCGCAAAGCATCGATACCAGCCTGCAAACAGGCGTGTCCTCCCAACTGCTGGCCAACCGGCCCGATGTGCAGGAAGCAGAGTACGCCTTCCAGCATGCGTTTGAACTGACGAATGTGGCAAGGACTTATTTTTATCCTTCACTTACCATTTCCGGTACCGCAGGCTGGGCAACGGCAAATACGCTGCAAAGTTTTTTTACCGGTACACTCTATGGAAATGTTTTGGGCGGACTTACACAACCCATCTTCAACCGCGGCTTAAACAAGCAACGCCTTCGCACAGCCGAAGCTGCCCGGCAGGAAGCTTATTATCTCTTCCAGTCAGCATTGCTTGGCGCCGGAAGAGAAGTCAGCAACGCTTTGTATGCGTACCAGAAAGGGGTAGAAAAAGAAACACTCAGAAAGGAGCAGATCAATTCGCTGAGGACGGCTGTGGATTACACTGAAGAGCTGCTGAAATATACATCAGCTACCAATTATACCGATGTATTAACGGCACAGCAAAACCTGCTTTCGGCACAGCTCAACAGCGTGTCGGATAAATTACAGCAGTTGCAAGCTGTAGTGGAGTTGTACAGGGCATTGGGGGGTGGATGGAAGTAAAAGGTATAGTATGAGAGGATACTGCGAGATAAGCTCGGGCCACCTGTAAGCTGTTTCCCGGATCCTTTGCTTGTTTGGAACCGGCCGGTAGAAAGTTTTTCTGCTTCTTATGTTTTTTCAGTACTCAATTTCGCCTGTAAAAATACAACTATGGCAATACTGATCTGGATCTGTATAAGTATTGATGTGGTTGTTGCATTGTTCCTTCTCGGGATGCTGGCAAACCCGGACCAGGATGCTGCCGGCGAAGCGATGCTTCTGCTGCCTGTGGTTTTGCTATTGGTATGTGCAGGTGGTGCGTGGCTGTTGATGAGCCGCAACCACCGGATTGCTGCATTGGTGACAAGTGCTGTTCCTGCTATCGTTGCTGTATACCTGCTTTTTCTGACAATCAAAAAATCATGATCTTTAAGCTTAGTTGCAGGGCTATGTGACAGAGGCCTACTGCAAGTTGATAAAGCCTGTATCTTAGCCGCCGCCTGTAGCGGGAATGGGCCTGCAAACCAATAGCGCTTCCATATGCACGATCCGCAAACACAAGTTCTTCTCCTAGTGTACATCGGGGAGGCCCGTCTGGTTGTTCCGTGCGTATGGAGTAGTTGCTCACGTATACGGACTTTGTTGCTTCCCGGTCAGGGAGCAGCGTTGCCTGCCATGCCAAATGGGGGGCATGCAGGCTGGAACCAGCTTCCCCATGCTGCAATTTTACATCATCTGTTGTTGTTAAATCCGTTCTCATGATACTCAGCTTTAATTTTGATCTTATCTTTTGTTTGTGCCATCCTTTCAGATTGGCAAAGCATCTCTCCTTGCGCTCATCAGTCTGTTCTCTTGCCGGCAGTATTTCAATGAAGGCACAAAAGTGAATTTCCTTCACAAAGCTTATTACCCCCATTTATGGGGTATTGCGTGTAAATGCGTAGAAAAACTTATAGGACCTTTAGTTTTTTATAAGTGGTTTCCTGGTGTTTTCTCTTGTGGATATATAAAGCTCCTGTCTTTTTTACTTTACACGCCCCTCTTAAACGGCATACGAAAATTTTTCTTCTGTTGTAATATCTCGTTCAAATACAACGTTCTAAAAAACAGATGGGCTGAGCGAACTGATCGCTTTGCAATAGAAATCCGGATAGCAGGGGAGGCAATGCTGTCTTTTGTTAGAACGATTTTTTAGATAAGTTCCGGGCAGCCATCTTTCGCAATTTAGAACGCACCAATCAAGCATAGCATGCAGCACGAGGTTTCTTTTGCCACCGACTTTAAGACGCTGATAAACTATTTTCCTGAATCAGAAGCTGACGGCCATTTGTTAAAAAATCTTTTTTCAGACCGGAGCGCCAAAATGGGGGATGGCAGCATGCAGCCGGTCATCTCTCTTAATCCGGTCACCGGCGGCCTGGTCTGGCACGCTATGGCATGGGGCTGTATGCCGTTCGACCTGGCAGATGCAGTTATACCGGGGAAACAATGGGCCTTCATGCTCTACACGTCGGCAGAACGCATCTTTGGTGACACTGAATGCTACTGGCATAAAATCCGCGATCAGCGCTGCCTGGTACCGGCCAGCGGTATTTATGTGCACAGAACAGTGAGAGACTGGCGGCGCAAGGTTCCCTATTTCGTGCATATTCCTGATCAGCCGATCTTTTTTCTTCCGGGTCTGTATTCGGCAGATGAGGCTATCAGCATCACGACAGGACAAAAGGTTGTGCGCTGGGTTTTTACGATCATCGGCAGGTCCGTCAATGGTTTGGTGAAGCAGCTTGCCACAGTCCACGAAAAGAACTACACAACCCCGCTGCTGCTGCCCTTCTCTCTGGCGCGTCACTGGCTTGATCATGACCTGACTGAAGCCGACTATCGTTCTATCCTGGAGTTCGATATGCCCCCGGAAGCCTTGCAGGCCTGGCCCATCTACAGCACGCAACCCCACGAGCAAAGACCTGACAACAAGGAGAAAAATGAACGGTTTGATTGGAAAAACCTGCCACCCCTCAAGGTTTGAGCCGCTTGTTTTAACAGGGAAGCTTGTTGCAGGCAGTCCTGATCATGCAAATACACGGGAAGATGTTGAGAATCGCCAAGACGATGACAGGTAGAATACCATATCGCTAAATTCAAAATGGCATAAGTGCGAAGCCACCAAAGCCGGGTAGTTGAAAGAAACAATGATAACTTTACACCAGGCTATAGAGGCCTTGAATGTATGCACGCGATGAACAAAAGAAAAACATCTTCCATGAACCTCGATCTGATACATGCTACGCAAGCATACAAAGAGGTCATTGCGAATTTGATGCAACTGTACATGTATGATTTCTCGGTGTATATTGAAATGGATGTGGAAGAAGACGGCCTGTTCAAAGCCTATGCTGGTTTGGAGGATTATTGGAAAGACAGCGTGCACAAGTTTCCCTATCTCATCAGGAAGGAGGATAAATGGGTTGGATTTGTTCTTGTTCAGCTGCTCCCGTCTCCGCAGGAGCATTACTCCATCGCAGAGTTTTTTGTACTGCAGAAATATAGAAGAGGTGGCATTGGCAGAACCGCAGCAAAAAGGGTATTCGACCTGCACAAGGGACAATGGCTGGTTCATCAAAGAGAGACCAATCACCCTGCACAAGCGTTTTGGAGAAAAGTGATTCATGAATATACAAAGGGGCGTTTTTTAGACCGCTTTGAAAAAGGAAGAAGGGTACAAAGCTTTAAAAATTAATCAATCCTGCTCAGGATCTTCTGCATACAATTGAAGTTCCACCACCTGTTCTGCAACAGGGCAGGGGCGGGTGGATGAGTGCTGTTCTTAAATTTTTTTACAATTTATTTGACGTTGCCACAATAGCCCTATATTTGTCTACTAAATAAGTAGACTATAGAAACCATCCAAAACAAACCTTATGTACTTACCAGGAACAAGACAACTATTTCACCGAAGCCCGGGTGCTTATCACGGGGATATGCAAACCGCCGTTCTTTCCCCATGCGATCATATTGGCAAACAAGCGGTAAGCGCTTGTAACACCAGCAGGCAGCTGCCGGAACCAGGGCAAGGTGGTATAGACATAATATCCTTTTCCATACCTGGCTACCAGCAACCCGCTGCTCAAGTCAGTTTCACCGTTGGCGGTAAGTATAGATAAGCAGGCATTGCTTTGTTCATCTGCCAGTAAATCATCTTTTGTGTATTTATTGTATAGCCTTTCTTGTATAGCAGGCATAGTTTACACACCACAGGAAGGAATGAACCGTGGTTGAACAAGGAGGTAGGAGTAATAGTGAAATATTTGTAATGCAGGTTGTGGTGTCTTGTCTACAGGCTTGCCCATGCAACAAATTCTTCTTTGCTTGAAAATTGTTTATAGGTAAGCATCCGAAGTTGACCTTCCAGCTCTTCGCGGGACCAATTCTTTTCATGAATAACAATCTCCGGTTCTTTGGTTTGTATGTTGGCAAATATCAGCAGCTGTGAGTTGACAAGCTGAAAGCCAAACCTTTCATTGTCAAGCCAGCCTGGCTTTGAAAATACATGGCTGCCGCCGAAGAAATCCAGAAAGGTAGCAAGAATAGGTACGTCGTAGATCCAGTTTTTATTCTGGTCGAAGAACTGGGCAGTAAGTGAGCATTTTAGATTGCCTTCGTAAGGAAACTTCACGCGCGCTTTTAGACTTCTTTTTTTGTTTGCTTTTAGTGCTGAATACCAGATAAGATTACTATGATCTGCAACCGAATCCTCATAAGCCGTCTTGATAGCTGCAAGATTCCATCCTTCAATGGTGCCGATAGCTATCATTGATTCATAAATAATCCTGAGTCCGAGATCGATTTTATCCGTATCACTCACCTGTTTGGAAGTGTCTACCGGATTTCTTATCCAATGATACTTGATGCTGCCATCTGTCCAGATTCTCTCTTTATCTCCAAGAAGGATGTTGACGCGGGTCCGGTATAGTCTTTTGTTGTATTCCAGGTTCTTCGAAAACAACAATATAGCCCGCTGGAAATTGTCTCCAAGCCAGTCGTGATCAAAGCTTCCTTCAAAATAAACTGATATGTAGGGGGTAAATGTCATGTAAGTTGTCAGTATATAACAATCTCAAACGTTCTTACTAAAAGGAAGTCGGGGTTCAACGGCATGAACGAAAGTACCTTAATAAAAAGTATTTCTCTATTCCCGCTTCCGGCCCGTACTTTGGGTTAAACAGAATAACTGTATGCGTACAATCTTCCGGGGAACCAGTCGGGCAAATGCAGTAGCCTGCCTCTTTTTGCTTCTGTGCGGGCCTGTTGCGTGGGGTCAATCAACCAGCAAGGCCGTAGTCGCAGGCATGCAATGCGAACACCTGGTCAGTCCCCTGGGCATAGACGCCGATCATCCCCGCCTTTCCTGGCTGATGGAAGACAGCAGCAGGGGAGCGGCTCAAACAGCTTACCGCATTGTAGTGGGCAAAGATTCCTTGGCGGTGAGCAAACTGGCAGGAACAGCCTGGGATTCAAAGAAAACAGGTGGTAGTACCAACCTGGTCCTCTACCAGGGAAGCCGGCTCGAACCATTCACGCGCTATTTCTGGACCGTACAGCTATGGGATGCACAGGGTAAAGCCTTGCCGCGGAGCCCGGTATCTTATTTTGAAACAGGGATGAGAGGAGAGGCCAACTGGACAGGCACCTGGATAAGTGACCGGACAGACATCAACTTAGGGCCGGCGGGCTGTTTCAGAAAGAGGTTTTCTGCAGCTAAAAAGATCAGATCAGCAAGGGCTTATATCGCTGTGAGTGGGTTGTATGAGCTGTACCTGAACGGCAGCAAAGTGGGCGACCACAGGCTTGATCCCATGTACACCCGCTTCGACAGGCGTACGCTGTATGTAAGCTATGATGTGACCGCGCAACTTGGCATGGGCGAAAATGCCATTGGCGTGTTGCTGGGGAACGGCTGGTACAATCACCAACCCCTTGCCGTCTGGAATTTTGACCGCGCGCCCTGGCGCAACAGACCTGCTTTCTGCCTGGATCTGCGGATTACTTACGAGGATGGCACCACGCAGGTGGTCAGCACCGATGATACCTGGAAAACGCATTTGGGCCCGGTGACCTTGAACAACATTTATACAGGAGAACACTACGACAGCCGGCTGGAAATGCCGGGATGGAATACAACCGGTTTTGATGACAGGGACTGGCGCACAATCCAGCTTCGCGCAGCACCCTCCAGGCAGATCGTAAGCCAGGTGATGCATCCGATCAGGAATGTGGAAGAAGTGCCGGCCAAATCGGTCCGCCGGTTCAATGATACGGTCTGGCTGGCAGACCTGGGCCGCAACATTGCCGGTGTCTCAAAACTAAAACTGCAGGGCGACAGCGGCACGGTGGTGCGCATCAGGCATGGGGAAAGATTGTACCCCGATGGCCGGCTCGATCTGTCGAACATCGATGTTTACTACCGGCCAAAGGACAGCCTGGATCCTTTCCAAACCGATATCGTGATCTTAAACGGGAAAGGTCCGGTTGAACGGATGCCCCTGTTTAACTACAAAGGATTCCGGTATGTTGAGATCACCAGCAGCAAACCCCTTACCTTGAACAAGGAAGACATCACCGGCTATTTTATGCACAGCGATGTGCCGGCAGCGGGTGCGATCAGTTCTTCAGATACCCTTATCAACAAAATCTGGTGGGCCACCAACAACTCTTACCTGTCGAACCTGTTTGGCTACCCGACCGATTGTCCGCAGCGCGAAAAAAACGGCTGGACGGGCGATGGACATTTTGCCATCGAAACCGGGCTTTTCAATTTTGACGGGATCACCATTTATGAAAAATGGCTGGCCGATCACCGCGACGAGCAACAGCCCAATGGGGTACTACCGGACATTATTCCCACCGGCGGCTGGGGTTATGGAAAGTCAAACGGAACAGACTGGACCAGCACGATTGCCATCATACCCTGGAATCTCTATATGTTCTACGGCGACAGCAGGGCCCTGCAGGATAATTACAACAATATAAAGGCCTATGTTGATTATGTTGACAGGATCAGTCCGGCCGGACTCACCCTGTTTGGCCGCGGCGACTGGGTGCCTGTAAAATCTACTTCTTCCCTGGAATATACCTCCTCGATTTATTTTTATGTAGATGCTACGATCCTGGCGAAGGCCGCAAAATTGTTTCACCATGAAGCTGATTACAACCACTACAATGCCCTGGCCGGTAAGATCAGGAAAGCGATCAACGACAAGTATTTTAACATGGAAACCGCTGTCTATGCAAGCGGCGTGCAAACTGAATTAAGCATGGCCCTGCAGTGGGGCGTTGTTCCGGAGCAGTATAAAAACAGGGTGGCAGAAAACCTGGCCAAAAGAGTGGCTGCCGATGGCATGCACCTGGATGTAGGCGTGCTGGGAACAAAGGCCATCCTCAATGCCCTGAGCAACAACGGACAGGCAGAAACTGCTTACAAGCTGGCCGCGCAGAACACCTATCCTTCCTGGGGCTGGTGGATCGTAAACGGGGCGACGACCTTGTATGAGAACTGGAACATCCAGGCCGCCCGCGATATTTCCCTGAACCACATGATGTTTGGGGAGATCGGCGGCTGGTTCTTCAAAGGCCTGGGCGGCATCAAGCCCGATGAACAGCATCCCGGATTCAAGCGGGTATTGCTGCAGCCGAACTTTGTAGAGGGACTGTCTTTTTTTACAGCCAGCCACGATGGCCCGTATGGCAGGATCTTGTCTTCCTGGAAAAAGGAAGCGCGGGCTGTTATCTACTCCGTCACTATTCCGGCCAATTCAACGGCAACAATTTCCTTTCCGCTTAAAGCGGGGCAAAAGGCTTACCTGGACGGGAAAGAGGTTTCAGGTGTATTCAACATCAAAGCAGGCAGTTACCGGTTTGTAATCAAATAGGGGCGTGGTTTATTGCACCTGAATCAGGGGGATTTATTATTTTATCCCCCCTTTTATAAGAATAACCCCCTGAATAGACAGGATCTTTATATGCTATTTTGCAGACTATATATTGGTAAATACAAGCTACAGAGATGAAAAAGGTATTTTGTTTCATAGGATTGTTTTTTCAGCTGGCATTGTTTGCCCAGAACCCGGATTGGGAAAACCCGGCCCTGGTACAGCAGGGACAGGAACCACCGCATCCTTCCTTTGTGCTGTTTGCCAACAAGCAAGATGCCTTGTCGGATGAATACAGCCGGTCTTCCTGGTATCAATCGCTGCATGGCAGCTGGAAATTTACCTATACGGACAGGGCAGCCAACCGGATCATGGATTTTTACAAATCCGATCTGGATGAAAGCCGCTGGAGCAACACAACGGTTCCGTCTAACTGGGAACTGCAGGGCTTTGGTGTTCCTATCTATACAAACATTACTTACCCGTTTCCCCGCAACCCGCCTCTCGTGGGAGAAAACAATCCGGTAGGAACCTATCGCAAACACTTTACCATCCCGGATAGCTGGAACGACAAAGAGGTGTTGCTTCATTTCGGGTCTGTTTCGGGTTGTGCATTTGTATGGGTCAACGGCCGGAAAGTGGGCATGAGCAAGGCTTCCAAAACGCCCGCAGAATATAATATTACCCCGTACCTGCAAAAAGGCGACAATGTGCTGGCTGTGCAGGTATTCCGCTGGCATGATGGAAGCTACCTGGAAGACCAGGATTTCTGGCGGCTCAGCGGCATCGAAAGGGATGTATATGTATACGCTGTTCCGAAACTAACCCTGTGGGATTATTTTATCAGGGGAGGACTGGATAACCAGTATAAGAACGGCTTGCTGCAGGCTGATCTGACGCTTCGTTCTTTTCCCGGAAATGGGCTTAAAGCCGGTTCTGTAGAATTAACGATCCAGGATGCGGATGGTAAAAACATCTATACCCGCAACCAGGCTTTTGTGGTGAAGGATTCTATGACCGGCCTTCATTTTACCGGTACCATTGCCAATCCTGCCAAGTGGACTGCCGAAACGCCCAACCTCTATGATTGCGTAATTACACTGAAAGACGGGGAAGGCAAAACCATAGGTGTAACGGCTATAAAATTGGGTTTTCGCAGCGTTGAAATAAAGAATGCGCAATTGCTCGTGAATGGTGTGCCGGTGTACGTACATGGCGTGAACCGGCATGAACACGATGATGTAACCGGGCATGTAACAAGCAAGGAATTGATGCTGAAAGACATTCGCCTGATGAAAGAGCTCAACATCAATGCCGTGCGGCTCTCGCATTATCCCAACAACGAGCTTTGGTATAAGCTCTGCGACCAGTATGGCCTGTACCTCGTTGATGAAGCCAATATCGAAACGCATGGCATGGGCGCCGAGCTGCAGGGCGGGTTTGATAAAACCAGGCACCCGGCTTATCTGCCGCTCTGGTACAATGCCTATATGGACCGCATCAAGCGCATGGTAGAGCGGGATAAGAACCACGCCTCTATCATCATCTGGAGCCTGGGCAATGAAACAGGGAACGGACCTGTTTTTCATGACGGCTATACCTGGATCAAGCAATACGACAAGTCGCGCCCCGTGCAGTTTGAACAAGCCGGCGAAGACTGGAATACGGATATTGTTTGTCCCATGTACCCCGGCATCGGAAATATGAAAAGATACGCTGCTGATACCAGCAAAAAGCGGCCCTACATCATGTGCGAATATTCCCATGCAATGGGCAACAGCAACGGAAATTTTGATGAATACTGGGACATCATCCGCAGCAGTCCGCGCATGCAGGGCGGTTTTATCTGGGATTGGGTAGACCAGGGAATAAAAACGCAGGACGCCAACGGCAAAACTTTTTGGGCGTATGGCGGAGACTTGGGTGGGTTCTACCAGCAAAACGATGAGAATGGCGTGGCGGATGGCATCATCAGTTCTGACCGCCGGCCTGATCCGGGTGCTTATGAGGTGAAGAAGGGCTACCAGAATATTTTATTTCTATCCAGTGATATTTCCAGGGGCAGCTTAACGATCAAGAATGAGTTCAGTTTTACGGACCTGAACCAGTACAATTTTAAATGGGAGCTGGTACAGAATGGGAGGGTAGTGAAAACAGGCGATTTCAAGATCAGTGTGGCTCCCCGCCAGCAGAAAGACATCACGCTGCAGATCCCACTCATGAAATCATTGCCCGGTACAGAGTATTACCTGAACGTGTACGCGTATAGCATCGCTCCTGCATCCATGCTTCCGGCAGGTTTTGAAGTGGCAAAGGAACAATTCAAGTTTGCCGGCGATTATTTCGGCAGGGAGGCCGTGAAAGGCAACGACCTGGCTGTGACTACGGATGGTGATCGTGTAAGCTTCAAAGCAGGAAACCTGCAAGGGGAGTTTAATAAGCGGGAAGGCCGGTTTACCCGGTATGGTATCGACAACAATGCCCGCGGGGCCAATTTGCCTGAACCTTATTTCTGGCGGGCACCTACCGACAATGATTTTGGAAACGGCATGCCGGAACGGCTGGGCATCTGGCGCACAGCACATGCGGGCAGACAATTAAAATCGGTAACGGTTGGAGAGAAATCAGACAGCGGACTTGCTATAAAAGTGCAGTATGAGCTGGTTATCGGTGTACCTTATACGGTAGATTACCTGGTACAAAATGATGGAGCCCTAAAAATAACCGGCAGCATAGACATGAGCGGACATAACTTGCCTGAACTTCCCCGCTTTGGTATGCGGATGCAACTGCCCGGCCGTTATGATAGCTTGTCTTACTACGGACGTGGCCCCTGGGAAAATTACACCGACCGCAAGAGCGCCTCGTTTATCGGGTTGTATGCAGACCGGGTGGAGAACCAGTTTTACACGGGGTATATCCGTCCGCAGGAAAGCGGCAACCATACGGATGTACGTTGGTTTACATTGACCGATGAGGCCGGCAATGGCTGGCGGTTTGAAGGTGTGCAGCCTATCGCATTTACGGCTATCAACCACAGCGTGGAAGATATAGACCCCGGTCTCACCAAAAAACAGCAGCACCCAACCGACTTACACCCCCGCAACAATGTATTCCTGCATATAGACCTGGCACAGCGCGGCCTGGGCGGCGACGACAGCTGGGGCCGCCTCCCGCACGACCCTTATCGCTTAACAGCAAAACAATACACATACAGCTTTATCATGCGTCCGGTGAAATAAGGGGGGCTTTAATGGGCCTTCTGTTAGCGTGTCAGCGGTCGCTCTGCTTGCTGGTAGCGGATGGGGCTGAAAGGGTTTACCCGGGTGTTCTGTCAGGGCGTAGGAGCAGCCACCGCATGTAGGACCTGACACTGGACTGCCTGCAAGTTCCGGCAGATTAAAAATGCCAAGCCGGCGTGCGAAGAACAGTATTTTCATTAATTTGGCCTTAGCGGGCGGATCAGCATTGCCTGCGCAATTGCTGCAACCATTCAGCGTTGTATGCAATCAGAACAAAGAGATTCTAAAATGGCACAGATAAAGCAGACCATCCAGATAGGACAGATACAACTCAATTTTCTCCTCGACGGTGATGATACAGGCAACAGCCTGGTAATGTTTGAATTTGTTATCCCCGAAGGAGCAAAAGTGCCTGTTCCACACTATCACAAGGAAGTAGATGAAGTCATCTATGGATTAGCTGGTATAACCAGCACAACAGTTGATGGAAAAACAATCGAAATTGGTGCCGGTGACCGGATGTTCATCCCCAAAGGAGCAGTGCACCACCACGACAACCGCCACAAGGAAACCGCCAAATCACTCATCATTCTAACACCCGCTACTATTGGTCCAGCTTACTTTAAGGAATTGAGTGAACTGATACAACCGGGCCTCCCACCGGATCCGGTTAAAGCAAAGGAAATCATGTTGCGCCATGGCCTTGTTCCCGCTCAGCCTTAGCACCTGCACACAACAGCGCTTTATAAGCAAGCGCAGTGGAAGCAAGGGTAATTGTCAATTGTCAGCTTCTTCTATATACCCCCATTATATCAAACGGCAGCGGCCGTAAACAAGCGGCTTCACAATATGCGGCTAAGCAGTGTGATAAATCATTGGCAAATTGTAAAAGGGCTTTGGATCTTAATAAGAACAATGCCAATGCAAAGCAGTTGCTTCAGCTGCTGAGCGGTAAATTAAAACTAAAGAACAAATTCCTGGAAAGAAAACCCGGTCCGGTGCATCTCTGTTTCATTCTTTGTTGATGCAGTCTGTGCTTTGGCGGCGTAAGCCATCATTTGCCGCTCGTAGTCGCTGATGGCTGCCTGGATGGTTTCATGCTGTCCGTTCGTCAGGTTGTCAAACAAGATAGTGGCGTCCAGCAGGCCGGTATTGACGCCCTGGCCGGCAAAGGGCGGCATGAGGTGGGCGGCATCTCCGATCAGCGTAACCGGCAGGGGACGGTCATTTTTCCAGGGTTCATCCAGTGGCAGCTTTCTGGCAGGCAAGCCCCAGAATGGCGTGGTGGCGCTGAACAATTCTTTGTAGCATGCATGCCAGGAAGACAACATATCAGATAAGAATACGGCGATGCTGCCGGTATCTGCGAAATTCAAGTTGTTGTTCTGCAGCCAGTCTTCCTCCTTCCTGAACGTTACAATATAGCTTAGGATGTTATTGTTGCGGGGGTTGGCTACCAGGAGGTTTCCCTTCCCTGCTACCATAAGAATGTTGCCGCCGCAAAGCTGGTAAAAGGCAGGACAATTTATGTCTGGTTGCAGCACATCACCCTGTATGATAAAGGTACCTGTATACTCAACTGCTGCATCGGTGACCCATTTTCTTACACCGGACATTCCGCCATTCGCTCCGATCACGAGATCTGCCGTTGCAGCCGGTCCCTTTTCGAATTGCAACTGCCATTTCCCCTTTTTTTCTTCGAGTTCGGTCAGCTTCCTGTCCCATACCACCGTGTTGCTGGCCAGGCTGTTGAGCAGCATCTTTCTCAGCTCGTTCCTGTTTATCTCGGGATTGTCATAAAGCTCTTCCGGGGCAGGTTTTTTAGAGAACAGCACATGCCCTTGTTCGTCTGCAATGGTTCTTCCCATGGGTATTGCCAATGCATAATAGCTTTCCAGCAATCCGGCTTTTTGAAGGGCATCTTGCCCCGAACCTTTGTGCAGGTCAAGTGTACCGCCCCAAATCCTTGTTTGTGCGTCCCTGTCCCTTTCGTAAACAGTTACGTCTATCCCTGCTTGTTGTAGAAGGCGCGCCATTGTTAATCCGACCGGCCCGGCACCGATGACAGCCACTTTTTTATTTTTCAGCAACATGATTTTACATGGTTTGATTGCGCTGCAAAATTCTGACGGAGCCAGGGAATAGAATAGTAAAAATCAGCCGTTCTTTGAATTGCCAGAAATCGTTTGAAATATACTTTCCTTCATTCAGCACGTCTTTGATTGAACTTCCTAACAAGTACTCCACTGCCGGCAGCTTAAAGCCGATAGAAGCCATTTTTGTGCCTGCTGTGATGGTTACCTGGTTGGGACCTGTCTCAATACCCCTCACGGAGATTTCCCGGTTGGCTCCGTTTGTTTTCAACAGGTTCAGGTCAACCATTCCATTGGCAGCACTGTAGACGGAATATCTTTCCCGGTGTTGTTTTCCAGCATCCAGAAGCTGTGAACGAAATGCGCAATGGAAGCGTCCGGCTAAATTTATAAATAAAAATCCATTATTTTTCTGTCTGGCAGATGGTTAATTGCTACTACGACCAGTTCTGCGATAGGCAGCAGCCAAAGAAGAAAATAAGACGTTTCATAAAATCTGTTTACCTGTTCTGGTGATTTCAACAGTTTTGCTTCTTATCTAAGGTGAGCTTGCTTTGCGGTGCTTCCCGATCAATTTGTTTACCTCATCCGTAAACAAATAATCCGGATTTTCAACTTGGTGTCCGTTTGCAATAAACCATCTCTTTAACCGATCGTACGTTTCATAACCAGCGTTTATATAATTAAATGCTTCAGTTTCCATGTATAAGCAGCTTAAGCATACATTCAAGGTAGAAACAATCTTTCCGGATTGGTCATAAAAAACAAGCGCATCCCGGTATTCTGGTGCGCACAGAAGTTTCAGTTCATCTCTGGTGTCTGTTTCCAAGATCTGCCTGAACGCATGAACCTGGGTGTCATCGTGTCTGAAAGTATTTATTTTGTTGCTGGAGAAATGGAAATTTCCCGCCTTGTCAACCAGATAGTGCGTGTCGGCTAAAAGCCTGGTTAGCTCTTTGTAACGCTGGTCTTCTTGTGAACCGGCGTTTTCCCGCCCATGTTTGCTGGTTTTTAGCTGCTCGTATTCAGCAGATAACATTTCTAGGCTGCTCTCGTATTCTTTGCCGCGACAGAATGAGTAAGTCTCCATGAAATCGAATTGGAGTCCGCTGATATAGTCAATGGCTGATGTGTATCTGTATCGTTCCTGCATGTGGTTGCGTGTTGTTGTACAAGATCCGCGAGTAAGGTAATCAATAAGCCGCTTCCGTATACTTGTAGCGTGTTTTGCCGGGCTTTTATGACCTGTCGGTCAAAGTTGGAGGTGGTACAATGCCGCAAAACCTGAGGTAAAGTGCCATTTGTCCATAATGCTCATTGGCATGCGTTAAGGCATAGAATGCAAGATCAAGCTTGGCCAGTTTCCTCCAGCGGAACTGGACCTGTTCCATGGCATTTGATGTGGTAAGACCGGCAATGGCTTTCCGGCCAACAGCAAAGGAGCTTTTCAGATACGCGATAACATCTTTTTTTGTTTGAATGCTTTTCGGACCATTCACGTCTTCAATGTCGTTTCGAACCGAGTCGCCTGTGATGGCACTCCAGATCAGGATATTATCAGTGGCCAGATGCACAATTTGTCCGGCAAAGGTTCTGACCCCTTTAAAGTCGCTGTTCTTTATAGGGAGACTTGCAGGCGTAAAGTTGTATTTGTTTTCAGGCATGGCCTGTGCGCTAGATAAAATGTCGCTTTCTATTTTGTTGAACTGCCGCTCGATGGCCGATGTAATTGATTCTGCCTGGCTTGTTCTAAACAGCTGCTAACCGGTGGCTGTTTCCGGCCAGTTGTTACTCAGTTCCATATTTCATTCTTTTCTGTCAGTATGATTGGCTTGCCATCGGTAACTACAATGGTATGTTCGTGTTGTGCCATAAAACCTCCTTTATTGCCTACCATGGTCCAGCCATCAGACAAGGTTTGGGCATATGTTGAGGTGGTGGATATAAACGTTTCAATGGCAACAACCGCGTTTTTCCTGAACCTGGTCTGGTTTGACCGGTCCCTGTAATTGGCTATTTCACTGGGTGCTTCGTGCAGACTTCTGCCTATGCCATGCCCCGTCAGGTTCTTGATTACTTTGTAGCCCTGTTTCTTTGCTTCTGTTTCGATCAGGTAGCCTATGTCTGAAATGCGGACGCCTCCTTTGATGCAGTAGATGGCTTTGTGCAGGATAGACTTTGAAGCGTCTATCAGTTTTTGGTGTTGATGAATGTCTCTTCCAAGCACAAAAGAGCTTCCATTGTCTGACCAGAACCCGTCAAGCTCGGCTGAAACATCAATATTGACCAGGTCGCCTTCTTTCAATATTCTGTTGTTGGACGGGATGCCGTGGCAAAATTCATTGTTCACGCTGATGCAGGTCCAGCCAGGAAAACCGTAGGTGAGATAGGGTGCTGATCTGGCCCCGAAATCAGCCAGTATTTCTGCGCCGTAATTGTCTAATTGTTTGGTTGTGATACCCGGCCGGGCATAGTCTCTCATTTCTTTCAGCGTGCAGGCAACGGCTTCGCTTGCCTTTTGCATGCCGGTCAGTTCTGTTTCTGCTGATATTGACATCGTTGTTCTGTTGTGTATGTGGTTGCCGGTCTTCGATGCATGCCGGCCCGCACGGTGCAGGCCCGCGCATGCGGATCCAAGGTAGGTATAAAAACGCATTGTTTTCAAACCTTGCCGGGCTCTACCTGCTGACAGCAGCGGCTGTGCGTTGCCGCAGGCGCTGGTTGCAATGTGGGTACTAGTGAAAAGTTGCCCTGAACGCCAGGGGGGAGAGGTTGGTTTTTGCCTTGAACAGCTTGCTGAATGATTGAAGGTATTCAAAGCCCAGCTCATAAGCAATTTCACTCACGGTGAGCGTGGTCGTAGATAGTTTTTCCTTGGCTTTTTCAATCAGCTTGTCATGGATGTGTTGCTGTGTGTTCTGCCCGGTCAGGGTTTGCAGTAAGCTGCTGAGGTATTTGGGAGAAAGATGCAGGCTGTCTGCAAGGTACTGTACGGTCGGCAGGCCTCTTTGGGCCACCGCATCGCTGCTGAAATAATCATCCAGCAGGGTTTCCATCTGTTCAAGTACCTGGTGGTTGGCTTTTTCCCGTGTGATAAACTGGCGGTGGTAAAACCTGTCGCCGTAACCCAGCAAGCCTTCTATTTGCGATACAATGATCTGCTTTGTAAACCTGTCGATGCCGGCATCGCATTCCTGCCGGATGGTTTGAATGATATTGACAACGGTCGCTTCTTCTTTGGCCGACAGAAAGAGGGCTTCGTGGAGGGAATAGTCCCAGAAATCATAGTGCCTGATGGTTTTGGCCAGCGCGGTGTTCCAGATAAAATCAGGATGGATATAGATAGCCCATCCTGATTTCTTTATTTCTTCTTCTTTGTTATCAACGGCCATGCTAAAGACCTGCCGCGGCGCCATAAAAGACATAACGCCTTCATTGAAATCAAAGGGCTGCTGTCCGTACTTTACTTTCACATTGTGCATCCTTTTTACGGCAATGGAATAAAAATCCAGTACCAGGTTCAGCGGTTCGTTATGATGAGGCTGGGCCACCGTGGTGCCCACATCTATCACGCTCATCAGCGGATGTTGCGGTGGAGGCAGGTGCGCGAACCGGTGAAATTCACTGATGGTCTTGATATGCATCATATGTTCTCTTCTTGCTTTCTTACTTCCAGAACAAGCTTGCCGCGCACATGCCAGGTCTCGCTCTCGCGGTGGGCTTCGGCAACCTGGTCCAGCGGAAACACCTTGCTGATAAGCACCTTTACCTTCCCTTCGTCAATGAGTTGGGCTATTTCCTGCAGCCATTCCCGCCTGGGCTGGTTGGGAGCCAGCGCTCCCACTGCCCCTTTCTCGGCAAGTGCCTGCATCACTTCGTCGTCAAACGGATGGTCTGTGTTGACGCTGACCAGGATGCCGCCGGTCCTCAGTGTTTTAACCGCTTTAAGCCGCTCCCTGTTATCACGCAACGGGGAAGCTTCCAATACAACGTCAGCATCGTGCACCAGCTCTTCAAACACCTGGGTTCTGTAATCGATCACTTCGTCTGCGCCAAGCTGCTTCAGATAAGCAAGATTGTCTCCTGAAGCCATCCCGATCACGTAAGCCCCTTTTGCTTTTGCAAACTGAACGGCAAAGCCACCCACGCCACCCGAGGCACCCTGGATCAGGATGCGTTGCCCCTGTTGCAGCTTTCCGTGTGCAAAGATACCTGTCCAGGCGGTGAGGGCTGCCAAAGGTACGCCTGCGGCTGTATTGAAGTTGATGCTTACAGGTTTGGGGGCAAACTGCGTTGCTTTGCCCGCACAATATTCTGCATAGCTGCCATCGCCCGGAAAATTGGGGACACCGTAAACGGCATCGCCCTGCTTGAACCCGGTTACTTTGCTGCCGCATGCTTCTACAATGCCCGCCACATCCCAGCCCAGGGTCATGGGCAGCTTCAGATAGGATTTTAATGCCCCATTCCCACCCGAGCGGATCACCCAGTCCACAGGGTTTATCCCGCTGGCAAATACCTTTACTAAAACTTCATCCGGTGCCGGAAAGGGCCGTGCTGTTTCTTCGATTTTCATTACTTCCGGTCCGCCAAATGCATGAATTCTGATTGCTTTCATAACTAACCTGTTTTTCTTTGATGGATAATGCAAAGGTCATCATGCATAGAAAAACAGGCTTAGCCAAAATGCGCTTTGTTTTAGCAGGAATGGCGCTTGCTTGGAGGGAACACAGGACCCTGGACAGGACCGGGCTGCGCTGTTACCAGGGGCTTTCTTCGCTTCTGTCTTCGATGTCGTTGCTGAAAAATTTTCCTGTTGGTGCGTTGTCATCAGTCAGGGTATGTTTGATAATAAAAGCCGCTGCACTTTCCACTGTTCCCGGTCCGCTGTGCTGGTTGAAGTCTGTTGCTGTATAACCAGGGTCAATGGCATTTACTTTAAATGGCAGTGCCCTTAATTCGTAGGCCAGCAGAATGGTGAACGCATTCAAAGCAGCTTTTGAGGGCATATAGCTTGCCAGCTTCACATTGTAATACTTCCAGTCCGGGTCGCTATGCAAACTTAACGAGCCAAGTCCGGAGGTGATATTGCTGATCCGTGGGCCATCTGATTTCCTGAGTAAATCCAGGAAGACTTGTGTAACGCTGATAACACCAAAAAAGTTGGTATCAAATACTTCCTGGATATCTTTGATGGAGGTCGTTAAGGCACTTTCGGGAAACCCTTTGCTGATCCCTGCGTTGTTGATCAGGATGTCCAGTTTGCCCTGTTCGTTTTCAACCATGTTTTTGGCAGCTACAATCGTACCGGGTTTGGTGACATCGATTTCAACCGGCTTGATGTTGTAAAATCCCTTTTCGTTCAATTCTTTTACGACCGCCTTGCCTTTTTCAAGGTTGCGCGTTCCCAGATACACAAATATGTCTTTGCTTGACAGTTGTTTGGCCGTTTCCAAGCCAATGCTTCTATTGGCGCCTGTAATGAATGCTGATTTCATGTTTGTCTTTTTGCAGGTGCAAAATTTTGATATTGTAAAATGAAATCATTTGCCAAATGGCAAAAAAGGGGTCAGCGGATGTTTTTTCTGATCCTGCTCAGGGAGGATTGGGTGATTCCCAGATAAGAGGCTAAATAGGAAAGGGGTATGCGGTTTGCCATGTTGGGGTATTTTTCCATGAATGACAGATAGCGTGTTGTCGCGTCTTCAGAAACCAGCGGGCTTATTCTTTCTACCTTTTGTAGCAAGGCCTTTGAAATAATTTTGCGGACGAGCTGGTCCCAGCCGGTAACAGTTCCCAGAAGCCCTTCCCAGCCTTGTTTGGAAAATACAATCAGTTTGCAATCGGTGATAGCCTGTACATTGGCAGCGGATGGCTGGTCATTGTCAAAGCTTTGCAGATCCACCACAATATTGTTTTCATCAACGAAGTACTTGGTAATTTCTTCTTCCTTGCTGTTGTAGTAGCTAACCCGCATAATTCCTTCCATCAAAAAGCCAAACCGGCGGGAAATTTTCCCTGCCTGCAGGTAGTATTCATCTTTCCTGAGTTCCAGGGTGGTTGCTTTTTGGGAAATCAGGTCAAGCTGCTCCTGGCTTAAACTGCCAAATTGCAGAATATAGTCTATCCACGCTTTCATGGTTGCAAGGTAATCATATAGAGAGCCCCGGCAACAGGACGGCGAACTATAATGAATCTTTGATCCTGAATGCCTTGCTCGATGCCGGAGATTTGTGTTGTGTGTAGGAAGCTTACTCATTAAGCTTTCCCGACACAAAACGCCCGATGTTCAACTTGTCAATGATGACCAGCAACAGGAAAACCAAACAGCTAAGTCCCAAAAGCGTAAACACGATCAATGCATAGTATTTGACCGTCCATTCAAATGCCACTTTAGCGCTGCTTGCTATTCCGATCTTTTTTTCGGTTGCCCCCTCGTACAGCGAAAAACGCACTGTGCAGAATTCATTTTCAGTATCAAAATCTCCCAGTTCCACGCCAAGCTCCTGAAGTTGTGTTTCAATCTCGAGTATCTTATCGTGAAGTGTTACATAGTCGCCGATTTGTCCGCTCTTGGTCTTGAGCTCATTCAGGGAAGCCAGGGTTGTTTCCAGCGATACTTTTTTGGCATTCAAGGTTCTATATTCGTTCGTCTTGTCAATTTTGGTGATCTCGGTTGCCTTGATATTTCCAATCTTTTGGATGGCTTGATAAAACCTGTCGAATGAAGCGGGTGCTACGCCGATCAGGAGATGCAGTTCGCGATTGCCTTTGTTGCCCAGGTTTTGTTCATACTGAATAACAGCACTAAATTCTTTTGTGGCCTTTCTCACCGCACCTTCATCTGTTTCGAACTGGGAGGTTTTGGATCTAACGGTCGCTGTCTTCTCATACTTGAGGTTGGAAGATTGCGGAGCTTGCTGCGGAACATGCGTGTTAAGAGAAATTTTTTCGGACGCATAGTTCTTCCGCAGTTTTTCGACATTGCTGAAAAAGTCGCTGCTGTAATCCGGGCCGGTGCTGTCTGCTGCCAAGTATCCGTAAAGCAGCCTTAGTACGTAGAGGACAATAAAAAGAGCTGCGAACCACTTGACAAGCCGCCAGAACCGTTTTTTAAAGGAGGGGATCAATGGGTTTGTTTTGTAGGGGTTTTAATCGTAAAATCGGGTTGTGTACAAGCCGTTCAGCCTGGGCCGGCGCACGTTGTGTGATGTGCGCCGGCCCAGGCTAAATTTATAGCAAAATGGCTAAAGTTTGCTTTGCCTTGCAGGTAAGACAATCAGATCAGGCCATTGCCGTACTGCTTACCCATCAATCAACACACTCCTTGGTTGGTCCTCTATGAAATCGATGATAACCTGGTGGTTTGCGTCGTGAACAGTCTCGAACACCATGTCCCAGCTCGCGGGGCCATGGTTTAGCCGGGGAATGGTAATATGTACAATCTTAAATTCCTTATTAAAGTCTTTGATGAAAAAGTTTTCTTTCCAGTTCCGGAATTCGTTTTCAATCAACGGTTTTATCTTGTGCGTGTACGCTGGAAAGTCTGCCTGTAAATCCAGGTAGAATTGCTTTTGCTTGTCAGTTGGTCCTTCGGTGCCTGCTTTAATTATGTATTCTATAAGGCTTTTAGCAGGTGAAAAATATCCTTTTCCTTCATAATGATTTTTTGAAGCGTCTTTGGATGCTACAAAAAGCAATGGTCCCCAAAACGCATCCTGTAAGATTGTCGGTTTCTTGAACAAACGAAATAACCCATATTTATCTTTCACTTGGGCGAAATTATTGTAGAAAATTTTCATACTCCGCAGTGGTCAAAATCCAGCTTGTAAACGGATGGGTGAATTTCTTGTCTTTTCCTTCTAGATCATTTAATATATATGAACCCAAAGATATGATTGCACAAAATCAATGCAAGGGTTCAAGTGAAGAACCTTCTGCTACCGGATGGCAAGCAACTGGTTGTTGATATAACTCCCTGTTGCTGCTCCTTATACTGCACCAATTATGGGAATTTGCCCCGGCAAATTGTTGTGTACCACAAGTTGAGAAGCCATGCAGCACTTCCTTTTTTCCCTATGTCTTTAAAGTGCGCTCCCGGGAGTTCCTTTTTGTTTGGATTTTTTATTATTTTTTGGTTTAGAAAATCTTTTTTTACTTTCGTTCTGTACTTTTTGTTTTAGTATTACTTTCGTTTGGTATTTTTTATATACATTTAACGTCTGAATGATTGCTTAAGCAGCCTTATGGGGAAAAATTTACAAAAAAGATCGAAACTTAGCCCGCCAATAGCCACAGGTATACCCGCTCCATCTGGTGCTTATTCCATCTCCATTCAGGAAACTATTCTCCTGTTCCTTATCCCTGGAAAAGAAAGAAGACAAATCAGTTTAAACCTCCTGTTGTTTCCAAATACACAACGCCTGTTCTAAATGATGCTGCTTCTTTTATTGCCAGCACCCTTGTGCAACCAGACTTTTAAAGATGTTTTATTATAACTGACACACATGATTGTAGTATTCACCCCAAAAAGCCAGCAAATGCATTTAATTACTTAACGCAACCCGCGCCAGCAAACGCATCAGCCGTGGAGCTGCATTGAATGCGGTTGGGGGCATGTGAAAACGAGTCAACGATCTTCTTTCTCTTTTAAAACTAAAGTTAACCCTATACTTAAGTCATGGATTTAACAGCAATAAGCGCCCGCACAATGGGCCGGACGAGCTTCCGGCTGCTTAAGGGACCAGGCATCAGGAAAACACGCTTGATTACAGAACTGCTCGCCATTCTATTGGTAGCAGGGGCTTTCCAGCTATCAGCCAAAGAACCCGGAAGGGAAAACAGGCCTTCGGCAGCTGCATTTTTTCCGGTGAAAGGAACCATTACCAATGAGAAAAATGAACCCCTCGCCGGCGCCACCGTTACGATCAAAGGCACCAATACGTCCGTTGTGACCGATCTGAATGGCTCCTTTACCATCAATGCCGCAAGAGGCAATGTGCTGGTGGTGAGTTCTGTCGGATACCGGGAAACAGAACTAAAAGTAGGCGACCAGGGCACTGCCCTGAGCGCAAAACTGGAGCTGGTCGACCGCTCCCTGAATGAGGTCGTGGTGATCGGATATGGTACCACCAAAAGACGCGATCTGACAGGCGCGGTCGTGTCCGTAAAAAGCGATGAAATTGTCGCCCGCCCCGGCCCCAACCCCATGGAATCACTGCAGGGAAGAGTAGCTGGTTTGGACATTACCCGTCCATCCGGACAGGCCGGCGCAGGCGTGAATATTCAATTGCGGGGAACGCGTTCATTCACGGCCAGCGGCACGCCCCTGTTTATCATCAACGGACTGCCCGGCGATTATTCAACCCTCAACCCCTATGATATTGAATCGATCGAAGTGCTGAAAGACGCGTCTTCAACAGCCGTTTATGGCTCCGCCGGCTCGAACGGGGTCATTATTATTACTACCAAAAGCGGCAAAGCCGGAAAGTTAAGCATCGACTTCAATTCGTATTATGGGTATAATGGCTGGTCAATTACCCCGAAAATGCGTACCGGTGATGCTTATCTGCAAACCAAACGCGATGCTTATAAGTGGGTGTTTGATGCAACGGCCAATAAATGGACAACCACCGGCGCCCTTTGGCAATCGCCCGCAGACGATGAGACCATCTTTGGCACCAACCGCTATGCCACCTTCAAGAAAGGCCAGTTTGTAGACTGGGCCGATGTATTCCTGCAAAAAGATGCAGCTACGCAAAACTACAGCCTGGGTGTTTCAGGGGGCAATGAGGTAACAAAAGGATATATCTCTTTCAACTATACGGATGAAAAAAGCCAGTACCGGGGAGACCGCTATAAACTTTATACAACAAGCATGCGGGTAGACCACCGGGTAAAAAAATGGATCACCATCGGAAGCAGCCTGCAGGCATCATACGTGGACAGGAACAAGGCACAGGACAAACTGGAAAATGCCCTGGTTACAGATCCGCTGGTAAAACCGTACAAGGATGATGGTACACTGAACCCGGATCTGGGTAACAACGTATACAACCTCCTGCTCGACTACCAGCCTGGTGTATACGGAAACGTAGACAATAACCTGAAAGTGTATGTGAACCCCTACCTGGAAATCAGGCCCATCCGTGGTTTAACCCTGTTGTCGCGTGCTACCACCTGGCTGAACTTTTCCAATACCTACCGGTTCGACGGAATCGGTTCTGTGAGCTATACCTACTCAAACGCAGGCATTGCCAAAGCACAGATCAACCAAAACCGTTCATGGGGATACCAATGGGAAAACGTCCTGACCTATAATTTCAAAGTAGCGAACGTACACGATTTTACTTTTACGGGTGTTAGCTCCTGGTACTACAACCAGAACATGAGCACCATCATGAACCAGAGCAATATCACCTCCAACAACTTCAGGTGGTACAAATTCACCGGTGATGTAAATACGACCTCTACCTCATCGTATAACATGTCAAAGACCTTTGGATTGCTGGGCCGCATCAATTACTCGTACCTGGGTAAATACCTGCTGTCGGCCTCGGTGCGCCGCGATGGGTCTTCCGTGTTATACGTGACCAACCAATGGGACAATTTTCCTGCAGCCTCGGCAGGGTGGAGGATCTCTGACGAGAAATTCATGGATGCTACAAAAGGCTGGCTTGATAACCTGAAACTGCGCGTAGGCTGGGGTATCACAGGATCTGCTAAAATAGATCCCTACAGCTCTGTTTCTATTGTGGAGAACACCAACATGTCGCTGGGTGGCTTAACACAGCCTATCTACCGCAATTCCCAGTTTATCACCAACCCGGACCTTGGATGGGAAAAATCAAACAATACAAACATAGGTCTGGATGCTACCATTTTCCGGAACCGCATTGACCTGTCCGTTGATTATTACTTCACAAGAACCACGGGGGTCATCTACAGTGTAACTTCTCCCATTATCTATGGAACGTACAGACCAGGCACGCAATACCAAACCAACCTGAATGTATGTGAAACCAAAAACAGGGGACTGGAAATTGCCTTGAACACGCGCAACATCGTGACCAGGGATTTTGAATGGACTTCTTCCCTTGCATTTAGTACCAATAAGGAACAGATCGTCAGGTTAACAGGGGGAGTAGCAGATAATATTGCCAATGGCGTGTACACCTTGAAAATCGGTCAGCCGGTCAACTCTTTCCGCAATTATAAATTGGATGGCGTATGGCAGATCGGGGAAGAAGCTGATGCTGCTGTATTTAGCAAACGCCCCGGCGATATAAAAGTAAATGTACCGGGAATGACCCATGTGGCAACAGGTGTTTATATGAAAGAAGCCAACGGGGTAAAAACATATTATTACAACAATCTTGTTGATGCCCAGAAGATCAACCCCGCCCTTACAGCTGCGAATGCAAGATATAGCTATGGCCCCAACGATTACCAGATCCTGGGACACAATTCTCCCAACTGGTCGCTTGGGTTCCAGAACGGCTTCAGGTACAAGAATTTTGACCTGACTGTATATGCTTACTTCCGTTGGGGACAAATGATCAACTACAACATGCTGGGATGGTATCAGCCAAACGGATTTGCTACCAATGCAAGCCCGTCAAGAACGATCCCTCAATATTTTAATTACTGGACACCGGAAAATCCATCCAACTATTTCCCGGTCATGAACTACCAGGCATCCAGCTCAACGCTTGCCGGCTTTAGCGGGCTGACCTATGTAGAAGGATCATTCTTTAAAATAAAGAATATCACACTCAGCTACACGTTGCCAAAGAATGTACTGAAGAAGGTTGCGTTCCAGAAATTGCGTTTTTATGGCACCATTACAAATCCGCTTATCGTTACCAAAAGCAGTTTGCTGAAGCAGTATGACCCGGAAATGAACGGTGAACTGAGTTACCCGTTGACCAAGCAAGCGGTGCTGGGTCTGAATCTGACATTTTAATTGTTGAGTCAATAAGTATCGTTCTAAAAAAGTCAGCACCAACTTGCGCAGAGCAGCGGTTCCCTGACAAATTCCATGTGATCAGGATCAATAAAAAATACACACATGAAAGCTAACATCATAAAAGAGACCGGAGGTAAGTGGGGCCTGGGTTTGTTGATCGTACTGTGCGTTGCATCGTGCAGGTTGAAAGAGTACAACCCAACCTCTGTTTCGGAGGAGGCCGTACTGAGAAATTACGATGGGTGGAAAGCCTATCAGTCCAACTGTTACACAGGCCTGTGGGGATCGCTGATCGGGATGCCCTATGGAATCGTTTCGGAAGTGGGAACCGACCTGTGGACATTCCCCTATGGCAACCACAACCAAAACAAGGACGTGATGGCCTACGAAGAGTTCACGACCAATTCCGGACTCGTTAGAAACGTCTGGGATTTTGCCTGGGGCTCCATCAAGGACTGCAACAAAACCATTGAGCTGTCAACCAAGCTGACAAACGGAAATGCCAGCGATATAAAAATCCTGGTAGCAGAAGCCCAGCTCCTGCGGGCATATTATTATTCAGTGATCGTAACGCAGTTTGGTGAAGTGCCCCTGATAACGGTTGACGACCCTGTCAAGAACTTAAGTCCCAAACGGAGCACCGTGCCTGAAATTTACACGCAGATCGTTTCCGATTTAAGAGCTGCATTCCAGAACCTGCCTGTAACACCGTTTGAAAACAATCCGCAGCGTGTTACGAAAAAGGCTGCCCTGGGTCTTCTTGCCCGTGTTTATGCACAAGGGGCAGGAGAGGGGTTGAGTGAAGGCGGAAAATCGTATTGGCTGCGCGCGAAAGAAGTGGCAGACAGCCTGATCACCAATATGGGCCCTTACGGCGCCGCGCTGTATGATGATTTCTCGAAAGTGTTTGCTGCTGCCAACAACAGGAACAACGCAGAGGTTTTGTTCACTGCCTATGGCCTGAATCCCTACACTGCTTCATACGATTATGCTACGGGCAACACAAAACCCAACCTGTACCTTCACTATTATCCCAAGTTTGATGATGCATTCGGAACTGCAGACGTGTTTAAAAGAAGCGTCAACTCAAACACATCCAATGCGTATTATGGGCGCCTTAACCAGCAGTTTATCGCCCCTACAAAATACCTGATCAATTGCTTCAATGCAAAGTATGACAAACGCTGGGAAGGTACTTTCGTTACGGCATTCACCAACTACTCGGGCGTGCAGGCCATTGCCAGCCTGGCCAGCGGCGTTCCTGCCCCGGCCAATGTTACCTACAGCGCTGCAACCGTTGCGCTTACAGCGGCCATGTGCACGAAGTATGGTATTGATGCTTCGCATGTAGGAGAGAAGATCTATCCTTATGCAGATGTAAACGCCCGCAATGCTTCCCAAAACGCTACCTGGCAATACATTCCCCAGATCTGGGACAAGGGTGTTTATACGGGAGCAACATCTGCTTTGAAAACTGTTGCCAATGCCAACGAACATCCATACCCGCTGGCTCCTGATGAAGACCGGTTTTTTGCTTACCTCAGCAAAGACCCGCTGAGTGCCGCCGATAAAAAAGCACGCAGGTATGTTACAGTGAACATCGATGATTTGTTTGACATGGCCTCGGACCCGACAGGCAGCACCTACAAAAGCGTTACCTCAAACAATGGCCTCACGCCGTCGAGCCTGGCCAACCTGTTTCCTGCCATGTCGAAGTTCAACCACAACTTTGATGGTGGATGGCTGGGCGGTAATTTCCAGCAAAAGCTGGGCAATATCATGATTATGCGGATGGCAGAAGTTTACCTGATTGCTGCGGAAGCTACGCTGCATGCAGGTGGCGATGGCGCGGCGGCTGCAAAATATCTAAATGAGCTGCGCAAACGTGCCTGCCGCAATCCTGCCGACTTTAACGCATCAACCGGTATGCTGTTAACAACAGCTACGATGAACGATGTGTTTGATGAGTATGCCCGTGAATTGTGCGGTGAGTTTACCCGCTGGGCCTTGTTAAAACGCAACAAGGCATTTGAAACCCGTTTACAAACCTACAATAAAACAGCATCTGTAAACTTTAACCCGGCCAGGCATTACAAGCGCCCCATTCCATTTGTCTTCCTCAACCAGATCAACAATGCAGATGATTTTGGAACGAATGGGTATTAAAGGTAGCTGGAATCGGGCGGTATAGAGTTGATTGGGAGGGGTGGGTTCCTGCCGGCATGTGTTTTACGTATGCATTTCATGTACCCCCCTTCTCAACACTGCACACCACCAAATTCAAATCGGTAAGGGATCAAAGCCATGAGGTCTGTTAATCCTTGCCGGGCCCGGTTTTCGCAGCATTGCCCTGCCTGTTTTGGAGGTATTTCAATGCTGCTTCCAGCACCACATCCTTGTTTTCCAGGTAGTCTTTCACGGTGGGCGTTACCCTGATGTCTGGCTGTATGCCGTAGCCTACAAATTCACGGCCGTCCGGGTAGGTGTCTTTTTTGATGCAAACACGGGCACCGCCGCCGCCCGGCAGGTCAAAGCTGGCGGGCATGCCGGTGCTGCCGTTGGTAGGCTCGCCCATTTTAATGATGTGCTTTTGGTTGTCTGCACCGATCAGAAAATCTTCGGCCGCAGATTCGGTGTGGTGGCTGGTAAGTACAACAACGGGTGCCGTCAGCCTTTTGGTTTCTTCCCCTACTTTCGAGCGCCATACGCCGGGCTCGTTGTAAACTGCGTAACCATTGTACAACAGCCAGGCTTTCCGTTTATTCCTGTTTCCCACTGTATCAGCAGGTGTAACATACTTGCCGATTGCCTTTAGGTAAGGATCGTAGGTTCTTATAACGGAAGCCGCTCCCAGGATCAGGGAGTCTTTTACAAAATGCCTTAAAATATTGAACGCCACCCCGTCATCGCCTCCGCCGTTGTAGCGCAAGTCAATGATAATGCCCTTTGATTTTTCCAATGAAGGCAGTATGCGCTCAAACAGGCTGTCTACCTTTGAATCTGCGCCAAACGTATTGAGCGCCACGTAGGCAATGTTGTTGGGAAGGAGCTTCCAGGCAAAACCTTCTCTTTTTTGCTCTTCAGGGTATGCACCAAGGTCTGGATAAAACACACTGTCTTTCACCTTGGCATGTGTCAGCGTATAGGCCGCTTCTTCCCCGTCCGGTTTTCTGAGCCTGATCTTAAAAGTAGATCCGGGCGTTCCCATTAAAAGCATACCGGATGCAACATCGTCTCTTGCATAATCTGTCGAACTGGATATATAAGGTGCAATGCTGTCTTGTATATACTTCCGGGTGGGCAGTCCGTTTACTTCTATGATCTCGCTGCCCAGCGGAAACAATTGCGCGTCCTTTTTCCAGGTTCTTTTGACGATCACTTTGTTGTCTACTCTTGTTAGGACCAACAGGTAATCCCCGAACGTGTTGAACATAAAGCTCAGGCCTTTTATATCAGGGTAAAAAATTTCTGTATGGCCATCTTTCAGCAGGGCGCAAAATTTTTTCAGCAGCCGGTAATATTCGTAGTCATTTTGTGTTGCCTGCACCTGTGGTATGAGAGCTTTATAGGCACTGTCCCATGTCTGGCGATCTATCTTATCAAAATACACAAAATTGTAGTTCACTTCCTGCCAGAATTTTGACAATCCGTATACTTTATCGGCAGGGGAGATCGTATTGGAAATCTGGGCATCGGTGCGGGTATAAATAAAGGCAGTTGACAATACCATCATGGACCGGAACAGCCATGCTCGTTTTTTCATACGGTTGATTTATAGGCAGGTGAATCGTGGTGTGCATTGCGATGTGTTCAACAAGGTAAGCTTTAAATCGATGCGCCTGTATGCGGAACTGACGCTGCCGGTCAGCACCTGGTTTGATATAAAGGCAGGCAGCCGTTACGGGCGGACTGAAACCAATTCCTTTTATTTCAAAGCAAGCAGCAGGAAAATCCGCGCTATAATACCCTGGTTCCCTCCGTCTATTTATCCAGGAAGCTGGCTGGTGAACAAAGCCTGAAGATCAGCTATTCCACTATACCATACCGGCTTGCTGTATGCAGCCGGACCTGTACGGTTGCATAGCAGGCTCACTGCCAGGCGATGACGAGGGTGCCCAATAAGATAAGAGCTGCGCCCATGCCGGTTTTCCAGCTGATGGTTTCGCCCAGGAAAACAACGGACAAGATGATCGCAAGGGCTACACTCAGCTTATCTACCGGCGCCACCTGCGATACTTTGCCTGCCTGCAGGGCGCGGAAATAACAAAGCCACGACATGCCTGTCGCCAGGCCGGAGAGCAGCAGGAAGGTCCAGTTCTGGCGTGTGAGCTGCTCTATGCCGCCCAGCTTGTTCCTGAAAAAGACAATACCCCAGGCCAGCAGCAGGATCACAACGGTGCGGATCGCTGTAGCCAGGTCGCTGTCTACGCCTTTTATCCCCATCTTGGCGAAAATAGCTGTCAGGGCTGCAAAGAAGGCTGATAACAGGGCAAGAAAAAACCAAGTGTTCATAAGCGGCCATTTAGTCCGGCATCAAAGTTACGCACGGATGCCTTGCTTCCGCTACGCTGCCCGCAGGCTTTTGACCGGGTTGGCAATCGCTGCTTTGATGGAATGAAAGCTGGCGGTAAGCAAGGCAATCGCAAGGGTTCTGCAATTTCATCAGCTACTCTGCCCGGGACTTGTTTGAAGAAACCGGGCCCGCCTGCCAGCGGCCCCGTTCCGGTATCGCACTTCCCATCTTAAGCAGCAGCACACCACCTTTCAGCAAATCGTCGTGTGAGAAAAACAGGCGGTCCAAGGGCTTTCCGTTCAACCGGACTGATTGGATATACTTGTTTTTGGAAGAATTGTTTTCAGCTACAACGGTAAATTTTTTTCCGTTGGGAAGATAGATGGTTATCCGGGAAAACAGGGGACTGGTGATGGCGTAAACCGGCAGTCCGGGCGTAACAGGGTAGAAGCCCATGGCAGAAAACACGACAAACGAAGACATAGAGCCACCATCTTCATCACCCGGAACGCCAAATATATTGTCCTGAAACCAGGTGTCCAGTACAAGCCGGGTGTATTTCTGGGTTTTCCAGGGTGCGTCTGTGTAATTGAACAGGTAAGGAATAAAGAAGTTGACCTGGTTTCCCATAGAAAACTGCCCGATCATGCTTGTCTGGTCAGGGAACCGCGACAGAAAGCTGATCTTGCTCCTGTCCAGTCCTTCCCGGAAAAACTGGTCGAGGTTTTGCTCGAACGGAGCCTTTCCGCCCATCAGTTCCTGTAGCCCGGTGAGGTCATGCTGTACATTCCAGCGGTAACACCAGCCGTTGTTTTCATTGTAGTAATCCAGTCCGGCGGGACCGCCATCAAATTTTGGATCGATGTCTATCCAGTTGCCCCGGGCATCTTTGGGCATAAACATGCTGTTTGTTGGGTTCCAAACCTGGCGGTAATTTTTTGCGCGGCGGGCAAACCGGGCAGAGAGGGTGTCCTTGTTCAACAGGCCCGCGAGTTCACTCACGGCCCAGCTATCATAGCTGTCTCCAAGGGTAACTGCAACGGATGAACGCTTTTGGCCGGGCTTTGCCAGGACCATAGAATCTGTTTCGGGTTCGTTGGGATGCAGGGCCGGGTAATAACCCTTGTTATAATAAAATTCTTCCAGGGCACTTTTGGGACCGTTCCGGCTGGGAAGCAGGGTGGCCTGCTCTTCACTTTTTACAACACCTTCGAGTGCCCTTTGTACATCAAAATTGCGGATGCCTTTTCTGTATGCGTCTAAAAACAGGATGCTGGAATGAAAGGCAAACATGCCTGCCCTGTCGCCATAAAATTTAGGGTATTCAGGCATCCAGCCACTTTGCGTGTAGGCATTTACGTAAGACTGGAGCATGTCGGCTTCTTTCTGCGGATCCAGGATGCAGCGCAGGGGATGCAGGGCCAGGTAATTGCCCCAGCTGTAGTCATCGGTGTAAAAGGAGTTCTTGTCTTCATGCACCTTGTTGTCATAGGCGCTGAAGTACTTCCCTTCTTCGGTCATGTTTACCATGCGGGCATAGCAGCGGTACAGGGCCGTATAAAAACTTCTTTTCTGCGCTTCGGTTCCACCCGCTACCTCGATCTGTCCGATTGTTTTCTCCCAGGTTTTTTTGCCCCTTTCTTTTAGCTGCTCGAATGTGGTATTGCTTAATTCTTTTTCATAGTTCCTGCGGGCCTGATCGATCCCGACAAAGGAAACCGCATACCGGAATTCTATGGTGGCAGGAGTCTCTTCTGCATAGCTGAAATAAGCCCGCTGTCCCGGCATTTTCTTTGGCTTTTCAGGTGTGCCATTTACCGTGTACTTGCCCCAGTCTTTTTCTTCGTCCCGCTTGCCGCTGACCGGCTGGCCGGTGAACTCGCCCCACATGTAAGCGATCCCTTTTTGCTGGTGGATGGCATCATCAACAAATTCTTTTCCGCTTATCTTCCGGCCGTCTTCTATGGTGTACTCTCCATTTGGGTAATAGTGCGAAAGCAACAAATTCTTCTTCACGCCTTTTGGAAAAGTAAACCGGTAAATACCTGCTTTTTCACCGGCCGTGAACTCGGTCAGTATCCCATCGTCGGTGAGTTCCACTGCATAGTACCAGGGACGGGTGGTTTCAAAATCATGGTCATAGGTCAGTCTCCTGTACCAGCCGGTATCTGTTAAAGGGCCTAAGGAAGGCTTGATGGCAAAGACCATCTGCGGGGTAATGATGTTCAGGGCCGTGAGCGGAAAATCGGTGATCTGCATATCCAGGTGGTCTTGCCGCTTGGGAAAAACCCTGATCAACTGATTGGGCAGATGAACCACGGGGCGGTTGGTATTTAACAGGGGCGCCACATTGCCAATGGTGGGATCGATGTAGGAAACAGGACTCGGCGCAGCCTTTCCTGCTTGCGTTTTTACCTGTGCATACCCGTGGCTGCAGGGAGCGAGCAGACAGAAAAAAAAGAACAACTTGCAGGAAGCAGGGATGGCAATTTTCAATCGTGTCGTTAGCATGGCTGTTAGGTGTTTGTATTCTTCCCCTATTAAAGGGTTCAATCAGTAGCTTGTGAACCTGTCCTCAACGCGCCCCTGAAAATAAAACAACGCTTCGAATATTCCTGTAATACCAATTTGAATTTAGAATACCACACTTCTAAATTCAACTGGATATAAGACGCAAACCCGCTGCTATGCTCCTTTTTGATCAGGTCTATTTCCGGTCGCCGGAGAGCCGGGCTGATAGGGCTTGCGTGTGTTCAGTGGGGAACAGCGCAAAGGTCCGTTTTGCCCCATTGTGCCGCATCCCGCAGGGCGGGGTCACCCGGAGGCAGCACTTCGGCGAAGGATTCCGCCGCCTCCTATTTTGCTCCTCCATCCCGAACCGCTGCAGGTTGTTTACAATGAGCGGCACGGCGGCCGACCAGCTGCGCCCGCTGTTTTGGACCAGAAAGCGCAGTTCATCGGTATCGGGTATAGCTTTTTTGCGGGTATTTACCCATGCATCGAGCACCGCTGTGTTGTCCAGTTGCAGGACTGTCCGCATCCTTGCATAGGTCTGCAGGAAAGCAGGTGAGCGCTCACCCGCGCTGAAGCGGGCTTCATAGGCCGAGAGGCGGACAGAGACGCTGTCTTTTCCCAATGCTTCGAGGCCCGAACTGATAAAGTCTGCTGTTCCCATGTAGTCCGTCTGGCGGCTGCGCAATGTTCCGCTGCTCTCGAGATAAAGCCAGGTGGGGTAGGCACTGATGCTATACGTTTTGCTCAGGGCCGGACCTTCCCCTTTTTCCGCATTCAGGCGGTAGCTGATAAAATGGTTGTTGTAAAATTCACCTACTTCAGCCAACACAAAAACCTCTTGTTCCATGCGCTTACAGGGGGCACACCAATCGGTATAAATATCAACAGCAGTATACCTGTAAAAATGATCAGCGGCCTCATAGGGGTAAATTTAGTAACAATCTTTAAATTTAGTTTTGAAGAGGATGATATTGTAAGTTTCCAGGCCATTGTTCTTTATTGGAAAAAGATCATGTAAGACCGAAAAAAACTACTGCCATCATGAAAGCGATTGCAAGCATACTGTTCGTAGTTGGCGCTATTGCTGTCCGGTGTGATTGAGCAACTGGACGTGGACGAGCTCCTGCAAATGCGGGTAAAGCTAAGGGCCTTCCTTGGCCAGTTACCCAGAGGTTGTTACCTTGCCGGAAGCAGGTTGCTGAAGTGCAATTAAATTTATCTATCCGGCCATGGCTTCACGCGATGGACCGTGCCTTGCATAGCTCGATAAAGAATGAGACCGTGTCAAGGCTTTCTTTGTAGGAAAGGGGCTTGGTTATATAAGAGTGTGCGCCGAGTGACAGGCATCTTTCTTTTTCCAGGTCGTTGATAGAAGTAGAATAAATTACGACCGGTATCGTGTTAAAACGGGGATCATTTTTCAGGCTCATCAGGGTTTGCGTGCCGTTCATCTTGGGCATGTTCAAATCCAGCACGATCAAAGAGACGCCGGATTGCAGCTCAGGATTTTCATTCAGCATTTCCACGGCAATTTCACCGTTGTCTGCAAAAACAAGGTGTACATCTGAACGCAGGTCTTTTACTACGTCGGCAATGATGGAGGCATCATCCGGATCGTCATCCACCAATAGTATTTTGAAAGCTTCCATTTGAAAAAGTTAGTTGTTTGCAGTAACACGGGCAGGCAAAGACACAAAAAATGTAGCGCCGTCTCCTTCTTTTGATTCAGCCCATATCTTTCCGTTGTGAGCATCTGTGATCTTCCTGCAAATAGCCAGGCCTAATCCGGTGCCCTCAAATTCTCTCTGGTTATGCAGTCGCTGAAAAAGCGTGAACATCTGGGAGAGGTATTTTTCATTGAAGCCGATGCCATTGTCTTTAAACGACAGCTCTATGCTGTTGCCGTTTGCAGAATGCCGTATATGGATCTCCGGGGGAGCGTTTTTCCTGGCATATTTAAGCGAGTTGCTGATAATATTTTCAAACAATTGCACCATCATCCGTTCATCTCCTTCAATCACGGGAAGTTCTTCAATTGTCAAGACGGCATTTTTTTCTTTGATAGCAATTTCAAAATCCTGGCGGGCATGATCAGCAACCTTGTTTAAATCGACCGCTGCGAACTTGATTTCTTCCCGCTTGATCTGGGAGAACACAAGCAGGTCTTTTATCAGGGTGCGCATCCTGTTCGCGGAATTGCGCATTTTGAGCAGGTACTCCATTCCTTTGTTCTCTATAGAAGCCGCGTATTGATTGACCAGGTAATCGCTGTAATATAAAAGCTTGCGAACCGGCTCCTGCAAGTCGTGGGAAGCAACAAAGGCGAATTGCTGCAGTTCCTGGTTGCTCCGGTTGAGTTCTTCAATGTATCTCTGCTGTGACCGCTGTGATTCCTCCAATTGAGCCTGGATCTGTTTCAATTCAATATTATCCTTTAGCGTTTCTTCTACTATCTTTTGCGCATGTATATCAACGATAAAGCCTATCCAATATTGTAGCTTTCCATTGTCATCCTTGAAAGGCGTTAATGACAGTTGATGCCAGAGATATTCACGGCTGGCTTTGTTCATGAGCCGCGCCTGCAGTTTGATCGCGATCTCACCCCTGCCGATATCGCTTTTCAGCAGCAGGGAAAACGGACTGTAATCTTCTTCGTGAACAAAAGATTTCCACCGGTTTTTGTTCAGGCTCTCAATTGTTTCACCTGAATACTTGGTGAGCCATTCGTTGGCATACAACAATCTGCCTTCCGTATCCAGCGAAAAAATAATCAGGGGGAGGGCATTCGTGAGCGTTTTGTACTGCGCTTCGCTTTTTTGTATTTTTTCAGAGAGATCCTGCAGCTGTTCATTCTTGCGTTTCAGCTCTTCGTAAGGAGATATAGGCGGCTCGTTGCGGAAGAGCGAGCGCCATTCATCTAATTTGTAAATATCAATTTTGAACAGCGGGGAGATATGGTAGAACAGTTCAACAGCCGTTTCTGCTCCCTGCGTATAAACATTGTATTTGTTCACCAGCCTTTTTGCATACTCCAGCCCATCCCTTGACATGCCATTTACCTGTTCATCCTTCAGGCAGGCAACAATGTATTTATCCCGTTGATCCGCATCTATGCTTAAAATAAGATAGCCGCTCTTGCTGCTTCCGATCGTGTTGCGGGCTACTTCTGAAACAGCTGTAGCGAAAGTGGTCTGGGCTGAAAGGGATAATCCGACTACTTCGGCCAGCTTCATAGAACGTTTGTGCGCAAGGATCAGGTCCATCTCATTGCTCAAAGTCACTCTCGCTAATTCATGCATGATTATAAGTTTATTTTACAGGCAACAACGGACATGTCATCTGTATTCCGGGCAAAGTCTTTTAACAGGGACGCAGCCATTATAGACAAGTCGTATCGCAAGATGCCCGGGTATCTCACGGTGTCCCATCTTGATTTTAACCCATCACTGCACATAACAAGGTGTTGTCCTTTCTCGTACTCGATTACCTGTGCGTTCAACGTTCTCGGCAGGTTTACGCCTACAATCCCATTGTAAGCCATGTATCCTCTTGATGAAGCCGGGCCACTGATTTTGGTGGCAATGTTTCCAACGCCACAAAGCTTCCATTTTTTTTCTTTGCTGTTAAACACAGCCACAGTAGCTACCAGGCCCCTGGTTTTTTTCACAGAGCTGTCTATATAGCGTATGATTTCAACCGGGTTTGTTTCCGGGCAGCGTTCAAACGCCTCTATCGCTTTGCTGACAGCCTTGTCTGCTTCTGCACCATGCCCAAGTCCATCACCCAAAAAAAGCCTGATATGATCGGGGACCGCCTGATAATAATAACCGTCGCCACACTGGTCTTCCCCGGGTTTGGGTATTGCAATGGCCTTTATTTCTACCTGAGCGGGCTTTTTGAAAAGGGGAATTTCTTTTTCAAAGACCCTTGCCAGGATCACGGTCCCCCATTCTTTTTGTGAGTAAACCTGAAAAACATCCGCCAATCTTTTCATGGCACCCAGGCCATGGCCCAACGTGTTTTTGGTAGATACGCCGTCTGCCACCATGCGGCTTACATCAACCATTCCCGGACCGTTATCAATAGCGATGATTTCAATTCCCTGCAGCTGGTCTTCTTTTACCAGCTTTGTGAGCAGCTGTCCGCCCCGGGCATGTTTTGCCAGGTTGCTGACCATTTCCGCTACGATGATATCAATTTCGCCCACCTTGCGTTCGCTAAAGCCGGCTGAAACTGCCAAAGCATGAATTTCTTTTTTGAGGATGGCAAAATAACTCCGGTCATCTGCTCTGTGTGAAACGTGTATACGGCTATCCATTCTTCCACTTTAAAATCGAAACCGTTGTTCCTTCCCCTACAATGCTTTTGATGTCAAACTCATTTACCAGCCGTTTGGTGCCCGGCAAACCCAGCCCCAGGCTTTTACCGGAGGAGTAGCCGTCCTTCATGGCCAATGCAATGTCATTTATACCAGGACCCTTGTCCTGAAAGGTGAGTCTGATGCCTGTATCTCTTGTCTGGCTGATGACTTCCATCAAAACCGTTCCGCCTCCTGCATACTTCAGCATGTTTCTGACCAGTTCGCTGGCGGCGGTAATCAGTTTTGTTTGGTTAACAAGGCTCATCCCGATCTTTACCGCATACTCCTTCACGCGGTTTCTGAAAGGAACTACGTCCTGTTCTTTCTCAATGCGCATAGTATCCTTACTCAGTACTATCTTCATCGTCTTCCGGTTCTCGATCGTACGAACCAATTTTTTCTTTTAGCAACTCCATGCCCCTTTCTACATTTAAAGCAGTATGAACACCTTTCAGTTCCAAACCAAGTTCGATCAGGGTAATGGCAACAGCAGGCTGCATACCGACCACCACTGTTTCGGCATCCATGATTTTTGACATGCTGCCGATATTGCCCAATATCCTTCCCATAAAAGAATCAACAATGGACAGGGCTGAGATGTCGATCAACACGCCTTTTGCTTCTGTTTTGTTCACCATCTGAACAAGGTCAGATTCCAGGTTGGTGGCCAGTCTGTCGTAAAGGTCAATTTGAATGGTAACAAGCAGGAAATGCCCCATGCGAAGAATAGGAATCCGGTCCATAGACTATATAGCAGCTTTTTCTTTTTGAGCTTTTTTTACTTCTAATTTTAACAGGGAAAATGCATGCTTCAGGGCACTCGCCAGGGTTGCTTTTGTTACTATGTTCGACAGGTCGATGCCCAAATGAACAACGGTTTGTGCAATTTCGGGGCGGATGCCGCTGATGATGCATTCAGCGCCCATCAGTCTTGTAGCTGCAACTGTTTTGATAAGATGTTGCGCAACCAGCGAGTCCACAGCGGGCACACCGGAAATGTCCAGAATGGCTATGGTGCTGCCGCTCTCCACAATTTGCTGCAACAGGTTTTCCATCACTACCTGTGTTCTTGCACTGTCCAGCGTTCCGATGATAGGCAATGCCAGGATGCCTTCCCAGACGCGGATAACGGGCGTGGAAATTTCAGATATCTCATCGGTTTGCCGCAGGATCACTTCTTCTCTTCCTTTGATAAAGGTTTCAAAGGTTACAACACCCAAGCTATCCATCAGCTTGCTTATTTTTAAAATAGCTTCAATCAAAGCGGGAGGGTCATCCTTGTAATCTTCCTGCAGGCCCTTGATAAGGGCTTCTTTTAAACTAAACACATAAATGCCGGTTTCCCTGGGTGAAAACCCCTGGCGTGCCCTTGAGATAGAAATGCCTGAAAGAATTTCATGAACAGGATCGAAATCAGCAGATTCTATATTCTCCAGCTTCTTTTCACTGATCGTATTCAGCAAAACCTCGATCAGCTCATTGGATTGCTCCCGCAGCTCCTCGTTGCTCATCAAGTCCTCTCTCAAACCTGCATCTGCAAGCTGTAAGGACATCCAATCTTCCAGCAGCTGGTTCTTCCTTTTTTGCAGCCCTTTGGCTATATCTAATTTCATGTGATGTTGTTAGGGTTCAAATATAGACTTTAAAAAGTGTACGGCGGAGGTTTTGCGGGGGCTATATTTCGGCCCAATTTGGGCATATTTGTGTAGTCAGGGGAACAATTTTCCGGTTTTTACGGGCCGTAAACCGGTGTTTCCATACAAGCTGCCGGGAAGGAAAAAGCCGGGCATAGAAAGACGTAGCCGCCATGCATGGCCTAGTCAAAACAGAGACAGGAGCTGTTCCCGCTTCAGGGATGGTACGTATTTTCTTCTTTGTAAGCCGCCAGGTGATTTGGCTGTTTTCGCAGGTGCCGCCTAGTGGTGCCCGTATGTTTTCTCACCGGCTGTTATTTCAACAGGCAACACGTTTTGTTTCGGCGGAAGGGGGCAAGTGGCATAAGCCGAGAAGGCACAAGGCGGGTTGTATGCTTTATTGAAATCAAGGATGGTCTTGCCTCCGTCCGTTGGCTTTTCTGCCGATAAAAACCTGCCGGCGGGGTAGGTGGTTTTACCACTGGTGCCATCAGCAAAGATGATGAACAGCTTGTTGTTTTCTTCCAGTGCATCCAGCGTGTACTCCTGGCCGCCGATGGAAAAATGGAGTTTTCCGGGCGATTCCTGTGCATTTACCTGACCCAGTACATTGGTGATGGCAATGCTGTTCAAGCCTGCTGTTGAATGAAGGGTGGCCGTTACGATCCAGCTTGTATCTGCCGGATAATGATCTATCCCTTTAAAATGACTGACCGAGCTGCTCTTCAGATCACGCAAACGGATGCCTATCTTGGAGGAACGTTTTATGATCGTCCACCGTAGATTTTCATAGGCCGATACAGGTGCCCGGCGCTGGGTGCTGTCAAAGATGGTGGCTTTTTCCTGGGCTTGTCCATCCACCAGGATCTTGATGCCATTGGCCGCATACTGTGTTACGACACCATCTTCTAGTTCAAAATAACCTGCTTCACCGGGGATCGTACCTTTCGGAAACTTTATTTTTACTCCATTGCCGCTGCCAAAAGTATTTTTCCCTTCATCCAGCCAGTACAATCCTACCAGGTTTAACCAGCCGTTCTCAGCGGTTAAGCCTTTTGCCCGGCCCTGGTACCACGCATTCATGTCGTCCTGGTACGATTGGGCGGAAAGGCTTGTCCAGCAAAGGGTGCAGGCAAAAGCAATTACCAGGTATATTGACTTGTTGCTTTTTATCCATGCTGCAAACCTGTTAGTATGCTTATGATGAACGGGAGCTGGCTTCATGGTCGTCTTTGAATTTGGTGAGCGATGCTGCTATAACAGATGTTGATCGTTAACGGGTGCGAAAATAGGCTTTTCTGATTGTCTATTGAAATTATAGACTAAAATGAGGAATAACAGGGCTGTTTCAGATAAGGTCCTCTAAACAAGAAGCCTGCAAACAGTGCTTGCAGGCTTCTTGTTTAGAGGACCCGTTATATGCCAGCCGTTTTAGGTTGCTTACAGCGGATAAGGGGTCAGCGAATGCGTGCCGTTCTCGATTCTGCTTGATCCGATACCATGTACTTCTACCTTGAAGTTGCTGTTGTTAAAAGTGACGGAAGCCGCAGGCGTAGCAACGCCGACAGCATACTGTATCTTGCCATAGGTGCCTGCGTTAACGAGTACCCTGCTCTCAGACCTGTACGAACCGATGTTGATATAGGCCCAGCTTCTGGCATCCGTGTTGTACACCTGCCCATTGCTGTAAGGCCACACGGTTATTTCTTCTCCCATCTCACCCCGCCTGGAGCCCCAGATCCAATTGACCGTCCAGCTTCTCCACTCTTTATACCATTGCCGGTAGTATTTTGCCGCCGGATTGTCGTTCGATGATTCTTTGACTGTTTTGCCTTCGGGGTCCATCATAACTACATTGGTAAGCAGGTTGTCCCATACAATGCTGTCGTTCCTGACAATGCATTTGGATGTAAAGCGCAGGGTTCCTTTTTCCCATTGAATGTTTACCAGTTGATCGCCTGTGCGGACCTGGCTGGTTGCATACCTGGTTAATGTATCTACTGCAGCTGCGCTTTGTTTGTGCAAGGAAGCGATCGTAACCAGTGATAAGGTGGAAGGATCCTGTACGTTCCCGTAGGCAATATAAGCATCTCCGGACAGCAGTTGTTGTACCACGGCATTCTTTTCTGCTTCGATGTTTATTTTTTGAACGGGCTCATAAGATACGAACCTGGCCAGGCCGGCCGCATATTTGTTCCAGTTCTGGCGGCTCAGATCCAATTGGTCCTTTGCTGTTGCAGCCAGTTGCTGCCGTTCTGGTGGAATGTCGTTCACGAACTGTTTTTCGCAGGAGGTAACCATGGCTGTTAGAACAGCACTGATGATGGAAAGACGGATAAATAGTTTTCTCATAGTGAATGTATTTAAAGATTAAAAAAGACTTGATGTTGGATCGTGGTTCGGCTCCGTGCTCTCTTGAGGTTACCTGCATTTGTGCAACCTGTTCACAAAGCCCCTGCTTTTTATAGCCGGTATTTGCATTTTCTCACCAGCTTTTTTTTGAGACATCCCGGGAGCCATCCATTTCTCCTATAATCAGTATTTTCGTATCTTGATTTTTTGCATCTATTTGCGACGCAGGTATTTTTTCGTCCGCAAACGCCCATGAACTTCCCAACCGGAGAGAAACAGGTTAGATTTTGTCCTGTTTCGCTATTAAGTAACAGCGCATCAGTAGGCACTTTAAAGAATAAGAATGGATTGTCAGGAATTAACAAAGGCAGCTGTTGCCGTTGACATCATGCAGACGCCGGAAGACAAGCGGCTGGCAGGCCTGTTTCATTGCATCTACGCCTTGTTCCAGGGCAGTTTTCTGAACTGGATACAGCAGCGGTACAGCAATACGCGCTTAAGGGAAAAGCTGCGCGAAGACGCAAAAGACGCCTTTCAAAACGGTTTGCTGGTTCTTTACGATAAATCCCGGAAAAAAGAGATCAGCATCAACGGTAGTTTGAAAACAGTGGTTTACTCTTTTGGCCTATTGCAGCTGCTGGCCTATTTTAAAAAGGATAGAATGATGTACGGGATACAGGATTACAAGCATGGATTTGATTTGCTGCTGGAAAATGCATTTCAGGAAAACGAGCACCAGGAACTGCTGAATGAAAAAGAAAAAAAATTGATGGAAGCTATATCAAAGCTGCCCCAAAAGCAGGGAGAGATCCTGATCATGAAATTTTTTGGAAGGCTCAGATCCAAAGAGATCGCTGAAAAATTAGGCGTTAGCGCAGGTAATATAGACAACGAATCAGCAAAGGCCTACAAAGCGCTTCGGCAGATTTTAAAGGTTAAACTAAGTACCGAATGGAGCTGACGCAAGAACAATACAACCAGGCTGCCAGATATGTAGATGGAGAAATGGACGCCACCGAAAGGAGCGCATTTGAAGCCCTCCTGCTGCATAACAGCGCGCTGCGGGAAGAAGTGGAAGCTTTCCGGGAAATACGTTCACTCGGTGAATCTATAGACGAGAAAATAAGCGGATCGGGTCAACAGCTTGCAGAAAAAAAAAAGAACCATGAAGCTGTCTGGAGCATATTACAGGAAGAAAGAAAACAGTGGGACAAGCAGCACGAAAAAAGGGAAGAACAAGACCGCCCGGGTGGCGCGCTTAAGCCCTTGCTTCCCGGTGAAAGAACTCCCGGCAAGCTAAAACGGATCAAGATACTTGGCTGGCTGGCTGTAGCTGTTGTTGCAGGACTGACCCTTTTGGGTGTGCGCTGGTGGTCTCCATCAACAGAAAAGGGCAAACCCCTGGAATCGATGGAACAGCATCCAACCGGCTCAAGCAAGGGAGAAGACAGCACGAAGACAGATACACGCAAGGACAGTTTACGATCAATGCCCTCTTCCCCGCAGGTAAATCACCCTGCTTTGATTCCCCTCTCCCGGACTGAACTGGCACAGATCAGGAAAAAGAAATTGTTGATAACAAGACAGCAGTTGTTCAGGCAGCATTTTGTTCCTGACAGCCTGCCTGTTCAATTGCCGGAAGTGTTGGCTGCTCCTGCTGCCGATTACAAAGCGCAACGGCACAAGGAGGCAATTGCAGGCTATCAGAAGACCCTGTCGACGCTGGAAGCAGCTGAAAATACCGCACCTGCTACGCGCAGTATGTCTCAGCAAAAACTGGCAAGGTTTTACGCGCACTATTATCTCGGGCAAAGCCTGTTGTCTGTTGATCATACAAAGGAAGCTGCCGGCACATTGAACACGGCCCTGGCCGAAAGTCCCAACACTTACTGGAGCAGCAAGACAGCATGGTACCTGGCCCTGGCTTATCTCAAAATGGAACAAACAGAGCGGACAAACGGGTTGTTAAAGCAAGTGATTCGGCAGGATCCTTCCGGAGTATACGCAGGAAAGGCGCTGCAACTATCCCGCAAGCTGAAAAGGGATTAGCCCCTTGTGGAGACAAACCAAAGTCCCTCTTTACACAAATGCAACAGGTTTTATATGAAAAAGCTTGTGAAGAAAGTGGCGGTGCTTACCCTGATTTTTCTATGCGGCATGTTCGCAAACATACAGGACCTGTATGGCCAGTCCCCCGTTCCTGACACGCTGAAACACCTGCTCACGCAAATTGCAGAAAAGTCGAAAGGGGCGTTGCTGACAAAAACAGTGCATGCAATCCAGGCTGCTGCTTGGGGGAACAGGCCGGATGATTCACTGTCAAAAAAACTGTTGCTGGTAGATAGCCTGCTGATAAACACTTCCCATCCCGATCCCTCGTTGGCCCTTCCCTATGCAACCCTGCTTGTGCAACTGCTCAGGAGCCTTCCTCCCGGGGAAGAGCATCCGGACTATGTTACCGGCCTGAGCAATCTTGGCTTGCTGCATTACAAGATGGGCCAGTATAACAAAGCCCTGTCCCCGTTCCGCGAAGCCCTGGCCATCAGAAAAAGGGTCCTGGGAGAAGAAGACCTCCGGTATGCCACCAGCCTGAACAGCCTGGCAGTTGTATACAATGAAATGGGACAATTTGATCAGGCCCTGCCCCTCTCGCTGGAAGTCTCGGCCGTACTGAAAAAGTTGCTGGGAGAACAGCATCCACGGTACGCCAGCACGCTGAACAACCTGGCCGCCTTGTACCGCAAGATGGGCCAGTACAACAAAGCCCTGGTTTTCTACCAGGATGCTTTGTCCATTAAAAAGAGGGTCCTGGGAGAACAACATCCTGAATATGCTTCCAGCCTGAACAACCTGGCTTACCTGTACAATGTAATGGGGCAGTATGAGAAAGCCCTGCCTTTGTACGAACAAGCGCTTGCAATTGAAAAAAAGGTATTGGGTGAAGAGCATCCCAACTATGCAAACAGCCTGAACAACCTGGCTTATGTGTACAGCAGCATCGGGCAATATAACAAAGCCCTGCCTCTTTATGAGCAGGCGCTGGCTATCCAGAAAAAGACGGTAGGGGAGGATCATCCCGATTATGCGTCCAGCCTGAGCAACCTGTCTAACCTGTACAGCAACATGGGGCAATATGAGAAAGCCCTGCCTTTGCATCAGCAAGCCATATTGATCCTCCGGAAAGTGCTGGGAGAAACGCATCCTTCTTATGCGGCCAGCGTGAACAACCTGGCTAACCTGTTGAAAAGCATGAAGCAGTATCAGAAAGCGCTGCCATTGTACGAGGAAGCACTGGCCATTAAAAAGAAAATACTGGGAGAAGCGCATCCTGATTATGCACTCTGCCTGAGCAACCTGGCGCAATTGTACCAGGAAGTGGGGCAGCACAGAAAAGCAATCTCCCTGCTGCAACAATCTGTCGGAATTTATAAGAAGGCGGTCGGTGAAGATCATCCCGACTATGCCTTTGGTCTGAACAGCCTCGGGCTTTCGTACGCCGCACTGGGCAATACCGGCCAGGCTTTTGCCCTGTTCTCGGCAGCTACTGAGCTTACCTTAAAAAAACTGACTCAAACATACAGTGCCCTTTCCGAAGCGGAAAAGCTCAGCTTCCTGGACAATGAATCTTATCAGTTCAATTATCTTCCTTCCCTGTTGTTTACCCAAACAAAAATACCTCCCGTTGCAGTTAGCCAGGTTTATACGACCCAACTGGCGCTGAAAGGCATGGTGCTGGAAGACCAGCAGGCTGTGTTAAGAAGCATCCGGAAAAGCGGCGACACTGCTGCTGTAAAGCTGTATGAACAATGGCGCTCAAACAAAGCATTTATCGGCAGACAACTGCTGTTCCCTATTGCCAGGCGCATATCCAGGTTCGATAGCCTGCAGGAAGCAACCAACCGCCTGGAGCAGCAACTCTCAACGCGGACGGTGGCCTTTCGCAACCAGCAGCAACATCAAGCTGTTACCGCACAGGATATTGCCCGGCGGTTGCAAAAGGGGGAAGTTGCCATCGAATTTATCAGTTTTAAACTTTACCGCAACAAATGGACGGACAGCATCTTGTATGCAGCATTGGTCGTATTACCCCAGGACACCAACGCCCGTTTTGTTCCCTTGTGCGAAGAGCGTACGCTGGAACGGTTGCTGGCTGCGCTTGCTACTACAGGTGAAATTAGCAGCCGCCAGGGCCAGCATGCGGGTGCCGCAAACAGCAGTGCCTATGCCGCCTCCCCCTTGCGCGATTCCTTGTACCAGCTGCTCTGGCAGCCACTGGAGCAGTATCTTGCCAATACTCATACAATTTATTTCGCCCCTGCAGGCCTGCTCAACAGGATTGCCTTCCAGGCTTTGGAGCCGGCTGCAGATCATTTTCTCCTGGAGAAATATCAATTAAACCAGGTGCTTAGCACGCGCGCGCTTGTCCTCTCCGGAGAACAGGAGGAGCCACTCCACACTGCTTCTTTATGGGGTAACATCAGCTACAACACCTCCCGAAGCACGGCAGGGCGACAGCAGCAGAACAGGGGGGTGAGTAGCGGGGATACCAGTGCCTTTTCTTTTAATTTGTATCCCCTGGATAGCAGCCGCCTGAGAGGTGGTGGCTGGGATTCACTGCCTTTCAGCAAAGAAGAAATAGACAGTGTTCAAAAAGTGCTGGTTGATGCAGGCGTTGCAGTAACCATCAGCAGCGGAACCGGGGCCACCGAAGAAGCCTTTAAAGCCCTGGACGGAACAAGTCCGCAGATTTTACACCTGGCCACCCACGGTTTCTTTCTTCCGCCGGCACAAAATAAATGGAACGGGTATGAAACGGCCGGCGGAGCGTTTGGGATTCAGCAAAACCCTCTTTTCCGGAGCGGACTGGTACTGGCCGGCGGCAACCGGGCATGGACGGGTGAACGCGCGCTTGCAGGAGAGGATGGCATACTGACTGCTTACGAAACAGCACAACTGGATTTAAGCAATACCCGGCTGGCCATCCTGAGTGCCTGTGGAACCGCCCTGGGAGATATCCAAAAAAATGAAGGCATCATCGGATTGCAAAGGGCGCTGAAGATGGCTGGCGTAAAACAAATGATCGTCAGTTTATGGGATGTGCCCGATAAAGGCACCAGCGAGCTCATGGCCCTCTTTTACCACCACTGGCTTGGTGGTTCTTCTGCCAGAACAGCCTTGCGGCTGGCGCAGCTTGCAATGAAAGAAAAATACCCGGCTTATTTCTGGGCCGCCTTTGTGCTGGTAGAGTAGATCAGGTTTTAGGCTGGCCATATCACCCGATCCTGTTATCAGCAATACCCTCAATCTCTCCTTCAATGTGGCAGCCGGTCATTACAGCCTGCTTCTCTACAACGGCAAAGGGCGGCTCCTTATGAAGCAAACCATAGGGCACACCGGCAATCAAAATGCGACCAAACTGGCTTTGCCGGGTACGCTGACAAAAGGATTTTATACGATCCAGCTGCAGGATGGAAAGACAAAAATGGAAGTGAAGTTTTTGAAAGGGAAATGATCCACCATCAGAAATGGATGGTAAGCATGAGCAATGCTTATCAGAGAGAATAGAAGTGCACAAACTTCTATGTATCCGTGCGTTTTTCAAATTGACAAGTGGAGTTCAACCAAATTTAATATTCCGTTCATACTGGGTAGTTACATTTGCGGCATTGCTCTTATATGTACCTTATGCGCTATCCATTGACCAAACTTTTCATCGTTGCTGCCCTGGGCGGTATCATCGCCTTAAAGCCTGCTGCTCTCTATTCCCAAACCGGTGTTGATTCAGCTGCGCCTGTACTCAATACGCCGGGTGTGCCTGCTGTGGTGAAACCGGGTGATTTTTCAGTGGCTGTTATACCCGATACACAATACTACCTGGCACAGGCACAGCTGGGTGGTACATTTGATATGTTCAAGGCACAGATCGAGTGGATCCGGAATAACCAGGTAAAAGAAAATATTGCGTATGTAGCCCACCTGGGTGACATAACCGAACATGGTGATAACCCGGTTACCGCCAGGTCTGAATGGTACCTGGCCAAGACAGCGCTGTACGGACTGGAAAACCCGGTAAGCATTCCGTATGGATTAACCGTTGGCAACCATGATCAGTTTCCCGCGCAATATCCGGTTACAGGAACCACGCGTTTCTACAACCAGTATTTTGGTGTGAAGCATTTTGAGGGACGTCCTTACTATGGCGGTCACTACGGACAGAACAACGACAGCCACTATGACCTGTTCACCGCAGGAGGCGTAGACTTTCTGGTGTTGTTCCTGGAATTTGATTCGCACAACGAAGACCAGGCCGCTCTGTATGGATGGGCCAACAAGATCTTTCAACAGTATCCGTCACGCAAAGCCATTGCGGTGAGCCATTCTATTCTGCATTTCAATCCGGTGAAGGGAACCAACACCCCACAGGCCCCTTTCAATGGAGAAGGCAAAGCCATCTACGAAGCTTTAAAAGGCAACCCCAACCTGTTTATGATGCTAAGCGGTCATGTAGGTGATAACGGGGAAGGTTACCGGACAGACACCTACAACGGTCATACCATCAAAACCTTTTTATCCGATTATCAGAGCCGTCCGGACGGAGGGCATGGGCTGATGCGGCTGTACAAATTCTCCGTAAAAAAGAATGAACTAAGTGTAAAGACCTTTTCCCCTTACTTCAAAGAAGAGGAAACCGATGGCGACAGCCAGTTTACTGTTCCCCTGTTTGAGAATTAAGAACCAGGCCGGAATCAGACTGGTTTAGATCGATACGCCTAAATTCAATTGATATTATTCATCAGCGGTTTGCCTGCCGGGCTTTTATCACTCTTAAATCAGCCGGCACAATCTTATCGCATCATGCATCTTTGTTATGTAGTAAGAAGCAAGCGCGTCAGGTGCTGCGAAAATAATTGAGCCTGGTATACAACTCAATAAATCTATCCGCGTTATAAACTCAAAAGTTTTCATAATTTCTGGAAAAATATACCTTATGGCTTTGCGCAATTTTAACCGGGATGCCAGAAAGATCTTAGAATACCTCAAAGAAAACCAGGCCGGAGATGGTTTCACCGATGTTAAACTCCTGCTGTCGTCCATGACCGATTTTGAGGTCGGTACCTTTATGGAAAAAGCTGTTCGCAATGGTTTGCTGGAGCAGGGAACCCAGGTGCCCACAACAGCCGATCTTAACATGAGCTCCATCGTCAGGCTGGGAGCCAATGCAGGCGACTTCCTCATTGACCGGGAGAGTGAAGGGTAAGCGCGCCAGCTGCAGAGGCATGGGGCTGCCTGGCAGGCAAACGGTTTGTCTTAAGGTATGTAGGGCTTGCCAACAACCAGCTTGTCGCCGGATAAATCTACTTCAAACAAGCAAGGTCTGCGGAGTGTGCGGCCGTTTACATTTTTATGGCTGTGGATAGACATCAGCAGCTTGCCATCCAATGTATGGAACAACATGCCATGACCGTAATTGGGCGGTGTGATCGGATCTTTTTCCTGCACCCAGGGTCCATCAAGCGTACCGCTTTGTGAATAGGCAACGCCTTGTGTATACACATCATATACCCAGCTGGTCCATATCATGCCGAGCCGGCCGGTCTTTGTCTGAAACAGGTAAGGGCCATCCGTCACTTTATTCGGCCGGTCTTTGCCGTTCTCATCTTTTTCGCGGCTCCAGGGAGAATCGCTGGCGCGGAACAAGACCTTTCCTTCGCCGATCGTGCCGCTCAGGTCAGGCTTCAGCTGGATTTTTTCGATGGTTCCATTCCAGTTCTGCAGCCATTCATAACAGTATACCATATACGGCTTTCCGTCCTTATCGATCCAGAAAGTGCCGTCCAGCGTGGGTTTGGTAGGAGGCAGGTAGATAGGATCTTTCATGGGCCTGAAGGGGCCATCGGGCTTGTCGCTTACCAGTACATGGCTGGCCCGGCGTTCAATCGCATTTCCCCGGAAGGTATCGATCTTGACTGCCCTGTTGGTAAAGGTGGCGAAATAATAATATTTGTTTTGAAAGGGATGGATCTCTGCGGCCCAGATCATCGGGCGGGGCCCCATCCAGGATGTTGAATCTGTTTCTGCCACTCTGTAGGGCCCGTCCCAGAACTTCAGGTCTTTGCTCTTCCAAAGCATACCGCCTGTGCCGGTCATGTAATACTCCTTCGTTGCCTGATCAGCGAGGATAAAAGGATCACTCATAACAAGAGAATCCAGGGGAACATGGGTTCTGACTGTACGAAACCCTCTGTCCTGCGCGGGGGATACCAACGAAAGAAGTACACATGCCAGTAAGATGGACCAAGCCCTTTTCATATAGCCTGTTTTTATAAGTACGTCAAAGATAACCGCTCTTCGTATATACGTGCCATTTTTACGGCAGGGGTTTTTAAAGGAGGCTTACAGATCATGCTGTTTCGGATTTTCATTGAATGATGGAATGTATATGGAAACGGATGCATCAAACATGTGCGGTCCTGAACCCACTCCTGCTCCTCCCGGGAGGGGCAGGGGTGGGTCTGCGATGCATAACATACGAATGAATGCAATATTAACCGTCAATTTTACACTAATACATATCCGGATGACGGTAATCTCCGACCGGGTGTTGAATGGTTCTTTTGAGCGGGATCTGCATGCCGCCGGTTTGCTTGAGCCAGTCGTATAATTCTGCGGCCATCCTTTTGGCTGTCTCTGCATACCGCGGGTCATTGATCAGGTTGTTTATTTCGTGCGGATCTTTTTCCAGGTCGTATAATTCGTTTGTGTCCCAGATGCCGTAATAGCGGATGTACTTGAACTTGTCTTCTCGTACACCAAAAACAGTGGGTGTAAAGGGAAAATCATATTCCCAGAAGTATTCATAAAAGATCTTTTGCCGCCAGTTGACTGTATCGCCTTTTAACAAGGGGATGAACGACCTGCCCGGCATGGAAGCGGGTGGTTGCAGGCCGGCCACCGACAAAACAGTAGGCGCCACATCTATGTTCTGCACCATCTTCGCAATGGTTTGTCCGCCGGGGAACAAATCCGGGCAATATGCCAGAAATGGCACTTTGACCGATTCTTCATAAAAATGACGCTTGTCGATCAGTCCGTGCTCACCCATGCTAAAACCGTTGTCGCCCATGTAAATGACCAGGGTGCTTTTGTCCAGGCCCTCGCTCTTTAAGTAATCCAGTACGGCCCCGATGCTTTCATCCACGCCCATCAGGGTTTCGCAATAGGTGCGCACGAGGTCCTCTATTTTCTGGTGACTGTTATACGGATAGTCTACCCCATGCCAGCTAAAGCGTTGTTGCTTGACCCATTCCGGCCAGTTTAATTTTTTGTAATCATCGTTGAGGGTTTGATAATACGTGGGCGGCAGATCATAGGGCTGGTTTTTGTACATGCCTGCGTGCCGTTTAGCAGGGGTAACAGGCGCATGCACCGCTTTGTGGGAAAGGTAGAGAAAGAAAGGTTTTGATTTGTCTCTCTGCTTCATCCAGCTGATGGCATGCTGGGTCAACAGGTCGCTGATGTAGGCCGAGTCGCCAAAGCTGACTTGTTTGCCATTGATGTTCAGGGTTGGATTGTAATAAACACCTTGTCCCTTAAAACTTTCCCAGTGGTTAAAGCCGGGCCGGGGATTGTCTGACGCTTCTTCCTCGCCGATATGCCACTTGCCAAAAAAGCCTGTCTGGTAGCCTGCTTTCTGCAAGTACTGGGGAAAATAGGTATTGTTGGGCGGCTCGGGTGCCACATTGTCTACAATGGTGTGCACATGAGAATACGCCCCTGTTAAAATAGAGGCCCTGCTGGGTGAGCAAAGAGAAGTGGTGACAAATGCGTTTTTAAAATACGCGCCTTCCCTGTACAGCCGCTCCATATTGGGTGTTTTCAGCCAGGGCAGCCTGCCGGTAAATCCCATAAAATCATACCGGTGATCGTCTGTCAGGATAAAAACAACATTGCGCGGTTTTACACCGGGCAGCTTGCCGAGGGTAAGGTCTTTGTTGCTTTTCGCCGGATCCTGTGCCGCCAGTTTGTACCCTGTAAATGAGAGAAGCAGGAGCAATATAGGAACGATCTGTTTTTGCATATGCGGATGGGTTTGTGCTGTTCTTTTGATAAATTTCTGAACAATATCGATCCAAACCTTTTCTGCGCGGCACTTCGGGACAATTTGCCCGAAAAAAGTACCGGACAAGCTGCCGGGCATTAAAGCAGCAGGGCTGAAAAATTTATTATTTTTCTTTTGATTATTTTTGTTTAGTTTCGATTCTCAAATCATTGGTGCCAAAACGAAAGTAAAACTGGAGCATCTGAGCAGGCTCTATGGAAAAATCTAGTCTATGACAGCTACGCAAAGGCGGGATAAGATTCTGGAATTGATCAAGGAAGACGGTTCGGCCAAGGTGGTTGACCTGTCCCGTTTGTTCAAGGTAACCGAGGTTACGATTCGCCAGGATCTGGAAAAGCTGGACAAAGACGGTTTGGTGGTCAGAGAGCACGGCGGCGCTTTTTTAAAGAACATCGAAGACCAGGTCCGGGCATTTTCTTTGGCCAATCAGGAAAATATGGACAAGAAAGAACGCATTGCGCAGAAATGCCTGGAATTTATTGAAAGCGGTGACAGCATCATCCTTGATTCAGGCTCTACCACCACGGAGATCGCCAAAAAGCTCAAAGATTTTAAACACCTCCGGGTGATCACCAATGCCCTGAACATCGCCATGATGCTGGGTACAGAACCCGGGATTGAACTGGTGGTGACCGGGGGCGAGTTCAAGCCGCCCACGCTCTCCCTCACGGGGCAAAAAGCCGCAGACTTTTTTAACGGCATCAGCGTGCAAAAGCTTTTCCTGGCCACAGCCGGTATATCGCTCAAGGCCGGATTGACCTATCCCAGCATCAGCGACCTGGTGGTAAAAAAAGCCATGATCGATGCGGCCGATACCACCTACCTGGTGGCGGATTCTACCAAGATCGGTAAAAGCTCGTTTGCCAGCCTTGGGGCCCTCTCGCTCATCAACTGCATCATCACCGATGCAGACATTGAAGAAAAACACAAACAACTGTTTCACGACAACGAAATCGAATTGATCATAGCAAGCTAACTGCTTACAATCTCACTTCTCAATGAGTAATACCATCAAAACGGGTGCAAGCCTCGGGATCATTATCGGTAACCGCGACTTTTTTCCGGACAAACTGGTAGGCGAATGCCGCGCAGACCTGCTCGAAGCTTTCAGCAAGGCCGGTGTTAAACCTGTTATGCTCCAGGAGCAGGAAACAAAGCTGGGCGGGGTAGAAACATTCCAGGAAGCCCGGAAATGTGCCGACCTGTTTAAAAGACATGCAGATGAAATCATCGGCGTGCTGGTGGTGCTTCCTAATTTTGGCGACGAAAAAGGCGTGGCCGAAACCCTCAAGCTGGCCGCGCTAAATGTTCCGGTGCTGGTGCAGGCCTATCCCGATGACCTGGACAAGCTGGATGTGGCCAGAAGAAGAGATGCCTGGTGCGGAAAGATCTCTGTATGCAACAACCTGTACCAGTACGGCATTAAATTCTCGCTCACGTCAAAACATGTGGTGCATCCCGCTGATGAAAGCTTTGCGGCCGACCTCCGCAACTTTATAGCCGTTTGCCGGGTAGTAAAAGGCTTGCGCAATGTGCGCATCGGTGCGGTGGGCGCCAGGCCGGGTGCTTTTAACACCGTTCGCTACAGCGAAAAGATCCTGCAACGCCACGGCATCTCGGTGGTCACCATCGACCTCTCGCATATCCTGGGCGCCGCAAACAAACTCACCAAAGACGATGGCAGCGTAAAGCAAAGACTGGAAGCCATCCGGGCTTATTCGCCCACCGGCCGCACGCCGGACGACAGGCTCGTGCAGATCGCCAAGCTCGATGTAGTACTTCATGGGTTTATGGAAGAACATGCCCTTGATGCCACCGCCATCCAATGCTGGACCTCGCTCCAGCAAAACTATGGCTGTAATGTTTGTACCAGCATGAGCATGATGAGCGAGAATGGGCTGCCCAGTGCCTGCGAAGTAGACGTAACCGGTACCCTTACCATGTATGCCATGCAGCTGGCATCCGGTTCGCCCAGTGCGTTGGTTGACTGGAACAACAACTATGCAAGCGATGAAGAAAAAGTGGTGCTTTTCCATTGCGGCAACTGGGCCAAATCATTCCTGCCTGACATCGAGATCAGCACGGCACCTATCCTGGGTACAACGGTCGGAGAGGAAAATACCTACGGCGCTTTGGCCGGCCGTACACCTGCTGCGCCGCTGACATACGGCCGCATCAGCACCGATGATACAAAAGGTATTATCAAAGCCTATGTGGGAGAAGGTGCGCTCACCGATGATGAGCTCAGGACATTCGGCACAAGGGCAGTTGCCAAAATCGGCCAGTTGCAGGGATTGATGAAGTGGGTATGCAAAAACGGATTCGAGCATCATGTGGTCATGAACGCCTCAAAAACGGCCGGCATCCTGCAGGAAGCCTATGAAAATTATATGGGCTGGGAAGTGTACCACCATGGTGCAAATGACAAAGGGCAATAAACAGAACTTACATGACAGAAAGGGAGCTCTACATAAAATCGATCAAGTACAGGAAAAACATCCTGAAGTATATCTTCCACGCAAGCGCCGGCCATACCGGTGGCAGCTTGTCTTGCATCGATATCCTGAATGTACTTTACAACGATGTGCTGAATGTAGGTCCGGAAAACTTTCACTCGCCCGACCGCGACCGGTATATCCAAAGCAAGGGGCATTCCGTGGAAGCTTTGTTCGTAGTGCTGGCCGACAAAGGATTTTTCCCCGAATCAGATTTGGAAACCCTTTGCAAGTACCAGTCGCACTACATTGGCCATCCAACAAGAAAAGTAAAAGGGGTGGAGCAAAACACCGGCGCATTGGGACATGGCCTCCCTATCTCTGTAGGCATGGCAATCGCGGCAAAGCTGGATAAAAAAGATTACCGGGTGTTTACCCTGCTCGGGGATGGCGAGCTGCCCGAAGGCTCTAACTGGGAAGCCGCGCTGGCCGCCTCTCATTACAAGCTGGACAACCTCTGCGCCATCATCGACTGCAATACCCTGCAGATCACCGGTCCCACCAGCGAGGTATGCAATACAGAACCCCTGGATGCCAAATTTGAAAGCTTTGGCTGGGCCGTGCGGCATGTTGACGGGCACGATATGCACGAACTGGTACAAACGCTGGGATCGCTCCCGCTGTCAGCAGGCAAGCCAAGCGCCGTAATTGCGCATACCGTAAAAGGCAAGGGCGTCAGCTACATGGAAAATGCCCTGAAATGGCACCATGGCGTGCCCACCGAACAACAATACGAAGTAGCCTTGCATGAGCTGGACAATGCAATGGTAACCATACCGGATGATTTTTAAACAGGCCTCTCAGTAAACAGACCAACACATGGCAGAGACAATGGTGGAAAGCAGAAAGACAACGGCGAAAGCAAACCTGGAAGTGTTTTCTGCTACGCTCCAGGAACTGGCAAAAGACGACCGCAACATCCTGGTCGTAACAAGCGATTCAAGGGGCTCGGGAAAATTGATCCCGTTCGGACAGAAATTCCCGGAGCAGCACATTGAAGTCGGTATTGCCGAACAAAACCTGGTGGGCGTGGCTGCCGGACTGGCCTCGACCGGTAAGAAAGTGTTTGCTGTTTCACCGGCTTGTTTTCTCTCTGCGCGGGCCCTGGAACAGATCAAAAACGACGTAGCTTATTCCGACAACCCGGTCAACCTGATCGGCATCAGTGCCGGTGTGAGCTATGGTGCCCTGGGTTCAACGCATCACAGTCTGCACGATTTCGCCGTGTTGCGTGCCATCAACAACATTACCGTGGTAGCGCCTGCCGATCCTTTTGAAACCGAGCAGGCCATCAGAAAGGCAGCGGCCACCCCTTCGCCATTTTACCTGCGCTTTGGTAAAAAGGCCATGCCCCTGCTGGTAGCAGAAGAAACTGATTTTGAATTTGGCAAGGGAAGGATGATCCGCAAAGGAAAAGACATCACCCTTATTGCAACCGGTGAAACCGTGTATCCTGCCAAACAGGCGGCAGAAAGGCTGGAAGCGGAAGCTGGTTTGAGTGCAACGGTTATCAGCATGCATACCATCAAGCCGCTCGACTACAATTTGCTTGAAAGGGTGGCTACTACTGGCAAGCCCATTGTCACCATCGAAGAGCACAGCGTGTATGGCGGACTGGGAGAGGCCTGTGCTTCCTACTTGCTGCAGCACAATTTTCACAACCGGTTTAAGATTATGGGTATTCCGGATGAGTACACCGTGACCGGCTCACAGACGGAGATCTTTAACCACTATGGTTTAACAGAGAGCGGCATCCTGCAGGAAGCTTTGCGGTTGCTGGAATAGCCATTCTTGAAAAGTCTCTGCCCCCCCGCGGGGTTTTTTGCTTGTACCGGTTATGCCTAAACGATTTACTGCTTTATGAATATACAAAAACGCTTTTTGCCATCTTTGTTCCTGTGGGTACTGCCCGTGCTCTTCTGCCTCTCCGCATGCAGGAACAATCCAGCTGCCGGCAAACCCAAACGGATGGCCGTAGTGGTGTCTACCCTCAACAATCCCTGGTTTGTATTCTTGGCTGAAAAAGCCGCTGCCAAAGCCAAAGAGCTGGGGTACGAAACAAAAATATTTGACTCACAGAACAATACTGCCCTGGAAACAGATCATTTTGAGAATGCGCTTGCTTCAGGCTACCAGGCGATCCTGTTCAACCCGACAGACGCCGAAGGCTCGGTGGTGAATGTGCAAAAGGCCAAAGACGCCGGTGTGCCCGTTTTCTGCATGGACAGGGAAGTGAATTCAACCGATGCGGCCACCTCACAAATTCTTTCGGACAGCTATGCAGGCTGTGTAGCCCTGGGTAAATATTTCGTGGAAAAGATGAACAAGCAGGGAACCTACGTAGAACTGCTCGGACTGGTAGGAGACAACAATACCTGGAACCGCTCCAAGGGATTTCACAGCGTGGTAGACTATTACAGCGGCCTGAAAATGGTGGCACAGCAAAGCGCAGATTTCGACCGCAACAAAGGAATGGAAGTGCTGGAATCTATTCTGCAGGCCCACCCTGACATCAATGCTGTTTTTTGCGGCAACGACGCCATGGCCATGGGTGCCTACCAGGCCCTGGTAGCTGCAGGCAAGGCAGACAAGGTAAAGATCTTCGGCTTTGACGGGGCGCCCGAAGTGATCGAATCTATCAGGGACGGTAAGATCGTGGCAACCGCCATGCAGTTCCCCGAAGTGATGGCCAATACTGCCGCCACCAGTGCCGATGAATACCTGAAAGGCAAACGCGACTTTCCAAAGAAATTACCCGTAGCGGTTGAGCTGGTGAACAAGGAAGACATCAACGATTACAGCGCTTACGGGAAAAAAGAATAAGATGAAAAAAGGGCTCAACTATATCATTACCCTTCTCCTGCTGGTAGTAGTGGCTTACAATTCTGTTTATTTTAAAAAGCTCAGCGAAGTAAAAGCAGCAGGAAAGTCGAAGCAGTTTAATGCAACCGCGTATGCGCAGGATTATCTGAATGGGAAGCTGCCTTCCGCGCTGGACAAGGCATTGGACGTAAACAGGCTTACTGCCCTGTTGAAAGCCGATCCGGAAACCGGCTTTCAAAAATATTCCCATGCGCTGGGTATTGGCAATATCCGCTTCTTTCTGGTAAAGGGGCAGGGAGAGATTGCGAAAATAGAGGAAGATGCCACAACCCTGCTGGTGCAGCAAGATACGGCCCGCCAGCTGATCAGGATCGCCACCGAATATGTTTTCGGCAATGCCGTGCGCGATGCTTCCGGTTTGATCAACATCAATGAATTTGACAACACCATGGACTTTAACGGGGTTTCCGCAGAAGTCAATAAGATCATCCGGGAAAAGGTGCTGCCTCCGTTCAAAAAGGAAGCAAAAAAAGGAGATGAGGTAATTTTTACCGGAGCCATCGAGCTGAACCAGGCCCACCTGAAGCTGGACAATATAGAAGTGGTGCCGGTTACGCTGCAGCTGGTAAAAAAGAGTCAATAGCAGGAAGAAGTTGGACAGGCAGGATGTTGCATGCTTTCATAACGCCAAACAAATATTTTGCTGAAAGTAGAAAACATAACCAAAAGATTTTCCGGTATAACGGCCCTGGATGGGGTCTGCATGGAACTGCACCCCGGAAAGGTAAACGCCATCATCGGGGAGAACGGCGCCGGCAAGTCGACCCTGATGAAGATCCTGTCTGGTGTGTATCCGGACTATGAAGGCACTATTTTCTTCAAGGGCGGGCCGGTTTCTTTTTCCAATCCCCGCGAAGCGCAGGACAAGGGAATCGCCATCATCCACCAGGAGCTCAACTTGATCCCCTATCTTACCATCACCGAAAATATTTTCCTGGGCCGTGAAATCATCAACCGGTGGGGATTGCTGGATAAAAGGCAAATGCGGCAACAGGCGCAGGCCCTGCTAAACAGGTTGAAGCTGGCCGTTGATGCCAACGCGGTCGTAGCAGACCTGAAGGTGGGACAGCAGCAGGTGGTGGAGATCGCCAAAGCCTTGCTGGTAGAATCGGACGTGATCATCATGGACGAGCCTACTTCGGCCATCAGCGAAAAAGAAGTGGCGGTTTTGTTCGGGATCATCAGTGACCTGAAGGCGGAGGGCAAAACCATTGTTTATATTTCTCACAAACTGGATGAGCTGTTTAAGATCGCCGACCGCTTTATTGTGCTGCGTGATGGCCGCTCCATCGAATCGGGCGACATGAAGGGGATGGGGCACGATGCCATTATCCAGAAGATGGTGGGGCGGGAAGTAAAGGTGATCAGCAGGAGAGAAGAGCGCAAGGAAACGGCACCGCTGCTGAGCGCAAAGGACATCTCGCTGCGGCACCCCGTCAGAAAAGATGAAAACCTGCTAAAAAACATTTCTTTCCAGGTTGCCAGGGGTGAAATCCTGGGCATCTTTGGTTTGATGGGCGCAGGCAGGACCGAATTGCTGGAGACCTTGTTTGGCCTCCATCCCAAGGCGGCTTCGGGAACGGTTTACATGGAAGGAAGAAAAGTGCCTGTGCAGTCGCCGGCCGATGCCATCCGGGCAGGCATGGCGCTGGTGCCCGAAGACAGGAAGCGGCATGGACTGGTGCTGGGCATGGACGTGGAAAAAAATATCAGCATTACTACCCTCAAAGAGCTGGAAGGGGCAGGATTGCTGAATCAAAACAAGGAAAAGGCGCTTGCAGACAAATACATCCGGGAACTGCAAATCAAAACCCCTTCCTGTAAACAGGCAGCCAGGAACCTCAGTGGCGGCAACCAGCAAAAGATCGTACTGGCCAAATGGCTGGCCACCAAACCCCGGCTGCTGATGCTGGATGAACCTACCCGGGGCATCGACATCCATGCAAAGAATGAAATATATAAGCTGATCCTGCAGCTGGCCGAAGCCGGCCTGGGCATCATCATGGTTTCGTCTGAGCTGCCCGAGATCCTGGCTGTTTCTGACCGGGTTCTTGTGCTGGCAGAAGGTGTGCTGACTGCAGAAATTCCTATCCGGCTGGCCACGGAAGATACCGTATTAAAAGCCGCCATTCCCAAAACAAGCTAACGTATGGAAGCCATCATCCCTGTAAAAAATGGGCAGTCTGTCAAAAAATACAGCCATGTGCTCGTCCGGTTTCAATCGCTGATCGCCCTGTTTATCCTGTGTGTAGCGATCAGCCTGCTGAGCGACAAGTTTCTAACGGTCACGAATACCTGGAATGTGATGCGGCAGATCTCGGTGAACATCTGCATTTCCGTCGGCATGACCCTCGTTGTGCTGACCGCCGGCATCGACCTGTCTGTGGGTTCGGTGCTGGCCCTTTGCGGTGCCATCACGGCCGGCCTGTTAAAGAACGGCATTGAAATTCCCTCCAACAATTTATTTATCGGGTTTACCCTGCTGGGGGCCATTGTAGCCGGCCTCCTGATCGGGGCCTTGCTGGGGTTGTTCAACGGATGGGCCATCACCAGGTGGAAAGTGCCTCCTTTTGTAGCTACCCTGGCCATGCTTACCATCGCCCGCGGTTTTACGATGCTGTGGACCGGCGGCTATCCGATTTCCAGTTTGGGGTCCGGGTTTGATTATATCGGCACCGGCTGGCTGCTGGGCATTCCCGTACCGGTATGGATTTCCGGTATTGTAGTGGCAGCAGCCATTGTGCTCACAAAAAAGACCAGGCTGGGCAGGTATGTTTATGCGATCGGCGGAAATGAACAGGCGGCCAAGCTTTCAGGTATCCGTATCAACAAAATCAAAATGGCTGTTTATACCACGGCCGGGGCCCTGGCTGCGATCGGCGGCATCATGGTCACCTCCCGGCTGGATTCAGCCCAGCCCAATGCCGGCATTACCTACGAGCTGGATGCTATTGCAGCCGTTGTGATCGGCGGTACTTCGCTCTCCGGCGGAAGGGGCAGCATCCTGGGGACTGTGCTGGGCGCGGTGATCATCGGCGTGCTCAACAACGGCCTGGTGCTGCTGAACGTATCGCCCTTCTGGCAGCAGGTGGTAAAAGGCGGCGTGATCCTGCTGGCCGTCATCATTGACAAAGCCAACACAAAAACCGAATAAGCAGCTGTTGTATGAACGGACAACCATCCTATGTACTGGCCATCGACCAGGGCACCAGCAGTACAAAAACCCTTGTGTTTGATGCAGCCGGCAAACCCGTGGCAAGGGCTTCCGAGCCGCTGACAACCCTTTACAAAGACGGCGGTCTTGTAGAACAGGACCCGGAAGAAATTTACGGGAACGTACTGGCTTCTATCAGGAAGAGCTTGCAGGATTTAGAAAGCAAGGGGTTCGATAAGGCTGCCATAAAAGCCTGTGGCATCTCCAACCAAAGAGAAACATTTGTTGTATGGGATGCCCAAACCGGAAAGCCTCTGTACAATGCCCTGGTATGGCAATGCAAACGCTCGGTTCAGATATGTGAGCGGTTGAAAAGGGAAGGGCTGGAGCCCCTTGTCAGGGCCAGGACGGGCCTGCTGATCGATCCTTATTTTTCCGGCACCAAACTGATGTGGCTGTATGAAAACGAGCCCCGCATCAGGCAGGCCATCGATAAAGGCACGGCTTGTTTTGGCACCGTCGACAGCTGGCTGCTATACAGGTTTACGAAGGGAGAGGGATATCTGACCGATTACACCAATGCTTCCCGCACGCTGTTCTTTAACCTGGAAGAGCTGGCCTGGGACAGGGAGTTATTGGAGCGGTTTGGCTTTCCGCGGCTCCGTCTTCCGCAGCCCCGACCTTCCAGCTCCCATTTTGGCTATACCGATCTGAACGGGTCGCTTCCCGGGCCCATTGCCATCACGGCCCTGATCGGTGATTCGCATGCGGCTGCTTTCGGGGAAGGATGCTTTTCACCCGGTACGGCCAAAGCCACGCTGGGCACGGGCTGTTCGATCATTATGAATACGGGGGCTGCCGTGCCTTTGGAATCAAGGAACGGGATGGTGGCCACCATCTGCTGGAGCACGGAAGAGCGGATCGATTATGCCCTGGAAGGCGTGATTGTTACCTGTGGCGCTACCATCGAATGGTTGAAGAATGGGTTGGGCCTGATTTCCGACAGCCGGCAAACAGAAGTTATGGCCCAGTCGGTGCCGGATAACGGAGGCGTTTACCTGGTGCCCGCCTTCAGCGGTTTGGGCGCGCCTCACTGGGATATGAAAAGCAAAGCCGCTATTTCCGGACTTAATTTTGGCAGCAGCAAAAATCATATCGTCCGGGCAGCTTTGGAATCCATTCCCTACCAGATCAAAGATGTGGTGATGGCCATGAATGCAGATGCAGGCATCGAACTGCAGCGCCTGATGGTTGATGGAGGTATCACATCCAACGGGTTCGTGCTCCGGTTTCTGGCCGATCTGCTGCAACGCGAAGTGGTGAGTATAGACATGCCGGATGTGTCTGCGTTAGGAGCGGCTTATTTAGCCGGTTTAAAAGCCGGTGTGTACAAGGGCCTGGATCAGTTAGAAGGCTTCAGCGCCGGTAAAAATGGGCTCTCTCCCAAACCAGCCGAAAGTATGCATGACTGGTATGCCGGCTGGCAGCGGGCGGTGGAGCGCTGTGTGGAACCTGCTCGTTCCCTTGCATAGGTTTCTGCGCCCATGAATTTTTTATGCTCATGATCGCGGCTGATCATAGAAAAACAGACTGAACCGGGTGTATAACCAGGCTGGACCGGTAAATTTTCTGAAATTTTAAGAAAAAATTATTTTCTAAAAGAAATACCCTAATTTGCTAAACCGAAAGCAAACGAAAGATATCAAAGATAAACGAAATGGCAGGGCCATAAATCAGAAAAAGCCGTTGCGCATTTGGTTCAACTTTCTATTTCCCTGAAGCGATTGCAGATATATGATCCTCCCACTTGACAGGCAGGCAAGACCGGCAGAACGGAAAAGACCTATTTAACCGCTCTATGTATTAAAATCACAAAAAATGAAAAAACTACTCCTCTTTTTCTATGCCCTGCTTTGCATAACAGCCCTGCAGGCGCAGAACCGGCAAATCAGGGGGCGCATCAGCGCCGACAACGGAGAGGCCCTGAGCGGGGCAACCGTCAGGATAAAAGGCAGCCAACAGGCAGCCTCCACAAACGCCAACGGAGAATATTCCCTGGCTGTACCCGCGGGCAAGGTCGTCCTGGTAGTTTCTTATGTTGGCTACAAAGAGCAGGAGATCGCGGTGGAGAACCAAGCTGATATTTCGCTCCAGCTGCATTCCAGTGGCAGCGCCATGAATGAAGTGGTGGTAGTGGGTTATGGAACACAAACCAAGAAAGCTGTCACCGGCTCGGTGGCTTCCGTCAATTACGAAACATTCAAGGACCGTTCTTTCAGCAATGTAACGCAGGCCCTGGCCGGACAGGTGGCGGGTGTGAACATCACGCAGGCCCAGGGCGCACCGGGTTCGCTGCCTATCATCCGCATCCGCGGCATCAGCTCTATTACAGCCGGCACCAACCCGCTGATGGTGGTAGACGGCGTTCCGCTGGAAGATTTCAACCTGAATATGATCAACCCGCAGGACATTGAATCGGTGGAAGTGCTGAAAGATGCTTCTTCTGCAGCCATCTATGGTTCCCGCGGTGCGAACGGCGTTATCATCGTTACCACCAAGCTGGGAAAGATCGGCAAGAGCACCGTGAGTGCAACTTATGAATACGGTACGCAAAAAGTGGTCAGAACGATCGGCATGATGGATGCACAGCAATGGATCCAGTACTATATAGACGCGCACAACAACGCCTGGGTAGACCTGGGCGGCGGCCGCAAAGCCAGTGATCCAAACAGCGCCCGTCCGGCCAACTATAAAATACCCGAAGATTTTATTGCCAATCCAGGCCTGTTTGGCAAGGGAACCGACTGGCAGGATGTGATGTTCCGCGTAGCCCCCTCCCAGAATGCACAGGTGTCTGTATCCGGTGGAACCGATAAGACCCGCTTTCTTTTTTCTGCCGCTTACCTGAACCAGGATGCGGTGCTGGACAGAAATTATTACCACCGCCTCACGCTGCGCTCCAATATCCGCCACAAGGTAAGTGATGCGGTCACGGTGGGCATGAACCTGGGTATCACCGGCGTGTACGACAGAACCGACGGCACGCAGGGTAAAAGCGATGTGGTGAGCCTGGCCCTGCAAAGCGATCCCATCTTCCCCGTATACAATGAGAATGGCAACTTAGGTTACCGCGATCCCAATTCAACCTGGTACCGCTTTATCTCTTACGGCGATTTAAACCTCTGGCATCCTTATTCGCTGACCCGGTTTATTGATAAGAAAAACAAGACCTTTAACACGCTCGGAACAGGCTTCCTGGAGTATTCCTTTTTGCAGAATTTCCAGTTCCGCTCCAGCGTGAGTGCCAATTTGAGCAACAACAAAAACGATTCTTACCGGTATAAGAACCAGGGCTATGGCTATTCTTCGCTCCTGAATTCGGCCGCATTTACCAACAGTGCTTTTTCGCTGAACTGGCTTACGGAAAACACCCTTACGTACGACAAGCGTTTTGGCAGCCATGCCATCAACATACTGGCAGGCTACACGGCGCAAAAGCAACAGGACGAAACCTCCGGCGCCAGCGCAGCCGGCTTTCCTAACGACCTGGTACAAACGCTGAATGCCGGTACAAGCTACAGTGGTGTGACTTCTTTTTCAACCGAATGGTCCATGCTTTCTTACCTGGCAAGATTGAACTACAACTACAGCGGCAAGTATTATTTATCGGCCGCCATCCGGCGTGATGGCAGCTCGCGGTTTGGTGCAGACAGGCGCTGGGGCTATTTCCCTTCCCTCTCGGTGGGCTGGGTAGCATCGGATGAAAGATTCCTGAAAGGCGTGGGCTTTATCAACTTCCTGAAAGTGCGGGCCAGCTATGGGCAGTCGGGCAACAACCAGATCCCCAACTACGGCTCGGTGAGCTTGCTCGGTGCTTCCAACGCCAACTACGCATCCGGTTCTACGCTGCTCAATGGACAAAGCATCACCACCATCTCCAACGATTTATTGCGCTGGGAAAAAACTGACCAGGTCAACCTGGGTTTTGATGCAAGACTGTTCAACAACCGGGTCAATCTCTCGCTTGATATTTACAATTCCAGAACCAAAGACATGCTCCTGAATGTGCCGGTGCCCGACATCACCGGGTTCTCCACGCAGCTGACCAATATCGGCAAGATGCAGAACCGGGGCATCGACCTGACCCTTTCAACCAAAAACGTAGTGGGTCAGTTTAACTGGACTTCCGACATCAACTTCTCGCTCAACAGGAACAAAGTCCTGCAGCTGGGGCCCGGCAATGCACCCATCATGTATACCGATTACCTGGTGAACGTACGCACGGAAGTAGGACAGCCTATTTCCAATTTCTACGGGTATGTTTTTGACGGTGTGTTTAAAAACCAGGCAGCCATCGACAAAGCGCCGCACGATGCTTCCACAAGGCCCGGCGATCCGGTTGTACGGGATGTAAATGGGGATGGCAAGATCACAGAGGCTGATAGAACCATCCTTGGGAATTACCAGCCGGATTTTATGGCCGGCTTAACCAATACGTTTTCTTATAAGGGATTGGAGTTGTCTGTTTTCCTGCAGGGATCTTTTGGTGGTGAGATCGTAAACCAGAATGTGCGGTACCTGGGCTGGTGGAACAACGGCCGCAATATGTATGCAGGGGTGGCCAACCGGTGGCGCTCGGAAACAGAGCCGGGCGATGGCACCCATTTCAGGGCAACCCTGGCCAATACCGGTTTACAAAGCCAGTTCTCCAGCTACTGGGTGGAAGATGCTTCTTTTGTACGGGTAAAAAATATCCGCATCTCTTATTCGCTGCCTGTGCGCTGGACAAGCAGAACGCCGTTTAAAAATCCACGGGTATACATCAACGCCGAGAACGTGCACCTGTTCAGCAAATACCTGGGCTATGATCCGGAGAATACTACGTACAATGCGACCAGCTACTCTGCCGGTAATACCGGACTGGCACCTTCGGGCATCCAGGCTCCCTCCGGTGCATTTGTGGGGGTCGACTATGGCTCGTATCCGGTACCCCGCATCATTACTTTCGGGATCAAAACAGATTTGTAAACCTGCCTTGCACAAAAAAATTACGTATGAAATCTAAACAAGTACTGATCGTTGCCGGAATGGTGCTGATGGGTTTTGGCTGCAAAAAGTCTTTCCTGGAACTGGCTCCGCTGTCCAATGCCAATGCCAACAACTTTTATAAGACCACGGCCGATTTTGATATAGCTGTTGCTGCCGCTTACAATTCGCTCTATACCATTTACGCGCCGGAAGGCTCTGTGTCCTATGCTTCGGAGCAAATGAGCGACAACGCCATTGTATACAATATCTCCGGTATTGAAACAGACAAATGGGCCTTTAAAGATTACAACCTGCGGCCTGCCAATACCATGGTGTACCAGTTCTGGCAGGAGTATTACAAATCCCTTTTCAACATCAATATCGTACTGGATAAGATTGAAGGCGCTTCTTTGGGTACTGCCTACAAGGAAGGCGTGAAAGCTGAAATGAGCTTTTTGCGCAGCCTGTATTATTTCAATATGGTCCGTTTGTGGGGTGATGTGCCCCTGGTGCTCACGCCCCTCAATGCAGAAGACAGCTACAAGGTGCTCCGCTCACCCCAGGCGGATGTGTATGCGCAGATCATCAAGGATCTGCAGTATGCCGTGGATAAGCTACAGGTGAATTCACAAGTTACCCAAAAAGGAAAAGCTACTAAAGGTGCCGCACAAACGCTGTTGGGCAAAGTGCTGCTGACCCGGGGAGATAAAACAGGTGCAGCGGCTGCTCTGCAGGCAGTTTATACAAGCAGTGAATATGGCCTGCTGCCTACCTATGCAGCTTTGTGGGGGCCATCGGTAAAAAATACCAAAGAATCTATTTTTGAAATCCAGTACATCGGCGGAACCAGCTCCAATCCTTACAGCCGCTATTACCAGATCTTTTTTCCCAATACAAATATCTACAGCTTTTACGGCGGCGGCATGAACCAGGTAACGGATGACCTGTGGAATGAATACGAAGCGAACGATGGCCGGCGCGATCTGTCGGTCGCGACGGGCTACCAGAACGGAAGCACGTTTGTTTCGCAGAAATATCCCAAGAAGTGGACAGATGCTTCAGCCGTTATTCAAGGAGGCGCCGTGTATGGCAGCAACAATTTTATGGTATTGCGGTATGCAGATTTGTTGCTGATGCTGACAGAAGCAACCGGCGATGCAAGCTATCTCAACCAGGTGCGCACAAGGGCCGGTATGCCGGCCTGGGGAACAGCAGGCTATCCCACTGCAAAATATCCCACGCTTGACCTGGCGATTGAGCATGAAAGAAGGGTAGAGCTGGCACTGGAATTCCACCGCTGGTTTGATTTAAAAAGGACCGGCCGGGCCCTGCCTGTTCTCGCCGCAAAAGGCAAGGCTGTTACCGAACCAAAACTGCTTTTGCCGATCCCGGAAATTGTACGCAGTCAGAATCCGGTTGTTACCCAAAATACAGGTTACTGATTCCCGCAGGTTGATGTAATTTCATTTTAAAGCAAGCAAATCCGAACCGGACATGCTGGCACCCAACAAGTAATGCTAAAAACGGTCGCCCTTCTTTTTTTTCTTTTTATATCTATCTGTACCCACGCGCAAATCTGGGTGGCAGCTACCGGCTCTGACGGAGCAGAAGGAACCCGGGACAAACCCCTGGCCAGCGTAGCCATGGCCCTGCGCAAAGCCCGCGAGCTGCGGCGGCTCAACGATCCATCCATTGCCCGGGGCATTCATATCACCGTGAACGAAGGCGTCTACGATTTTACCGAGCCCCTGTTTATCCGGCCCGAAGATGCAGGAACCGGGGCCAGTCCGACCACCATTGAAGCCGCACCAGGAGCCCATCCGGTTTTCAGCGGCGGCATACCGGTGAAGGGATGGAAAAAATTAAGCGAACCTGTTGCCTCGCTTCCCAAAAAATCACAAGGCCGGGTCTGGGTAGCAGCAGCACCTACCATCAACGGCGAGCTGCTCCCTTTCCGGCAGCTATGGGTGAATGGATTGAAGGCCATCCGCGCAAAAGACCGGCAGGGTAATACCATGTCGCGCATTCTTTCCTGGAATAAAAAGGACGAAAGCTGCTGGATCCCCAAACCAGCTGTACCTGTTTCATCCGTGGAAGGCATGGAGCTGTTGATCCACCAGTGGTGGGCCATCGCACAGCTGCGCATCAAATCAATGGAAGTGCGGGGCGACAGTGCCCTGCTCCGTTTTCACCAGCCTGAAAGCCGCATCCAGTCTGAGCATCCCTGGCCTTCCCCCTGGATATCGCCGGAAGGCAATTCAGCTTTTAATCTTGTAAATGCATTGCAATTTCTAGATAGTCCCGGCGAATGGTACCTGGATCCAAAAACGCGCAGGCTTTATTACTGGCCCCGCGAAGGAGAAGACATGCAGACGGCAACGGTGATCGCGCCTGCAGCAGAAACCCTGGTAGAAATAAAAGGCACGGCGGAGCAGCCTGTCTCCCATATCCGTTTCAAAGGCATCAGTTTCCAACACACCAGCTGGCTGCGGCCTTCGCAAAAAGGGCATGTGCCCTTGCAGGCCGGCATGTACATGCTGGATGCCTACAAGCTGCGGCCACCCGGCACGCCTGCTAAAAAAGCCCTGGAAAACCAGGCCTGGATCGGCCGCCCGGCAGCAGCCGTGGAAGTATCGTATGCCCGCAACACCTGCTTTGAGAACTGCCAGTTTATCCATCTTGCTTCTACCGGTCTTGATCTGGAAAAAGGCGCCAAAGAGGATACCGCCAGGGGCAATTTGTTTCAGGACATTGGCGGCTCTGCCCTGATCGCAGGCGTGTTTTCTGACGAGGCGATGGAAACCCACCTGGCTTACAACCCGGCAGATGAAAGAGAAATTACCGAAGGCCTGCTGATCAGCAACAATCTGGTCAACAATATCGGCAACGAAGACTGGGGCTGTGTAGGCATCGGTGCGGGTTATGTGCGCAACACCACCATTGCACACAACGATTTGTCTGAGCTGCCCTATACCGGCATCTCGCTGGGCTGGGGCTGGACAAAAGACAAGAACGTGATGCAGAACAACCAGGTGCTGGCAAACAAGATCTACCGCTATGCACAGCACATGTATGATGTGGCGGCTATTTATACCCTGGGTGCGCAGCCCAACACGCTGATTGCCGACAACAGGATCGACAGCATTTACAAAGCGCCCTATGCCCACCTGCCGCATCATTGGTTTTACCTCTACACCGATGAAGGCTCTTCCTACATCACGGTAAAGAACAACTGGACACCTTCCGAAAAATATTTGCAAAATGCCAATGGCCCGGGCAACGTATGGGAAAACAATGGACCTGCCGTAGCTGGCAATATCCAGCAAGCCGCCGGACTGGAGGAGGCCTACCGTTCCCTGCTCAGCAAGAAAAGGATCGTCTATGCAACGCGGCCCATCAACCATGAACTGCCGGTGATCATAGAATTGATTGCGCCTGCAGAACAGTCGCTGGATGTACCCCGCATAAAAGGGGCGTTTGCTGAAAGCCAGGTTGCTTCTCCCCGGTTCTACCAATGGAAAAATCACCTGGTCTTTTACGGCAAAACCGGTGACGCTGCTGCGCTGGCCGGCAAGCTGGGCAAGGCCTTGCCCGGTACAGAAGTGAAATTGTACAGCGATGCTTTTTACGAATTCAACCGGACACACTGTGCTGATACATCCACCGCAGCGCAGTGGGACAACATCCTGCTTACTGCCGACCTGGTAAGCGATCCAAAGCTGCAGCAGGAATATCTGGCTTATCACAAAACACAGTTTCAGCAATGGCCGGAAGTGTCGAACGGATTCTGCAACGCGCAGTTCCAGCAATTGCTCGTATACAGGAGTGGCCGGCAGCTGATGCTGGTGATCAGCATACCCAGGGGTGAAAGCCTCGACAGGCTGAACCCGAAAACAACCGAGAACAACCCGCGGGTGGATGAATGGAACAAGCGCATGGCCCGCTACCAGCAAGGCATTCAGGGAACAGCAAAGGAGGAAGTATGGGTGTTCCTGAAACCGGTTGAGTAAAATGGACAGGAAAATGGCATCCGCTGTTTCCTTGGAAACAGCGGATGCTCCGGTCAGAAACCAAAACAGCTACAAGCTAAAACATTTACAACGTACATGCATATGCTCCGATTGGGAATCTTGGGTTTGGGTGAAGGAAGAAGTACCATGTCTGCCGCACTGGCCAGCAAGAAGTATACACTGAAAACCATCTGCGACAGAAACGAAGCGCTGTGCAGGCAGCGGGAAAAAGAATTTGGCTTTCAGGGCCACACAACCGATTACCAGCACATGCTGGATGATACAACTATTGATGTGATCGCCATCTACACACCCGACCACCTGCATGCCGAACACGCAAAGCAAGCCCTGCTGCATGGCAAGCACGTCGTATGCACCAAACCCTTTGTAGACGATCTGGCGCAGGCAAAAGAACTTATTCAGCTACAACAGCAAACCGGTAAAAAAGTGTTTGTCGGACAAAGCTCCCGCTTTTTTGAACCGGCCCGCCGGCAGCGCAAGGACTTTGAAGAAGGCCTGATCGGTGAACTGATCACCGTTGAAAGCCATTACCACGCAGACCATCGCTGGTTCCTGGAAAAACCCTGGGCCCTGGAAGGATCGTTCAAATGGCTGTATGGCGGATTGAGCCATCCGGCCGATTTTATCCGCTGGTACCTGCCCGGTATCGAAGAAGTGATGGGCTATGGCATGATCAGTTCCAATGGCCTCAAAGCCGGTCTGAAAAACCACGACACCATGCACTTTATCTTCCGGGCAGCCGACGGCCGCATCGCGCGGGTGAGCGGCGCTTACACAGGCCCTACCCAGCCCACCAGCCGCGACAGTGGCATGAGCTGCATCCTGCGGGGCACCGAAGGTGCCAGCCAGGCCGATTACCACGAACTGCGCTATGCCGTTACAGACAGAAGTGGTGAAGAGCGGGTGATCCACTGGGGTGATGCTACCTTGAAATATTATTTCCGGTTTGAAGGACAAAGCCACCATGCCGGCGAGTACCAAAACTACCTGGACTATTTCGCCGACAGCATTGAGGGGGATTTTACGGCTTACCCCGATCTGGCCGAAGGCATCGGCACCGTAGCTCTGTTACAGGCCATGGACCGTTCGCTGCAAACAGGCGGTCCGGTAAAGATCCAGGACATCTTAAACGAGCACGGCCTATGAACCCGATCTATGAAAAGCTTACCAGGCTTGATTTTGCCGTCGTGGCAGTTTACCTGGTTATCCTGCTGGTGATCGGGTATATAGCCAGCTTCCGGCAAAAGAAAAAGGACGAAACACTTTTTCTTGCCAGCCATTCCCTCAACTGGTACAACATCGGCTTTAACATGTGGGGCACCAATGTGGGCCCTTCTTCCCTGCTGGCTTTTGCCAGCATTGGTTATGCGACCGGTATTGTAGCGGGAAACTTTGAATGGTATGCCTTTGTGTTCCTGCTGCTGCTGGCCACTGTGTTTGCGCCGCGGTACATCGCCAGCAAAGTGGCTACCATGCCGGAGTACATGGGCAAACGCTATGGCGACAGCACCCGCAACATCCTGGCCTGGTATGCCCTGATAAAGATCCTGGTGAGCTGGCTTTCGCTGGGTTTGTTCAGCGGGGGGGTGCTGGTACGGCAGATCCTGGGCATACCCATGTGGCAGTCGGTGATTGTGCTGGTTTTATTTGCCGGTGTGTTTACGTTTGCCGGCGGCTTAAAAGCCATCGCCAAAGTAAATGTGTTCCAAATGCTGCTGCTGATCGCCGTATCACTTACGCTGACCTGCCTGGGTTTGCAAAAGGTGGGTGGATTATCGGCCCTGTATCACCAGGTGCCATCCCAGTTCTGGAACCTGGTGCGCCCTTCCAATGATAAAGCCTATCCCTGGCAGGCCCTCCTGCTGGGATACCCGGTAGCAGCCGTGGCTTTTTTCTGTACAGACCAGGCCATGGTGCAAAGTGTGCTGGGCGCAAAAAATTTAGAGCAGGGACAGCTGGGCGTGAACTTTATCGGCTGGCTGAAAGTGCTCGCACTTCCCCTGTTTATCCTGCCGGGCATCCTGTGTTATGCCCTCTTTCCCCATCTCGAAAAATCTGATCTTGCCTACATGACAATGGTCACCAGTCTTTTTCCTTCCGGCATGAACGGTTTGGTGATTTGTGTCCTGATTGCCGTGCTGGTGGGCACCATCGGCTCTTCTCTCAATGCACTAAGCACTGTATTCACGACCGATGTATATGTAAAGAAGATCAACCCGTCCGCTACTACGCAGCAACAGATCAAGGTGGGAAGGATCACCATTGCCGTAGGCTGTTTGTTTGCTGTGCTGATGGCCATTGCCATCGATAACATCCGCGGACAAAACCTGTTCAATATCTTCCAGGCCGTGCTGGGCTTCCTGGCACCTTCGCTTTCGGTGGTTTTTTTGCTGAGCGTATTCTGGAAGCGCACCACCCAAAAAGCAGTGAATGCTGTACTGAGCTTTGGATCAGCCTTTAGCCTGGGGGTAGGCATTTTATATCTCTGGATATTACCTGCCGACAAGTACCCGCAATGGCCGCATTTTTTGCTGCTTTCGTTTTACATATTTCTCCTTTTGCTGGCAGCTGCCGTCCTGATCTCGCTCACGGATACCCGGCCCCAGCACAGCAATGTAGAAACGGCCGCTTTGCCGGTCACCAGCAAAAAGGTAAAATGGTTGTTTGCCCTGCTGGGCGTAGTGATTGTTTTGTTGTATATCATTTTCAACGGACATAAAGCATGAGAAAAAAAAGAGTTACGAAGCCCGTGGTACACCGGCTTATGTTGTTTGGTATCCTGCTTTGTTTGTGGTTTCAAAGCTCGGCACAACAAGCCACCTGGATATGGTATCCCGGTGATTATGAGATCTGGCTGAGCAACAACATGCAAAACCGCCGCACCGACCGGGGCGCTTTCTTTCCTGTGTTCTGGAAAGTAGACAGCCATTACCCGCTGATGGATTTTCACAAGGAGTATATGCTGGCCCAGCCTGAAACTGTTTCGATCTGGGCCGAAGGTTTGTACAATGTAAAGATCGACGGTGCGCTTGTAGAAGGCACGCCAACTTCTGTCACCATGCCGGCCGGCAAACACAAGCTGAACATAAAAGTGTTTAACCAGGCCGCTGTTCCTGCCGTATATGTAAAGGGAAAAACGGTTGTTTCTGACGCATCCTGGCTGGTCACTTTTGAGGACAAGGAATGGATTGATGAAACCGGTAAAACTTCCGATATATCAGCCACCAAATGGCTCTCTGCCGGTAGCTGGAATTTTGATTCGCCGTTGAAACGGCCTTCCCGGTTTACACTTCCCGTTAAGCCGCAACGGGCAGCATCGATAAAAAAAGCAGGCAACACCACCCTTGTTGATTTCGGCCGGGAAACCTTTGGCTTTGTAAAACTGCATGGCCTCCGCGGCAAAGGCGCTATCACATTGTACTACGGCGAATCAAGGGAAGAAGCCTTGTCGAAGGAAGGTGCCATCGCATTCGACAAGGTCCAGTCTAAAAGCACGGCTAAAAGGGACACGACCATGCCGCTGTCAAAAGCATTCAGGTATGTGAACGCAGTGGCTGAACCTGCTGCCCAATTTGATTCTATTTCGATGTTGTATGAATATGCTGATGTAAAAGAAAGAGGCAGTTTCCGCTGTGCGGATGAGGAGCTCAACAAGATCTACGATGTAGCAACCTACACGCTTCATCTGAACACCCGGGAATTTTTTATCGATGGCATCAAGCGCGACCGCTGGGTCTGGAGCGGCGATGCTTACCAGAGTTACCTGATGAACTATTACCTGTTCTTTGACTCACCCACGGTAGAGCGGACCATGAAAGCCCTGCGCGGCAAAGACCCGGTAACCGGCCATATCAACACCATCATGGATTATACCTTTTACTGGTTCCTGGGCATCTATGATTATTATCTCTACACCGGCGATACCAGTTTCATCCAGCAATACTATCCGCGCATGCAAAGCATGATCGACTATGTGCTGGGCCGGCGCAATGAAGACGGTTTATTGCAGGGCCTGCCCGGCGACTGGATCTTTATCGACTGGGCAGAAGGCCTGAGTAAAAAGGGAGAGGTAAGTTTTGAGCAGCTTCTCTTTGCCCGCAGCCTGGAAACCATGGCCCTTTGCGCCGGCATTGCAAACGACGCACAGGGCAAAGGGACCTATGAATCACTTGCCCGCGACCTGAAGAAAAAGCTTTTTTCGCTGTACTGGAACCCGGAGAAACATGCGCTTGTGCACAGCCGCGTAGACGGCAAGCAAACCCCGAACGTAACCCGCTACAGCAATATGTTTGGCATCTTCTTCAACTACTTCAGCGAACAGCAGAAGAGGGAAGTAAAGCAATCCGTGCTGCTCAACGACAGCATTCAAAAGATAACGACGCCGTATATGCGCTTTTATGAACTGGAAGCGCTTTGTGCCATGGGTGAGCAGGAATACGTGCTCAAGCAAATGAAAGACTATTGGGGCGGCATGCTGAAGCTGGGCGCCACCACCTTCTGGGAAGAATACAATCCCCAAAAATCAGGCGCCGAGCACTACGCCATGTATGGGCGAACCTTTGGTAAAAGCCTGTGCCATGCCTGGGGCGCCAGTCCGATTTACCTGTTGGGCAAATACTACCTGGGTGTGCAGCCAACTGCGCCCGGCTATGCAGCTTACACCATAGAGCCCAGGCTGGGCGGACTGCCCTGGATGCAAGGTGCCGTACCCACGCCTTCCGGCAATATTGAGGTATACTGCAGCACAAAGGAAATCAAGGTCAAGGGAGCGGGCGGCAGGGGAACCCTGTTGTTTAAAAGCAGTTCCAAGCCCTTATGCAATGAGGGTGTGATCGAAGAAAAGGGAAACAACGCGTACAGCTTAACCATTGAAAAAGGAAAGGAGTACAAAGTAGATTATACACTTTAGTTGCTGGCAGGTATGCCGTAAACAAGTGTATAGAATCAAACAAGGCAACAATGGCAATCTTATACAACGATGCTGCGATGGCTGATGGGCCCGGTGGTTTACACACAGAAGGACAGGGAGAACCAGCCCCGCGGGTCACGGCAACTTACCTGATCGAAACCCCTTTGGCGCCGGAAAAGGCAGCCGAAGTACTGGCCGGCGAGCAATCATCCGGAACCTTTGTAGCCGTGCCCGGCGAAACGGCTGAATTAAAAGCACGTTTTGCAGCGAGGGTAGAAGGGGTAGAAACCCTGGACTGGTTTGAGCAGCCTTCCCTGCCCAGTGAAAAGCTGGCGCCCGGTAAGTACCAGCAGGCCCTTGTGCGGGTTTCCTGGTCGGTGGAGAATTTCGGCTTTAACCTGCCGGTGCTTGTTTCCACCCTGCAGGGCAACCTCTATGAGCTCCGGCAATTCACCGGGTTAAAGCTGATGGACATCGATTTCCCGGCTGCTTATGTAGCGCATTTTAAGGGATCAAAATTTGGCATCGAAGGTTCGCGGGCACTAACGGGTGTGTATAACCGCCCGCTCATAGGCACCATCATCAAGCCAAGCATCGGACTGACGCCGGAGCAAACAGCGGAGATGGTGCAAACCATGGGAGAAGCGGGGATTGATTTTGTAAAGGATGATGAACTGCTTTCTTCATCTGCCAACTCCCCCTTTGAAAAACGGGTGGAAGAAGTCATGAACAGGATCAACCGGCTGGCAGATAAAACGGGCAAAAAGATCATGTATGCCTTTAATGTCAGCGGCGAAACAGATGAGATGCTCTATCGCTGCGAGACCATCGTAAAAGCAGGAGGCACCTGTGCCATGATCAGTCTCAACAGCGTAGGTCTTTCTGCAACAAGGAAAGTATGCGAAACCGCGCCGCTGGCCATTCACGGCCACCGCAACGGATGGGGCATGATGACGAGGCATCCCCTGTTAGGGATCGATTTTCCGGCTTACCAGAAATTGTGGCGGCTGGCCGGTGTGGACCAGATCCATGTAAACGGCATTGCAAACAAATTCTGGGAAAGCGATGATTCGGTGGTTCGTTCTATTGAAGCTTGCCTGCGGCCTATGGCAAACGGGCGCACCGTGCTGCCGGTGGTATCATCAGGGCAATGGGGCGGACAAGCATTTGAAACCTGGCGGCGTACCGCTACGGTGGACCTGTTGTACATGGCCGGAGGCGGCATTATGGCCCACCCGATGGGCGCGTCCGCTGGTGTAACGGCTTTGCAGCAGGCCTGGAAGGCAGCAGTGGATGGAATGCAATTAAACGAAGCGGTCAAAGAGTATCCCGAGTTTGCAAAATCAGTAGAGAAGTTTGGGAAAGGATAAGGCGTAATTCAACTTACGGATATGGTATGGATCGTATCCCCTCCCGGGAGGAACAGGGGTGGGTTCAAGCCAGCAAACGTTGAAAGCGCATATCCATATACGATAGATCATTGCATGCACACAACCAAATTCAGCATTGTATAAGTGATTGAACAAAAAAACATACTGCTTGCATTTTATGGCGATGATGTAACCGGCAGCACCGACGCGCTGGAGTTTATCTGCCGGGCAGGGGCCAGGGCGCTCTTGTTTATGGAGCCGCCGACCAGCGAAACCTTGCAAGCATACCCCGACCTGCAGGCTTACGGCATTGCGGGTTATACAAGGGCTTTGCCGCCCCGGCTGATGGAGCAGGAACTGATGCCTGCCTTCCAGTCCATCAAGGCAAGCGGCGCAAAGCACATCCACTACAAAGTATGCTCCACATTCGATTCCTCCCCGCAAACCGGCAGCATCGGCCGGGCGATCGATTGCGGGGCGGCTGTGTTCAACAATCAATTTGTACCTGTACTGGGCGGCATGCCGGCGCTGGGGCGGTATTGCCTGTTTGGAAATTTGTTTGCCCGCATGGGCATTGGCAGCAAAGGAACCATTTACCGCCTGGACCGGCATCCCTCTATGAGCAAACATCCGGTTACCCCGGCAGATGAAAGCGACCTGCGCGTGCACCTGGGAAAACAAACGGCCAAAAAGATTGGCCTGATAGACATCATCACTATGCAACAGCATCCTTCCGGATGGAACAAGGAGATCCGGGAAGGGGAGGACGTGATCCTGCTGGATGTGCTGGAAGAAAAACACCTGCTCGCCATCGGCGCCTGGCTGGAAGCGCAATGCCGGGAGGAGGCGCCCCTGTTTTCAGTAGGCTCATCCGGAATTGAAATGGCACTGGGGCTGCACTGGAATGCCCAAGGCTTACTCACACCGCGTCACAACTGGCCGGCCTTGGAGCGGGCTGCGCCCTTGTTGGTCATATCGGGCAGCTGTTCCCCTATAACGGGCGCTCAACTCGCGTATGCAAAAGAAAACGGGTTCAGGGAACTGGTACTGGATGCGGAAAAGATTTGCAACGGCGAAGAGATTGAAAAAAGACTGATCGACCTGGCGGTCAACTACTTGCAGCAGCAGGACGACCTGGTGGTGCATACCGGAACAAAGGGCGGAGACAACCTGCCTTCCGCCTTACTGGGAAAAGTGCTTGGCCTGCTGGCAAAAGAAATAGTAGAAAGAACAAGGATCAAGCGGGTGGTGGTGGCAGGCGGCGATACCAGCAGTTATGCAACAAGGGCCATGGAGATAGAAGCCCTGGAAATCAGCGCGCCGCTGGTAAGCGGAGCACCCCTTTGTAAAGCCTACTCCAAAAGGGGCAGCATCAACGGATTGGAGATAAACCTCAAAGGCGGACAGGTAGGCGCAAAAGATTATTTCCTGCTGTTAAAGCAGGGCAGGATGAGCGAGTAAACAAGAGGAGAGACCTGGTTGATAACAGGTTTTCTGCATAGATGGTGCGGAGTCAATCTAATTTACTTCCCGCGCGCATCTCCGCAGCACGATCTTGGATTAGCGACATTGGGTGCGGGACTTGCCCGGGAAATAAGATCAAATGACTGCTGTATACGCCCTGATCAACTATAAAAACACATCATACTATGGCACAAAAAACATTGGGATTGATTCACACATCGGCTACGCTGGTGCCTGTATTCCAGCAGCTTTGCCAGCAGCACCTGCCGCATGTGCAAACCTTCAACATCGTCGACGACAGCCTGATCAAGACCGTGATACGCTGTGGCGAACTAAGACCCGACACGGCCCGGCGCGTTGTGAACTATGCTGCTTCGGCTGAAGATGCCGGCGCAGATTTTATCTTGTTTACCTGCTCTTCTATCGGTGCTGCCGTGGAAACAGCGGCCACGCTGAGCCAGGTTCCGGTACTGCGCGTTGACCAGCCCATGGCCGACAAGGCCGTGCAAACCGGCAGCCGGATCGGTGTGATCGCCACGCTGCCCACCACGCTCCGGCCCACAACGGATCTGGTAAAGCGGAGAGCCCTTGTTGCAGGCAAGGAAGTAGACATTGTTTCAAGCCTCTGCGAAGGTGCTTTTGACAAGCTCATGAGCGGCGATGCAGCCGCACACGACGCCATGGTTGCTGCCGCCCTCAAAGAACTTTCTTTACAGGTAGACGTGATCGTACTGGCGCAGGCTTCCATGGCCAGGGTGGTTGATACCCTGCCTGAAGCAAACAAGCGGGTGCCTATCCTTGCCAGTCCGGGCATTGCGATCGAATATTTAGCCACCTTATTATAAACCTGAACGGCAGGCCACATGAAAAAAATCGCACAAGCTTGTCTGGTGCTAAGCGCCCTGGGGGCCGCTGCTTTGGTAGCCGGACTCTTATTGCAGCAAACAAGTTTATGGCAGGTGGCGGCTGTTGCATGCGTGGTAAGCTTTGCCATTGGCATGGGCGCCATCCCCGGTTTAAAAACCTACCGGTACACCGCCTGGATCATAGCTGCCGTTGTAACGGCCATGGTCTATCCCGGTGCTTTTCAGCATTGGGGCAGCTTTGACCTGCGCAATAAATGGGTGATCCTCATTGTGATCCAGGTGGTCATGTTTGGCATGGGCATTCAAATGAGCCTGAAGGATTTTTCCGGCATCGCCACCACCGGCAAGGGCGTAGCGGTGGGATTGGCATGCCATTTTTCGGTGATGCCCCTGATGGGCCTTTTGCTGACCCGCATCTTTCATTTCGAGCCGGAAATTGCAGCAGGCATTGTTTTGATCGGTTCCTGCTCCAGCGGACTGGCTTCAAACGTCATGGTGTATATCGCCAGGGCCAACCTGGTTTTATCGGTGGTGGTAACTGCGCTTTCCACGCTGGCTGCTCCTTTCCTAACACCGCTGCTGATGAAGCTGCTGGCCGGCACCCTCATCAGGGTTCAGTTCCTGAATATGATGATGGAGATCATCAAGATCGTGCTGGTGCCCATCGGCGCTGCGCTGTTGCACGATTATTTGAAAGGGGCTTCGGCCAGGGGATGGAAAGTGGTGAGGATTGTATTGATCCTCAGCATCCTTTGGCTGCTGGCACTGCCACTGGGGTGGTGGCATTCTCTTGAAACAGCCATCCATTCTCCGGCCCTGTTGGAATCATTGGGCATCCTGGGTTTTCTGGCCGGTGCTTTCGTCGTCGGCGTATTGTATCATGCACTTACAAAAAAGATTGGACAGCTGGACAGCTGGATGCCTTACTTATCCATGTTCGGCATTATTTATTTCACGGCCGTAACGACAGCTGCCGGAAGGGAGAACCTGCTGAAGGTAGGCTTCCTGCTCTTTATCTGTTCTGTCGTGCACAACACAGCCGGTTATTTTTTCGGCTACTGGCTTAGCCGCCTGGCCGGTTTGGACAAACCCTCCGCAAGAACGATCGCCTTCGAAGTGGGCCTGCAAAACGGCGGCATGGCATCCGGCCTGGCCGGCACCATGGGCAAGCTCGGAACAGTAGGCCTGCCCGCAGCCGTATTCAGTCCCTGGATGAACATCAGCGGCAGCCTGCTGGCGAATTACTGGAGAAGGAAGGCTGACTCATGATTCAGACAGCGCAGCCCTCACCTTAGGAGCAATCTGGGTGCCGAAGATTTCGATCGACTTCATGAGGGCAGAATGTGAGGGGCCGCCTACATCCATGTGGGCGGAGAAACGGTTGAGACCAAAGAGTTCCTGTAGCCGGAGGATTTTGTCAACAGCTTCGTTTGCATCTCCGATTACCAGGTGGCCGTCTGGTGCCAGGCCTTGTGCGAACTGCTGGGGTTGATAGGGAGGCCATCCCCGCTGCCGGCCGACCCGGTTCATCTGCGCCGCATAGATGGGGTAGTATTCTTCTGCCGTTAGCCGGCTGTTTTCACCAAAGAAAGCGTGCATATGCACACCTACCTGCAAAGCTTCGGGACTGTGTTTAAAATGCGCATACACATTGCGGTAATAATCAAACAAGGGTTTGAAATGGGCCGGGTTGCCGCCGATAATGGCAAAGATCACGGGCAGGCCCAGCCGGCCGGCTCTGAGCACCGATGCCTGCGTGCCACCGACCGCTACCCAGATGTCCAGGTGGTTGTTGACCGCACGGGGCAGGATCTCCTGGTCTTGCAGGGCCGGCCGGAACCGGCCCTTCCAGGTTACCTTTTGTTCCCGGTTTATTTTCAGCAGCAAGTCCAGCTTCTCTTCAAACAAGGCATCATAATCTCTCAGGTCGTGCCCGAACAAGGGAAATGATTCGGTGAAGCTGCCCCGGCCCACCATCAGCTCAGCCCGGCCGCCGGCAAGGGCGTCCATCGTGGCAAAGCTTTGATACAACCTGACCGGGTCTGAGGAACTTAAGACAGACACTGCACTCCCCAGCCGGATCTTTTTTGTGACCGTTGCCGCAGCAGCCAGTACGATTTCAGGGGTGGAGACGGCATAATCCGGGCGGTGGTGCTCGCCAATGCCGAAAAAGTCTAACCCGACCTCATCCATTAATTTGATCTCTTCTATCAGATCCTGCAGCCGCTGCTGTACAGGCTGTACTTCTCCCTTGCTGTTGATATGCAGATCGCCAAACATGCCGATACCTAATTCCATGCTGATTGATTTTGGGTGTAAAGGTGACAATTATATAGAAACAACGATACATCTTGCTGCGTTGATAAATATTTATGTATTTTTCTGTCCAGGTTGTGCAGCATTCCTCTCGTATTTGCTGACTTAACCCGAACCATCCAACTCTTAACGATTATGACCAATTGCCGCCGTATAGAAAAGGGTACCTATCTGCGCGTTAGGCACCCCCTCTTCAAGCTGTTTTTTGTTTTTGCCTTTTCCCTCTTTTCTTCCTCCCTGCTTATGGGACAAAGCACCGTCCGGGGCAAGGTCCGCTCGGGTGATACCGCGGTGTCCAACGCAACTGTAAAGGTAAAAGGAACAACTACCGGCACATCCACCGACGAAAATGGCAACTTTTCGATCAGTGCACCGGCGAATGCCACCCTGGAAATTTCCAGCGTAGGCTTTTCATCCACCGAAATAAAAATTGCGGGCCGCACCAGCCTCGATGTGCAGCTGCAAAGCACCAGCGCCCAACTTGAACAGGTGGTAGTGGTCGGCTACGGCACCCAACGGCGCAAAGACCTGACAGGTTCCGTAAGCTCCATCAATTCGGCCACCATCGAAAAACTTCCCGTAGCATCCGCCGCGCAGGCCCTGCAGGGCCGCGCCGCCGGTGTACAGATCATCAACAACGATGCCGCGCCCGGTGCCAATATATCGGTGCTGATCAGGGGCATCGGCAGCCTGGCAAGCAATGGCAATACCCCTTTGTACGTAGTGGATGGATACCCCACTACCGGCGGAATCAACAACATCAACCCAAATGACATTGCATCGATCGATGTTTTGAAAGACGCATCGGCCACCGCCGTTTATGGTATCCGCGCAGCCAATGGCGTGGTCATCATCACCACAAAAAAAGGAGCTAAAAACAAGGTGCAGGTTTCGGTAGATGCTTATGAAGCTTTTCAAAGCCGGCCGAAAATGTATGACCTCCTCAATGCACAGCAGTTTGCCACGCTCTCCAACGAAGTAGAAGCAGCAGATTCAACCCATACCTATCACGGTTTGGGCATATGGAAGACGCCCAATGTGCTGCACAGCGTAGACTGGCAGGATGCCCTGTACCGCACCGGCCTTACCCAGAACTACAGCATCGGCCTGCGGGGCGGCAGCGACAAAGTGCAGTCGGCCGCATCCTTTGGCTACTATGATCAGAAGGGCATTGTACTGGGTTCTTACTTCAAGCGGTTTACCCTGGGGCTGAACCTGGATTACCAGCCTGCCAAATGGCTGCGTTCTTCCACCAGCGTCAAGTATTCCTACCAGGATGCCAACACGCCCTTCGGTACCGGTCAGTTGTTTCAATTGACCGTCAATCCGCCTACCCTGGACAGTGGCAACAGACGGACATACCAGATCAAAGACGGCAATGGTAATTATGGTTTTTACAATCCGCAAAATCCAAACGTATTTAAATTCAACAACCCGGTTTACTCGATTGAAACAAACCAGTATAAAAACATTACCAATTACATACTAGGTACTTCTTCGTTAGAAGTAACCTTGCTGGATGGACTTCGGGCCAAGACCAACTTAGGTGTCAATGTGACCAATTACTCCGGCTCTTATTTTCAGCCGCAGGACAACCGGGCCAACATACAGTATCCCGGCTCTATTGTTGCCAACGCCAATTATCACCAAAGCATGAACAACAATTTTGAATGGCTTTGGGAGAATACGCTTTCTTACGACAAAACGGTTGGACAGCATACCATCAATTTTGTCGGCGGCGTTTCCGCACAAAAAACAACGACCACCTTAATGGGCGCCGGGGGCATTCCGCCCAACAACGTGATCCGCGACCTGGCCCAGCTTTCCAACCTGGTGTTTGATCAATACGGCAATGGTCAATCGATCTCTACCCTGGCTTCCGAGTTTGCGCGGCTGACCTACAAGTTCCAGGACAAGTACATCCTGACCGGAACCGTGCGGCGCGACGGTTCTTCCAAGTTTGATACGGGGCATCAATACGGCGTATTTCCCTCAGGCGCCATTGCCTGGAAGATCAAGGAAGAATCTTTCCTGCAGAATATAAGCTGGCTGGCCGATTTAAAGCTTCGGGGCAGCTATGGCCTGGTGGGCAACCAGGGTTCTATCGGACTGTTTCAATACCAGGCCCTGTATGCGGGTAACTTTGCTGCCAATGTAAACGGCGGTGGGGCCGACAACCTGGGTTATCCTTTTAACAAGCTTTACCAGAACGGTCTCGCACAAACGCAGCCCGCCAACCCGGATCTGAAATGGGAAACTGATTACCAGACCGACATTGGATTGGATGCGGCCCTTTTTAACGGACGGTTGTTTGCGACCGTAGACTGGTTCAACCGGAAATCAAAAGATTTCTTGCTGACCCTCGCCGCGCCGGCACAAACAGGGTACAATTATATTACCCGCAACGTGGGCAGCATGAACAACAAAGGCGTTGAGGTATCATTAAATTACAACGGCTCTAAAGGAAAAGATTTTACTTATAGTGTAGCGCTGAACCTGGCTACCATCAAGAACACGCTTACCAGCATCACCTCCGGAACAAATGCCGTGACGAACTTTGGCTCTGCCATTAATTTGGCCGGACAAGGCTGGAATGAATTTACGCGATCAGTTGTAGGCGGGCCAGTAGGCGAATTCTACGGCTACAAATCACTGGGCATTTTCCAGACACAGGCACAGATCGATGCGCTCAATGCAAAAGCACCCGGCGGCATTTACTACAGGGCTGCTACCAAGCCCGGCGACCGCTACTTTGCAGACATCAATGGCGATGGCATCGTAAACGCAACCGACAGAACAAACCTGGGCAGTCCGCAGCCAAAATTTTTTGGTGGCTTGAACCTGGATGGAACCTACAAGGCATGGGATTTCAATCTTTACTTCTACGGCACATACGGAAACAAACTCCTGAACTATGTGGAAAGCAACCTGGAAAGCTTCCAAAAGCGCGGTTCCGAAGGCGTTGAAAATGTAAGCCTGGAATACTATCAAAATCACTGGACGCCCACCAATCATTCCAACAGGTATGCCCGGGCCCTGGCCAATGACGACAATACCCTGAACAGCGTGCCTTCCAGCGTATGGGTTGAAAACGGCAGTTTCCTGAAACTGAAAAACCTCACAGTTGGTTATACGCTACCCACCGGCTTAACCGAACGCTACAAGCTTAGCAGGCTGCGGGTGTATGTTTCCTCTCAAAACCTTTTTACCATTACAAAGTACAGCGGTCTTGATCCGGAGATCGGAATCCAGGGAGGCAATGCCACGCAAAACGGCCTCGACAACGGCACCTATCCTTCCTCCCGCTTTTTTACGTTTGGTGTAAATGTTTCTTTCTAAAACGAGTCTAAACAAACTATATGAAGAAAAGTGTTATAGCCCTCGCCGTTGCTGCTGCTGCAGGCGTGATCATTCCCTGGGCCTGTAAAAGAAGTTTTCTCCAACAGACCAATACATTCCAGGGTACCGCTTCTGCCACATTCAACAAACCGCAGGACGTAATCGCACTCGTCAACGGAATTTATGATACCTACCAGAACAGCGACCTGCTGAAAAAATGCCTTTGGTACCGCGCCAATTTCGGTACGCACGATGCATTTAACTGGGGCGGTGATGTGTTCTGGAACAACTACCAGATCCCTGCTACCTTCGGGGGTATCGCCACATTCTGGAACCAGTCTTATATCGGTATCGCAAGGGCCAATTCGGCCTTTGGCGTCATCAGCAGCACCCTCGAAAGAGGCATTATCACCCAGGCCCTGGCCGACCGCCTGAACGGAGAAGCTTATTTCCTGCGCGGCATGACCTATTACTACCTGGCTGCTGCCTTTGGCGGCGTGCCCCTGGAGCTCAATGCCATCACCAACGGACTTACGCCCCGCTCTTCCCGCGAAGATGTATTTAAGCAGGTGGTTGCCGACATGCAAAAGGCGGAAGGATTGCTCTTGTCAAAAACGGCTTTGCCGGCGGCTGATCTGGGCCGGGCAACAAAAGGAGCTGCCTATGCTTATGACGGAGCGGCCCGCATGTGGCTGAAAGATTATACGGGGGCGCTTGCTGCCTTCAACAATACAGAACTGACAAGCAATTACCGCCTCCTGCCCAATTTTGCCGATGTGCACGAATACGACCGCCAGAACAACGATGAATCACTTTTCGAAGTGCAGTTTGAAAAGAAAACCGGCGACCCGCAGGACTGGGGCGGAAGCTGGAACCCGCCCGGTGCTGAGCTGGCCTGGATCGACTCTTTTGGCTGGCCCCAGGAACTGACCGGACAAGGATACGACTATGCCAATCCCGCTCTCTGGAACTCTTATCAGCAAGGCGACCGGCGCAAGCTGCTGACCATTGTAGGTCCGGGCGATACACTGGCTAGTCCGGGCATTGTAAAAGCATACGGCGGGTTGAAGGGATACAACCAGGTAAAGCAAGGCTTTCTGTCAAACAATGCTATTTATAAAGCTGACAACGGAACCATCTTAAACACAGTTGGTACACTCACGCGGCCCTGGTATGGAGATGACAAGGCCCGCACCGGCTATTATTTTTCAAAGAAGTGGAGAGATCCAAATTTAACCGGTGGCAATGCCAACGAGAACGGACAAAGCAACCTGTTTGGCGATCAGAACCAGATCCTGATGCGCTATGCCGAAGTGGTGCTCAGCCGCGCCGAATGCAAGGTGCGCACCGGCGATGCGGCTGGCGCAATGGCTGACCTGAAATTGGTTCGTGACAGGGCCTGGGGCGGAACAGCGCCTACAGTTATGCGCGACAGCGCAAATTATGACGGCACGCCCGGCGTAGCCATCACCGATCCGCTGCAAATGGTGCTGAGCGAATACCGCCACGAACTGGTAGGCGAGTACTCCCTCTTCTTCAATCTCTGCCGCGCGGGCAACGATGTCGTGATCGCCTTTGTAAAAGCTGCCAACGGAACTGTAGACAACAGCTATGATCCGGTTCCCAACCCGGCGCCGGGGCCCACCCACGACGGACAAAAACACGGCTTGTACAATACGTCACTGAAGGTCAACAATACCCTTTTACCTATTCCGCAGGGCGCTATCGCGCTGAATCCGAACTTAACCCAAAACCCGGGTTACTAAACCTGGGCAGCTAAAAAGGCTTTCTGAAACAGAAAGCCTTTTTAGCTGCATGGCTGGTGAACAATGAAACCTTTTTTCTTCCGCATACTGCTGGCCTTTCTGGTTGTGGCAACCTTTTTTTCCTGCAACAGAAAACCCACTCTTTTTAATGCTGTTTCTTCCTCCCATTCCGGCATCCATTTTACCAATACGATTCTTGAAAATGATTCTATCAATCCGCTTGATGTCGTAAACATCTACAACGGCGGGGGCGTAGGCATCGGTGATTTTAACGGGGATGGATTGCAGGATATTTATTTTACCGGTAACCAGGTCTCCAGCAAGCTTTATTTGAACAGAGGCGATTTCAAGTTTGAGGATGTTACGGAAGAGGCAAACGCAGGCGGCATGGGGCGTTGGGCAAGAGGCGTATCCGTCGTTGACATCAACGGGGATGGCCTGCCGGATCTCTATATATGCAACACGATTTACAAAGACTCGCTTAGCCGCCGCAACATCCTGTACATCAACCAGGGAGTTGATGGGAAAGGCACGCCGCATTTCAAAGACATGGCCGCGGAATACGGGCTGGACGCCCATGTACAATCGACCATGGGTTATTTTTTTGACTACGACAACGATGGCGATCTGGACATGTACCTGGTTGTGAACGAAGCCTCCAACGGCGCGAATTCCTCTACTTTCCGCGAACGCAACAGCCTGGGAGGAAATGCACGCAGCACAGGCCGGTTGTACCGCAACGACAAGGACAGCAGTGTGCCGCATGCCGTCTTCCACGATGTATCGCAGCAGGCAGGCATCATGCTGGCAGGCTTTGGACATGCAGCCACCATCTGCGACATCAACCGGGACGGCTGGAAAGATATCTATATATCCAATGATTTTTTATCGAGCAATATCCTGTACATCAACAAGGGCGACGGAACATTTACCGACCGGTCGAAAGAATATTTCAAACACACTTCATTCAATGCGATGGGACAGGATGTGGTGGACATCAACAACGATGGACTGGCCGATGTGTATGAGCTGGATATGAGTCCGCCCGACAACTACCGGAAAAAGATGATGCTCAATGCAAGCAATTACAACATCTTTCAAAACTTCACCCTGTATGGCTACCAGTTCCAGTATGTCCGCAACACCCTGCAGTTGAACCAGGGGCCGCGGGTCGGAGAGAATGATTCTATTGGTCCGCCGATTTTTAGTGATGTCAGTTTTCTAAGCGGGGTGGCGCAAACAGACTGGAGCTGGGCGCCCCTGATCACTGATTTTGACCTGGATGGTTACCGCGACATCATTGTTACCAACGGTTTTCCGAAAGACGTGTCTGATCATGACTTTATTGCCTACCGCCATGAAAGCGCGCTGCCGTTGAGCAAGGAAGAATTGTTGAAAAAGATCCCGCAGATCAAGCTGCACAATTACGCGTTTAAAAATGCGGATGGCACCCTTTTCAAAGACGTTTCAAAAGAGTGGGGACTGGAGCAGCCTGCGTTCTCTAACGGCGCTGCCTATGCGGATCTGGACAATGATGGCGACCTGGATATGGTTGTCAGCAACATCAATGAGGAAGCAAGTGTCTATCAAAATAATTCGCGCGATAGGGCGGACAGCTCGATGAATTTTTTGCAGGTTGATTTCCGGGGAGAAGGAGAGAACCGGAACGGACTGGGGGCTTTTGTGGCTATTTATTATGGCGGCAGCAAACAACAGGTTTTTGAAAACACGCCGTACCGGGGTTACTTGTCAACCAATGGCAGTGGCGCCCATTTTGGTTTGGGCAAAACAACTGTCGTGGATTCCGTAGTGGTTACATGGCCGGGAAACAAAAAGCAGGTACTGAAAAACATCAAAGCCAACCAGCGCTTGCTTGTCAGCATAGCAGCCGCTTCCGGTTACCAGCAAGACGCCGGTCCGCTGCTATCTACAGAAGCCCTTTTCAGGGAGGTCACAAGATCCCTGAACATCCAGTACAAGCACAAGGATTTTGATTTTATAGACTTCAACATACAAACCACCTTGCCCCACAAGCTCTCGGAGTATTGCCCGGCACTGGCCGCGGGCGATGTGGATGGGAACGGATTGGATGATTTAGTTGTGGGTGGCAATTCAATTTACAAAGCGCAGGTATTCTTACAGCAAAAGGGGGGCAAATTTCAGCAACGCATGCTGGTAGAGGATAAAGATACGAGCGGCATAGAAAGCAAAGACGGCGGACTGCTGCTTTTTGATGCCGATGGAGATGGCAGCCTGGATGTGTATATAACAGGCAGCGGCTACAAATACGCACCCGGCAGCCCGAATTACCAGGACCATCTTTATCTGAATGATGGAAAAGGACATTTTCATGCATCTCTCCATGCCTTACCCCTCAACAATACCAGTAAGCTATGTGTTCGCGCGACCGACTTCAATGGGGATGGAAAGCTCGACTTATTTGTTTCGGGCAGGGTAGAGCCCTGGAATTATCCCAAAGCGGTCAGCAGCTTTCTCTACCGGAACGATACGCAAAACGGTGTTGTAAAGTTTACCGATGTTACAGCAGCAATAGCACCGGGCCTGAAAGAAATCGGACTGGTTTGCGATGCCCTGTTCAGTGATTTTGACAACGACGGACAAACAGACCTGATCTTAGCTGCTGAATGGCTGCCTATCATCTTTTTTAGAAATGAAGGCGGCCGGTTCAGGAATACAACAGAAAGTACCGGGCTTGCCCGAGCACCGGGCTGGTGGAATTCTATTGCAGCCGGTGATTTCCGGCATACGGGCCGCATGGATTATATCGTTGGCAATACGGGCCTCAATACTTTTTACAAAGCCAGCGAACAATATCCTGTTTCTGTAACTGCCAATGACTTTGGGCAAACCGGTGGTTACGCCCCCATTTCCTCTGTGTATCTGCCTGCACAGGATGGCAGCCTGCAGGAGTTTCCCGCCAACGGACGGGATGAGATCATCGACAAATTGCCTTTTTTAAAAAAGCGCTTTCCTGATTACAACTCTTTTGCAACAGCACGCATGAGCGATGTGTTTACACCCGAACAGCGCAAGGGAGCTTTACAATTGCACGCAAACACCCTGCAGTCGTGCTACCTGAGAAATGAAGGGCAGGGAAAGTTCACGCTTACTCCCCTGCCGCTTCCGGCACAAACTTCCCTCATCAACGGCATGGTTGTCGACGATTTTGACGGAGACGGAAATCTGGATGTGCTGCTGAACGGAAACGATTATGGTACAGAAGTGACCACCGGCCGCTACGATGCCATGAATGGCCTCCTGTTAAAAGGCGATGGCAGCGGTGGCTTCTTGCCCCTTGCCATCCTGCAAAGCGGGATCTGGATTCCCGGTAATGGCAAAGCCCTGGTAAAGCTGCGGGAGGGGGAAGATGGATACCTGGTAGCAGCTTCGCAAAACGGGGATGCCATCAAATTATTTGAACGCAAGCAAAAAGCATGGACAATAAAATTGCTGCCGGACGATGTGCGGGCAATGCTTACTTTCAACAACGGAACAAAACAGAAGGAAGAGTTTTACTACGGGGCATCATTCCTGTCGCAGTCTGCGCGGTTTTTATCAGTTGCTCCTGCGGTAAAAAGCGCGGAGATCGAAAACACCAAAGGTAAAAAGCGCATAGTGAGCTTTTAAACAAACAAGCTTTCTGATATGCAAAAACAAGAACTCAAAGCCGGCATCGTGGGTTCCGGCTTTGCAGCCCGCTTTCATTATGAGGCATTGCAGCGGGTATATAGTGCCCGGGTAGAGATCGTGGGTGCTTACTCATCTACCCGTGAGAAGCTGTTGCAGTTTGCCGGTCCCAGGGGGATCAATGCCTTTGCGAACCTGGATGAGCTGATCGGGGCTGTTGACATTGTTCATGTATGCACGCCGCCGGTTACGCATGAACCGATCGTGGTCGCTGCTTTGCAGCAGCACAAGGGGGTAATTGTTGAAAAGCCGTTCACCGGCTATTTTGGCGATGGCAGCAGCGGGTTCAACGGAGACCTGTTCCCAAGGGAAGAGGGGCTCGAACAGGCGCTGCAAAGTGTGGGCAGGATGCTCGAAGCTGAAAAGGGGAGCAGGGGACGGATCATGTACGCGGAGAACTGGGTGTATGCGCCGGCGATTCAGAAAGAAAGGGAGCTCTTACAGAAAACAGGTGCCCAGATCCTGTGGATGCACGGGGAAGAATCCCACTCCGGTTCCCATTCGTCTGCTTACGGGCAATGGAAATTATCAGGAGGCGGGTCGATGATGGGGAAGGGATGTCATCCCCTGACGGCAGCCATCTACCTGAAACATGTGGAAGGCCGTGCAAGAGACGGACAGCCGATCAGGCCTCAAACGGTTTCTGCCCGGACGCATGCCATTACAAGAGGGAAAAATTTTCAGAACAGGGGTCATATAAGGACGGGCTACAAAGACATTGAAGACTTTGCCCTGCTCCATGTTGTGTTTAGCGATGGAACGATTGCCGACCTGTTTGCCAGCGAACTGGTGATGGGCGGTGTGCACAACTGGATCGAGGTGAACACCACCAACCACCGGTCCGTCTGCAACATCCATCCCAACAATGCCATGCAAGCTTATACACCTGATGAAGACTATTTCAAAGAAGTGTATGTAGTAGAAAAAACAGAAACAAAACAAGGCTGGTCATTCATGTCGCCGGACGAAGCCTGGTTTGCCGGGTACCAGCATGAGATGGATGCCTTTTACAGGAATGCCGTTTATGCAGACCATATAGAAAGCAATAGCAGCCTGGCTGCTGATGTGATTGCCACCATTTATGCCGGCTATCTTTCCGCAGAAAGGAAAGGGGCTGAAGTGGAAATCGCTGTATTGTAAACGCCTCAGCCGGTAAGCCTTTCATCAGTTAGATGATGTTGCCGGCACCTGCGCCAGCTGTCCGTTGATCTTTACATTTTCGAGCCGGAAATTTTTGACATGGTCTACCTGGATGGGTGTCTTTACGCCGTTGATGTCGCAGTTGACCATTTGCAGGTTTGTTACCGGCGATTCTTCATATGCCCGCACATACACGGCAAAATCGCCGCCTTTTTTTACATCCAGGTTTTCTACCCGGATATTGCGGATGGCAGGCATAAAGTTACCGGGTTGTTCATAGAACATATTGCAGGTGACGGCGGCATCGCGGTAGGTGCCTACTTGAACGTCTTTCATAAACACGTTTTCTATGATGCCGCCCCTGCTCGAGCTGGTTTTTATCCGCAGGATCCTTTCCAGGTTGGGACTGTCCATGATGCAGTTCAGGGCATAGATGTTTTTTGCGCCGCCTGAAATTTCGCTGCCGATCACCACACCACCATGTCCGTCTTTCATTTCACAATATTCGATGATGTGATTTTCTGCTGGCCTGCCAATCGTTCTGCCATCCTCATCCCTTCCTGATTTAATGGCGATGCAATCATCGCCCGTATCAAAATAACAGTTCTTGATCAGTACATTTTTGCATGATTCCGGATCTACACCATCTGTGTTGGGGCCATGGGAAATGATGGTTACGCCATCAACCGTCACGTTTTCACAGAGCACCGGATTTACATTCCACATGGGTGAGTTGATGATCTTTACGCCGGAGATCAGGATGTTTTTGCAGTTGTAAGGTTGAATAAAATTCGGGCGGAGAAAGCTGCTGTCGCTGAACGTTCTGGAACGGGCGGGTATCCTTTTGTGGTTCATGTCGTGGAGCTGGTCCCTTGCTTTTACCTGTTTGGCTGGCCGGCCCGCGTTCCAGGCCCACCAGGTTTTGTAGCTCGCCCTGCCGTCTAAAGTGCCGTGTCCGGTAACGGCAATATTTTGTTGTCCGTATGCATAAATCAACGCAGAGTAATTCATGACCTCCATGCCTTCCCAGCGGGTAAATACAATGGGATAGTCTTTGGCATCCGTACTGAATACGATGCGTGCACTATCAGCCAGGTGAAGCTCAACATTGCTTTTCAGGTGGATGGCCCCGGTCAGAAACGTACCCAGCGGAACAATGACCCGGCCGCCACCGCTCTTGTTGCAGGCTTCTATGGCCTTCCTGAAGGCTTCTGTATTGAGGGTGGTTCCATCACCGACTGCACCGTAGGCGGTAACCGGAAATTCTTTTGCCGGAAATTTCGGCGCCCTGATCTGTTTCCGGATGGCTTCTATTTCTTTCATCGGCTCCGCAGAAGTTTTCCAGGCGCGGGCTTGCTGGGCAGTGGCTGCGGAATACAAGCATGTTGCTGCCAGCAGCAGCATGGATGCCTTTCGCAGACCGGGGCGTGTTTCTGTCTGTTTCATTTGGTGTGATGATATTTAAGATTGACAGGATAACAAAGGGCTGGTTTAGAGATACTTTTTCATGAACTCAATGAACAGGGGCCAGTCGGCCGGAATGGTGCCATGGCCGCCTGCATGCATGTAGTAGCCAAGCGGGTTGTACAGGAGTGACTGGTCGCCTGCGGCCGGCATTGCATCTGTTCCCGGACCCTTTTTGTTGAACAGCTTGTAAACGGGTTCGGCGGCAACTGCGGCCAGGAATTCGCCTTTTGGATCCGACCAGTAATCTGTGTCACCGGTTTGAAGCAGGAGGGGACGGGGCGCCAGGAGGGCCACCAGCATATGGGCATCTACGGGAGAGGCGTTGAAGTCGGCGGCATAGCTGTGCCATTGCGGCGCAAACTGGTAGTAGTAGCGGGAAGTATCCGACATGTGCTTGATGTTCTCGCCATAATCGCGGCGGCTGATGGCAGCCCCGCCTTCGCCGGAACAGCTGGCGATCACCATTTTAAACCTGGTGTCGTGGCCGCCTGCCCACAGCACGGTCTTTCCCAGCCGCGATGTTCCCTGCAGCGCGATCCGTTTGGCGTCGATCTGTTTGTCTGTTTCAAAATAGTCCATGGCGCGGCTCAGTCCCCATGCCCATGCAGAGATGGCGCCCCATTCATCCGGGGCAACACCTGCAGCACCCGGCTTCAGGTAAGTCTTTCTGATCCCGTATGGAAGTCCTGTTTTAAAGTCCGGCTCTATATCGCCATAGTAAACCGTTGCTACACCGAAGCCCTGTGAAACAAAGCTCTCTACATTGATCTTTCCGAAATTGGCTCCCTGTGCGGCAGGAACCTTTTTTCCTTCCCGGTTCCAGACCATGCCTGCCTTTATCCCGGGGTCGTCGACGGCGCTTGCGTTGGCGGAAAAATTGATGATCAGCAGGAGCGGAGCGGGCTTGTTACTCTTTGCAGGAAGGTAGATGAGCAGGTCCATTTTATGGTCCGATGTGTCTTTGGTAAAGTAAACGGTCACCTGCTTGCGCAGCGCTTTTCCATCATAGGCAGGCGTGCCTTTGTCGAAGACCAAAAAGTGCATACCGGCAGGGCGGGGTGGCATCTTGCCAAACTGGTTTTCTTCAACCAATTTTACGATCTCCGGTCTTCGCTTTTCCGTCCACTCTTTTGCCCCGTTCACCTTGCTGCCATTGCGCAGGGTGAATAAATCCGGCAGGGTATACGTGCCTACTTTGTCTTCATCATAATTCACCGGGAAGCCGGCAGATGTTTTAGGCAGGTTTTCTTTCTGGCTGAACAAGGTGGTAGAAGCCAGCAGGATCCAGGAGAGCAGAAAGGTTTTTTGTACGCGGTCGGTTTTCATATGTGCACAGGGTTTACTGATTGGTAAAAAAGGCTTACAACAAGCGGCCGGAAAAAAGCAGGACCTAGGTGTGAGAATACGACAGGCATCATGGCATGGATCAGCTGGAATAAAGATGGCGAAATATTATCATCCGGCCGTAAAAATTTATGGAATCGTTTGCGTAGCAGAAATTCTTTCCTGGAGAAACTTTGATGATGATCTGGCTGGTGTTAACTTCCTGTAAAGTTGATTGGGTGTATTGCCTGAAATTTCTAAATTGTATCAAAATAGACCCGGCTGACTGTTCTTTGTATGCTTACTGTCTGCAGGTCCAATCATGTAATCTTCTTTAACCAATCTAAAACAATCCCATGGCCATTTATGCAGTACTGGTAGGCATCAACGGCTACCCCGAAAAACCTTTGGCAGGATGCCTGAACGATGTAAAAGCAATACAGGATTACCTGCACCAGTTTGCCGAACAAACCCACGATAAGCTGCACCTGCATGTGCTGACCGATGATACAACGGACAAGCCTACCCGGGAAAACCTGATCAGGAGCTTTGATTTTTTTGCCGACGCGAAGGCGCAGGATTTCTGTCTGTTCTATTACAGCGGACATGGTTCTTTTGCGACTGCACCCCAGGAGTTCTGGACAGAAACAGATGGGTACAACGAATCCTTTGTTTGTATCGATAGCCGCAGGCCGGGCGGAAGAGACCTGGTTGATAAGGAGATGGGCTACCTGATCTGGAAAACGTTCCGGAAAAAAGCCGGTGTCACATTTATTGCGATCACCGATTGCTGTCATTCAGGAACCATTACCCGGGCGCCCGGTGATCACAGCGGTATAACCGACAGAATGGAATCGCCCGATACCCGTCTCTTTTCTGTGTCCGACTACTACGGCTTTGGTGAAACAATCGACGGAGAGCAAGGGTATGTTGTATCGGCAGACAAGTCCAGGGTAACCGTGCGCCGGGCAAACCACCTTCACATGGCAGCCTCGCGGGATAACCAGACCTCGAAAGAGCTGCTGATAGAAGGGGTAAAAAGGGGCGCTTTTACCCACGCCCTGCTGAAAACGCTTTATGCCAGCAGCGGACTCATCAGCTACCGGGAGCTCGTTGAGAAAGCCGCCGTACTGGTAAAGAATCTTGTTCTTGATCAACAACCTGATATCAACCTCAACGGTGACCTGCCGGCCGGCACCGGCGACCAGTTTTTTCTCTCGCACAGCGGTACAGCAGTCAACCCGCTTTATCCCGTGTACTCCGAGCCGCAGTACGGCTGGTGCATCAAAGCCGGGCAGTTGCAGGGCGTCAGCAAGGGCGATAAGGTTATTATCAAAGACGTTTGTGAAACAATCGTAACAGGCAACATAGCAGCCGATCTCTCAACCATTGCGATGAAAGTAGAGCTGGGAAAATCGACCAACACTTACCGCGCAGCTGTTGGTAGAGAATCTGTGCGCCCCCTCTCTTTTTCATTTGCGGCAGATACCGGCCATGCCGTGGCTACCCTGCTCCAGGGTGCCGCAGCAGCCAAACCTTCAGCGTATGTCGCCATTGCAAAGGAAGGATCAGGGCAGTACATTGTTCATGCGCAGGGAGGAGAGGTGTTTATCTCGCTGCCCGGCAGCACAAGACCTGTATTCAAACCGCTCCCTGTTTCTACTGAAGAAGAAGCCTGGTTTTTCCTGGAAAGAATAGAACTGGTAAGCAAATGGAACTATTTGCGGGAGCTGCAAAACCCGGAAACAAAGCTGGGTCCGCAGCATTACAAGCTGGAGCTGTACCGCAACAAGCAAGCCTGCAATTATGATGTGGAGAACTTTGAGGTGGTCAGCAGGGAACCCGTCAATGATTTTTATTACAAACAGGCAGGCAATGACTGGTGCCAGCCGGCCTTCCGCCTAAGCTTTACCAACAACAGCGGCCGCGATCTGTGGGTGGCTTGTTCTTACATGGGCTTTGATTACAGTATATCGAACGAAGGGTTTGATGCGATGCAGGTAGGAAAAGAAAAAACTGCCTGGATCATGTTCAATGATCATAGCAGTCTGACGGATGTTATAAGACTGCAGATCGAAGGAAAATTTCAGGACCTGGGCTATACCGAAATTACAGAACACCTGAAGTTGTTTGTCTCTACTGATAAGATAGATAAGCTGGGCAATTTAAACCAGGATGGAATCGATATGCCTGTGTTCAGAGCCAGAGGAGCCGAAAGAGGCTTGGGGGCAGCCACTGCAAAACCTGCTTTGCCAAAAACTGACTGGACAACAGAAACCATCGGCTTGCACATCGTACGCCCGGCAGACAGCGTGCCGATCGTTCCCGGTCAAAAAACCGAGCTACAGGAAATCACCATCCTGAATCACCCGTCTTTCGATGCAAAGGTGAGCCTTACCAGTTCGGGATACACAGCCCGTTCCGCTGATTTTGTGCAGCCTCCCCACCTGGCCAAGAAAAATACCTTCCTGCAACCCTATGATCTTTCTTCGGCTACCCGCTCCGCAAAAGTGATGGACGTGCTGGAACTCATGGATGTCAGAAATGCCGCGGCCATTACACCACAGGCACCGCTTGTTGTAGCGCGGCATGCTGCACGCTCGGTACAGGAAGAGCGGGTTATTCCCATCGGTTACGACGCGGAAACGGGGTTGTATTACCCACTGGGTTATACTGATAAGAATGGGCATGTTGTCATCAACACCCTGCCTGAACAAACAAAAACGGATGCAGCCATTACCCAGCGCAGCCTGCTGGGCTCGATCAAGATTTATTTTCAGAAAGTGATCGGGCAAAGGCTGGGTTTCGCATATCACTATCCCCGGCTCGCCATTGCACGGGTGATTGAAGGCCGGGTAGCTTATGAATCAGACATGCAAAAGGTAAAGCAACAGGTTGCCAAAGCTTCCACGATCCTGCTTTTTGTTCATGGTATTATCGGCGACACGGAAGGCATGGTAAAATGTGTAAAGACAGAACTTACCCGCGCAAAAACGCTGGAGCAATGCTTTGACCTGGTGCTTGGCTTTGATTACGAGAACCTCAATACCGAGATCGAAGTAACGGCCGGCTTGCTGAAGCAAAAGCTGCAGGAGGCCGGTTTTGGTGAGCAGGATGGAAAGAAGCTGACCATCGTAGCACATTCCATGGGCGGGCTGGTCAGCCGCTGGATGATCGAGAAGCTGCAGGGAGATAAACTGGTAGACAGGCTGGTGATGCTGGGCACGCCCAACAACGGATCTCCCTGGGCCGATGTGCGCGACCTGGCCGATACGCTGCTGACCTTTGCCATCAATGGCGCGGCCTTCCTGAAGCCATGGATGTTTGTTTTATCCGGTATCGGCAAACTGGTAACAGGCCTGCAGGTAACACTCAAGCAAATGGATGCGCAAACAGGCATTTACACCAAGCTCAACGATGGCACAACGGTCGACATTCCATATACACTGATTGCCGGCAACACCCGGCGCATCATTCCGGACTACAACAAAACCACCAACTTGCTTGGCAAACTCTTCGAGAAGCTCAAAAAAAGAGGCGTGTATGACGCACTCGACAAACTCCTGTTTAAAAAGCCCAACGACATCGCCGTTGCTGATGAAAGCATTATCACCATCAGGGGATCTGACAGCTGGAAGAAAGGCAAACCCGTTGTATATGAAGTCGCATCAGATCACCTGAACTATTTCATGAGCATAGAAGCCCTGGAAGAAATTTGCAGACCGGTTATCAAGTAAGAGATCGCCTCTCCCTACATTTGCCTCTACAACTCATGAATCATGCAAATAGTCAGGCGCTTTGTATCTTGCGTAGTATTGGTAGCGGGCATCTTCTTCAGTGGCTTTGCACAGAACGACGGCGTGTGGAATGGCAAACAGTGCGCAGTGGTGCTGACCTACGACGATGCCATCGACATAGATTTTGATCATGTCATGCCTGCACTTGATTCGCTGAATTTAAAAGGCACTTTTTATATCATTGGTTCATCAGGCGTGGTGAACAAAAGGCTGGATGAATGGCGCCGGGCTGCCGGTCGTGGCCATGAACTGGGCAACCATGCCTTGTTTCATCCCTGCGATGGCAGCCGGCCGGGGCGCAGCTTTGTAAATCCTGATTTTGACCTCAGCAAATATACCGTGAACAGGGCGGTAACAGAGATCCGGCTAAACAATACCTTGCTCAAAGCGATCGATGGCAAGGAAAGACGCACCTTCGCTTACCCCTGCGGTGATCTGAAGATCGGTGATGTATATTTCTACGAAGGACTCAAAAATGATTTTGCTGGTGCCCGGGGCGTGAGTCCGGGACTGCTAACGGCCGGACAGGTTAACTTATCCGACATCAATGCCTATTCAATCAATGGCCAGTCGGCCGACTACATGATTGACCTGGTAAAAAAGGCGCAGCAATCGCATACGCTGCTGGTTTTCCTGTTCCATGGCGTGGGCGGCGGCCACAACATCAACGTTGACCTGGACGCACACAGCAAACTATTGCACTACCTGAAGCAACAGGAAAAAACTATCTGGATCGCACCCATGGTAGAGGTGGCGGAAAGGATCAGCAGCTACCAGCACAAAGCGAAATAAGCGCCACGGAGTGGTGGTTATTCAGAAAGATTTTGGCCAAAAAATATTTTTAATACACCTGCCCGATGTAATTGCGCAGAAAACCAGCTTATGGCTTTAGATCAAAGAGGGCCTTTCCGGTTTTGAGATCAACGGGTTCTGATATGTGTTCATGAATGATGAGCCATTTGCCAGCTGCTTTTTTATATCCGCTTGTGATCCGGTACCACATGTCTCTTTTTTCGCCGTCTTTGGTTGTGCCATAGGTCCGCATCAAGCAATAACTTATCGCCACATCATCACCTGATATCATGTGAAGATTTTTTATTTCCTGGCGGATCTTGCCTTCATAGGATGCAAACCATTCTGTGAGTCTTTTGTCGAGCGATTCTTTGCCACGGAATTCAAGCGTTTGGGCCAACTCATAGCTAACGATGTCTTCTGCATAATGGGCAAGCAGGGCATTCTTGTCGCCATCAAGTACATGCTTTATTTTTTCCGCTATCAGCGTTTGTATTTCCGCGTTTACATTTTTTGATATCTGTGTATCTTCCATACAGCTTGCATTTTAGATCAAACTAAGACTTTATCAACGATTTGCCAAACTTCCGTTGCCGTTTGCCAGGAGTTCCGGCTGTTCCATCGCAGCAAATCTTCAGATGCGGATGTGGGGCTGACTGTAGCAAAATTGTGGACAGTCTTATTTTTTCAGCTGTTGTCATTTTATTCCTTCTTCCCCGGGATGATAGATTTTCTCTGCATTCTTCATCACGTCTTTTTTGTAAAAGAAGGCTTCCTTGTAGTGGTGGTTGATATAGCCTTCCACCTGGTCGGAAAAATGGGGTGAAAGAGGATTGGAACTGGCGCCGCCTGTTAAGATGGTCTTTGCCGTTAGTTTTTTTCCAAAGTCAACAACGGCTACAAAGGTGTTGCCCGTGATGCCATAGCGGTTTTTTGTTTTAGGTCCTTTTTTGCTCACAAACGCATTGAGCGAACCCAGGTAACCCGGGGTGGCTGGTACGGCCCAGCTTTTTTTCTGATCGCTTAACTCCTCGCCGGGCGCATTGCGCTGAAAGCGGTTGATGCTGCCCCAGCTTACTTTCCAGGTGCCGTGATCGCGTGTTAATTCGGTGATCACGCCCTGCATGGCATCCAGCAGCTGCTGTTCGGTGAGGTTATCGGTGGACACGCCTGCACCATTGGTGACCGAGTATCTTTCTTCGTTGGTGGTTGGCTTTTGAAGCCGGGCCACATTCAGGTCAATGATTTTTTCTATCCATATCACTGCCAGCGTAGTGGCAATGGAACCCGTGTCTGTCCTGAAATCCCAGGCTTTCAAAACGGCCACCGGTTCCTTCAAGCCGGCATTGTCTGCCTGCCTGTTCTCATACGCGGCGACCAGCCGGGGGATCAGCTTTTCGGCATTGGGAAGATACGTGTCGTATGTGGCAGCTACCACATCATCCGTTGTTGCTTCGCTGATCTGATCAAGCACCCGGATGGCATGTACTGCCCGGGGTGTTTGTCCGTCCGGGAACATAAAGGAAGGCTTTTGGCTCATCACGGTATCAAAGCGGCCGGTAGCATACAGCACCGTAGAATTGCAGTTCTGCAGCCAGCCATTGGGCGGATTGATATAGTGAGGAATCGAATCCAGGGGATAAGTGCCCTTCCATTCCGTAGCGCTTGTACTGCCATCCACCGGCCGTTTCCAATCGAGCGAAGGATCTTTTTGCGGAACGAAATTGCCGTGCCAGTAGGCAATGTTTCCCTTCCGGTCGGCGTACACGGTGTTGCTTCCGGTCATCACCTTTCTGTTAATCGCGGCTTTGAACTGCTCCAGGTTTTTGGCCTTCATTCTTTCCCAGTGCATGGCAAGCAGGTCAATATTTCCGTCAACTGTTTTGAGCGCTATCCACTTCCCGTTGATGGCTGATACAATCGGACCGTGGTGGGTCCTGTACACCGTAAATTTTCTGGTGGCGATCACCGTTCCATTTTTGTAGGGAACAGTGATTTCCATGCTGTCGACAGGACGGAGTTCACCGTTGTATTTATAATAGTAGCGGCTGTCTTTCTGTTCAACTGTTTCTGCGTACAGGTCTTTTCCATCAGAGAGGGAAACCGGGTGCATCCAGCCCAGCCTTTCATTAAAGCCCTGAAAGATATTGAATTGTCCCAGGAAAGGTGCCCCATACGAGTTCAGCCCCCGTTTGCTGGTAAGCTGGATTTCGATGCGGCCATAGAATTCCGAATGGGGATTGATCAGCAGCATGGCATGGCCCGTTTTTGTGCGAGCGGGCGCCAGGGCCCAGCCGTTTGATCCGGCCATTTCACCTGTTTCGCCGGGTTCTTCAACCGGGGCATAAGCAGAGAGGGCAGCAGCCCGGTTGTTGTAAAACGCAGCAAAATTGGCTTCCTCCACATTGCTCCCCGCAATGGCCGGTATATTGTTCATCAGGCACATCCAGGGTTCAACCCGGGTGAGCAGCTTGGATTTTTTTTCCGGGTGGGATATCATAAAAAAGTTGATGCCGTCAGCAAAGCCCCGGCAAAGCTTCTGCAGCCAGCCGGGTGATTTTTCGAGCAGGGCTTTGGCCCGTACCGAATCGATAAATATGCGCGACCACAGGTCTCTGTAAATGGCGGAGGCGCCCTGCACTTCTGCCTGCCGGCCCAGCCGGCTGATCAGCGATTCTTCTACCTGCTCAAAAAATTCTTCGCATTGCTCATACCCCATGCCAAATACGGCCTGCTCGTCTGTTTTGGTATACACATGCGGAACGCCCCAGCGGTCCCTTACAATGGTGATCTGCCTGGCCTGTTTTTTCAGGGTCTCGATTTCATGGGGAGAAAATGACTGGGCTTGTGCTGCAAGGCTCAACGCACACAATAGCAGAAGGCACGCTTGTTTCATGTCAACAGCAATTAATTTTGCGGGAATAAATCCGGTATTTTTATCTTTGAAGGCCTTTTATCCGGACTTGGCCCTGTCAAATATACAGTTTACTTATTGTCAGTTCCTGACCCATTTTACTCCCCTTTCCTGATAAGTTGGTTGCAATGAGAAAAAGCTTTAACCGAAACTATATAACATGTACCTGAATCTTTTTTTTCTTTCCTGTTCCAGGCTGTTTCCAAAGATCAGTGCAGGTGTACTGGCAACAGCGCTGTTGATCGTTCTTGGCTTCCGGGCAGCCGCTGCTCCTGTTGATATACGCGGCAGTGTTTTTAATGAAAAGGATGAGCCGCTGGCCGGCGCTACCGTAGCGGTAAAAGGTGGCCAGCAGGTAACAACGACCAACACAAAGGGTGAATTTGTACTCCGCGGACTTGCAGACAATGCCGTCCTTGTTGTAAGCAGCGTGGGGTACGGAACACAGGAGGTGGCCGCGTCCGGATCGGGACCGCTGTCGATCCGCCTGCAGCCTGTTGCCAGCAAGCTGGAAGAAGCGCTGGTGATCGGTTACGGCACATCCAGCAAGCGCCTCAATACCGGCAGTGTAACAAAAATAAGCGGGGAGGCCGTCAGCGAACTGCCTGTTCAAAGTGTGGAAGCGACCCTTGCCGGACGTTCCACCGGTGTAAACATGATCGCCAATTCCGGTGTCGTAAACCAGGCGCCTGTTTTCAGGATCAGGGGCACCAACTCCCTTTCACTCAGTTCATACCCGCTTGTTGTGATAGACGGCGTACCTGTTTTCACGGACGACATCGGTGTGGGCGGGAACGCTTCCAACAATCCGCTTGCTGCCATCAACCCGGCTGATATTGAAAGCATCGACATTGCCAAAGACGCTTCTGCTACCAGTATCTACGGAAGCCGGGCCGCCAACGGGGTGGTCTTTATCACCACCAAAAAAGGCAAGCAGGGAAAGGCCAAGCTGGTGTACGATGTGTTCTTTGGCACGAGCAAAGCCGTGCGGCTTGCCTCTATTTTAAATGCAGACCAGTACCTGGAAATCAAAAACGAAGGCTTAAAAAATGCCGGTACCTACAATGCGACTACCAACTATTACGGAACCTCTATCGGGCCCGATGGCAATATCGTCAGAACCAACTGGTACGACTACATTTTCCGGACCGGCTCCTCGCAAAACCATACCCTAAGCTTATCCGGCGCCAATGAGGCCACGCGCTATTACCTCTCTATCGGGTACACCGATCAGAACGGCATCCTGAAAGGAAATGATTACAACAGGAAATCGGTTACCTACAATGTTGACCACAAAGTATCCAAATGGCTGAGCGTGGGTTCCAAAACAAACTACACGTACGATGTTACCAGAGCCATTCTTTCTACCGGAAACGGTGTAAGCAGCTCGGCCAGCAATTCAGTGGCTTACAGGTTGGCGTTGGTGGCCGCTCCGATCGTTGGGCCCTATAACAGGGATGGCTCGTACAATGCCACCGGGTTGAATCTCGGACTGATGGACAACCAGGGGCACCTTACTTCGACTACCCGTATGGGTTATACCAACCCGGTGATCACCCTCAGTTACAATGACGACAATACGGCCAACAATACCATTCAGTCAAATGCCTATGTTCAGATCAATCCCCTATACTGGCTTACCCTCCGGTCGGTATACGGCGTAGACAATATTTACAGCAGAACAGAGCGGTATTTTGACCCGCGCACCAATGAAGGGACCAGCTCCAGCGGAAGCGCCACCGGCATCTCTGCCAAACGGGAAAGCTGGGTATGGACCAACACGGCCACAGCCGCCAAAACATTCGGCGAGCATTCGTTCAACCTCCTGCTGGGTGAAGAAGAGCAAAAAACAACCGGCAACCAGTTTGGACTGAACAGGACCAATCAATCCGATCCCTTTTACTCAAACATACAGGGCGGATTCGGAACCGTGGTGATCAGCAATACGGCCAACCAGGTCTATTATCAGTATCTCTACTCCCTGTTCTCCCGCCTTCAATACAATTACAACCGCAAGTACCTGCTCACGGCCAACCTGCGGCAGGACCAGTCTTCGGTACTGGGAAAAAACAACAAGACCGGTGTGTTCTGGGGTTTCTCCGGCGGATGGGAAATTACCCAGGAAGGCTTCTGGCATGCCGCTTCCCTCGACAATATATTCAGCTCTTTCAAGCTCAGGGGCAGTTACGGAAAAGTGGGCAACCTGGCGGGCATCGGTGATTTCGCCAGCCTCTCTACGTATTCCGCCAATCTCTATGGCGGCTTACCTGGTTTGTATTACTCTGCCGCAGGCAATCCTGACCTGAAATGGGAAACCAGCAAAAAGACCGACCTGGGATTCAGCTTTGGCTTGTTCAAAGACCGGATCACCGGTGAAATTGCTTATTACAAAAACAACATCGACGGATTGATCTTTGCCGTTCCTACGCCGGCTTCTGCCGGACTGCCGGGCAGCACCCAGAACTCTGTGCTGGCCAACGTTGGCTCGATGTACAACAAGGGGCTTGAGATCAACCTGGGTGCTACGCCGGTAACATCCAAGGATGCTTCCTGGAATACCACGCTCAACCTCTCCTTCAACAAGAACAAGATCACTTCCTTGTCGCCCACGGTTGGAAGCTTGCTGATCAACGGACTGGGTGGCTCAACAGATCTGGTATCTATCTCCCTGCCGGGTTATCCTGTAGGCATGATCTACGCCATCCCGACTGCCGGTGTGGACCCTGCTTCGGGCAGAAGGGTTTTTATCAACAAGGCAGGCAGGAAAGTGCTGTACCAGCAGGTACCGCCGCCCGGTGGTTCGCAGTGGGAGTATGAAGACGGTACAAAGGCCAATGCCGTTACCACTACGGCCGACGGCGTGGTATACAGAAAGACCAACCCGGGCGCGTATGGCGGCTTTATTAACCAGTTCCATTATAAGGGCTTTGATGTGGATGTGCTGATCACCTACCAGTTTGGCGGCTACATGTATTATGGTACACAGGGAACGCTGATGGATCAACGCTTCCCGAACAACTCCACCAAGATACTCGCGCGCTGGCAAAAGCCTGGCCAGATCACCGATGTGCCGCGCCTGCAGGATGGAGATTTTACTTCCTGGGGTTATTCGCTGCCCATCACCGCCAATGTATATTCAAGCGATTTTGTGCGGCTGAAAAATGTAACGATCAGCTACAACCTTCCCGCAGCCCTTATCCAGCGGATGCAGCTCAGCGGGATCAAAGTTTACGTGGGCGGACAAAACCTGGCGCTGAAAACAAGTTATCCCGGCGCCGATCCGGAAGTGACCACCACCGGCAACGGCACAGCCACGCAGGGTTTTGACAGAAACATGATGCCCAATGCGCGTATCCTGACAGCTGGTATCAAAGTAGGCTTTTAACCCATTTAATTATTGCAGATGAGAACGAACCATTCAAGAACAATCATTTTTTCCCTTGTTGCAGGTGTTTGCAGCTTTGCTGTGTCCTGCAAAAAAGACGATGCCCTCAATCCCCTTCCTACCACCCTGATTTCGGATGCTTCTGCCTTTACCACAACGGCCCGCATCAGCAACCAGGTGAATGGCTTGTATGCGACCTTTAAAGGTGGTGGACTGTGGGGAAGCAACTACCTGCTCTACAGCGATGCAAGGGCAGGAGATTTTATCAGCACCAACCAGAACCCGCTTCAGGGCGGCTTAACTTATGCGCTGCTGGCTGACCCCAGCACAACCGATGTCAGCGTGGTATGGCAGCAAAGCTACCAGCTCATCAACGGCTGCAATGTGTTCCTGGCAGGCATGCAAGGGGGTGGTGCCACGGTGGCCGGCGATTCCCTGAACAAGAACTGGACAGGGGAGGCAAGAACCCTGCGTGCCATTGCTTATTACAGCCTGTTGCAATTGTATGCGCAGCCTTACCGCGTCAACAACGGCGCTTCACCTGGTGTGCCCCTGCGGTTGACAGCCAATACCGGCTTAAGCGATTACAACCTCGCCAGAAGCAGCGTAGATGCTGTTTACAAGCAGATCCTGGCCGACCTGAACTATGCGGAGACCAATGTGCCCCTGAAGTATTCAACGGCTGTTTTAAACACCACCCGGATCCACCGGAACACGGTTGTTGCCCTGAAAACAAGGGTTTACTTAAGCATGGGCGATTATGCCAATGTGATCACCGAAGCCAACAAGATCGTACCGGCCAGCGCACCATTTACGGCCGCTGCATCCGGCGGTGTAGCGAATGCCCTGCAGGCTGATATTACCACTGTTTTTAAAACCTATACTACAGCGGAATCTATCTTCTCCATGCCGTTCACCGCCAACGATGCGCCGGGCAATTCCCTGGCGACCAACTACCTGCCCGTAGCTGCAGATGCGACCGGGTTGGGCAGCACCGGCAGCGGACAGTTTTATCTTTTTGAAAAAGGTGTTATCAGCGATCCGGGATGGAAGGCCACAGACCGGAGAAGGGCACTTATTTTCGCTACACCCTCCGGTACCAATACCGGCAGAAAATGGAACAGCAAGTTTGCTACCGGCTCGCCCTATACTGATTATATTCCGGTGATCCGCTACGCAGAAGTGATGCTGAGCCTGGCCGAAGCCCTTGCCAACGCAAACGGTATAGATGCCAGAGCTACAGCCCTGCTCAATGCCGTGCGCCAGAGATCAGACGCCACCACCACCTTCGCACCCACCAGCAAAGCCGACCTCATCGATAAGATCATCAACGAACGGCGCATCGAATTTTTAGGAGAAGGCCTGCGCAACGCAGACCTGATGCGGCTGGGCTTACCCATCCCCGCCAAAACCCCTACGGGCTCAACCCCGGTACCGGCTTCCAACCCGGGTGATAACAATTATACCTGGCCGGTTCCTAATAGCGAAACTTTGTATAATAAATTGATTTGAGAACCGCCTAATCCTGTAAATCATGGTTCAAGACAAGGTTCAGACAACGCTACTGTATACATATACTCGTCCCCTTGCGCAGGTAAGACCTTCCGTCCAGGCCGATGCCTTCTGCGACCCATACAACGGTCTCGTTTGCCAGGAGCTTTCCGCGTACGCTTCCATCCCAGCCCCTGTTGGGATCCCTTGATTCAAAAATCAGTTCTCCCCAGCGGTTGTATACCCGGAAATACCGCAGCTCTTTTATACCAAAAAGAATGGGGCGCAGGATGTCGTTCCTTCCGTCGTTGTTGGGGGTGAAGGCTGTGGGTACGAAGATGTCTGCCCGGCTGACGATCTTCACGGTTTGCGAATCGATCGTGATGCAATTGGCCGCCGTTTTGATCTCGATGCCGTACGATTGCTCGACAGGACCGGAGAAGACCGGTTTGTAGGAAGTGACGGTATTTAAATAAGACGCCGGTCTCCAGTGGATGGTATCTCCAAACTGCCGGGCCTGTAAAGTCACGGGCGTATTTGCCAGCACGTACACGACCGGATAAATAGTACCTGGCCGCGCTTTTTCGATAGAGATGGCTTGTTGCGCGGTCGTGGTGGTGCAACCTTGTTTTTGCTGGACCGCATAGTAAGAGCCGGATTGGGTCACTTTATAAAATCCTGTGTTGCCACCTACAATGGGTGTGTTGTTCCTGTACCATTGCACGCTCTCCGCCGCACCGGTAAGATGCAGCACGGCACTGTCGCTGCTGCCAAAACAAAAAGACGCACGCCCGATCAGCTGGATAGCACTATCCAGCAGTACAGGGGTTACCGTCACCGTATCCCTGTCCAGACAACCTCCTCCATAACTCCGGCTTGTTACCACATAATTGGTGGGTGCCCTGGGATTGGCAAACGGATTGGAAATAGTGGGATCCGTGAGGCCTATCGCAGGGCTCCACTGATAAAAAACACCGGGCGTTGTCGACGTTCCGATCTGTATCGGTTCGTTGTTGCAAACACGCCCGTCGGCACCTGCATGGGCTTTGATCCGGAACGTATCGCTTAGCCGGGCATACAGCGTATCGGGACATCCGTAACCGTAATAAGGACCTACCTGCACGGCCAGCGTTGTACCTGCTGTTGGAGCCGGGCGCAGGGTGAGGGTCTGGTCGTTGCCCAGCACCTGGGTGAAGCTGGTATTGGACCAGGTATATCCCTGGTACCCGAAAGGTGCTACCAGCTGCACAGCGGTATCGCCCGGACAAAACTTGGCGCCGGTAAACTCGCCGCTGCATTCTGAGTTCAGGTCGATATAGGCATAGCCGAAATGCCGGCGGAACGTGCAATCAGCTGTCTTGAAAAACAAGCGGATCGTTTTTCCGGCATGCCCGTCGAGATTGATGGAAACCGCCGACCAGTCTTTGCACCACACAGGCGTGTCGCTGCCGGGATTGGAAGAAACAAAAAAGCCGGGCAGGGGAGAGCCATAGGGAATAAATGTAAACGATGAACAGCTGATGATGGTGTTATCAGTCACATTGGTGATCTCAATTTCCATCCTGGGTTGCTGGTACTCCAGGTGGTTCGGGTCCTGAAACACCACGGCATAATGATAGATCAGCGAGTATACATTGCGGTCGGCGGGAATGGTAAACTGGTAAGAAATGCCTTCGGCTTCTGTACCGGCGATGTTGTTGCCCAGGCGGATCGAGTGGCCGCTTCCGTTCGGACAAACGACGGGGAACCCGCCATAAGGATCTAACTCCGGCGTGGCTGTTCTGGTGTACATGGTATGCCTGTTGGGAACCGGGCCCGAAAATGACAGCGAGATCACGTTCTGGTCGTTGAGCACGCCTGCCGAACCGGTGTAGCAGGTCCACCCGTCAAAAGTGCCGGTTTCAAAATCAATGTTGGGCGGGCAAGTTTGTGCATAGCTTACAGCGTACAAGCCTGTACACGCTACCAGGATGAGTACGAGCTGCCGTGTAAAACAGGGAGATACGCTGCTGTTTCTGCCGCAGTTTTTGATTGATAACACCTGAAAATAGTTGAATACTAAAGTTAGGCTGTTATTGTGTGAAAGCCGCAACTTGTAAAAAATAGTTAAAGCCTCCGGAAAGTGCATTGACATTCAGCGGGGTAGTAAAAATTCCGAGGTTGATTTTACATGCCAGGTAGTACTTTGCTGCCATTGTTTGAACCACGATTTACAATTCTTCCCCTTCTTCCGGGCGTTAACATCTGGATCACATAATATGGGGGAGATGGTATGTCCTTTGTGTTTACAAGGCTTATGTATCGCAAATTCCTGTTTGCAACCGGCATCGAGAACAGCATTCCCCGCATAGGGGGAGGACGCAAGCGAATAGACCAGCTGGAAAAATGCAGGCACTACGAGTATTGGAAAAAAGACCTGGACCTGGTAAAAGAATTGGGCATTGAATTCCTGCGCTATGGCCCGCCTCTCTACAAAACATTTATAGGTGCGGACCGGTTCGACTGGTCTTTTGCTGATACCACCCTGGGTTACATGCAGCAACTGCGGATATGGCCGATCCTGGATCTTTGCCATTTTGGTGTGCCCGACTGGATCGGCGATTTTCAAAACCCCGACTTCCCGGAACTCTTTGCCCGGTATTGCAGCGCCTTTGCCAACCGCTATCCCTGGATCCAGTTGTATACACCCATCAACGAGATGTATATCTGCGCCCTGTTCTCAGCCTATTACGGCTGGTGGAACGAGCAGCTCACCACCGACCGCTCTTTTGTAACAGCCCTGAAGAACATCGTAAAAGCCAATATCCTGGGCATGAACAAGATACTGGAAGTGCGCCCCGATGCGATCTTTATCCAGAGCGAGTCGTCGGAGTATTTTCATGCCGAAAACCCGAAGGCCATCAGGCCTTCCGAGCTGATGAATGCAAGAAGATTTTTATCGCTTGACCTGAATTATGGCAAGCGCGTAGAATCGGAGATGTACGAGTACCTGATGGACAACGGAATGACCCGCGATGAATATCATTTCTTTCTCGACAACCACCTCAAAAGAAACTGCATCATGGGTAATGATTATTACATCACCAATGAACACCGCGTAACGGCCGAAGGCAAGACCTATGCTTCCGGTGAAATATTCGGCTACCATGTGATCACCAGCCAATATTATGACCGGTACAAACTACCCGTGATGCATACAGAAACCAACCTGGCACAAGGGCCGCGCGGCGATGAAGCCGTTTACTGGCTGTGGAAAGAATGGGCCAATGTAGCCAGGGTCAGAAATGATGGTATTCCGATCGTCGGGTTTACCTGGTATTCGCTGACTGACCAGATCGACTGGGATACGGCCTTGCGGGAAGAAAACAACCGGGTAAACCCCGTGGGCCTGTACGACCTGGACCGCAATATCCGCCCGGTGGGCGAGGCCTACAAGCAACTGATCAAAGATTGGCGGGAAGTTCTGCCCACAGAAAGTGTTTGCCTGAGCGTGCCCATCGACATAACAGACATGCCGGCTGACGCAGCATCGGCGAAGGAAGCCAACCAGGCCAGCGCCCAGGAAAAAAATGAAACAAGCACTGCAACCCTGTTAAATGCAGATAAAAAGTAAACCATGAGATTTCAAAACAAGACAGCCATCGTGACCGGTGGCGCAGGAGGCATCGGATTGGCGATCGCCAGGCGGTTTGCCAGTGAAGGGGCCAACATCGTACTGGCTGACATCAACCCGGACAACCTGCAAAAAGCAGCAGACAGTCTCCAGATCCCCAACGTATGGCCGAGCCGCTGCGATGTAAGCAACGAACAGGAAGTGGAAGCCACCGTGAAAGGGGCCATAGAACATTTCGGTTCAGTGGATATCATTGTGAACAATGCTGGACTGATGATCTTTAAGAAATTGGAAGAGCATACGCAGGAAGACTGGAACAGGATCCTGAACGTAGACCTGATGGGCGCATTTTATTTTACAAAGCATGCCTTTCTCAATATGAAAAGAGGCGGCGCCATCATCAACATCTCCAGCATCCATGCCTGGGAAACCACGCCCATGGTAACGACCTATGCAGCCGCCAAGGCGGCCGTTCTCTCCCTTACCCGTTCGTCGGCGATTGAAGGAAAAGAAAAAGGCATCCGTGTAAATGCGATCCTGCCCGGCGCCATCGATACACCCATGCTGTGGGACAATCCCAATATAAAAGCCGGACTGGAACAGGTCAGCAAAGACAGCGTAGGCAAACCGGAAGACATTGCCGGCGTATCTGCTTTTCTTGCTTCTGACGATGCTGCCTTTGTGCAGGGAGCCATGATTGAAGTGGATGGCGGCAGGCTGAACAGGCTTTGATAAGACCTTCGCAACGCGCCTGGTTTTGCCTGCGCGATGTTGCTCATCAAAAAAATACAGGCCGCCCTGCCTCTTTATACTGCTTAAGCCATTTTACGGCATTCATCTGCACATTCCCTGCAGGCCCGCGCACATTCCTGGCAATGCTCGTTTTCGTGCTGGCCGCATTCGTTGCCGCAGGCTTCACAGATGTCTGCACAAACGCGGCAGAGGTCCTTCGCTTTTGAGCTGCCCAGGCTCATGAGCTGTGCTGCCGCATAGCAGAGGGCGGCGCATTCCATATCCAGCCGGATACAGCCGGCCATCATGTTTACATCTTTTTCCTGCGTGCAGGAACTGGCGCAGTGATTGCAAACCGCTGCACACCGGAGGCATGCGTCGATGCATGTTTTATACGTGTGATACCCTGGCATAGTATATGTTTTTTAGTGAGCGATAATTTGTCTCTTTTGTCAGCCCTTTGATCCGGCATGCGTAACGCGGGCTTGGATCAGTGAAGGCGTTGCTGATAGCTTCAACAGTGCAAAACCAAAGCCGCCCTCCGGGTATCAGTTACAGGATTCGGGAAATTGATGGCATAAGTTGTTTTTTATGCTGAACCTTCTTCAAACAGTTCAGCAGGTCTTTCCTGACAAGCATTCCTTGCCAGCACAAGCATGGAAATTACAGGAAGACTAACTTGCAGGCGGATCAAACCCTTCTGTTTTGCCTGCATACAATCTTATTACCATCCTCATTGTATTAACCGCTTTGTTTGGTTATATCAATTTCAGGTTTATCAAACTGCCTTCCACGATCGGTATCATGCTGATCTCGCTGTTGATATCCCTGCTGATCTTCCTGATCGGATTTGTACACCCGGAAGTTTTTTTGGGGATAACCAGGCTGGTGAGCACAATCGATTTCAGCACGGCTTTGATGAAGGTAATGCTGGGCTTTCTCCTGTTTGCAGGGGCCATGCACATCGACATTCACCTGCTCAGAAGGGAAAGCGCCGCCATTATTTTGTTTTCCACGATCGGTGTACTGATTTCCACCTTTGTTGTAGGCGGACTGATGTACCTGGTGACCGGCTGGTTCGGATTGCAGATCGATTTTATTTACTGGCTGCTCTTTGGCGCCCTGATCTCTCCTACAGATCCTATTGCCGTACTGGGTATCCTGAAGCAAGCCAATATCCCGCAAACGCTGGAGATGAAGATCACCGGTGAGAGCTTGTTTAATGATGGTGTGGGCGTGGTGGTATTCGTTACCATTTATGAAATTATCAGTGTCGGTACGCAGCAAGTGTCGGTGCCCCAGATCGGGTTGCTTTTTTTGAAAGAAGCCGGCGGCGGCGTTTTATTCGGGCTCCTGATCGGTTATATCGGTTTTTGGGCGCTGCGTTCAATAGACAATTACATCGTAGAGCTGCTGATCACCCTGGCCATTGTTATGGGAGGGTACCTGCTGGCTGATTACCTGCATGTGAGCGGACTGCTGGCTGTGGTGGTTGCAGGCATTGTTACCGGCAACAAAAGCATGGAAGAGGGCATGAGTGATATCACAAGGGATTACCTGAAAAAATTCTGGGAAATGGTAGATGAAGCGCTGAACGCCATCTTGTTCCTGCTCATCGGTTTTGAAATGCTGATCATCCACTTCAATCGGGCCCTGTTCGGGCTGGGCGGCATTGCCATCCTGGTTGTGCTGCTGGCCAGGTTTGTTTCAGTCGCCATTCCTATTGCCCTGCTGAAATGGGCCAAGCCATTTGAAAAGAATGCCATCCAGATTTTAACCTGGGGCGGGCTCCGCGGCGGCATCTCGGTCGCGCTGGCCCTTTCGCTTCCCAAGAGCGCCTTCAGTGAAACTTTTGTTTCAATTACCTATGTGGTTGTTTTATTCTCCATCATTGTGCAGGGACTCACCATCGGCACAGTTGCCAGGAAGCTGGTGGCATGATCCATCTGCTTACATAAAAAGAAAACTTCTCCCGGAAGAATACGTGTAGAATTGACACGCGCATGGCTTCGCAGCGCGCCGGTCCTTATTTCTAATAGCATTCTAATGAGCCTGTCCGCGCGAACAGGCTGGCTTTGTATCCGGGTGATAGAAAAACAATAGAGATTTTAGATGAAGGCCCGGTTGTATGAAATACACAATTCTGATTGTAGCGCCTCTATTTTGATGAGAACAATGACAAAGAGCAATATCCGTCTGCAGGATTCAGCCTTGCAGATCGTCCGGGTACTCAAGCAAACAGCCCGTGCCAATGAACTGGCCGTGCAGCAGTTTACTGCGCAGTTGCTGAACACCCGGGCACTGGAGGGCTCAACGCTGCAGCAGATAACAGAAGTAGAAAACGAGCTCAGCCTCCTGCAGGGCAAATACCCGGCGCCCGTGTCCAGGGATACGTTGTTTTTTACGATGCCGCTGCCTGCCCTGGCAGAAGCCGGTGTGCCTTTCCAGTTGCTTGGCAGGCGGCCCGACATCCGGCAGGCAGCGTTGGAGCTGGAAGCAGCAAAAGCCGATGTGGCCGCTGCCAGGGCTGCATTCTACCCATCGCTGAGCCTTACGCCTTATATGGGCTTTCTTTCTTCCATGGCGTGATAAGTTCCGGCTCAGCTGCTTGAAACCGCAATAAATGTACAACTGTTGTGCGTTCCCGCCGGAAAGGCTTTGCGTGGATGAAAACTCGTTACACTGGCATTCTCCTCCGTAGTTTGATCCCTGGTTCCGATAGTTGTAACCTGTTGGTATTGAGGGCGCCCGGCCGGTGGCATAATAGTTGTACCTTTAAGAGCAACATACCAATGAAGCACAAGTTAATCCCGGTCTTTCTGTTTTTATTGACAGCCTGTTCGCAGGACCTTACGGTGGAGGTTAAACGCAATCCGCTCATTCAGTTTAACTACGGTACTGCAAGCTGGAAGGCCAACCAGTACTACTTTACAGATGTTGCCAAAGTAGTGGCCTATCCTGCCGGCCAGGCACAGACCGGTAAGATATACAACCGCCTTACCCTGCAGGCTTTTGGTGAAACAAGCAAAAACGAAAACCTGCAGCTGACACTTGCTTTTGATGTGGAAGATCCTGCCCAACTTGTTGGCACTTACCGCAACAGCTATACTGTCCAGCGCGGACTGGCCAGCGCGCAGATCTTTAATCTCAACAGCAACAGCCTCGCAGCCTATGAGCTGGTGAAAACCGATACAACCGCCTTTCTGCAAATCCAGCGGCAGGGCCAGTCTGAAAGGCTGATAGCCGGGGTATTCCGGATGACCGTCCAGAATATCAAAGACACTTCCCAGAAGATCACCCTTGCCAATGGCGTATTAACAGATATCAATTACTAACTATATACCGGCAACCTACGATGAAACTGATTCTTACCTCTTTCTTTTTACTGGCAGCACTCACCACCTGTACCTACCAGCGCGCCTGCGCCCAGGTCGTGCAGCCGGTTGATACATCCATCAGCCCCATCAGGGATACGGTGGTGAAATACAAAATTGTTTACAGCGCCGATTTTGATGTGATCATCAAACGCAACGGCGATATCATATACGGACTGGTAAAAGAAGTTGGACTGGAGCTGATCAAGTACCAGCGCACAGATATTCCCAACGGACCTATCTATACCATTCCCCGCTTTGAAGTGTATGCCATCAGCTACCGCAACCAGGTGCGTGATATTCTGGCACCGGTCGTTGACCCGGCCTTGATCAGGCCACCTGGGTATATAGATTACAATACGCCCGGAGGACGGTATTATGATCGGAGAGGATCGTTCCTGTCGCGGAACGGGAGTGCACAGCTGGGACTTGGTTTTATCCGCGGGTTCTCCAAAGTAAAAAACGCCAATGATTATTCTTCTTCAGCTTCTTTTCCCGTTGTTACCATTGCCTACGATGCGCTGTACAAAGGGCCTGTAAGACTGGGGATGCAACTGGCTTTTGGCTCACACAAATTCTCCGGACAGGGATACAATGATTATGACAGCACACAAAGTACCGTGTCTATCAAGGAAAATGTTTTTACCATCCATGTGTACGCAAAATATATCCTGCTGAATACCAGTTCTGCCTTTCAGCCTTACGCCTTGCTGGGACTGGGTTTGAACACAGCCAATATCCGGACAAACCAGGAAGTGAATTTTGTAAACCGGGCAGACAAGGTGCTGCTGATCAATTCAGGGGCGCGGGCGGTAGGACTGGGCATCCTTGCCCGGATCGGGACGGAATACAACCTCAACAACCGGCTCCGCGTCTTTGGCGATGTTGGTGCAGGACCCGCTATCATCAACCTGGGCATAGCCGCAGGTGTTAAATAATCAATTGATCAAAATCCTACAAATATGAAAAAAACTTTCCTTGCTTTTCTCTGTGCGGTGCTGGTGGGCCAGGTGGCTATGTCGCAAGAATTTGATGACGACAAAGGCAAAAACCGCAACAGCGGACTGGCCCTGTCTATCGGTGCTTCCGCTACCTATTACTACGGACAAAGCAGCCGCAATTTTGATAAGTTTGAAGATGACCGGGTGAACTGGCAACTCAACGGCTTGCTGGGCATTACGGTTGCCCGCGACAAAGGCGGACGCAGAACCATGCTCACTGCATTTGGCAACTATGGCTTTAACAACAAAAAAACCTTGTCCCGCCTGCTGGCCGATCAGCGGTATACAACCCTGGCGCTGAATCAAAGTACTTCCAACAATTTCTACCAGCTGGAAGCAGGCGTCATCATTGCTGAAGTGCTCCGCATCAGCACCGGGGTCGGGCAGCAGAACTTCAATGAACAGTTGCTGGCTTCTACTGACGGAATCCGGTTCAATGCCAAATTCCTGAAATACTATTCCAGTACCGTAGGGCTCAATTTCAACCTGGCTTCCGTTACCTGGACCATCAATTGCAATTTTGCTTACGGAAAGGATTTCAACAGAACAGTGCTTACACCCAGCACAGGCCTGCTGCTGCGGTTTTAGTTGTTGAAGTTATCAGTCGCAGTGATGGAGCATGGTTCTGATGGTTTTGATCAGTTCCATCATATTGTTAGGCTTGACCAGATAATCAGTTGCCCCGTTCAAAAGGCACCTGTCTTTGTCGCGGGGTGAATTGGAGGTGGTTAAAACAACCCGGGGAATATGATCCCACTGTTTGTGGCTTTTCAGGGCTTCCAGTGTTTCCACGCCATTCAGGACAGGCATGTTTAAATCAAGCACGATCAAACAGGGAAGTTTGTTAGCAGGGAGGCCGGACAGGTATTGCAGCGCCTCCCGCCCATTGCTCGTAATGTGAAAACGGGGGTTGGGCTTGATCCTGTCAAAAGCGAGCGCAATAAATTCCTGGTCGTCTTCATCATCTTCAACGAACAAGACCAGGGGCTTTTGCGTATCTGTAGCTGTCATAACAGTACAAACATACATTTTTCCCCGGCATCCGTACAGAAAAGAAAAGGAAGTTTACAACAGCTTATCGGGTGTTATCGGCAGTTCCCGGATGCGTTTACCGGTGGCATTGTAAACGGCGTTGGCGATGGCGGCCGCAATGCCTGTTATTCCGATCTCACCTACACCTCTTGCCCCGATCGGACTGATAAAGGGATCGGGCTTGTTGATAAATTCTACAGTAAAGCTGGGCATGTCTGCATTTACAGGAACCAGGTAATCTGCCAGGTCGCGGGTCACTACGCGTCCGTTGTTGGGGTCGTACACGGTTTGTTCCATCAGGGCCATGCCAATGCCAAAGATCGCGCCTCCCATGACCTGGTTTTCGGCCGTCTTCAGGTTAAGCACTTTGCCGATGTCCATCACGCTGGCTACCTTATCAACCCGTACAGTTCCCAAATCTGCATCTACCAGCACGCGGACAAACTGCGCACCAAACGACTGGAAAGAATATTTTTTCCGGTCCACCTCTTCATCCTGCTTTACAAACGGATTGGAATCTGCCTTGCCTTCCTGTTCCTTGCCTTCTTCACCACCGCCTCCGCTGCCTTTTGAAGCCGGATTGGCCTCCTGGCCTTGCGTTTCCCGGGTAGATACATTGATGTCGGCACTTCCTTCCATCATGGGCAGGCCGGCTCTTTTCAGGATGTCTGTATATGTATCTGCCTTACCGGGATCGTTTTGTACAAACAAGCGTCCGTTCTCAACAAGGATGGCCGCTTCGGGCTGGCCAAACAGCGCAGACTTTTTATCGGCGAGGGCTTTTTTGATCAGCTTGCTTTTTGCATCCAGGGCCGCTTCCTGTACGGCCGGACCTGCACTGGCTGCGGTTTGTGAGCCGCCGGAATTGGGGCCTTTGGGAAGCTTTGTATCGCCCAGTTTTACTTCTATCTGCTGAATAGGCAATCCCAGCGCATCTGCCGCGATCTGTGCCAGGATGGTGTAAGTGCCCGTACCAATGTCCTGCGTGCAACACGCTGCCACGGCTCTTCCATCCGGGTACAGGCGCAGCTTGGCCGCAGCTGCAGCCCGGTTGCCGGGATAAACTGCCGTTGCCATTCCGTACCCGACCAGGTAACGTCCCTGCTTTACGGCGCCGGGTACCGGGTTGCGTTGCGACCAGCCAATGGCCTGGGCCCCGCGCTGGTAGCACTCCCGCAGGTATTTTGATGACCACGCATGTCCGTCGTGCGGGTTTTTTTCTGCATAGTTGGCCAGTCTCAGCTGAACCGGGTCCATGTTGAGTTTAACGGCCAGCTCATCGAGCGCCACTTCAAACGCATAGGTGCCCGGTGCTTCGCCGGGTGCGCGCGTAGGACAAGGCGTGCCCTTGTTGAGCCGCACGATGCTGTGCGATACGTCTACGTTCGGGCTTTCGTACAGCAGCTTCGTAGCGGTGCCGGCCGGTTCAATAAATTCGTCTACAAAAGAGGTTTCTACCTGGCTGGCATGCAGGATGGCCGTTAGTTTTCCCTCCTTTCCGGAGCCCAGCTCAACGTGCTGAATGGTGCGGCTGCGGCGTCCGTTGGAAGTAAACATCTGCATTCTGTTGAGAACAATTTTTACCGGACGGCCTACCTGCCTGGCTGCCATAGGCGCCAGAACGGAATGCGCCCAGGTAAATCCCTTGCAGCCAAATCCGCCTCCCAGAAAATAGGAGATAAGCCGGACCTTATCTGGAAGCATGCCCAGCATCTGTGCAATGGCATTCCTGCTGCCTATAACCGATTGCGTGGCATCGTAGATGGTAAGCTGGTCGCCGTTCCATTCGGCAATGGTGGCATGCGGCTCCATAGGGTTGTGGTGGTACACGGGCGTGCTATAGGTTTCCCCTATCTTGGTGGCGGCATCTGCAAACCCTTTGACTATATCACCCCGGCTTACCTGAACCTCGGTGCCACCCAGGCCTTTTTCCGGTTTGTAAGCCTTTTCTTTTTGCTGTTCTATTTCCAGGGCAGGCTCTTCCACCTGGTATTCAACCCTTACCAGGTGGGCAGCATGCTCTGCCTGTTCAAATGTTTCTGCTATCACAACTGCGATGTGCTGACCGTCGTAAAAGATGCGCTCGTTCTGCAGCGGCAACAGGTCTTTTTCGCCCAGCTTTCCCGAACCCGGACTGCCGCCACCTTCCGCACTCAGCTGGTGAAGGCTCATGGAATTTTTATAGGTCATCACGGCCAGTACGCCCGGCTGTGCTTCGGCCGTTTTTGTATCGATCAGGCTGATCCGCCCTCTTGCAATGGTGCTTTGGACGATTGCGCCATGCGCAAGGTTTTTCAGGTCAAACTCGGCCGAATATTTGGCGGCGCCGGTAACTTTTAATTTTCCGTCTACCCGGTCTACCGGCTTTCCTGTTAGTTCATTCATGATATGCCTCCTGCAGTAGCCAGCGCACGGACAAGCGTGCGTTTGGCCAGTTCAATTTTAAATGTATTGTACTTGTATCCCTTTGCTTCCTTCAGCGCCGCTGTTGCAGCGAGCTGGTAAGTGGGGGTGGTATTGGGAGCACCGGTGAGCACTTTTTCTGCTTCTTCGGCGCGCCAGGGTTTGGTTCCTACGCCGCCCAGGGCAATCCTTGCTGCGCGGATGGTATTCCCGCTTACATCCAGGGCTACGGCTGCCGAAGCAAGGGCAAACTCATAAGAGGCCCGGTCGCGGACTTTGAGATAATGCGAGTGTGTGGCAAACGGGAGCAAAGGAATTTCCACGGCGGTGATCAGCTCATCATGCTGCAGCCGGGTTTCAATGTGCGGTGTGTCGCCGGGCAGCACATGAAATTCACGGATGGGAATCGTGCGCTCGCCTGCAGGGCCCTGAACCTTTACCAGGGCATCCAGCGCTGCCAGGGCCACACACATATCAGAGGGATGTGTGGCGATGCACTTGTCGCTTGTGCCCAGCACTGCATGCATCCGGTTATAACCCGGGATGGCGGAGCAGCCCGAGCCAGGGACCCGCTTGTTGCAGGGAAAACTGTCGTTAAAAAAATAAGGGCACCGCGTGCGCTGCATCAGGTTGCCGCCAACGGTAGCCATGTTTCTTAACTGGGCAGAAGCGCCCGACAGCAGGGCCTGTGACAAGACCGGATACTGCTTCATCACAGCCGGATGATAGGCCGCATCCGTGTTGCTGGCAAGCGCACCGATCCTGATGCCTCCGCCTTTTACGGGTTCTATCTTTTTTAATTCAAGCGCGTTGATGTCGATCAGTTCTTCCGGGCTTTCCACATACATTTTCATCAGGTCAACCAGGTTGGTTCCGCCTGCTATCAGCTTGGATTTGTTGTTGGCAGCCAGTGCCTTTACGGCTGACTGGTTGTTCTGCGCTTGCGTAAGTAGGAATGGATGCATAACGATTTGGAGGCCCGGTTAAACTTTGGCCACTTCTTTTACTGCGTTCACAATATTTCTGTAAGCACCGCAGCGGCAGATATTGCCGCTCATTTCCTCGCGGATGGCTTCTTCTGTTTTTGCATGTCCTTCGCGGATCAAACCAACGGCAGAGCAGATTTGTCCTGGTGTACAATAGCCGCACTGAAACGCATCGTGTTTGATAAAAGCCTCCTGCATGGGATGGAGCTTGTCGCCATTGGCCAACCCTTCAATGGTGGTCACTTCCTTGTTGTTGCACATGGCTGCAAGGGTCAGGCAGGCATTGACCCGCCGCCCGTTCACCAGCACGGTGCAGGCGCCGCATTGTCCCCTGTCGCAGCCTTTTTTTGTGCCGGTCAGTTGAAGGTTTTCCCGCAATGCATCCAGCAGGGTTACGCGCGTGTCGATGTTCAGCGTTTTCTTCTTCCCGTTTACGACAATGCTTACATCCACATTGCTGGCTTCGGGCAGCTGCAGCATCCGCTGGATCTTTGTAACGGTAGAAGCCTGGATGGTAGAGCTGAGGGCCATGCCTGTTCCGGCTGCCCCGATCTGAAGCAAAAATTCCCGGCGCGTACTGCCGCCTTGATCCTGATCCGCACCGGCGGATTGTTCGTGTAGGTCTCTCTGTTGCACGATAAATTGTTTAAAGAAAGATGATCAATAAGAGAGGGTGTTGGTTTGTGTAGCCTGCTTTGAGATTGCTTTAAATTTAATGCCATGGGGGAGGACCGGTGGGCGGAGTTGTTTTCAGTGGGTGCAGATGGCAGGGGTGGGTTAAAGACCTGCCGTGTTTAATGTAAGCGTCCACACAAGCGGCCTTGCCATTGCACAAAACAGGATCTAAACCGATGATGTAAAAAAGTTACACTCCATCTCATCTTCTCAAATCAACAATGACATAAGCCACTATAAAACAAGAGAGGCTGGATAAAGATCCAGCCTCTCTTGTTTTATGTTGAGAGAAAACTATTCCTCATCTGAAAAGATAAGGGTATGTTTTACCCCATAGAGGGATGGTAACTAACTTTCTTCTTCCGTCTTGGGTTCCCGCTTTTTAAACAGGTAAAAGTCTGACTTGCCGAACTTGTATGTAAAGTTCAGGCGGAAGTTTCTGACGTTGCGGCGGCTGTAGCCGTCCTGGTAAAATGCGGGTGTATCGTAGATGGTGCCAAAGCGGTTGGTATTGAACAGGTCGTTGATGCTGAACGTAACCGCCGCTTTCCGGTTCTTCATAAATTCCTTGCGCAAAGCCAGGTCGGCATTGAAGCGGGCAGACTGGTAGCCCTGGGGAATGACCTGGCGCGACTGGTACTCACCGAAAAACTGGACAGAGAAATTGTTGAACAGCGTTGGATGCCGGGTCACGATTTTATAGCTGGTGACAAGCTTGGCGCCCCAATTAAGTCCCTTGTTGCTGATGCTGAGCTTGTCTGCGCCTGTTTGTACTTTCCGGTATTGCATGGTGACGGAAGGCGTAAGGTCGAAATTCTTTCCTGCCTTGTGCTGCAGGATAAATTCAGCCCCGAACCGGTTGGTGGTTTGCGCATTGATATACGTGTTCAGGATGGCATTGGGATCAATGGCTGCATTGTTCAGCTGCTGGTATTGTGCGGCGCTGATGGTATCGCTGAAACGGGTAATATCGCGCGGGTTGTTGTGAAGATAGAAAATGGCAAGCAGGTTTCCCTTGTTGGTCCGCTGGTTGATATTGAACTCGAAGGAATTGATAAACTCCGGACGCAGCAGGGGATTGCCCTGCCGCAGGTTCACCGGGTCGCTGATGTCGATAAAGGGATTGAGCTCCCAGAAATCAGGCCGCCCGATGCGGCGTGTATAATTTATCTGCAGTTCAGTATGCTCGCCGGCTTGTTTGGTGAGGAACAGGCTGGGAAATACCGCATCAAAAAACTGGTTCAGCTTACCCGGATACTCATACCCGAATTTTTTTGCGCTGTCTACCAGTGTACCATCAAAGCGGGAATGTTCGGCACGGAGCCCTGCCTGGTAGCCAATGCCCTTCCATTTGTTGGAGTAGGTCACATAAAATGCATTGATGAGCTGCGTGTACTTGTAGTTATTGCTCAGCGGCAGTTTTGTTTGCGCACCGTTGTTCACGGAATAAGCAGAAAGAATGCTGTGCTGCCGGTTGATAAAGGAGCGCATACCTGTTTCCAGCTTGGCATGCTCGCTGATAGGATTTTCAAAATCTACTTTGAACGTCATCTGCTGGCTGTTGTCGTCGCCATAGTTCACTACCCGGGCAGGCTTGTCAACCGGTGTGTTATCAGGCAGGAAGTAGGAATTAAGGATGCTGTAGTTGTTTGTTCCGTTGCCCCAGTTGTAATTGAAATTGGCCGTGAGCTCTTTGCCTGGCTGCGGAAATTTATGGGTGAAGTCTACCTGGGTACTATACCGTTTGTACCGGGAATCCGCATCGGATGTGCGTTTGCCGGACCGTTGCAATACCCTGCTGCTGTTGAGGTATTCCTGTTGCTGTTCTTCTGCCCTGCTTGAATTGCCTCCTGTTATATTCTGCGAAGCAGAAAGGGTGTTGCGGTTGTCCAAGAAATAGTCCATGCCAAACCGGAAGGAGCGGTTGTGGCGCATCAGGTCGCCTGTTGAATATTGGTTGAAGTAATTGTCTGTAATACCGCCCTTTTTATTTTCCCGCAGGGTTTTGCCCCTGGGTCTTCCGCCTGATTGGTTGTAGTTAGCACTTCCAAACAGGTTGAATTTTTCCTGCCGGATGTTCAGGCTTAGGTTTCCGTTCCCCACCTTGGGCGAACCGCCTCCGATGGTGGCGATGCCATTGAATCCGGCCCGCCGGTTTTTCTTCAGCACTACATTGATAATGCCCCCGCCGCCGGATGCATCGTATTTTGCCGAAGGGTTGGTGATCAGCTCAACCCGGTCTATATCATCGGCCGGTATCTGATCCAGTGTGAGAATGGTGGGGCGGCCATCTACAAATAACTGCGGCGTATTGTTCCGCAGCTGCACATTCCCGTTTACATCCACGTTTACGGACGGAATATTTTTAAGCAGATCGGTAGCAGTACCGCCTGCAGCGGTCAGGCTATTCTCGGCATGAAATATCTTCCGGTCGATGCCCATTTCCAGCGCCGGTTTGCGGGCTGTTACGGTTACAGTCTCCAGTGCCTGGGCGTCTGGCTGCAGGACGATGTTTCCCATATCTTTCTCAAGTGGCTGATCCCCGTTGTTTTTGGTGCCGGCCGGCAGCAGGGAAACCAGCTGGTCTTTGGAGGTGAACCCAATGGCCGAGATCACGAGCCGCACGCTGTCTGCCGCGGGCAGGTTGCGGAAACTGAAATCGCCGTTTGCCTTTGTGAGCATGCCGGTGATCAGGCTGTCCTTTCTCAGGGCATAAACCTGTACAGAAGCCGCATCCACGCCTTTTTGTGTTCTGCTGTCAACCAGTTTGCCATACAAGCGGTTGCTTTTTAACTTGATAAGCGGTTCATCTTCCAGCGTCGGCGGCTCTCTCTCTACTTGTGCAAAAACTGCGATGCTTACAAGGTTGCCAAGCAACCAGACGAGTAATGGTTTTTTCATGCTGAAACAACGTTTATTCAGGAATTTTTTTATGTACTGTGAATGTCATCGGGTATGCTGCCGGAACCTGCACCCGGCTGGTTTCTGGTTATCAGGTGATCTACTTCCAGTTCCCCGATATGCAGTTTGCGTATATATCCCTGGCCTATTTGCAATTTGCCGATAGCCAGGGCTCCGATAGCCAGTGCACCAACTGCCAGCGCTCCCAGGGCAAAGGCACCAACAGCCACTGAACCGACAGCAATCCGCCCTGCAGCAGCCTGTCCGATCTTTGTCCCGGCAATCCGGGGCGCGAAATTATCCTGTTTCTTTTTCATATTATAGTTTTTAATGCGTAATCATTTTTGTATGGCAATTTGCTTGTTGCCCTTAAAGGCAACACAGGAGTTATTCAATTCAGGTGCCAGTTCTGTTTACCTGCTTGTGCAATTCCAGCAGGCGGATCGATCTTTAAAACAAGAGCTGGCGGAAAGTTTGAATGAGTAAGATAGAAACAAGCAGCCGAGAACTTTTAAAAAATTCAAATATGAAGATCGGTACAACAAGAATAGAGACCCTGAGCGACGGTGTGATCGCAATCATTATTACGATCATGGTGCTGGAGTTTAAAGTGCCGGAGTACAATGAGAAGATCACGGCAAGAGATGTGCTTGCAAACCTCCATCACCTGCTTCCTTACTTTATCATATATGCTTTCAGCTTTATCATGGTGGCCATTCTCTGGACCAATCACCACCATATGTTTCACTTGCTGGAAAAGGCAGACGAATACTTGCTGTGGACGAACTTTTTATTTCTTTTTTTTATGAGCCTGATTCCGTTTGCGACCCGCATAGTAGGAGAGAACCCCTTTCTTTCTATTTCGCCGGCCATCTACGGATTGAATATGTTGTTGACCACCGTATCGTTTGCCCTGATGCGGCGGCACAGCCTGCGAAAAAAACTGGTGCACCGCGACAAGAACAGGGAGTTGACCGTGCAGATCTTCAGGGCTTCCATAAAGGCCAGTACCAAAACCATTGTTGCCACCCTTGTTTATCTGGTATCCATCCCATTGGCGTTTGTGCATGTGTTTCTGGCATACGCCTGTTTTGTTGTACCGGTCATTCTTTTCTTTATTCCGGAAGGCATCGACAATGAAGAACTGGCGGAAAGAGTGGACCAGAAAAACACCGCTTTGTAAATAAAACCAGCCTGATTATTCCCGCAGTTTATCGGCTGTGCGGGACCGCCAGAGACAAAAAATGTTTTCTGGAAAAATTTTGCTCAATCGTTTAAATAGTTATATTTGGATAGGATTTACTCCATCTTCAACAGGAAATAAAAGCAGCCAGCGCGTCATTGCTCAATGCACTGGAACCAACGATTGAACGTTCTCAGACAAGCATTTGCCATATGAGCTCCAGCGATAGCAGAAGCCAGGCCTGATCCCATTTGCTCCGGCCTGCAAGGATAATTTTTTAACCATACATACCTTCCATTATGAGAACATTGCAAGTTCTGCTGCCCCTCCTGTTGATGTCCTTATCTGGCTTTTCCCAGCAAAGAACAATTACCGGTACCATTACCGGCGACGGAAAACCACTGGCAGGCGTAAGCGTTGCCGTAAAGGGAACCAGCACCGGTACGTCCACCAGCGAAAACGGAACCTACGCTATCGCCGTTCCCGCAGGTGGCATCCTGGTGTTTTCTCATGTAGGATTCAACGCGCAGGAAGTGCCCGTAGCCAATAAATCTGTTGTCGACCTGGCGATGGAACCGGAAAGCGGCGGACTGGAAAAGGTGGTCGTTACCGGCTACACCGCCCAACGAAAAGCAGATCTGACGGGTGCCGTATCGATCGTGAACCCTGCTGCCATCAATGACCTGCCCAGCTCCAGCACCATCTCGGCCCTGCAGGGCCGCGTACCCGGTGTGTTCATTGAAACAGACGGCCGCCCCAACGGCGGACAGAACCGCTTCCTGATCCGCGGATTAAATACATTGGGAAATACCAATCCCCTCTTTATCATCGATGGTGTGCCTACCATCAACCAGCAACAATTCAGAGGCATCGATCCCAGCATGATCGAATCGATCCAGGTGCTCAAGGATGCGACCGCTGCTTCTATCTATGGGGCCAGGGCCTCCAACGGGGTGATCATTGTAACCACCAAACGGGGCAGCGCAAAGATGCAGGTCAAACTCAATACTTCTTACACCTCCCAGGTGTTTACCCAGAAGCTGCCCGTGTTAAATACTGTCCAGCGCGGACGGGCACTCTGGCAGGCCAGCATCAACGACAACACGCCCGTAACGGCTCACCAGGCACTCTATAGTTTTGTATCGCACACCGGTGCCAACGGTGTACCCGTCCTCGACTCCGTGCTCCCGGTAAAATGGATCGGCGGCAGTCCTTCCAGCCTCACGCCTTCCGCCAATACGGACTGGCAGGATGTGGTGTTTCACAACGGCTCTATCGCCAATACCGATCTCAGCATCTCCAACGGTACCGACCGCTCTACCATGCTGTTTGGATTTAACTATCTCAACAACCAGGGCATTGTTCGCTTTTCCCAGTACCAGCGCTACTCGGTCCGCGTGAATACAGCGTTTGACGTGATCAAGAACGTACTGAAAGTGGGTGAAAACCTCCAGCTCTCGCTCGACCGCGATATGCCCATGCCCACTGACCTCGGCGGCTCAGACATGATCAACCTGGCGAGGTTCTTACAACCCATCCTGCCGGTATACAGAACAGACGGCAGCTTCGCAGGGCCCATCGGCGCCGGCTTCTCCGACAGGAACAATCCGCTCCACATGCTTACCATGTACAAAGACAATTTCAACAGGAACTACAATACTTTCGGCAATGTATATGCGGAATTGAAACCTGTTGAGCACCTCGTGATCCGTTCCAATTTCGGCATAGACTATATCGGTGGCTATAACATCGCCCGCTTCCCGGCCTTCCAGGAAGGCTTTATCGGCCGCACCATCAACTACATGCGGGTTGATCAAAGCCACCGCCTCAACTGGACCTGGTCCAACACCGCCAATTACGACCTCCGGTTTGGCAAGCACAGCACCAGCTTCTTGGTGGGCATGGAAGCCATTAAAAATGGGTACAAAACCCTGAGCGGTTACAAAGAAGGCTTTGCGCTGGAAGACCTGAACTACTACCAGCTCAGCGCCGGAACCGGCAACCAGACCGTATCCGGTACTGAAACCGGTAACCAGCTGCTATCCTATTTCGGAAAGATCAATTACAACTACGCCGACAAATACCTGCTGGCCGTGACCCTGCGCCGCGACGGCTCTTCCCGCTTTGGTACCAACAACGTATACGGCACCTTTCCTTCCCTGTCTGCCGGCTGGCGCGTCAACAACGAATCGTTCCTGCGCGACGTGTCTTTTATCTCCAATCTTAAACTTCGCGGCGGATGGGGCCGCGTAGGCAACCAGGAGATCGGGGACGATTCCCGTTTTGGCGAATACATGACCAACTACGGCGTTAACACCGGCACCAGAACCACGGGTACGGCATACGATATTACCGGTGCCAATGGCGGTACCCTGCCTTCCGGTTATGCCCGTGTTCAGCTGGCCAATCCCAACCTCAAATGGGAAACCACCGAAGAGGTCAATGCAGGCATCGACTTTGGCCTGCTCCAGGAAAGGATCTATGGTTCATTTGATTATTTCAGCCGCACCACTTCCAATATCCTGATCAGACCGCCCTATGTAGCCACCATCGGTGAAGGCGGAAGCCAATGGCAAAACGGCGCAACCGTAAAGAACAAAGGATTTGAAATCACCGCCGGCTACCGCGATCATGCAGGCGACCTTACCTATAGCGTAGGCGTGAACCTGGGATCGTTTCACAACAAGGTAACCGAACTGCCGGCTTCGGTTGTACGCGCTTATCCGGGCAATACCGAACAGACCATTTTAGGTCATTCGCCGCTCGAACTGTTCGGGTATGTGGTGCAGGGAATTTTCCAGTCAAAGGCCGAAGTAGACGCGGCCGCCACCCAACCCGGCAAAGGCATCGGAAGGATCCGCTATGCTGACCTGAATGGTGACAAGGTAATTGATCAGCTGGACCAGACCTGGCTCGGCGACCAATTGCCCAAGGGTGATTATGGCATCAACATCCAGCTGGCCTACAAAAATTTTGATGTATCGCTTTTTGGGAATGGTGTGTATGGCAGAAAGGTCAACAACGGCATCAAAGGCTCGACCGATTTTATCGCCAGCGGCATGAACATGGGCACGCGCGTCCTGAATGCATGGACCCCGCAAAACCCCAGCTCTGCCATTCCGATGCTGACGCTGGTAGATGCAAACAGTGAGCTGTCGCGCTTCTCGAGCTACTTCGTGGAAAGCGGTGATTACTTCAAGCTGCGCTCCGCACAGATCGGTTATACGCTGCCCCGGGAAACGCTCAGCAAGATAAGGATCCAGCAGCTGCGGGTATACGGGCTGGCAGAGAACAGCTTGCTGATATTCCGGAAAAGCGGGGTGGGTGCATTTACGGCCCGTGACCCCGAAGATCCGGGCAGCCTTTATCCCAAACCGGTCACCTTCACCCTGGGCTTAAACTTAACATTCTAAAATCCGTAAAAAAGCTTGTATGAAAAAGAGCATGCTACTGATCCTGGTAACCGGGTTGCTGATGGGTACTCTCTCCTGCAAAAAATTTCTGGACTATACACCCAAAGGCATCGTCAGCGATGAACAGCTGAATACCCCTGCCACTGTTGATCAACTGTGCACGGCTGCCTATTCCGCCATCGGCAACGACGACCGGCATTTTCAGTTTACCGGCATGTGGGCCTGGGCCAGCCTGCGGGGCGGCGACGCCTACAAAGGCGGCGGGGGCACGGGTGACTCGCCCTGGTACGACCGCTTTGAAAAATTCAATATCGTAACAACCGATATTGTGCAGGTTGATAATACCTACATCGCCATTTATGAAGGGATCGGCAGGGCCAATATCGCCATCAAAAAATTAAAGGCCCTTTCTGATGCAGACTACCCGCTCAAAACCCAACGCATAGCCGAAATGCGTTTCTTGCGCGGCCATCTCCATTTCATTCTGAAGGAGATGTTCAAGTACATTCCTTATGTAAGCGATACCACGCAGAACCCCGCCCTTTTAAGCAACCGGAGCCTCACCAATATCCAGCTCTGGGATGCGATCGCGGCTGATTTCCAGTACGGGGTCGACAACCTGCCGCTCACGCAAAAAGAAGTGGGCCGTGCCACCAAAGTGGCTGCCATGGCTTACCTGGCCAAGGTAAACCTGTATGAAGCCTACGAACAGGATGAAAAAAACCAGGTAACCAGCATCAACCAGAACCGCCTCAACAATGTAGTTACCCTGTGCAACAACATCATCAGCGCCGGTACCAACGGACTGGTCAGCGATTTTGCGTTCAACTTCCTGTATCCTTATTCTGAGAACAACGGAGAATCCATCTTTGCCATCCAGTATTCGATCAACGACGGCACCACCGATGGCCGCATCGACAAGGCCCATAGCGGTACTTATAACATGGCTTCACCGTATGGCTGCTGTTCCTTCCACGCGCCTTCGCAAAACCTGGTGAATGCGTTTAAAACCGACGCCAACGGCATTCCGCAGATCGACAGCTGGAACAATGCAGACATGAAAGATTCGGCCGATTTTCAGACCAATGGCGTTGATCCCCGCCTCGATCATACAGTGGGCGTTCCAACCCATCCGTACAAGTATATGCCCACGTTTATCGCACAGAAAAACTGGCAGCGGGTACCCGAAGTATACGGACAGTACACCGGCATGAAAAACAATGCGCAGTACACCTGTTCCTGCTTTAAAAAATACGGGGCTTATTTTGGCAGCGCGACCAATATCACGATCCTGCGGTATGATGATGTGCTGCTCTGGCTGGCAGAAGCTTATATTGAGCAGGGCAAACAAAACCTGGCCTTGCCGCTGATCAACCAGATCAGGACCCGGGCCGCCAGCAGTACCGGTTTGCTTAAATACGCCAACGGAAAAGCAATTTCCAATTACAGGATCAACAATTACATAGACGGCGTGAACTGCACCTGGACGCAGGATTTCGCCCGCAAGGCCCTGCGTTTTGAAAGACGCCTGGAGTTTGCCCTGGAAGACTGCCATTTCTTCGACCTCGTACGCTGGGGCATCGCCGGTCCGTTTACCAACACTTATTTCGCGCAGGAAAAATCAAAGTACGTCAACATCGCGTCAGCCAATTTTACGGTCGGACGGGATGAGTACCTGCCCATTCCCCAGAACCAGATCACGCTGAGCAATGGCCTGTTGAAGCAGAATGCCGGATACTAGACACAACCCTCCACTTTCACCTAAAGATCAACCAAATGAAAAATAGGTTCAGGAAAATTTTTGTATGGATGCTGGCAGTTGCTGCGCTGCCCGGCGCCCTGCAATCCCAGACAACCAACGGCAATGCCTCCACGCAGGACACAACCTGGAAGGTGACCGATCCGTTTTATCCGCTTTATCATGTGGCCCCGCCGTATGGGTGGATGAACGATCCGCACCCGGTTTATTTCAATGGGGCCTATCACCTGTTTTACCAGTTCTCCTATGTGCGCGACAATCCCTACGGCCGCATCGGGCTCCAGCCCGGACAAAGGCCCCGCAGAACCTGGGGCCATGCCATGAGCACCGACCTGGTGCACTGGAAACACATGCCCATTGCCCTGAACCCGGAGCAACACGGGCGCCCCGGTGATCCGCATGTTTTTTCAGGCATGGTGGTGGACGATGGGGGAACGGGTACCATCCTGTATACCATCAACAACATAGACATCTGGATGGCCACGAGCAAGGACAAGGACCTGGCCAGCTTCACCAGGTACACGGGCAATCCGGTTGTAAAAGGGCCGCCTCCGGGCTTGGGAATCTCAGGACAAATGCGCGATCCCTGGGTCTGGAAAGAAGGCAACAGCTGGTATATGATCATCGGCTCGGGACTCGCAGCAGGCAAAGGCCCGGTGATCCCGCTGTATAAATCAACCGATCTGGTTAATTGGCAATACCTTCATCCCTTGTACCGGGCCGACAGCTCCCAGTTTGATCTGCTGGGCGATGCCGAGTTTTGTGAATGCCCGGCCTTTTTCAAACTGGGCAGCAAATGGGTGCTGGTGTTCTCAGACAAAACAACCTGCCTGGTGGGCAGGTACGAGCGCCAACGCTTTATCCCGGAAAGCCGGACCCGGCTGGACTGGGGCGAAGATACCCTGCTGGTAAAGAACGGGGGCATCTATGTGCCGGAGTTTGCGCTGGACAACAAGGGGCGCCGCATCATGTGGGGCTGGATGGGCGGCTGGTGGAAGGCGCGCAACGATGTGCAGGAACTGATCAAAGCAGGCTGGTCGGGCGCGCAAACGCTGCCCCGGGTGGTTACGCTGGATGCCGAAGGCGCACTGAATTTTGAGCCGGCCGAAGAGCTGAACGCCTTGCGGAAAGAGCACAAGGGTTTTTCAGCGGTCAACCTGACGGCAGACAGCTCTTCTATCCTGGAAGGTGTGCAGGGCCTGCAGCTGGAGATCAAGGCAGTTATCAAACCCGGTACATCAAAGAACTTCGGGGTAGAGCTGCTGGGAGTACAGGAAGAAACAAGGATCTTCTATGATGTGTCAAAAAAATCCTTGTGTTACAATGGTACCTCCGTGCCCTTGCCGTTGGACCGGAACGAAAACCTGGAACTCCGGTTGTTCATAGACGGTAGATTGCTTGAAATTTACGCCAACAAAAAAGTGGTGCTCACAGAAGACCTCAAGCCTGCAGGTACAGATGGGTACCGCGTTCAATTATTTGCCCGCAACGGAAGGGCCAATGCCGTGCAGGTAGATGCATGGAAGATGGGAACAATCTGGTAGTAGAATGGGTGCTTATAAAAACAACAAACATGAAAGCTGTAAAAAAGTACACGGGAACGGATGTTTACTTTAAGCTGGTAGATGAGCCGGTACCTGAGATCGAAAAAGAGACCGATGTAAAGATCAGGATCGATGCCATCGGCATTTGTACCTCTGATCTGCACGTGCTGCATGGAACCATGCAAATGCCTGATGGAAACACGGTTGGCCACGAGTATACCGGTACGGTGGTGGAAGTAGGCCCAGGCGTGCGCAATATACGGCCCGGCGACCGCGTGGTCTGCGAAAACGCCAAAGACGCCTGCATGAAATGCAAAGTGTGCTTGACAGGCCATTATGAACTGTGTCCGCACAAACGCTCACCGGGCTGGTTCTCGCAAGGTGTGTATACGGAGTATACCATCCAGCCTGAATATTGTGTGCACAAGATCCCGCCATCACTTTCCCCTGTCGTAGCTTCCCTGGCTGAACCGTTTGCCATTTGCGTATACGGCTGCCTGGAACGGGGCAGGATGCAGAAAGACGAGTTCACGGTGATTTACGGCATGGGGCCTATCGGGTTGTTTACGCTGATCAGCCTGATCGATTTCGGGGTGAAGAATATTATCTGCGTGGCTTCCGTGCAAAGAAACAAGATCAGGTACCAGCTCGCCGAAGAGCTGGGCGCCACGGTGGTTATGCTGCCGGATGAAGATGTTCCCGGCAAGGTCAGGGAGCTGAATGATGGATGGGGGGCAGATTGCGTGATCGATTGCTCAGGCCATCCGCAGGCCATCAACCAGGGCATCCACCTGCTGCGGAAAGGGGGAAAGTTTATTGCGCTCGGACTGGCCGGACAGCCAGAAATTCCCTTTGCTTTTAACCAGGCTGTTCTCAGTGTGGTAGACATGGTTTTTTCCGCTACTTCTTCTCATGATGCCTGGGTAAAGACCCTCGGCATCCTGGAACGCAACCAGGAAAAAGTAAGAAAGATCGTTACCCATATTTATCCGCTCGCAGAGTGGGAGCTGGCGTATGAAAAAATTGAAAACAGGGAGGCAGTCAAAGCGGTGCTGGTGAATGAAAGATGAGCAACACCGCACTCATATTTGGAGCAGGTAAAACCGGGCGCGGCTTTGCTGCCCACCTGGCTTTTTTGGGCGGATATGAAATCGTTTTGATCGATAAGAGCCAGCAGCTGGTAGATGCGCTGAAAAAAGCTAAGCGGTACGACATCGAAGTGCTGGGCGATGCTGCCAAAAACTGCACCGTTCCGCTTGCCGGTGTTTACCACATCGATGATCCTGCCTGGCAGGGGGAACTGGTAAAAACAGGACTGGCCTTCACGGCTGTTTTTGGCAACAACCTCGAAGCGCTTGCCCGTTCTCTTGCACCGGCACTGGCTAAAAGGGGGGCGGAAAATAAGAGCCAGGCACTTACTGTGATTACTTGCGAAAACCTGACCGGGGCGGCCCTTGTTTTAAAAAAGGCCGTGTTGCAGTACGGGGATGCAAAACAGCAGGAATGGCTAGATGCCTCTGTCGGCTTTTCTGAATCCATCATATTCAGAACATGCCTGGAGGCTGCTGCAAACCAATCCCCGCTCACCATCCGCGCGCAAAACTTCTTTGAGCTTCCCTGCGATGGAGATGCGATAAAAGAGCCGCTGCACGTGACCGGATTAAAACCGCTTTCCTGTTTCGGCAACCAGCTCACCCGGAAGATATATACCTACAACTGCATCAACGCCGTGATCACCTACCTGGGCGCAAAAAGGGGATACACGCAACTGTACGAGGCAGGCAATGACCCGGACATCCTCCGCATAGCCCGGGAAGCTGCCCGCGAAACAGCGGGGGCGCAGGTGGCGGAGTTTGGATTTGATGGGGAGGAACAGGAAGAATGGGTCAACGGCGCGTTTGCAAAATTTGCAGACCGGAGCATTCCTGACCCCCTTGAAAGAAATGGCGCCGACCCGGTCAGAAAGCTGGCAAGAGGGGACCGGCTCATCGGCCCGGCACTGCTTGCCCTTAAACACGGCATCCATCCTGGCGGCCTGCTGGAAGGCATCAGGGCCTGCTTTGATTATCATGATCCGGCCCAGCCAGGAACCGTAGCTGATGTGATCAGGGAAAAGGGTGCCCACTTCGTGTTGGAAAACATCTGCGGATTGTCGGCCGGCGAAAAACTATTTACACTGATCAAAGAAAAAATCTTACCTGCCTGAATGGACAAAGCCAGCGACCGCACTGCTTTTGCCGCGCTCGACATCGGCACTTCACAAGTGAAGCTGGGCGTGTATTGCACGCAGATCTCGGAAAGGATCGTGCTGGTAAACAACTTATCCAATACCCTGGTTCATGGAAAGGGGGGAGAAGTGGCAACTTCGTATGCGCCTGTGCGTGAGAAGGCTTTTGACCTGTTCAGGGAACTCGGTCCCTTTCTGAAGCAGCACAGGATCCGGCAACTTTTTATCGGCATCTGCGGACATGTTTCGAGCCTGATCGAAGCAGACAGGGAAAACGGTGTTCCACCCCAACAGCCTTTTCCTATCTGGCTGGATACAAGCAGCTACAGCAGCCTGGATGAATACAGGGGGCTGATGGACAACGGAAGGAGCCGGGAGATCATTGGCACCATACTGCCTGCCGGCACCAACTGGCTGCTCACCAAACTGCTTCACCGCAGGAAGGGGGGCTTTACACCGAATGCTGTTTTTCTGCAAATAGGCGATGCCCTGTTCTACGACCTGTGCGGCGCGTATCATACCCACTTCAGTTCCCAGATCAGCATGGTCAACCTGCGGCGCAGAGCCTATGCCCCTGAACTGCTCCGGCACCTGGGAATAGACGAGTCCTTTTTTCCCTCCATAAGGGATCAGCCCCTGCCGATGCAGGAAGCACGGAAGAAACAGTTTGATTTCCCTGCTGAAACCTTTGTATTCCCTGCCATGGCTGATCTGTATACATCGCTGTACGGGCTCAGGCTGCAGGACCGGGAAGGCTTTATGCTGGCCAACACTTCTGAACAGGCCGGCGCCTTTTACAGCCAGCAGCCCCGGCAGCTGGACCGTTTTCTCAGCATTGTTTTTCAGCCCGGCTTTGTCAATTACGGAAGCACCAACACCGGTTCCAATATTGTGCATTGGTTTGTAGAGCGGGTGCTGAAGAAAAAGGGAACACCTGTCACCTTGCAGCAGCTGAGCCGGCAGGCAGCCAGGATAGACCCGGCCGATACGCCCATCGTGCTGCCTTACCTGCAGGGCGAGCGGGCACCGCTCTGGAACAGCGCGCTTACCGCTTCCATGTACGAACTGCGCTCGTCGCATACCCACCTGCACCTGTTCCGGGCAGTACTGGAATCGATCGCCTTTGCCCGCAAACAATGCTTTGAAGAAATTGGCACCGGTGCGCTGGAGCTCATCAAGATGGGCGGGGGTTCTTCCAAAAACGAATTATGGAATACAATCCGGGCCAGTGCCCTGAACAAACGGTTGGCCATAGCCGACGAAAAAGAATTGTCCCTGGCCGGCCTCGTAGACCACATGATCGAACAGCAGGGAGAAACAGCCACAAAACCCGCCATCAATTTTTCCACCGTTGAACCGCGGACAGAGTGGGTAGAGATATACGAAGAAAAATACCAGCGGTTTATCCGGTATCAGCGGCTGTTGGGTGGATGAAGGGCTGCAGGTGATTGTCTTGAACCAGGATTACACGCATCCACGGATTACAGGATTGCAGCTTGAAGGTGTATCAGGTTATTTATTTTTTTGTCATCCTGTAAGGGCGCAGTTCAGTTTGCACTTGCAGGATGATGCCGCGCCCTTACAGGATCTCTGTAGAGCGTGCAGTTCCTGTTTAGTAAGACACTGGCAAATCATCGCAGCAGCCTGCCCGACAGAGATTCTGCACGGGGCGCACAAGCATCATGTAAGTGCAACACCAAGCAGCGCCCCGGCAGAATGACAAGAAGAAAATATAGCTACTACACCTATACCAAAAAATCCTGTAATCCGTGGATCCGTGTAATCCTGGTTCAAGACAAAATAATGATCACAATAGAAGAGCAAAGAAATGCATTCAACCAAACTAAAACCATGAACAAACAAGTCCTCATCATTGGCGCAGGTAAGATAGGCAGGGGGTTTGTTGCCCAGTTGTTTTACCGGAGCGGCTACAAACTGTGGTTTCTCGATGCTTCCAGGGAAGTGGTGGACCGCTTGAATGGGGAAAAGAAGTACCGCATTGATATAGCAGGGGAGAAGAGGGATACAACGGAATATATTTCTCTTGAAGGTGCTTTTACCCCCGGCGAATCCGAAAAAATTGCAGACACGATTGATGCGGTAGACATAATCGTCAGCAGCGTGGGAGCTGCCAATATGGAGAGCATCGCACACTGTGTGAAAAAGGCCCTGATCAGCAGGGGCAGAACAAGACCGCTGAACTGGATCATCTGCGAAAATGCCAACGACCCGGCCAAAAAGATCCGGGACGTACTGCTCCGGGAAGCCGGCCCGGATTGGGAAGCCTATGTGCGGTCGGGCATCGGACTGATAGAAACGCAGGTGCTCAGAACGGGCATGACGGCCAGCGAAGACGTGCTCGCGAGAGAGCCGCTTGCCCTGCGCATGCAGGACTGGTGGACCCTGCCGCTGGACGGGGATGCATTTATCGGACCTGTTCCGGAGGTGGAGGGGTTTCGGCCCCGGTCCCATTTCTCGCACGAGCTTCTGCGGAAGCTTTACACGTTCAATGGCACCAATGGCCCGATCGCTTATGTGGGCTGGGCAAACGGCTATCGTATCCTCCACGAATCGGCCCTTGCTTATCCTCTCTTCTTTCGGCAGATACAGGAAGAAGCAGCGCACGGATTGATCAGGGAGTTTGGATACGACAAGGCGGAGCAGGAAGCATTTGCAACCCTGGCCATGAAAAAATACACCGACCCTGCCCTGCACGACCAGGTCGAACGGAATGCCCATGATTCCAGAAGAAAGCTGGGCCGCGACGAGCGGCTGGTGGGCCCGGCCCTCCTGTGTCTTAAATGGGGCAGGGAACCCCTGGCCTATGCAAAAGCCATCGCAGCGGCCTACTACTACAACGGTTCAACCGATGCAGGAACACAGGAAGTACTGGCAACGGTGCGGAAGGAGGGGATAGAAAATGCAGTAAAAAAAATATCATCGCTGGATGAATCTTCTGCGCTTTACCATTTGGTGTTGGAGGCGTATAGAGCAAAGGGCTTTATTTTTTGAGGGGTGGGTTCAGGACTGTAAAAGTTTTATCATCGCACAAGCCCCAGCTGCTTCAAACAAACACCAAAAAAAGGTATCACACTAATAAAGCCATATGAAAAAAAACGGACGGGTAATCGGGTATTCGATGATCGTTGCGCTGGGCGGACTGCTTTTTGGCCTGGACACGGCTGTTATTTCAGGAGCCGAACGGGCCATCCAGAACTTGTACGGGCTGACCAATTTCTGGCATGGGTTCACTGTCGCCATCGCCATCATCGGCGCGGTGATCGGGGCTTTTTCGGCCGGGCCGCCTGCGGAAAAATGGGGCCGGAAAAAGATCATCGTGGTGATCTCGCTGCTTTTTACCCTGACCTCTATTTTCAGTGCCATTGCTCCCAGCTGGACCGTGCTGGTTGTCTGCCGCTTTCTGGGCGGACTGGCCATAGGTGCTTCATCGGTACTGGGGCCTATGTACATCGCTGAAATTGCACCGGCTGCTATCCGGGGACGGCTGGTGGCTTTTTTTCAGTTCAATGTGACCCTGGGATTGCTGGTCGCATACAGTTCCAATTATCTGTTGTCCGGCACCGGAGAATGGGCCTGGCGCTGGATGCTGGGCGTGGTAGCCATTCCTTCGTTCGTATTTTTTGTCTTGTCGCTCATCATCCCGGAAAGTCCGCGCTGGCTGCTCAAATGGGGCCGTGTGGATGAAGCCCGCCATGTGCTGGCCCGCTGTGGCAGAACAAACGCAGAAGGAGAGATAGATGCCATCCAACAATCATTTATCCACCTGTCAGGCACAAGGACCGAGGCCCTGTTCAGCAGAAAATATCTCCGGCCCATCATCTACGCTGTGCTGATGGGCGCCTTCAACCAGCTATCGGGCACCAATGCGATCAACTACTATGCAACCAGGATCTTTGAGATGACGGGGATGGACAACCGGCTTTCTTACCTGCTGCCCATCCTCATCGGCTTAACCAAAGTGATCGTATTGCTGATCGGCATCCAGTTCATTGACCGGTTCGGGCGCCGCTCCCTGATGATCCTGGGCTCTGTCGGGCTCATCGTGTTTATGTCGCTGATCGCCTGGACGTTTTACGGCAGGCATTTCGATGGACCGGGCATTTTATTTTTCCTGCTGGGGTATATGTTCTTTTTCGGACTCTCCGATGGCATCGTGATCTGGGTTTTTATTTCAGAGATCTTTCCCAATTCCATCCGCTCCAAAGGGCAATCGCTGGGAAGCTTTACCCACTGGCTTTTTGCTGTCGCCATTTCCTGGACCTTTCCCGTGGCTATCAACAGTCCGCGCATCGGTCCGGGAAATGCATTTTTATTTTTTGCCGTAATGATGTTACTTCAATTGTTGTTTTCCTGGAAGCTGATGCCTGAAACAAAGGGAAAATCGCTGGAACAAATACAAAAAGACCTGAAGATCGGTTATGACGACACGCTGATGACCACACACGGACTGTAGAAGGCGCGGCCAGGCCCATTATAAAACCGGAGTGTACTCATGAGAAAGAACGTTTCCTTAAAGGACATTGCCAACAGCGTAGGTGTTTCTGTGGCGTTGGTATCGTACGTGCTGAACGGACATGCAAAAAAGAAAAGGGTTGGCGATGCGGTGGCAAAGCGGGTGGAGGAGACGGCCAGAAAGCTGAACTATCATCCCAACCAGATCGCCAAAAGCCTGAAAACGCGCAAGTCGGATACCATCGGGCTGATCGTGGGAAATATCTACTACCGCTATACTACCGGCGTAACCCAGGCCATTGAAGCAGAAGCAAAGAAAAAGGGCGTTAACGTCATCATCGGCAATACCCATGAATCACTTACTACGTTCAAAGAGCTGGTGCATGTGCTGATCCACCGGCAGGTTGACGGACTGATCATTGTAGCGGTGGAGAACAGCGAAAGGGAGATCAGGCAGCTGCTCAAAAGGGAAATTCCTTTTGTTCTGATAGACCGGAGCTTTCCCCGGATCAAAACAAATTTTATCGGCATCAACAATTACAAGGTCGCATATGCTGCCACGGAATACCTTGTCGGGCGCGGTTTCCGGCGCATCCTGTTTATCAACTACAAAACCACTTCCTTTCATTTGCTGGAACGCACCCGGGGCTACCGGGCCGCATTGGGGGATCAAAAAATTGATGTAGCTGCGGAGCTGCAGCCCGAGATCAGAAAAACCCATCCCGAGGAAGACGTCAGGGAGGTTATCCGGCAGCTTGTTTCTTCCGCCGCCTGCGACGCCATCTTTTTTGCCACGGGCAACCTGGCCATTGCCGGCCTAAAGATCATCCTTGAACTGGGCATAAAGATACCCCGGGATGTTTCGGTGCTTTCTTTTGATGAGTCGGAAGCTTTTGCCCTGTTCAGCTGCCCCGTCACCCATTTCCGCCAGCCCCTGGAAGAAATCGGCAAAGCCGCCGTCAGGCTCCTCTTTGAAGACATAGAAGAAGACAAAGGCATCCGCCAGCTTTATCTCGATTCACTTTTTGTGCCGGGCAAGTCCTGTGGGGAGTAATGCTTATATCAAATTGAATTTAGGATGGTATTCCATGTTCCTACCCATCAAACCTAAATCGGTATAAACCCGCAAGGGAGTAGCAATTTTTTGTTCTTCGCATATGCATGCAGGTTGCTATTGGAAGAGGTGGTTCTATGAAAATAAGGTAACCTGCCCTGCAGCGGTAGCGTGAAATGAAAAACCTGCACCAGCAACCGGCATTGAGGCGCCGTCCGTTGAAGCTCTTCCACCCGCCCGTTTATCAGCTCGTTCAGGTTGAAAGATTCAGGATGCAGGGCGAGCTGGCCTCGTGAAACTTTTGTTGTGTCGAGTAGCGCATAGATGAGCGATGTAAGCCTGTCGATCTGGCTGTTGAGTTTGTGCACCAAGGGTGCATGCATGGTATCATTTATTTCTTCGAGCATGTTGCTCAGGAGTTCTGCATAAGCTTTGATGCTGGTAACAGGCGTTTTCAGCTCTTGACTGGCAATGCTGATAAAATCGTCTCGCTGCTGCGCTGCCTTTTTTGTTCAGTAATATCAAACATCACCCCGGCGATCCGCACACCGGCAGCTCTTTCTGTAACCCTTCCAAAATCATTCATCCAGCGCACTTCTTTATTGTCTTCCAGGATGATGCGGTACTCTGCCTGGTAAACACCTGTTTTTTGAATGGCCTCATTCAGCTGCCCTTCTGCGTGGGACAAGTCTTCCGGGTGAATATGTTTTTAAAAATCTGCCCTCAATTGTTCCCCCGGGTGGTGGGGTATACCCAGCAGGTGGTCATATTGCTCGTTCCAGCTCACCCGGTCTTCGAGGATGTTCCAGTCCCAGGTAGCCATTTCTCCGGCTTCCAGGGCAATACGAAGTGATTCTTCGCTTTTGCGCAGGGCCGCTTCCGCTTTCCAGTGCTCTGTGATGTTTAGAAAAGTAAATACAACCCCGTTGATGCGGTGATCGGTTGTGCAGTACGAGGTTACCCGCATTGTAAAGGTACGTCCATCCAGGGTTTGCACATCCCGTTCTACCGGATTGAGGTGCTGCAGGACCAGTTCTGCATCTTTCAGGACGTCTTCCTCTTTCAATTGGCTGGTTATATCTGAAAACGGCCGGCCATAGTCGGTTGTTATCAGATTGAATAGCTCACTTGCCGTAGGCGTAAACAGGACTACATGAAAGCTCTTGTCGAGGAATACGGTAGCGATGGCTGTTGAATTGACCAGGTTCTGCAGGTTGTTGCTGGTTGTACTGGCTTCTTCCACTTCGGCTTTCAACGCCTGGTTTGTTGCCCTGAGCGCTTCATTGACGGCTTGCAGCTCCTGCTTGCTGATTTCATATTCTTCTGCTACCGAAAAGGAGAAGACCAGGGGTACAATCCGTTTGTATGAAATTTATAATCCGGGAAAGTAAAAGATCGCTTCAACCCAGTCATGCTGTACATTTTCCAGCTTTACAATTACAGGAAGAAAAGTTGTATTTTGTGTATGTGAAGTTTCGGGTTATTGCGGCAGTCCGCTTATGCAAGTAAAATTCCGACAGGAATGTAAATTGCAAGCATTCCTGTTTATTACCTGGTCTTTGTAAATCGGTTATTTATTTTCCCGATACCGTTACCTTCGGAGCTTTTAGGAATTTCTATTTTTACACCTGCTGATCAACAATATAAATCTGATGTCTGAAAACAACGAAAAAGCGAATGAAGAGAGACAAAAAAACGCAGATCCGGGCAGCCAGCGGATTATTGTGATAGGTGCATCCACGGGGGGATTCAATGCGATCCGGACCATTGTCAAGGACCTGCCACCCGATCTGGATGCGTCTGTTTTTATCGTATGGCATATGTCGCCCGATATCCGTGGCGTGCTGCCGCAGGTGCTCAACAAGGACAACAAGATTTACGCAGCCCATGCCTATGACAAGGAAGAGATCATGCCCAACCGGATTTATGTGGCACCCCCTGATCACCACCTGCTGGTAGAGGAAGGACAGGTGCGCGTTACGCACGGGCCCAAGGAAAACCGGTTCCGGCCGGCTGTAGATCCGCTTTTCCGGTCTGCCGCCTACACCTATGGCGGCCGGGTGATCGGGATCGTGCTCTCCGGTGCCCTGGATGATGGCACCGCCGGGCTTTGGACGATAAAAAGCAAAGGAGGGATTGCGATGGTACAAGACCCGGATGATGCGGAAGTTGCTTCCATGCCAAGAAGCGCCCTGGCAGAAGTAGAGGTTGATTACTGCCTGCCTGCAAACCTGATGGCCGGGGTGCTGACCCGTCTCTCTAAGGAAAAACTTCCACAGGAGGGAAAAACAGGAGAAGATGACCGGACCAAAGTTGAAATACAAATTGCAGCTGAAAACAATACACTTGCTATGAAACTGTTCAGTAATGGAAAGCTTACAGAGTTTACCTGCCCTGAGTGTCATGGTGTTTTGTCAAGAATCATAGACGGCAACATCATGCGGTACCGCTGTCATACCGGGCATGCTTTTTCTGTGGACACGCTGCTGGCTGCCATCAGTGAAAATATCGAAAGCAGCTTGTACAACGCTATACGCGGCATCGATGAAAGCATGATGCTGCTCAATCATATTGGCGACCATTTTGCAGAAGCCAATAGTGTAAAACTGGCAGCTGTTTATTTTAAAAAAGCAAAGGAAGCCAGGGAACGGGCCGAGACGGTACGGAAGGCGGTACTGAGCCATGAACAACTGACCAAGGATTTCCTGGCCCAGGAAGCATTGAATCAGGGCAGTAAGACTGATTAAACACAGGGCTTGTTAAATATTGTATGCATATATGATGGAGATGGAAAATCCAGGTTTTCACGGGCAGAAAGAATCGCAACAGCCGGCAGAGGCGCAAAAAGGTGACAGGCAAAGATTCCTGGTTGTGGGGATCGGGGCTTCTGCAGGCGGCATCCAGGCCTTGCAGGAATTTTTTCAATTCGTTCCCACCGGTGAAGGCATAGCCTATGTAATCATACTGCACCTTTCCCCTAACCACGACAGCAAGCTGGCCGAAGTGCTCCAGACGGCATCAAAGCTGCCGGTAAGCCAGGTAACTGAAAAAACAAGGATAGAGCCTGATCATGTATATGTAGTGTCACCCAACAAGCACCTGATGATGGATGACGAGTATCTTACTGTAACGCAGAACATCCAGCTAGAAGACCGGCGTGCCCCGATTGATATTTTCTTTCGTACCCTGGCAGAAGAACACAGCTCAAGGGCCGTATCTGTGATCCTGTCGGGCACAGGTGCCAATGGCTCCATGGGCCTCAAGCGCATCAAGGAAAAGGGCGGTGCTACCTTTGCCCAAAGTCCGCGCGAAGCAGAGTTCAACGAAATGCCCCGCAATGCAATTGCCACGGAGATGGTAGATGAGGTGCTGCCGGTAGCAGACATTCCCGCAAAGATCATCGCGTATAAAAACAGCCTGATCAATACCAGGATTTTGGAAGACGCAAAGATCCAGCCACAAGATCAGCAGGCCAACCTGCGGGAGATATTCAGCCTGCTGCGGCAGCGGACCGGCCATGATTTTTCCAACTACAAACGGCCTACCCTGCTGCGCCGCATCGAACGGCGCATCAACATCCGCAGCCTGCCCGACCTGACGGCTTATGTAACCTTTCTGCAGAACCATGCGGAAGAAGCCAATGCGTTGCTGAAAGACCTGCTGATATCCGTAACCAATTTTTTCCGCGATAAAAAAGCTTTTGAGGTCATAGAGCAGGAAGTGATTCCCCTGCTGCTCAAAAACAGAACCAGTGATAACCAGCTGCGGATCTGGATAGCAGGCTGCGCCACCGGGGAAGAAGCGTATTCCCTGGCCATGATCTGCGCCGAAAGACTCGGCGGGTTCGACGCGCCTACTGTGCAGATATTTGCCACAGACATCGATGAAAGCTCGATCGCCATGGCGCGCGAAGGGTATTACACCCTGAACGATGCAGCGGATGTATCGCCCGAACGGCTGCAGCGTTTTTTTAACAAGGAAGGCGATGGCTACCGCATCCGGCGTGAGATCAGGGAAACCATCATGTTTGCACGCCACAATTTTCTCAAAGACCCGCCCTTCTCCCATCTCGACCTGATCAGCTGCCGCAATGTGCTGATCTACCTGAACCAGATGGCCCAGGAACGGGTGATCGAGACCTTCCATTTTGCCCTGAACCCGGGCGGCTACCTTTTTCTGGGCTCCTCCGAATCAGTCGATGGCGCCAGCGACCTCTATGCCGCTTACAACCGCGAACAGCATGTATTCCAGACAAGGCTGGTAACGCCCCGCAACTATCCTATACCCGAATCTGTTCCCAGGCTGGATGTGCTCAATCCAAAAATATCCCTGCATTTACAGGAACGTGAAAACCGGGAATCGGAGCGGATTTCCTTCGGCGATCTGCACCAGCAGCTGCTGGAGCAGTATGCGCCGCCTTCCCTGGTGGTCAACGAAGAATACGAGATCGTGCACTTGACGGAAAGCGCCGGGCGCTACCTCCAGATCAGTGGCGGCGAGCTGTCCCAGAACCTGCTCAAGCTGGTCCGTCCCGAGCTCCGGCTGGAACTCCGCTCGGCCCTTTATCAATGCGTACAGCGGCGGGCGGCCATGGTCATAAAAGGATTGAAAGTGACCATCGCCGACAGAACAGAAACCATCGACATCCATCTGCGCCCCATACTGCGCTCCGACGATGCGGCAAGGGGATTTATCCTGCTGTTGTTTGAGCAAACAAACGACCAGGAAAAGGAAGTGGTGCTGCTGGCATCAGAAGAACCAATCGCCAAGCACCTGGAAGAAGAGCTGCTCAAACTGAAATCACAGGTGCGCACGACAAACGAGCAGCACGAACTGCAGGCTGAAGAGCTGAAAGCTTCCAACGAAGAGCTGCAGGCGATGAACGAAGAGCTGCGATCGGCGGCCGAAGAGCTGGAGACGAGCAAGGAAGAGCTGCAATCGATCAACGAAGAGCTGCGGACCGTAAACCAGGAGCTGAAAATAAAGATCGAAGAAACCAGCATCTCCAGCAACAACCTGCAAAACCTCATTATTTCATCCGACATCGGTACCATCTTCCTCGACCGGAGCTATCGCGTGGTGTTGTTTACGCCCGCTGCCCGTGCCATTTTCAACCTGATCCCTGCCGACTATGGCCGGCCGCTGAGCGACATCACCAGCCGGCTGGAATATGAGAACCTGCTGGCAGATGCCGATGCCGTGCTGCAGAAGCTCAGCACGGTGGAACGCGAGGTAAATACCCGCGATGGCAAGCTGTACCTGATGCGCATCACACCATACCGCACGGATGAAGACAGGATCAAAGGCGTGGTCATTTCATTTATAGACATCACCGAAAACCGGCAGGCCGAAAAAGCCCTGCGCTCCGTCAATGAACGGATGCGCCTGATCGTGGAAAGCGCCAAAGACTACGCCATTTTTACCCTTGACCTGACACGCCACGTCAACAGCTGGAACCAGGGCGCACAGGCCATGTTCGGTTATACGGAAGAGGAGATCCTGGGCCAATCCGGCGACATCCTTTTTGTTCCCGAAGACCGGGAAAAGGAGGCTCCTGCCTGGGAGGCCGGAACAGCGCAGAAAGAAGGCCGTGCTGAAAACGAGCGCTGGCACAGCCGCAAGAACGGAGAACGGTTTTACGGCTCGGGCGTGGTCACCCTCCTGCACGACAACGAAGGAAATGTAAGCGGGTTTGTAAAGATCATGCGCGATTTGACCCAGCAAAAACAAGCTGAGAAAGCACTCCTGGAATCAGAGGATCAGCTCCGGATCTCTGAAGAACGCTACCGGGTTGCCCTGCAAAGCTCTGAAATGGCCGCCTGGGATTGGAACATCACAGAAAAAACCATTGTCTGGAACGAGCAATATTACAACCTGCTGGGCCTGCCCCTGAACAGCCTTGAGAACAATTACATTATCCGGTACGTGCATCCGGATGACCAGGAAAAGATCAGCAAAGCCCTGGTAGAGGCGGTAAAAGCCAGCGGTGTGCTGCATGAAGAATTTCGTGTGGTGAGGCAAGACAATAAACAGCAAAAATGGATCAGCATATACGGCCGTGTGGTGGCCCGGCAAAACGGGCATGCCGCCAGAATGGTAGGGGTGATGTATGATATAACAGAGCGCAAGCAGCTGGAGCAGCAAAAAGAAGAGTTTATCGGCATCGCCAGCCATGAGCTGAAAACACCTGTCACCAGCATCAAAGCCTATGGCGAGCTGTTGCAGGAAGTTTTCGAAACAGACAAAGATGAACAAAGTGCCGAGATGATCCGCAAGCTCAATTCGCAGGTAAACCGCCTGAACGATCTGATCGGTGACTTGCTGGATACGACCAAGATATCAGAAGGCCAGCTCCTGCTGAACCTGGAACGGTTCGACCTGGCCGGGCTCATCGCAGACCGGGTAGATGAGCTGGAGCATCTTTCCCATAAACACCGGCTTCTGTTTCAGCCGGGAGCACCTGTAACGGTAAGGGCCGATAAGGAAAGAATCGGTCAGGTCCTGAATAACCTTATATCGAACGCCTTCAAGTATTCACCCCAGGGCGGCGATATAACCATCAGCTATGAAGTGCTTGACCATGAGGTAAGGCTCAGTATTGCCGACCAGGGTATCGGCATTCCCAAAGACATGGAAGACAAAGTGTTCAACCGCTTTTTCCGGATCCGCCATCCGCAGGCAAATTTATTTCCCGGCATGGGACTTGGTCTATATATCTCCGCTGGCATTATTCGCCGGCATCGTGGAATGATTGGGGTAAAAAGTAACCAGGACAGGGGATCTGTATTTTATTTTACCCTACCCTACGAGCGAACGAGCTAAAAAGATATTCATGAAGAATGTTATCATTGCTGACGATGATCCGGGTATACAGGACGTGTTGCAGCATATTCTGAAAAGGTGGGGGTACGAAGCGGTCATATACAGCAATGCTGAGCCTTTGTTGAATAACCAGTTCACAGAGCCCGACATTTTCATTATTGACAAACAGCTGCAGGATGCTGACGGATTGGACGTGTGCCGTTTTTTAAAAAGCAGGGATATGGCACCCCATACACCGGTCATTATCTTCTCGGCCAGCAGCCGGGTAAATGACCAGGCCTTTGCAGCCGGCGCGGATGATTTTCTGGAAAAGCCTTTCCAGATCAGGGCCCTTCTTGACATAATTGAAAAACATACGGTCCGGCTGTAATACTTCTCATCAGCTGGCTGTACTATTTAGATCCAATTTGATGAATACAGTACAGATTGAAGGCAATCTGGCCAGTATGCTCAATGATTGTAGCATTGATGCAATCATTGCCATCGATGTGCAACACACCATCATTGCCTGGAATGCCACAGCAGAAATTGTGTACGGTATGCGGAAAGCAGCCGTATTGGGTAAACCGCTGCAAAAGGTGCTGCCTTCCTTGCTGGAAGACCCGGAAACCCGCCAGGCCATTGCCCGGGCCTATGAAGGCACCAAAAGCTTTGTGCCGGCTTCCAAAACCTACTCACACAGGGTGCAGGTCGAAAATCATTTTATCCCGCTGGAACATGAACGGGGTATCATTGGCGTCATGAACATAGTACATGATGTGGCGCACCGCATCAAAGCAGAAGAACAGCTGCAGGCGCTCAACAACCGCCTGGAAAAACAATACCGGCAACTGCAGCAAACCTCCTCGGAACTTGCTTCCTTTACCTTTATCAGCAGCAGCAATATAAAGCAGCCCATCAGGCAGATCTATACAGCCGTAGAAAACCTGATCCGGGCAGAAGCCGGGCGCCTCACGGATGCCGGGAAAGCGGCTTTCCGGCGCATTCAATCTTCTTTGAGTAAAATGGACCTCCTGCTGGATGATATGCTGCGCCTGGCCCGCATCAGCACGCTGGAAAAACCTGAAACGCCTGTTGATCTGGATATGGTGCTGGCCGAGGTAACGGCATCGCTTCACAAAAAAACAGAAGAAAAAGGGGTAAACATTGTAGCAGAAAGCCTGTGTATTATTCCAGGGCATAAAGAGCAGCTCTATCTGTTGTTCCAGCACCTGCTGGGTGCAGCCCTCAGGTTCAGCGAAAACAAGGCCCCGGCCGTCCGGGTAGGATGTGAAAAAGTGTGGGCCAGCGAATTCCCTGAGGTAGCCCTGAGTGAAAAAGAGTATTGCCGGATCACTGTTCAATACAAAGGCAGCAACGCCGGCTTGGAAGAAGAGCAGGTAACACCGTCTTCCTCCGAGGGCGGGCAGTCAGGCAAGTATAAAAACACCGGAATTGAAATTGCGATAGCCCGTAAGATCATGAATGCACACGAAGGATTTATACGGGTTGAGCATAGTCCGGAAGGTTTCACGCATGTACATTGCTTTTTTCAGGCAACCGGTCAATGATACTTATCAGCAAATAAAACCTCTTGGGGGGACATTAATAATTCCCGGGCGAGTCTCCGCGGCACGCTCACTCAGCCACATTGCTCTTCTTTCGCGGGACTCGCCTGGAAATCTGCTGAAAGCCACACAGGCTCTCAGGATGGGGGAGCTTCTATAAAACCAGTTCGTGAAAAAAATGAAAGGTAGGACCCAGCACTTCCCGCATGGTGATGGGGCCGTCCTGGATGTCTGAACACAATTCATAGAGCAGGACTTCATAATCCTGGTCTGTTTTTGTATCCATGTTCTCTACAAAATCTCTGGCCGCAAAACCCCAGGCCGAATGGAGAGGGACCAGCCGCATGTGTTTAAGGATCTGCAGCTTCAACTGATACGTCATTGGTTTCAGTGCAAGGGGGATACCGGGTGCTTGCATACAGGAAATATTTTTGGTAAGGACTTAGGTAAGCGAAACAGGGTTTTCACTGGGCAGCAGGGAACGTTGATCCAGAAATTTTCTTAAGTTTTCAGCCAGGGTGATAATAGAGCCGGTCTTTTGCATGCAGGCAATGGCGCCTTGCAACGTTCCTTTTTCCATCACTTCTTCAGTGATGGCTGTTGAGTATAGAATTACCGGGATGTTGCGGAAAGTATCCTGTTTTTTGATCAATTCCAATCCTTCAAAGCCATTGATCCTGGGCATATTGATGTCCAGAAAAATAAATTCCGGCTTTGTATGGTTCAATACCTTCATACCTTCTTCCACACTCTTTGCAGAGATGCATTGATAAGGTTGTCTCGTCTCACTCAGCGCTTCGGTAAAAAAATACAGTTCATCTTCATCATCATCAATCAAAAGAATCTGTTTATTCATGTCTGGGTATCGTAAATACGTATGCATCATTTAAAAAATATTCACACAACTCGATTCAGTGATGCAAGCCTGTAAACCAGCTGGTCCGCTTTGCTATACGCGTAAGCGCCCTGCAACGGAATAAATTGCGTTCACAGTTGGCTTGAACTTCTTAGGCTTTAATAAAATAATTAGAAATGGTGTCCTGGTAAATCAGGATCATGGAAAATGCGGGAATGTATTGGCAAACCGGTGAAAAGTTTTTAGAAGCGGTTCGTGCTGCTAAATTAGTAAACGTGGGTAATTGAGCAAAAAAATTTTTAAGATCTTTTTTGTTTCACAAAATTCTTATACCTCCGCACACTCCGCCAACTGGATTATTAGGGAACTATGCTTATTTTACAGCCCTGTATTCCAACCCAATCATTTGCACACATCCCAACATTGCTAAATGAAAATAATTCTTCCCTGCATCGCATTGACCATGCTCCTATTTTTCTGTGCCTGTAAACAGCAGGGCACAGCCGATCTAAAGACAAAACAAATGGATTCAGCACAGGCGGCAAAGCTGGTGTCTTCCATTGAATCGATCGTAAAACCGGAGATTGCAGACTCCCAGCTTTCCCTTCATCTCTGGGGGCCTGACTCACTGGTGATTTCGCCCATCGGCATCAACATCGACAATGAGGGCAAGCTGTATTACACCACCACCGACCGCCAGAAGAATTCTGAATTCGACATCCGCGGCCACCGCGACTGGGAAATCAGGTCCATTGCCTTGCAAACGGTCGAGGACAAACGCGCTTTCCTGCACCAGGAACTCTCTCCTGAAAACAGCAAGAGAAATACCTGGCTGGCCGATCTCAACGGCGACAGCTCACACGACTGGCGCGACATGACCATCGAAAAAGAACATGTATACCGGATAGAAGACACCAATGGTGACGGCATTGCCGATAAATCACAGATGGTGGTAGACGATTTCAACGACGAAACAACCGATGTGGCAGGCTCCGTACTAAAGGACGGTGATAACCTGTACGTGGCCGTTGCCCCCGATTTGTGGAAGCTGCAGGATAAGAACGGAGATGGCATTGCAGATGAAAAACAATCGCTTTCGCATGGCTATGGTATTCATGTTGGTTTTAGCGGCCATGGCATGTCGGGCATCAGGATGGGCCCGGACGGACGGATCTACTGGCAGATCGGGGACATCGGCTTTAACGGCAAAGGACCCGATGGAAAAAAATGGGAATATCCCAACAGTGGCGTGGTAGCGCGCTGCAACCCGGATGGCAGCGATTTTGAAATCTTTGCCGCCGGTGTGCGCAACGTGCATGAATTTGCCTTTGACGAATACGGCAACCTGATCAGCGAAGACAACGACGGCGACCACCCCGGCGAGAAAGAGCGGCTGGTATATATCGTGAACGGCTCCGATGCCGGCTGGCGCAGCAACTGGCAGTACGGCAAGTACCGTGACCCCAGGAACAATGGATACAAAGTATGGATGGACGAAAAGATGTACCTGCCCCGCTTTGAAGGCCAGGCTGCTTACATCGTGCCCTGCATCAGCAATTTTGTAAGCGGTCCGGCCGGTTTTGTATACAATCCCGGTACGGCATTAAACCCGCGCTACAAAAACACCTTTTTCGTGGCAGAGTTTGTGGGCAACCCCAGCAGCTCGGGCATTTACAGTTTCAAGCTCAACCCCAAAGGGGCCGGCTTTGAGCTGGGCGAGAACAAAAAACTGCTGGGTGGCGTTTTAACCACCGGTCTTGATTTTGCGCCCGATGGTTCGCTTTACATGGCCGACTGGATCGATGGCTGGGGCACGCACAACTATGGCCGCATCTGGCGCCTCGATGACAAGCAGGCAGCCAATTCACCGGAACGGATAGAAACAAAACGCCTCCTGGCAGCGGATTTCAAAGATAAAAAAGAAGAAGAGCTGGGCGGGTTATTACAGAATCCGGACATGCGGGTACGCATGAAAGCCCAGTTTGAACTGGTCAAGCGCGGCAAAGACGGTGCTGCTGTTTTACAAAAGTGGTTTACGCAAACAGGAAACCAACTGGCACGCATAAACGCTATCTGGGGTATGAGCCAGCTGGCACGCCAGGATAAAAAATGGGCAGAGCCCCTGTTGCCCCTGCTGCAGGATAAAGACGCCGAGATCAGGGCACAGGCCGCCAAATGGCTGGGCGACATGAAGTATGCCGCTGCCGGTCCTAAATTGGTAGCGCTGTTAAAAGACACCGCCGCCCGCGTCCGTTTTTTTGCTGCCGAAGCCCTGGGCCGGATCGAGTATGCGCCGGCTGTAAACCCCGTCATAGAAATGCTCCAGGCCAACAACGATGAGGATGTTTACCTGCGGCATGCGGGCAGTCTGGCCCTTTCGCGCATCGGCAAAGCAGATCCCATCATAGCCCTGGCAAATAGTCCTTCCCGGGCCCTGCGCATTGCAGCCGTAGTAGCCCTGCGGCGCATGGCACATCCCGGCGTGGCGAAATTCTTAACCGATGGGGATGAGTTTGTGGTAACAGAAGCTGCCCGCGCCATCAACGATGATCTTTCTATCAAGGATGCCCTGCCTGCCCTTGGCAACCTGCTGGGCACCACTCCATTCACCAATGAAGCCCTGATCCGCCGTGCCATCAGCGCCAACTCACGGGTAGGTACAGACGCTGCCATGCAAAACCTTGTTACTTACGCCCAGAAAACAGGCACCCCCGAAAAGATGCGCGCCGAAGCCATCGATGCGCTGAGTGAATGGGCGCATCCATCCGTACTGGACCGGGTAGATGGCCGTTACCGGGGAGCAGTAACCAGAGACTCTGCTGCCCTGGGCAGCAAGCTGGCAGAGCCCTTGCTGGGTCTGCTAAAGAGTCCCCAATTGCCGGTGCGTCTCAGCGCTGCAAAAGCCGCTGCCCTGCTTGGTCTCACACAGGCCGGTCCTATCCTGCTTGCCCAGGTAAAAAGCGATCCTGCTCCGGAAATGCGGCTGCAATCGCTTACCTCGCTGGTGGATCTGAAAGATGCGCAGGCAGGCCAGGCCGTTAGCCAGGCCCTCTCTGATAAAGAAAGAACGGTGCGTGTGGAAGGGTTGAAGCTCCTGCAGAAAATGAATATCTCCAAAGACCTGATGGTATCGCTGTTACAGCAGGTCATTGCTACAAAAACGACAGAAGAAAAACAAGCCGCTATCCTGACGCTGGGAAGGCTGCCGCTTGAATACGCCAAAAAACCGCTGCAATCGCTGCTCGATAAAATGGCGGCCGGGCAGCTTTCTCCCGATCTGCAGCTGGAGCTTGGAGAAGCCGCCGACAGCAGCCATGCAGCCGACCTGATCGCCCGTTACCGGAGCATCAGCCAGCAGCTTTCACCCAATGAACAGATGGCTTCTTACGCCAGCTGTTTGCTGGGCGGCGACCCTGACCGGGGCCGGAATATTTTCTTCCGCAACCAGAACACCCAGTGCATGCGCTGCCATTCCTACGACGACCGGGGCGGCAATGCGGGGCCGCGCCTCAACGGCATCGCCAACCGGATCAGCCGCCAGCAGATCCTGGAGGCCCTGATCACGCCCAGTGCCCGGCTTTCACCCGGCTATGGCATGGTAACCCTGAACCTCAAAGACGGAAAAACCCTGTTCGGCATCCTTGAAAAAGAAGACAAGGAAGGCCTCCGCCTCAAAATCGGCGACCAGCCTGAACAGGTGGTCCCCAAAGCCCAGATTGCCAAACGCACCGACGCCCCCTCCAGCATGCCCGTCATGACAGAGCTGCTCTCCAAGCGCGAGATCAGGGATGTGGTGAGCTTTTTGTCGACGTTGAAGGAGAATAATTGATGCTCATTGCCTTTTTGTCTTGAACCAGGATTACACGGATCCACGGATTATAGGATTGGAGGTTGAAGGTGGATCATGCTGAGCAGGGGCTAACTTATAAGAAGAGTACTACTGCCGTTTTTGTCATCCTCTTTTTGTTTATCTTTTTCTTTTTTGTCATCCTGTAAGGGTGCATTGAGGGAGTACTTGCAGGATGATGCCGCGCCCTTACAGGATCTCTGTAGAGCAGGCAGTTCCTGTTTAGTAAGAGGCTATCAGATCATCGCAGCATCCTGCTCCACAGAGATTCTGCACAGGGCGCGCAATCATAGCGCAAGTGCAACACCAAGAAGCGCCCCGGCAGAATGACAAAAAAATAAATAGTATGATCCGCCTTCAATCACCAATCCTATAATCCGTGGATCCGTGTAACCCTTGTTCAAGACAATCTCTCATCGGTATCCAAATAAAGCTGTCTCTTTCGTTGCCTTGTCAGCACTTCTCTACGACCAAGTCCTGTTTGTCCGGCTGCTCCAAACAAGTGGATCTGTCGACTTGATAAGATGTCCTGGTGATCACCGGCAAAGCATTCCGGCCCATTGTTTAAATAATTCTTTAAATTAGAATCCTGCCGGTGAAGCCCTCCCGATGGAGCGCATACGCAAGCTGCCGGCCAAGCACCAGTACAAACAGCTTCTTATGGTACCCATTATCTTCTCTGCTTTTGCCAATTCGGGCGCCCGGCCGCTGAGCCTGATCAAAGAGCGCGATGCCCTGCGGGGTGTATTCAACGACCCCACAAAAGCAGAACTCAAAATCCTTGACAACGCCAGTTTCGACTTTATCGCAGAAACCATCCTCAACGAACGCCTGGCAGAACGCATTGCCGTGTTTCATTTTGCCGGACATGCCGATGGAAAAAACATCCAGCTGATCGACTCCAATACGCAGGCCGAAGCGCTGGTGCGGCTCCTGAAAGGCTTTCCCAACCTGCAGCTGGTATTCCTCAACGGATGCGATACCTACGACCAGGCCCGGGTAATCCAGGATGCCGGTATCCGGGCTGCCGTGATCACCACCCTGAAGCCTGTGAACGATGACATCGCCATCAACTTTGCATCTTACTTTTACTATGCATTTTACCGATTCAATACCATCAACGATTCTTTTGAATCGGCCCAGACCCGCATCATGGCCAAAGACGATCTGCGCAACCACTATTTCATGAAGCTCGACAGGGGACTTGGTAAAGAAGAAGAAAATGAAATCGGCAGCTATACGGATAAGGCTGTCACTGTTTATACACTCTCGGCACCGGATAAAGAACTGCTTGAAAAAACATTTGCTTACGAAGTGGATGAAGAAGAAGCAGAAGGGGATGAATCAGATTATATTCCCAACCGGCTCCTGATCGAAAGCATCAGTTCCAGCATCCTTAGCGGCGACAATATCAGCGAGGCTTTCAAGCAAAGCGACGAGTACGCCGACCTGCAGCAGAAGTATGCCCGGTATACAGAAAACCGCGCCAACAACCGGAACTTCAGCTACCTGGTACTAAGCGTGCTCACCATGCTGCCCTTCCCGCTCGGCTTTCATGTAAACCTGCTCAACGCCAATGCCCTCAACTGGAACGGGCTCGACAAGGACAAAAAGATAGAGCTGCTCAAGCGCCAGGTGATCACGTACAATTCTATCATCCAGCTGCTCAGCTTTACCCTGCTTTCCAGCTTCTGGAGTGAGCTGGAGAAAAATAAGCAGCTTGCTATCCTGCCCCGGCAATGGAAAGTGATCAAAGATTTTTTCTCGGTAAATGAGCTCAACAACCAGGACGTAAACTATCCGGCCCTGCTGGGAACCATCCGCGAGATCTTTGAGAACAACCAGATCGTTCCCTTTATCACCGAGTACCAGGACCTGAAAAGCATTTTTGCCAACGAAGACAGCTTCTTTGAAACCCATCTCCACATACAAGGATTAAAATCGTCTATTGCCAACGGTGAGATCCGGAAGATGAAGATCAACTGGCTTTGCAGCGTGACGGAAGGCATGCTCAGCGCCATCTTCTCCAAATCAGGCTTTGTGATCCGCTACAAGCTCAGCACCGTCAAAAACATTGAATTTGCCAAGTCAAGGCTCAAAAAACCTTATTATTATATCAGAAGGATCATCCTGGACCGCTATACCCGCGAGGAAGACGATGTAGCCCTTTTTGAAAATTATACCGACAGCTTTTCGGTGATCCTGGCCAAGGGCATCGACCAGGTTACTTTCTTTAAATTTTTGACCCTGTCTCCTTTTATCATCGATGAAAACGCGATCAGGGGTGAAGACCTCTCCAAGCTGTATTTCTACAGCCACAAAAGCGGTGAGAATTATGTATACCGGTGGGCCGAAAACCCGGATGAAACCCTAACGGTAGGCAAGCCTTATCCCAAGCTGCCAGGCAAAACAGCGGCCGAGCTGGACCGCATCAACCAGCGCATGGCAGAGATCAAAGGCGAGCTGGAAGCTTTTAAAACCCTGATCAACTATTAACCATGGAAACCCAGGCCATTCCTGCCGCTGAAGCAATACCGCAGGTAAAAAGCCCTTTTCAGCTCCTGGCGGCTTACTCGGAAGGGGACCGGGACAAGTTCTTCGGCCGCGACACAGAAATTGCCCTGCTTTACCAGTACGTGCAGGAGGCCAACGCGGTATTGATTTATGGCGAGTCGGGCACGGGGAAAACAAGCCTGGTGCAGTGCGGCCTCATCAACGAAACCAAGCATTTTAACTGGACAAGCATCACCGTGCGGCGGATAGAAGACGATATCAACCGCTCCCTGTTCAGCCGGCTCCGGGAACATGCAGACCCGGGCGGTTCAGAGGCTGGGGAAGATGCCGGCGTGACCGGTCTGTTGCAGGAAGTGTTCCTGCACAATTTCCAGCCCATCCTGCTCATCTTCGACCAGTTTGAGGAGCTTTTTATTTTTGGCAAGCCTGCCGAGCGGGCCGCCTTCATAAAAAACATCGAAGAGATATTCCAGCTGCGCATACCCTGGAAAATGGTTTTTGCCATGCGCGAAGATTCGATTGCCAGTCTTACGGAATTTGATGACCGACTGCCCCACCTGTTCAAAAAACGGATGCGGGTGGAACTGATGAACCGGGCAAAATGCCGGGAAGTGATCACCCGCTCCTGCGAACGCTTTGCTATCGGCCTTGAGCCTTTGCATACAGCAGACGGGCCTGAAGGCGATACGCCTGATAAGATCATAGAAGCTGTTTCCAATGCGAACGGCCTGGTACACCCGCCTTACCTGCAGATCTTTCTGGACACCCTCTGGAAAGAAGCGCGCAGCCAGCAACCGGATCCGATCGTGATCAATGAAGCGGTGGTGGAAAAAGTGGGCGGCATCGGCAATGTGCTCAAAGCCTTCCTGGAAGAAAAGGTAAACGAGCAAGGGGTGCTCAACAAAACAGACTGCTGGAAATTCCTCAAGCTGTTTGTGCCCGAAAGCGGCACTACCCGGAAAAAGGTCCTGCTGAATGAATACACGGCCATACCGCCCGAAAAGCTGCGCGAGCTGGTGGATTACCTGGTAGGCTGGAAAATCCTTTCTGAATACGCCCAAAACAGTTTTGAGCTGGCCCATGAAAGCCTGGTGCCCATCATCCAAGGCATCAAGCTAACGGAGATCAGGCCCCGGCTGGCCAAACCCACCCTCAAAGGAAATCCTTACAAGGGACTGCAATCTTTTGACCCGGCAGACAATGAGCGTTTTTATGGCCGCCAGGAAGCCATCCAGGCTGTGTATGCCAAAGTGCAGCAACAAGGCCTGGTTGTGATCGTCGGCAATTCAGGCGCGGGCAAGTCTTCGCTTATCAAAGCAGGCTTGCTGCCCATGCTGCAAAAAGAAGGATACCTGGTGCTTCCGATTGTAAGGGCCGGAGAACAACCCCTCCGAACCATAGATGAATCATTGGCCACAGTAGGGCAGGGGAGCGGGAAAGCTTTCTTGTTGCTGATAGACCAGTATGAAGAACTGATTACCCGGATCAGTGAAAAAGAAACCCGGCAGGCGGTGTATGAAAAAATATATCAGCTGCTGGAAGTGCAACGGGCAGGCACAGCCGCTTTCAAGCTTAAGATCATCATCACCGTGCGGGCTGATTTTGAACCGCAGTTCAGGATGGAAGCGCCCCTGAGCGATTACTGGAAGGCAGGCAAATACCTGGTTCCTCCTTTCAGCCGCGATGAAATCCGCGAAGTAATCGAAGAACCTGCTTACCAGGCCGGACTGGAGTTCTCGCCTCCCTCGCTGGTGGAAAAGATCACGGAGGAGGTTTACAGCTCCCAGTCTACGGGGCTGCTGCCGCTGATGTCTTTTACCTTAAGCGAGCTGTACAAGGCATACGAAGAAAGTGGACGGGACGACAAGCTGCTGACCGAAGAAGACTATAACCGGCTGGGTGGCGTGATCGGCGGATTGCAGAACAGGGCCGATCACATTTACCTCGCTTTTGAAACAGACCATCCCGGGGCGTACAAACAGTACCAGCAGGTAATGCAGAACATCATCCTGCGTATGGTATATCTGTCCACCGGTGAGCTGGCCGGCCAGCGGGTACTGGAAGAAAACCTGGTATTCCCTGATTCCGTTACCAATGCCATGGCAGCCGAGGTGCTGCAACAACTGATCGACAGTCACCTTGTGGTGGCAGGAAGGGATAACCGCGAAAAGGATTATTATGAACCAGCGCATGATGTGCTGGTAAAAACCTGGGGACAGATCTGGGAGTGGATCGGCAAGATCGGTCGGGACGCGTTTTTTCTGCGCAGCCGGCTGGCACAGGCGGTGAACGATTATGAAAACACCCATGATCCCCTGCTGTTGTGGAATCGCAATCCCTGGCTGGAAAGCCTGGTTCCGCTGCTGGCGAATCCGCAAACAGGCTGGCTCAACAAAAAAGAAACGGATTTTGTAGCAGCCAGCAAAGCGGAGCGGGACAGCATGGAGGCAAAAGAAGTACAGGAAAGGGAGGAAAAGCTTCGCTTGGCGCAGGAAAAGGTAGCGGAGCAAAAGTCTACCATCAAGCGGGAGAAAAGGTTCAGAGGAGTTATCCTGGCAGCCCTGATCGGAGCTATGCTGCTGGGTGTACTGGCTTTTTTCCAGTACAGGGCAGCGAATCAAAATTACAGGATCGCGCAGGGTGAGATGGCCAGGAGCAAAAGTCTGAATACGGACCTGCAAAAGCAGAATACGCTGCTGAATGGAGCCAAGGATTCCATCACCAAGCTGGCCCAGGCAAAAACAGACCTGGCTGTACAGGAACGGGCCTCAAGAGAGAAAGCCGATAGTGCCCGCCAGCTTGCGCTGAACCTGGTAGAAAAGCTCAATGCCCAGATAGACGAAACGATTGCAGCCCGGCAGCTTGCTGAAAAACGCCGCGATAGTTTGAACCAGGTGGTCTTATCCGAAAAAAAAGCGCGGTTGTCAACGGATTCTGTCAATGGAATCCTTACATCCAGAAACCGCGAACTGGATTCCACCAACCGGGCACTCAGCATCCAGCGGGAGCTGAATACCAGCCAGCTGCTGCAGCTTTCCAGGGCCCAGGAGCAGGAAGATATGGGAAGAGCATACCGGTTGGCTGAGCTGGCGTTTAAAAAAGCGCCGGCAAGTGCAGAAGCAAAGGAACGCTACAATCATTTTACCATTTCCCCGGCCTACTACTATACCCGGAAGCTGGATGGATCGCTGTACAAGTACGCACCCGATGGCAAACAGCTGATGGTATATGATTCTGTACGCAATTCGCTCAGCCTGCTCGCTGATAGTACTTACGTGCCCCAGGGTGTGATAACAGTCAATCCGCACCTCCTGTCCGTTGCTTTTTCTCCCGATGGAAAATATCTCCTGCTGGCCTACAAGAATGAATGTGAGATCAGAAAGACAAACAACCTGGCGGATAAAAATAATTTCAAGCTCAAGGAAAACAATATCTACAGCGCCATTTACTCCCGCTCAGGCAAAATACTGGTGCAAACCGGGAATGGACTGCATCTTTGGAAGAGCTTGTTTGGAAACGAAATGCCGGTAAAAAGCAGTGAGTTTAAACCCGGTTCAAGAATCGTATCGGCTTATTTTACGGATGACGACAAACGCATTATCTGCAATTGTGAGAACGGCCTGGTGTATGTCTGGGATCCAGGCAACGATGATAAAAAGGTTATTACCAAGAACGCTTCGTTCTGTTCCATATCACCGGCCGGCAATTTTTTTCTTGCAGGAACATCCGCCGATTTTACGCTTTATAACAGCGAAGGCCGGGATGTGAAGCTGCCCGATTTCAGCAAAAACGGACAGCTGGTTTCAGTCACGTTTTCTGCCGAGGGAAAATGGGTTGTGCTCAGCTTTCTGGATGCCCAGCCCAACCAATCAATGTTTCAGCAAAAAGCGGCCTCTTACGGAAAGACCGAGTATATCCTGGTAGGACTGGACGCGCCCCGCAAAGACACGACCAGGCTGAACCGTTTCTTTAAAGGCAATACGCTGATCACTTCTTACAACGGAACCCTTTCTACCGACAACGGCATTATCCTTGGCTTTGAAGAAAACAACATTGTATTTGATAAGCAGAACGGTGTACTGGAGCTGCTCAACGTCAACGATAAACAGCTCAGAAGACTGGTCGTACCCGGCGGAAAAAATCCCCGCGCTGTTTCCGTCTACAGGCACGGGAACCATGTGCTCGCCGGCGGCGCAGACAACGCCATCCGGGAAATGATCTTTGATTACCCTGCCAACCTGGATAAGAGAGGATTGCTGCCTGAACTCACTGCCGACGACATGCAGAAGTACGGGGTAGCGCTGTAGCATTTTGTTGTGGCGTCTGCGGTTAGCCTAAGCTGTTATAATCCCTCACTGCTTCCCGCTTACCAGGTCAGCATACGACTTATCAACCAGGCTCGACCGATCCAGGCCGAAGAACCGGATGTATTGCTCGCATTGCTGCTCCAGTTGTTCGCGGGTAAATTCTTCGCGCTCATCAATGGCTTCTACTTCGATAAAATGGCCCAGTCCGGCAACGGTGTCGAAATGAAATTTTACATTGTCTACAAAGTAAATCCTGCGTTGTTTGTCGACAACGGCTTTTATGCCTAACTGTATGCGCAGGATTTCTTTGAGTGCATCATCGGGCTCGTATTGGAAAAGGATCACATGGGATTGCTTGGTGCTGGCAACATCTTCGCGGTCGTAATGGATCAGGGCGTATTCGATGTTTCCCTCGCGCAGCTTCAGGCGGCCCCTGGGTGCATTGAAATAAGTGTCTACCTGGTGGTCGAGGCCCAGGGCGCGTGGATGCAGGGTTTGCAGCTTTTCTTCGTATGGTTCAAGGCTGTCGACTCTTGCCTTGCATTCAATGGTCCGGATGTTCATAATGCGTTGTTCAAAAGAGGTCAATTGATCAGGCTGATGGGAATCTCTGTAAGCGTTTCGCTGGTGGTCGGATTGGCCTTCTGATCCTGCTGTTTGACGGAAAATAAGTAATTGTAAATTTCAATCTGCGAACGCACGGTTTTGTCGCCCTCTTTTTTTACATACTCATTGCGCAGATCGTTGTCCAGGGTCCGGGCTTTTACATTGTCGCTTAACTGGATGTCCAGCATTCTTTTAATAATGTGTTTGATGTTTTCATCAAAGATGGGACAGGTGGCTTCTACGCGATGATCCAGGTTGCGCACCATGAGGTCGGCGGAAGAGATAAATATCTTTTCATCACCCTCATTGCCAAATACAAACACGCGGGCATGTTCCAGGTACTGGTCCACAATGCTGATGGCAGTAACGGGTTCCGCCCATTTCTTGTTTTCAGAGAACATGCAAAAGATCCCGCGCACGATCATGGTAAGCTTCACGCCTTCCTGTGCAGCCTCGTACAATTTTTCGATGAGCTGCTCGTCGGAAAGCGAATTCATTTTAAGCAGGATAGAGGCCGGCTTTTTATTTTTGGCCAGCTTGATCTCATGGTCAATCATCTTGATCAGCTCAACCCGCAAACAGGTAGGACAGGGGATGAGTGTTTTGCAGGACCTGAGCGAATGAAGCCTGCCCTTGGGCTTTTCCAAAAAACTGAAGATGCGGCTTACATCGGCCATTACAGCGCTGTTGGCCGTTAGCAGGCAATGATCACCATACAGGCGGGCGGTTTTTTCGTTGAGATTGCCGGTACTTACAAAGCCATACAGCAGGGTCTTGTTCTGGACCCGTTTTTTGATCAGGCAAAGTTTCGCATGCACTTTCATATCCGGCAGGCCGATCAGGACTTTCACGCCGTCATCTTCCAGCCTTTCTTTCCATTCCAGGTTGGCTTCTTCATCAAAGCGGGCGCGCAGTTCGAGCATCACGGTTACCTGCTTGCCGTTGCGTACGGCATTGAGCAGGGCATTGATGACCTTGGAATTGGAGGCCAGCCGGTAGCAGGTGATCTTAATGGAAAGCACATCAGGATCAATGGCTGCTTCCCGCAACAGGTCGATCACCGGGCTGAAGGAATGATAGGGAAAATTGAGCATGATGTCTTTTTCCAGTACAATATCGGTCACCCGCCGCGAGTAGGTAAGGAGCGGATGCTGGAACGGTTTTCTGCGCTGCGCTGCCTTGGGAAAAACGGCATCCGGAAAATCCATGAAATGGCGGAAGTTGTGGACGCGCCCGCCGGGAATCAGGTTGTCCTTTTTGGTAATGCTCATGCGGCGCATCAGGTATTCCAGCAAACCCGGATCAATTTCCTTGTCGTATACCAGCCGCACCGGTTTGCCTTTGCGCCGGTTCTTCAATCCTTTCTCAATTTTTTGGGTGATGGAATCGGCTACATCGGTGTCCATATCAATTTCTGCGTCGCGCGTTACCTTGAATATCCATGACTCGCATTTGTCATACCCGAAGTAAGAAAAGATAGAAGGCAGGTTAAAGCGGATCACGTCTTCGAGCAGGATGATGGTGTGTTCACCGGGGGCGGAGGGCAGCAGCACAAACCGGCCCATCAATTTGCTGGGCACTTCGATGAGGGCATATTTGTGATCGTATGCGGTGTCTTTTTTTGACAGCATCACAGCCAGAAAGATCGACTTCTCGCGGAGGATCGGGAACTGCTGGATGCTTTCGATCATAAGCGGTACGGTATTGGAACGCACCTCTTCTTCAAAATAACGTTGCACAAAAACCCTTTGCTCCCGGTTGAGCCCTTTCTCACTTACCAGAAAGATCTTTTCTTTTTCCAGTTCGCCCAGCACGTTTTCCCATATCCTGTTGAATTCACTTTGCTGCCGCAGTACGATCATCTGTATCTCGTCAATGATCTTGGCAGGCGATTCTTCCAGGTGCATCTTCACCTTTTTATCCAGCTCCAGCATGCGCTTCAGCGTTGCCACGCGCACACGGAAAAATTCGTCCAGGTTGTTGGAAAAAATTCCCAGGAAGCGGATGCGTTCGCGCAGGGGAACAGTGGGGTCGGCTGCTTCCTGCAGCACCCGCCCGTTAAAAGAAAGCCAGCTTATATCTCTTACAATTGTATGCCGTTTCATATGAGATAGAAATAATTCTTGATGATGATTCTATTGTACCGCAGCGCACCATGTTGCAATTGGATCGCTTGCTTTTCATGCCCGGCTGATTTCCGGCCGTACTGCCATACTGAGGCCTTCAGGCTTCAAAGATGATAAAAAATTTACACTTAATTGTGCGGCAAGTTTCTCCTCTCAACAGGTGGGAGACGCAATGTAAAAGATCGATAGGAACAGCCCTGCCCGGCTACACGATCTATCCTGTTGTATTTTCCGGCGTAAGGAACACTTAACAATTTCTTCATGGACAATTGACCGCAAGAAACCGGGATCTCACGCAATTTTGCCCCATCAGAACAATCGCCCCTGGAACTGTTTACCGCTTAGAACTGTGTATCTGAATTGTGCTGAACCATAATACCATCCGTTTCATGAACTTATTTCTACCCGTCACACAAAAAGTGATCAAGGCAATCGTATTTCTGTTGCTGCTCACACCTTCCCTTTTTGCGCAAACAAATCCCGCAGCTGAAACCATCAGCATAAGCGGTACCGTAGTGGATGAAGCCAGACAGCCGCTGGAAGGTGTTTCTATCTTTGCCGGCAACAAGGTCATCGGGCTGACAAACAAGACCGGCTCGTTCCGCGTAACGGTAACCCGCAATACCAAGATCGTGTTTACCTCGGTCGGGTACGATGGATATACGCTGACAGCGGCGGGTACCGATGCGACCGTGATGATGAAGCGCTCCGGCAACGCCCTGCAGGATGTAGTGGTAACCGCGCTGGGCATCAGACGGAGTGAAAAAGCCCTGGGGTATTCCGTTACAAAGCTGGCGGGCGAAGAGCTGACCAGTGCAGTATCCAACAACTGGACGGACGCCCTTTCAGGAAAGGTGGCCGGCCTCAATCTCGTGCGGTCGAACAGCGGGCCGGCGGGTTCCAACAAGATTATCCTGCGGGGTGAGAACAACCTGACCGGCGACAATGAAGCCCTGATCGTGGTGGATGGCGTGGTGATCAACCAGGGCAGCGGCCGCCGGACAGCCATCGGCGGGGAATCTACCTATGGCACAGGCAGCGACAATATGCCCGCCGATTACGGCACAGGACTGAATGACATCAACCCGGAAGACATTGAATCGGTGACCGTGCTCAAAGGGCCGGGTGCGGCTGCCCTCTATGGCCAGCGCGGAGCCAACGGTGCCATCATCATCACCACCAAAGCAGGCAGCGCCAAAAAGAAAGGACTGGGCATTACCCTGAACTCGAATGCCTCCCTCGAACAAGTGAACCGCTGGCCCGATCTGCAATATGAGTACGGACAAGGCCTGGGCGGTGCAGCTTATTATTCATACGGAGCTTCAGCAGACGGATCCAGCACCAGCGGTACCAGCTCTGCGTACGGGCCCCGCTTCAACGGGCAACAATTTTACCAATACGATCCGGTGAAACAAGGACAGGATTCGGTGCGGACACCCTGGGTGCCTTACCGCAACTCCTCGCGCAGCTTCTTCACCACGGGCAACACCATCACCAACAGCATCAGCGTGGATGGGGGCACCGATAAGACTTCGGCGCGTTTTTCCCTCACCAATTTGTCGAATAAATGGATCATTCCCAACACCGGTTTTGGCCGCAATGCCGTATCGATGTCGGTCAACTCAAAAGTGAGCGACCAATTGCAAATCAGTTCCAAGATCAACTATACCAATGCGCAAAGCGATAACCTGCCGGGTGCAGGCTATGGCAACCAATCGATCATGTACTGGTATATCTTCTGGCAGCCCAATGCAAACACAGACTGGCTCAAGCATTACTGGGCCAACGGACAGGAAGGCCGGGTGATCAAATATCCGTACAGCTCTTTCCCCTCCAACCCGTACGCCGTCGCGTATGAGTATATCAACAGATCGAACCGGAACGGGATCACCGGCAATGTGCAGGCAACCTACAATTTCAACAAGGAGCTGAGCCTGCAGGTGCGTACCTCGCTGAACCTTTCCTACGAACAGCGGGCACAGGAACGCCCGTACAGCGCGGGTTCCAGGTATCCGAAAGGCAGCTACCGCACCCAGAATATCTATTCGCAGGAGGCCAGCACGGATTTCCTGCTCAAGTGGGCCCGGAAAGTAAACCAGGATATAGACTTCTCGGTGACTGCCGGCGGCAGCGCATTGCAGAACAATTACAACCGCGATGAAACCCGGGCCGATTCGCTCACCTATCCCGGCGTATATTCCATGTCGAACAATGCGGGTCCGCTGGTGACCCTTCCCTGGAAGAGCAAGTATGCCATCAACAGTTTTTACGGGTTGATCTCCGGGGCGTATAAAAATTATCTATTTGTAGATGCGACCGTAAGGCAGGACTGGAACAGCGTACTGGCCACGCCGCTGCGCACCGAGAACGCAGGCTTTTTCTATCCTTCTGCCAACCTGAGTTTTGTAGCATCCGATGTGATGAACCTGCCCTCCGCCGTCAACTTTGCCAAACTGCGCTTTTCTGCTTCCGGCGTGGGCAGCGGCGGTACAACACCGTATCTCACGGCCTACAACTATGTAACGGCAGGCAGCCTGTACAACGGCGGACTGGAAAATCCTACCATCCTTACCAATCAAAACTTAAAACCCCTTAAGACCATTACCTACGAAGCAGGCCTGAACCTGCGGCTCTATAAAAGCCGGCTGAACATTGACCTGTCGGTGTATTCCGGCAATACCAAAGACCAGATCCTGCAGCGCATCATTGACCAGGCTTCCGGCAACCAGCGCGCGATCATCAATGCAGGCCGGGTCAGCAACCGGGGCATAGAGCTGGCGTTGAATACCGTGCCGGTGGCTACAAGAGGAGGATTTAAATGGAACAGCAACATCGTCTTCTCTGCCAATTCAAACAAGATCAGGGAGCTGGCCGATAGTTCGGTTGTGTTGTTGACGGGCCCGGTGGGCGGCGGACAGATCGTAGCCAAGGTAGGAGGGAGCATGGGTGATTTGTACGGAAGAGGCTATGTGCGGTCGCCGGACGGGCAGGTGGTATACGATGCCAACACAGGCGTAGCGCTGATCTCGCAGGATGTAAAGTATCTGGGAAATACGATCCCGAAATGGAAAATCGGTTTCACGAACGACTTTGCCTACAAAGGATTTCATCTCAACCTGCTCTTTGATGCGCAGGTGGGCGCAGTTGCCCATTCGCTTACGCATTACAAGCTGGCAGAGCAGGGAAAGACGACCAATACGCTGCCCGGCCGTTACAATGGCATCATTGGCAACGGGGTGGTAATGGGTGCCGATGGCAAATACCGGCCCAATGATGTGATCGCTTATGACATCGATGAATACTACCGTTCGCACTATGGCATCGACAATGCCGAGGGCAGCGTGTTCTCCACGGATTTTATCAAATTCAGGGAAGCCCGTTTTGATTATACGCTTGCGCCCAGGCTGACCAAGCGGCTGGGATTGCAGCGCGCCACCGTCGGCGTCTATGGGCGCAACCTGTATATCTGGTCAAAATGGCCCATGTTCGATCCTGAGTTCGGGACCCTGAGCGGAACCGATATCGTACAGGGCTTTGAGATCGGGCAATTTCCTTCCACCCGTACTGTTGGCGTAAACCTGGTTCTTGGATTCTAAATTCCTTTTATGAAGAAGATCTTTACCGTTGCAAGTGTTCTCGTGCTGTTGGGTAGCCTGCTTTCTTCCTGTACAAAAAATTTCCAGGAAATCAACACCGATCCAAACAGTACACCCAATGTATTGCCGCAGCAGCTGCTGGCGCCCGCACTGGTGAGCGTGCTTAACTACAACATGCAGCGCAACCGGAATTTTAACAACGAGCTGATGCAGGTTACTGTCAACATCAGCGATGCCGAAGGACAGGTGTTCCGGTATGATTTCCGGAGCAACTGGGCCGATTACCTGTACAATGGCTGGTACCAGGAGCTGAGCAATTTCAAAGACCTGTACCGGATCGCCGGTGGCGAGCTCAACAACAACAAATCGTATATGGGCATTTCGCTCATCTGCCAGTCGTGGATTTACTCCATGCTCACCGACACCTATGGCGATGTGCCTTATTTTCAATCCAACCTTGCGCGGGACAGTGCCATTTACGAGCCTGCATTTACCCGGCAGAAGGAAATTTATCTCGATCTATTCAAACGGCTGGAAGAAGCCAATGCCCTGCTCAGCACCGGAACCGCCATCGTTGCCTCCAGCGACCCGGTGTACGGCGGCAACGTGGCGCGCTGGCGAAAGTTCGGCAACTCGCTGTACCTGCGGCTCCTGTTGCGGGCTTCGGGCAAAGCAGACGTATCAGCGGATTGCATCGCCAAGATCAAGGAGATGGTGGATATAAAATCGTCCAGCTACCCCATCATGGCTTCAAACGATGAATCGGCTATTCTGCGCTGGACCGGTGCAGGTCCCTACGTATCGCCCTACCTCACGGTGCGCGAACAGGATTTCCGGACACCGGGCATCGCCAGCTTTTTTATCGATCACCTTGTAGCCTGGAATGATCCGCGCATCGACATACCCACCTATGGTGTAAACGGCATCAACCGTTGGGCCATTGCGCCTTACCAGGGTGCTTTTCTGGGTGTTCCCAGCGGCTATTCGCCCGGGTCTAACCCGGGAAAGAAATCGTATTTCTATTCTACCACGTCTACCTCTACCCTGATGACTGAACCGCTTACGGGCATGATCATGAATTATGCGGAGCTGAAGTTTATCCTGGCAGAGGCGGCCGCTAAAGGATGGATCAGCGGCCAGGCCGGTACTTATTACAACGATGGGGCGCTGAGCAGCATCCTGCTCTGGCTGCCCAACTGGCCGGGTTCCATCAACGATTTTCTGGTGGCAGCGGACATCCAGTGGAACGAGCAGGCAACGCTTGATGCCAAAATGGAGCGCATCCACCTGCAGAAATATTATGCCCTCTTTTTAACCGACCTGCAGCAGTGGTTTGAATACAGACGCACCGGTCATCCCATGTTGCCCAAGGAACCGGGACTTCGCAACAACGGTGTGATGCCGGCCAGGATGACTTATCCTGTGTATGTGCAATCAACCAACCCTACCAACTACCGGACAGCCGTAGCCGCACAGGGCCCTGATCTGATCTCAACGCCTGTATGGTGGCAAAAACCCTGACCTGTAAGGCGTGAACAGGAACAAACCTAAAATAGATCTCATGAAAAAGATATTTTACTTTTTTCTTCCGCTCCTTCTCTTGCTGGGATGCAAGAAAAACGAGTACCCGGGAAATTATCCCGGTGCCAGGATCAGTCCGTATATAGCCATCTACGATGTGCGGGACTTGTACCGCGGCAATGATGTAACCCTTTCCAAAGAAAACATGGCCGGTTCGGATAAGATCACCGGGGTAGTGGTCTCCGATCATTCGGGCAATAACCTGCCGGCCGGACTGCTGGTGGTGCAGGACAAGCGCCGGCTGGCGGAGCTGCGGGGTATTTCGGTCAATATCGGTGCTGATGCGGCCAAATACGTGCCCGGCGATTCCGTAATTGTTGCCGTGGAAGGTGCTGTGCTCAAGCGGGTGGATGGCATTTTGCAGATCACCGGCATACCGGCAGCCAATGTGAGAAAAGTTTCTTCCGGCAATCCGCTGCCTGTTAACCGGGTTCCCATCAACCTGATCCTCGACAATCCCGACAAGTATGAAAGTTCGCTGGTGGTGGTGGTAAAGGGCGGGTTCAATCCCCTGCCAGCCCCTACTGATGTGCTGGTAGGCGACAAGCTGATCAACGACGGTTTTGGCGATCTCACCCTGCATACCGAAGCCGCTGCAACATTTGCAAAAAATCCCGCCCCTTTCAGCGCCAATTTCTATGGCATCGTGTTTAATACAGTAGGTGCGAACAAGCAAACCGTGCCGCAGCTCCGCCTGCGCACAGGCAATGATGTAGTGGTATTGAGTTCTGCCATTGAGGTGGCACCGGTCCTGATCAGCGGTTTCATGAGTGATGTGATCGGCGGCGACGGAAACTATGAATACATCCAGCTGATGGCCACCCGCGACATCAATTTTGCTGCGACGCCCTATTCTGTTGTGGCAACGAATAACGCCAATGCTTCCACGCCGGTGGGTTATCCTGCCAATGGCTGGGCTACGGGTGGCATGCGCACCTATAAATTCAACCTGACTTCCGGCACGGCGGCCAAGGGATCATTTTTTTATGTAGGCGGATCGGGCAAGCTGATCAACGGAGCCAACTCCACCAGCATGGCGGGCTCCAACTGGATCAGGGCCTTTAATTATACCACCACGGATGGCGATGGCTTTGGCACCAAAACAGGCGGACTGCTGGCCAATAGCGGCAATGCCTTCGGGATGGCGGTATTTTCGGGTACCAACGTAACGGTTAGTTCCCAACCGGTGGATGTGATCTTTGTCTCAAGCGGGGGCAGCCTCTTCACGCCCGGTCCGCCGGCCATGGGCTACCGCATTGCAAATACTGATTTTTACGATGTCAAAAACCCCATCACGCTCGAAGAACAGCCCTTCTACAGAAGCGGTTCCAACACGCTCAGCTTTGCCTACAACACAGCCGACCTGGGCTACTTCAACATGCTGGGTGGCATCTACGATGCCGGACTGGGAAAATGGCTAAAAGCAAGAACGCAGGCAAACATCTTGCTGACAAAAACATCCACCCTTGACAAGATCGAAGGGGAGGGCGCTACCAGGCTGAAGTAGGAGAGGGCGCAGAAAATAGTGATCCCGGAATACAGAACAAACCGGCTCCTGCAAAATAGTGTGCTTACCCGTTTTAAAATCCAGGTTCAACACCGGTATAAAAACTTCTGTCTGTAGAAGGAATAATACCGGTGTTGGATATTTATTGTAAATTGGGTAAGACAACCTTTTATGCTGCTGTTGTGCAGCTGAAGAAAAAGGGATCGTTCATGTCTGCTGTCTAGGGCGTATAAGAGGCGTTGCCTGGTAAATAAAAAAGGCAAAACCAAGAATAGTTCTGCCGTATAAACTGTTTGTAAAGAAATGAATTGAATGACCTGCAATTGATCAAACAGGTACAAATCTATAGCGCCTTGTTCTAATCTGTATCCAAGGGAGCTTTATCAAATTGTTATGTTCCTGCTTGCAAGCCTGATCAGAATTCCGGCCAGCAATTGCTGCTGGTTTGATAACAGAGAATTAATATCACGCATGCACAAGCTATAATCAACGAAAGCAATTTTGCAGCGCAAAAAACAAAGCCAAATCTATGAACCGCACTCTGCTTATCTGTCTTCTTCTGTTTCAATTTTGTTGCCTGGTAAACAACAAAACGTTTGCCCAAACTACCCAGGCTTCTATATCAGGTAAAGTAATCAGTGCCGAAAGAGCACCCCAGGTTGGTGCATCGGTACAGGTGCGCAACGAATCTACCGGATTTGTTGCCAAAACCCTGACCAATGCCCAGGGTGATTTTACTTTCAAGGAGCTTCCGCTCGGAGGGCCGTATACGATCACTGTTACCTACACGGGATACGGTGAGCAGAAACGGAGCGGCTATAGCCTCAACCAGGGTGATGTGGTAAGGGTAGATATTCCCATGCAGGTCAATCAAACAACCCTGGATGTGGTACAAGTGGTAGGATCCGGATTGAAGAACAAAATAGAAAATATCGGTGCCGCTACAGCCATCTCTTCCAAAGCTATGACCAGGCTACCGGTGAACGGCCGCAACTTCACCACCCTGATGGATCTTTCTCCCCTGAGCCGGGGCGGTAACATCGCAGGACAGCTGGGCTCTTCCACCAACTACACGATCGATGGCATGACCGCAAAAAATCCTACTTCGGCAGGAGCTACTACCAGCCGCAGCGGAGCACCTTATTCGATTTCCATCGAAGCTGTGCGGGAATTTAAAGTGGTCACCAATCAGTATGATGTTACGTACGGACGCAGCGGCGGCGGCACGGTGAGTGCGGTAACCAAGTCGGGTACCAATACACTCAGCGGAAGCGTGTTTGGCTATGGCCGGGCCAACTGGCTTGCCAGCAGGTATGATATCAGAGGCAATGTTCGCCACAACGATTATTCTACTTATCAATACGGCTTTTCACTGGGTGGCCCGATCATCAAAGACAAACTCCATTTCTTTGTGGCCTGGGATCACCAGCAGGACATGCGCTCACTGGTAATTGCCGATATACAATCGGCAGCAGACGAAAGCAGGCTGAATATCACCAAATCAACCCTGGATAATTTTGTCAGCATTGCGCGCAGCAAGTATGGCGTATCCAGCAAGCAGCAGCAGTACGGCTCCTTCGACAAAAACCGGGGATCAGATGCGGCCTTTGCCCGCCTCGACTGGCAGATCAACAGCAGGAACCTGCTGACCATCCGCGATAATTTTACCAACGACAAGAACAAGCTGGGACTCGTAGACAATACTGCCATCAATTTATACGAATCAACCGGCAATGATTTTAACCGGGACAACAGTTTCCTGGCTACCCTGCGCACGTCTATCAGTCCGCGGGTTACCAATGAGCTGAAGCTGCAGCACCTCTACACGTTTCAATCAAGTGAGCCGGGTGATGAGTTGCCCGATGCCAATATACCCAGGGCCATTGTAGAGAATGTAACGTCTGCCATCGGCGGGGCCGTCCGCTCAACAAGCATCGAGATCGGCGGGCACCGGTTTGCACAGGAAGGTTTTACCAACAATGTGCTGCAGCTGGTGAACAACCTTTACTACAATACCAACAAGATCAAGTATACGTTTGGTGTGGATCTGATGTATACCCGCGCGCATTCCAAATACGGCAGCGAGGTGAACGGCCGGTTTCATTACAACAGCCTGGCGGCGTTTGAAAACAACCAGCCTTACCGCTATTATAGGGAAGTTCCCTTGCTGGCTGATCCAAGCGTAATCGGCAATATCATGAACACAGGTGCATATGGCCAGCTGCAAACCAAGCTGGGCGCAGGTTTGGACATGACGGCCGGTCTGCGCGTGGACTATGCGCACTATCCTTCCTCCCCTTTGAACCAGCTGGTCTTTACTGAGCTGGGTGTGCGTACCGACAACAAGCTGAAATCTTTTGTGGTTCAGCCCCGCTTCCAGTTTACCTGGGATATAAACGAGCAACGCACGGATTTTATCCGCCTGGGCGCAGGTGTTTTTGCTTCCGACATCAACAATTATGTCACCATCAACAACCTGGTGTTCGACGGCAAGCATTCTGCTACGGTTGATGTAAGAGCACCCAATATTCCGGTCGCTGATTTTCTCAAGTACCGGGCTGATCCTTCTTCCATTCCAACCCTGCCTGAATTTCAATTGCCTACCATCAACACCAACGCAAAAGATGCAAAGGTGCCGGTGATGTACAAAGCCAATCTCTCTTACAGTCATTATTTTACCGCCCGGTTCAAGATGAGTGTAACCGGCTATGCAACACTGGGACGGCACAATTACATGTATGTAGACCGGAACATGGTGGCACAGCCCTTCTTTACCCTGGCCAACGAAGCCAACCGGGGCGTTTATGTGCCCCTGAGCTCCATGCCTTCAAACGGAGCGGGCGACTGGCTGCAGGGCCGCATCAGCAACAAGCTGGGCCGCGTACTGGAGATGAACAGCCAGGGCAAGGTAAACCAGTTTGCCATGGTGGTAGACGGAACCTGGCAGTATTTCCGGGATGGTGAAGTATCGTTCAGCTATACCTGGAACGATACCAGGGACAATACCTCTTTCAACGGCAATGTGGCCAATACTGCCACCCTTTCTTTGCCCGTAAAGGATGATCCCCGTGACCTGAGCAGGATGAGCTATTCAGACAACCAGTTCCGCCACAAGGTGGTGGTATATGGTACGCTGCCTACTTTCTGGGGTGTGAGTGTAGGCATCCGTTATTCCGGCATCGGCGGTACCCGCTACAGTTTGCTTTCCGGGGCCAACAGCAATGCCGATTTTGTTTCCGTGACCAACGACCTGGCATTTATTTTCGACCCCAACAACCCCGCCGTGCCGCAGCTGATCAAAACAGGTTTGGCGGCCATTCAAACAAATCCTGCAGCAAGCGAAAGCATCAAACAGTATATAAACAAATACACGGGTCAGATAGCAGCCAGGAATGGCGGTGTCAACAGTTTTTACGGTACGTTCGATCTGCGGGTCAGCAAACGTTTTTCCTATCGCAGACATGGTCTTGAGGTGTCAGGCGATTTGTTCAACGCTGCCAACATGTTCAAAAAAACATGGGGTGTAAACAAGTCGCTGGGCAACCAGGCCCTGTATGCCATCGGCATACCTGCTACTGCAACAGAGCCTTCCTTGCCTGCTTTCGACGCAGTGAACAAGAGATACAATTACAGGGTGAACACCGCCGGTGTTCCCAACCCATCAGGTGATCCTTTCCAGGTGCAGATCGGATTAAGATACAGTTTTTAAATTTTAGTGATTGGACGCATGAAAAAGCTTGTAACAGTTCTGCCACTCGTTATGCTCACCACCATGCTGGTGGCACAAAATAAAGTGATCAGGGAAGGACACCGGGGCGGCAGGGGATTGATGCCGGAGAACACCATTGCCGCCATGAAAAAAGCGCTTGACCTGGGTGTTCAGGTGCTTGAGCTGGATGTGGTGATCTCCAAAGACAAACAGGTGGTTGTTTCACATGATACGTATATGTCCGCAGCTTTCGCGCTGAAGCCTTCGGGGCAACCGGTTTCTGCGGAGGAGGAAAAAACCATCCTGCTGTATGGGATGCCGTATGCGGAAATTAAAAAATACGATGTAGGCAGCAGGCACAACCAGGCATTTGCGCGGCAGCAAAATTTTCCTGCCTATAAACCGCTGCTTTCTGAACTGATCGATTCCGTTGAATTGTATGCAAAACAAAAGGGTTTGCCACCTCCTGAATACAACATTGAAATCAAGTCAGAACCGCAAACAGACAATACCCATCATCCGCAGCCGCAGGAGTTTAGCGACCTGGTAATAGGCGTTTGCCAAAGCAAGCACATCACCGGACGGATGGTTATCCAATCGTTTGACAAACGGCCGCTGCAACTGCTGCACCGGCAGCATCCGGATATCGTGCTCTCATACCTGACTGCCAATACAAAAACGCCCGCTGAAAATTTACAGGAGCTGGGTTTTATGCCCGGCTGGTACAGTCCTGCTTATAAAACAGTGAACCCTGAAACCGTCAGGTTCTGTCATGAAAAAGGCGTGAAGGTTGTTCCCTGGACAGTGAACACGAAACCAGAAATAGACGCCCTTGCGGCAATGGGTGTTGATGCCATCATAAGCGATTATCCTGATTTGTTTTAAGAAATCATTCCGCACTGTTTCCCAGAATGTTCATAAAAACGTAACAACTGTTCTCCTGCGGAACATAGAATTTCGTGGGCTGAAATCTTACTGCTATGATAAAAATTTACTTCCAGGTTACGCGTCACCTGCCAAAGCTGGCGGCGTTTATCTTCCTGATCTTTCTTGCTGAAATCCAGCACGCACATGGCCAGATCAGTGGCTCTGCAATCAGCGGGTTTGTATATGATGATGCAGACAGTACGCTCGATGGAGCTGTGATCAATGTTCGAAATACAGCGACCGGTTTTACGGCCACTGCCACGACCAATAAAAAAGGATATTTTTCCCTGCGCGACGTGCCTGTTGGCAACTACACCATTGAAGTCAGCTTTGTAAACCACCAGAAAACGGTGCTCACCAACAATGCGCTGAACCTGGGTGACAGGCTGGTACTGCACAAAATTGTGCTGGGTAAGAACACTGCTACGCTTGCTGAAGTCACCGTCCGATCCAACAGCTTCAACAACAGTGTTGACCGGTTGGGTACGGGCACGCTTGTTTCAGGACGTGCCATCCAAAAAATTCCGCTGGTCTCCCGCAACTACACCGACCTGATTTCTCTTTCACCGCTGGCTGTGGGTGCATCGCTTGCAGGGGCCAAACCAGGTGGTACAGGTTATATGCTGGATGGTGTAAGCAACCGCCGCGCTACATTCGGCGGACTCACCGATGCTGCTTTTTCTATTTCTTCTGAAACCATCCGCGAGTTTGAAGTGTCTACCAACGCGTATGATGTTACCAATGGGCGTGGATCGGGAGGGGTTGTAAAAGCCATTACAAGATCCGGCACCAACACCTTCTCCGGGTCTGTATGGGGGTATTACGGAGGCAATTCCTTGGCGGCCCAAAAAGACATCAACGGCAATCCCCTCACTACCCGTTACAAGATCGGGCAGGGCGGTGCCTTGCTGAGCGGCCCCATCATAAAAGACAAACTTCACTTTCTTGTCTCCTACGACCAGTACCAGAACACCATTCCGTTCCGCGCCTATGATTTTAACTATGCCGGACCAACACAGGCACAGGCAGAAAAAAATCTGGGCATTACAAAAAGCAACCTGGACCAGATCGTATCGATCATGCAGAAGCAATTTGGCTTTCCTGCAAGCCAGCAGTATGGCGCCATCAACATCGTGCAGGGGACCATCAATGCTTTTGCCAAAATCGACTGGAACATCAATGCCAAAAACCTGCTGACGGTAAAATACAATTACCTCCATTTCACCGACCCCAATAAATTGAAATCAGGCGGGCTGCTTACAACACAATACACGGGGATCGAGATTGACAACGGCGTAATGGTTGGGCTGCGTTCGGAGCTTTCCAATAAGGTCACCAACGATCTTAAAGTGAATTTCAGCACCTACCGCAAGTTTCTTACTTTCCTGAACAACCATGTTCCGGAAGGGTTTGTGAATGTGACCTCCACCTTTGCCGACGGCAGCACAGGCAATACCACTGTGGCATTTGGCAACCAGAACTGGGTGCCGGAACGCGATGCCTCTGATGTGATCCAGATCGTGGACAACGTACGCTACAAAGCCGGCAACGTGAATTTTGTTTTTGGAACCGACAACAACATCAATCACATTACCGACCGTTTGTCGCACGACCAGCAGGGACAGTTTTACTATGCCAGCATACAGGACATGTCGAACAACAACGCTTACCGTTTTAACAGGAAGATTCCGCTCGATGGCAACAATCCGGCCATCAGCGTACCCCTGCTGGAACTGGGTTTGTTTGCACAGATGGAAACCAACCTGCGCTCCAACCTCAATCTGACCCTGGGGCTGCGTTGGGATGCTACTGTGATCGGCAACAAACCAACCTATAACAAACAGCTTGAAACAGATTTGGGCATACGCACGGATGTGGTTCCCTTCGACGCAAAAAATGTGCAGCCCCGTGCCAATCTGGTATGGGACGTGCACAGCAACGGCCGCGACATCCTGAAATTCGGTGCCGGTTTGTTTGCTTCAGAGTTCACCACCCAGCCTATCACGTTTTCCCATATCGACAATGGTGTTAATTTCCGGCAGGTCGACATCCGCCAGAATGTACCCGTACCCGATTGGATCGCCTACCAGCAAGACTTCAACAAAGTACCGGGTGTGGATTATTACAATTCGCTCACAACAAAGCAGCCTGCCACCGTACTGGTGCTTGATAAAAACCTGAAGAACCCGCTCACCTTTAAAACCAACCTGAGCTTTTATCATTATTTCAACAGCTGGCTGCGTGCAGGTGCAAACGTGTACTACAACAATACATGGGATAATTTTTATCTCTACGACCTGAACCTCAAACGCACGCCTGACTTTGTTACCAACGAAGGAAGAGAAGTGTATGTGCCGGCCAGTACGCTCACCAACACTTCTTCTACCAGCTATCTGCCTGTGCTGGCCAACTCACGCATCTCGGCAAATTTTAACCAGGTCAGGTATTTTACCAACACAGACTGGAATTCAAAATACATCGGTGCGATGGTGGAAGCTGCCGCGCAGATCAGGGACGGATACCTGAGCATTTCGTACGCGCGGGGCAAAGCTACCGGAACGCCCCCCTACGACAACGGCGACCCGCGCAATGCCAACTTCAGCGTGGCTGGTTCTTACTGGGATTATGCCTCTTACGGCCGCAACTGGTACAGCGACGGAGACCAGAAACACAAGCTGGTAGCGCTCTTGCTTAGTCCGACCTTTTACGGCTTTACCGTTAGCTCTTCTTTCCAGGCCTATCAGAGCCAACGGTTCAGTGCCTATGTGAACCGCGATGTGATCGGTGAATCTGTTGATGGTGTTGACCTGGCTTATGTGTACGATCCCAACAATCCGTCTACACCGGCCGACATCAAAAAGGGCATGCAGACCCTGCTTCAGAAAACCAGCCCTGAGTTCAGAAAGCTGCTGGAAGCCAACTTCGGAAAGTTTGTTCCCTACAACGGTGGACTGATGCCCTGGAGAATGCAGTGGAACATGAGCGTGGCAAAAGAATTCAAGCTCTACAAAACCCACCGGATTTCGCTGCGGGCAGATGCGTTCAACGTGCTGAACCTGCTCAATTACAAATGGGGCGGCTATTACAATATCATCAACACCAACCTGTACAATGTAACCGGTTTTAACCAGGATACAAAATCATTTACTTACAGCGTGAACACCAATGCCGGTACGCGTGTGAAAACGGCCAGTTATTACTCCGTGCAGTTCGGGATGCGGTATTCTTTTTAGATTGCAGGATAAAACAAGCGCAAATTTGAAAACAACTTATCCCGCCGTTGCAACTTCGGTTATACTTGCCTGTTGCTTTCTGTTGTTTTTCCCTGTGGCAACAAAAGCGCAGGAAGCAGTGCCGGGCCAGCCGCTGCCTGCATGGCGGCCCGGTTACCTGGACCTTCATCATATCAATACAGGCAGGGGCAATGCCGCTTTCTTTGTGTTTCCTGACGGAACCAACCTGCTTGTAGATGCCGGTGAGCTGGATCCGACGGAGCCGCGCACAACGTCTGCCCGCAATGCTCCCATCCGGCCTGATGCAAGCAAGCAGCCTTTCGAGTGGATCGTGGATTATATCCGCCAGTTTTCGCCCGATAAAGAAAAAACAGAACTTGATTACGCCCTCATCACCCATTTTCACGACGATCATTTTGGCGGCTGGTATCCGCAGGCACCTGCTTCGCGGGACGGGTCTTTTAAAAGATCCGGCATTACGGGTGTCGGTGACCTGCTTCCTGTTCACCGCTTGCTGACGCGGAATCCTGATTACCCGGTTCCCGTGGAAACAAGGCTCAAGGCCCTTCCCGCCGGCAGTTCGTATAGCAGGTCATGGACAAACTACAAAGCATTTGTTCAATCCTTAACGGCCAGGGGTATGCGCAGCGAATACTTTAAAGCGGGATCAGCATCCCAGGTCAGGCTGGTTCATGAACCGGCCAGCTACCCGGGCTTTCAGATCCGGAACCTGAAGTCTGATGATGCTGTCTGGACTGGAAGAGACAGTACGGCGGCTCGCCATTTTGCACCGGCAAATGGGGCCGATCCAAAAACCTGGCCGGATGAAAACAGCCTGAGCAATGCCCTGCTGCTGAGCTATGGTCCGTTCAAGTACTACACAGGGGGCGATAACCCGGGCAATATCTTTTTCGGCGATTCATCTTGGCGCGATACAGAATCGCTGATGGCAGGAGTGATTGGCCGGGTGGATGTGGCTACCATGGACCACCATGGCAACCGGGATGCCGTCAACGAAACCCTGGTCAAAACCATGCAGCCCCGCGTGTGGATCGAGCAGGTGTGGACGGCCGACCATCCCGGTCATGAGGTCCTGATCAGGGTCATGTCAAAGCTATATGCCGGGCCCCGCGACCTGTTTGCTACCAATATGCTGGAAGCCAACCGGCTGGTGATCGGTCCGCTCATTGATCAATCCTATAAAAGCCAGCAGGGACATATCCTGGTAAGGGTACTGCCCGGTGGCCAATCCTACTACATCATCATCCTGGATGATGCCCGTACTGACCGGAAAGTAAAAGCCGTGTTCGGGCCTTATACTTCGGCAGGTCGGAAGAATCCCTGATACCCAGCAATTAACTGGTGTGGCTATTGTCAGCATAGCTTTGTATGTTCCGGTTATGGGCGTGTTCTGCCGGAACATAGAATGGCACGCTACGAATCATCTTGGATTATTGTTTTATAAACAAGGAGGCATCTGTTACAAGAAAGCTTTTCAAGGAAGCCAGGTCATCTGTGCAGATCAGGTCAACACCGCAGTGCAGGAGTTCGCGCCAGATGACTTTGTTTTCAGGGGAGGCCCATAGCCTTACTTTTTTGCCCTGCCTGTGTGCCAGGGAAGTGTATGCGCAGAGCTTCTTTTTTTCTGGGAGTGGAATAGCACCCTTGCCCTTCCATTTGATCAAACGGGCGTATTTGCAGCTGGCCATCGGGTAGAGGTAGCCCGCTGAAGAATCCTTGTTGACGTTGCGCAGGTCTTCATCTATAAAAGCAAGCCTGTTTTTTTCTTGTCTGAGAGTTTCACTGGGTTTGCGGCCCGACAATACAATGGTTACTTTTCCCAAAAGCAGGGTGTCATTCTCAAGGCGGCTCAGCATGGGCGCATATTGTTGAAGCAGCTTTGCCAGCTCCCGATATGTTTTTCCCGGCTGCGATTTGACATCGATGAGCAGGGTAATGGGTTCATGGTAGTTTGATAACAGGGCCGAGCTGTCTTTGCAGCAAAGCTCAAACAAGGGTTTTAGATACAGCGATTCAAGGGGCCTCTTTTTTCTGAAAGAAGGAAGGAAATGGGCTACCAGCAGCTGCCCCTTTCTGAGATAAATATCCGCTTCTATATGGGTGTATCCTTTTTCCAGTGCATCAAAGAGGGGGCGTTTGTGCCAGTAGTCGTTGTGTGCAAAAGCATGCTGCAGGGGAACGGCCTGGCAGTTGGCAAGAATGGTACTGCAAGCTGAAAAGAAGAACAGGGCTGCTATGGTGCATTCCCGCAGAACAGAAAGAGGCTGCATGTGAGCGGATCTTTGATCTACAATACTAACAGCCGTATGTTTTCTAATTATGAACCCTGTGTAAAGGATTCTTTAACTCCTGGCCGCCTAAGTGGAAATCTTTAGTTAACAGAATGGCAATAAAAAAGAGAAGATTTGGTAACACTGGCCGGTTAGTTTTGGTTTGTCATCACTAGTTTGGTGTCAAGCAATCGTGTAGGCCCGCTGTTTCTACAGGGGCTTTTTCTTTGCCTGATATTACCTTTCTATTAAGAATGTAGAAAAAACAGCAGCATGCAGCCGGAGGCCTTAGATTTATGCAGGCTTCTGAGCCGCTTGTTTACCTCTGCAGGCCTGCGCTTATCCATGACCGGTACCTTGAACCTTTGCTGGAGCTACAGCGATTTTTATTGCACCCTCCGGCGCTGACAAAACAAACATCTATACCAAAATAAAACTCCATGAAGCAAAAACTTCTACCTGTTCCCATCTCTTCCCAACCAGGCGCCGGTAAGCAAATGCTGGCTTTTTTATTGTTCCTGTTCTTTGGCGCAAGGGCAGCCCATGCCCAGATCACCTTGCAGCAGGATTATAAAAACAATGTTTCCGCTCCCATCGGCTTGTACCAGGGCATCCAGTTCCGCGAAGCAGGCTTTTCTTCCCTGTTCCCCATTCCCAATACCAGCGGCAGAGAATTCTGGACCCTTTCTGACAGGGGCCCAAACATTGATGACGCCAATGCCAATCCCGCCGCCTGCAGGCCTACGTACGACAAGATGTTCCCGTTCCCAAACTTTGCGCCCAAGATCCACCGCATCAGGGTCAACGGCGATTCCGTGCAGATCCTGCAAACCATTACCATCAAACGTCCCAACGGCACTGATGCCACAGGCCTGATGAACCCGACCGGTTTTGGCAGCACAGCAGCAGAAGTACCCTCAACAGATACCGTACAGAATTGCGCCGGCTTCAACCTGAAAACAGCTGCCAAAGACATCTGGGGCATCGATTCGGAAGGCATCCTGGTTGACAAGGACGGCAATTTCTGGATCAGTGAGGAAGGAGGTCCGACGGTTTGGAAAGTGGCTCCCAGCGGCATCGTCATCAACCGGTATACACCCTATGGCAATCTTCCCGGCATCGAACCGCAGGACATTGCCGTTGACACCGTTTTCAAATACCGCAAAAACAACCGGGGTTTTGAAAGCATTGCCTTAACGCCCAACGGGAAAATATATGCTTTCATTCAAAGCCCGCTCTTGTTTCCCGATGCAACAACCGGCAATGCCACCAAAGTGCACCGCATCCTGGAGATCAACCCTGTTACCAATGCCACCCGCATGTTTGCTTACCTGAACGACGGTGTGACCGGTACAGGCTCGAACCAGATCAGGCTGCAGGACTGGAAGCTGGGCGATGCGGCTGCCATCAACGACAGCATGTTCCTGGTCCTGGAAGCCGCTGCACGGGGAACAACGGATATCAAAAGGATGTACCTGATCAATATCAACCAGGCCACACCGGTTGGTTCAGGGCTTTATTCCGGTAAAACGCTGGAAGGCCTTGTAGATGAGACCGGACTTGCCGCCAATGGCATCCGGCCGGTTACAAAAACACTTTTTATGGATCTGCTCGCCAATGGCTGGCCTTCCGTGCTGGATAAAGCAGAAGGCCTGGCTATCATCAACGACAGTACCATTGCAGTGTGTAACGACAATGATTTCGGCGCTGCTTCTCCCAATGCAGACGGCATTGCAACAGCTACAGGCAACGTAAGCCATGTGCTGGTGTACAATCTCCGCGGCAGCAACAAGATACCTGGTTACCAGGTCCTGGCTCCGCTGCCCCTGCACCTGCAGCTGTTTACGGGCAGCCTGGTGAACGGCAAAACCAGCCTGAGCTGGAAGACCGCCGATGAAACAGATACCCGCCAGTTTGAAATAGACAGAAGTGCAGACGGCATTCACTTCACGGGCATTACAGTAGTACCCGCCGTGGGCAGGGGCAACCAGGATTACCAGCTTACCGATGGCCAACCACTGTCCGGCAATAACTACTACCGGCTTAAAATGATTGGACAAGACGGCCGCTTTGTTTACAGCGCCATCCTGCTGATCCAGGCTGGCAACGGTCCATCGAAACTGGTGCTTTATCCCAATCCGGTGAAAGATCAGCTCGTTGTATCTCCTTCGGGCATTGCCGGAAAAATAGATATTACCATCATCAACCAGCAAGGGCAGCGGGTGCTGAGCAAGCAAATCCCTGCAGCAGCTGCCACCCTTTCCCTGGAGCATCTCTCCAAAGGAATTTACCTGGTGCAATTAAAATACAATGGACTTACAGATGTGCGAAAATTTGTAAAAGAGTAACCCGGAAACAACCAGCAGCAAAAGGCCGCTTCCCTGGTGAAGCGGCCTTTTTGTTTGGCTCCGGTTAAAGAATGTTTTTTTACGCCTGCTTACATCGCTGCTCAATCAAGTACATCGTACGAGGTGCCTGCTTTGTCGTTCTGCAGGTCTTCTGCTTCTGTTTCAGACTCTATCTCTTCATCTTCCGATAATTCCTCCGTGATGTTCAGGTTGGCGATGTCTTCTTCTGTTACATGGTAGTCGGGGTCCTGTATCTGGCGCTGCACAAGTTCATGTGCGGTAAGCCCCCTGTTTTCCTGAACAGGTTCTTCTCCTTGCGGGTACATGTCTTCTGGTAATATCATAAAAATAGCATTTGCAATAAAGTTAACACAATAGGAAGGGCTTTGCTGTTGCAGCTGAAATAGTAATGATAAAATCACATGCAGTGTTTGTTACTAACTATAAGATAATCATACAAAAACAAGGCTGCTCAAACGCCAAAGAACATCCGAAAAACTTGGATGATCACTTCATAAGCGTATACAAAAGCTTAACATTGGCAATATTATCTTTTTGTTATTTTTAATGTTCTAAAAAATAATATTATGGCCAAAGCGAAAAAAGACGCCAAACCCCGTGCTCCCCATTTATCAAGCCGCCAGCAGATCCAGGAGAAGTTGGAGCAGGTATTGGCTGATTTGAAACCTTCCCTGGGGGAAAAGAAGTTCAAGAGAAGAATGAAGAAAGCCGGTAAACTGATCAGCAGCGGACTGGGTAAGAAGTTGAAAGCAAATCGTGTTGAAGCTGAAGCTCCTGCACCTGCTGAAGGGTAAAGTCTATTCTTATCAATCCTCCGTTCCGGTAGCGCAGAAAGTTCATATCATGTTCACATTGACATAACATTTCTTTCATACTGCAGCCTGAATTTCGCCGTACAAAAAACTGCTATGATAAAAAAGTACGCGAATGTTTCAGCCATCATTGTATTATCTGCTGCCATTGTAACCATCCATGCGTGCAGCAAGGAAAACACCGGTACCGCCACAGCGGAAATTGCCCCCGAGCTTAAAAATTATTCTGTTACGCCTGCATTCGTAAAACAGCTTCCAGGTTTTGAAAACCTGGAAGTGTTTACGCTGATCAGCAGCGACGATTCGCTGCCTGGTTACCGCTTTGCCGGTTCGGCAGATGGTACCGGTTTCATCAAAATGCCTGCCGGCAATGGCTACGTGATGCTGGTGAACAACGAAGACAATTACTCCCTGTCGCGCCTCCACCTCGACGAAAACCTGAAGCCTTACCGGGGCGAGTACATCCTCAATTCTGACGGCGGACAGTGGCGCCTCTGCTCCGGCACCCTGGCCACTCCCCAGGAAAACGGGTTTGGTCCGCTTTACTTCTCTGTCGGTGAAAGCAGCACGGAAGCCATGACCCATGGCATCGATCCGTTCGCCGCTTCTTTTTCTGCCAGCACGCCCCTCGGTCTTCCAGGTCTGGGGCACTGGAGCGGTGAGAACTCCGTGCCCTTGAACAAGGAAGCTTATCCCGGAAAAACCGTGATCGTTACCGGCGAAGATGCCTCCGATGCATCCGGCGGACAGCTGGCCTTGTACCTGGCAAATGCCGTTGGCGACCTGGACAACGGTTTGCAGTACATGCTTAAGCGGACCGACGGCAACCAGCGCGAAACAGATATGGTGCCAGGTACCGCCTACGATGTTGAATTTGCCCTGATCCCCAACCACAAAACTCTTACAGGTACCCAGATCCAGGCCCTGGTTGATCCGCTGAAAGCCATCAAATTCGGAAGGGTGGAAGACGTGGACTACCGCAAAGGCAGCGGGGCCAACAGCCGCGAAATTTATTTTAACGTGACCGGGCAAGATCCTGCCGGCGTAAACGCCGACAGGTCACGCACTGTGTTCGGCCGCGTATACAAACTGGTGCTGAATCCCGGCAATCCCCTGAAAGGAAAACTGACCTGCATCCTGGATGGTGATGATGACAACGGCATCGCAAAAGATTTCCAGAATCCTGACAATATTTGTGTTACTGCCAACTACGCGTACATAGAAGAAGACTCCAACACATACGGCAAGGAAGACCACGATGCCTATATCTATCAGTACAATTTAAGCACCGGCGAGCTGAAAAAAGTAATGGAGCTCGATCACAGAAGAACAGCTCCTGATGCGGCCAAATACAATGTGGGCGGCCTTTCTGTAAAGGGCAGCTGGGAATACGGTGCCCTGGTTGATATCTCCGAAGCAACCGGCATACCCAACACATTCAGCCTGTGCATACAGCCGCATACCTGGACCGACAACAAGTTCAAAGGCATTGACGGCGGAAGCAAAAGAAAGGATGAAGCGCAGGGCAGCGAAATTGTTATTGTAAAAGGATTGCCTCGTTGATCTTTAACCCCTTGAACCCGCGATCCTCCGGTCAAAAGCCGGAGGATTTTGCATATAAACGACAGGATGAACAGATTGTACAAACAGGTGATCGCAATTGTTGGCGGGATAAGCATACTCTTCGCCGCGTGCCTGGGCGATGCGCAGCCTACTGCTGCCAGGGTCATAGCTGATTACAGGAAGGAGCTGGAAAGGGTAGCTGCAGAAACCGCGCAGTTGCAGCAAGCTGTGCAACAGCACAATGCCTTGCCGGCCCTGCAGCAACAGTTTAGAAAGGCAAGAGCCGCCTATAAAAAGGTAGAATGGCTGGCGGAATATTATTTTCCTTATACGGCAAAAAAGATCAACGGCCCGGCCCTGCCGGAAGTAGAGGCAGATGAGAAAAACGTAATTATACAGCCGGAAGGATTTCAGGTGGTTGAAGAAAGCCTGTTTGGTGACAAGGATGAACAAAAAAGAGCAGGGCTTTTGGAGCAGGTCGAGGTACTGCATGCAAACATTGGCCGGCTCCGGTATGTTGCCGCCCAGCAGGAAACAACCGATGCCCATATCTTCGATGCCCTGCGCCTGGAAGTGTTTCGCATCATCTCTCTGGGCATTACCAGCTTTGATTCGCCGCTGGCGGATAACAGCCTGGAAGAAGCTGCTGCTGCATTACAAGGCATTCAACACGTCCTTTCTTTTTACCCCGGCGACAAGCAAAACAAGCGGGTAGTAGAAACGATCGAACAGGCCATCCGCTTTGTCCGGTCATCAACCAGTGTTGATCGATTTGACCGGATGAAGTTCATCACCCAATATCTGAATCCCCTTTCCGCAAGCCTGCTTTCGCTGCAAAAAGAGCTGTCTATCCCGTTGTTTACCGAACCCCGTGCGCTGGCAGCCCGTGCTGCTACCTTGTTTGAAAAAGGGATCTTCCAGCCTGATTTCTATACACCCGGCATGCAGGCTTATAGCAATCCGCAAAAAGTAAAGCTGGGAGAAAAGCTGTTCTATGATGGTATTCTTTCCGGAGATGGCAAGCGAAGCTGTGCGGGTTGTCATGCGCCTTCAAAAGCTTTTACCGATGGGTTGACCACCAGTTTTTCCGTAAACGGAAGGGCAACCCTCCGACGCAATGCGCCTACCCTGTTGAATGCAGCCCTGCAACCCGCGCTTTTTTATGACATGCGGGTCAACTACCTGGAAGACCAGGCAAAGGACGTGATCAGCAATAGGGATGAGATGCACGGTTCGCTCGAGAATACGGTCAGGCACCTCAACGGGAACAGTGAATACAAAAAACTTTTCAGCGGGGTATTCGGCGGGGGAGCGGTAACGGAAATGCATGTAAAAAACGCGATAGCCGCGTATGTCCGCTCCCTGGTTCGCCTGAACGCCCGCTTCGATGCCTATATGAATGGCCGCAGCACGGCCATGACCCAACTGGAGATCGATGGATTCAATGTCTTTACGGGAAGGGCCCGCTGTGCCACCTGTCATTTCATTCCCCTGTTCAACGGCTCCAACCCGCCCCGATTCGACAAGATTGATGCCGAAGTAATTGGCGTACCTGCCAACCGGGACACCCTGCATCCGGCAGCAGATGGGGATGACGGAAAATACAACCTGTACAAAATACCGCTTCACAAGGGCGCTTTCAAAACTCCTACACTTCGCAACATAGAACTGACCGGGCCTTACATGCACAACGGCGTTTTCCCGACCCTGGAGGAAGTAGTCGAGTTTTATAACCGGGGCGGAGGCGCCGGCCTGAAACTGGAAGCAGAAAACCAAACCCTGTCAACAAACAGATTAGATCTAACGGCTTATGAAAAAGAGTCTCTCGTCGTATTCATGAAAGCGCTTACTGATAGCAGTTATACGAAGTGATCAGTTGTATGAGATTAGATTAGTTGGTGCGGTACTATGCCTGAGCCCACCCCTACCCCTCGAGGGAGGGGATAATACAAACGCCCTTCTTATGCCGCCCTGAAGACTTTGAATGCAAGTACCCTTCTTATCTCCTCCCTCGAGGGGTAGGGGTGGGTTCAAGACTGTAATGCCCGGTACATCGATACAAAGTCCAATGCCTCGCCCAGCAAACCTGTCCGCACAACAACTTATTAAAACAGCATGCTCATCATCAACCAAAAAATAAAATTTAAGTAGAAACGCTTATTTTTTTTAGATGAGAAACAGCGTGTTAACGCGTAGCGCTAACACTGTTAATAGCAACATAATGCTGACTTAACAATTTGGTAATATGCCACGCATACTTTTGCCCGCAACAAAAAAACTGAATGTGAGATTCACTTTCTACTCCTTGCTAAGCTTCCTGTTTCTTCTGGTTCATAACAATGCATTTTCTCAGAAAGATTTGATCAAAATATCCGGCCGGATTATAGACGCTGATAACAATACTCCCCTGGTGGGAGCTACGATTGTATTGGGCGCCGGCACCAAAGGCGTCAATACGGATGTGGAAGGAAACTTTTTCCTGCAGGCAGAAAAGGGAAAAAGGATTTCGCTGAAAGTTACCAACATCGGATACCAGCCTAAACTCCTCAGCGATATGCTGGTGAGTGAAGATTCAAGCTCAAACATCACCATTGCCATGCAAAAATCAAGCAGTCAGCTGGCAGGGGTGGTGGTTTCCAGTTCAGCCCGCAGGGAAAATATCAATTCCCTGTATACTGCGCAGAAAAACAGCTCTGCCATCTCGGATGCGATCTCTGCCGAGGTGATCAAAAAATCACCCGACCGCAATACCAGTGAAGTGCTCCGGCGTGTAAGCGGTACTTCTATACAGGACAATAAATTTGTTGTAGTAAGAGGCCTGAGCGAGCGCTACAATGCTTCCCTGCTCAACAACACAACCCTGCCCAGTACAGAGCCCGACAAAAAAGCCTTTTCTTTTGACATCATTCCCTCTTCCCTCATAGACAACGTAACCATTTTCAAATCGCCTACGCCCGATCTGCCAGGTGATTTTGCCGGAGGAACGGTGAAAATCTCTACCAAGGATTACCCTTCCAAAAGCTTGAGTGAAATTTCTTTTTCTGCAGGTTATAACTCGCTTACCACTTTTAAGAATTTTTACTCCGGCTATCCGAACGGCTCGCTGGACTGGCTGGGATTTTTTGACAATTCCCGGTTGATGCCCGGCTCTTATGCCCGGCACAGAGGCGCCCAGTTCATCAACTTAAGTGATGAGAGCAAGCTGGCCATAACAAAGCAGTTTCCCAACACATATGGTTATCAGACGGCTTACAAAAGCCAGCCCAATCTGAGTGTTTCGTATACGGGCGGTAACACGCACCTGATAAACGGTTCTAAAAAGATCGGTTATATCTATTCCGTGAGCTATAACAACGGCAGGCGGGTAGCAGACCGTTCAAGGGATGAGTATTCAACATACGCGCTGCAGGATTACAGATACAATACCACCAACTATGATATGCGCAGCACCCTCTCGGCCCTGTTGAATGTGACCTACGCGTTTGGTAAAAACAAGATCTCATTCAAGAACCTCTTCAACAACGATTTTGTGAAAACTGCCGGCATCCGCAACGGCTACAGTGTTGTAAATACCAGCGACAGGTTTCTCTACAAAAGCGCCAATACAGAAGCGGCCGGGAACGGCATTCTGAACTCCCTGGTTGAAGGCATTCACAGCCTGAACAAGGGATTGACCATCGATTGGAACGCATCTTACGGACTTACCTACAGATGGCAGCCCGATCAGCGGATCCTTACCTTCCACACCGATCCGAACCAGGACAATTATTACCTGAGCCTCGCCAACCAGAACTCTCCGGAGATCACCAATGCCGGCCGGGTTTATTCTTTCCTGACAGAAAATATTTACGGTGCTAATCTGAACGTAACCAAACAATTTACCTGGCTGGGCGAAACACAAAAATTAAAATTCGGTTCGGCTAACTATTACCGTGACAGGGATGTGCAGGTAGATGCCCTTGGCTTTTCTTCCCTGAGCCCCTATGGCACCAAGATACCTGAAACAAAAAACACCACGTTCAGTACGATCTTTAGTCCGGCCAACATCGATGCCTACCAGGTTGTAATGGCAAACATCGGTACCAACTCAACGGACTATACAGGTACAGCCCTGCTCAATGCAGGCTATGTGATGCTCGATAATAAATTTTCAGACAAGGTGAAGCTGACCTGGGGCGCACGCGGAGAAAATTACGCCCAGGAGCTGAACACCAAAGGCAAACAGGACATCAAGCGCAACAATTTCGACATTCTTCCTTCCCTCTTGTTTACCTATGCCCTGAGCAACAAGGCAAACCTGCGGGTGGCTGCTTCGCAAAGTGTAAACAGGCCCGAGTTCCGGGAACTGGCTACCTACCGGGTATATGATTATGAAAACAATTTTATCGTGAGCGGAAACGACCGGCTGGTAAGAAGCAAAAACACCAATGCCGACCTGCGCTACGAATGGTTCCCGGCACCGGGAGAAATTGTTTCTGCAAGCGTGTTCTACAAACACTTTAAAAATCCGATCGAACAAACAAACCAGGGCAACGATGTGCTGAGCTTTGCCAATGCCGACAACGCAAATGTATACGGACTGGAACTGGAGTTAAGAAAAAAGCTGGATTTTATCAGCAGCCCTGTCTTTAGCCACCTGGTCTTTTATTCCAACCTGGCCTACATCAAAGGATCTGTTCAGTTCAACGGTTTAAAGATCAACAGCCCGCTGCAGGGCCAGTCGCCTTACCTAATCAATGGTGGCCTGAGCTATAGCAGTGAAAACGGTGGTTTCTCGGTGAATGCTTTGTACAACAGGATCGGACCACGCCTTAAGTTCAGAGCAATTGGTGGTGCTGGTAAAAATATTTTCGAAAAACCCAGAGATGTGGTAGACGTACAGGTAAGCAAAAAACTCGTGCAGGACAAGCTGGAGTTGAAGCTCACTGTAAGCGATATCTTTGCCCAGGCATTTACCTGGTACTACAAGTATGATGTTGATCCTTCCAAAACCGCTTATAATCCCTCTACTGACCGCATCATCAATTCATACAAATACGGAACTACAACCACCATCAGTGTAAGATACAGTTTCGGAAAATAGAAATAGACTGGTTTGCATAGCAAGTTGCACTGCCATCAACATGGCGGGTTAATCTGTACAATCTAAAAAATGGTAAATATGAAAAAGGTATTGCTAGCTGCCTTGTGCGGCTTTATCCTGGCAGGAAGTTCGTGTGAGAAGAGCGATGATCAGCCCGACCCGGGCACCGGCACACCACCGCCCGCCGGCAGCACAGTGGATGTGCGCGGGGTCATCAAAACAAATACAACCTGGTCAAAATCCCTGGTGTACCGGCTGCGTGGATACGTGTACGTGACCGACGGCGCTACGCTCACCATTGAGCCCGGGACCAAGATCGTTTCCAGCAAAGACTCTGCAGGCGTACTGGTGATTTACCGGGATGCCAAGCTCACCGCCGACGGTACTGCCGACAACCCCATTGTTTTTACATCCAACGAAACCACACCTCAACCGGGCGATCTGGGTGGTGTAATCCTCGTGGGCCAGGCTACCGGCAACGGTAACCACAGTGTGATAGAAGGCGGTGTAGATCCGGCTTACAGCGCATTTGGCGGTACAAATGATGCACACAATTCCGGCATCCTGCGGTATGTGCGCATTGAATACGCCGGCAAAGCAGTGAACCCGGGTGATGAAGTAAATGGATTGTCTTTGTATGCGATTGGTTCAGGAACAACCATCGATTATGTACAGATCACCAGGGGGCTCGATGATGCCTTTGAATTCTTTGGCGGAACTGTCAACTGCAAACACCTGATCGCTTACAATTGCGCAGATGATGATTTTGATATGGACGACGGTTACCGTGGAAAGATCCAGTATGCCATCTCCGTAAAGGATCCGAAATTCACGGATAACAAAGGCACAACAGGTGACATCTCCAACAACTTCGAAGTAGACAACATCAATCCTTCCAATGGTTTCTTGTTTACCCGTGCCCCGATCACTTCCCCCATCTTATCCAACTTCACGGCTGTAGGTCCGAACAATGCAACCGGAACCAGCACGGATTATGGCTATGGCATGCGCTGGAGAAGAGGCGCCAAGTTTATCCTGGCCAATTCAATTGTAATCGGCGGACAAAGAGCCGGACTTGACCTGGATGATGATTCTACGGCTGCTTACTACAAACAAGGTGTGAGCAAGTTTTACAACAGCCTGCTGCATGCTTATCAAAAGCCGTTTAACCTGGACAGGCTGGTTGCCACACCCCGGCCGCTTGATTCAGCTGCCCTGGCTTCGATTACAACCGCCACCAACGGAAGCGTGGTGTATACAAATGTATCCGACGTGAAGCTTACAGATGCATTTAACAATGCAACGCCCAATCTTAAACCTGCCACCGGCTCACCTGCCCTTACAACAGCCGGTAAGTTTGATACAGGCGGTTTGGGTGATGCATTCTTCGACAAAACCGGCTTTATAGGTGCCCTGGATGCCAGCAACGACTGGACAGCCAAATGGGCCGTCTGGAACAAGTAGTATCGAGTAGTATTATAATTAGACAACAACAAAGGGCATCAACGATCTAGTTTGATGCCCTTTTTGTATGGAGAATGTTATGGAAAAAATGGCTTACCGGTGTGTATGCTCTTTCATCACCAGCTCCCTTTCTTCCAGCATATTACCGAGAAAGCGGCCGTACCAGCGGCCGGACGATTTAATGATGCGCTGCTGCGTTGTAAAATCAACCCATACCAATCCGAACCGGGGATAATAACCCTCTGCCCATTCGAAGTTGTCGGTAAAGCTCCACACAAAATAACCGGTAACAGGAACGCCTTCTTGCTTTGCTTTTAACACCTGGCCGAGATAGTTCTGCAGGTATTCTTTTCGTTGCACATCATCTACTTCACCTTCTACTACCTGATCAGGAAAAGCAGCCCCGTTTTCAGTAACAATGATCTCTTTGACATTGCTGTACAGCGCCGTTTTTTTCAGGCAATGATAGATAGAGCCCGGATACACTTCCCAGTTCATGACAGTCCGATCCACCTTGCGTGCATCGGCCTTGATGATCTTTGCCTGCATGTAGGGCGTGAGATATGAATGGGTTACAATTTCCCGCGTATAGTTCTGGATACCGATAAAGTCCATGTCGAATGAAAGCCTGTTCTCATCTCCATCCCGGATAAAAGGCTCGAGCCGCTGCAGGATCTTTAAATCACGTACTGGGTAACCCAGTCCCAGCAGGGGTTCCATAAATGTCCTGTTCAGCAGGGCATCTACCCGGGTGGCGGCCATAAGGTCGGCAGGGGAGAAGGAGCGCCAGGGCTCTACATAGGTGCAGGAGAATGTAGTGCCGATCTTTAAGTCTGACCTAACGGAGCGGGCTACACGCCCGCCTTCTGCCTGGCAAAGGGCTGCATGATGAAGGGCTGCCAGGAAGTTGGAGAGGCCTTTTCTTCCCGGCGCATGCACACCCATAAAATAACCGGCGCCTGTAAACACCATGGGCTCGTTGAGGATCATCCAGTTCTTTACCCGGTCGCCATAGGTTTGAATGCAGAATGCGACGTAATCGCTGAACCAGTGCAGGATGTCCCTGTTTGTCCAGCCGCCGCGCTTTTCCAGTTCGGCGGGCAGATCCCAGTGATACAGGGTGATCCAGGGTTCTATGCCTGCTTCGAGGCAAAAGTCAATCACGCGGTGATAAAAGTTTACGCCCTTCCGGTTCACTGCTCCGGTGCCTTGCGGAAAGAGCCGGCTCCAGGCCAGCGAAAACCGGTAATTGGGAATATTCATCCCGCTCATCAGGGAAAGATCGTGCGGGTAGCGGTGATAAAAGTTACAGCTTGTATGGGCGTTCTGGTTGTTGAAGATTTTTCCTTTGGTTGCAGAGAAATGGTCCCAGATCGAAGGGCCTTTGCCATCGAGGTTGTGCGCTCCTTCTATCTGATAAGCGGCTGTTGACACACCCCATTTAAAATCTGCACCGAAATCTGAACGGGTATATTGCATGATAGGTTTAGCCGGCTATGTATGCCAGCATCTTTTGTAAGCTTAATTTTCGCAATTCTTTGAGGGAGTGATCCCGTTTTTGCAATGAGCCCGTAGTTGCTCCGCCGGACAGGGCATGGCTTTCCAAAACATGGTCGATGATCTGTGCGGTCGTATCCGGATAATCGACCGCGATCCGCTTGTCTGAGCGGAGCCATGCGTTGATTTTATCAGTATGTTTTTTTTTCAGGCTTTTGATCACCGGCACACCCATTGATTGCAGGGCAGCCGCATTGCAGTGTTGCTCGTATTGATTTTTCATCGGTATCACCAGCAGCTTCTTGCCCATGTGGAGTGCTTCTGCGGGTGTTTCAAACCCTGCGCCGCATAGCACGCCCGCTGATCGGGCCATGCTCTCCAGGAACGATTCATTGCTCACCGGGTAAACAGAAACATTGGCTTCCGTAAAAGCCTTCTTGTTGTGTTTGGAGAAGACCTGCCATTGTACACCCTTGCATTCCCGCAGGACCTTCAGAATGCGCTCATCGTCGTAGGCGGGCAGATAAACTGTGTAATGCCCCTGGTTTACGGGCTCCAGTTCCCTTACCTGCCGGCGGATCACCGGTGTAAAAATATCTTTGTCGTAAGCGCCAAAATGAAAGCCATAGTGGTGGCTGGCGGGGGCATAATATTTCAGGATGGCTTTTCCTGCCAGGTCGGTGTGGGCCGGCTGTGGTGCTTTTTTATTGAGCACGGCAGCCTGGTGGCTCAGCGAAATACAAGGCTTGTTCCTGATATAACAAGCCCAGGAAGATACCGGCTCAAAATCACTGATCACTAGGTCATAATCTTCTACCGGCAAGTGGCTGATCTCTTCCAGCAAACGGCGCAGGCGGCTCTTCTTATACGTTTCCAGCAGGTCTACACCGCCTTTTTTCCCAAATACAAAACCCAGTCCTTTGAACCGGTATTTGACCGGATAGGGAAGGGCCACTTCGGCCTGCGAGCCGCTGATTACAAGATCGAGATCTGCCTTTCTGTGCAGAAGGGGTACAATATCCCTTGCGCGGCTGATGTGCCCGTTGCCGGTGCCTTGTATGGCATAAAGTACTCTCATGTTTTCAGCAGGTTAAATTCCTGCACCAGGTTATCAAACAGCTCTGTATTGCTTGGTTCGGCTTCTTCTTCCTCCCCGTCCGGTACCGGATTCTTCATCGCCTCATCTTCTGCAAAGCGGTAGATGCGCCAGGTGCCGTCCGTATACTCCAATGCGCTTAAGTTTTCGATCCAGTCGCCCGAATTGAGATAGACAATCGAGCCGTGGTCGTTTAGAACCAGCCGCATCTCAGGGTGGTGGATATGGCCGCACACAACATAGTCGTAGTGGTTCATGATGCCGATGCCGGCGCTGGTCTGTTCAAAATTGTTGATAAACTTGACGGCCGTTTTTACGCTGTTCTTGATCTTTTTTGAAAGCGACAGCTTGCCTTTTTTAAATACCTTTTCTGATATGAAATTGGCCATGCTGTTGATCAGGATCAGGGTATCGTAGCCGATCGCGCCCAGCTTGGCCAGCCATTTGGAATGCTGCATGGTTACGTCAAACACGTCACCATGAAAGATCCAGGCTTTTTTGTTTTCCTGCAGGTCAAGCACCAGCTTGTTTACGATGCTGAACGAGCTCATCTTGAAACCGGCGAACCGGCGCAGCATCTCGTCGTGGTTGCCCGGAATATAGTAGACCTTTTTCCCTTTGCCGATCCAGCTCATAAGGAGCCTGACTACCTTCATATGGCTTTTGGGCCAGTACCGCTTGCTGAACTGCCAGATGTCGATGATGTCGCCGTTCAGCACCACCGTCTTGGGTTTGATGCTGCGCAGGTAGCGCAGCAGTTCTTTGGCCCTGCATCCGTACGTCCCTAAATGGATGTCGGAAAGAACCAGGATGTCCACTTTTCGCTTGTTGTTTTTCATGGCTGGATTTTATAGTATCTGAATGGAGAATAATAATCCCGGAAGAGGAATAAGAATGCTTTGGAGACAAGGTTGCTCAGAGAAGAATAGTATGCTTTCATAGACGGGGATTTATCAGGTTATGCATAGCAGGAACATTGTTGTGTAAACGTTCCTGTTCTGAACGTTTTTCATGTATTCAAATTTCGTTTCCTCATGTGAACAAATGTTTACCTTATCATTACGCTTCTGTTAAACTAAAGGGGGCGGCAGGCCTAAATGGTCAACACGGCCTGTTTTATTCAGTCCATGCGCTCTACCCAACCAATTATTTCAGATTGCTATCTCTGTAACTTACCTTCGGCACACCCTTTGACTATTTATCATTTACGAGACTGAACCGTTACCCAAGTAATTTATCAAACCAAGCTTGTCGTGAGCAAAGACGAAGTATTTAAGGAAATCAAGAAGCCCTCTGATTTTAAGTTCAACAGGACCGTTGTAAATGTATTTGACGATATGGTCAACCGGTCTGTACCCTTTTATGAAGAGATCCAGCGCATGATCGCAGAGCAATCTGCCTCGCATGCCCGGGAAGGGACTGCGATATATGACCTGGGCTGCTCTACCGGTACTACTTTTCTGTCTATCAATCCCTTTGTTCCCCCAACAGTTAAATTTATTGGTGTGGATGATTCGCAGGAAATGCTCGCCAAGTGCGATGCAAAGTTCAAGGCTGCCTGTATTGAGCGCCCTTATGAGCTTGTGCAGGCCGATATAGCACAGCCCCTGCAGATTGAGGCCGCATCGGTGGTGGTGATGTGTTTAACCCTCCAGTTTGTGCGCCCCCTTTACCGCGAGCGGTTGTTGAAAAGTGTTTATGAAGGGCTGGAGCCGGGTGGAGTAGTGATCCTGGTAGAGAAAATACTGGCAGAGGAAAGTTCGTTCAACCGGCATTTTATTGATTATTACTATGAAATGAAGCGCCGCCATCATTACACCGAAAATGAAATTGCGCAGAAAAGGGAAGCCCTTGAAAATGTGCTGATCCCTTACAAGCTCAGTGAGAACATCCTGCTGCTGAAGGAAACTGGTTTCAGTCATCACGAGATCTTTTTTAAGTGGTACAATTTTGCCGGCATCATCGCAAAAAAATAATTACATGGTAGCTATCGGGAATTTTTTTTTCAAGTACCGGAACTTCTTGTTTATTTTTCTTTACCTGCTTCTGTTTCTTCCTTCTCCGGCCATCTTCACAGAGAACAGCTTTGGAACTAATTACTGGATCTGGCCGGTGGTGCTGGGACTGCTCGTAACCTTCTCCGGACAAGCTATCCGGGCAATGACCATCGGACTTGTATATATAATCAGAGGCGGCAAAAACCGCAATATCTATGCAGAAGACCTGGTTACACAGGGGTTGTTCAGCCATTGCCGCAACCCGCTCTATCTGGGCAATATCCTGATGCTGCTGGGCGTGGGCATCCTGTCTAACTCAGCGATTTATGCGTTTATCGTAATGCCTTTCTTCATTTTTATCTACCATGCCATTGTGCTTGCAGAAGAAAACTTTTTGCGCAACAAATTCGGGGAGGCTTTTAACAGGTATTGCAGCCAGGTAAACCGCTGGCTGCCTGATTTCAGGGGGTTGGCTGACACCCTGAGAGGGTTTACCTTTAACTGGCGGCGCTGGCTGCTCAAGGAATACAACACGCAGTTCGTGTGGCTCAGCGGCATTGTGATCATTCTTCTTTTTAAGTATCCTCAATTGACACAAGGAGATGCTGACCTGCGCAACTGGGTGCTGGGAGTCAGCCTCCTGGTCATTGTCCTTTATTATTTTACCATACGCTACCTGAAAAAATCAGGTAAAATGACAGACAGGGTGCTGGCAGTGAAGTAAAAAAACAGCCTGCTAATAGCAAGCTGGTCCCCGATAAAATAGATGATTAGTTGCCGGATTTTTTCAGCTCATTGACCTGGCTCTGAAGGCTTGCGTTTGCCTGTTTGAGCGAGCTGTTTAAGTTGGTGAGATTGTGGTTAGAACTTACTTCGGATCTGACGGCCCATTTTAAAAAACTGTTTTCATCGGCGAGCTTTTTATTTTCTTCCATCAGCTTGCTTGTATTCCCGCCATCCGGACGGGCTTTCAGCTGGGTCATCAGCTTGGCAATCTGCGCGTCTTTTGATTGCAGATCATCTTTCATCTTGGCAATTGCCTGCGGGTTGCTGCCGGTTTCTTTTGGAGCGGCTTTTAACTTGTTTTGCAGATCGACGATCTGGGCATCTTTGGCCTGGATGTCGTTTCTTAGCTGGGTAACCTGTGCAGATGAAGAACCCGTGCCCTGCGCGGCTTTCAGCTGATTTTGCAGGGAAACAAGCTGTCCTTCCTTCACCAGCAATTCGTCCTTTAGTTTTGCAACTTCCTCCTTGTTGCCTGTTCCCGGTTTACCCCCCTTGGTGAGTGCCTCGTTGATGATAGAAATTGCGCGGGGATTTTTAATGGCTTCTCTGAACAGGTTGAGGGTCGTGGTAACCTGGGCGCTTTGATCCTGGCTGGAGCCGCCGTGCAGACTGTCCAATGAAGAACGCAGCGATCTCTCTGCGTCTGATACGTCGGCCGCATTTATCTGCTTCTGGTAGTAAGCGGTGGAATCTGCTGGTAAACTGCCTGGCCCCCTGCCTGATGGGTCTGTGACTGCGGGAGAAGGTGTTTCAGCAGACTGTGAGGCAGCGCCGGAAAACGGTCCCCAAAAAGCTGCCAGCACCGCTACACATAAGACAAGGGAAATAACAAACAAGCCGATAAACTTTGCTTTGGAGGCGGTCATCTCGGTAGTGCTTCTCGTGTTCATATCTATTCACTGTTTTATTCTGCACCGGATCAAATGGCTTAGCTTTTTAATTCCTTCCGGGAAGGAAGGGCCTGGGTGCCGGTTGCTTTCACCCTTTTTACAAAAATCACCGTGTCAGGCTTTATTGCTCTGTTGTCGCCCACGATTACCTCGGGATCAAGTTGGAGTTTTAAAAGGCCTTTCAGGTACTCTGCAAAAAACTGCCAGCCGTAAAAACGGTTGTTTTCATCGACCGGTTCTATGTGGATATTATAATTTTTTTCAGCTGCCAGCACAAACAGATTAAACAGTCTGCTCAATTCCATCTGCAGCGGTGCTTTGATGGAAAAAGACAGAACGGTTTTTTCATCCGGGTTGATCTCCAGCCTAAATGTAACCGGTATGCTGCTCAGGTAAACTATATCAGGCGAATCCAGCTCATCGTTGAACCCATACCAGACTATAGAACGTGATTCCGGCAGCTTTTTGTATTGGTTCCAGAACTGCCTCAGCGTAAAAGGCATGAAAAAAGCGCAACTGCTGGCAAATGCCATGAACAAAGTACTGCTGTTTGTAAAAAAATAAAAGGCAAACAGTACAATGCAGATCAATGCGGCCAGCAGGGCAGAAAAAGAAAGCCTGCTTGTAAACTTGTCTTCCAGGAACGGCAATCCCCGCTCTATCATGGTTGTATGGAGCAGTCCCAGACTGGCAAAACTCAGGAGCTGAACCACTTTCATCAGCCAGAAAAGGAACCCCGAACTTAAGTAAAACACAGAAAAGCAACTCAGTACAAGGGCTGCTAAAACATATACTATGATATAGCCCCTGATATTCTTCTGTTCCAGAAAATATAGAGTAACCCCGTTTTTCATGTAAACTCTTTGTATTGCTTTGCTACCCGATTTACCAGCCGGGCTTATCCGCATACATAAATTTACTTACTGTATTGCAGGATTTATATGTACGAAAATACTCAAAAACAGGATTAGGAAAAACAGGCCGTAAACAAAATACAAACCCCGGGCAGGCCGCTGCGCTTTGCAGCCGGCCTAGCCCGGGGTTGAAGGAGATAGAAGGAAGATAAATTGGTTAAGCCACTTTCATAAAGAGTTCATCTACCCCTTTTCTTACTTTCAGGGCATTGGCAAGCACGTCTTTTTCACTGTCGCGATAGCCCAGGGCAAGCAAGGTCACGCTGCGCAGACCCTTTTCTTTTAAACTGAGCAGTTCGTCAAGCGCTTCAGGGTCAAAGCCTTCCATGGGGGTTGCGTCCACTCTTTCTTCCGCAGCAGCGGCAATGGCAGTACCGAACGCGATATAAGTTTGGCGGGCAGCCCATTGGTAATTTTGTTCAGGGGTGCGGCTGGCCAACCGCATCATGGAAGCTTTAAACCCCTCGAGGGTTTCTACCGGAACACCCCTTACGGTTGAGATATGGTTGATATATTCCTGGATATGTTCTTCGGTCACATTTGCATAGGCTGCAAACACCAGCAGGTGTGAGCCTTCTACAATGGGAGCCTGGTTAAAAGCTACTTTCTGGATCTTTTTTCTGACTTCTTCATCTTCTATCACCAGCACTTTATAAGGCTGCAGACCCATGGAGGAAGCAGACAGGCGGGTGGCTTCCAAAATATTGTTTAGTTGTTCAGCAGGTACCGGACGGCCATTCATCCGTTTAGCGGCATACCGCCAGTTGAGTGCATTGATCAGTTCCATATGTTTGTTTTTTTAGTATTGATACTTTTCCTAACGATGTTAACTTCTGGGGCAAAAAAATTTAGGTTCTCAAGCTGCCGGTAAAACCTTCTATAAAGTCGCGTATGATCTGCCTGTTCAACGCTTCATTTCCCCCGGTTGTGCCGCTCATCATGTTGATAGAAACCAATCCGTGCAGCATCGACCAGAACGTGTGCAGTTTTAAAAAAGGATTGGTATCAGGCTTGCTGCTCCGGGAGAGTAGTTGGGTGATAGGCGCCTGGATCAGTTCGCTGAATGCCTGCAGCTCATTGATCTGCCGCACCGTATCGCAACTGGGCATTCCCAGGCCGTACATCAGTTGATAATAGGCTTTGTTGTTAAAGGCAAATTCCCAGTAGGCATACGCCATCGCTTCAATCTGGGCGGCAGGATCGGGGTGCTGGTCTTTGGCTTTGGTAAGCTCTTCTACCAGGAGGCCATAGCCTTCACGGGTAAATTCCAGCATGATGGCTTCTTTGTTGGCAAAATGATCGTAGATCACCGGCACGCTGTATTCGATGGCTTCGGCAATGCGCCGGATAGAAAGCGCCTGCCAGCCTTCCTGCTCCACGATCTTACGGGCTTCCCCCAGGATCGAGCAGCGGACACTCTCTTTTTGCCTTATTTTCCGTTCAGCAATACCCATTGTTAGAATAGTTAACAGCGTTAGCAAAAGTAAGAAATATTTTTATTTCTCCAAACCATAGGCGGGTATTAACTTTCCTTTTATTTTTTATGCAGGTACAACAGGCATACAATCAATGGGCTGCGCAGTACGACACCAACGAAAATAAAACACGCGACCTGGAAGGGATTGCCTTGCGCACCCTTCTGGATCCCATTCCTTTCACCAATTGCCTTGAGATTGGATGCGGAACCGGCAAGAACAGTCAATGGCTGGTTCAAAAGGCTGAACAACTAACCTCGGTAGATTTTTCTGAAGAAATGCTGGCCAAAGCACGGAAAAAACTGGCCTCAGATAATGTGGCGTTTGTACAGGCCGACATCAAGCAAACCTGGACCTTTGCCAAAGGACTATACGATCTGGTCTGTTTTAGCCTGGTACTGGAACACATTGAAGATCTTGGGCCCATCTTCCGGGAGGCGGCCCGCGTACTGCTGCCGGGTGGATGGGTATATGTGGGTGAGCTGCATCCCTTTAAACAATACCAGGGTACCAGGGCCCGCTTTGATACACCTGGTGGGCTCCAGGTGGTGGAGTGTTACAATCACCACGTGTCCGAATTTGTGCAGGCAGCCAGAAAAGCAGGCTTGCTGTTAGCCGATCTCAACGAATACTTTGATGATCCTGGCAGCACAGGCATGCCTCGAATCCTGACCCTCCTGTTCAAGAAGAAGGACGTGTAAAACTATCCGGAACAAGGCGTCGGCAATAATTTTACTTCCCGGTCAAGTTTCCCCAGGATGCTGCAGAAGCCTGCCTGGGAAAATCAAGTTGACCCAGTATCAAGCTTTGTTTTCCTGCAGAGATTTGAAATAGAATGAGCGCTCAAAGTACTCCCTTTATGACCTGCTGCTCCGGATGGGAATGGATCAGGGCCCAAACATCCTCAATTTTGTAATCGGGGCAGGCACCGGAGCGGCTGGCGATGTAAGAACCGAGTCCGCACGCAAAAGTAAGGGCCTGGTCGTAAGGGACGCCAGCCAGCACATTGTGTAAAAAGCCGGCCAGAAAAGAATCACCGCTGCCAATGGTATCTGCTACCTGAACCGAATAACCGGGATGCCGCCAGGTTGCGCCATCGTGGGCCACCAGGGCACCTTCCCCGCCCATGGTAACAACAATGGTCTCTACCTTGAACTTATCCTGCAAGCTTTTTATTCTTTCCTCCGGACTGGTGTAATCACTAAACCAACCGGTGATCAGCTCCAGCTCTGCATTGTTAAGCTTCAGGATGTCGGCCTTGCCCAGCAGGAACTCGATCCAGGTCCGGTGAAAATGCGGGGGGCGCAGGTTGATGTCGAGCACTTTTTTGGGGGGTGATTCCAGGAGCCGCAAGAGCGTCTCGCGGGAAGTGGCGTTGCGGGAGGCCAGGCTGCCGCAGATCAGCAGCTCGGCGCCGGCAAGCAGTTCGGTGAACCGGTCTTCCCACCCGATAAAATCCCAGGCTACCGGTTGTACTATATCATACACCACTTCATTGAACTCATTGGGCGTGGCATGTACCAGTCCGGTAGCGTGCACCGGATCGGTCTGAAAGTATTGGGTACTTACCCCGCTGGAAGCAAAGATATTTCGCAGCCGGTCACCATAATCGTCTGTTCCGATGCGGGTGATCACGGCCGGATCGTTGCCCAGCTTTTTAAGGTGGTAGGCAACATTCATCGGGGCGCCGCCCGGCTCAGCACCTGCCGGCAGCACATCCCATAACACTTCGCCGAAACAAACAATTTTAGGGTGAGAAGCTGTTGTGGACATATGGTTAGAGTTAAGATCGTTGCAAAGCCTGTCCCCGCGGTTTCCGTCTCCCTGCCAAATGTAGGCAAGTTGAGACAATCTCCTACATTTACTCTATGAAGGATCCCGCCGTTTTCGTAGCTTCTTCCATCGCAAAAGACCAGACGGGTGCGGCAGCCCGTCCTGCGAGGCTCCACTCGCTTGACGCCCTGCGCGGGTTTGATATGTTCTGGATCATCAGCGGGGAGGGACTGGTTCATTCGCTGGCAGCAGCATCCGGGTTGGCCATCTTTAAGTGGGCCTCTGACCAGCTGCACCATTCCGACTGGAACGGCTTTACTTTCTATGACCTGATCTTTCCGCTTTTCATATTCGTGGCCGGCATATCAATGGTTTACTCGGTAACCAACCAGCTGGAAAAGAACCCTTTGATAAACCGGCAAAGGGTCGGGAAAAAGATTGTAGCCGCCCTGCTCAAACGCACGCTGATCCTGATTTTTCTGGGTATGGTGGTAAACGGGTTGTTGAAATGGCAGGGATACGAGAACACCCGGTTCGCCAGTGTGCTGGGCCGCATTGCACTGGCCGGCTTTTTTGCTGCCCTGATCTTTTTGAACTGCCATCTGAAGGGACAACTTGCCTGGTTCCTGGGCATCCTCCTGGGCTATTGGGCCCTCATGATGCTTGTACCGGTCCCGGGCTGGGGAGCCGGTGTGCTGACACCCGAAGGCAACCTGGAGGCGTTTGTGGACCGCATAGCCCTGCCTGGCAAGCTGCACCGCAAAGTGTACGACCCCGAAGGACTTCTCTCCACCCTCCCGACCATCTGTTCAGCCCTGTCGGGCATTTTTACCGGTCAGTTTCTGCGCTCGCAGGCGGGCTGGCTAACGCCCTTGCGCAAAGGGCTGGTAATGATCGCAGCTGGCCTGGTCCTGATCGGCATGGCCTGGATATGGAACCCGTTTTTCCCTATTAATAAAAACATGTGGACCAGCTCTTTTGTGCTCTGTACCAGTGGATGGAGCCTGCTCTTCATGGCCTTGTTTTACCTTGTTATTGATGTAGGCGGCTTGCGCAAATGGTCTATGCCCTTTGTGTGGATCGGCATGAATTCGATTCTTATTTATCTGGCGGCACATGGACTGGTGGATTTTGAATCGACAGCCGTTTTCCTGTTTGGCGGACTGATCCGGCATGCCGGTCTGCCCTGGCAACCGGTATGGATTGCTGCAGCGATCGCGCTGGTGCAGTTGGCCGGCCTGTTTGTGCTGTATAAAAGGAAGCTGTTTTTAAAAGTTTAGCTTTCCGGGGAGGTTCTTGCGGAACTTTCCTGGGAATCGGGTAAATCCTCTACAAAATGAGCGGCCGGGCAGATCTCCTTGAATGGGATATTCAGGAAAGAAATCCCTTAATTTTTATACAGTGTATCCCTTATTTGGCCCGGACGGGGTGTTACCTTTTTCGCGAATTGGTATAAACATTGACTAATATACGTCCGCAAAGGGGGGCTAACAGCGTGATCAGGGTACTTTGGTGCTTGGTACCGGTAGCGACCCGGCCAGGTAAGTTAAAGATGCTATGTTAAAATGGCGCTGAGAATCAAAATGGTAAAAAAATTAGCGCTACCTTTGTGTAAAAAATACACGTTAAATGTTTGACGATCTGCCCGCCATGTGAGAAAAGAAAAGACCTGCTGGCCGGTTGGCGGCAGGGAGTTAAACAGATTGATCAAACAAAACATAAAATGACCGAATTTTTATTGACCGCAGAACCCTCTAGAAAAGCTTACAGAATTGCCGTTGGATGTCTATTCTTTTTAATGGGTATATGCTTTGCTACCTGGGCCTCGCGTATACCTACTATCCAACAAACTTTTCATCTCACCGATTCCAATCTAGGATTGATCCTGCTGGCTATCCCGACAGGCTCACTGCTTTCCCTGCTTTTTTCCGGCTGGCTGGTGACCCGCTTTGGCAGCAAGCGCATTGTTATCAATGCCGTACTGCTGTATGGCATCCTGCTGGTTGCCCTGGGAAGTGCGCCCACCGTTCCATTGCTTGTTGCCGGCCTGGTTTTATTTGGCATGGCGGGCAATACCGCCAATATTGCCGTGAACACGCAGGCGGTTGGTGTGGAAGCCAAATACGAACGCAATATCATGGCCTCCTTTCACGGCTTGTGGAGCCTGGCCGGTTTTACGGCTGCTGCCATTGGTACATTCATGATCGGAAGGGAAATCATCCCGTTCTATCATTTTGTGTATATTCTGGGGTTTATGCTGGCTGGTATTGCCCTCAGCTTTCAGTACCTGCTGCCGGATGAAGATAAAAAGAAAGAAAAAGTGCCGTTTTTTGCCATGCCCGACAGGCCCCTGTTTATGCTGGGCGTGATTGCCTTTTGCAGCATGATCTGTGAAGGCGCCATGTTCGACTGGAGCGGCATCTACTTCCAAAAAGTGGTGCATGCCGATGAAGGGCTGATTGGTGCGGGTTACACCGCCTTTATGTGCACCATGGCTACCGGCCGCTTTATCGCCGACTGGATTATTTCGCGGTTGGGCTTTCAACGGACCGTCCGCTTCAGCGGTTTGCTGATCGCAGCCGGTCTGGGTATTGCAGTTGCTTTCCCTACGGTTATCTCATCTATTATTGGCTTCCTGCTTGTGGGCTTTGGAGTTTCCTCCATTGTTCCGCTGGTGTACAGCGAGGCAGGTAAAACAAAAAAACTCTCACCCGGCCTGGCACTGGCCGTTGTATCAAGCATCGGGTTCTTTGGCTTTCTGGCCGGCCCGCCGCTGATTGGTATAGTTGCCGGCATTTCCAGCCTGCGGGTGAGCTTTATCATCATTGCCGCCATGGGCATCAGTGTTGCCCTGATCGTAAACAAATTCAAACAAACACAACAATAAGGGCTCATGCAATACAGGTTGCTTGACCGATTTATTACAGATACCTGAACATCGCCTGCCTGCCTCTAAGCGCCGGTAGGCGATGTTCAGTAAAAAGATTTTTATGACAAAAGAACATCAAAGACTGGCTCTCTTAAAAGGACAGGAAGTACCGGTTGTGAAATGGGGTCCTTACCTGAGTGAGCGTGAATGGGGAACCGTGCGGGAAGATTACAGTGAGGACGGAAATGCCTGGCCTTACTTTTCGTTTGACCATGCCCGTTACCGGGCCTACAAATGGGGTGAAGACGGACTGGCAGGCATATCCGATGTGTTTCAAAACATTTGTTTCGGATTGGCCCTCTGGAACGGAAAAGATCCTATCCTGAAAGAAAGGCTGTTTGGATTGAGCAACGGGGAGGGAAACCATGGGGAAGACGTAAAAGAGCTGTACTATTATCTCGACAATGTGCCAACTCATTCTTACATGGAATACCTGTACAAATACCCCCAGCAGGAATTTCCCTACAGCCAGCTGCGCGAAGAAAACCGGAGCCGTTCAAAGCTCGAACCGGAGTATGAAATCCTAGACACGGGTGTTTTTAACAACAACCGCTACTTCGACGTACTGGTTACTTATGCAAAAGGCTCGGATACCGACATCTATATCAAGATAAACATTACCAACCGCTATAGCAGGGCTGCCGAAATTACCGTGCTCCCTACACTGTGGTTCCGCAACCAGTGGGCCGATAACCCGCAGGCACGCCGGCCTTCTATCACCTATCGCACGCCTACTTCCGTGCAGGCCATTCACGAACGGCTGGGCAAGTATTTCTTTTATTTTCAATCGCCTGATGAGGTCTTGTTTACCGACAACGAGACCAACCAGTTTGAGCTGAAAGGCGTGCCCAATGAATCTCCTTTTGTAAAGGATGCATTTCACAATGCCGTTGTACTGGGAGAAGACAGCACTGAACTGCGGGACAGAAGAGCAGGAACCAAAATGGCTCCCCTGTACCGGATGAAAATCGCTCCGCGCAGCACAAAAACCCTTTACTGCCGCCTGAGTGATGTAGAAACCGATCAGCCATTCCGGGAAGACTTTAAACATGTATTTACTGACCGCAAAAGGGAAGCGGATGAATTTTATGCCAGCATCCTGCCGGCGGGACTCAGCGCCGATATGGCTGCCATCCAGCGCCAGGCCATTGCCGGGGTGTTGTGGAGCAAACAGTATTACCATTACGATGTGGAAAAATGGCTGAGCACCAGCGATGGCATCACGCCTGTGAACTACAGCAAGCTGACCGGCCGCAACAGCGAATGGCAGCACCTCAAGAACCAGGACATTATCCTGATGCCCGATAAATGGGAGTACCCCTGGTATGCAGCCTGGGACCTGGCTTTCCAATGTATTTCCATGGCCATGGTTGACCCTGATTTTGCCAAGCACCAGCTCCTGCTGATCATGCGCGAATGGTATATGAAACCAGACGGACAGCTACCGGCCTACGAATGGAATTTCAGTGATGTAAATCCGCCCGTACATGCCTGGGCTGCCCTGCAGGTGTACAATATGGAGAAAAGGCAAAAGGGTAAAGGAGACATTGTGTTTCTGAAGAAAATATTTCAGAAACTACTGATCAACTTTACCTGGTGGATCAACCGGAAAGATAAAAAAGGCAACAATATTTTTGAAGGCGGCTTCCTGGGGCTGGATAACATTGGCGTGTTCAACCGGAGCACGTATGGGAGCGACATGAACCTGGAGCAGGCTGATGGTACCAGCTGGATGGGAACGTATGCCCTCAACATGATGGACATTGCCCTTGAAATTGCCCTGCACGATGAATCGTTTGAAGATGCTGCGACCAAATTTTTTGAACATTTTGTATTGATCGCAGAAGCGCTGAACGAGGATCATTTGTGGAATGAAGAGGACAAATTTTTCTACGATGTGCTCAGTGTACCCGGCTCGCAACCCATTCCCCTGAAGACCCGCTCTATTGTAGGACTGACTTCCCTCTTTGCCGTGTCTACCATCAGCAAGGCAACGATGGACAAGCTTCGCGATTTTAAAAAACGGTCAGGCTGGTTTGAACGTTACCGCAAGGAACACAACAAATTCTGGCCGAATGAAGAAAGAGGCGATCAGGAGATCCTGCTTTCGCTGGTGCGCAAAGACAGGCTGGTCCATCTGATCAAAAGGCTGCTGGATGAAGAAGAGTTTTTATCACCCGGCGGTATCCGTGCTTTGTCAAAATACCACAAGGACCATCCTTACTCGGTTGACATCCAGCAAAGCCACTATACCATTGCGTACGATCCGGGAGATTCTACTTCAAATATATTCGGTGGCAACTCCAATTGGCGCGGACCGGTATGGATACCGATCAACTACTTTATTATCCAGTCGATCCGCCGCTATGGGGAGTTTTATGGTGATAGTTTGCGCGTAGAATATCCTGCAGGTTCCGGCCGCACCATGAATCTTTGCGAGGTAGCCGATGAACTTACCAAAAGGATCATCAGCCTGTTTGAAAAGACCCCCGAAGGCCGCCGCCTGAACGGAACTTACAACTGGTTTTACCGCCAACCCGGCAACCAGCACCTTGTCCTGTTCTACGAATATTTTCATGGCGATACCGGCGCCGGATTGGGCGCCAGTCACCAAACCGGCTGGACGGCCCTGCTCGCAAACCTGATCAGCGAACTGGGCAGCTCAAAACAACCATACGGGCAACCAGAGATGGTTAGCGAGGGTGTAAGCGTAGAAGTTTAGCTGCCAGCATGTTACTGTATGTTCCGGCCGGAACATACAGTAACATGCTGGCAGGTTCAGAATTAAATACTGAAACGCTTTACACGTTTGCCAGCAGATCATCAATGTGATGCATGTACAGTGTGGTAACTTCTGCCCGCCGGAAAGAGCAGGCTGCTAATTTATAGCCACAAAGAAAATCCCATTTTTGAAAAAGGGCAGGGGTGGAGTTGTGGGGAGCTGTGCAGTGAATGTCGTGATCACGAACCTGGATGCTAAAGGAAGGAAGCGGTTCGCTCAGCCCTTTGCCGATGGCTTTTACATAGCTTTCTTTCAACGTCCACAGTTCATAGAAATAAGACAGCCGTTCTGATTCATCCCGGTGCATCAGGTCTTCATATTCTGCAGAAGAAAAAAAGGACCAGGCAACACTGAAATCAATTTGCCGGATCTCTTCCACATCGATCCCTACTTCACTGTTGTCGATGGCACAGGCAACCCAGCATCCGGAGTGGGACAGGTTAAAATGAAAATTATACTGACCAATGACAAAAGGTTTTCCGAACTGGTTGCGGGCAAAGCGGATCTGGCCGTTGTGCAAGCCGGTGTATTTGCTTGCCAGCCATCTTACGAGCAGCTCACCTGTCAACGTATTTTGCGCATCCGTTCTTCTTCTGAATTTATTTACCGTATGGCATGTGTCGTCCGATACTTTCTCCAACATACTGTTGAATAAGTGCTGCTCGATTTGTTCCGGTACTTTGATAGTATGAATCTCCATCTTTCAATTTTCCTGTCTGTCTAATTAACTGCTTGTGTTGCCAATCTATTGTATGGACCAATTGATACCTCATCATTGTTTATTGCAATTTACAGGCCGGAGGTTTTGTGGCAAGAGTAGCACTGATAAGCTTTGCGGAAAGATTTGGAATTCAGGTAATTCGTCAGCTCGGGCTTCGCCGCACCTGCGCTGCCCTCCGCCAGTTTGGCCCTGTAGGTCTTAAGCTGGTTAAGCTTGTCTATACGCTCATCGAACGTGGGCTTTTGAAACCATGAATTTAGCAGCGGTTTCTTTTGGGTCATAACGTAGTTACTGGCAACGTCCATCGTATTGATATAACCATCCAGTTGCTGCAGTTCATCTGCGCTTAGTGGTTTATGCTGGCTCAGGAGCCAATCGGTTTTTTTCAGGTTCATATCGAAGCGGTAGATGGGGCCTAATATCTCCGGGTATTTTCCACCCAGGTCGGGGAGGCTGCCGGGTACCAGCCGTGCGTTTACATCGGCGAACATCTCATCCATGTGTGGATTCTTGAAGGTATTCAAACTGTCTTCATAATTGGAGAACGTAACCATGGACATCAGGATATTCCAGTTGGGAAAAATGCTGTAGTCCTTCAGGTTTCTTCCTGCATAAAGGATCACCGAATCCATGATAACCGGGTTGTTGTGGTTGGCGCGTCCTTTCAGCCTTTCCTGTATTTGCCTTACGGCTATGTAAAACCCATAGGCTTTGTCGTTAAACCCGTTTATGTTTACGGCGGCAGAGGCAGCCTGCCGGCCCCGTTCTATCATGGCTTCCATCTCCCGTTGACGGAAGTCGGGCTCCGTAGAAGCAAGCTTGGAGAAATAGCCTTGTTTGGGATCCACGGCAATAGACTCATACGTTAAGTTTGCATCGAGGTAATTGATGGTAAGCGACAGGAGGTAAAATGAGTAGTACATACCCATCAGGCGCATGTTCTCCAGATCGTCCGCACTTTTGAAAGAACCTTCCTTGTATTGCTGCTCCAGTTTGTTGTAGGTCTGTGTCATCTCCTGCAGAAAAGCCGGGATCTGTGCTACATTGGCGGGTGATTCATAGTTGAGGTGTTCAAAAAAGCGGGGCCGTAAGTCGCTGAGAAAAAAAGATGTGGTTTCAGGGGCGGCATCTTCCTTTTTACAGGCAGCGAGCATGATCGCCAAAACAAAAAACAGGAGCTTTTTCATAACAGGAGCGTTTTGGAATATTCTACAACTGCGGCCCGGAAAAGAGAGGGAAAATGACTGCATCAGTGCAGTCGTTTTCTGGTTATAGGGTGTAGGGGTTCAACTTAATCCTGCAGAACTTCAGCAGGCAGGGTAGCAGGTTTCTTTTCGTATACCATCTGCGGTACCACACGGGGTTCCGGTATAACCGGGAATTCAACTGCTGCTTTTTGCTTGCTTTTAAATTCTTCTATCATGTTCATGATGCCGAAGTAAGTACCGCGTGTTGTACAAACAATGATCAGGGAAAAGAACAGGCCAAAGGAAATATGCATGGTCATCAGCACACCATACACAGCCGCTACGCTCAAGCCAAATGCAATTTGGTTTTTGGTCTTCATGGGGGTAGTAGAAGGATCACTGATCATATAGAATGTATACAGCAGGAAGGCTACGCCGGTCATGGGCAACAGGGCTGGTGCCATCGATACGCCAAACAACAAGCTGCGCAATACGGCCTGGGCAAAGAACCCGCACAGCCATGCTGCGATAAGCGGACCTTTCCTGGTAAACTTCAGGTTGAGAAAACTGCCGGCTGAGATAAAGATCACAGGCAGTACCCAGTCCCACCAGCCCGCAACATTTTCTGTGAACTGGTAGGGAGGGGCAGTTGATACCCAGGGAAAAAGGATAAAGGAAACAGCAATTCCGGTATTGGAAGGATTCAGGAAATGCCGCACCTTTCCGCCGATCTTAACCTTAAATATCACCTTTGACAAGACGGCCAGAGAAGTAGCAAAAACGATTGGTAGCAGGTTCTGGTTGGTGAACATCAGCATAGACACGGCCATGGCACTGATATGGCCCGGCAGCAGAAAGTAAAACCAGTTCTGAAAGCCACCCGCATAGCCGGGTTTGCGGTGCTGGATGCGGGCGCTGATCGTTTCAAAAGTAATCTCGAGTGTATAGGCAGTCAGCAGCGCTACGCATGCATGGGCCAGTGAGGTTTCAAAGCCAAGAACAAAATGTCCAAAAATATTCAGTACAGTGATCGCTGTTGCAAAACGGATGAGAGCAGCAAGTCTTAAATCATTGTTCTTCATACAAATTTTATTAGAGGTGGGAAGAGGGGTTTGGTTAGTAAGGTAAATTGATCGTATGCCAGCCTGGTTTTACTTTCACTAGGGAGGAAGCAATCTTGCCATCCCGTTTTCTCCAGGTAAGCTCAACATCCAGCGGTTGTTTCGGATCAACCTGGCCCAGTCCGAAGTGGATTTCGGAACTGTTTTTTCCTGAGTGGCCATTGCCTCCGTCAACAAATCCGGTCAGCTTTCTTCCATCAGGCAGTTTTATTTTGGCAACCGCGCCGATGGCATACCTGGCGGGTAAAAGTGAATCAACCACGATATCAGACGTAGCATTGGGCTGCACGGGAAACATCAGCGACAAGCCAAGGAAAAGATTTTTTGTTGTACCCTGGTTGTAATAAAGCTTTGAATCTTCCCACTGGTCAGCAGAAGCAAAATCCAACCGGCCGTCGTGATCAATGTCGGAGATCGCAATGCCGCGGGTGATTTGATTTTCATCGATGCCGATATTGGCGGCGAGGTCATAATATTTTCCTGATTTGCTCCGTACAAAAAGCGGTATATGCGAATTGCCGGAAAGATCGGCCACGCCGGGTTTCAGGGCAGGCCATGCTTCGGGATGTGTAAGGGCTTCATCATTGGCGGTGGCCAGTTCCTGCAGTTCGGGCCAGCAGTTAACGGTTCCTTTCAGAAAGCCTGTAGCCTGGATGGCTTCTGTTACGCCGTCGTTGTTAAAATCAGTCAGCTTGGCTTCCCATGACCAGGAGCTTCTTGACAAACCCAACTGTTCGCTCTTGTTTACATAGGGCGCTTCTCCGCCTGCCATGCCGTTGAGCTTACCGGTATTGATAAAGGCAAAATGGCTTTCAAGCAAACCGTATTCGGCTGTCAGGTTGCTCACAAATATGTCGAGCAATCCGTCGCCGTTCAGGTCGCCGAAATCAACGCCCATGCCTTTGAACGAATCTTTTCCGATCGCGCTGGATGAAAAATTGTTGAATACTTTTTTGCCGGTCAGTTCCCGGAAAGAAAGATGACCCGGTGTAGACGTGTTGTACAGGAATTTATCCGGACCAAAATCATTGGCTATATAAAGCTCCGGCAGCATATCACCGTTGATGTCAGCAGCTGCAACGGCCAGGGTCCAGTCGTTGGGATAAGGCAGGTTGTTGAGCCAGCTTTTGTCTTCTTTGTACACAGCTTTGCCCCCTTCCATACCACTCCACAAAAAGATCCTGTTGGCCCCGCCATTGTCGCCACGCGACATAGAATGCTGCATTACCTGGTCCCTATCGGTGGCACTGTCTTCGAGCATTTTTGAATTGTCGGGGAAGTAGGTGCCGATAAAGATATCCGGATGACCATCGCCGTCAAAATCAGCGATCGTACCGGAATTGCAAAACCATTTTTCCTGGGTAGGATTGAGCTCGCTTTCTATAAATGTTTTATCCGCCTGCTGATAAAAGATAATGGGCGTGCGGTTCCAGTAATAGACAAGTATATCCATTCTTCCGTCTTCATTGAAATCATTGGCCAGTGTGCCCTGTGGCGCCATGGTCTTGGTATTGTAGGGCAGCTGGCAGGGAATTAACTCAAAAGGCTGGAAGCGGTTTCCTGTACCGGGTGCAGGAGATACCAGCACTTTATCGTAACGCGGATCTACCTGAATAATATCGTTGGGAAGATGGTCCCCGTCCAGGTCGGTAAAGGTAACGGCAGCACCTACAGAAGAAATCCAGGCAGCTAATTTTTTATACTGCGGATGAATGATGCGTTCGGTGCGTGCTTTAACGCCAACGGGTTTGTAGAGAATTGATTTCTTAAAAGAAAAGTCTGAGGCGAGGGTATTTTTCTCCTGATCAGAAATAGATGATGGCAAGGTAAAAGCGTAGATGGCAATTAAGAGCACAACGGCGAGTGCACGGGGGAGCTGCTTCATGGAATGCGATTTTGTTGTTGAGATTGTAAGTGTTTGGTAAGGGTTAACTGATATGTATAGTCGAAATATTTAACAAGGAGGTAACAGCGTAAACCGGCTTCGGAGGAGTATAACGGGCATGTATAAACGTTCCACATGGAACATATTTCTATCTCTCTAAAATAGCACACAGCGTGTGTTTCAGGCGAAGCATACGCTGTGTGCTATTTGACGGAAATTGGTAAAAGAACTATCGTAAATCAGTCTGCCGGTTCCGGTGCAGGAGATCACTTGTATATCAGTAGTCGGTATCTGACGGAAAAAGTAAACACGCTTTTCTTATGCTGAAAGAAATTCCTTGGTATGACATTGCATGTTCCTGCCGGAACACAATGAGCAAAGTGTCTTGTTACTACCAGCAAGATGTTTTTAACGCAACATGCAATGTCATACCAAGGAAATCCGATACAGTATTACATAGAGCAGGACTGTTCAAAATGGGCGTAGGGGGGATAGTGCGCGGGATCGGTGCAACCGCAATAAGGGCAGGAAGGCTCCTGGTCGATCTCGTAGGTGTCGAAACTCCAGGTAGCGGCATTGATGCAGAGAAGTTTTCCGGTAAGCAGGTTGCCAAAGCCTGCCAGTATCTTGATGGCTTCTGTGGCACAGATAACGCCTACCAGTCCGGGCAGCACGCCCAGTACGCCTGCTTCGGCACAGGAAGGTGCCAGCTCGGCCGGTGGTGGTGTAGGATAAACACACCGGTAACAGGGTGCATTGCCTTTACCAGAGGCAGGCCAGAAAGTAGACACCTGGCCTTCAAACCTGAACACAGACCCATGTACATTGGGCTTGCCAAGCTTTACACAAGCGTCGTTGATCAGGTATCTTGTTGTAAAGTTGTCGGTGCCATCCAGCACCAGGTCATAATCCTGCAGAATGGTTTCAATATTGTCTGCATCCAGCCGTGTTTGAATGGGTACGATCCTGATAGCCGGGTTGAGCGCCGATAAACGCTGTTTGGCCGAATCGACTTTGGGACTGCCCACACTTTGCTCGGTATGCAGGATCTGCCGCTGCAGGTTAGAGCGGTCTACAATATCATCGTCTATCAATCCGATGGTTCCGATGCCGGCTGCTGCTAAATACAGCGCTACCGGTGAGCCGATGCCACCGGCACCTACTACCAGTACGCGGCTGCTCAGCAGTTTGATCTGCCCGGCTTCACCCAGCTCCGGAATCAGCAGGTGGCGTTTGTAGCGTTCATAGTCCGCTTCCTTTAACGTACGCGGCATTTCAAAAGGCAGCGCACGGTTTTTCCATTCACCAAACCCGCCTTCTACCGAATACACGTTTTCATATCCCATCTGCTGCAGACAAAAAGCCGCCACCAGCGATCGTTTGCCTGAAGCGCAAAGCAGGTAAACTTCCTGTGCGGGATCAGTTGCTACCTGCCCGATCTTCATCTCCAGCATACCCTTGGGAATGCGGATTGCTCCCGCGGGGCTTCCGCCGCTTACTTCGTCTTTTTCGCGGATGTCTATGAGCAGGCTTCCTGCCTGTAGCTTCTTATAAGCGTGCAGTACGCTTACCTCGTCGATGCTGCTTTGCAGCTTGCTGAGAAATGTTTGTATGTCGTGCATGGGAATAGGTTATAGGTGATTGTTCGGAAAAGTTGTTGCTGACCGGTTTTATGGCGCAGCCGGAACCGATCTGTGGCAGTTATAGCACTGGTATGCCTGCAGGAAATTCTTCGAAATAAAGAAGGGCTTCAGTTGCGGTTTCTCATTGTTTTTTGATCCGTAATCAGCAACCCATTTTTTTATTTCTTCTAATTTGTCTGTCCTCATCTTAATGGTTTCTTTATAGGGCCATACATCAAGCAGGGCTTTTTTGTTGGTCCGGATATCATTGCCGATCGAATCCAGCGTAAACGCATAAGCCTTGATCTCCTGCAGGTCTTCCTGCGTCAGGGTGTTTTTTCTGTTGAGCAGCCAGTCTACTTTTTTTATATTCAGGTCGAACCGGAATACAGGGCCGATCAGTCCGGGAAACCTGTCGGTATAAGCCGGCAGCGGACGGGTGTTGAGATTGAACAGGGCTATATCCATCTTTGGATTTTTAAATGTGTTCAGGCTGTCGTTGTAGTTGGTAAAAGACAGCTGGCTCATCAGGGCATTCCAGCCCGCGAAATATTCATAGTTTACGATCTTGCTGTTCAGGTAATTGATCATTGAATCCTGTGTGACAGGATTGTTCACATGCTGGCTGCTTTTCAGCCGTTCGCTGATCTGCCTTGATACCATGAATGTTCCATAGGTCTTGTCGTTGAACCCGTTCACTACCACCGCGAGCCCGGCCACTTCCTGCGCTCTTCTCATCATGGCTTCCAGCTCTTTTTGCTCAAAGCCAGGTTCACTGGCCGAAAGCCCTGAGAACAAACCGGTGGAGCGGCCTTTGACGATGTCGCTGAACTGGATAAACTTATCCAGGTATGCCCGCACAATTGCGGTAATGCCAAATGCATAGTACATGCCTGCAAGCCGCATATTGTCCCGGTCGCTGGCGCTGGTATACTGTCCTTCTTTGTAGTTTTTTTCCAGCAGGGTGTACGTGTCCGTAAAGGTTTGCAGAAAAGAAGGGATCTCTGCAATTTTTTCGGTCGAGTTGAAGTTCAGGTGCTCAAAAAATTGAGGGCGTATGTCGCGCAGGAAAGAAACTGTTGCCTGCGGTTGCTGAACTTCTGTTTGTTTTTCACAGGAGGATAAAAGCATGCCTATTGCCGATACAAGGCATACCAGGGAAATTGTTTTCATCAAAGATTTAAATTGATTTTAGTTTAGAAGATGATCACCGGTTGTCTTGCGTTATAAATCTTATAAGAGCGCAGCCGCCGGCTGGTTGCCATCATGGCGACCGGTTACATTTTAAAGATCAATCCCAGCATCACCTGAAACCTCAGCAGTTTGTTCAGGTCGGTTTGCTTGCCGAAGTTGCCGATGGTGACGGAATAGAGTTGCATATTGTCTTTCAGGTTCCACTCCAGCAGCGACGAGAGCTGGCTGCCGCGGTCATCAAAGGAGTAGAGGTAACGGAAATTATAATCCAGCTGACCAAAAACATCGCTGTCGCCCAGCTGCGAAAAAACATAGTGGTGCCGGAGGTACAAGGTTCCGGTATTGAGCGCACGGCCCAGGTTCAGGTTGGCCAGATCCTTCGTGATGTCGAAATTGTAATTGGCAGCCGTGCTGATCATCTGGTTGTACAGATCCATTTGTTTGCTGTTATAACCTTTGCCATTGTAGAGATAATTCACCTGGAGGGTAGGACCTGTTTTAAAGGTATACGAGCCGCCCAGCAAACCAGTGAAGAAGCCCCTGTTGTTGCTGCCATCATTTACCATCTCATAGTTGAGCAGGTTGGTATGATGACCGGCAACCGGATAGAACCGGTTGGGATTATAATCCAGGGCGCAATCGGTCCAGAGCACCAGGGCTTCGGAAATATTCTTGTGTCCGTACCAGCCGCCATGATAGCGATGGGCTTCATCAACTGTAGCCAGAAAGCCAAAGTTCTCTGAATCGCCATAGTATTCACCAAACAAGCCATAGCTTCTTTTAAACCGGAAGAAAGGCGCCTGGTAAATAGATTTGCCTGCATCACCCAGGTTGGCGATAAACGAAAAATTCCAATCTGTATGCGCCGACCAGTTGAGCTCTACAAAATCCATCGGCTCGATCTCGAGCTTGGGATTGAGCGTTCCCAGGTTGTCGAGGATAAAGGGATTGCTGGGGTTAAAGAAGGCAGAAGTGCCCATGTATTTTACATAACGGCCGCCTATCACGTAAATCCGCTGGTTGAGCTGCCATTTGGCTTTGAGCTCCTGCATATAGAGGCGGTTGTCGTATTTGTCGCGCTGAAACAACCCGCCCTTGTCGCCATTGATGTTGATATTGAGCCGGGGTTTCGCTACCACTTCAAAAGATCCGCTTTCCCATTTAAATTCCGGGCGCAGGTAAAGGCCTCCATCTGTGCGGTTTAATTTCGCGATCCTGTTTTCCGGGTTCACCGTGCCCATCTTTTTCACAAAATTGGTAGCACGTCCAAACGCCATCACCTGAGCCGACCAGCTGAAATGTTTCGGAAGGGAATCCAGGAAGCTGTTCGCCGTTCCCGGTTCTGCACTCCCGGCAGGAAGGAATGGGGCTGTTGAAACAGCGGCTGGATGGGCGCTTGTATCTGAAGCCGATCTGCCGGCAGAAGCGGGTAGACTGGCCAGCAGCAGAAAGCAGGCGCTGCAGAGAATTGTCCTCATGCTGCTGGTGCTGTACTGTAGAATGCCGGTGATTTTTGTGGCAGTCGATGCTGCTCGGCCGGAACGCACCCCTGCCCCTACCGGGAGGGGATAAGAAGCAGGCTCCTGTTTGGATAGTGTATCCACTAACCGGCATGAAGAGCAGGTCGTCCTCCTGCAAGAGCATCCTATCCCCTCCTGTGAGGGGTAGGGGTGGGTTCCGGCCTGCACCGCAACACCCCTTTGATCTCTGTTTAAGTGATTGATCTGTTTCATCAGTCTTTCAATCTGTTGGTCTGGAATTTTGAGTCGCTGAAGCTGCCGAACTTGACCGCTGAAATGTTCAGGGTTGATTTGTCTTCCGTATTGACCTGGTCTGTGATCGTGATCTTGGAAATGTAATCGTAGCGGGATTTGTTGTACTCGATCTTGTTGTTGTACTCAAAGAGGGCTGATTTGATGATCTTGTCAGACTTGCCGTAGTACTCTGCCTGCAGCCCGAAATTCTTGCCCTTGCTGATCCAGTATTTGATGCGCGAGTAGGGCACCAGGTTGTTCTTTGCATGCAGATCAAGCACCCAGCAGGGTTCTCCGTTGAGCACAGCTTCTTCGCTGCCTGCAATGCTGTAGTCGTTGTAATAGTTCGCGGCAGCAACATCTGCATTGGCGGCCGGACCGGAAAGCCGCTGGCGGCTGGAGATCGGGATGGGGCTTCTTAATTCTATCTTTGAAAACCACATGTTGTTGTCGCGGATCAGCAGCTTTTGTCCCTGGAATTTTTTGGGTTCCAGAAAGGTGATGAGCGCAAACTGCCGCTCCTGGATCGAGGATGCTTCTACAAAAAGAGATATCTCGTTTTTCAGTTCTCCCTTTTCAATGTTGCGCACGGTCAGGTCCCAGGCAACACCGGGTACTTGTCCGCCCCGGTAAAAATCAGCCTTCTTCAGGGCTTCATTCAGATCGTCTGCATTGCGCGGCATCCAGCCCAGTAAGCAACTGGCAAGGATAGCCGAAGCAGCTAAAAAGATCAGTTTGTTCTTCATGTCTATAATTTTTTGTGTGAATTTAAATTGAGCAGTTGTGCGGATAGCCTCCCGATGATGGTATCATCTTTCCCCGCCCCCAAGAAACCTTTTGTGAATAGACAGCCCGTGTGGTATTTTGTTGCATTCCACGAGGAACGCCTCGTGCTCTGACGCACATTGTTTTCGCGAACAGCATGCGAAACAAGGGTGCAAGGGATTTGCCATCGCACAAAGCGTTCCTCCAGGAACGCGTGCTTCTGCACGCCGGGCTTTTCTACGCACAAAAGGGTCATTGCGGAACAGGAAAAAGAACTTTTTGATTTGCTTTTTTTACAGCAGCCATCCTCCCATTACAGCAGCCAGCGAGCCCAGTGTAAATGTGCCCATGGCCCGGTACATATAGTATTTGTAATGGTTAAACGCCTCTGCATGCGTGGCTACCTGGAGCTTGCGCCAGGTGCCGAACGTGCCATATAACGTAAAGCCTGTCATGATCGTCAGCGCCGCGATCTTGATGCCCAGCAGCACAAGTTCTTTGCCGGTGAACGGAGCATGGATCAGGGTGAGGCCAATGCCGGAGGTCCAGACGAAAAATATTCCTATGTACACAAATACAAACACCCGGTGGCCCTGTCCGATGATGAATTTAAAAGGAAACTCACCGGGTTTGACGGATGCTTTGGCAGCCGGCCAGTCTACAAAGGTGCCCATGAAAACAGAGCCTACCCAGGTAATGCTGGCAAAGATGTGTATGTTTAACAGGATGGTCTTGAGTGGTTGCATGGCTTTATCCTCCGGCTCTTGATAACAACAGGGAAATACGCTCTCCTTGCGGAACCACCGTATCAATGCCCTGTAATGACCTGATATTTTTTTTGCCGACAAACAGGTTCAGGTAAGGCCGAAGCTGTCCGTCTCCATCGAGCAGCCGTTCGCGAACATTGCCAAAGCGGCCTTCGATGTTGTTGATAAAATCGGCAATGCTTTCTCCTTCAAATTCCAGGTCGGTGGTGTTGTTGATATACCGCGCGAACTGCGAGGGGAAATTTATCTGTACAAATGTTGTTTTCATGATGATATCAATTGAATTGCATGAGGGAATTGACGACCTTCTGGTTGGAGATCCTGCGTGATACAATAAAGGAAGACAGCAGGGATGCCACACAGAAAAGTACAAATACAGGAATGATCTTTTGCGGCTCCAGTTTCAGCACCAGCGGGATAGACGTAGAGGCAACCGGCGGAACAAACGAAGCATGGCTTGCCTGCAAGATGCCTGAAACAAGGAACAGGATCGGCAAGGCTATGATGCAGCCAAAAATGCCCATCATCAGACCTTCAATGCAAAATATTTTTATCACACCCCGTTTCAGCATGCCGATGGCCCGCATGGTTCCGATTTCCTTGGTGCGTTCGTTGACGGTTACCTGCATGGTGTTCAGCAAGGTAAGCAGCACGATCACGGTGATGATGATAGTAAGTACCCGGAAGATAACACCAAACATAGTCGTTACTTTCTTGTAAGAAGGCGATTGTTCATCCCATCCGCGTGCTTCTATCTTGTAGCCGGCCTGGTTGAGCTTGCTGGTAAGGGCTGCTTTTACGCCCGCCAGCTTTTCAGGATGCTTCAACGTGGCAACCACCCGCTCTGCTCCATCGGTATCATACAGGTTCTGCGCGAGCGTGTAATCACTGAGGATGAATTTGTCGTTGGTGGCAGGATTGCCGGTATTGTACACGTTTTCCACGTCGGCGTCCACGGCATTGGCCATGCCATCTTTTGTAGTGGTGAGCATGGTGATGTTCTGTCCCTTTTTGATGCCGAGCATATGCGACAGCTCTTCGCTGATGGCTACTTTCGGGTGGGTGCCCTTTTGCGGTGCTAAAGACATCATGCCCTTCTCTGTCCGGCCATCGATCGGTGTTTTCAGCAGTTGCTGATCGTCTTCAGGTACGATGGCTTCGGTGATAAAGATGGTGGATGATTTGCTGTTGCTGGCAATGCCGAACATGCGCAGGCGGGGTGTGGCAAGCGCTACTTCAGGGTCTGCTTTCAGGATCTGCATGATGCCTGCCAGCTCCTGCTTCGACCACAGGTATTTTTCAGGTTCCAGTTTGCCATTGTCAAAAAAGCCTTGTTTGGCAAACGTGATATGACCCATCTTCTCGGCTACAATGGCCTGGCCTTTGAGCCTGGAGAAAATATTGCCTAAGATGCCGCCGATAACACCCAGGGCGGTAAAGCCCAGGCAAACCGTCATGATGGTTACAACTGACCGGTTGCGGTGGCGGAGTATATTGCGGAAAGAAAGTTGGATAGAATTCATGGCAGTCGTTTTAAGCGTTTACAATAAGTCCGTCATGCAGCTCGATCACATGATTCACTTTGCTGATGATCTGCGTGTCGTGGGTGGAAAAAATAAAAGTGGTGTTCTTGGATCCGTTCAGCTCCTGCATCAGTTCGATGATGTCCATGCCTGTTTTGCTGTCGAGAGCAGCTGTAGGCTCATCTGCAATCACGATCTCCGGATTGGTGACCAGGGCACGGGCAATGGCCACGCGCTGGCGCTGTCCGCCACTTAAGTTGGCCGGCCGGTGATTGAAGTAATCGCCCAACCCGACTTCACGCAAGGCCAGCTTGGCCCGGCGGATGCTGTCTGTTTTGGAAACCGATTGGATCTGGAGGGGAAAAGCCACGTTCTCCACCGCGCTCAAAACCGGTATCAGGTTGTAATTCTGAAAGACGATGCCGATCTTCTTGCTGCGGAAATGGGTGATTTCATTGTCTGAAAATTTCTCTACTTCTGTTCCGTCATAGAGCACTTTCCCTTTTGTAGGCTCATCAATCAGGGCAACTAAATTGAGCAGGGAAGATTTTCCACTGCCTGAAGGACCGGCTACGGCAATAAATTCACCGGCACGGATGGTGAGGTCAATGCCTTTGAGCGCCTGGATTTGTTGCGTACCCAGCTGGTAAGTTTTTTCAACCCCCCGGAATTCGATGATGGCCGGCTCGGCTGCGACCGCCAGGGGTTGTTTTTTTAGTTCAATGGTTGTGCTGTTCATAAAATACTTGTGTTACTGTTTATAATAAGAGATCATTGAGCGCAAATAGATGATCATGCATACTCCTGGAACACCTCCAGCATAGATTCCGGAAAGTGGGCCGGAACCAGTTGTCCGTCGCGCATGCGCATGGCTGCTGTTGCCTGGTGCCCCTTGCAAACCAGGATCAGCTTGTCGCCCTTCTGGTGGTAGTAATCGAAGTTCATCATCAGGCGGCTTTCGCCCTGTGCTTCGAGCGACATGTGCATGACCACTTTGTCAAATGCATGCAGCTGGGAGATATACTGCACGCTCAGGTCGAGTGTAATCAGGTACAATCCCCCGTTGATGTCTTCTACGATTTCCGGGCAGTATTCGTATAAAAACATCTCCCGGCATTTGCCCTGCCAGAGCACGTAGTTGGCGAAGTAAACGTTGCCCACTACATTGGTTTCTTCAAACGTGGCAATAAACTTATACTCGTAATAAGAATTGCCTTCAGACCTGATCATTGGCATATTAATAGGGTTTGGGGGTTTTGAATAATTTCAGGTTCTAACTTATGCAAACCCACCCCTAACCCTCCCAGGAGGGGATAAGAAGGGTCTTTGTATGATCCCCTCCTGGGAGGGGTTAGGGGTGGGTTCTACGGTGTTTTGTTTCATACAATCTCCAGCACCACCGGCTCTTCTACACCGGCCAGCGCGAGCTCCAGGCTTAGCTGGGGTGCGCTGCCTTCCCTGGTCGACTTGCCCTTGCTGAGGCAGATAGAGTAATCGTCTACCCTGCAGCTTTCCGAGCGTTTGTTGGAGGCCAGTGATTTTACCAGGTCGAGGCAGTTGTTCAGCGGCAGCCGGATGGACCGCGTTTTGGCCAGCTTCATCAATTTGTACTCGATGAAGGGAACCAGCAGGTGCGGATCCCACCGGCCTGTAAACGCAGTGCCTGCTACCTGCGTTAAAGTGAGGTCTTTCCAGTATTGCTTGATCTCGCCCTGCGCGTTGATCACGCATACATCAATAACCGTGGTATTTTTTTCCTCGCGTGTTTCGCGTGTTTTGATAAAGAAAGGGCCGGGTACCGGGTTGTTGTTGATCACGATTTGTCCGGCTCCGGTTGGCAGCAGACTGCTGCCTGGGCGGCAGGCCTGGTGACAGTGAATGGCTGCATCATTCAAACCCGGATCACCGAGCAGGGCATTGCCGGGCATGTAAGCGCCAAACCAGCTGTCGTTCAGGCTGGAATCAGCCTTGGCCACAGATTCCAGCGCATCGATCTTCAGGAAAGAATGGATGCGGCGGAAGGGGCCGTGGTGGAAAAGAAGGTCGTCATAAAATTTCTTGCCCACATTAAAATCAAGCGCGTGCAACTGGGCAAATGCAGGAGCTTCTTCCATGAACAGCGGCGCTGGTCCGAAGCTGATGGTTGTTTCAAAACAGTTGACGGAAAAACTGGAATCTTCGCTTTGTGCCACTGCCCTGAATTCATGGGCCGAGAGCCGCGTAACAATAAAGCGGATGATATTGGAACCACCCTTGGGAACCACAATAGATTTGTGTATCTGCAGGCCATCAAATTTCCACGCATCGGGCGCAGGATGGAGGGCGCTGCAAACCTGGGCCATGCCTTCCAGGATCATGACGGTTGGAAAAACGTACTGATTTTTAAAAACATGGTTCTTCAGGTATACATCATCGTTCAGGTTGATGCTCACATCCGATACGATCTCAACACCCGGTACATGGTGCCTGATCTTGGAAACAAAGCGGCCCAAGGGCAATTGCTTTTTTGTATAGTTGAGGGTAGGGATGTCTCCATACCGGCCGGATATGAGATAACGCCCTTGCGTAGCCGCATCAGCAACCATTTGCTGCAGGATGGTTAATCCTTGCTTAACCGGGATCGGCCATACGCCTTTTGACCGGAGTGCTTCTACACTGTTGAGGGTAACACCCATGCCGGTTTCAGCCCATACAGACCACTCGAGGGTCAAACAGCGGCAATGCGGGTGTTGTACAGACAGCTCATTGATATAGATCGCGAGCTGGTCGTTGGCCCAGGCATAGTCGCCGTTGCCCATCATGCCGCTTTGGGCGATAATAGATCCATAGCCGATCAGCAGCTTGAGCGATGCCGGATCGAGGGCTTCCATTACGTTGCGCAGTCCGGCTACTTTTACCTTTTCTGTTTGCTCGAAATCAGCAGCGGTTAAAAGGGCCAGGGGTTTGGGCCGGTTGATGCCGGCCCCGTGCAGGATGATGCGGATAGCACCCAGCTCCTGCGCGGCACTTGCAATGGCTTGTTTCACAGCTGCTGCGTCGCATACATCAGCAGGATAGTAGCGGAAGGGGATGGCTGCTTCAGCCAGTCTTTGCAGGTTGCGGCTCAGTTCCCTGTCCAGTTCAGGATTGGAACGGCCCAGGATCGCCAATCGGGCACCGCTCCGCAAAGCGAGATCATAGGCAGATTCAAAGGTGATGCCTTTACCTCCACCAGTAGCCAGGATCACATCTCCCGGCTCAATAACGTGTTCCTCTTTGCCGGGCTGCGGCGTAAACGATTCCCATTCTGATTCAGTGCGTATCCCTTGCGCATCATACTTGACTTCTTTGTACCGGGAAACAGATTTCAATTCGGCCGCCAGGTGATTCTGCGGTTGTTCGAGGGTGTTAGAGAGCTCCAGGCTCATCGCTGCTACGCCGGGTACTTCCTGCTGGAAGGTGCGAAGGAGCGGCCGCAGATCACCCTCGGTTTGCTCGCCGTACAAATCAACCAGTACAACAAAAGCGCCCTGGCGTACAGAAGGCTGGTTTAAGAATGATACGAAATCAGCCAGGCTTTCCCTGCCATTGGCAGCGCTGTACACATATACAGCCCCGTTGCCGGCCGGTATGTTGTGAGCAGCCAGGTTTTCTTCCCAGGCAGCGGCCAGCGACTTTATGCCTGCTACGGTGATCTTGCCCACGCCCCGGTCGGTGGTGACCTTGGGAAGCTTTTTGGTTATGTCTCGGCGCTGGAAGATGGCTGTCCAGTTAGGAACCAGGTCAAAGAAGACTTTTCCCTTGTCGGCGGCCGGGGTGTTGTTGCCGGCTTCTCCGTTGTAGATCAGCACGCCCAGTTCGTGGATGGTACCATCTCCATTGGCTGCAATAGAAGCCTGCGAAAGCACTTTCTGGCTCCGGTTAAAAGCTTTTATGGTAAGCGAAATAATTTCGGTGATGGCCAGGGAGTTGATGTGCAGCTGCGACATGATCCGGTCTTCCGGACCGATCAGTTCAAACGGGATGTCCAATTTTTCGCTGATAATCTTTTTCAGGTAAGCTTCCACGCCTTCCGGTGTGTCGGTAGCGGTAACAGGTGCAGCAGGAGATGCGGTAGCTGCTGCGGCAGCCTGCTGGACGGCAGATATTGCTTCTTCACTTCCACCAGCTTGTACAGAAGTTTTGTAGCCGTTCAATTCGCATGGATTGATGAGTACATCGAGGTTCCAGTTCTCCAGGTCAAACGGGCGGTAAAAGCGGTTGCAGGAAAGTTCTTCAAACCTGATCTCATTCCCTGATATATGCGCTGCCGATAAAATATGCAGCAGGCCCTTGAAGGAAGAAGATCCGTAATCCAGTGCCAGTACGGTAAATTCCGGATAGTCTTTGAGCGAACGGGTGAGGGCATTGCCTGGTCCCAGCTCGATCAGGAAATCAGCTTCCGATTTTATTTTATCAACTGCTTGTGTCAGTTGAACCGGGGCTTCGATCTGTTTGTACAGCAGGTCGGCGATCGATTCTGTTTCACTTAGCAGGTGACCCGTAACGGTGGAAACAATGGCTTTATCGGGCTGACTGAATTCTTGCGATGCCAGATATGTTTGAAAATGGCTGGCTGCCCCTTTCATCATGGGTGTATGAAACGCATGGGATACTTTGAGGCGCACGGCATGGATGCCTCGTTCGCTTGCCCGTTCCTGCACTTCTTCTACTGCCGCAACACTTCCTCCCACTACATAGTTGCCTGTGCCGTTGTAGCCGGTAATGCATACTTCGCTGTGGTCGATCAGCTCGTGGAGTTCCTGTGCGGTGCATTTGAGGGCCAGCATGGTTCCGCCCTTTTCACCGAGCTCAGACATGGCTTTACCACGCGCAGTAGCCAGCTCAACAGCGCCGGTTGGGTCTATTACGCCGGCCCAGCCCAGGGCAGAAATCTCTCCCAGGCTATGACCAATGCCCCAGCGGGCTTCCACGCCCAGCTGTTCCATCAGTTCAAGTGATTGAAGCGTATTTTGAACAATGACCGGCTGGGCAACAGCTGTATCCACGATCTCACCCTGGAGTGCTAACTGTACCGGATAAGCGCTTTGCTGGTTGAAGTAAGAAAAAGCGCCTGCATCCGCATAAACAGGTGAGCCCTGTCCGGGGAATAAAAAAGCCAGGTTGCCCTTTTTGCCGGTCCGGTTGAAGTAAACGCCTTTTTCCGCCTCAACGAATTGTTCCTTGCCTTCTTCTACAGCCTGCTGCAAAACAGCGAGGCCTTCCGCAAGAACATCCGGATTGGCTGCTACCAGGCTTGCCTTCCAGTTGCCTGCGTGCTGGTAGGAAGCACAAAGGGTGGCTGAAAGATCAGTGAACTCGGCCCTTGATATATCGCGGGCAACTGCCTGCAGGCGCTGCAGCGTTTGCTCAAAAGCTTCCTTTGAAGCGGCAGACAGGGGAAACACTTCAGTGTCGCGGCGGGAAGTGGCTAATTTGGTCACCTTGCCGGAGATCTTTTTGGGCCTTCTGGCTTCTGAGGCTTCCTGCAGGGTGATGTGTACATTGATACCGCCAAAGCCCATGGAAGCTACGGAAGCCCGCATGGGCGTTTTGCCGGTGTATTGGGTTGGATAAGGGGGTAAAGAAAGGATGTCTTTGTTATCGGTCAGGATCTTGTGCGGTTGTGAAACAGGGCGGAAAGCGGGTATCGTGCCATGCTTTAACGCGAGGGTGGCTTTGATGGCACCTGCTACGCCGGCAGCGGCCTTGGTATGACCGATCAGCTGTTTCACGGAACCCAGGGCAGCTGGTGTTCCCTGCTTGCCGGCATCCCGCAAGGCATTGATCAGGGCGGTGAGCTCTACCTGGTCGCCCAGGGTGGTACCGGTTCCATGTCCTTCAAAAAGGGTCACGGAATCTATGTCATAACCGGCACGTGTATACGCTCTTTCGTAGGCGATCTGTTGTGTGTCTGACTTGGGCCGGGTGATGCCGCCGTTGCCATCGGAAGAGATGCCCCAGCCCTGAATAACGGCGTTGATGTTGAGGCCTCTTTCACGGGCTTCCTTTTCGCGCATCAGCACTACAATGCCGCAGCCTTCACCGGGCCAGAACCCTTCTGCTTTGGCGCTGTATACGTCCATTTCGTGGGCAGCCAGGGCACCGTTGCGGGCAAAGCCAATGATCTCGAAAGGATCGATGCTCAGATCGACGCCGCCTGCCAGGGCCAGGTCCAGGTCGCCGTTTACCAGGGCGGTACAGGCGTTGGAAAAAGCCAGCAGGGAAGAAGAGCAGGCACCGTCTACGGTAAAGCCGCCTCCATGAAAATCAAAATAGTTGCAGATACGGCCGGCGATGGTATTGCTGAGTCCGCCGGCCAGCATATCTGCATCGGGTTCGGGAAACGGGTCTTTGTATGTTTTCTCAGCGTGACGGATAATCGTAGAAATATCTTCTTTTGAATAGCGCAGTTCTTTCAGCGTCGTTTCCAGCACGCCGGAAACATAAGGCCATCTTCCCCGCATCAGGTTGGAGCGGGTAAACTCCCCTGTAAGGGAATTGCCCAGCACTACGCCTACGCGCTCTTTGTTTAATTCGGCCCCGTTTTCAAAACCGGCATCTTTTAAAGCGCCGGCAGCTACGTCGAGGGCGAGCCAGTGGGTAAGGTCGGTTTGTTCAAAAGTTGATTTGGCCACCCGGTATTTCAGCCGGTCAAAGTGGTATCCGCTAAGCACCGAAGCTTTGCGGGAGTAGGTATAATCTACTTTTGATTTGTCGGCTGCATAGTAATGATCCAGGTTCAGCCGTTTGTCAGGAATGCGCCTGAACTGCTGGCGCCAGGCCAGGATGTTCTCCCAGTATTGTTCCGGGTTGTGGGCACCGGGATAACGACAGTCGATACCAATGATCGCGATTCCTTCGTTGCTCATAAAAGGTTGCCTTTGAAGATGGGGATAGAAAAGGGTTTAGGGGGTGGCTATGGGTTGTAGGGATTGATTAAAAATCCTGGTGCTCATACACTTCTGCATGGATCCATTTGCGGATATTTTCCAGGAACACCTGGAAGGAATGTTTTCCGTCTATGTATCGCCTGTTCTGCAGGGCTTCGATGGCTTCCTGTGCAAAGAGGTGTGCTTCTTCTGCAGGCTTGCCTACCAGGATGCGCACGGTAGAATCATCCTCATGGGGGTTGCCGGCTTTGTGCCTTGTATGCGCAGCCAGCAGCGAACCTTGTGCTACCATAATAGCATGCTCGCCGGACAATCTTTTCAGCAGCCTGATCTTATCCTTGCTTACACCGCCGGCATAAGTAGCAGCCAGGCCAACGCCCGACCAGATATGCGGCTGGCGGTTTTCCGGGAAGGCAGCAATGGTTTGGGCAATTCTTTTTGGATCACCTGCATTGTAAAACCAGAGCGCGCGGCCAATGCCATTGTCGTAGCGCTCCAGGTAAAATGCATCGTTGGAGATGGTAGCAGGAACCCAGAAATCGTGAACGGTCTTTTTGGTTTTGAAATAAGCATAGTAAAAGCCAATGCCATCCAGGATCAGGCAGCCGCTGGTAGGGGAGGCTTTATCAAGAAATTTTTTAAAGGAAAGGTTGAACACACCGGAGGCAAGCCCTGCACCGATATACGACATATATTCATGCTTGTTACCAGGGCCTTTTACAAATCTCCAGAAGCGATTCTTGTCGCGCAGGGAAAACAGGTCGAGGGCATACAGGCCCATGCCCATGCCTTCATTAAAAAAGCCTACCAGCTCGTTCCTGACGGAGGCGGTGGTTGTTTCCAGGTCTTTGTTTAAGCCGTATTCAACGGCTGCGTTGTAGCCGCTCACTACGGTTTTTGCTACCAGTTCAAGCCGGGGTTGGGTATCATAGCCTGGTGCAAAGCCTCTCGCCTTAAAGCCGACTTCTGAAAGCCCCAATCCAAGTACCTGTTTTCTGATTGTTTGGAGGTTGTAGATCATGTGTGTAACGTTGTGGTATAAACGAAATGGTTGTTATGTTGCTTGGTAGTGATTGGCATGGTGTGCAACTGCCGGTGTCTGGATCAGCGTGCGGCTCGCATGAAAGTCCGGCAGGCATAAGAATCTGTCGGGGAGAGAGGAGAGAAGCAAACAAAATGTGAAAACAATTTCTGAACCTTGATTTACAGGATGGGGGTAAATGTCTTGAAGTTTGATTCCAGGGATTGGAAGGATTGAGGGATGCTAGTGATTGGATTTGAACTCAGACCGGCTGAAAATAAGAAAGGTTCTACAGGCCAATGTGTATTGGCCTGTAGAACCTTCATGCGCGAGCTACTGTGCCGGCTTACCGCTGCACCACGATCTTCTCCACCCGCACGCCTGCAGTGCTGGTTACCTTTACATAGTATACACCAGTTGGCAGATTGCGCAGATTAAGGAGCTGGATAAATACCCGCCCTGTAGTCCGGACGGTTCTTCTTTCTACAACGGTGCCATTCTCTGTAAATATGTCCAGGTTAACAACCGATTCCCTTATGCCCGACAGCAGCAGGGTTGCTACCCCGGTTGTTGGATTGGGATAGAGCTGTACGTTGAGCGCCGAATCGCTGCCCGTGCCTGTACCTGGAGTAGTTGTGGGCGGGGTGCCGATCTTCCACACGGAAATACTGCCGCTTACGGTGTTGGCTGCTGTAATTTCAGGGATGTTGTCGCCGTCCAGGTCGCCGATGGTGACGTTTACCGGATAGCCGGCTGCGATCAGGTCAATTTTTGTTGAAAAAGAATAGCTGGCTATTGTTCCTGCGGAGCTGGTATTGCGCAGCACTGAAAAAGTATTGTCTGTGGAGTTGGCCGTTACCAGGTCTGCCTTGCCATCTCCATCCAGGTCGCCGAGGGCTATGGAGAAAGGATTGGCGCCCGTGGCAAAATCAACCCTGGGGGCAAAGGATGCTGCCGTGATAGCACCTGTACTGCCTGTGTTGCGCAACACCGATACGGCACTGGAACCATAGTTCGATACAGCGATGTCTGTTTTTCCATCGCCGTCTATATCACCTGCCACAATGCTGTTGGGACTGGTGCCTGCAGCGAATTCTACCTTTGCTGCAAAAGAGCTTGTGTCGATCGTACCTGCAGCTGATACATTGCGGAACACGGAAATGTTGTTGGAGCGCTCGTTGGCTACCAGAATATCAGGTCTTCCGTCATTGTCTACATCGGCAACAGCAACAGAGCGGGGGTAGTCGCCGGCTGCAAAATCTACCTTGTATGCAAACAAAACTGTTTGAGATCCTGCCGGGGTTATATTCCGCAGAACAGATATAGTACCTACGTATTGATTCGTCACAACCAGGTCAGGCTTCCCATCTCCATCCAGGTCGCTTACTGCAAAAGAAGCTATATGAGTGCCTGCATCTACGCCACCAGCTGGCACCAGCGAAACCGAGCGGACAGGAGGAGGATTTTTTGTGTTGCGTAAAATGCCAATGTAATTGACAGCCGGGCTTAATGTGATCACATCCAGTGAGCCATCACCATCCATGTCCTGAACAGAAACGGCACGTGGCCCGGTTGCAATCGGAAAGTCTGTTTTTGTAGAAAAGGAATTGGAATATATGCCTCCGCTCTTGTTTTCAGACAGCACGCTCAGGGTATTGGCATTTTCATTCACGCCAACCAGATCTGTTTTTCCATCTCCATCCAAGTCGCCGTAAGCCACACCATAGGTATCGTTACTGGCCACATTAAAGTCAACGCGGTACTGGTAGAAGTTAGCTGGTATTCCATTGCCAAATGGATTGGTAAAGGTGGTTATAAACGGCTTGGAGGAATAGGCAGTTAGCGTCGAAAGGTTGTTCAGCAGAGAGATAGGCTGATATGTAGCACCTGCAGGTACTGTTACGGTAAGGGATTGAGTCGTTCCACTGATTACCGTTGCTTTTTGAACACCAAAATACACCGTATTGCTGGTTGCAACCGGATTAAAGCCGGTACCTGTGATGGTCACAGTGCTGCCTGCCGTGCCATTGGCAGGGCTGAACGAATTGATGACCGGTGCACTTGGCGGAAAAAATGCCAGTACAGAAACATCGTTTGTTGCGACATTGGCAGATATGAGTTCGGGTTCGCCGTCGCCATCCAGGTCACCCAGTGCTGCACTTACAGGGTAGGCACCTGTAGCAAACGATGTGATGGAGGCAAAGGAAGAAGCCTCAATACTACCTCCGGTAAATGTATTCTGCAGCACAGACAGTTTGTCTGATGTGGCATTGGCTACAATTATGTCGGGCTTGCCATCTCCGTTTGCATCACCTGCAATTACTGAAAATGGCTGGGAGCCTGCGCTATAATCCATCTTCGGTGCAAAGGACGAAGCGGTAACAGCACCTGAAGTAGCTGTATTCCGCAAAACAGAAACCGAGTTGGATCCGTAGTTAGATACAATCAGATCTACTCTGTCATCACCATTTATGTCACTTGCAGCTATGCATCCGGGATTGTTACCTGTAGCAAAGCTGACGGGAGAAGCAAAAGAAGACGCATCAATGCCAGTGGAGGTCGAGAGGCTGTGAAGCACAGATACCGTGTTAGCCTGTTCGTTAACAGCTGCAATGTCTACCTTTTTATCTCCGTCCACATCGACAATAACTACTGAGCGGGGTGCGTTACCGGCCGGAAAGTCTACTTTGTTTGCAAAAAAATTGGTGCCGGTATCTCCATGCGCAAAGATGTTGCGCAGTACCGATACTGAATTTGCACTCAGGTTGGCTACCACTACATCCGGCCTTCCGTCACTGTCAACATCCTGGATGGCGACAGAAACAGCACCACTTCCGACAGAAAAGTTCACCTTGGCAGCAAACGTAATGTCACTGGCAGAAGCGATAGTAGTGGTATTGATAAGTACAGAAATGGTTTCTTCTGCTGAATTAACCACTACAATATCAGGCTTGCCGTCAGCATTCACATCTCCAATGGCTGCTGCACGCGGATCATTGCCAACGGGCAGCTGCAAAGTGCCTGCAAAGGATGTAGCGGTTATATTGCCATAAGCAGCTGCATTGCGCATGATGGAAACCGTTTTAGCAGCTGCATTCACTGCCACAATTTCCGGTTTGCCATCCATGTTCAGGTCGGCTGTTGTTACGAAGAAGGGTGTGGTAGCAGCAGATGACTGATTGCCGGTAGCCAAATCGATCCTTGGCTTGTAAAAGTTATCAGATATGTTTCTGCGGCGTGGATTGTTAAACGTGGTAATGAAGGGTTTGCCAGCATAGGCTGTCTGATAGTTGGCTGTGTTCGATACAGAAACGGGCTGGTGAGTAGCTCCTGCCGGTACTGTTACTGTTAAGCTCGTGGCCGAAGCATTGGTGACTGTAGCTCTTACCGCTCCGAAATAGACGATGTTGCCTGCAGGGGAAGCATTGAAATTAACACCGTTCAGCGTAAGAGAAGTGCCTGCAGGGCCACTGGCCGGATTAAAGGAAGATATTTTCGGCTGGGCAAGTCCGCTTAGCCCGGTGAGTAACAGCAAAGCATGCAATGGTTTAAGATAAAGAGGTAGATTTTTTGACATGTTCCTTTTGTGGTATATGGTTTACAAATAGTTTACAGCTCTCTGTCACAATCGGTTTCGCAATGAGGTGCTTGCAGCGTATATATGCAAGTAACCTTGACCAGTGCATTGAACCGAAATCTAATCATTTCCCGGCTGTTCATGTTGTATGATCAACCCTGTAAAAATGAATGAACTACAATAAGTTTTGGGATTGCTCGTGCAAAAGCGGCTAGTAGATGGTGGCAAAAGGAATTGGACATTTAGAGGTTTAGCACTTGTACCTTGAAGGGACAAAAATAATATCCGCTTTGAGAAATCAAAACTATTTGCTTGATTTTTTGTAAAACAGAAAACACCTGCCCAAAAGGCAGGTGTTTTTCAAAAGGGTTGTGCTTGTCTTTTTATTGATTAATGATTCACCACCAACTTGCCAATCTGAACGCCATCCAGCCCTGTTATCTTTACAAAATACACACCTGCCGGCTGTTTATGTAAATCAATCTGTAGTATACCAGTTGTGTTATTTCCTCCGTTGCGCACACTCCTCTTCTCAATTGTGTTCCCGTTTTCATTAAATACTTCAACGGTCGCCACCGATGCTTTCAAGACCGGCAGTTGTACAGTAAATACACCCTTGGTTGGATTAGGATACAGCTGCATAACTTTCTGCCTTTCAAAGGTTGCGCCGTATGTATATAATGAGGCAGCTCCTGTAGTTACTGCTGGAGCTGTATTTATTTTAAGCAAGGAGATGGAACCGCTGCCTGCATTGGCCGCAGCCAGTTCAGCCAAGCCATCTCCATCCAGATCACCCAGGGCAACACTGACCGGGTAGCCACCCACATTAAAATCAGCTTTTCCGGCAAAGGATGAAACATTGATGCTTCCTGCTGAGCTGGTGTTGCGCAATACAGAAATGGTGTTGGCGTTGGAATTTGCTGTTATCAGGTCAGGCTTTCCATCACCATCCGCATCTCCCATTATCAGGTAAAAAGGATTAAGGCCTGTGGTAAAATCAACTTTGGGCGCAAAAGAACCTTCATTAATAATTCCTACAGTGCTAGTATTGCGCAGAACAGAAACCGTGCTGCTGCTGTAGCTGGCTGTTACCAGATCGGGTTTGCCATCTCCGTCTACATCCCCCAATGAAACGGCAGGAAGGTGAGGGCTTGCCGTGAAATCTATTCTGTTTGCAAAAGAAAGGACCTGTGCACTGCCGGTATTTCGCATAACTGACACGGTACCAGATTGTTCATTGCCCACCACAACGTCCGGCTTTCCATCCCCATCTATATCGCCAAGGGTAACCGAGCGAGGAAGAAAGCCTGGATACAGGTAAATTCTTTCCAGGATTGGGAAAGAATTGGCAGAGATAAATCCGCGGATAGATGCATTGCGCCAAACCTCTGCATTTCCTGATGCATTGGCAATTACAAGCTCAGGCTTGCCATCTCCGTTGAGATCACCGGTGGCAAAAGAATAAACCGAGCCAGCCGTGCGGAAGTCTGTCCGCGGTCCAAAAGAAGCGGCAGTAAGAGGGCCGGAAGTAGACATATTTCTGTATATAGAAATGGTATAGGCATTCGGACAGGAAACAATAAGGTCCAGTCTTCCATCGCCGTCCAGATCACTGATTCCGATCGCCCGGGGCGCATAACCGGTGGGTAGATCTATCTTGCCCGCAAAAGAAGTTGCGTCTATGCTGCCGGATGTAGCGGTGTTACGCAGGATAGAAATAGTATGGGTTGTATCGGTTACTGCAACCAACTCTGGTTTGCCATCACCATCCAGGTCGCCGGTGGCAACCGCAAAGGTGTGCGGACTATCCAGGGCAAGCTCGATTTTTGAACGATAAAAATTAACAGGAACACCGGTTCCCAAGGGATTGGTAAAAGTTGGTATGAATGGCTTGGAAGAAGATCCGCTCAAGCCTCTTGTATTGTCCAGTACCGCAATAGGATGATAGGTCGCGCCTGCAGGGACAGATACTGTTAGCATGGTTGAGGACCCCGCCAATACCAACGCTTTTACCGCGCCGAAATACACTGTATTGTTGGCAGCCTCTTCATTAAAGTTGGTTCCAGTAATGGTTATTGTTGTCCCTGCCGGTCCGCTCTCCGGCGAAAATCCGTTGATGGCGGGCGGTTGTGCAATGCTGTAGGAAAGCACTGATATGTTGTCCGCTCCGGCATTAACCGACATCAGTTCAGTAATTCCATCTCCATCCAGATCACCGGTGGCAACGCCGGTCGGGTAGCCGCCAGTTGCAAAGTCTTTTGCCGTTTCAAACGAAGCAGCTGTAATGCTGCCTGCAAAAGCCTTGTTGCGCAAAACCGACAGGCTGTTGGAAGCAGTGCTGGCAACAATCAAATCCCCTTTGCCATCACCATCCGCTTCTCCTAATGCGACAAAGAAAGGCTGCGCACCAGTAGAGAAATCGATTTTATCAGCAAATGAGGCTGCTGTAATGCTGCCCGCAGCAGCTGTATTGCGCAGCACCGACACGGAGTTGGAACCATAATTACACACCACCAAGTCGTTCTTTCCATCTCCATCAATATCACCTGCAGCAATACAGTTGGGATTGTTGCCGGTCGCGAACCCTGTCATAGGGGAAAAAGAAGATGCATCAATTATTCCTGCTGAAGCAACCGTGTTGCGCAGTACCGATACCGTGTTGGAACGCTCATTGACTACCGCAATATCAGCTTTGCCATCTCCATCGAGGTCACTGACTGCAACAGAACGTGGATAATTTCCCACTGCGTAGTCTACCCTGGGAGCAAACGGAGGTGCGCTGGCAGTGTAAAGGTTGTATAGGTTGCGGAACACGGACACCGTGCCGGATGAAAGATTGGCCACTATGATGTCAGGCCTGCCGTCGTCATCTACATCGTCAATAGCCACGGAAAAAGGGTTGGCGCCCGTGGGATAATCGGCCTTGTTGGTAAAAGAACTTGCATCCAGCGTGGAACTGGATGTGGACCCGTTGGCAAACACTGTTATCGTGCCGGAGCCTGCATTCGCTACTACAATGTCGGGTCTGCCGTCGCTGTTCAGGTCACCAACGGCTACAGCACGCGGATCAACGCCAACTGGCAGGTTAATTCGGGTATTGAATGAAGATGCATTCACTGTGCTGGGAGAAGAAGTGTTTTTCAGAATAGAAATGGTATTGTCATTTGCATTTGTTACCACCAGGTCTGGCTTGCCATCGTTGTTCAGATCACTTAGCGTGGCATAGTATGGCAGCCGGCCTGCAGTAAGATTGAATGTTGCCTGATAGAAAGTAGACGGAAAAGGTCCTGCTCCATAAGGATTTGTAAAAGCCGGATAGAACAGCCGGGTTGAGTAGCCTGTGAGTCCGTTGTCTGTGTTGAGTGTAGAAAGAGGTTGGCTGGTAGCGCCTGGAGGTACAATAACTGTAATGCTGGTAGCCGAGGCGCTTGTTACTGTGGCGCTTACAGCGCCGAAGTAAACAATGTTTTTGGCAGCAGCAGAATTGAAGTTATAGCCTGTGATGGTAAGTGGTGTACCGGCCTGAGCGCTGGTCGGTGAGAAAGCCGTAATGACTGGCTGTTGAACTGTATTGTTGATATGGAGTACTGTTAGACCACCAAAAGCGCTTACAATTTCAGGTATCCCGTCCCCATCCAGGTCGGCAACCGCCAGCGCGTCAGCAGCGGTCTCAAAACGCATGGCAGCGGCGAAAGAGGAGGATCCAAGACTTCCGGTACTGGATGTGTTGCGCAGTATAGAAACCCCGCCCAGTTTTGTGTTGTTTGCCAGCAGATCAACTTTTCCATCCCCATCCACGTCACCGGCAGCGAGTTTGGTCGCATTTCCGGAGTTGCCAGACAGTGAATAATTTACTGGAGTTTCAAAGGAAGCGTTTGTCAGAATGCCCGGCAAAGAGGTATTGCGAAAAGCCGAGAGTGTATTAAAATCGGCACTGGCGTTTGCAATATCAGGTTTGCCGTCCCCATCCAGGTCATCTATTATAAAACCGTCACTGTAAGGAGAATTTGATCCGCTGTTAAGATAAAGGGGTGAAGCGAAAGAAGCAGCGTTTAAAGAACCTGGTGTTGATATATTTCGTAAAATTACAATGCCTGAGCTTGAATTGGTTGCCGCTGTTAGTTCAGCTTTTCCATCACCATCCAGGTCTCTGATCACCATACTGCCGGAGCCTACGCGAAGGTCGAAGCCGGTAGCAAATGAAGACGAGTTGACAATACCTTGTGTAGTGGTGTTTCTTAAGATGGTAATCGAACTGGTAACAAGATCATTCGTTACCAGTTCCGGTTTGCCATCGCCATCCAGATCGCCGGCTGCTACATGCACAGGATAAGTTCCGTAAGGAAAGCCTGTTTTGGAAAAAGAGGCTGCAGTAAGGGAGCCTGCTGCAGAATTGTTCTTAAATACCAACAATCCCTGGCTGGCGCTGATACCTACAACGTCCAGTTTGCCATCACCATCTACATCGCTCAGGGTTACGTCGCGCACCTCCCCGGTCACAAGTTCAAACCCCGGCGCAAAAGAGCCGGCGTACACAGAGCCGGTGGTAGAGATATTGCGTTGAACAACAATGCCGCTGTAGCCAGCGGTAATTATTTCTGGTTTGCCGTCTCTGTCCAGGTCTCCCACGGCTATTGCATTATAGATGCCAAACGAGAAATTAACCTGAGGCAGATAAAAATTAGCCGGCAATCCATTCCCAAAAGGGTTTGTAAAAGTGGTGACAAAAGACTTAACCGAAGAACCTGCCAGTCCGTTACCTGTATTGAGAACGGTGATGGGCATGTGGGCAGTACCGGCAGGTACGATGGCTGTTAGCGTAGTGGCAGTGCCTCCAGTAACAGCAGCTTTTACATTCCCAATGTAAACGGTGTTACTGGCAGGCGTTGCATTGAAGCCGGTGCCGCTGATAAGAATGGAAGTGCCCACGGGGCCACTGACCGGGCTAAAAGAATTGATTTTAGGCTGTCCATGGCCGTGGGGTCCAGTAAGTAATAGAACGGCACATAGAATAACCGGATAGCATCTTGCAATTTTACTCATGATTCCTGTTACTTGTCTTGGTATTTGTATCTGATTTTTAAAATATTTTCCCTTAAGCTTATCTATTCCAACTTGATTTTGCAACTGTAGAATACTGACAGGTAACTACACTGCTCCCGGGGTGATCCAGGTCTTGCTATCAGCGCTGCACCACTACTTTCATTACCTGTACGCCATTTACGCCTGTCACCTTTACATAGTACACACCGGATGCCTGCAGGCCGAGTTTCAGTGTGATGCCGGTCTTACCGCCTGTATTTACCCTTCTTCTTTCCACCAGCTTGCCGCTTTCGGTAAGTATTTCCACATTGACTGCCTGGTCTTTCAGCCCCTGTAACCGCATGGTAAATTCACGCTGCGTCGGGTTGGGATATATTTGCATGACCGCTGTTTCCTGGATGCCTGTTGTTGTCATGACTGGTGCAGCAGCCTGGGCAGTCATGGATACCGGGCTGTTTACTTTAAACACAGAAACGGCGTTAGGACCTGCATTGGCCGTTGCTACTTCTGCTATGCCATCGCCATCCAGATCTCCCATGGCAAGGCCCAGCGGGTAAATGCCGGTGCTGAAGTCTGCTTTGTCTGCAAAGGAAGAAGCCGTAATGGTTCCGGTTGTATGCTTGTTGCGCAGCACTGACATGCTGTTGGACCCTGAATTGGCTGTTATCAAATCAATCTTGCCATCCCCGTCTGCATCACCCAGGGTAACAGCATAAGGCTGGGTGCCGGCCGGAAAGTCGACCCTGGGCTCAAACAAAACTGTTGTTGGTACTGCGATAAAGAGGTTGTTGCGTAGCACAGATACCGAGTTGGAGCCGTAGTTGGCTACCACAATATCAGGCATGCTGTCTCCATCTACATCACCTATAGCTATGCTGTTCGGATTGCTGCCGGTGGGGTAGGATGTTGCCGGACTAAAAGAAGCGGGGTTGATATTGCCGTAAACACTGTTGTTGCGCAGCACAGAAACCGTATTGCCTTTTTCGTTGGCTACAATGATGTCCGGTTTTCCATCCCTGTTAACATCAGCAACTGCTACCGAGCGGGGAAAGTTTCCAACAGGAAAACTTACCGGGGCAGCAAACTGAACGGTGGGACCATTGCTGGCATGCGAAGAAAGGTTGCGCAGCACCGTTACAGTACCTGCATAAGGGTTGGTAAGTACCAATTCTGGCCGTCCATCGCCATCCAGATCACCTACTGCAAAAGACGATGCATAGCCACCGGTCGAAAAATCTTTTCGTGTAGAAGCAAAGGTGTTGGCGTCAATCTGGCCATAGTTGAAACTGCCCTGAAAAACAGATATGGTATTGGCAGCAGGACTTAGTACAACCACATCCTGATAAGCATAGCCGTCTATATCGGCAAAGGCAACAGCCCGCGGTTCGGGGGCGGTGACAAATTTGACCGGGGCGTCGAAAGAACCGGACGTAATATTTCCTGCAGATGAGTTGTTGCGCATCAGCGAAAGTGTATTGGAGCTTTCGTTTACTGTAATCAGATCGGGTTTGCCGTCCTGGTTTATGTCTCCAAATGCTACACCGTATGTAACCGGTCCAAGAACTGGTAAATCAACCTTTTGCCGGTAAAAATTGAGTGGTATACCGGTGCCAAACGGATTGGAGAATGTAGTAACAAAAGGAAGTGGAGAATAGGCCGCCAGTTCGGTGTTGTTTTTAGACACGGAGATGGGGTAGTAGGTAGCACCTGCGGGAACTTTCACCTGCAGCATGTGTGCGTTGCCACCTGTGATCTCGGCCTTCACTGCGCCAAAGAAAACCTGGTTGAGAAAGTAAACAGGATCATAACCATTGCCGTTGATGGTAACGGTTGTGCCCACCGGGCCGCTGGCCGGACTGAATGAATTAACCACGATGGGTTGCGGTGAGTTGATTGTCCGCACTGATACATTGTTTGGAGAAGCTGATGTTGACACCAGTTCGGCAAGGCCGTTGCCATCCAGATCACCAATGGCAATGCTGACCGGATAATTGCCCGCTGCAAAGTCGGACCGGGGAGCAAGCGAAGTAGAGATGATAGTATTGGGAGCAGCCGTATTGCGCAGGACAGAAAGGTTGGTGGAACCGGCATTTGCCGTAGCGATATCCGGTTTTCCATCACCGTCCAGATCGCCGGCGGCAACAGCAAAAGGCTGCACGCCGGTGGCAAAATCGACTCTTGGAATAAAAGAAGCAAAGTTGATGCCCCCTCCTACAGTTTGGTCATTGTGCAGCACAGACACTGTATTGGATCCGAAATTGGCGACGACGAGATCAGGTTTGCCATCACCGTCTATATCACTGGCAACTACACCATTGGGATTGTTGCCGGTAGCAAAACTCCGCGGTGCTCCAAAAGAAGAAGCATTGATCATGCCAGTAACAACCGTACTGCGCAGGACGGAAACAGTATTGGATTGTTCGTTTGCTACAGCAATATCCGGCTTTCCGTCCGCATCCAGATCGCTCACTATTATATAGCGAGGTGTGTTGCCTGCTTCAAAGTCGGTTCTGGGTGCAAAAGAAGAAGCATCTATGATGCCGGTTTTAGCCGTATTGCGCAGTACAGAAACCGTTCCGGCTGCAAGGTTGGCTACCAGTATATCAGGTTTGCCATCAAGGTCTATATCCCCGATGGTTACGGAAAAAGGCTGGGAGCCTGTAGGGAAGTCTACTTTTGTTCCAAAGGCAGCAGTTCCGGAAGAAGTATTTTGCAGCACCGAAATGGTGGAAGAACCGGCATTCGCCACTACAACATCAGGTTTGCCATCACCATCCAGGTCACCAATGGCTATTGAGCGGGGCTCGTTCCCCACCGGAATTTCCGTCCCGAATAAAAAAGAAGTCGTCGCCAGTCCCCCGGAAGCTGTCCTGTTTTCTCTTACCACGATGATGTTATTGGTGGGATGGGCTTCCACCATGTCTGGTTTGCCATCACCGTTCAGGTCGCCCAGCGCAACAAAATAAGGAAGGGTGCCGGAAGCAAACTGCAGGCCTTCTTTGTAGAAATTGTACGGTATGCCCGTGCCATAAGGATTGCTGGACGTAGTAACAAAAGGCTTGGAGGAATAACCCGTCAAGCCGTTGGCTCCGTTAAGCACGGAAACAGGCTGATAATTGGTGCCCGGTGGTACAATGACGGTTAAGCTGGTAGCGGATCCTCCGGTTACAAGCGCTTTAACCGTTCCAAAAAGAACCATATTGTCAGAAGGCGTGGCATTGAAGCCGGATCCCGTAATGGTAACTGTTGAACCTACGGGGCTGCTGAGCGGGTTCACAGTACTGATCTGGGGTACAGAGGAAAGTGACGAGGCATTTGCTCTCAGCACAGAAACACTGAATGTGGAATTATTTGTGATGACGACCTCGGCGATTCCGTCGCCGTCCAGGTCGCTGAGGGTAATGCCGCTGCCTGCATTGTCGCATGGAAAATCCACTTTTGCAGCAAAGGAAGAGGAGGTAATGCTGCCCGCAATAGCCGTATTGCGCAGTATGGAAACCGCATTTAACTGTGTTGTCAATATATCCAGCTTTCCATCTCCGTCAACATCGCCGAGCGAAAGACTACCCGGGGAAGTTGCAAGGTCAACTCTTGGCTGAAAGGAAGTTGAACTGATGTTGCCCGGATTGGCCGTATTTCGCAATACAGACACGCCGAAAGACGCTCTGGTTACCACATCGGATTTGCCGTCGCCATCCACATCGCCTACAGCGAGTGACCGGTAATTGGTTTCCACAGCAAAATCAACATGGGGAGCAAATGAAGCAGCTGTTATGCTACCTATATGTGATAGATTCCGCATAACAGAAACGAAGCCCAGCTCACTGGAGGATAGGTTCTGGTGGGCTGTAATCAGATCTGGCTTGCCATCTCCGTCAACATCGCCTGTTGTGACCGTATTGAGGAACCCGGCTGTCGGGACATCAACCCTGGGCGCAAAAGAAGACACACCTAAGATTCCAGCTGTAGAAATATTCCGGAATACGCTTACTGAATTCAGACCTGGATTGAGGCTTGCCAGATCAGGTTTGCCATCTCCGTCAAAATCTGCAACAGTCAATGAAGAACCGTAAGGCATAGTGGAAGTCCCCAGCGCCAATTGTGCCGTCTGGAAAGATGAAGCATCGATGTTACCAGGGGTAGAATTATTGCGCCACAAAGTAAGGGTATTGTAGTAACCGCTGGCCCCTGCAATATCCAGTTTGCCATCTCCGTCGAGATCTTTTACTACAACAACATCATGGATAGAGCTGGAAGCCAGGTTGACCCGGTTAGCAAAAGAAGCAGGCGTAACGCTCCCGGTGGCAGACACATTGCGGTATACCGAAACACCTACAAATCCCGCCACGATCAGATCAGGCTTTCCATCGCCGTCCAGATCGCCCGTGGTAACAAAGCTGGCTGCATAGTCTGTGGGAAAAGCTACCCTGGGCTGGTAATAATCGGCTGGCAGTCCTGTGCCGGAAGGATTGACAAAGGTGACTGCAAAGGGTTGGGGCGCGTACCCGGTCAGTGAAGTGGCTGTGTTTAGCACCGACAAGGGTTCGTACGTAGCACCGGTGGGCACGATAACAGTGAGGCTGGTAGCACTGCTTCCGGTTACAGCAGCCCTTACTGCGCCAAAATAAACGATGTTGCCAGAAGCAGTTGGGTTGAACCCTGTACCGCTGATAGTAAGGTTTGTTCCTGCCGGACCACTGGCTGGACTGAATGAGCTAATAACGGGTTGTGCAGCAGCGTGGAACACAAGGAATAACTGAACAAATACAAAGAGCTGACAAATGGGGGTAAAATTTTTTGACATAGAACCAGGTTATAGATAAAGAAGTTATTTATCATGCCGGACATAGCTGTTGCCTTTACAAGCTCCAAGCACATTTCATAGTTTGAGGCATGGCAGAAGGGGGATCTGCGGCGGTGATCATCGTGCCCGGGACGAAATAGCTTAAGAACAAAGCATTGGTTTTCGTTTGTGCCAGCATGCTAGCTGCAATAATAAAGGAAAATACAAACAGCAGATTACAGGCAAGCTGTATTCCTTCTGACATAATGATTGTTTATTGTGTGCACAGACAATCGATGGCCTTTCATAAAAAAGGTTGCAGCATACATGAAAGCCATCTTTCATGTATGCTGCAACCCGCTATGCAAGTACTCGTTGTTTCTATTCTGGAATGTACATAATACTCCACGCTCGATAACTTGTTTGATTGATCTTTGGATCTTTTGCCGTATACGCCTGCTTGAGTACTATCAGGAGATATTGAATTAGAAGGGATGCTGCCGGTTGTAAGAGCCGGTATCATCAGGTATTTGTAAGCCTGGCTAAAAGTATGAACTTCTTTCTGTTGAAAAAAACTTTTTAGATTTTATCGCAGAAGCCGGCTTTGCTCTTCCAAAAGATGCAGGTGAACATTCATACAATGCACCAGGGTTTACTTTTATGCGAGTATGTTTTTTCCAAGCGTCTAAAGCCGTAACAGGACTTTCGCGATGCTTATGCCCGTTATACTGCTTGCCTTAATATAATAAATTCCTGCCGGCTGTTTGTCCAGGTTAATGCTGGTCTGTATACCGGCTGCCTTTTCAGCTACCGGCAAAACTTCTTTGTGTACAATCCTTCCGTTTTCATCAAACACTTCCAGCGATACCACTGGCGCTTTCAGATTAGACAGTTGCAGGTGCAGTGTTCCCTTCGCCGGATTGGGATACACTGTCATTATTATTGATGCCTGACGAGCCATTTCAACATATGCTGCGGCTACCGGTATGTTTACCCGCAACACGGCTATTGTATTGGCTGCTCCGTTGGCAGCAGCGATTTCTGCAATGCCATCACCATTCAGATCGCCCATGGCAACATACATGGGATAACCGGTACTTGCAAAATCTGCCTTGCTTGCAAAGGAAGAAGTTGTGACACTGCCGGCTGTGCTGGTATTGCGAAGGATGGAAACCGTGTTGGAGTTCGCGTTGGCTACTGCGAGATCTGTCTTTCCATCGCCATCAGCATCGCCCATGGCAACGCAGAAAGGATTCATGCCAGTGGCAAAATCAACCTTCGGAGCAAAAGAGGATGTGGATATAGAACCGGGTATGGAGGTATTGCGCAATACCGACAGCGTATTGGAAGCATAATTGGCTGTCACCAGATCGGGTTTGCCGTCACCATCTATATCACCTGCTGCGATGCAGGGTGGATTGGTGCCAATAGAGAAATCAACTTTACCGGCAAACTGAAAGGCATATCCGGTTGTGGTTGTGTTACGCAGCACAGAAACAGTATTGGAGCGCTCATTGGCTACTGCCAGGTCGCGCTTTCCGTCGCCGTCCAGATCGCAGGTGGCGATATAGCGGGGGTACACACCCACGGCAAAATCTTCCCTGTCTGCAAAGCCGGAAGATTGGATAGAGCCGGAAGTGTTGCGCAAGATGCCCACTGCACCGGATAGAAGATTGGCCACCAGCAGGTCAGGTCTTCCATCGTCGTCCATATCATCTACGGCTACCGAGTAAGGATAAGTAACAGGCCCTACAGCAAAATCCACTTTGGGTGCAAAGGACTCGGCGTTGATATTGCCGGAAACAGCGTTGTTGCGCAACACAGAAATGGTACTGGACGCAGCATTAAGCACAATGATGTCTGGCCGTCCGTCAGCATCTATGTCTTTGATAACAATTGCCCGGGGATCAGTTCCGGTAACAAAATCAACCCTTGGGGCAAAAGCTGGCATACTGCCGGTTGTACTCGTATTGCGCAGTACGGAAATGGAATTGGATTGTGCATTCACAACTACGAGGTCGTTCTTGTTGTCACCGTCCAGATCACTCATCGCAACTGCATAAGGCAGCATACCGGTAGCAAAGTTGAGTTGAGGTGCATAGAAGTTGGGCGGTATGCCGGAACCAAAAGGATTTGGAAAAGTAGTAATAAAAGGTTTTGCAGCATAACCGGTTAATCTGTTAGAGCCATTCATTACAGAAACTGGCTGGTATGTAGCGCCTGCAGGTACGGTAACTGTCAAGCTCGTGTCAGAGCCACCCAGTACGGCGGCCCGGGCCGCACCAAAGAAAACTGTATTGTAGAGGGCTGCGGGAAAAAAGTTTGTACCCTTGATGGTAACTGTTGTACCTGCCTGTCCACTGGCAGGTACAAAGGAAGTTATGACTGGCGGGAACTGGGGAGCCGCTATCTTAACCACGGAAATGGTTGTAGAGAGTGCATTTGCTGTTGCCACTTCCGGCACCCCGTCACCATCTACATCAAAGACGACCACATCGTTGGGAAGACCGCTTACATAGAAATTCATCTTGTTGGCAAACGAAGCGGCTGTTATACCGCCCGTAGAAGAGATGTTGCGCAAAACAGAGAAGTACCGCTGCTCCCGGTTGGCAACAATTATGTCTGGCTTGCCATCGCCATCCGCATCACCAATCGCCAGTGTGGCAGGAGTGTTGCCTGTAGTGAAATCTACCTTGTTTGCAAAAGAAGCAAGGGTGATACTGCCGGCAACAGAGGTGTTGCGCAGAACAGATACATTGGCTTCCGAGGCGTTTGCAGCTATCAGATCTGCTTTGCCGTCACCGTCCATATCACCAATTGCTGCAAAAAACGGATCGCGGCTTGTGGTGAAATCTATCTTCTCTGCAAAAGAGGCAGTTGTTATGCTGCCTGGTATGGAAGTATTGCGCAACACAGATAAGGTGCTGTTCTGTGTATTTGCAGTTACGATATCTGTTTTCCCGTCACCATCCACATCTCCGACAGCTACAGAGTTAGGTCTCCCACCTGTCATGAAATCTACTTTTTCTGCAAAAGAAGCAGTTGTTATACTGCCTGGAGCAGAAGTATTGCGCAACACAGATGCCGAACTGCCATTGCGGTTAGAAATTATCATATCCGTCTTTCCATCAGCGTCTATGTCGCCCAGGGCAACATAACTGGGTTCTCCCCCGGTACGAAAAGACACACCTGCAGCCAGGGAGGATGGGGTGAAACTGCCGGGGGTGGATAGGTTGCGGAACACAAGAACCCTGTCGGAGACCGGATTGGTGATCACAACGTCCAGCCTGCCATCCCCATCCACATCACCGATTGCCGGTTGCCCGCCACCCAATCCTACATCAAAGCCGGTTCTTGCCGCAAAGGAGGAGGGAGAAACCGATCCAAGGGCAGATATGTTTCGCAACACATACATCATACCTTCATTCTCATTCACCAATACAAGATCAGGCTTGCCATCTCCATCCAAATCTCCTGTTCTGATGTAAGAGGTGGTACTGCCTGGGACTATATCTATTTTGGGCAGGTAAAAATTGTTGGGTATACTGGTGCCGAACGGGTTGGCAAACGTAGTAACGAAAGGACTGGAAGTGTAACCGGTTAAGCCGTTGCCTGTATTCAGCACCGACAGGGGTTTGTAAGTAGCGCCGGCTGGAACTGTTACCAACAGCGTGGTAGATGATCCTCCAATGATTGAAGCTCTTGCTGCACCAAAGTATACAATGTTTTTGGCAGGGTCTGCATTAAAACCTGCACCGGTGACCGTAACCGTTGTTCCTGTCGGACCGCTGACAGGAACAAACGTTCCGATCTTTGGTTGTGCAAAGGTAGAGGTGGCGACACATACAATAACAACAAACAACAGCTTGCATGGGTGGGGTAAAGGCTTATACATAAAGTGGTTTTATAACTTGATCAGGAGCTTTTCGCAGATTATGGAAGTTCGATAGATCGTGAAAGATTTGTATAAACATCACATCTTACAGGAAAACAATTTCTCTTGCGATTGTCGGTTGAGACAATGGGTATGGAAGTAAAGGCTTTATATCAAAACGATGGTATCAAAAGGTAGGGAAACGAGGATTGTTGTAGTCCAGATATTGGTAAAGACGAAAACATCAATCGCAGAGCGGTGTTAAAGCTAAGAACTTCCCGCAATCCAAAAAACAATTTTTTTGCTTTTTCGTCTTGCGCAGCACACTTGCAAGCCAATCATTTTGCTGCATGCTAGATACGTAGCAGATGTTCGTACTTATATAATAGATTTGTTGATCACAATAAGGAGTTCAAATAATATGTTTGCCCTATATGAAAGTAACCAAGCTCTGTTTTCTTGCCATCCTTCAATGCACCGGCCTGCTTGCAGCTGCCCAATCTTCCCAGGACATTATCAAGATCAATCAATCCGGCTACTATATCCGGGCGTCTAAAATTGCTGCGGTAACCAGCGATTACAAAACGGATGAATACGCCGGCTCCAACTTTGGGTTTTTTGTGTTGAAAGCAGAGACGGGGGATACTGTTTACAAAGGAGCCCTGGGGCCTATCCGGCAGTCAGGCAACTCTTCTATTAAAACAAGGATAGCCGATTTCAGTGCCTTGCAGCTGGCCGGGCAATTCAATATTTATATTCCCGGCATCGGCACTTCTTATACGTTCAATATCGGAAATGATGTGCACAGAAAGGCCGCTATAGCTGTGCTCAAGGGATTTTATTACCAGCGCGTGTCGATGCCGCTGGATGAAAAATACGCGGGTAAATGGCACCGGCCGGCCGGGCATCCTGATACTGCTGTGCTGGTGCATCCTTCTGCGGCCAGTCTGAAACGCCCTGCCGGCACCCGGATCTCTACACCGGGCGGCTGGTATGATGCGGGTGATTACAACAAGTATGTAGTTAACGCCGGTATCACAACCGGCACCCTGCTGGCAGCGTATGAAGATTTTCCGGCTTATTTTGAACAGCTGGAAACCAATATCCCGGAGAGCAGGAATGGGGTACCTGACATCCTGGATGAAGCGCTTTACAACATCCGCTGGATGCTTTCCATGCAGGATCCGGATGATGGCGGCGTGTACAACAAATGCACAAATGCTGCTTTCGACGGAATGGTACGTCCGGGCCTTACCAAACTGCCCCGCTATGTTGTACAGAAGGGCACGGCAGCAACCCTTGATTTTGCCGCAGTGCTGGCACAGGCGGGCCGGTTGCTCAAAAAGTTTTCCCGCCAGTATCCCCGCCTGGCCGACAGTTGCTTACGCGCCGCCGAATCAGCCTGGTCATGGGCACAGAAAAATCCGGCCCTGGAATACAACCAGAACGGGATCAACCAGCGCTTTGAACCCAAGGTTACCACCGGCGGTTATGGTGACAGAAATTTTTCAGACGAATGGTTCTGGGCTGCTGCCGAGCTGCTGGCTTCAACAGGCAAGAAAGGGTATTGCGATACGCTTTCCAGTCACGCAGCAGGGCCCGTACAACTTCCCAGCTGGGGCAATGTACGCATGCTGGGGTATTACACCATAGCCCGGCTGCAAAAGAGCTTGCCTGCTTTCGCCGGCGGACTGGCCGAAGACATGCGCAAACAGGTCATTGCATTTGCGGATGCTTATCTTACCAGGCCCGCTGCCAATGCGTTTGGTACCGTGATGGGCGGCACCAAGAGCGAGTTCAACTGGGGCAGCAATTCCAATGCCGCCAACCAAGGCATCGCACTGATCAATGCCTATCTTTTCACCGGCGACAAGAAATATGCAGCAGCCGCTCTCACCAACCTGGACTACCTGCTGGGCAGGAACGCCACCGGATACTCGTTTGTAACCGGCATCGGCCACAAACCACCCATGCGCCCCCACCACCGCCCCTCCATCTCGGACGGCATCGACGATCCGGTACCTGGCCTGCTAGCCGGCGGTCCCAACCCCGGCATGCAAGACCACGCCTACTACGAACACACAGAACCCGAAACCGCTTACTCCGACACCGACGCTTCCTACGCCTCCAACGAAATCGCCATCAACTGGAACGCCCCCGCTGTGTACCTCTTCAACGCATTAGAGGCTTTGCAAAAAAGGGTGTGGTCTGAGCCATAGTCTTGAGCCATGATTCAAGACCATCCTGTAAATCATGGTTCAGATAGTATTTCCTCAACCCGGTTCAGCTCTTCCTTGCTAAACTGATAATTTTCCAGGCACTTGATCGAATCGGTAATCTGTTCGGGTTTGCTGGCGCCGATGAGTACGGAGGTGATGCGGGGATCTTTCAGGATCCAGGCAAGGGAGAACTGGGCCAGGCTTTGACCGCGCCGGGTGGCCAGTTCATTGAGCTGGCGTACTTTAAGGAGCTGGCTTTCGGTGACGCTGCTTTCTTCCATGGCGCCATTGCCCAGGTGCCGCGCTGCCCTGGAGTCAGGCGGAATGCCATGCAGGTATTTATTGGTGAGCAGTCCCTGCGCCAGCGGTGAGAAAGGAATGCAACCGACGCCTTCGTTGCCCAGCACATCCAGCAATCCTTTCTCTACCCAGCGTTCAAAAAGGGAATACTTGGGCTGGTGGATCAGGCAGGGTGTGCCCAGCTGCTTGAGCAGGTCCACCGCTTTTTGTGTTTGCCTGGCAGGATAATTTGAAATGCCGATATACAAGGCCTTGCCCTGCCGTACGACCAGATCCAGCGTCGACATGGTTTCTTCCAGCGGCGTTTCAGGATCAGGGCGGTGATGATAAAAGATGTCTACGTATTCCAGCTTCATGCGCCGCAGGCTTTGGTCGAGACTGGACACCAGGTATTTCTTCGATCCCCAGTCGCCATACGGACCTTCCCACATGGTATACCCCGCTTTGGTGCTGATGATCAGCTCATCTCGGTGATCCCGGAAATCTTTGTCCAGGATCGTGCCTATCTTTTCTTCCGCCGATCCGGCCGGGCGGCCGTAGTTGTTTGCCAGGTCAAAATGCGTAATGCCATGGTCGAACGCGGTGCGCAGGATCGTCCGGCATTTCTCCAGCGGGTCTACCTCGCCGAAGTTGTGCCAGAGCCCCAGCGAAAGCGCCGGCAGCTTCAGCCCGCTGTTTCCGCACCGGCGATATTCCATCTGTTGATACCGTTGAGCATGAGGAATGTACATGTGAGTTTTTGATAAAGATAATAGATTCTGCACCTTGATTTACAGGATGGTCCAACGTCCCCGAATCCCTCTAATCCTGTGGATCATGGTTCAAGACCATCCTGTGAATCATGGTTCAAAATTGCGTAGGTTTGCGGCCATGCATCAACAACCCGGCAGCGTGCAGCTTTCTACCCATTTGCTGTTTGTGTTTTTCCTGATCAGTGCAGCCCTTCTTTCCTGCCACCAGCCGGAAACACAACAAGCCGGTCCGGCTTACAGCGGGAAACCCCTCTTCCCCGATACAGTCCAAATAAAGTACGCCAGGGGATTTCAGCTGGAATACCACCCGAATTACAAACTGTTGCAGGTTTTTACCTCCTCCGGCAAAGGACAGGATACAACCCGGTATCTCCTGGTGCAAAGGGGAACGCCTGCACCTGGCGGCTATCCTTATGCGCAGCAGATCTGGATCCCGCTCCGCTCTATGATCGGCACTTCTTCCATGCATGTTGCCCTGGCTGATTTTGCAGACTGTTCCGGGCTGCTTACCGGGCTGGAAGACCTGCGTTATGTGTTTTCTCCTGCCGTGCGCGAAAGGATCAGAAAGGGACTGATAAAAGGAGTCGGCGTAGATGGAAATCTTGACAACGAACAGGTACTGGCCCTCCATCCTGACCTGGTAATGGTAACAAAAAATCCCGGTGTCCAGTCAGAACGGTACGGGGTTTTGCAGGAAGCCGGCATTCCCGTCCTGGCCAATGCAGAATGGATGGAAACCACGCCGCTCGGACAGGCAGAATGGGTAAAGCTGATGGCAGCCCTTGTAAATAAGGAAGCCGCCGTGAACCGGGCTTTTGACAGCGTGGAAACTGCTTATCAACACCTGGCGCAGCAGGGAAGGGGCGCAGCCGGCAAGCCTGCGGTTATCACCGGGCTGGCTTATAAAGGAACCTGGTTTGTGCCCAGGGGAGAAAGCTTTATGGCGCAGTTCCTCCGGGATGCAGGTGCCGCTTACCCCTGGGCTGCCACGAAAGGTTCGGGCAACCTGGCGCTCAGCTTCGAATCGGTTGCTCCACAAGGCCTACAGGCTGATTACTGGATCAATACCAGCGACGCGGTTTCCAAAACGGAAATTGCAGACAGGGACCGCCGGTATGCAGACTTCAAACCGTTTAAAAACAACACCATTTATAACAACAACAACCAGGTGAACGACCAGGGTTCAAATGATTACTGGGAATCTGCCGCCTTTCATCCGCAGATAATCCTGGCTGATCTGATCAGGATCTTTCATCCCGACCTCCTGCCCACTCATCAACTGGTTTATTACAAGCAGATAAAATAGTTCCATGCCGCTGCTACCGACCCATCCATCCAAACCCAGGTCTGTCCCCTTGCGGGTTCTCTACAGCGGACTCTTTGTTTTGCTGCTGCTAGCTTTTATCCTGGACATAGCCTGGGGCTCGGTCTCTATCCCGCTTCCGGCCATCGGCAAGATCCTGTTTTCTTCGCAAGGCAATCCTACCTGGCAATACATTGTTGAACGCATCCGGATACCCAAGGCTTGCACGGCCGTGCTGGTAGGCTGCGGCTTGTCGGTAGGCGGGCTCCAGATGCAGACCCTGTTCCGCAACCCCCTCGCCGATCCTTCGGTGCTGGGCATTACTTCGGGGGCCAGCCTCGGCGTAGCAGCCGTGATGCTCTCTACAGGAAGCATGGGTGTTTTTGCCATCAGGGAATTGGGCATCAGCGGAAGCTGGCTCCTTATCGCTGCCTCTACTGCAGGCTCGGCGCTGGTGATGACGCTGATCCTGGCCATTTCATCCTCGGTAAAAAGCAATGTCATGATGCTGATCATTGGCGTCATGATCGGTAATATCACCTTATCTGTGGTCAGCATCTGGCAGTACTTCAGCGCACCCGACCAGGTAAAAGATTTTTTGATCTGGACATTCGGATCGCTGGGCGGTGTCAATGGCGGGCACCTGTCTATCCTGGCTGTTGCCGTAGGTACCGGACTCGTTCTTTCTTTTGCAGGCTCCAAGATGCTCGATGCCTTGTTGCTGGGAGAAAATTATGCCCGCAGCATGGGACTTACCGTGCGGCGGGCCCGGCTGCTGATCGTATGCAGCACCAGTGTGCTGGCGGGCAGCATCACTACCTTCTGCGGACCGATCGGTTTTATCGGGATCGCTGTGCCATTTCTGGCGCGGACTATTTTTCATGCCTCCAGTCACCGCGTGCTGACCCCTGTTTGCTGCATGATGGGGGCGGTCATCATGCTTCTATGCGACGCGATTTCGCAGCAGGCCCGCAGCGGGAGCGTGCTTCCCATCAATGTGATCACCGCCCTGATCGGCTCGCCGGTCGTGATCTGGATCATCGCCGGCAGGAACAATTTAAAAAGGATGGGATGAGCACAGGACCGCTTATACAAACCAGGGAGCTTTCTATCGGCTATGCACATACGCACATTGCCGGCGGGCTCAACCTGCAGCTGCATGCGGGACAGTTTGTTTGCCTGCTGGGGGCCAACGGCTCCGGCAAATCAACGCTCCTGCGTACGCTGGCCGCCCTGCAGCCCTCTACAGGTGGCGAGCTGCTGCTGCAGGGAAAGCCCATTCAAAAAATAAGGTCAGCTGATATTGCCAAGATCATCAGTCTGGTACTCACCGACCGGGTAGGCGCTGGTAACCTGGATGTGTATGCGCTGATTGCCCTTGGGAGGTACCCTCACACCGGCTGGTTTGGTATCCTGCATGAACAGGATAAACAAATCATTGAGCAGGCCATTAAGGCTGCCCGGGTAGAGGGATTGCTGACAAGAAAATTCGATGAGCTCAGCGATGGGGAGGCCCAGAAAGTGATGCTGGCCCGCGCGCTGGCGCAAGACACACCCCTCATCATGCTCGACGAGCCGACTGCCCACATCGACCTGCCCGGCCGCATCCAGCTCATGCAGCGCCTGCACCACCTGAGCCGCACAGAAGGCAAGTCTATCCTGATCTCCACCCACGAACTTGACCTGGCCCTGCAGGTCGCCGACCAGATCTGGCTCCTGCTTGCAGACGGCACCCTCCACACCGGCACCCCCGAAGACCTGGTGCTGAACGGTACTTTTGAAGCTGCATTCAACCGCGAAGGCGTCGTGTTCGACAGGGCCACCGGCAGCTTCCCGGTTTATTCCCCCTTCAGGAACAAAGCCATCATCCTTCTTGGTGAAGGCGCTCCTTTTCTCTGGACAAAAAAAGCCCTTCTTCGTGCGGGTTATGGAGTAGCGGAAAAAGGGAGCAAGGAAGCACCGACAGTTGTTGTGTATGAAGAAGAGGGAAGGATTTGGTGGAAGTACAACCGGGAAGGAAAGAGCAAGACAAGTGATACAATAGCAGGATTACTGGAGCTTGTGCATAGAGCTTTATAGCCGTAGAACTCTGTTTGTTGTTGAAGAAATCAGTCTTTCTTATATTCCCATTCCCATACGGATCCATCTTCCGGGTCCTGCACAGTTCCCAGAAGCCTGAAGCCATTCCTGCGAAGCAGCCGGGCAGAAAAATTGTTCTCGGGCAAGGTTCTGGCGGTAATGCGTACCGAAGGATCTGTAGCAAGCGACAACTCCACAAGCTTGCGGCATAGCTGTGCGCCGATGCCCCTGTTTTGATAGGGCTCAAAAGTGCCGTAGGCAATTTCCACTGTACCATTTACCGGTCTTCCTTTAAAGGCAACCGATCCAACCAACTGGTCATCCAGCCGGGCATAATAACAGATCCAGGGCGGCTGAAAGCCCACGCGTTTGTAAAAGTCGATCGTCATGGGAAGACTTTCCTGGCACAGGGGATTTGATGCAAATTCCGGGTTGTTTTCCGGCTCGGGTTGGATAGGGATCAGTTCCATGGTTATGGGCTTGCTTGATTGCTGGAGTAATCTGTTTCGTGGTCTTTACTTCGGGCTTTGCAAATTGGAGGGGCCTTGCCTGTCGTGTTTTCTGCCAGTCTTTTTAATCAGTAAGTTGATCTGTTCAACAGCTATTTTAAATCGTTGTTCCCAATCACCGCTTATTTCTATGAATTCGATGTGGTGCTCTTTGAGCATCTGCCTATGCGAATGGTCCAATAAATTTCTTGCTGCTTCTTCCAGTCTTGTTCCGTCCTGCAGGTACGGGACATCATTGCTGAGGTAAAGATAAAGATTTGCTTTGTTGGAATTGTAAATCGCTGCATCTGCTTCAAGGTCTGTTTGAAAGACAAACCTTGCATATGATCTGGTGGTGTAGATATCTGTGTCAATGATGATCAGCGGACTGTCTCCAAAAACAGCTTTGTCAATCTCCTCGGCATGTGCCCGGGCTACAAGCTGCAATTCTTCCGGCTGGAAATGGTTGGAGTCAGCAATAATCTCTCTTGCGGCTTCTAAAACCTGGCTGCAATTAAAATGCTCTGACAGCTTTTGCACCAGGGTGGTCTTGCCGGTAGATTCGGTTCCAAGAACAACAACTTTAAGGGCGAAGTCGGGCTTTACGCTATCAGGTAAAAATTTCCAGTTTAGAAACACATCATACCGGATAGCAGTAGCCGAAACAGGGAAAAGCCTCTTGGGCGGGTCAAAGGGGATATGCTGAATGGCCATGTACTCCGCAACGTAGTTGCCGTATTCTTCCGATGTAATCAACAGCGAATAGCCGGGGAGCAGCCCGCTGAAAACAGCCGCCCATACTTCAGAGATCCTTCTTGAAGATACAGAAGTATTGGGCAGGCTGCTTTCCTGATAATCATACAACCTGACCTCAACATTTCTTTTGTTCTCAAATGTTTTTTGGATCCATCCCTTCCTGGTTGCACCAGAGATGGTTTCTTTGTCGCTGCAGCAAACAAGCACAGTCAGGAAGTCGCACTTCGTGCGCGCGAAATTGATCATGGCTTCATGCCCTTTGTGAAAGGGTAAAAACTTGCCAAATACAAATGCTTTGATCATCAAACCGGTTTGTTTATAGAAGATCCAGGTGAATGGAGGGGGTTCAGAAGCTGTACCTGATATCCGCGTAAAAATTTACAGGTGCCTGAACAAAATATTTTCGGGTGCCGTCAAAATCTACATAACCGTTGTTGAAGTAAGTTGTATTGGTGATGTTGTTTGCAAACAGGCAGAACTGAAAACGGTTGGTTTGATAAGCCAGCCTTCCATTTAAAAGGAAATAACTTTTTACGGTTGATGTGTTCGAAAAATCTATGAATGATTTATCCTGGTACCTTGCTGAAAGCGCAGCTGTAAAGTTTTTGTGTGAATAGATCAGTTCCTGGTTGATGATAAGCGGCGGGGTAAGGATCGGGGTAAAACTGGTTTTTTGTTCCCTGATGCGGCTGTAATTAAGGGAAGAATTGTTGATAAGGGTAAAGCGCTTACTTGGTTTGTAGTTAACGGATAATTCAAGGCCTGTGCGGAAGCTTTGCTCAACTTTATCGGTAAGCGCTAAACCGTTTGGCCCGAACTTTCCATCCAGCACGATCTCGTTTCGGAAATCCATATAGTAGCCGTTTATATCAAAAGCTACCCTTCCTGTCTGCTGTCTGAAACCCAGCTCGTGGTTGAGCACCTGCTCCGGTGTTTTGTTTGAGAAAAGGGGATTGCCGAGGCTGTCTGACAGAAGGTCGTCATTGCCGCCAAATAAATCGTTCCTGGTAGGCTCTCTTCCGCTTCTGCCGATGCTGTAGTACAGAACAGCATGGGGACCCGCCTCAACACTCAGGCCTGCCTTGGGGTTAAAAAAACGCCATTGGATCTTTTCAATCGCAACGCTTCCTGTGTAATCAAATGATGAATAGCGATACTGAACATCAGCAAAAAGGGTCAGCCTTTTGATGGTGTAACCGGCTTTTGTAAAAACACTCAGTTCCTTTTTGTAGCCTGTATTCTTATACAGCTGCCCGGCCGTTTTTTCACTCCCGGTGTGGTGGCGCGCATAGGTGCTTCCGTGAATCCCTGTTGTCCAGTTCAGGTGATTTTTAGAAAAGGTCCAATTGCTAAAAAAACCACCCAGGTCCGATCGAAAGGTGTAGTTGTAAAGTTCCGCGGTGGTGGGCATTCCCAGGAAATTGTTTAGATCAAAATCATAGTTGCCTTTCAGGAAACTGTAGTACACGCAGGACTGGAGGGAGGAAAAATCATTGGGCCGCCAGTTGTTTTGCAGTTGGGCCAATGCCTGCACAAATTGGTCTTTCTCGTCTGTGTCCCCATTTGTTCTTTTGTCTTTTTTTATCAGGGAGTCTGCCACACCCAGCCAGGCGAGCTGGTTTTGCTGGTGCCCGATAAGCAGGTTGGTCTTCCAGGTTGATGCAGGGTAGAATAAACCGCCGCTGATAAAAGCAGATTGCGCGTTGTTGGCTGAATGATACTTGTAACCTTGGGAAAAGACTTCAGATGCTCGGACATAAATTGCCTGATGGTTTTTGATGCCGCTGTTGTACTCGGCAAAAGCCCGCAGGCTGTTAAATGATCCATACCCGGCACCAACGCTCGTCCTGGCCGAATCATACAGGTTGGGAGAAAACAACTGGATGCTGCCACCATAACTGGCCACCCCGTTTTTAGAAGTACCCACGCCCCGCTGCACCTGGATTTTGCTCACCGAATTTAGCAGATCCGGGTAGTTGGAAAAATAAGCGCCCTGGTCTTCGGGCTCATTCAGGGGAACTCCGTCGAGCGTTGTGTTGATTCTTGTCTGGTCGATGCCTCTTAAGCGGAGATAGGAGTAGCCCTGTGAATTTCCTGCATCTGAGTAGTTGGTGACCGAAGGCGTTTCGGCAAGCAGAAAAGAAGGTTCCTGCCCGGTATATTTCAGGGCAAGCTCTTTTGGGCCGATGTTTAAAAAGGTGACCGGCGTTAACTTGTCGGCCTGGTAGATGACAATGACTTCTTTCAGGGGGCTTGTTGTATCAGGTGGGGTCGTTTCCTGGGCTTTGAGCAGGCTGCAGATCAGGAGGGCCGATGCGAAAGCCGGAATGCTTTTCTTCATGCGTGTTTTTAATGGGGCTGTTTAGAGCTGCCGGGTTAAAGGTTGGGCGCCTTTTTACAGAACAGGCTCCGAACAAAGATAAAGCGGTCAATCTGCCCATCAAAACAGGTCCCTTTGCAGCGTGCCTACAGGGCTTTCCCCTGCTTCTATTGAATATATCTCATCATTCCCTATATTCGATTTCCAAACCAAACTATCCACTTATGAAGTTGCTCTCCCTGCTGGCTTTCTTTGTGCTTTTTATTTCTCCCTCTTTTTCCCAAACCGCTGATTCTGTTGTTATCCAGGCCATCGTGAAGGAAGCGATGGAGAACTCGCAGCTGGAAAAGCTGGCGCATGAGCTGCTGGATAAAATCGGGCCGCGGCTTGTAGGAACGCCGCAGATGCAGCAGGCCAATGATTGGGCGGTAGACAAGTACAAGAGCTGGCAGATACCGGCGCGCAACGAGAAATGGGGTGAATGGCGTGGATGGGAGCGGGGTGTGTCGCATATCGACATGGTTTCCCCGCGTGTGAGGACCCTGGAAGGCACACAACTGGCCTGGTGCCCTTCTACGGGCGGCAAAGCGGTGGTGGCAGAAGTGATCATTCTTCCTGACCTCGCCGATTCAATCGCTTTTCAGCAATGGCTGCCTGCAGCAAAAGGCAAGTTTGTAATGATTTCCATGATGCAGCCAACCGGCCGGCCTGATTACAACTGGCAGGAGTTTGCACGCAAGGAATCGTTTGATAAATTAAAACAGGAACGGACCGACCAAACCGCCGCCTGGCAAAAACGGATATCCAAAACAGGTTATACTGCGCGCACCCTTCCCGGGGCATTGGAAAAAGCCGGGGCAGCAGGCGTCCTCACCTCTAACTGGTCGCAAGGGTTTGGGGTAGACAAGATCTTCGGCGCCAATACAACCAAGATCCCTACTGTTGATATTGCCTTGGAGGATTATGGTTTGCTGTACAGACTGGTAGAGTCCAACGATCATCCGCGGCTCAGCATCCTGACCGATTCCAAGGAAAGGGGCATGGTTCCTACCTACAATACCATTGCAGAACTGAAGGGTTCGGAAAAACCGGATGAATACGTGATGCTTTCGGCCCACTTCGACTCATGGGATGGGGCAAGCGGCGCGACCGACAACGGCACCGGCACACTTACCATGATGGAAGCCATGCGCATCCTGCACAAAGTGGTTCCGCGTCCGAAACGCACCATCCTCGTAGGGCATTGGGGCAGCGAAGAAGAAGGATTGAACGGCTCGCGTGCTTTTGTGGAAGACCATCCCGAGATCGTAAAAAACCTGCAGGCCCTTTTTAACCAGGACAATGGCACCGGCCGGGTCGTCAACTTGTCCGGACAAGGATTTGCGCATGCCGGTGAATACCTCACCCGCTGGCTGGCCAAAGTGCCTGATAGTGTGCGCATCCCCGTTAAAACCACGTTCCCTGGTATGCCGGGCGGTGGCGGGTCTGATTTCGCCTCTTTTGTTGCCGCGGGTGCACCGGGTTTTTCGCTGAGTTCACTGAACTGGTCGTATGGCTCTTATACCTGGCATACCAACCGCGATACATACGACAAGATCGTTTTTGATGACCTGCGCAACAACGTGATCCTGGCTGCAGTGATGGCTTATATGGCCAGCCAGGACCCGGAAAAAACATCGCGTGAAAAAAGTACGCTGCCCGCCAATCCGCGTACCGGTCAGCCAGGCACCTGGCCTGCCCAAACTCCGCCGATCAGAAAGGGAGGTGTTACCCCATAAAATATATGGACCTACTACAGGTAACAGGGATCCGTAAACGCCAGGGCGAAACAGAAACGGTACAAGGCATCAGCTTTAGCCAGCCCCGTTTCCAGAAGCTCGCGCTGGCAGGTGAAACCGGCTCCGGTAAAACAACCCTGCTCAGGATCATTGCCGGACTGGTGCAGCCCGACAGCGGCGAAGTGCTGCTGGAAGGAAAAAGGGTGGAAGGCCCGGCGGAGAAGCTGATCCCGGGCCACCGGCGCATCGCTTACTTGTCTCAACAGTTTGAGCTGCGGAACAATTACCGGGTAGAGGAAGTGCTGGATTATGCCAACCAACTGCCTGGCAGCGAAGCCGCCGCTATTTTTGATATCTGCCGGATCAGCCACTTGCTGAAACGCAGAACCGACCAGGTATCAGGCGGTGAAAAACAGCGCATAGCCCTGGCCCGCCTGCTCGTAACCCATCCGCTGCTCCTGCTCCTCGACGAGCCCTACTCCAATCTGGATATGATCCACAAGGGCATCCTGAAATCCGTTATCAGCGACCTGGGTGAAAAATCAGGCATCACCTGCCTGCTCATCTCGCACGATCCCCTGGATTTGCTGTCCTGGGCCGACGAGCTGATGGTGATCAGGGAAGGACAGCTCATCCAGCGCGGATCTCCCGTTGATGTATATACGAAACCCGCCGATGAATATGCCGCCGCCCTGCTCGGTAAGTATACCCGCTGGAAAAAGGGAGATAGTCATCAACCCCTGCTGCTCCGCCCGGAAGCATTCCGTATTGACCGGGAAGAAAAAGGAGGTATACCCGGCACCATCAAAGAAATCATTTTCATGGGAAGCTATTGGGACATCGAGGTCATTGTGAACGGGGAGGTGGCAACGGTTAGATCGGCTACGGGAGAATATACAAGAGGAGAGAAGGTGTTTGTGGAGCTTGTTTGATGAAAGTCCTGTGTTACACCAGATTGAATGAACTGGTATAACACAGGGCTTTCATCAAATCCTACTGTATCACCATTTGCTTCACATCCGCCTGTGTGTTATTGATCCACAAACTATAGGTATAGCTGCCTGCTGCCAGCATGCCGGCCTGCAAAGTGATTTGTCCATCGCCCTGGTTATTCAGGAAAATGGTTTTTAGAATTTGACCTTTCATGTTCGTAATTACAATTCTTGCAGCGCTGATCCCTTGTGCAGGCAGATGATAGCGTATGATGGTAGACGCATGCACAGGATTGGGCGAATTCTGCACCAGGTAAGCGCCTGAGAGGGATGCATTCAAGTTGGCTGTTCCGGGATTACTGCCCGTTGATTTGGCTACCATCGCCTTGAGTTCTTCCAGTCCCTCTTTGAGTTGTTTGTTTTCGGCAGCCAGTTCCTGTACGGCTTTCACCAGGGGTACTACAAATTCGGCATAACGCAGGCCGTAAAAATCATGCTCGCTCCTGGGAGCATCCACACCGCTGAACGCATAGTTCAGGTCCTTGGCAGCCTGCTCCACTTCCTGGGCAACAAAGCCTGTATAACGTATGCCTGCCTTGTCCGGTATGGCTTTCTGCACTTCAGCCCGGGGCGCTGGCTGCGTCATGGTTTTGGAAAGTTTGCTTTCTTCTTCACTAACCCGGGGGGCTTTGCGGGCATCCAGCGCCTTGTCCAGATTGATTATATCCAGCGTATAAGTAACCGGACGCAGCTTGGCAATAAAGGTGATACCCGGCACATCTTCCTGCATGTTCTGTTTATAGCGTCCGTCAGAAAGGGTTGTCCAGTTTACCTGGCCTCCTATAGATAGTACGGCAGTATTACCGATACGCACCTGATTGGGTCCCGTGGCTGTAGCTCCATAGCCGATCGCCGTTGCGTTGGTTACTTCCGCTACCGCTCCGGACATGCTGCCCAGAAAGGTGCTATTGGAAGAATTCGTTGCGGATCCGGCCCGAAAACCAACGGCTGTATTGTCAGTGCCTGTTGTATTGGATGACAGGGCATTGGCGCCAATGGCCGTATTCCAAGAGCCGGTCGTATTCAGCCGCAGCGCACTGTTGCCCATGGCTACATTGGCATTGCCTGTTGTGTTGGTATACAAGGTGGCTGCACCGGCGGCCGTATTGCTGGAGCCGGTTGTATTGCTTTGCAGAGAGAGGGTGCCGATAGCTGTACTCAATATGCCAACCGTATTGCTCCGCAGCGATTGAGAACCATACGCCGTGTTGTAAATGCCTTCGGTATTCGAAAACAAGGCATAACTGCCACCTGCGGTATTTTCGTTTCCGCTCGTATTGTTGTGCAGGGCGTAAGATCCCTGCGCCGTATTGTAGCTGCCTGTAGTATTGTAAAGCAAGGCATAATATCCATGGGCACTGTTTTCGCTGCCGGTGGTATTCAATCGCATGGCGCCCTTACCCATAGCGGTGTTTTGACCCCCGATCGTATTGGCAAACAGGGAACCTCTTCCAACCGCCGTATTATCCGAGCCGGTAGAGTTGAGGACCAAAGAGGCCATGCCAACAGCCGTGTTGTCGCTTCCTGTAGTGGTGTTTCCCAAGGCATTAAACCCAAGGGCTGTATTGCGGACGCCTGTCGTATTGTAAGCCAGGGTATACGTACCATAGCCAGTATTCTGAAAGCCGGTTGTGTTGCTGGCCAGCGAGCTGTCACCGGCAGCCGTATTTTGATAGCCTGTCGTATTAAGCGATAATGCAGCAAAGCCGGTAGCGGTATTGTAGTACCCGGTGGTGTTGAAGCGCAACGCGTTTACCCCATTGGCCGTATTGTGGCTTCCCGTGGTATTGTACCCCAATGCCTCTGTACCAGTGGCGGTGTTATAAGAACCCGTCGTATTAAACCGCAGGGCGCCTACGCCATGGGCTGTGTTTTGTTCACCGGTAGAATTGCTGAACAAAGCTGCCACACCCGTAGCAGTATTGTAGTGGCCGGACGTATTGCTTCTTAAGGCGTCTGCTCCGATAGCTGTATTGTACATGCCCGTGCTGTTTGAATAAAGCGCAAGAGAACCATGCGCACTGTTGTATGAACCGGTTGTATTTAAATGTAAAGTCCGGTAGCCGTTGGCCGTATTGTGCATTCCTGTTGTATTTTGTTGCAAGGCCTCTTCTCCGGTTTTGGTATTGGCCTGTGCTTTTACATTTTGCATATAAACAGCCATCATAAACAAGAGATAAGTAGCGTGTAAAAGATGTTTCTGCATGGTGATTTTTTTAGCGGTTTGTAGTAATGGTACCAAGGAATGGTTGCTTAAAGTTCCTGTCCGTCATCATCAAATAACCATGCAATGAGTGGTTGATTGATACGCAATGAGCAGGTGGTAAACCGGAATGAGCAACTGGTAAAAAGGGGTGGTTATTTTTTCATCAGCCTATCCAATACAAATTCTTTGCGCTGGCGCGAAACAGGTACCTGCGAGCAGTCGCTCATCTTGATATAGCCACCATCGGCCTTTACATAGCGGCTTACCTGCCGGAGGTTGATGAGGTGGGAATGATGCACGCGCAGGAAGCCATGGGGGTGCAGCATGTCTTCTATTTCCTTGAGCGTTTTGGAAACAACGAGTTTTGCTCCCCCCGTAAAGTAAAAGCTGGTGTAATTGCTGAACGACTCGCAGCGTACAACCGTTTCCGGTCTTACAAAAACAATTCCTTCCTGTGTGGCGAGCGGCAGCGTGGCTTGCACAAGCGCCAGTTGCTTGTACTGCTGCAGGAAAAGCTCCAGCTGGTCTTTGAACTGGACAGCATGTTGCTTTTTTTCACAACGCTGAACGGCTGCCACCAACTCTTGCGCTTCTATGGGTTTAAGCAGGTAATCCAGTGCAGCGAACCTGAATGCCTTGATGGCAAACTGATCGTATGCCGTGGTGAAGATGACATCAAATAGGGGATCGGGAAAATAAAGCAATACTTCAAACCCGCTTTTGCGGGGCATTTCAATATCGAGAAACACCAATTGTGGTGCCTGTTTTTGAATGGCTGCAATGCCTTCATCTGCGTGCTGGCACAACGCCGCTATATGCACTTGCGGACAGTAATTCTGCAGTTGCCATTCCAGCATCTCCAACGCATTTTTTTCATCGTCTATCAGAACGGCTTTTATCATAAAAGGGCGTGGTAAATAACACCAAACAGGATCAAAAGCTACGAAATTCCTGCCGGTATTTTTACGGTTACCCTTGTGCCGCAGGGATGACCCTGCTCATCCTGCAGGTCTTCTGCCTGCACGTTTGCAGCAGTGTTATAAAGTTTATTGATAAGAAAGATCCGGTCCTGGCTGATTTGCATGCCATAAGATTTTTTGTGGATGGCTTCTTTGCTCCTGAGTTCTTTTGCTTTTGCGCGGCCAACGCCATTGTCTTCCACTATAGCCGTCAGTACATTTTCTGCTGACAGGCAAAAGCGGATCCATAAATTTCTTTCACCGCTTTCTTTGTTCAGCAATCCATGCCAAATCGCATTTTCCACGTACGACTGCAGCAGGAGCGAAGGAATGTAGATTGTTTCAGGGGACACCTCTTCATCCACTTCAATAGAATACTCAAACGCATTGTCAAACCGCAGGAGCTCCATGTCAATATACAGCCGCAACGTCTGGATTTCTTTGTCCAGGGGCACGTAGTTGTTCGCTGAGTTATCCAGTATCAGCCGGATGAGCCGGGAAAATTTGGTGAGATAATTTGAAGCTGTTCTGCGGTCGCTTTTTACGATATACCGGTTGATGGAATTGAGACAATTAAAAATAAAATGGGGGTTCATTTGTGCACGCAAGGCCTGCATTTCTACCTGGTAAATTCTTTGTGTAAAACTGGATGTCAGTCTGTTTTCCCGTTTCAGCCGCCTGAGTCGGTACCAGAAAAAAGCAATTGCCAGCAGCAGGAGGGCTCCGCCGGCAAGGCCATATATATACATCCGGGTCGTGTATCGCTCCTGTACCTTTTGCTGTTCCTGCTCTATCTGTTGCAGCCGCAGGGCTTCTTTGTATTTAATGCTTTCTGTTTCCTTGATCTTTTCCCGGTTGAACAGGCTGTCCTTCAGCATTGTCGAAAGGGTTAGATACTTGTATGCACTGTCTTTGGAAGGCCGGGTCGTATACAAACTGTGCAGCAGCGATGCTGCCTCCGCCTCTTCTACAAGCTGCCTGATCCGGTGCGAAGTGTTGAGTGAAAGCCTGGCGTAACGGATGGCAGAGTCCGGCTGATGAAGCTGTTGATGCAGCTTAGCCAATCCCAGTTGTGCCTCAGCGGCTATATCTGCACGGAATCCGGCTTTTTTTACATAATTGAGACTGGCGCGGAAATAAGAAGCGGCACTGTCGTCTGCAGACGTTTTGGAAAAATAGCGTGCCAAGCCAATAGCGGCAACTGCCAGATTCTGATAATCTTTCAGGGAAATAGCTGTCTGTAAGGCCAGCCTTTTATAATACAAAGCCGAGTCCATTTGGTGTAATCCTTCAAAAGCGCCACCTATAAAATTCATGTATCCGCCAAAGGCACGGTATTTCAATTCCTGTTCATCTTTAAAATAACCTGCATGCACCAGTCTCTGCGCATGCCGGGCATGGGGCAGTATCATTGCGTACTCCTTCATGTCCCCATAGGTGAACATAACATGGCGCAGGGCTTCCAGAATAATCACCGTATCCCTGATCTGCTCTGCCCAGTTTAGCTGATCAAATGCTTCGCTGAGTGCTTCCGGATAACGGCCCGTTTCGCGGTAAGCACGTATCATAAACGATTGCGCTACGGATCGTGCACCGCTAAAGTTGTGCTTTTTTGCCAGCCCAAGTGCTTTCCGCGCATAGAGCAGTTGAGAATCTGTATTGCCCAGCTGGAATGAACCCCTGACCAAACGCAGGAGTATTTTTGTCTTGCCTGTATCTGTTTTTTCCTCCTCCAGCCTGCTGTGCAGACTGTCCATCATCTTGCGTGAGATCGTGCGCCCATCAGCAATGTCTATCTGTGCCCTGCACACAATTGTAAGCAGTACAAGAAGGAGTAAGAAGCATTTTCGCATGACAGGGAGATTGGTGGAATGAAGGATAAAACAGGACATGCCTCTCCTAATGTAAGACTTTTTTCTGCCAACCTCCAATTGCAGCGGGCCGGGAAAGGCCTATCCCACCAGTTTTCTGAACAGCTCTTCCACCGTTTTTCCCGCATCCTTGCACAGTCCCGGATGTACGGGAGAGGTTTGTACGATGGTGCTGCGGGTGGCAATCAGCCAGCGGAAACGGGAAGCAAGGGGGAGCAATCCGATAGGGCCGCCGGGTGCACCACCTGCACATACTTTTTGAAAAGCCTGGAGGCGTTCGCTGACATCTTCCAGGGTGATGTTGTTGGAAAAGGTGCGGAGCTTGTGGGCATCAATGTGGTACCGCAGCTGCAAAAAGCGCTGGGCTGCGCAGTATACGATCACGCCTACATTGAGAAACTCTTCCCGTTCCACGCAGGGCACTACGCGGATTACGGCGTATTCATATAAGTGCTTCTCTGGCATGGACAGCTTGTTTTACAAAGGAAGATTGGAGCAGGCGGGTTTCCAGAAAACGGGTGTAGATCTCCCGCCGGCCGTGGAGGTCTGCCGCCGTTTCATCACTGAGCCACTCATCCGGAATGAGGGCTACAATAGAGCGGATGCGCTCGGGCGTAAGCAGGGCGCGACAGGATGCGTCTACTTCTTCCAACTGGGAAGCAAACGGAAGCAGCACATGATCCCTGATCTGTACAAAGGGCTTCAGGGCTTGTTCGTGGGGGTTCGAGAGTGCGTGGTGGAAGAACAGCGCAGCTCCGTGATCGATCAGCCAGAGCTCATGGTGCCAGGTGAGCATATTGGTATTCCGGGCGGTGCGGTCTACATTGGTGACCAGGCTGTCGAACCACACGATCTGTGAGGCAAGCTTGGCGTCTACAGGCGTTACCACGGGGTCGTAGGTGATAGAACCGGAAAGATAATGCAGGGCAAGGTTCAGGCCTGTACTGGCTTTGAGCAGGTCCTGGATTTCTTCATCCGGCTCTGTGCGCCCAAAAGCTTCATCCAGCCGGGCAAACACGATCTCCGGCACCAGCAGGCCGAGTACCCGGGCAATTTCTCCCGCCACCAGCTCTGCAATCAGGGCCTTCGCTCCCTGTCCGGCCCCGCGGAATTTCAACACATACAAAAAGCCATCATCGCCCTCTGCAATGGCCGGCAGCGAGCCGCCCTCCCGCAGCGGTGTAACGTACCGCTCCACATGAATGGTGCGTATGTCGGGTGAGTTTACAGTCATGGTTCAGACAATTCGGACAAGCTCGAATGTAGAATCTTTTCTGCTTCTTTAATGATATACCTTCAAACAGCTAACCTTCTTCATGGAAAAGAAACCGTTTGCTTGTTCCCTGATGCTGTTGCGGCCTGCGTTGCACATACCGCCGGCCGCTTGGCCTGGAACAAGATCCCTCTTGCTACCCGGTACAAAGTTTTGCTGAACTTCAAAAAAGGTCCGCATATGCTCACCATCGGCTTTGAGCCATATAATGAAAATATGCATGGTGAAATCAACCAGGCAATGATCGACTACCTGCGCGTGATCAAAAAGGCGGGGCGGTAAAAAACTTACCCTACCTTTGGACTTTCAATCTAATTTATTCCGTATAGTTCATGGCCCGCAAGTACATCCACCGTTTTGTCTCTTCTGCCCTGCTTTTCTTGGTTGCCTCCGGCAGCAGCTCCCTTGCTGTTGCACAACAGGCTAAACCGGTTGCTGCAAAAGCAGCTTCTTCCAAAATTGCCTCATCTGCCCAGTGCACGAAAAAAGGCATGGCTTGCTGCAAGGGCACACCTACCCGCGCTGCCGTACTGGCCGTAACCACATCCAAAAAAGGGAGCAAAAAATAACAAGTGTTGAAAACCGGAAAACTGTTTGTCCTGCTGGGGCTCTTTTCTTCCCTGTTGTTTTCTTGCGGCCAATCTGCACAGCCGCCTGCTGCAGGTGCAACTGGCGAAGGCGTAAACACAGTCGCACGCACTGACTCCGCTGCTTCGGGCATGGTATACATCCCCGGCGGCCGCTTCTCAATGGGGACGGACGATCCGGATTTCCCCGATGCACAACCGGTTCATTCAGTCAGCATGTCCCCTTTCTGGATGGATGAACACGAAGTCACCAACGCACAGTTTGCTGCATTTGTAGCGGCTACCAATTACGTTACGGTCGCAGAAAGAAAACTTGATCCCAAAGACTTTCCCGGTGTGCCGGCCGAAAACCTGGTGCCTGGATCTGCCGTGTTTACTGCGCCCGCCCAGCCGGTTTCATTGGATAATCCGCTGCAGTGGTGGAAATACCTGGCGGGCACCAGCTGGAAACATCCGTTGGGTCCCGGGAGCAGCATAGAAGGAGGGGAGAACAACCCGGTTGTACAGGTTTGCTACGAAGATGCGCTGGCCTATGCTGCCTGGGCCGGCAAGCGCCTGCCCACCGAAGCCGAATGGGAGTATGCCGCCCAGGGTGGCCATCCCGGACAGAAATACTACTGGGGCAATGAGTTAAAACCGGGCGGCAAATGGATGGCCAATATCTACCAGGGCAATTTTCCCGACAAGAACACGTCGGAAGACGGCTTTACCGGCATTGCTCCTGTAAAATCATTTCCTGCCAATGGCTATGGCCTCTATGACATGGACGGCAATGTATGGGAATGGTGCAGCGATTTTTACCGGCCTGATTACTACAGCCACAGTCCGCAAACAAACCCGGAAGGTCCTGCCGACAGTTACGACCCCGACGAACCCACGGCTGTAAAGCGCGTGCAGCGGGGCGGTTCGTTTCTCTGCAGCGACCAGTACTGCATCCGCTACCGGCCCGGCAGCCGGGGCAAGGGCGAAGTCAACAGCGCTTCCAACAATTTAGGCTTCCGCTGTGTAAAGAACAGCAAGCCGGAGGGGGCTCAGTAAAAAATCCTCCGCTTGCACGCAAGCTGCTCCTGCTTTTATGCTGCCAACAAAATGTTCCTGCCGGAACATAGAATATCATACTATCTGACTCAATCAGGTATTATTCCGGTAGGCCGTAAAATTCTATCCTTAATATATACAGGGCTCTCTTACAAAACATACTCATTGTTGATCGCCTTCACCGGTGGAGGCAAATTGGTTTCTCCCAGCATTTCCAGGAGGTTGATTTCGATGGTGCGGGTGATTTGATTGATGGGAACACCGGCGGCCAGTGATTCAAAAGGATTGAGCAGCGACATGCCGATGGTATGGGTCGTATGAAAAACAAAGCCGACGATAAAGCCCAGAAGGACAGACCAGATACCGGTTTCTTCAGACACCACAATGGTGATCAGCAGACTAAACACCCATATAAACAAGCGGGTAAAATAATTGTAAGTGGTGGGAAAGATGGTGTTCTTGATCCGCTCCGACTTGCCCATGTCGTTGCAAAAATCTGTGAGCAGCGCGTTGATCTCCATAAATTTGAATCCATCGATCCATCCCTTTTGATACAACAATTCCAGGTCGTCTGTTTGCAGTCCCAGGATGGCATTGTGCTTGTTGGAGTGCTGCTCTACGGGCGCTACTTCAGCATCGGAGAGATACTTCTTGTATTCCTGCACTGGCTCGTTGCGCAGCATGGCTTTGAGCGCATACAGGAAACCAATGTGCCGGCGGATCATCCGCTTTTGCATTTCATGGAGCAGCCGTTCGTGGTTTGCTTCTGCCGAAGTATAACCCAGCAGGCTGCGCGCCCAGCTGCGGGAATTGTTGACCAGCGAACCCCATATCTGCCGGGCTTCCCACCAGCGTGCATATGCCTGGTTGTTGTTAAAGCCGATAAAGAATGCGAGCGCCGAACCTAATACGGTGGGGATCATGGCCGGCATGCGGAATTGTTTTGAGATCACCCACTGGTCGAACAGGTGAGCTGCCACACAGGAAACCAGCAGGATCAGGTCTGTTTTCCACGTAATCTTCACGGTTCTTGCCAGGCTGATGTTGTGTGTAATGAGCATGAGGATGGGATTTTTATGCTGAAGTTGCAATTAGCCCGCCAGCAGTTTTCGGCTCGAAACTACAATGGATTTTTCTGACATGCAGGGATAAAGTAAGAAAATGGAGAATGTCATAACTGTAAACAACGACAAAAGAGGACCTTTCGTGTTGATGCCTTGATAATCAATCCGACCAATAAAAAAACTAATTTTATGGCTATGCCACCCCTTACCTCTGTCAACCAAATCAACCTGCAGCCCAAACCGGGCAAGACTTACTTTGCCATCAACCGCGAATGGCGGGAAGAGTTTATCTACTTCCTGCTGGTCGACCGTTTTCAGGATAATACCATCCGCATCCCCGTGAATACCCCTGCCCGCAGCGCCGGAACAGCTACACCCAATGATTTCTATGGCGGTACCATCCGGGGCGTCATGCGCAACCTGGATTATATCGCCGGCCTGGGCTGTACCGCTATCTGGCTGTCGCCCCTTTTTCAGAACAACCCCGGTGCTTACCATGGCTATAACATCAACAACTACCTGAACATTGATCCCCACTTTGGTACAAAGGAAGACCTGGTAGAACTGGTGGAGGCGGCGCACAATTATAAAAAGGGAGGACAGCCTCACCCCATCCGCATCATACTGGATGTGGTGATCAACCACTCGGGCGACAACTGGTTTTACAAGGGAGAAGACGCGCCAGGCGCAGCGCCGCGTGAATTTTCCAATGATCTTCAATATGAATTTGGCGGCTGGCGGCCCAACCGGAAGATCATTCCGGAGGAGCTGCAGAACCCGGATCTGTACCATCGGCGCGGATTGATTGCCAGCCCCAATGGTTATGATACCTACCCGGAGAACCAGCATGGCGACCTGGCCGGACTAAAAGATTTTGCGAACGATGATGATGCCAATGGGTCCACGCTGATCAACATCCTGATAAAAGCACATTGTTACTGGATCAGGGAAGCTGATATAGACGGCTTCCGGGTAGATGCAGTGAAACACATGGGAGAGCTGGCTTGTTCCCGCTTCAGCTCGGCCATCCGGGAATATGCTTACTCGCTGGGCAAGCAGGGTTTCTTCTTGTTTGGCGAACTGGCGGTAAGCAGCGATGATATTTATAACCGCTACATCGGACAAAATACCTCGCGCATGGACGATGGCAAAACCGTTTTCTTCGGACTCAATTCCCTGCTTGATTTCCGGCTGGCGCAAGGCGTGTACGGCGACGACAACAATGCCCCGCTCCGCGATGTGATCAGGGGCATCAAAGGACCGCAAACCTTGTTCAACCGGCTGGAAGCACAGCGCGACCGGGCCCTGAACAGGGGCGAGATCGGCCGGTACCTGGTGACCTTTGTCGACAACCACGATACTTTCTGGCAGCCTGCAGGGCGCTTTGGCGCCGCCGCTACCGATGCGCAGATCATTGCAGCCATCGGCTTCCTGCTCTGCTCGCTGGGTACACCCTGCATCTACTACGGAACCGAGCAGGGCTTTAAAGGAAAGGGGGAAGACAATGCGGTGCGGGAAGCCCTGTTTGATAAGGCAGCCAACAGGAGCTTGTTAAATACCCACTGCACCATTTACCAGGAAATTGCAAAGATCGCCGGGGTGATGCGCGCTTCGGCCCCGCTGCGGTTTGGGCGCATGTATTACCGGCAGATCTCGGGAGATGGCATCCATTTCGGCCTTCCTTACGGCCATGACTATACGCTGGCCTTTTCCCGCGTGCTGTACGGAAGGGAAGTGCTGGTTGCCTACAATGTGTCATCCGGAAAGCGCAGCGACTTTGTGGTCGTTGATGCCACCCTTCACAAGGCAGGTGACCAGCTCCATTTTCTGTATGGAAAAACAGGCAGTGTGTCCGTTCAACAGTCGGCTGGCGGTGCCCTCTGCGTGAAGCTGGAATTAGCGGCAAACGGGTTTGTGGTGCTTGAATAAAAGCGGGCTTTTTCTGAATCGCAACCGATTACATAAAAAGTTTCCGATAATTGGCTACTTTCGGGTTTCTAAATCAGTGTAAACGATTGTATGAGTTCGGACAAAGAAGTGACCATTTATGATATTGCCAAACGGTTGAATATTTCACCGGCTACTGTAAGCCGGGGATTGCAGGACCACCCTGCGATCAGCAAAAAGACCAAAAAGCGCATTTCAGAGATGGTGGATGAAATGGGGTACCGCTCCAATCATTTCGCGCGCAACCTCCGGCAAAAGCAAACCAATACCATCGGGGTGATCGTACATGAGCTCAACAGCAGCTTTATTACTTCAGTGCTGGCCGGCATCGAAAAAGTTTCCACCGAAGCCGGCTACGACCTGATCATTACCCATTCATCAGAAAGTGTCAAAAAAGAAGCCGCCAACGCCAAGAACTTATTTCACAAGCGGGTTGACGGACTGATTGCCTCACTGGCATTTGATACAAACGGGCTGGACCACTTTAAACCCTTTGTGCAAAAAGGCGTGCCTGTAATATTCTTTGACCGGGTAGAGCAGGACGGTGACAGCACGGTGGTGGTGATCGACAATGTCCAGTGCGGCTACATGGCCACCAATCACCTGATTGAGCAAGGCTGCAAGCGGATAGCCAACATCACATCGAGCCTTAACAGGAACGTATATGCGCAAAGGCACAAGGGCTACCAGGATGCGCTGTTTGACCACGGACTTCCCTTCGACAAAAACCTCCTGATCATCGACAACCTCAGCGAACAGGGCGCCATCAGCTCGGCCCTGCAGGTCCTTAAGCTAAAACCTCTGCCCGACGGCATTTTTATCACCAATGATTTTGTGGCGGCGGTGTGCATGAAAGTATTCAAAGAGCATGGCCTGCGCATTCCCGAAGACATTGCCATCGTAGGCTTTAACAATGACGCCATCTCAAAACTGGTAGAGCCTGCGCTGACGACCATCAATTACTCTGGTATGGACATGGGCATGATCGCGGCGCGCAACCTGATCGGCCACCTGGAAGGCGTCAGCAATATCCACCATACCAATACCATCGTGATCCGCTCTGAACTTATCATCAGAAAATCTTCTCTAAAAGGCGGATAGGCCCTGCCTATCGCTATCAATCTGTTTATATGATCCGGAAAATTGTGCTGGCATGTTTAGGTTGCATCGTATTCAACCAGCTCTGGGCCCAATGGGTTACAGAACAAAAGGAAGCCAATGCATTCAATGTGTTGGCGGCTACCATTGTTGTAGACCCGCAGGAAGATACGCTTGTTAAAATGGCCGCTTCCCTGCTGCAACACGATATTGAAATGGTAACAGGCAAAACCCTGCCGGTACTGAGCAGGGAAGAAGGAAATAAAAGCCTGATCCTGATCGGGACCTTTGGTCATTCCAGGCTTCTGCAGCAGGAAAAAGCTGCCAGCAAAATTGCTGACAAGGTAGGCAGCAGGTGGGAAGCTTACCAGATCCAGGTTGTGCCCGGAGGAAGCGGTCTGCCCCAATCACTGGTGATCGCAGGCAGCGACAAGCGCGGAACGGCTTATGGTGTATTTGAATTGTCGAAGCACATAGGGGTTTCACCCTGGTACTGGTGGGCGGATGTGCCGGTGAAGCACAAGGCGGCGCTCTATGTAAAGGGGGGCACCAGTTTGTCGGAAGCACCCTCGGTAAAATACCGCGGCATTTTTATCAATGATGAAGCACCGGCTTTTTCGGGTTGGACAAAAGAAAAGTTTGGCGGGGCGAACCACCGGGTTTATGAAAAGATGTTTGAACTGCTGCTGCGCCTCAAAGCCAACTATCTCTGGCCCGCCATGTGGGGCAACGCTTTCAACGACGACGATCCGCTCAACCCGATCCTCGCCGACCAATGGGGTATCGTGATGGGCACCACCCACCATGAACCCATGCTGCGGGCCCAGCAGGAATGGAAGCGGTATGGCAAAGGGCTATGGAACTACGACAGCAATGCCGCCGTGCTCCGGGCATTCTGGAAAAAGGGCATCGAGAACATGGGCCGGCGCGAAAGCATTGTATCGATCGGCATGCGCGGCGATGGCGACATGCCCATGACCCAGGGTACGGCCATCGGGCTGCTTGAAAAGATCGTGGCCGACCAGCGAAAGATCATCGAAGAGGTAACGGGCAAGCCGGCCGCCCAAACACCCCAGCTCTGGGCCCTGTACAAGGAAGTGCAGGACTACTACGACAAGGGCATGCGCGTACCGGATGACGTGACCCTGCTGCTCAGCGATGATAACTGGGGCAACCTGCGCAAGCTGCCCCGTCTTACAGACAAACCCCGGAGCGGCGGCTACGGCATTTACTATCATTTTGATTATGTAGGCGGTCCGCGCAATTACAAGTGGATCAACACCAATAATATTTCCCGCGTATGGGAACAAATGCATTTGGCGTATGAATATGGAGTAGACAGGATCTGGATCGTCAATGTCGGTGACCTGAAGCCCATGGAATTTCCGATTTCTTTTTTTCTGGACTATGCCTGGAATACAAAGAAGTGGAACGAAGACAACCTGCGTGATTACTATACGCAATGGGCGGGGGACCAGTTTGGCGCGGCGCATGCAAAAGAGATCGGCGATATCATGCGGAAGTATGCGCAATACAGTGCAAGGAGAAAGCCGGAACTGCTGGATGCGAATACGTACAGTTTGACAGATTATGGGGAGGCGAACAGGGTAGTGGAAGAATACAACCAGCTGCTAAAACAGGCAGAAAGAGTAAACAGCTTGTTGCCAGATGGGTACAAGGATGCTTATTTTGAGCTGGTTCTCCATCCGCTGAAAGCCCTGACCAACCTGCAGGAACTTTACTGGAGCGTAGCCATGAACAGGTACGAGGCCGCCAATAAATCGCCGGCAGCAAATGTATGGGCTGATAAAGCAAAGGAGCTTTACCGGAATGATTCTCTGATTGCCGTTCAGTACCATAGTATACAAAATGGAAAGTGGAACCATATGATGGACCAAACACATATTGGTTACACTTACTGGCAGCAACCGCCGGTGAACAAGATGCCGGAAGTAAAATATGTATCCAAGGATTCTGCACTGGATGTGGCAGTACGGGCTGATACAGTAGGCACGCTGCACGGCTACAGGATACCGAAGACTGATAAAGCAGCCACTGAAAAGGGGCCTGTTTTTTACAAAACAGATAAGTATGTTTCTATGGAAGCGGCACACTGGACGCGTGCCGTGAGCACAGAGATAAAGTGGAAGGTCATTCCTGACATCGGCCGGGAAGGCTCCGGCATCAGCACGTTTCCCGTAACAGCAACAGTACAGTTAAGCGCCGCCTCTCCCCATGTGGAATGGGTTTTCTTTACTCGCGACAGTGGAACCGTGCAGGTACAGCTTTATTTCTCTCCCACGCTTAATCTTCACCAGGATGAAGGATTGAAGTATGCGGTTTCAATAGATGGAGAGACGCCTCAGATCTTTAGCCTGAACAAGGAAGACAATAACAACAGAACCTGGGAAGGCTGGGTGGCGAACAATATCATCGTAAAAAGATCAACGCATACAATTGGAACGGGGCAACGGCATGTCCTCAAATACTGGATGATTTCACCGGCTATTGTCCTGCAAAAACTCGTCGTTGATTTCGGTGGTACAGGGGCCAGCTATCTGGGACCGCCTGAAACAGCGGTGAACAACCAAAAATAAAAAGGACTATTTCTGCCGAAAACAGATTTTATTGAAATTATACTTACAGTCATGGTTAACCGATTTTTGTCTATCGCTTGCTTTTTCCTGCTGTTATCCTGCCATACAAACAAAAAAGTGCAAGGAGGCAGTGCGGTCAATTCCGGCAAGGGACTAAAAGATTATTATGCCGCTTACTTTCCCGTGGGCGTGGCCGTTTCGCCCTATGCCCTGCGGAGTGCGGATGCAGACCTGATCCGCCAGCAATTCAATAGCCTTACGCCGGAGAATGCGATGAAGATGGGGCCCATCCATCCGCAGGAAGAAAGGTATTTCTGGCGGGATGCAGACTCTATCATGGCCTGGGCTGATCGAAACGGGGTGCGCGTAAGGGGCCACAACCTTTGCTGGCACAACCAGGTGCCGAACTGGCTGTTTACCTACAACGGCAATACGGTGAGCAAAGAGATGTTGCTGCACCGGCTGAAAGATCATATCAGCACAGTTGTTGGCCGGTACAAGGGAAAGATATATGCCTGGGACGTAGTGAACGAAGCCATTTCCGACAAGCCTGATGAATACCTGCGTCCGTCTCCCTGGTACCAGATCTGCGGGGAGGAATACATTGAAAAAGCATTCCAGTATGCACATGAAGCCGATCCGCAGGCCCTGCTTTTTTACAACGACTACAACGAGATCAGTCCGGTAAAACGGGATAAAATCTACCGCCTCGTAAAAAGTTTGAAAGACAAGGGCGTGCCCATCCATGGTGTGGGCTTGCAGGCACATTGGGCTGTGAACGAACCTTCGCGCGGACAACTCGACAGCACGCTGCGCCGCTTCGCCGACCTGGGATTAAAAGTGCAGATCACCGAACTGGACATTTCCGTATACCCAAAGGAACACACTGCCCGTGCAAGAAGGGCAGAAGACGCCGACACCAGCTTCACGCCCCAAAAAGAGGAGCAGCAGTTGGAAGTCTACAAAATGGCTTTTGAACTTTTCCGCAAATACCGCAAAACCGTTTCCGGTGTTACCTTCTGGAACATCTCTGACCGTTCCAGCTGGCTCGACAATTTCCCCGTCCGCGGCCGCAAAGATTACCCGCTGCTATTTGACCGGAACGGAAAGCCGAAAAGAGCATACTGGGAAGTCGTGAAGTTTTGATAAAAACAAAACAGCTGTGTATCAGGAGCCGGTAAACTTCTTGAATATGGAAGTAGCCGTATGTCCACCAAAGCCAAAGGTGTTGCTCATGGCATAATTGACCTCCGCGTTTACTGCTTCACCGGTTATGATGTTGAACTTGCCGGCCCAGTCCGGTTCAATAGTTTGTGTGTTGATGGTAGGTGCAATGATGTTGTCGCGCACGGCAATGATGCATACGATGGCTTCTACTGCACCGGCTGCACCGAGCAGGTGGCCCGTCATTGATTTGGTAGCACTGATGGCCAGCCGCGCTTCAGGACCAAATACCCGCCCGATGGCTTTTAGCTCGCTGATGTCTCCCATGGGGGTAGAGGTGGCGTGCGCATTTAAGTAGTCGATTTGTGCGGGTGCAATGCCGGCATCATCGAGGGCGGCCAGCATACCCAGGTAAGCGCCTTCCCCGTCGGGGTGCGTACCGGTAAGGTGATAGGCATCGGCTGCCATGCCGCCGCCAACTATTTCCGCGAGGATGGGCGCTCCTCTTTGCTGGGCATGATCCAGGCTTTCCAGGATCAGGGCACCGGCACCTTCGCCCATTACAAAGCCGTCGCGGGCTACATCAAAGGGACGGGAGGCAATGGCGGGATTTTCATTGTAGGTAGAAAGGGCCCTGGCTGCATTGAACCCGCCAACCGCGCTTTTAATGATAGGCGCTTCCGAGCCGCCGCTGATGATCATATCTGCCTTTCCCCAACGGATATAGTTAAACGCATCAATGATGGCGGTATTGGAAGTGGCGCAGGCCGATACGGTGGTAAAATTCGGGCCTCTTAAACCCCATTTTATCGAGATCACGCCGGGGGCAATATCAAGCAGGATCTTGGCGGCGAAAAATGGACTGAACCGTGGCGTGCCATCGCCATGTGCAAATTCGGTTACCTGTTCTTCGAAGGTTCCCATACCCCCGTTACCGGAACCCCAGATCACCCCGATCCGGTTCCGGTTCAGCGATTCAAAGTTGATCTGCGCATGGGTGATGGCTTCCTGCACGGCAATCAGCGCGTACTGGGTAAAAAGGTCATGCTTGCGCGCTTCCGCCTTGTCCAGGTACTGGAGCGGATCAAACCCTTTCAGTTCGCAGGCAAACCGGGTTTTAAACTTGCTGGTATCAAACCGGGTAATGGGAGCAGCGCCGCTTTGTCCGGCCAGCAGGGCCCTTTGAAATTCAGGAAAGGTATTGCCGATCGGTGTCAGTGCGCCTATGCCTGTAACAACAACTCTTTTCATAGTCATCGCATTCATTGAGGATGCAAAGCTAATCCAGCCGGTTGATACAACAACAGGGTTTTAAAGGAAGATGGGAGGGGCTGCAAGCTGGGAGTTTGCAGCTTGGCCGGCTTGCGCGATATTTGTAAAATGAGAGTGGCAAGCATGGCAGAGATCAAGCAGGAGCTGAAAGCCCTTCCCCCGGCGGAGGTACTGGAGCTTTGCCTGCGGCTTGCCCGGGCCAAAAAAGAAAACAAAGAGCTGCTCACCTTTTTGCTCTTCGAAGCGCATGACCTTGCCGGTTATATCCAGCAGCTAAAAGCTGTAATTGATGAAGGACTGGCCGCAGCAAACAAAAACAATCTTTACATCCTCAAAAAAAACTTGCGCAAGCTGCTGCGCGAGGTCAACAAACACCTCCGCTTTGCCGCATCCAAAGCCGCCGAAGCAGAGGTGCTGCTCTATTTTTGTTCCAGCCTGCACGAGCGGCAAATCCCCTTCCGCAAAAGCAATGCCCTCGCCAATTTATACTTCGGCCAGCTGAAAAAGATTGCAGCTGCTATCGGCAGCCTGCATGAGGATCTGCAGCATGATTTTAACAAGCAGCTGGAGGGGTTGAAGTAATAAAATTTTTTTATCAGACTTTTTCAAGAAAAACCTATTCTCAAACATGCGCGCGCTGATCTACGTATACAACACCTGATCCACCGGACAGTAAAAGCTGTTGCGCTGGAGTTCGCCGGTCGGTTTTTTCACCAGCAGGGTGTCGCAGGTTGGACAGTACTTGCGCTGGTGTACGCAGTATTTTTTGCGCAGGACGCCTTCTTTGCGCCAGCGGTAAAAATCATAGCTGTAAGTATGGGCTTCCCGGAGCAGTTCGGTGAGCTTGCGGGGTGGCAGGGCGCCTACCAGGCTTTCCGGCTGCACCGCGATGCGGAACAGGGCTTCGTTCTTGATCACGTTGCCGACGCCGGCGAAAATGTCCTGGTTCATCAGGGCATCACAGACCTGCATGCCGGGATGGTTTTTGAGCTTGGCCTTTGCTTTGGCAGCATTCCAGCTTTCATCCATGATGTCGGTGCTGAAATCATAGAGCCTGCTCATGTCGGTTTCTGGCAGGATGCGCACGGCACAGTTGTAATTGTTCCATTCGCTGCCGTCATTAAATTGAAGCGAGAGCTTGGGCGTTTTGTCGGGATGGCGGCTGTTGAGGTAATAATTGCCAAACATAAGATAATGAATGCGGATGGTGCAGTTGTCAAGCACCAACAGGAAATGCTTGCCCCAGCTTTGCAGTTGCCGGAGCTGCTGTCCGGCCAGCGTGTCCCAATCAACCTTGCTGCTGCCGCTGGCTTCAACGATCTTTTTGCCGATAAACGCGTGTGCTTCTTCTTTCAGCAGGGTAAGAGCCGGACCTTCCATGTTTGTTTTTCTGGTATTACAAGCCGGCCGGTGAATTGTTTATCTCCTCACTGCTTCCTATGATGGGTGGGCGAGATCAAACATGCTGCTGCCGGATTCGTGAACAAGGCCTCTGCTGCTTTCCTTTGTACCATTATGCCGGCAGGGTAATAATAAATTCCGAATATGCTCCTTCTTTGCTGTTGATCCGGAGGGTGCCTCCATGTCCCTTTACCACGATGTCGTAGCTTAATGACAAACCCAGGCCGGTTCCTTCTCCCGTGGGTTTGGTTGTGAAGAATGGTTGCAGTATTTTTTCTTTTATGCTCTCCGGAATACCTGTTCCATTGTCCTTTATACTGATCTGTATTTGTTTTTCAATTGCAGCCGTAGCAACAATCACTTCGGGTTTGTAATCAGCGGGCGCTGTTTTGCTTTTCTGATTGACGGCATAAAAAGCGTTGTTGAATAAGTTGAGCAGCACCCGGCCCATATCCTGCGGAATGATGCTTGCCTGCGGGAGGCCGGGTTGGAAGCTGGTTGTAAGCGATGCATTGAAAGACTTGTCCTTTGCCCGCAGGCCGTGGTAGCTCAGCCGCAGGTATTCATCCGCCAGTGTGTTGATATCCGTAAGCTGGCGCTCGCCGCTGTTGTTGCGTGAATGCTGCAGCATGTTCTTGACGATGGCATCTGCGCGTTTGCCGTGATGATGGATCTTTTCCAGGTTTTGCTTGATGTCGCCTGCAATTGCCTCCACCTCTTCCCTGTTGCCGGCATCCAATTCAGTCTGCATTTCATCAATTAGCTCAACGCTTACTTCAGAGAAGTTGTTGACAAAGTTGAGCGGATTTTGGATCTCATGGGCGATGCCGGCCGTGAGTTCTCCGAGAGAAGCCAGTTTTTCTGATTGGATAAGTTGAGATTGCGTTTGTTTGAGTTCAGCCAGGGATTGAGACAGTTCTGCCGTTCTTTCCCTTACCTGTTGTTCCAGCAGCTCGTTTTGCCGGGTGATCAGCTGGCTGCGCTCTTCTTCCTTTTCCCTGAGCAGGCGTTCCCTTTCCAATGCCTGTTGGGCATTCTCGTGCAACAGGCCTTTGAAGCGATCAAAAAGTGACCATGAGAGGATCGTGATCGCCCAGATGATAGAAGCTTCATACAAATAAGGTATACTCTTTTCCTTAAACAGGCCCAGAAGTATTTGGCAAACCAAATAAAGCAAAAAAGGAGTAACGGCCAGGCTGAACAGCCGGCTTGCGCGCCTTTTCCGGAAAAGATCTGTGATGATTATTACGGCGAATCCCGTAAAAATAAATGTTAACAGTACAAGGCCAAAGCCTATAAAAATTTTTGCAGGCGTTGATTGACCGGTTTTGTCCCAAAAGGAATAGATATAGCCCCCTGCAATGTAGATCATAAAGAATCTATAGGCTTTTGACAACCACCTGTTCCACCTTGGATGGTTTTGGGATGCGTGCAGGAAATCCAAAATACTGCGCACAACCAGATAACCGAGAAAGGCGCGGGAAACTGTCACCACAAGCTCTCTGTATTGCTGAGCTTCTCTCAGGATCAAATCAAACAGGGGGGGTGAAAACAGGGCGCTTAGGAAAAGCAGGATACTGTATGTCAGGTACACCCTTTCTCGGACCGTATAGTAAAAGAAAAAATTAAAAATGGCGGCAAATAAAAAAAAGCCGGTGAGGAGGGTCAGGCTCATACTGGGTGCATACCGGTCACCGTTCTTCGCATAATATTCGGCCAGGACCTGGTTTTTTATTCCGACAAAAAAACGGCTGTAAATATCAAGCACGCCATTGTTATGGGACTGGTACACCGTTATTTCACCTTTAGCTTTGATCGTATAAGGTATTTGAACCAGCCCTTTCAGTCCGTCCCGTTTGCTCCAAGCTACATCGTAGCCGGTCAGGTAATGCTTCCAGGTGCCCGGTTTTTCGGAAATGTAAAAATCTGCCTTTGTGCCTTCGAGCGGAAGGGTTATCGCAAGGGGTTTGGGAAGGTTGTTCCTGACGTGATAGCGGATCCATACTGTTCCCCGGATACCGGTCTTTGTGAACGGTGAATCCGGGCTGGTGAACTGTGATGAAAACCGGGGGCTTGTAACATCCCTGATTGTAAGTGGCTGATCTTTCTCGAGTAAATACTGCCAATTTGTATAGGACAGTCTGAGGTATGCTCCGGTATCCGTATTTATTTCAAACACCGGTGGTAAATCTTTCTGTGAAAAAGATTTTGTTTGAAACAAGAGTAGCAGGGAGAAGGAAAGCAGAAAAGTTTTCATTGGCCTGTTGATGTTGTTTGTAAACCAGCTGGATAGATCGACCATGTACATGCTAACAAAAGATCAGTCTGACCCACAGACTTTCTTGGCAGTACCTAAGCCAGCACTTCATAAATGGTAACAGGCTTCGCCTTGTTTTTAAGAGCCACCTCGCCGATCTTTTCACAGCTGAATGCCTCCCGGGCTTTTTCGTATACAGCCTCACTGATTACAATCTGCCCCGGCTTGCCGATCGCCTGGAGCCGCTGTGCCACATTGACCGCATCGCCTATTACGGTGTAGTCTAACCGCTTTAAGGAAACAGAACCGATGTTGCCGGACACCACCTCGCCGGAGTTGATGCCGATAGAAACCCGCGGCTGAAAAATCTTGTCACCCATCGTAATGGCTTCGGTGCTGTTCAGCTGTTCCCTCACTGCCAGCGCAGCATCGATGGCGCGTTCCAGGTGATAGTTGCCCCTGAATACGGCCATCACCGCATCCCCCATAAATTTATCTACCTGTCCTGCCTGGTCAATGATTTGTTTTACAATGCTGTCAAACAAGCCGTTGAGCAGGTTCACCACCGTATTGGCCGGCACCTGTTCTGTGAGAGAAGTAAAACCGCAGATGTCGATAAAAACGACCGTTGCTTCCACGGCCTCGTTGTGCAGGAGGTCCTGTTCAAATTCGGGATGGGTCATGAAGTTCAGGACGTTCTCGTCCACGTACATTTTCAAGATATTGTTTTCCTTGATCGCCTGCAGGGTTTCATGCATTTGCCGCACATGGTGGAGGGTCTTTTCCATCGTCAGGTCGAGGTCCTCAAAATCGACCGGCTTGAACACGAAATCAAAGGCGCCCCTGTTCATGGCGGTGCGGATGTTTTGCATGTCGCCATAAGCTGATACCACCACGGCTTTAAGCAGGGGATTGGCTTCCGGGAGCCGGCTGAGCAGGGTAAGTCCGTCCATCACGGGCATATTGATATCGCTCAGGACGATCGCCAGGTCAGGGTGTTGCTTTACCTGCTCCAAGGCTTGTTCTCCGTTCTGGGCAAATACAAATTCATACTTGTTTTCCCTGATCTTGCGCCGGAACTTTTGTTTGATAAGCAGTTCCAGATCGGCTTCATCGTCAACCACTAGGATCTTTGCCATTACGCCGGGAGTGTTTTAAGTTTTTCCTTAAGCAGGTTGAAGTCGAGGGGTTTGGTCAGAAAATCATTGGCGCCGTTTTGCGTCGCCTGCCGGCGGTTCTCCTCATCGCCATAGGCCGTTACCATCATGATCACCGGTTTGGCGGTGCCATATTCATGGCGGATAGAATGCAACAGCTCAATGCCGCTCATGCCGGGCATGTTGATGTCTGAAAGGATGAGTACAACTTCGGAATGTTTTTGCTTCAGGTATTCCAGTGCTTCTGCACCACTCAGCGCAAAATCAAATTCCAGTTCATGGCTGCGGATCTCTTTGCGGAAGCGCATCGAAAAAAGCGGTTGCACATCTGCTTCATCGTCTACGACCAGTATTTTCATGCTTTCGGGTTATGTCTTTTTGTTTTATAGCGGCAACGTAATTACAAACTCCGTGTATGCCCCTTCCTGGCTGTCTATCTTCAGGGTGCCGCCATGTCCTTTAACGACCGTATCATAACTTAGCGACAAGCCAAGGCCTGTTCCCTCTCCTGTGGGCTTAGTAGTAAAGAAAGGCTGCAGCACTTTGTCTTTGATGGCATCGGGTATACCCGTACCGTTGTCTTTCACGCCAATGCTCACCTGTCCATTCCGAAATGCAGTACTTACTGTTACTTCCGGTTTGTAGTCAGCGTTTGCCGTCTGTCTTTTTTTGTTGACGGCATAAAAAGCGTTGCTGAACAAGTTGAGCAGCACCCGGCCTATATCCTGCGGCACTACATTGGCTTTGGGAAGGTCTTGTGCAAAATGCGTGGTCATGGCAGCGTTGAAAGATTTGTCTTTTGTCCGCAGTCCATGATAACTTAACCGCAGGTACTCATCAGCCAGGGCATTGATATCAGTAGGCCGGCGTTCACCGCTGTTGTTGCGGGAATGCTGCAGCATGTTCTTGACAATGGCATCTGCGCGCTTTCCGTGGTGATGGATCTTTTCCAGGTTTTGCTTGATGTCGCCTGCAATCGCTTCTGCCTCCTCGGGATGGCCGACTTTCAGCTCAGCCTGCATTTCATCAACAAGTTCTTTGCTTACTTCAGAGAAGTTGTTGACGAAGTTGAGCGGGTTTTGGATTTCATGCGCAATGCCTGCCGTAAGCTCTCCCAGCGAGGCGAGCTTTTCGGACTGGATAAGCTGTTGCTGGGTAGCCTTGAGTTCGGTAACGGTTTGGGTGAGCTGGTCGCGTTGGCGGATGATCTGTTCTTGGTGTTCGCTCAGTTCCCTGTTGGCCCGGCTAAGCTGGGCGGTGCGCTGGCTGATCCCTTCCTCCAGCAATTGCTTTTCCTTGATCAGCTGGCGCGCACGGAAAGCAGTAAATGCATATACGGCACCGGCAGCTACAGCAACATAGAGCGCCCACGCCCACCAGCGTTGCCACCACGGAGAGAGGATCGTGAAGGTAAAACTGTCGCCCCTGTTGTTCCACACGCCGTCGCTGTTGCAGGCACGCACACGAAAAGTATAAGTTCCCGGAGGCAGGTTGGTATAAGTGACGCTGCGTTGGGTTCCGGCCTGTACCCATTGTTTGTCGTATTCTTCCAGGAAGTAAGCATATTTGTTTTGGGATGGATTTACATAATGAAGCGCTACATACCTGAAGCTGATCCGGTTCTGGTTCCAGGGTAGCTCGAGCTGTTGGAGACCAAAGGTAAAGCGGTTGGTGACGCTGTCGGATGCTGAGCGCGGATTGCTGGAGCCGATCTGTTCTATGTGCACGATAGGGAGGTGGGGATCAGGTACCAAATCTTTTGGATCAAACCAGGCGATCCCATCTTCGAGACCGAGAATCATCAAACCGTTTGTATACAACAGAGCGTTCCGGAAGATGGGGTTATGGCTGCCTGGCAGGATGTCGTTCAGCCCATAATTTTTTATCTTCCCGCTGGCTGGTTGCAGGCAGGACAATCCGCGGCTGGAAGCAATCCAGAGTGATCCGCTGCCGTCTTCGCTGATCCCCCGGACATGATTGAACAGCAGGCCATTGGTTTCATCGAAATGGCGGACATACCGGCCGCTTGTGCGGTCGAACTCGTACACACCGTTGTGGGTGGTGCCTACCCATAGCCTTCCGCTTTTGTCCTCAAACAGGCACAATACATCTCCCACTGCAGATGTGGAGCCTTTCAGGGGCGACACAACTTTCCCGGTATTGCGGTCGACCCGGAACAACCCTTCTTTTTCATCCACGCCGCCTGTACCTATCCAGATCGTCCCGTTTTTGTCTTCCAGAATATCGCGCACCCATATAGTCCTCTTTTCAACCTGGAGGTTGAAGCCTTCCCGGTTGCTGAAAGATGTGTACCAGGTATACGTGTGATGGGCCGGATTGAATGCACAGATCCCATTGTCATTCGTTCCGATCCAGATAAGCCCTGTATGATCCTGTTTTATAGCCGTTACCTGTTCTGCTGAATATATATAATCAGGACGTTTGTCAGTACGCTCGAAGCCAAGCGGATAGGCGCTGAGCTTGTATGTACGGGTATTGTACACCTCTACGTGCATCCTGTTGATAAAATAGAAATTGCTGTCCCTGCCCACCATCACCCATTCCCCTGAACGATTTTTGGGATCAGTATTTTTAATGACCAGTTTGATTTGATCGCTGCCCGGTTTCCACTTATAAATACCCAGTTTGTTTACAATGAAAACAGCGCCATCACCTGCATACATGATCTTGTCGGTATATCCCGCAGGATAACCGGTCGTATCGTCGCCGTTTCTTGTTTTGATATAGAATGAGCCGGAGAGCTTGTTCCGCTTGCCGATTACGCCAATGGCGTGATGTGTCCATAACAACCCGGTGCTGTCTATGAAGATGCTTGCTGCATCTCCGCTTAAACCGGAAAGGTATTCCGGGTTCGATGCATAGCGTTGAAATTGGTGCTTACCGGGGTCAAAAGATAAAAATAATGACTTGTTTTCCAACCACAGCAAACCTGCCTGGTCCTCTACAATCTTCTCGATCCTGTTATCCGTTCGGTTCACAGAATCAACAGGCTGATAGCTATCGAAGCTGCCGGTTTGGTGATCGAAGCGGATAAGCCCTGCACTGGTGGCAAACCAAAGCCTGTGTTGTTTGTCTTCATGCATGTGGACCACGCCGCCTTTCTGCAGAAGCGGCAGGCTGGCACCATCGGCGTAGTTTGAAAAGGCTTCGTTTTTTATATCAAAGCGGATGATCCGGTATTGTCCCGATGCGGCATCCTGGCCAGACAGCCACAGGATGCCGGGCTCAGCGGGGGCTTCATATATTTTGTTTATAAGGATCGGCCGTGCGGTGTCTGTTGTGACCGGAACCGGAGAAAATAATTTTTTTGCCCTGTTGAATAAATACAAGCCTTTGTCGGTGCCCAGCCATATACGGTTACCTGATCCTGCGTATAGCGTCTTTTCATCTCCAAGATCGAGGTAATGCGTTCCTTGCCGGTAACTGTCAAACGTTTCAAATCGGCTGCTCACCGTATTGAACCGGAGAACAGACCGGCCGGTTTTTCTTTCCGAGATATTGTGCCCGATGAGCCACAGATTCCCTTCACTGTCTGCTGCTTCAAAGTGAGAAACAAAAACCTGCTTGTTGGGGCCCTCCTGCGGATACGCATACTGTGTAAAATCATTGGTCAGCCGGTTATACCGCGAGATGCCAATACCATCCAATGCTACCCATAAAGATTTGTTTTTGTCTATTATCAGGCTGCGGGCTATGAAATAATTTATCGATGTTTTGTTCATGGCCGGCCTGTACACTTTCATGTCGTAGCCATCATAACGCACCAGGCCATCCTGCATGGCCAGCCAGATATATCCCTGGCTATCCTGTTTCATATCCAGTACATAAGATGAAGGCAGGCCTTCCTGCACTGTAAAGGGATCAAATTTCAATTGGTGTTGTTGCGCGTGAAGTTGTACAGAGAGGACCAAAGGCGATAACCAGAAAAAAAATTCCAGCAAACTTAATTGGATGACAGCAGAGCGGATCACCTCGGAAACGGTTTTGGATACTGTAATATAGGAATTTACTCAAATAGTATCTTATAAAAATCGTTTTTACTCCGGCAGATGTATGTATTCCAGCTGTACACATTACCCGGTCTTATCCGTCTGTATATTTGCAGGACCTAACATCCGCGCCGGCCTGGTGCGGATGTTGCGTATAGAAAACAATTAAATCACAGTATCATGATACCTGTAGAAGTTTTACAGGCTATAGAAGAATATGCTGAAGGCTACACCGGAACTTCCTGTGTAAAGGACGCAGTTGTTCATGCCGCCACATACGGATGTTCAATCGCATAGCAACAGATCCGCTGCTTTCAGTATCTATCACAAAGTTCCTTCTACAGGGGTCGAACCTGTAACCTTCCGTTTCGTAGACGGACGCTCTATCCAAATTGAGCTAAGAAGGAGGGGGCGTATGACCGGGAACGATCCGGGTTCTCCCCATTCACAGTGGGGCGCATCACCTTAATGCTTCATACACCGTTCCGGTTAGAGGACTCGAACCTCTTCCTGCACTGTCAAAGAGTGCCGCACTGCCTGTATGCAAAACCGGACTATTCTTCACTTCCGCAAAACAAAAAGCCCTTCGAAAAAATCGAAGGGCTGCTAAAAAGTTATGCTAAGTGAAAATTATCTAGTCTCCGTTTTCATGCACAACAATACGCAGCCCTGTTCCGGGTTGGCGTGTATGATGTGTATGAATGTTTGTGATCATAGGGCAAAAGTAAAAAGATTTTTCATCTCACAAAATAGAATTTTATATTTTTACTATTGATACATATCCGCTACACTTGGCAACAAATTCTATTTGCAATAATTCAGCTGTCCTATGGTTTGCTCAGATCGATTGGCTCAAATGATGTGAGCGCAAACCTGTCGTTTGCAGAATTTTACCAGTAAGTTAATTAAAACAGCTTACCGATCATCCGTCTTAAAAACAAGTGATGCATACAAAAGCAGCCCAAACGTATATCTCCAAGCTAGCTGGTAGCAGTCTTTCCAAGTATGTAGACGTGGTATTCTTTCTGAAATTTATTGTGCTGATGGGAGGGATTTATTATTTCAATGTGTTTTATATCTCAATTATCGATGCCAGAGGCTATATCTACAGCAGCTTCTTCGATCAGCACCTGAATTATTTTTCTCTGCTCAGAGCGTCTATATTACACACAGCCAATTTTCTGGATCATCTCTACGGGTTAGATTCATACGTCGCCGATCCATATCGGCTGAAACTGCAGAATGGCCACGGTGTATTTGTCGATCTTGCGTGTTTGGGCTACGGGGTCATGAGCTTTTGGGTTGCTTTTATACTTGCTCATAATAACAGCTGGCAAAAGAAGCTGATCTGGTCAGTGGGAGGAATTGTTTTTTTGTGGTTTCTGAATTGCTGTAGAGTGGCATTACTGATAGTATCAATCGTGAAGCGGTGGAATACGGAGAGATGGATGGACAGCCATGCTTTGTTTAACTTGATCGTTTATTCGTTTATCATCATGATGATCTTTTTTTATTATAAGCTTAGCAAGCGCAAAGAAGGCAGCAGCAGGCTTGCACCGGACCTGTAAAAAGGAGTTCAGGTTTTGCTGGATATACAAATCGGGTGGATTCAATCCCTTTCAGGAGGTTACAAACTAAAGATATTGCCAGCACACGGACAGAAACTGCAGGAAGGTTTTTGCGTTCTGTGGAATTTATCCAGTCAGAAAAGCAAACCCGCTTAACCAGGTAAGCGGGTTTGCTGCAGCTTCTCAGAAAAGTGTAGTGTCAAATTCAAATAGATGTCGTCATTTACGCCAGGTAAGATCAGGCTGAAGGCTTTGCATAGCTTGATATACGATCCTGTTTAAAGAACAGGAGAAACTTTTATTTTTCTTCCTGTGTGCCCATTTTTGTTTCTTTTCTTTTGTCATGAGCTTTCTTGATTGCATAGCCTACACCTGCTGCTACCAGCAGGCTTACACCTCCATCCAATGGCACCGATGGATCCGGATCAGGGCCACCGCCACCGGGCTGAGCCCAAAGGAGTGAAGGAAGGAAGGTAAGAACTAACATCATACAGAAGACGGCAAGGCAGGAAAAGTAAGATTTAAGTGTCATAAGTTATAAGTGTTGGTGATGTGAATGAATGTGTTGAAATGTACTCAAAGGAATTTACATATCAACTATGTAAACTCCTTTGGGTATTGGTATTTACATATCAGCGTGCTTGGTTAACAACAATTTTTAAAGTCTTTTTGATGCCCGAATTTGTAATGTTCAACAAGTATATGCCGGATGCCGGTGTGTTCGCGAGCTGAATGTGCTGGATAGACGATCCGCCGCCGTGCTGTATCTGTTCCCTGTGAACAACTTGCCCTAAACCATTCACCAGTTCTGCCTTATACGTTCCCTGTGGCTGGTTGTTGAACAAAAGCCGGATGTTTTTTCCGCTTACCGGATTGGGATACGTCATGATGTCCATTTTGCCATTGGCGATCGGCGCATCGGAGCCTTCCCTGAACGCAATGGTAAACCGTTCCGGGTTGGCAGAAGCAGCGTCGGCGTTTATGTTGAAGTAAATCTGTGATACCTTGTGCAAGTCGATGGGCGTGCTTGTCTTCAGATAATGATCAACCAGGTATGCCTTCGACATGGCAGTATTTAAACCAACCGGGTTGAATTCCAGTACATAAGGTTTGGCTGTTGTGTGCCAGAGCTGGAGCTGGATTAGATCGTTTTCTTCCAGTGCGCGGCTCCTGTCTACCATCAGCATACTTTTATCTCTGATGATGGCCAGGTTTTCTTCCACATTGGGAATTTTTTGGGCATCCAGGTTGTCGACCTTGTCAGAGAAATTGTCTCCGTAGGAAGAAAAGACTTCATCCAGCAGGGAGATGGTATTATCCTTGTTGAACGACTGCAGGTTGATCCGCAGGCCGGGTGTCGTGGATGAGAGGGGGACATCGGCAAAAGGCGTTCCGTTACCGGTTCGTCTGGAGCCGCCTACACTGAATACATCGGCAGCAGCCGTGGCGGATTTATCAGCCTCTTTGATTACAAGACTTCCGGCCGATCCTGTGGAGTGAACCAGGAAGCCTTGTCCAGACTGAATGTATTGACTTTCCGGACTAACAGAGGCAGGGATTACATCATACGAGCTGCCATTGTAGCTTAGGAGCACATAAGCACCTACACCATACTCGCCACCCAGTTTCGGATCCCAAAGATAGAAGTTGTTTTGTACGTTGTTCCTGGTGATCGTAGCGAAGTTGATGGGTGAAGCGAATGGATTGGGGATGGCTGTGAAACCTGTCGCGTTAACGGTGAAGGTCTGGTCGCCTGTTTTAAGTGCCCCGGTAGCGCGCAGGGTAGTATTGTTTGCCGGAACCGTGTTAAGTCCGAGCGGAATGGATCTGTCGCCTCTTACAAACAAGAGGTAGGCTTCCGTGCCCACTGCAGTCGCATTTGTATTGGCAAGCGGGTTCCATGTGTCTGTAGCGCTCACATACCTCTTTATCGAAATCATGGCTGTAAGCGGATTGTGATCCCATCCGTTGACAGCAGCGCCTTCTGTAACATGCGTGCCATAACCGGGACTTGGATCAGGGTTTGCGGAAGAAGTAGTAGCGCCTTCCTGCCAGGCACTATTAATGGTTTGAGAGCCACCTACCGGTGCGCTCACCATCCTCCAGGCACGGCGGGCAGGTATGTAACGTTCTACTGTAACTGTGCCGGTGATCGTACCAGTTACCGGTGCCACACGGGCAGTGTTGGTGGCTGTGCTTTTCAAGGTGAGAACATTCCCTGTGCTGAACGTTCCGCTTTGCACAGTGAGTACTCCATACAGATTGAGTGATGATGTGAGTGTGGTAGTGGCCGAAGAAGCAATACCCAAATTGTTGAGATTATTGGCACCGGCTGCGAAGCCCAGGGGAGTTCCCCCACCTACCGGCTGATTTACGATAAGGTTAGAGTTGATGGTTCCCCCAAAAAGTCCTGTACCTGCCCGGTCCGCTATAGCAAGCGTATAGTTGCCGATCTGTAATACGCTTCCTCCGTTAATGGTCAAGATGCCGCCAACCGTCCAGTTTGCTGTAAGCTGGTAACTGCCGGCACGGTTCGCCAGCACAAAGGTTTTACCAGCCCCGAAATCAGGCGGATTGGCGCCACTGCCATCCGGATTCAACCCCCAGCTTGCCATGCTGTGCAGGTCACCAACGGGTTTGGAGTAGTAAATGCTCGGGCAGGTGACGAGATAATCGTTGTTAACGCCGGATATTCGTCCTGTTGGTGGATTGAGCCTGGTGATTGGAGCCAGGATAAATCCGGTGCTTGCGGTAAATTTACCGGTTATAGCATAGTCAAAACCTCCCAAAGCAGTATTGATGCCAAGAGAAGCAGGATCAATACCAAAGCAGTAGGTGGAGTCTGGCGTATAAGTCGAAATTCTTGGACTTGTTATTGTTCTTATTAAAGTGCTGTTCTGATAAATACTTAACAGTATAGTATCATAACCAAAAGTAGTTACCCCTGTACTGGAAACGGTAAATGGCAATTTGTACTTTACACAGATATTGCCAGTGCCGCAAGTAGATGTGTGGAGCGTATCCAGATTTACATCACCGCTTGTAATAACATCGCCACCCGGGTCTGGAATGACACATTTGCTATCCGAAAAAAGATTGTCCAAATAAGTATAGCCCCAATGTGCTCCTTGTCCGCAATCCTTGTTTGTAAAAATAATGGTTACAGTTTTCCCGATGTGCGCAGACAGGTTGATCTGTGCCTTCGTCCAGTCGCGGTAAGCAATTGCTCCATTGTTCAATGATTTGAAAAACGGGTTGTTGGCATTGGAAACAGCAATGTTGCTGTTGTTTCCCAGATTGCAGACATTGGATAGCTCTGAGCCGGTAGCGCAGTCATATACGCGGACGCTGAATGCCGGTTGATCTACAACAGGGTGACCAGGATCCTCAAAAACAACTGCATACCAGAAGTTCAAAATTGTTTCATCCGCATTTACTGTAATTGTCTTGCCAATCATTTCAGTTCCGTAACCATCTACCCGGTTGCCGAGCCTGAGCGATTGATTCATGCCATTGCCGGGCACAAGAGAGATGCCGGTCGTAGGGTCGGTACCTGCAGATTTGTTTACAATTGTTTGATGGGAAGTGGAGAGGTCCAAGCCTCCTTGAACAAAGCCGTATGTTAATGTAAACGGGTTGGGATACAGGTTGATTGGCTGACCAATATATCCAGACCACAATCCATAAGATCCGGTATACAGGTTCTGATCTACTGCAGTCACGTTTTCAAATGTTCCGCCATCACAGTAGTTGCGTACTTTACTGCAATAAGTGTCAGTGGGCAAAGCAGCCGCTACACTGGGCGTGCCGGTTGCCTTTGATTGGTTGGCATATACATGCGCATTGACTTCATAAAATCTATCAAAAGAAATCTCCGGATTCTTTATAGCACTATATATCTTCAGCAGTTTTTCTTTGATCTCATCTTCTGAAGTTGTGTCTTGCGCAACAGAGATTCCAGTCAAGGAAAAGCACAGGATAAATAATAATAGTTTCAGATACAGTTCTCTCATAAAATAATTTTAGCAATGATTAGGTAATGTAATGCAAACACAAGCCCTGTGTATCAGGTTAGCAGTGTGTTGCAAGTGCGATGGAGTAAAGGCCTTTGTAAGGAAAGATTGTTTATGAAGTGTGCGGATGGCTAGGATGATTTTTCATCATGTGGGTTTTATAGTTTCATGAATAAGTGTGAATGGCATATAACATCTCGGCTATCGGTTTCATGGAAATGACATAACATATCCTGTTGACCTGATCGTCATACAGCAATTTGATGCGCTGGTACAAGTACAGTGCAATGGAAAAAATTACCAGAAAAAAATCTATGGTATAAACTATGATTTCATAGAAGGAATACGAACTTGGTGAACGTCATTACAACGTATATATGCCTGATTATAGCAGTGTAATGAAAACAGGTAGGAGAAAACGTGATTAAAAGAAGATTTTCAAAGGAATAATTGAAAGCGCTTTGTCAGAACATCCCTTCCCAGCAGAATAAATTATTTCTATCGAAATTGTATCAAGACTATACCAAATGTAAAGTAAAAACTGTTAAATCCAAATTTTTGCAGAATTAATTTTTTGTAACTGGTTCGCTTGCGATGAAAGGAAACAGTCAGCATTGTTTCTGAATTGATGAGTGGAACGCTGGCTTGTTTATTGTACTTATGCCAGCACCGCCTTTATCTTTTGCGCAATAGCCTGCAGCAAACCTGCTTCCGGTATCCTGGTTTCTTTGGAAGGCGCATCTGTTGGAATGATGGCCCGGAATGCGCCTTCTTCGTCGCGCTCGTAATATACATCCTGGCCTTCTACGGTTACACGTATCCGGTAGGTATAGCCTCTTAATTCCAACTGGGCTTCGTAATCCTGTTCTTTGCCTTTGTACGATACGGGGAGTGTAAACGGTTCTTCCATATAAATAAAATTCCTGCTGCTATAAACGAACACCTTTCATCTGCTGCAGGCGTTTCTCAAAAATTTCTGTTTCCATGCCTTCTTCCTCCCAGACAATTTCCTGCAACAACTCCATAAACTCAGGCGGATGTTCCTGCTTTCTGCCTTCGGGTATGCTGATATGGGTAAGAAGGGTCCAAAGAAAAGCTTTCAGGTGCGAGCATAACCCATCCATCATCAGCATTTCTACCAACAAGGTTGTTCCTGAAAACCGGATCAGCCGCGAGACCAGCAGGACTTCTTCGCGGTAGTTGGCTGGTCGCAGGTAGGCGATCTGGTTCTGGCGCACCAGCCATCCTTTGCCCCGTGCGCCCCATTCAAGCAGCGAAAGGCCGTATGATTCTTCTACCTGCTCTTCCCTTGTATCCAGGAAATAATCAAGATAACGCGCATTGTTCAGGTGCCGGAACGGATCGCAGTCGCTGAAGGCAATCCGTTTCCGCGTCTCCAGCTGGCGTGGCTTGCTCATATGGAAAAAGATTTCTGCAAATGTAAACAGGGCAGTTAACAAGGTAAAAATCTGTTGAACCCAACAATTTCCCTACTCGATGGCTTCTACGATCAACCTGGCTTTTGCAACATCCAACGATACCAGAAAATAATAAGCCTGCAGCAAGGCGGCTTGTATGCGCTCATCGGCAGCATATTTTTTGCGCAGCATATACCATCTGTACACCAGCTGCAGCTCAGCCTTTGTATACGGAACGCCTGCATAGCGTTGAATGGCTTCAAGAAAACTATATGAAAAATCAAGCGTCGGTTCCAGCATGGTGCCTTCTCCGAAATCGTTCCAGGTAACAAGCTGCAGGCCGGCGAGATTGTTTATTTTGGCAAGGTTCAGGGTACGCTGCAGGGTTGCCGTACCATTGTGGCTGCGTTCAAAAACGGGCGAGCCCCAGCCGCCTTCGGCATAAAAGGATTTAAAGCCGGGAAAAGCGCTGCCAATAGCCGTGGCCAAGCGGGGAACTTTATACTGGTAGAAGTACTGGCAGTCGGCATCATATTGATACACCCAGGAAAACTCGCCACTGCCCTGGCTTCCGGGCAGGCTGCCCAGATCCCACAGCGTCAGCAGGCGGGGTTTTGTGGCAAGTCCGGCAAAGGTTTGCTGCCAGCTCGCTTCTGTTTGCAATACCTGCGGACCAAAACAAAGTACCAGGGGTTGGGTTCCTATTTTTATGTAATTGCTGCTTCCGAAATAGCGCGCCTGCAGATAGTTGAAATCCTGCTTGGCAGCTGCAGCAGGTTCCATGCCTTCAGCTTGTTTTACCTGCTGCAGGGTCATGTCTTCATAACAGATCGCAAACTTTAATCCCGCGCGGGGCAGGTGATCAAACAGGGAATCTGTGTTTCTCCTGATCAGGGGGTAATCAAACAGCTCGTGAGAACCGTACCAGTCAACGATCGCACCATCGATGCCGGTGTATTTCATCAGGAGGGTATGGTAGTCGAGCACATCTGGATCAGAACTGGCGTAGGGACCGATCAGGGGATAGAAATAAGAAGCGATCTGCCTTCGTCCATTGGCCAGGATCATGTCGGGGTTCCGGTTGGCCATTGTCCAGTGCAAACCCCATATGCGTTCAGGATGTGTTTGAGGCGTCTCGAACCACGACATATAGTGCACATACAATTTCTGCCCGTTTGTTTTTGTAACCGCTTTCGGGTTTGCTTTTACCACAATGCCATCCCATTCCCAGCCCTCACTTCCCGGTAGCGGATCGCCTTTTTTACAGCTTATGGGTAAGAGGAATACCTGTAAGAAAAAAAGTACAGTAACAAACAGTTTCCCCCCGCGCACAGATCCTCTGTACATAATTCTGAAGTACTTTAGATGCACCTTCTTCTCCAAAATACGCTGCTCCTCTTCAATTGCAAACGGGCTTTTCTGTCTCTACCTGTTTTCACTTAGATGGCAACAAGATGAATTGTGTATGCCTGCCCGTGAATCAGCAATAAAAAAATAAGCGTCAGCCGTTTGCTTTCTGGTAAAACCGTTTGCTAGCTGGTTGGGCATCGTGTTCCTCACACTTCTTTTCTTCGTTCAACATTTATTTCCCTATGCTATCTATAAAATTCAATGAGATGAACAGGACCCTCCCAACAACCCTATCAACACACCATGATCCCTTTGCAAACTACAACAACAGTTCAGACAGGATAGAAATCCTCAAAAGCATTGCAGCAGAAGACCCCAGTGGCGATAACCTGGCAATGCTCGGACTGGCTTACTTCAAAAGTGAACAGTACGACCTGGCGGCAGCTGCCTACGAAGCGGCGCTTGCTACCAATCCTTCCCATGCGGAGTGGAAAGGGTTGTGGCAATTGTGCCGGGGAAATGCCCTCTCCGAAGTGCATGTGCCCATACCTGCCGCAGCTTACTTCGACCGCGATACCCTGCTGGCACCTGCGCAAATAACACCAGGCGCCTTGCCGGTTGTGCCGGCAGCTGCATCGAAAATCCCCACTTCTAAAAAGTGGAAGAACTGGATCGGGCGGGCGGTTGCTGACGCCCAATCCGCGGGGAGATCAGCCGGCACCTGCTTACCCGGGATAAAGGCATAAAAGAAGTGCCTTTTTTAAACATGCTGGCTGCCGTATGGATCCAATTTGAAAACCACGATTGGATCAGTCATGGTGAAAACATGCTGGATGATGTTATTGACATTCCGCTGGCAGCGGATGATCCCGCCCGCAAAAAATTCTGGCAGGCAAAGATGATGGTTCGCAGAACCCGCCCCGATCCGGCCCGCCTGGCCCACGGCGAACCAGCGCCCACTTCTTTTATCAACGAAGTGACCCATGGGTGGGATGGCTCGCAGATCTATGGCAGCGACCAGGAAACAAGCGACCGGCTTCGCAGCAGGATCGATGGAAAGATGAAGATCAATGAAGATGGTACCCTGCCGCTGAAAAAGAACGGCGTGGAAGACACCGGCCTGTCCAACATAAAAAACGCCTTCGAACCCTGGGATACCGATGAAGCGCTTGATCCGGAAAGACACCCATTGCGGAAGTGGTCCTGAACCTTGTGTGAACCAGGATTTACAGGATGACAAAAAATTAATAACCTGCTAAGCCCGCACTCACAAATCCTGTGAATCCCTCCCATCCTGTAAATCATGGTTCAGCCCCGGTACGATTTTTACCGCATGTAATGTATGCGATACGGATATGCTTCTTTAAACCTGACCCTGTCGGCGGAAAAGATCAGGGTGAACCGTTCTATGATCAGGCGGGTGTTTTTGGAGAAGGGGCTGGTTTACGCATCACAGCTGGCCCTGGCAAATATCACCGACCTGGAAAAAGTAATTGAATGGAATATCCAGCACGGTTTGTTCTTCCACCGGATGAGCTCCGACATGATACCCTGGATGAGCGAGTACGAACTGCCTGACCTTCCCGACTATGCGCAGATCAGGGACATTCTTGCCCGTTGCGGGCAAAAAGCTGCCGCACACAGCTTCCGGCTTACCTTTCACCCGGGGCCCTTTAATGTGCTGGCCTCAAACTCTGCCCTGGTGATTACAAAAACAACCAAAGAACTCCGCCAACATGCCGAGATCATGGACCTGATCGGACTGCCCCCCACGCCGTTTGCAAAAATAAATATTCACGTGGGCGGGGCTTTTGGCGACAAACCGGCTGCCCTGGCCCGCTTCGCAGAAAACTATCTGCGTTTACCCGATACCACCCGGCAAAGATTGACTGTGGAGAACGACGACAAAGGCAATATGTTCAGTGTGCAGGACCTGTTGTGGCTGTACCAGGAAGTGGGTATCCCTGTTGCGTTTGATTATTTCCACCATGAGTTTTGTACCGGCGGGTTGAGCGAAAGGGAAGCTTTTCTGGCTGCTGTTGATACCTGGCCCACCGGTATTACACCGGTCGTTCATTTTTCCAGTTCCAAAAAGAAATGGGAAGACCCGTCTGCGCTTCCTACCGCCCATGCAGATTATATTTACAGCGAAGTAAATACCTACAACAAGGAGGTAGACATTATGTTTGAAGCCAAGGCCAAAGAAACAGCTGTCTTGAAATACCTCAACGATTACAAGATCAAGTCTGTATGAAAGATAAAAAGCTCTTCCTGCTCGATGTGATGCCCCTGCTTTACCGGGCGCATTTTGCAACCATGGGAAAACGGTTTGGTACTACAACGGGCATCGATACCCGAACCCCGCTCGTGTTCTTCAACTATATTTTTCAGGTGCTCACCGATGAAAAGCCCGATGCCGTAGCTGCAGCGCTTGATTCCAAATCAAAGCGCACGGATGTTGCTACCACGTACAAGGCCAACCGCCAGAAAATGCCATCGGAAATCACCGCCGCTTTTCCCTATGCCATGCAGCTGCTTGAATCCCTGCGGGTGCCGGTGCTCAAGGAAGAAGGCCGCGAAGCCGATGACATCATCGCCGCTGTTGCCAAACAAGGCGCTGAGCAAGGCTACCAGGTGTTTATTGTAAGCCCGGACAAAGACCTGGCACAACTGGTTCGTCCCGACATCTTCTTATACCGGCCCGCCTATAAAGGCGCCGTGATGGAAACGCTCGACACCGAAGGCGTAAAAAACAAATGGGGCGTAGAGCCCAGCCAGATAGCCGACTACCTGGCTTTGCGGGGCGACAGCGTTGACAATATAACGGGGATCAAAGGCATCGGTGATAAAACTGCTGCCCAGCTGTTGAATGAATTCCGTTCTGTAGAAGAATTGATTGAACGGGCAGGCACGATCAAGCAACCCAAAATACAGGAGGCCATCCTGGAGAACAGGGACCAACTCCTGCAAAACAAACAGCTGACTGTTTTAGCGCCCGACCTGGATGTTGCCATCGACTGGAACACACTGGGCATTCACAAACCCGATCCGGACAAACTGCTGCCCCTTCTGGAGGAACTGCAGTTTGAAAAGATGAGAGAGCGGCTCGTTAAGCAAGGTTTTCTGGAGGAGGCGCAAAGTACAGCGGCTCCTGCTGAAACGCCGTTGGTAACAGTGGTTCAGGTAGAGGTAGAAGCAGTTCTTAAAAAAGCCAAAGCGGTTCATGAAATAGGCATCGGCTTTTTAGAGCCGGCTGCTGACCGCTTGTTCTTGCTGCCTGCGGGCAGCAGGGAAATCTGGGAGGTGCAGGCCGATGATGCAGGCTGGGAGCGGCTGATCCGCTTTCTTGACCAGCAGGAGATCACAAAATGGGGCTGGCAGCTAAAACCCTTTCTCAAACGCATAGGCCGCCTGGAGATAGGCTTAAAAACCCCCTGGATCGATCTCTCGCTGGCAGCTTACCTGCTTGAACCCGATGCAAAAATAGAATGGCGCGCTATCCGCGATAAATACGCTTTGCAGGATTTCAGGGTAGAAGCGTACGATGGCAACCTGGCCTATCTTCCTTCACTGCAGGAAGCCCATAAGAAGATCATGGACAAGATCGGGGAGATGGGCCTGACCCAGCTGTTCTTTGAGATCGAACAACCCCTGGAGCCCGTAATAGCAGCCATGGAGCTGCATGGCATTGGCATCGACCTGCCTGCGCTCAAGGAGATCGGCGGCATGCTCAACCGCCAGCTGCAGGAGATGGAGAAAAAGCTGTACGAAGAAGCCGGCGTGTCATTCAACCCCAACTCACCCTCGCAAACAGCCGATGTGCTGCAGCAGATTGCCGAGGCTTCTGAACTCAAGAAAACCAAGACCGGCCAGATCTCCACCGCCGAACCTTTTCTGGCCGAGCTGGCACCCAAATATCCGTTCGTGGCCCATTTGCTTGATTACAGAAAGCTCAACAAAATCATTACCACTTACGTAGAGGCGCTGCCCCGGTATGTCAATCCGGTCACGGGCAGTGTGCATCCCATTTTTCAACAGCTGGTAGCGGGCACCGGCCGCTTAAGCTGTACCGAACCCAACCTGCAAAACCTGCCCGTACGCAGCGAAGCAGGCCGCGAAGTCAGAAAGGCCATCGTTCCGTCAGAACCCGGCTACAGCATTCTCAGCGCCGATTACAACCAGGTTGAGCTCAGGCTGCTGGCTTCGTTAAGCGGCGACGAAGTGATGATCGATGCGTTCCGCTCTGGCAAAGACATTCACGCCATCACTGCCAGCCGTGTATTTAAGGTGGAAGAAAAAAAGGTTACCAAAGACATGCGCCGCAAAGCCAAGGAAGTCAATTTCGGCATTGCTTACGGCATCACACCCTGGGGACTGGCAACGCGTTTAAAGATTTCGCAGAAAGAAGCCAAGAAGATTATTGATGCTTACTTTGAAGAATTTTCTTCTGTCAAAAATTATCTTGAAAAATCTGTTGAAGAAAGCCGTGAAAGAGGGTATACCCGGACGCCGCTTGGACGTATCCGTTATATCGAAGGCATCGACAGCCGCAACGGCACTACCCGCAAAGCCGCCGAACGGGTAGCCGTAAACGCTCCGCTGCAGGGATTTGCCGCCGACATCATAAAGGCAGCCATGGTGGCTGTTCACCAGTATATCATCGATCACCAATTGCAATCACGCCTGATCCTGCAGGTGCACGACGAACTGGTGTTTGACGCAGCTGACAAAGAACTGCCCAGCCTGGTGCCGGAGCTGGTCAGGATCATGGAAGCCGGACCGGAGCTGAAAGTGCCCTTGCGCGTGAATGTAACAGTGGGCAGGAACTGGCTTGACCAGGTGGCGTACACATAGGCGATGCTGCCGGTTTATGTAACCTGAACGTTAACGGACCGGCAGATCAATTATTTTTTGTTTACTTGCAAGGCAGCACAGTTTGTATTTACTAACAGGATCGGATAAGTAAGACCAGTTATGCCGTCATTCTTGCGTCTTGTTGACCACATCCCCCGGAACTACCGGTACCTGACTGCCCTCATGGCGGGCATCCTGATTTTTCTGCTTGCCTGGCCCCATTTTACGGCTGCCATTACCTTCCTGATTTCCTGGATCGGTTTCGCCGGTTTTGTCTTGTTCTTTGCCTGGATCACCATCCTGGTCAAACACCCCAAACAGATCAGCACCGTTGCGAGTGAGCAGGATGCCAGCTATGCAGTGATCTTTATCGTGGTTGTTCTGGCTGCTTTTATTTCTCTTTTTGCCATTATCCTCCTGCTGCGCGGATTGCCCACAGGCTCAAGAAGCGCGCTGGATGCGCATATTGTTCTTTCGGTGGTAGCCGTCGCCCTTTCCTGGGTTCTCATTCATACCCTTTTTACCATCCGGTATGCCCATCTTTATTACACGCTTCCATCAGGTGCGGTAGAAGACCTGCACAATTATGCAGGCGGACTCATTTTTCCCGGCAATGAGCTGCCCGACTTTTTAGACTTCGCCTATTTTTCTTTTGTGCTGGGCATGACCTTTCAAACAGCCGATGTAAATATTGCAGGCCGCGCTATTCGCCGGTTGGCGCTGCTGCATGGCTTTCTTTCGTTTGTTTACAATACAACGATCATTGCATTAAGCATCAACATCATTTCAGGCATCGTAGGACATTAGCGGTTCCCCGTCAGGCCGGCGTGGTGCCCAGGGCCTGCAGGGCTTGGATCAGCAGGGCATTGGTGGAGGAAAAAGTTTTGTTATCCGGGTCGGCCAGGTCGTCGGAAGGATAAAACTGCGGGTCTATGTCTGTGCGGTTGCCGGTCCAGATGGGTTCTATCAAACCGGCGCCGCCTCCTTCCAGCAATTCCTTGAACACCCAGAACGATTCATGCAGGTTGCCGAGCCGGACGGTTTCAGCTGCGGGCAAACCCGTTGCCGGTAATATGTTGAGGTGCTCCTGCATCAGCCGGATCCTGAAATTTTTGATGCCTGCTCCTTTGCCGCCCACAATATTTTTATCGATCACACTTAGGTCCTGGCTGCCGTCAAAAGACAGGCCCCGCCGGCTAAAGCTGCTGCTGCCAGTCAGCGCCCACACATCATCGACGATCACGACCTGGTGGATCAGCTCCTTGGGGCGCATGGGAAAGCCTTTGGGATGAAAGGCTATTACCTGCGATGCATTGGCAGGGTGGGGCGGACTGCCACTTACCGGCCCCATCAGTTCATCAACAGCGGCTTTTCTCTTTGCATAAAACCGGGCTTCCCAGGGTTCATACCCCTTGCCAAAATTGATTTCCTTGCCCAGACATACAATCACTTTCAGCCGCTTGTTGGCAGCCACCGCCGTTTTGATCAGCTGCAGCAGATCATCAGCCGGCGCGCCATACGCTGTTTGCCCGAACAGGGTGCCCTGGATGTAGATACACTCGTTTGCATTTTGGATCGCGTTGCGCAGGGCCCAGTACGTATCTCTTCTGCCGTAGATAGATGTACATACTTCCCGTTTCAATTCATTGTAGGCCATATTGCCGTTGGGGTCGTTGCCCAGGTTGGCCATGGCTGTTTTGAACCGGTTAGCCAGGGCTGCCGGCACCCATGATGGGAGCGTGCCACCCGGCAAAATGGCCGACTGCACAACAGACAGGAAAGTGGCAAAGTCTTTTGGAAAATCAGTCATGTCTTTCATCACGGCAGCCACTTCCGGTGTTTCGCAGGCGGCGGCCACGGTTTGCAGCGTGGCGGCCGCAAACGTGCTGGTGGCGGGCGGTGCGGGTGGCGTATAGGCCCAACCGTTACCAGCTATAAAAGCGGCCGCACGTTCCAGCACATTTCGGGTGCGGCGGTAAGCGGCCCGGGCAATGTCGTAGGCCAGCCAGCCATTGGCTGTTTGTATACCCGCAGAGGTCCATTCCCTGCCGCCCGGGTTGCCGGGATTGCCAAAAAGGGGGTAATTGTTCAACCCGTCTTTTTTGAATACCGTGCCACCCAGAAAAGCCTGCCAGTTGGCGTTGAAAGCCGCCGCCATGCTGTCTTTGCGCGCCATGGTAGGAAGCCGGCCCGATTGCCGGGGCTGGTTCTCGTTGAGTACATTCAAAATAAACTGGCCAAAGTTAACAGCACCCGGCAGGGGTATGGCTGCCTGCATTCCCAGGATGCCAGCCGGCGATATGCCCCGTTCTGCCACGGCGTTGAGGTTGTTGGCACCCTGGGCCAGTGCTGTTTGTTCGTTGGGTAGCAAGGGGGCCGGTGCACCTACCGTGGTAAACAAATTTCCGATGCTTCTTCGCTGCAATCCCCTGTTCACGAGCACCAGGTCCAGGCTCAGGGTCGGGCCTGCCGGGATCACCGGCGCGGTAAAAGGTTTTACCAGCTCAAACGGATCGGTCAGTCTCAGGGCAACAGTGTTCGCGGCTATGATGGCGCCTTTGCCATCTCCCCTTGTTTCACTTGCATCATCCATATCAAAGACCCGGTTGTACACGCGGACGCTGTCGCCATTGACAAACTGCGGACAGAAAATCTCCACATACACATCAGCGTTACCTGTTGCTGCATCCGTGATAAAATGGGCTGCATGGAAGGTGATATTTTGTTTGATGTTAACGGGTACCGGTCCGGTGGAGCCCGCTCCCCCTGCAGCCGGGAAAGTGGGCCACAGATGAGCTCCTGCTGTTGTAGGCTGGGGCGGAAGTGTAAAGTCACTGTCAATAACCGGTGATACAGCCAACGACAGGGCCGGTGCGCCAGTGAGCACGGCATTTACCTGTCCCAGGCATTCATTGCCGTTTGCGCAAAAGTTAATGGTTTCTCCATCCCGGTACACAGGAGCCAGGTTGTTTTGAACAGAAGGTTCTGCCGGGTCTGTAATGCCGAGCAGCGATTGACTGAGGTCAACGGCATAAGCCCTTAGGAAGTCCCGCTTCAGCGCATTTTTCACTGCGCGGATCTTGTAGGTATCAGCCAGTGCCCCATACGTGGCAGCACCGATTTTTATGTCGGATGCAACACCGCTGTTTTTGATGATTGGATTGCCGGGCGTACCGATGGTGTACAAACCGGAACCTGCATCCACCCCATTTATATTTTGAAAAGGCAGCGAAGGCGGATTAAAGACAGTTCCATTCAGGTTGTGCAGTTGGAGCAGGGTTTCGTTGTTGCCCATCGCCGCAATGGTAGCGAGTTGCCGGTTCGCGGTAAGCGCACCCGGATTTTTATTGATGGCTTTGCTTTCCAGGGTCACATGGGCCGCCAGCAAGGCTTCAAACCAGCAGGCTGCCGCCACCGGGTCGATGGAAAAACCATGCTGGTCATGGATCGTCAGGTCACCCTGGATGTGCAAGGGATCGCCCGGGAAAACCAGGCCTCCGTCCGGACCGGTTTTGCTGGTGCCATTGTCCATCCATTGCAGCCCCGTGGTATTGGTATACACGAAGTACGCCGGCACGGGCCGCTCGGGCTGGTCTGTATTGGCTGCCTGGCCTTCTACAACCGTAGCCAGCAGGCGGGCCAACCGCAGCTGCGTTTGTGGGTCAACGTGAAGAACGATGCCGGCTGTTGGAACAGTTCCATTGGGCAGCAGGATCTTTTCCAGTCCCGCATTTACATTCAGCACGCCGGCGATGGGGGCTACCCATTCTTCCAGGCCGCCCCCGCAAGCCAGCCGCATGGTACCGGAGGCGGTAAGGGCCGTGGCCGGCGTGGTTTTTCCCTGCAGGGTCCAGGCAATCGACAGCTGCGGATTGGCTATCCCGAACAATTGTATCAGATCATTGATCATAAATAATGCATTGGCAGATTGGAGAAATTGTTTCTGGTAATTGGGGCGGATCTTGTAGCTGTTACGGTATATTCAACAGGACCGTCCCGCCATCCGGGTCTGTAACACGGATCGACAAATCAGCGCCTCCGATGAGTTTGATGGTTGCCGGATCTTTGAAAAATGCATGGTATACAAAAAGCTTTTCCAGGTTGGGACTGCTTTCCCTGTACACGCCTGTATTGCCCGGTGGTATTGCTGTTCCGATGGTATCCATGGTCTGCGAAAGCAGGACCTGGTACCTGGTAAGTGGCTGCCGGGGTTGCAAAGCCCCTTTTGGTGAAGCAAGGATCTCCAGGGTATACGAGCCTTTTACAGCCGGCTTGGGGCCAACACTGCAGGCAAAACTGATCTCCACGCTTGAAATAAGTTTTTTGACGACAGGGTTCTTGATCACCACCGGCGGTAAAACAACGGGAGGCTTTTTGTAGCTGGCCACTGCAAAGCTGCTGCGGCCCAACGGGTCTGTCACGGTGATCTTCAGGGTCAGATCATCTGATGCGGCGGGATAGTACTCGTAATGCCAGCCAGCCGCGTCTTTGTCGGCCCGGTAGAATATGTTGAGACCGGGAATATTTACCGCTTGTTTTTTGGTGATGGCCGGAATTGCTTTTTGAAAGATGGGTTCAAACAAGTTGGTGGCATTGTTGCGTTGTTCTACCGTGAGCTGGAAAGATCCGTAAGGTGTGCTGGTTACCACGGCATCAGACAAAAACTGGAGCTTCATCAGCATGCTGTTGAGCGGAAGCAGTACGGCCCCGCTTATCAGGGGAGGGGCATCGGGCGGTGCTGTTTGTATTTCCACCGGATTGCTCCATTTGCTCCTGCCCGGGAATTTTCCTTTTGGTTCGTCGTGCGGACCAAAAGCAACTGCCCGGTAATAAAATGGTTGCCAGGAAGGCGCGACCTGTTCGGTCATCTTATACACCGCTACCTTGCTTTCAGGTGTAACAGGGGAGATCAGAACCCCGGCCCCATCAAAGGCCTGCCAGTTGGGCTGCATGTTCTTCAAGCCCCCGAACGTCAGGGGCAGGCCCATGTAATCCGGCGAGGCGGCCAGGTGCTTTTTGCTGGTGCGGTATATTTCAACGGTTTCTGTAGGCACGCCGGGGGGGACTTCTATCTTAAGTTGTATCTCCCGCTGGTTGCCTACCCTTTTCGTAAAGGCTGTAAGCTGGGGCGAGCCGGGAGTATAGCGGTGCGGTACGCCCACATAGATCCAGCTTGAGAAAGGACTTTCCATACCCACGGGCGTGAACGTGGTACAGGCGTACACGTACAAGCCTTCCAGGTCGCCGGGCAGCACTGCATCGATGGATGGATCGGTAAGCATATGGGTGTTGAGCCGGATAAATGCATCCTTGCCTTTTTCTTTGCCGGCAGCTGGGAGCAGGGCCAGCTCACCGGCCCTGGTTTCAAGGTCGGTACCGGGCTGCACAGGTGGCAGGCCGGTTTTATAACGCAGGTCAGCTTCGGAAGCGCGGTAGATAGCATAGCCTGCCACATGGGGAACCGGAGAAAAGCTAACCCGGTAGCGCGATGTGTTGGAAGCATCCGGCAGCGAACCCCACCGCACGCCCGGAAGAAGGACAGGCGGCAGCCAGGGAAGCGGATCGCTTGCTGTGATCACCCGGGGCAAACTGAATGGGGTAAAGAGGCCCGGGTTCAGGTTTTCCGCAGCACGCAAGTACAGGCCCATGGCCAGTTTGCTGGTATTCTCAAAATTGAGCACGAAATTTTTCAAGCGGATTTTGTACTTCACCGTTGTACCGCCCCCGTCACTGCCGCTGGTATCGATCACTACCGTGCCTTCGGTTGCCTGTACAGGCGTCAGCGGATTTTCCTTCATCAGCACAGGAACGGACGCTGCCGGGTTGCTGGCGTTGAATGCAGGGAAGCTGATCAGATAGCTCCTGTTGTCCACTGTTGCATTGCCCATGGCCAGGCCAAAAGCTTCCGCTACCAAATCAGGCTGGATGGTAGCAGGCGGAGAAGGGATGGGCACAAAAAGCCCACCGATATTTATCCTGGCAGGCCGGCGGTCATCCCAATGCCAGGCTACTACCAGCTCCAGCTCTGCCGGATAGATATGATCCGAAGGATCGGAACTGTCGATGAGAAAGCGGGCACTGATGATCTCTGCATTGGCCGGCGGCTTAGGAACCAGGTTGGTAAACCCATTCACAAAGGGCGACCATCTTCCAAATACATCCTGTCCGGCAATATAATAATCCTTCCGTGCCGTACCGGTAAAAGGCACCGGGTTTTTGTGGTGATAATACCGCACATACTGATCGCTGTCTCCGCCCGGCCCGTTCACTGCTGCTGCATCAGCCCGCTCTGCGGGGAAAAACGGCAGGGGATATGCGCTGAGGAATGCACGGTTCTTGTTAAGATAGCCCAACTGACCGGTGAGCGCATCCTTTACGGCAATGGCATAGCTCACGGGGAAGAGGCTGGCCGGTTTGTTCCAGTAAATCTTGGATTCTTTTGAATAAGGCTTGTCGATGGCTGCCGGTCTGTTCTCCGTGTAGTTGTCGATCTTTAGTGCACCTACCGGTCCGATCTGGGGTGCGGCATGGGAGAGGGCAGCAAATTCAAGGGTTTTGTACTGTACAAATTTCATCTTGGGTGGATATTCGTATATGTTATCCACTGCTTTTTCCGGAACCAGGAATTGGGCGCTCACCATGTAATCGTACAGCAGGTTCAGGGTATTGCCCGCTTCATCGTATTTCTGGTTGCCGCCCAGCGCCGCAAAGTCGGTTGTTCCCAGCCCGATGCCCAGTGCATTCCAGCAATCAATGGCGCCACCCAGGAGGGTGGTATTGCAAACCGGGTTTTCAAAGCCGGCTGTTTCGGTCGATGGACTGGTGCCGTCTGAAAAAGAAGAGGCAGCGGTTTTCTTTTTGAAGTTGATTTGCTCGCCCGTATAAAGCTGGGGGTTCTGGTGCACTTTGGAAAGCATCTCCACGATGTCGTACAGGATGCCGGTGGTGTTGCCGTTTTTGTCGGACGAGGTTGCCTGCAGCGATCCCACGAGCTGCGCGCCGGTGGGCGTTTTCCAGGCAGGCAGCACAGTGGCATCAGGTTGCGTGTAAGCAGGCTCGGTATAAAAGAGACGGGCAATGTCCACACGGTCAGCGGCTGCCGCGTCACCATCTTTGAGGTTGGACGGGTAACCCTGTGGCTGGTTGGCATACACGGGCGCCTTCGCTGCGGCCGTTTTCAGCGGCAGTCCTACAACCTCGATCAGCTCCCAGGCAGGGTCATTCACGATGTCGTTCATCGTTGAACCCGTCAGGTTCAGGATAGAGATCGATCCGCTGAGCAGGATCAATCCGTTGATGTTGGGATAGCTCAGCTTTACCACCTGCGTGGATACGGGCGCGATGGTGCGCGTAAAAGCAGCGCCGGGTATGGCTTCCATTTTCTGATCGATGGGCGAAAGCGTTGCGGTGACCGGAAAAGCAGTTGTATTGGCAAGCCCGAAGGTGATGGTCCAGTAAGGACCTGCCGTGAAAATAGACAAGGGCCCGGCGGTAAATACGGGTACGGATTTTTCTGCATATGCTGTATTCTTGTTCCGCCGGTACACCTGGAACGGCGTCTGCGGCAAACCCAGGGAAGGGGCCACACGCCAGCGCAGGGCCAGCGGGCGGAACGACTGCGGGATGGAGGCAACCGTTTTTGCATCCAGAATTTTGTTGAGCTGATCAAGCACTTTGCTTTTGGAGATCACGCCTACGCCTCCGGTCGGGTCCTGGTAGGCAGAGCAGGGTGCTATCTCCAGATCAATTGTTTTTGCTTCGTATATTCTTGCCATACGGGGCTGTTTTTATTGTTACAGGTATGAGATTATTTAAACTTCGGTTGTATATTGACGTAAGCTGCTGCTCTTTTTACACTACACTGTTCTTCTTGGCCTTAACCTGCCCCTCCCGGGAGGGGCAGGTTAAGGCATCGCAAGCTCTCAATCCTCTTCCTCCCATGGTGGCACTGTAGGCAGCTGGATATTGAGCATTTCGGCCAGCAGCTTGTTTGCCGGTATATCGTATTGATCCGGATCCAGTGTGAAGAGGTGTTTGAGCAGCGACAGCCTGATGGTGGAACCGGCAGCGCCGGGTTTGAGGTACACGATGGTGCGTGAGCCGGTTTGGTTATAGCTCATGCTTTGCACCACACTGGTTCCAAATTCAATGAGCTCCAGCTCAGGCCTCTCTGTATTTACCCAATGCTTCATCCAGCCTGTCTCATCGCTGATGGTTTCCAGGTTTAAGTAAGGCCGTACGCGCCACAGCGGCTCGGGTGCATCAAGCAGGATGGCCTGCAGCTGAAAGCTCGCTCCCGCATTTGCCCACAGCAAGGTGATCTTTGGATCATCGGCTGGTGGAAGGGCATCCAGTCCGGCCTTGAGCAGGGCCGTTTGCATGTCGTTGTCGCTGCATTGCTGTGACAGCGCGTCCAGCGGGCTTTTGAGAACACGCAGCGTGATATAGCTGTTGCGCATCACCTCTGCCAGCTCAAAAATGGAGTTAAAGCGGCTGGTGGTGAACTGCATCTTGTACAAGGGCGTCAGCGGCTGGCCCGGCAGGGGCGCAACAGGCGTTTTGCTTTGTATTTCGATGCTGTAGGTCGTGCGCCGTTCCAACGGGATCGTACAGTTGATAACCTTGTGCGACACACTTTCTCCTTTGTCTGTAATGCAGGGCACAGCAGCCGGTGTAAGCACCTCATCAAGCGTATGGTTGAACGGCGTTTTCAGCACCGCTTTTTCATCACTCATGTTGGGATTGGCTTCCAGCAGGGTCAAATCAGGTTCGTTCTGCGGTGGGTGCTTGCCGTTTGCTTTGCGCACCACCAGCTTCAGTTCGTGCCCGTACGCGCCAAACAACTGAAACAGGGTGGCATCATTGAAATAAATTTTTACGGCGTCCTTGGCAAAATGGTAACCCATTCCGTTTTGCGGTGTGGTGGCCAATACCCATGGATCAACACGCAGGGGGGCTTTATCCTGTGTCCTGAAAACAAATTGCTGTGTCATGTCACCGGAAGCTTTTACATCATCTTTTACCTTTATTTCATACCCGTAGGTCACACTGAGCGTATAGCGTTCCTTAGGCTGCAGCAAGGCCCGCGGTTTGTCGCCGCCAAACGCATCGGTGATGATTTCTTTTTTGTGCTCCTGGGTTTCTTTATCCTGGTTATAGCGTTTTACTTCTGCCGCCTGCAAGGTTTCAATGGCCGCTAACAGGAGGGAAGGCGGCAAACTGCGCGTGCCCACTTTTTTCACCAGCAGCTGGATTGTTACCGGCCCCTGGGAAGAAACAAAGGGAATCAGGTAATAAGCCAGGCTGCCTGATTTGTTGAGCGACTGCAACGTGGTAAACACTTTTGCGATCTCTCCCATCCAGGGTCCCGACGGGTCTTTCCAGTGAACCGGCAGGTCGTTGATGGAATTGATCTTGATGGCCCCGTAAGCCGCTGCAGATCTCTGGTCCAGCAGCTTGCCTTTGCTATCCAGGCTGCGCACAGTAACATTGGATATGCCTACATTTTTTTCATCCACCGCAATCAAGATAGAAGCCCCGGCGAGCGGATTGCTTTCTATCAGGATGCTCTCCGGTTCTTCCTTCTTCAAATAAGCAGCTATGTCGTCCGGTACTTTCACGTTGGGATCAGCCGATTGCAGCAATTGGAACAAGAAGGGCAGCTGCAGCACCCTGCCGGCCGGCTGGTGATCGGTATTGTTCACCATGCCGATTACTTTGGCATGATCCAGGTAGCCGCCTGTGGCTTGCTGGCGGTACTTGTCGAGCAGGGCCATAGGCAGGGAAGCTGGTTCATGCACATAAAGGTCCAGATCGGGCGATTGGGTGCGGATGGCTGCGGGCGGATCGGGCCACATGGTTCCTTTTAATTTCCAGCCCTTGCTGTTGTAGCCAAGCGGTTTGTAGTTGAAGGTAAAGAGCACCGAGGTAGCAGGCGCAACCGGGTCGCACACGTGGGCCCATTTTTTGGTAACGGTATCGGTCAGCTCCTGCGACTGGTGGAAGGCGCGGGGCGTGGCATCGGGCAGCCAGCTCAGCAAGGCCAGGTCGCAGCTGCTTTCTGCATGGTTCTTGTCGTTTTCCCTGATCCACCAGGTAGCTGGTTTGTCCTGCGTGTCATCAACCAGGGGCTTGTCCAGCGAAATGCTTTTCAGGGTATAGCGGATCCAGGTATCATTGGCGCCTGCATCTACCCAGTAATCTGTCTGCGGGTTCAGGGGAGCCGGCAGGGGGCCATCGGTAAAGCTGGTACAGCCAGCTACAATCGGCGCTGCATGCAGGTTTAACGCAAGGATCGCATCAATCGGCACTTCGGGCAACTGCTCTTCATCCACCGGTACGCCATCCATCAGTTCTACTCCGTGACCCAGGGCTCCATCAATGGGTGCATCTGTGCCTTGCCCCTGTACGAGGGCCGGTGAGCGGCTTACCAGGGTGAGCCCGTTGATCAGTTTTTGCGGAGGCGGCAGGTCGGGATCATCACCAATATCGACCGTTACGCAGCCTTCCACATCAAAGAACAGGAGACTGACTTTCGCACAGGCTTCTCCATGTACTTTGGTGACAAATTTTTCTTTGTGGGCCGCTTCATCGTGTTTGGTATAAGCCTTTACTTCCAGGCTGGCCCAGGCCGAGATAGAAACAACCCACAGATGCAGCTCGCCGCGCAGGTCGATAAACCCGTAAATGGTAAGGGGTGAAAAAGCAATGCCGGCTTTAAAATCGCCGCCCACTTCCAGGTACAGTCCCGAACCCTGGTCGCCCAGGATCATGGAAGCGCCAAAGCCAAGGGCAATGCTAAAGCCATGGAGCAGCTGCGGACCGCCGATCACAGGGAAATCAGGAATGCCATCACCTGCAAACATCAGGTAAGCATAGCCCCTTACAATGCCCAGGATCTTTGCTTCGGCCGGCATTTTGTTGTTGCCAAGATAGATATGCCAGTCGGCTGCCTTGTCGAAGTTGAACTGGGCATCAACGGGTATGCGCAGGCTAAGAACAGATTCGATCTCATATTGGATGATCAGGCCGATGGTCAACCGGCCGATGTTGAAATCAAGATCCACTACTGCCAGGATGCCCAGCGTTTGCTGGTTGCCTTTGTTTTTTACCTGGTCGGGTTTGGGGAACAGCAGGGTGGCTTTTACAAAGATCAGGATGCGCGGGCCCGGCAGCTCCAGCATAAACATGCCTTTCATGTTCATCACAAAACCGCCTTCCATGGTGCCCAGGATCACACCCAGGCCAAAGCTCCAGCGGTCGAGCCGGGGCTCCCATCCGTTGATGTCGATCACGTTGCCATGTACCACTTCATCAAACCAGCGCAGGGCGGGCGGCAGCTGTCCATCCTGCTCGGCCGGTTCCATCCTTTTGTAATGCATGGCAAACAAGCCCAGAAAGCCATAGATGCCCACACCGGTAGAACCCAGCGGAATGGCCGTGGGCAGTTCTACTTCAAGCCCCAGAAAGAAGGCCGTCGCACTCCGCCCGGTAGCCGGGTCAGAGACCGGGCCGAGTCCAACGGAGGCGGCTATGCGCAGTTTGAGGGGAACGAGCGTAAGATCGACTGCCCCCTTAAAGCCATCATGCATTTTGCTGCTGTCACCGTCCATGGTTTTGGGTCTGCCCACATCCAGAAAGCCGCTGCCCGTGAGCGCTCCGGGGATGTTCACCGATATCTTGGTCGGAATTACTGAAATATCCACTGATGCAGGATCCTGTGCCGGATCGATCTTCGCGGCAATGCGGATCTGGTCTACGGCGATCACACCCAGGTTGATGCCCAGGGCCAGGTCCATTTCCAGCACATAAGGGTTCTCCCGGGCAAACCGCGCTGCTGCTACTTTCAGGAGGTTGCCAATGTCTTGTCCGGCAACCAGCACCTGCAGGGCACCGGGGTCGCCCAGGCTTAGTTCATATCCTTTGCTGGTGTCAAAAACCGGGATGTAATCAACCTGGTTGTTTTCAAAATTGAGTTTAAAACCAATGGCTTTGTAGCGCACAAAAGGAGGCTGCAGCGCTATATTGTTGTTGCCCACTTCCCGGGTCTTGATCACAAAGAAATTAAAGATGTTGATGTTGATCCGGAAGGCCACGCCATAGTCGAGCAGCACGCCTACTTCATTGAGCGATTGTGCGTTGCCCAGCCAGATGTCGGGCGATGTTTCAGTAAAGCTGAGCTCGCCCCCGAAAAGCGTGATGCGGTCGAGCTTGATGGCGGCCAGTCCGAGCGCGACCGCCACGCCCATTTCTGCAGCGCCAAGCACACAGGCTTTGACCCGGTCGGCGCTGTTCTGGGCATTCTGGATGGCATCGATGCCTGTATTGAGCAGGGGTGCAAACAAGAGCAGGCTGCCGATCACATCAGCCAGCAGCACGGGATCAAAGCGGGGCGTGCTTACCAGTCCGTCGCGCAGGTTGCTCCGGTCGAAGCCAAGCTCCAGGGTTTGTGTGAGCTTGCGCGTGGCAGAATCATAAACCATGGCCAGCCTGAAATCAACGAGGCCCTTGTGTTCGGCCGGGTTGCTGTCGGGGGTAGCCGGATTGCTGGCGCCCGGTGCAGCTGCAATGCTGTTGCCTGCCTGGCTTGCGCTGGGAGATATTTGCTTGGAAGAAGTGTTGCGCACGTGTTCGGTTTGCACGGTCGCTTCCTTCGCAAAATCAAACTGGCCGTTGATTTCCGCCAGCACCAGCTGGTTGCGCTGGAACTTTACTCTGATGCCCATGCGCCGGAACAGCTCGGGCGTTTTGGGCGGCCGTGCCTGTGGCGTCTGGTCGCGGGGAACAGGTACGGGGATCACCGTGTCCAGGTCGCGCTTGACACGGGTGGTGGCATTGTTGCCGGCAGCTACAGGCTGCCCGGCAATGTAGGCCACGGCTACCCAGTAATCCGGGTCATGACCAAAGCTGGCCGGATCGTGTTCAGCTACATGATCGCCCTTGGCATGTTCGGAAGCAGCCATGTAATCATCGGGGGCTGATGTGCGGGTATAGGTGATGGTTAAAGAAGGGTCGGTGCCCAGGAGCATCTGCTGCAGCGTACGGGCGCGGCGGTCAGACAGGCGCTCGTTGTACGAATAGTGATAGGTATCTGCATGGTTCTCGTACGAGGCATAACCATACAGATCAATGGGCTTGCCGGCTGCTTTCTGGGCAAATTGTTGGAGCCGCTTGAAGAGCGCATCCTGGTCGGGCGTACGGGCATTGGGGGTGCCGATAAAATGGGCAGCTGCTACAGCAATATAGTCATCGGTATCAACAGGATAATGATCCGGGTTGGGAATGCCGCAGCTCTCTCCGCCCGGACAGTCATATCCGAAATTAACGATCTCGATGTTTGAGCCATGGCTGGCTGTAATGCCTTTGACAGAACCCGCCGGGCTAAAACTATCATCTGCCGGCCCTTTGGACGCGCCTGTCCAGGCAGCTGCTACATTCACCCATTGGTTGTCTCTTTGCACGGGGATGCGGTAGGTGGCATCTGCATTGCGGGAGACGGCTGTCCCCGCCCCATAGGTTACACTGGCAAAATCCGGATTTGTTTGAACAAGGACTGCATCCGCATCAGGCTGAAGCGGAGCCAGAAAAATGCTGTACCCCTGGTTGCCAGTCACTGTATCAATGCCTGGCTGCCCGATCTGTGTTGTATTTTGAAAAGAAGCACCGGGTGCTGCCAGCGTAAGCTGCAGGGTTTCTTCCCAGGTTTTGTGATTGGCATCTTCCACCTTTACATACAGGGTGATCTTGCCGGCGGCATTTTCATTGATCGGCCATTCATTGGCGTTAGGATGATCCTGGAGCGCAACGGCGGGCAAGATGGTACCTGTACGCGCCGTAGGCAGGTCTGCAAAACCAGGAGACTTTTTTACCGTGACGCCGTAATCAGACTGGCCGCCCCGCATCCTGATCTGCAGTCTGCCATCGGCTGCAACAGTGGAACGGCTGCTCCGGACAGTATTGCCGCCTGCATCTATTTTGTCTGCACCGGTTTGCGTGATGGTGGCGCTTTGCTTTCCCTGGTACAAAAGGAGCTGCACCGCCAGCTTGGCATCTCCTGCTCCGTTCACTACTTCAATGCCAAATTCACCGCTGAGTCCCTGGTTGAAGTCAATCAGCATGTCTTTGGCCCAGGTATCAACCGCCAGCCCTTTTAAACCGGCCGGTGCTACAAACAAACGCACTTCCGGAAACCACAGTCCGGTAAATTCATCCCCCACACCAAAATTGCTTTCCAGTATTTCCGGTGGGGTGAACTGGGTGCTGAGGTCCATCACCACTTTTTCCACCCCGAAACCTACTATGCCGCTGCTGTGCAAACAAAGCGCCGGCACCATGCTCACCAGTTCGCCTGCGGCATTGTCATTGGCATCATCCAGGCTGTTGGTGCCCCAGTTCTTGAAGTTCACCTGGGTATTGTTCAGGTTGTCGGCCGTCTGTGAAATAACCAGGGCGATCTTGGGCAGGTGGATCTGTACTTCATCATAATCAGGATCTTTTTCCAGCAGGCCATCTGCGTTCAGCCGGGCAGGCAGAAAATCTTTTGGCGGCAGGTGAAGAATAACTGTATTGAATAACAACTCCAGGTTAAAATCCCTGTTGGGATAATCGGAAGGAGAGGCACCTGCACCTGTTCCGCCGAATAAGTTGAGGGTGGTGGTCAGATCGTTGAAATCATTTTGCGGATTGCCGTTGAGGCCGGCGCCCATGTTGTTGATCGCTGCCTGCAAACCCGCCGAACCACGGCGGGGAATGGTAAGCCGGAAACTGAATTTAAGGTCGCCAGGTTGTAAAAAAGATCCGGACGTAGCATGCAGGGTGGGAGAGGAATTGCCAGCACCCGATCCATCAAACACGCAGGTGCCTGTATATACAATGGCACCGTTGTCAAAAGCCGTATGCAGCTCTTCTACCGCGATATAAGAAATAAACTCGTGAACAGGTCCCGGTAAGCCGGTCAGTATGTTGTTGGGTATATTGGGCAGCTGCTGCAGGAGGGTGCCGTTCACATTGGGGAAGATGGCTGAAGGCAAGAGCTGGCTTTGCAACAAATCGAAAAAAGAAAGTTTCATGCCGGATGGGTTTTGGTGTTGAGAGGTCCGTACTAAACGTGATGCATAAACGAATCAGGTCCGTTGATGGGTGTAAACTTAGCAGGCAGTTCCAGGGAAACAATAAAAGTTTGAGCAAGCGGGCACTGTGAAATATTGAGCGGGGTATGAGTTAAAAAAAAATGATCAAGTCTCTATAACCTCCTTCTTAACAAGGCGGGGGGCCTACCGCTTAATAGATCACAGCCGCCACAGAGAAATTAGCTTTACAGGTCTTTCTGCTCCGCGCCTGTTCATGATATATTTGTAAACAGATGCTTTACCGGCGCACCATACACCTCTTTGCGATCTCATGCGGCATGCTCCTGTTGCTGCAAAGCAATGGCTTTTCCCAATCACGCCCCTTGCGGAACAACATCCTGTTCTATCAGTTAAGCACAGCCGACGGGCTTACGGATAATTACATCAATGATCTCTGTACCGACCGGGGCGGCAACCTGTGGATCGCAACCGGTGAAGGGTTGAATATGTTCAATGGAACAAGGGTGATAAAATTTTTTCAGCGTGATTATCCGCAGCTGCAAAGCAATGGTATATTACAGCTTGTATGTGATCGCATGAACAGGATCTGGGTTTTGACCGATACAGGGAGGATAACCCTGATAGATGAACAGCGCAGGTTTCACCGCGTTGGCCTGTACGAAGGGGACAAACCCGTTGAAATAAGATCTATCCTGCTTATCCGCGGCCAGCCGGTTTTACTGGCTGACCGCCAGCAATGGGCCTGGCCCCCGGAGAACCGCCTCGGCCGCTCCGACTCCCTCTCTCTCCAACAGTTCAAACCCTTGAAAGTACCAGGGTTCGACAGTCTGCTGGCCGGTAAATTCAGGCGGGTAAAGGCTTTTGATAGCAACAGCTATATTTTTTCGGTTGCAGATGGTTTTTACAAAATAAACTATCAACCAGGCCAAGTAGAAAAAAAGATTCCTGCCGCCCACCTGTCGCTGATCGGCAGGTGGGATCAAAACCAGCTGCTGGCATACGACGGGCTCACCAGGGAGCCCGTGGTGATTGATCTGATGACGCATGCAGCCAGTAACCCCCTCAAAAACCTGCTTGATCAGTACGGAGAGCTGCTACAGGGGCCGCTGACCAATGTGGCCCGGATACGGTCTTCCCAGCTGCTGCTCACCACGCAAGGCAACGGCATCTATATCTACGACCTGCTTGCACACCAGCTTGTGCACCACCGGCACAATGCGGCTGACCAAACAACCCTCGTCAACAATTCGCCCCGCGCCATTGCCCTGGACAGTACCGGCTGGGTTTTTCTCGGGGCTACCCCACATGGCTTGAGTTATTTTAAAAGCAATGCGGTGATCGGGCAGCAAGCCGTTTTTCTCGACAAGCAAGGCAACAGCTATGATGGCTATATTACCGCGATCTACTCGCCCGACAGGGATACCTACTACATCGGTACCTCCACCAATATCTTAAAGTGGAAAAGAAGCACCAATACCACCGAGTTCATCGGTTCCGCCAATCCACCAACAGCCAATCTGCCCGCGAGATACCTGACGCTGGATAAGGCAGGAAGAATATGGGCCGGTGTGGAAGACCTGGGTTTGTTTGTTTACGACAGCCAGGGCCGCCTGGTAAAACACTTGCAGAAAGATTCATCCGGAAGGGGTCTTCCTGCGAATTTCATCCAGCACATATTGCCTGCACCCGACGGATGGATGTGGATCAGCATGCGCACAGGTATCTGCCGGGTAAATCCGGCTGATTTTTCGGTTGACCGCTTTGAAGGAACAGGGCTTGACACGCTGAGAAACATAACCTGCATCAGCACCTGGTTTGCAGACACCAACCGGGTCTGGATAGGCACGCGTGCCGGGGCCTGGCAGTACAATACACGGACGCATCAGCTTGATCATTATACAAAAAAGCAGGGCCTGCCCAATGATGAGGTGCTTTGTTTTAACAAGGACAGGTTTAACAATGTATACATCGGTACAGTAACAGGCTTGCAGATCCGGCTGCACAACGGGCGTACAATACAGATCGATACGGGCAGCGGATTGCTGAACAAAAGGGTGGAGGCGCTGCTGCTTGATAAGCACAACAGGATGTGGATCGGCAACGACGTAGCCCTGGCCTGTTTTAATATCCGGGATACGAGTGTAACTGTGTTTGATGAGCGCTATGGTTTGAGCGTGCAGGGGTTTCGCATCAATGCTTACTGCCAGAATGCGGATGATGAGCTGATCTGGGGTACAGAACGGGGGCTGCAGTTTTTTTATCCCGACGACCTGCTCCGGCAAAAGGTGGATCTTCCCACCACCATCACCCGCATGGAAAGCCGCGATGTGGTCTCAGATATGACGGAAGATGCCATTTTCTATCTTTCCTCATCCGATAACTATGTCAGTTTTTATTTTTCTTCCATCGACTATAGCAAACACCTCCAAACATTTTATGCGTACAAACTGGAAGGGATAGACGAAGATTGGGTGCATGTGGCAGATCAGAATTTTGTTCGGTATAGTTCATTGCCCGCCGGAAAATACATCTTCAAAGTAAGGGCGAGCAACGACAACCGGACCTGGGAGCCTGCTGCCAACCAGGTAACGGTTGTGATTGCTCCCCCCATCTGGCAAACCGCCGGGTTCAGGATCGCCGTGGCCGCCTGTGTTTTGCTGACGGGCTGGTGGCTGGTCCGTTCTTACAAAAAACGCCAGCAGAAACAACGGGAGGAAATGGAAACCCAACTGGTGGTCAGCTATTTTGCTTCCCGCATCAACAGCCACCGGAAACGGGATGATATTCTATGGGATGTTGCGGCCAACTGCATCAGCCTGCTCCATTTTGAAGACTGCGTCATTTACCTCCTTGATCCTGAAAGAAAGGTTCTGGTGCAAAAAGCAGCCTACGGTCCCAAGATGAAGCGCGACCTCACCATCAACGACCCGATAGAGATCCCGGTAGGCAAGGGCATCGTGGGTGCAGTGGCGCGGTCAGGAGAGGCACAGCTCATTCCCAACACAGAGCTGGACGAACGCTATATCCGGGATGATGCGCGCCGCTACTCCGAGCTGGCCGTGCCCATGAGCATCAACAACCAGGTGATCGGTGTAATAGACAGTGAGCATTCAAAAAAGAATTTTTTCACCCAGCGGCACCTCAATATCCTCACCACCATCGCGGTGCTTTGTGCCAACCAGATCGAGCGGGCAAAGGCAGAAGAAGAAAAGCAGCATGCAAAAATAGAAGCCCTCAGAAACCGCCAGCAGATGGCCGAGTCGAGGCTGCAAAGCCTGCGCCTGCAGATGAACCCGCATTTTTTATTCAACGCGCTCAATTCGATCCAGCAGATGATCCTTTCGAATGAGGAAATGGTGGCTACCCGTTACCTGTCGCGCTTTTCCAAACTGCTCCGCACCATCCTGGTGCACAGCGACAAAGAAATGGTAACGCTGAAGGAAGAACTGGATATCCTGAACCTGTATGTAGGGCTGGAATCGGTCAGGTTCAAAGATTCTTTTCAATACAGCATCGGCTGCGATCCGGAGATAGACCTGGAGGAGGTAAAGCTGCCGACCCTGCTGGTGCAGCCATTTGTAGAGAACGCCATCTGGCACGGGCTGATGCACAAGGAAGGACAGCGGCAACTAACGATTTATTTTTCGGAAAGGGAAGAGATGCTGGTTTGTGTGGTAGAAGACAATGGGGTGGGAAGGGAAACAGCGAAGCAGGCCAATCTTGCATCGGGTAAGGACAAATCGCATACCAGCAAAGGCATTGAAGTGTCGATGGAAAGACTCCGGGCCCTGCACAAGGGAGCCGTTAACAAACCCGTTTTGCAGATCATTGATCTGAAAGACCGCTATGGCCGCCCTGCAGGAACCAGGGTGGAAATTATTTTTCCTATTTTAAACGACTGATATGCTAAAAGTACTCCTCGTGGATGATGAAGAAAGAGCAACCGATGCGCTGCGCCTGATGATCCAGAAAGCGGTGCCGGAAATACAACAGGTATGGACCTGCAACGATGCGCGCAAGGCGGCGGAGATGATCCACCATCTTCAACCGGGTCTTGTATTTCTGGACATCCAGATGCCGCACCTGACAGGTTTTGAACTGCTGCAAAAAATGCCCAACAAGAATTTCAAGATTATCTTCACGACTGCCTACAATGAATACGCAGTACAAGCCATCCGCTTCAGCGCTTTTGATTACCTGCTCAAGCCTGTCGATATAGAAGAGCTGCAGGCTTCCGTGCAGCGCTTTCTGGCAGGCTCCGAAGACTACAAAGAACAGTTTGAGCTGCTGAAGAACATCATGCACAATATCTCTGTTCCTTCTGCCAATGAGTTCAGGCTGGCGCTGCCGGCAAGGGAAGGCATCCACTTCCTGCAGCCGCAGGAGATAGTGCGTTGTGAAGCCATCGGCAATTACACCAAGTTCTTTATGGATGGAGGGCGCAGCTATCTCAGCACCAAAACCCTGGGTGAGTACGACAACCTGCTCTCCTCCCACAATTTTATCCGCACCCACAGAAGCCACCTGGTCAACCTCCGCTTTATTTCCTTTGTAGATCACGAAGGATGGGTGGTCCTCAAAGACAAGACCCGCGTAGAACTCAGCCGCCGCCGCAAGGAAGAAGTACTCAACGCACTGAAATAAGTTTTATCCTGCACCTGTTGATCAAGATTTTTCTGCCATTGGTGTAACAGTTTTCCTCATTTACCCATCCCCTGATATCTTGAATGCTCATTCAGCCAGGTATGATTAAACAACTATGCATTGTCAGCATTTTAACCTTCATCCTTTTTTCTGCTGCTGCCCAGAACCCGCTCCGGCACTGGACCGACCCAATTCAAAGCAGGTACAGCAGCAAGCAGCCAGTTGTAAACTACCTGATCAGGGTTGATAAGAATGATCTAACTGTTTTTTCTATCGAGATGCATATCCGCCATGCTCGGGATACATTCCGGGTGGCTATGGTTGCGCATCCGGAGTACGACGACCGGTACTGGCGGTTCATCGAGCACATGGTGGTGGAAACTAAGACAGGCAAGGGTTCTGTGCAAAGAAAGGACAGCGCACTGTGGCAGGTGGTTGCGCCGGGTGGCGAGCTGGTGTTGCGTTACCAATTGCGTTTGCCGCCACCGGATGAAGAGCAGCGGGCTTCCTGGCGTCCGTTTCTTTCAGCCAGGGGCGGACTGACAGGCGGGCCTCATTGCTTTTTGTACGTAGTGGGTTCCACGCTTGCTCCATCGCATGTTACGTTCAGCATACCGGAGGGATGGAAGATTGCTACGGGACTGGAGCCGACACCGGATCCTTTTACTTTTTATGCGCCCTCTGCGGCCGTGCTGGTGGATTGCCCGGTGCTGATCGGACAGTTTACCAGCTGCTTGTTCAAAGTGGATGGTGTGCCGCACCAGCTTGTTTATTATGCTTCCGCAGATACCATCCATGTTGATACAGCCAGACTGGTACATGCGGTTCAGAAACTGGCGGTAGAGTGCTTGTCCTTATTCGGGCGGCTACCTTACCGGTCGTATACCTTTCTGTTTTTTGATGATGCGTATGGTGCACTCGAGCACGCCAATTCTGTTACGATCGGTGCGCCTGCCCGTTTGCTGCAGGAAGATTTCAGCGAAGTGCTGATCGAAACAGCACACGAATATTTTCATGCCTGGAACCTGGTGCGCATCCGTCCTGCTGAACGGACAGACGCAGTTACCAAACGCCCCAACTCTCAAAAGGACTTTGGTTCAGTGAAGGCTTGACCATGTATTATGCCGACTTATTGCTAAGAAGGGCCGGGCTGCCTGTTCCGGATTCAACCCGCATTGCACACCTCACCCGGTTGCTGAACAGGTATTATGAATCGGATGTGTATACAACCTGGTCTGCTGAGAAGATCAGCCTGGCCGAAAATGGTCCGGCGGGTATGCTGGGCGATTATGCAGCCAGTCCGCACCTGCAGGGCGAGCTGCTGGGCACGATGCTCGATCTGATGATCCGTCAGGCAACCCGGGATACGCATACCATGGATGATGTCATGAGAAAGATGCTGGAAAATTTCAGCGGTAAAAAAGGGTTCACCAGCAGGGATGTTGAAGAGACAATACATGGAGTGTGTAACTGTGATGTATATGCGTTTTTTAAGGATTGCGTTTTTGGTGCCCGGCAGATCGATTTCAGCCGCTTTCTGCAGTTGATCGGGCTTTATTCCACCCTTTCTTTTCGCCAGGTAACAGATGGGAATGGCAAACCCTTTCCCGACATGCGCATGTATGCCTGGACCCGGACGGGCGAGGATACCGTGCGCGTGGGTATCTCAAACCCTGCCAGCTGCTGGGCAAAGGCGGGCCTGCATACCGGCGATGTGCTGCTGCGCTTCAACAATCTTTCCCTGGATCAGGCTGCTGGCGGACAGGCTGTTTTCTGGCAAGCCATGCGCGCCGTAAAGACCGGTGATAAGATAGAAGTTCATGTGCTGCGTTCCGGGCGTGTAGTCAGATTAGTTGTTCCGGTAACCGGGTTTCGGCAGCCGGATGTAAGCATCAAAAAACTGGGTCGCTTGTCCGCTCAACAGGAAGCAAGGTTCAGCAGGTGGAATGCAGGTAAGTGATCATGAAATTCTTTATTTTACAGTTCTAATCAAAGAACTGCTGCTCATGATTCATATAAAAAAGGCGGGGATCTCTCTCGTCTTGTTCCTGTTTGCGACAGCACAGGAGCTTGTTCTGCAGGCACAATCCTTTACGCTCGAATCCGTCAAAAGCTATCCCTTCCCGAACGAACTCGTCGCTTCTGCGCGTGGAACCAGGATTGCCTGGGCTTTTGATGAGGAAGGCAAACGCAATGTATACGTAGCTGAAGGCCCCCAGTTCCAGCCCCGCAGGCTCACAAACTATGCCAACGACGACGGACAGGAGATCACGAGCCTCCAGCTTTCTGATGATGGCAACCGGGTCGTGTATGTGCGGGGAGGGGATCATGGCGGCAACTGGGGCGATGACCAGCCTGTGAACCCCGGCTTTGATGCCACAATGCCGAAAGTGCAGGTGTGGACGGTTCCGTTTGCCGGCGGAGAGCCCAAAGCGATTGCAGAAGGAGATGAGCCGGTGTTATCGCCGGGAAGCGATTCGCTTGTGTTTATCAAGGGCGGGCAGATATGGATTGCCCCCGTTGATGCTTCTGCGGCAGCAAAGAATTTGTTTACAGTGCATGGTACGGCCGGTTCTCCCGTTTTCTCTCCCGATGGAACCCGGCTTGCTTTTGTCAGCAACCGGACTGATCACAGTCTGATCGGCGTATATAACAGAAGCACTGCTTCCATCAGCTGGATCGCACCCGGTTTTAAACGCGACAACAATCCCCGCTGGTCGCCCGATGGAAAGAGCCTGGTGTTTATCCGCACTCCGGGTGCGGGCGGAGGGGCAGATTCGGTGCTGGCAAGGCATCATCAACCCTGGTCAATATTTACAGCTGATCTGGCCATGGGCAAAGCAACCCGGCTTTACAAAAGTCCTGAAACGCTGGCGGGTTCTCCTCCTTCCACCCATGGCGGGTACAACCTGCAGTGGGCAGCAAAGGAGCGGATCGTTTTTCTTTCTTACGTTGATGGATGGCCGCACTTGTATTCCATTGCTGCTGCCGGCGGAACACCGCTGCTGCTGACACCCGGCCCGTTTATGGCAGAACACATCCGCCTGAGCAGCGACAAGCAATGGCTTTACTTCGCTGCCAATACGGGCCCGGATGCACTGGACGTCGACCGCCGGCATGTAGCAAGGGTACCGGTAGACAAGGCCACCCTGGAAGTGCTGACGCCTGGTACCGGATTGGAATGGTTTCCTGCCCCGCTGGGTGATGGCTCCGGCGTGGCGCTGATCAGTGCTACCGCGCAGCGGCCTCCTTTGCCTGCTGTTTTAACGATTGGAAAAAAAGAACCGCAGCTGCTGGCCGCTGATCATATTCCTGCGCAGTTTCCGCAGGCGGTGCTGGTAACACCCAGGCAGGTTGTCTTTAAAGCGCCTGATGGTACGACCGTGCATGCGCAACTGTTTAGCTCGGACGGCGGTGCCGCTAAAAAGCCGGCGATCGTATATGTACATGGTGGTCCGCCCCGGCAAATGCTGCTGGGCTGGAATTATTCCGACTATTACGCCAATGCCTATGCGAGCAACCAATACCTGGCCAGTCTCGGCTTTGCGGTGTTGTCGGTCAATTACCGGCTTGGCATCGGGTACGGATTTCAGTTTCACCAGCCTGCACGCGGAGGCCGCTTTGGTGCATCCGAATACCAGGATGTTCGGGCAGGTGCCGTATGGCTGGAAGCACAGTCCTTCGTCGACAAGGAACGGATCGGCATCTACGGCGGATCATACGGAGGTTATCTGACTGCCCTGGCCCTGGGCAGGGATTCCAAATTGTTTGCAGCAGGGGTAGATATTCACGGCGTACACGACTGGAGCACCAACACGCGCATGGCAACAGGAGCAGGTGGTTATGAGAAAAGCCCGGACGCAGATTCAGCCCTGCATCTGGCATATTTATCATCGCCTGTTTCCGCAGTAAAAACATGGACCTCCCCGGTGCTGATCATCCATGGTGACGATGACCGGAACGTACAGTTCAGCCAAAGCACCGACCTGGTGCAAAGACTGGAAAAGAAAGGAGTGGACCTCGAAACCAAAGTGATCGTAGATGATACGCACCACTGGATGAAACATGCCAATGCACTCGCCGTTGACGGAGCCATTGCCGATTTTTTTAGGAGAAAGCTGATGAAAAAATAATTTCCTTCCGGGAGGAGCAGGGGTGGGGTTAGACCTCACTCAGCAGCAAGACAGAAAAAGCAAAACATTATAAAGCAGACAGACACCATGACACAAGACAACCTGAAAAGATTCATCGATGCACAGCAGACCGATTATGCCACTGCCCTGTCAGAAATAAAGAACGGCCGGAAAAGGAGCCACTGGATCTGGTATATCTTTCCCCAGATACAAGGCCTAGGCTTTAGTTCCACATCAAAATACTACGCCATCCAGGATTTGGAGGAAGCAAAGAGCTATCTGGAGCATCCCCAGCTGGGCAGCCGGCTGGTCGAGATCAGCAAAGCCCTGCTTGAATTGGAAAGCAACGATGCTTACAGGATATTCGGAACACCGGATGACCTGAAGCTGAAATCATCCATGACCCTTTTTGCCGCAGTGCCGGGAACCGATCCGGTTTTCCAGCAGGTGCTGGAAAAATTTTTCAAAGGAGTGAAAGATGAGAATACCTTGCGTAAAATTGGGAAACAGCCTTAACTTGTTCTATCTAAAAACGATTGCATCATGCCTACAAGCAGAAGAAATTTTATCAAGACAACCGGCTTCGGAGCCGCCGGCATGGCCTTTCTTCCCTTCTTACCCGGAATAGGTGATATCGGAAATGGCCGGCTGGCTGCCTCCCTTCCGTATGCAAGTCCTGAATCCAAAGGCGTATCTTCAAAAGGAATCCGGAACTTTCTGCAGGCAGCAGCTGCGTCCGGAATTGGCTGGCACAGCTTTGTGCTGGTAAGGCACGGACATATCGTTGCCGAAGGCTGGTGGAAACCTTTTGAGCCGCAGTTTAAACATACGCTCTACTCGCTTTCAAAAAGCTTTACCAGCACTGCCATCGGTCTGCTTGTAAAAGATGGAAAACTGCGCATAGACCAGCCCGTGATCTCTTTCTTTCCGGATGAACTGCCTGCCTCGCCCGGCGAGAATTTAAAAAAGATGAAGGTAAGAAGCCTGCTTACCATGAACACGGGCCATGGAGAAGATACCATGCCCAAAATGCGCGACGCTGCCAAACCATGGACCACCACTTTCCTGGAGCAACCCGTGCAATATGAACCTGGCAGCCATTTCCTGTACAATACGGGCGCTACTTATATGCTGGGTGCGATCGTACACAAGATCACCGGGCAAACCCTGGAAAAGTTTTTATCACCCCGCCTGTTCCAACCCCTGGATATTACGGAGCATGACTGGGAGACCTCTCCGCAGGGACTCAATACGGCCGGCTATGGATTGCGGATCAAAACAGGTGATATTGCCAAGTTTGGCCAGCTTTACCTGCAGAAAGGCCAGTGGAACGGAAAAGAAATCCTTTCACCCGCATGGGTAAACGAAGCGACCAGTTACCAGACAAGCTCGCAGGAAGGAAACGGCGACTGGGCACAGGGATACGGTTACCAGTTCTGGCGCTGCAAACCGGCGGGTCTTTACCGGGGTGATGGTGCTTACGGACAATACTGCATTGTGATGCCCGAGCAGGATGCCGTACTGGCGATCACCAGCGAAAGCTGGGACATGCAAAAATCCATGACGACGGCCTGGGAGAACTTGCTGCCCGCCATGCAGGCAGGCTCTTTGCCTGAAAACGGGACTGAGTGGAATGAATTAAAAAAAGAATTAAAAACCCTGGTGCTGGCTGTGCCAAAAGGTGCTGCTACCTCAACTGCATCAGGCAGGTACAACAATAAAAAATTCAGGCTTGATCAAAATGAGTTTGGCGCCACAGAGATCCGGTTTGCCTTTTCACCTGATGGCTGCACCTGGACAATCAGGACGGCACAAGGTGAAACCGCCATCCGCTTTGGCTGGAGCAACTGGTTGCTGAATGGAGAAACCATGAAATACCCTTTCCCCGTGAGCGGCCGCATCCACATGCCCTCCAAGATCGGTGGCGCCGCAGCCTGGCAGAACGAACAGACCCTGCAGCTCAACGCCCGTTTCGTTGAAGCCATGCACGGCGATAAAATCACCTGCAAATTTGATGGAGACAAAATCACCCTCTCTTTTTTAAACAGCGTGTCAGAAAACACCAAGACAAGTCCGGAGAAACGGGCAGACTTAACAGGTGTGCTGGTATAGGGATAAGTTTAACCTTGCTACAGCTTTTATGGTCGCAGCAACCTGCTGCAACTTCTTGGCATCCCGTACACCCACTGTCCGGAATCGAACAGCAAGCTTTGCTGATATAAGCCGTAATCGATTTGTTTACAATGTTTAATGTAACTGGCACAGGCGTTGGCAACTGATAAGCGGAATCATATTCTTCCATCAGTAAAAAAGTTCCTGCACATGATCACCAATTATCTGAAGACGGCCTGGCGAAACCTCCTGAGAAATAAACTGTATACGACCATCAATATCGGCGGACTGGCCCTTGCGCTGGCCGCCTGCTGGATGATTATGTTGTTTGTGTTTGATGAGTTTAGCTACGACCGCTACAACGAGCATGCAGACAGGATCGTACGCGTGGTGCAACATACACGCTGGAACGGCAACGACCTTCACCAGGCCCCTGTTTCCGCCCCTTTTGCCCCGGCCCTGAAAGCAGCTTTCCCGGAAATAGAAGACGCTGTGCGGATCGATGCGGAGGGCGGCGGTACCATTACTGCCGGCGAGAAAAAGATCAAGCAAGGTGATATGATCGTGGCTGATAAAAGCCTGCTTAAAATTTTTTCTTATCAATTTCTGGCGGGTGATCAGGAGACGGCCCTGTCCAAGCCGCAATCAATTGTAGTCACCAAAACCCTGGCCGAAAAGTTGTTTGGCTCGGCCGACAAGGCGATCAACCAAACCATTTATCTGGATGAAAACTATCCCAATACGATCACTGCTGTAATTGATGATATTCCGGTGAATTCGCACCTGCGCTTCAGCGCAGTGAGGTCCTTTAACGAAGGCTATACCGAAGGCTGGCAGAATTTTCACATCTATACATACCTGCTCCTGAAAAAAGGTGTGCAGCGCAGCGAGCTTGAAAAAAAGCTGCCGCAGTTTGCCGCACAAACCATCCAGGCCATGATGCATATAAAAGATTACAGGCTCGAGCTGCAGCCCCTTACATCTATCCATCTTTACTCCAACCTGGGTTATGAGCTGGGTGCCAATGGAAGCATCAGCCGGGTATGGGGTTTTATGGCCATTGCGGTCCTGATCCTTGTTATCGCGATCATCAATTACATGAACCTGTCTACTGCACGCTCTTCTACCCGGGTAAGAGAAGTAGGGATCCGCAAAGTAGTGGGTTCGGGCCGCAGGCACATCGCAGGTATGATGATCATGGAAGCCTTGCTTATTACGGGAATAGCAGCCCTGCTGGCGGTGCTCCTGAGCAGATTGTGCATGCCCTGGTTCAATGAGCTTACCGGGAAGGATTTATCTGTCTGGCGTTTCGGCTTTCTTACCACTGTTCTTGTACTTCTCTTGTTTTCGGGAGCTACAGGTGTAGTCAGCGGTTTGTATCCTTCCTTCTTCTTGTCTGCCTTTAAAACCATTCCGGCACTGAAAGGACAGATGGGCAATATCCATGCAAGCGTTTTATTCCGCAAAACACTGGTGGTATTTCAATTTGTGATTACGGTCCTGATGATCTCCTGTTCAGCGGTCATTTACCGGCAGCTGCAGTTTGCTTTGCACCAGGACCTGGGTTTTAACAAAGAGCAGGTGCTCACCTTTCATATCAACGACAGGGCCGTACGCGAAAAGATACCCCATATCAAAACAACCCTGCTGGAAAGTCCGCTCATCGAAGGCGTTGCAGCAGCCGGCAACCCGATTGGCAACAACGACCTCGGCGGTTTGGGCTACCGGTTTGAAACAGCCGCCGGTGATTTTTCAGCGCCCACCACCGTTGCGCAGGAACTGATGGTTGATGAAGATTATCTTTCTACCATGGAGATCAGGTTGCTGGCAGGCCGGAATTTTTCTGCGAGCATGCCGACAGACCAGTACGGCGCTGCCCTGATCAATGAAACGCTGCAGAATAAACTGGGGTGGAAAAATGCGCTGGGCAAAAGAATGCAGTTTGCCATCGATGATTCCGGTCATACGGCCGAGCGCACCATCATCGGTGTAATCAAAGATTTTCATACCTATTCCCTGCAGCATACCGTAGAGCCCCTGGTGATGGTATTGCCGCCGGTGGTTTCCATGAAAGACAACCTCTATGTAAAAGTGGGCAAGGGCAAAGAAAAAGAAGCGCTTGCTTACCTGAACCAGGTTTACAAACAATACGATGCGTCAGGTACTACAGAGTACAATTTCCTTGATCAGAACTTTGCCCGGCAGTATGCCGCCGAAGAAAAGCAAGGCAGGATTGCCGCTGTATTTACGTTCCTGGCAATCCTGGTGGCCTGTTTGGGCTTGTTTGGCCTGACCACCTTTGCCGCCTCTCAACGTGCCAAAGAAATTGGTATCCGCAAGGTACTGGGTGCAAGCGTGTTTAGTATTGTACAGCTCTTTTCCCGTGATTTTCTCCGGCTGGTTGGCATCGCCACCCTGATCGCTGTTCCGGTTGCCTGGTTCCTGATGCATCGCTGGCTGCAGGATTTTGCTTACCGCACCACCATGCCCTGGTGGATATTCGGACTGGCCGGCCTGACAGTAGGCATGATTGCCCTGCTGACCCTCAGCTTTCAGGCAGTAAAGTCGGCCACGGCCAACCCGGTCAAATCGTTGAAGGGGGAGTAATGCCGAATTGAATTGACTATAAAAAACAAAGAGCCATTCGCAGGAATGGCTCTTTGCAGGTACAATACCTGAAAGCGTTTATCCGAGCGAGCGGATCCAGGCAACCACTTCGTCTTTTGTTTTTCCGAGCTTCTGTTGCAATTTGCCCAGGAACTCATCGTCTTTTCCATCTTCACGTTCAAGATCATCATCCGTAAGGTCACCGTGTGCCTGTTTCATTTTTCCTTTTAGCTCATTCCAGTCGCCTTTGATTTCTAGCTTGTCCATGATCGTTGGGTTTATGTTTAAGAATAAAGAGCCATGCAACTTCGCAGGTAAAGACGGGGCTAACCCGCTCGCATACCTGCTTGATGAAGATCAGCATGCCCCCGAGTAATTTTATATGCAGGAAGCATGCCAACCGCTACAATGCCCCAGATTCTACAGCGTAATAAAAGTTCTGACAGGTTCAATTAAGCGGGAAGCGTAATTTTAAGCATTCCAATCAAGCTAATATCAACATGTCTTTTAATCCTTCCTCTCATCAAAAATTGACACACAACTTTCAGCACAGAAGTTTCTGTTCTATCCTTGCTGCCTTTCTTACCATCCTGCTTTGTTACGGTCCGGTAAGCGCTTCTGCACAGCAAACCAACTCACATAGCAAGCCCCGGACCGTAGCTTCCAAGAAGTATTTCCAGAACCCGGTGCTGGGTGGCGATTATCCTGATCCTTCCGTATTGAGAGTGGGCAAGGATTATTACATGACACATTCTTCTTTCGACTATTATCCGGGCTTGCTGATCTGGCATTCCACCGACCTGATCCACTGGGAAAGGGTCGCCTATGCGCTCACAGAAAATGTGGGCTCCGTATGGGCGCCTGACCTGGTTAAATGGAAAGACCGGTATTACATCTACTTTCCGGCAAACCGGACCAACTGGGTGGTAACTGCCCCATCACCACAGGGGCCCTGGTCGGCGCCGGTCGATCTGAAGCTGCACGGATTTATTGATCCGGGCCATGTGGTGGGGAAAGACGGAAAGCGGTACCTGTATCTTTCCAACGGCTTCCTGGCCGAGCTGGCGTCCGATGGATTGTCGGTTGTAGGAGAGCCCCAGCCTGGTTACAAGGGCTGGCAGTTTCCAAAAGAGTGGAGCACCGAATGTTTTTGTCTGGAGTCGCCCAAGTCAACAGTAAGAGGCGATTATTTTTACCAGATCGTGGCTGAAGGCGGAACAGCCGGGCCGGCCACTTCCCACATGGTTGTGGCGGGGCGCGCCCGCTCGCCGCAAGGGCCCTGGGAAAACTCGCCTTATAATCCGGTTGTGCATACAGAGAGCCGGGCTGAACGCTGGTGGAGCCAGGGGCATGGAACCCTGGTGGATGATGTAGATGGCAACTGGTGGATCCTGTATCACAGTTATGAAAAAGGCTTTCAGACCCTGGGCCGGCAAACCCTGATGCTGCCGGTCGAATGGACAAAAGACAATTGGTTCCGCGTTGTGCCGGGTGTAAAAAGCAGTGGTGCCATCGCCAGGCCGGCCGGCGAACCAGGTACCCAGCCCGACAGCCTCTCCGATTCCTTTTCCGGATCCCAATTGGGACTTCAATGGCAATCATTCAAACAAGTACCTGCTAAAAGGATTGCGCTGGATGGAGGCAAACTCCGGCTGCAGGCACAGGGCAACCAGTTCGAAAACAGTCCGCCACTGCTCATCAATCCCGCTGACCAGAAATATGAGATCCAGGTAGAGTACACGCTTGATCCGGGCGTAACAGCCGGTCTAACGCTGTTCTACAACGAACAGGGCAATATGCGCGTGTCGGTTGATACAGCCCAGTTTGCTGTCTTTAACCAGAAAAGCAGAAAGATCAGCATGAAGAACGGATTGGGTAAGCATGGCTATCTCCGGATCCTGAATGATGAGAACGAAGTCAGCTTTTATTACAGTGCTAACGGCCAGGCATGGACGCGCGTAGAAAGAACCATCGATGCCAGCGGCTTTAACCACAATGTATTTGGCGGATTCATGAGCCTGCGTGCCGGCTTGTTTGCATTTGGTGAGGGGAACGTGTTGTTTGATAATTTTGTTTATAAGAAGTTGTAAAGGGCAAAAGTGGTACTTGCTTAGTTTGCCTTTATACCCGGAAGAACTTATTGGCAAACAATTGAAAAGCGTTCAAGCCACTTTATTTCTGCAAGCGGCAGAGAGGGATTCTGAATTCTCTCCATCAAATGGAACAAGCCCTGGTTCAGGGCCGTTGCTTGGGGTAATTGTATTCTGCGGTGCAATTGCCGGAAGTTATCCGGTTATCTGTCTTGGCGGAGAGAGAGGGATTCGAACCCCCGGACCTGTGACAGTCAACGGTTTTCGAGACCGCCCCGTTCAACCACTCTGGCATCTCTCCGGCTGCTGAAACGGGAGCTAAGATAGAAAGAAAGTATTAGTTGCTTCTATAATTTTGAAAAAGCCTTATTTCGTTGTGGATTCAGCCCTTTTGCTGGCATCAAAGAGATGCCAGGGCTGTGATAAACAAAATCAGGCTCTATGTTCAGCATTATTACGGGCAGTGTGTTACTGAGTTTCTTACACGCGTTGATTCCAAATCATTGGCTGCCGGTGATCGCCATTGGCAGAAGGGAAGCCTGGAGCCTGCAGGAAATAACCCGCGTAACTTTTCAGGCCGCCACCGCCCATGCCGCCAGCACCATCCTGATCGGCCTTGTCCTGAGCTATATCGGCACCGAACTGGCTGTGCGCGTCGATGCGTTTACGCACCTGGTGGCACCGGGTATCCTGATCGCACTTGGGTTGGTTTTTATCTACCGGCATCACCGGCACAAACATTTTCATGTAGACGAAACCTTTAAAAAGAAAACTTCCCGCAGCCGGATCATCGCCGCCCTGCTGGTAGCCATGTTTTTCTCTCCCTGCATGGAAATCGAAGCGTATTTCCTGCTGGCCGGTGCAAAAGCACCCTGGCTGGTTTGGCTGCTGGCCCTGCTCTACTTCCTGATCTCTACCACCGGCATGCTGTTGCTGGTGCGGTATGCCTACCAGGGACTGCTCAAACTGAACTGGCATTCCCTGGAGCACAATGCCGGCATTATTACCGGCTTTACCCTGGTAGCAACAGGCATACTTACCTTGTTTATTCAATAACAATGCATCAACCACCAGGCCGGACCAGTTCTCTCAGATACAACAGACGTCCATCGGGTCCTGCTTTGTTGAGGTGATGGGCAGGTAATGTATATTTGCCCGGTCGTTGGTCCACTCACTAAATTACACGCCGCATAGCAAAGAATATGATGAAAAGACTTAGCGTACTCCTGTTCTTATCTGTTTCCCTTGCCGCCGTATCACAAAAAACAGTTGTATCCAAAGTATGGGTAGCAGATAACGGTGATGGCACGTATAAAAACCCCGTGCTTCATGCTGATTACTCCGACCCCGATGCCGTCCGCGTCGGCGACGATTTTTACATGACCGCTTCTTCCTTCGAAGACATACCCGGTCTGCCTATCCTTCACTCCAAAGACCTGGTAAACTGGACCATCTTAACCTATGCCCTGAAGCGGCAGCCTCCTTTTGCCCATTTTTCTGTTCCCCGTCATGGCGAGGGCGTGTGGGCGCCTTCTATCCGCTACCACCAGGGTGAATTTTACCTATACTATCCTGATCCTGATTTTGGCATTTATCTGATCAAAGCAAAAAATGCGGCCGGTCCCTGGAGCGAGCCCGTACTCGTGGCGGGTGGCAGGGGATTGATCGATCCGTGTCCCTTGTGGGACGATGACGGACAAGTATACCTGGTGCACGCTTATGCCGGCAGCCGCGCAGGTATCAAGAGCGTGGTCGTAGTAAAAAAACTGAACCGGGAAGGAACGGGGGCCATAGATGAAGGCGTATTGGTGTATGATGGCCACGAACTGGATCCTACGATCGAAGGGCCCAAGTTTTACAAGCGCAACGGTTATTACTACATCTTTGCCCCTGCCGGCGGCGTGCCTACCGGATGGCAGCTGGTCCTGCGTTCAAAACAGGTATACGGACCGTATGAAAGAAAAGTGGTAATGGACCAGGGCTCATCGCCTACCAACGGACCCCACCAGGGTGCGTGGGTAACCACCCAAACCGGCGAAGACTGGTTTTTGCATTTTCAGGACAAGGAAGCCTATGGCAGGATCGTACACCTGCAGCCGATGAAGTGGGTGGCCGACTGGCCGGTAATTGGAACAGACAAGGACGGCGACGGAAAAGGGGAGCCGGTGCTGCGGTATAAAAAACCGGCTGTAGGCAAAACCTATCCAGTGCAAACGCCGCCTGATACGGATGAGTTCAATGGCAGCTCTCTGGGCCTGCAATGGCAGTGGATGGCCAATCCAAAAGCGGGCTGGGCCTTTCTGAACCCCACCAAAGGTTCCTTGCGCCTGTTCTCCGACAAGCTTCCTGACAGCGCCAAAAATTTGTGGGATGCTCCAAACGTCCTGCTGCAAAAATTTCCCGCGGAAGAATTTATGGTAACGGCCAAGCTCAGCTTTACACCCAATCCCAAATTGGAAAACGAAAAGGCCGGGCTGGTAGTAATGGGATTCAGTTATGCAAGCCTGGCTTTGAAAAGCAAAAAGGATGGCATTTATCTGGTGCATACCCTGTGCAAGGATGCCGTAAAAGGAAGGGAAGAAAAGGAAGAAACCCTGATCAAGATGACCCAGCCTGTTGTTTACCTCCGGGTAAAAGTGGGCAAGGGTGCCAAATGCAGTTTCAGCTACAGCCTTGATGGAAATGGATTTACCAATGCCGGCACTGAATTTACCGCAGAAGTAGGCCGGTGGATCGGCGCGAAAATGGGCTTGTTCTGCACCCGCGAAACACAAACCAACGATGCAGGCTATGCCGATGTGGATTGGTTCAGGGTGGAACCTTATCAGTAAACCATGCCAATCGAGATGTGAGTGCGTATACCTGGTAAGATCGGGCAGCACGTATCGATACGCAAACACAGCATAACCTGATCCCATCCCGGTGCCTTCCGGAGGGGATATGATCTGCTAACCTGGTTCTGCTGCTGGCATGAAAATTATTCCATACATTCTCTGTATGAAAGCAAAGAAGGAAAGAGAATACATAGAAAAATACTGGAAAGAAATGGGCCGGCGGCTCGATGCTTTTCAGCATTCGCACGACCAGGCTGATCTGCACCAGTTCAGGGTAAATGTAAAAAAGTTGAAGTCTGCGATCCTGTTGCTGCAGGGCTCCGGTAAGAAATCCCTGATAAAGCGGTTCAGGCCGGTGAAAGGGGTGTTTAGAAAGGCAGGGGAGGTGAGGGATGTATACATCCACCTGCAGTTGAGCAAACGCTACCACCTGGAGAACCCGCAAACAGATGGGGAGCAGCAAAAAAGCCTGAAAAAGCTTACACATGATTTTTGCGCGCACACAAACAAGCACCGCAAAAAACTGAAAAAGGCCCGCAAAAAAATTGACAAGGCCGTCCGCCCGCTTGACGCGCAAACGGTTCTGCAGTTTTATAAAAACAACCTCCACGAGATCGCTGCCTTCCTCTCGCACCCTGTATTCAACGAGCAGTTGCACGACTCCCACAAAAAGATGAAATACCTCCTGCACAATTACAAGCTGGCAGGCCAAACCGGTAAGCCTGAATTACCCCCGCTCCACCTGGCTTATCTTGACAAGCTCCAGGAGTTGATCGGTGAATGGCATGACAATGTGCTCTCGATCGATCTGTTCAATTCACCTGCATTCAACAACCCGGCAGTGGCAGACAGGATAAAGGAGCAGAACGGGGCGCTGCAAAGCAAGATCCTCGAGCAGGTAAAAGGCTTTGAAGAAAAAGCAGAGAAATCCGGGAAGGAGGTTGACAGGAAGATTACTGAAGAATGACGATCTTATCTGTGCTGATGGTATCGCTTTTATTTCCCTTCTTGTCCTGCACAGCAAATTTCAGGATCAGGGTGTCGTTTTCAATGGGACTTTCCTTTAAGAAATTACTATACTCCAGGGTCACGTTTATTTCACCCAGGCTTTCCTTGGGAAAATCAGGCACGGCGTTCCGGATGGTATCTGTTTTATCGTAATTGCTTGCCAGCGGACGTCTGTTGAGCCGGTTCCTGATCACGATGATTTGTCCGCCCCCAACATCTCCTTCCTTGTCCGTAAACCGGAGAATGGTAACCATCGCGCTGCCTGGCTGAACACGGGTGGGCGTAATAGACTTGATAGAAATCTTCGGGTTGGTTTGGTACTCATCTTTTTTGCACGCCCAAGCCAAAACAACCATTCCTGCTATTAAAAAGAATTTTTTCATACAAGGTATATCAACAGGAACGATGCTGTTCCCGCGATTATAAAAGTAAAAATTTTGAAAGAATAATCGGGATGTTTTTTCCGGGTCTTGTTTCCGCCTGAAAAGGGCCTTACCAGCACCTGCTTCCATCACTGTGTTTCAGGAAGGATCAGAAAAATGGATGTTCCCACAGCTGGTTGTGAAGCCGCATAGATAAGCCCCTTGTGCTTTAACACGATCTTTTTACACAAGGCAAGTCCGATGCCGGTTCCTTCATAAACTGCCGGACTGTGCAAACGTTGAAACATGACAAATATTTTGTCGGCATATTGCTGTTCAAAGCCGATGCCCCTGTCGCCTACCTGTATTTCATGATAAGCACGGCCCTTGTCGAGGTCATCATGCTTACCAACTTCTTCGGTGGAAAGTTTTCTTGATCGAATGCGGATAGCAGGGGGCGTGTTCTCTTCGGTAAATTTCAAGGCATTGGAAAGCAGGTGTGCAAACAGCTGTTTCAGCTCGAGCGGTATAGCTTCTATAACCGGTAATTCATCCACCGTAATAACAGCCTTTTTTTCTTTGATCAGCGGTTTAAAATTACCGAGCACATCTTGGGCAACCTGGTTCAGGTTTACAGGTTTAAATTGTTCCGTTTGATTGGCGAGCAGGGAAAACGCAAGCACATCACTGATAAGCGCTTGCATGCGCTGGATCGAGCCGTCGATTTTATCGAGATAAGATTGTGCTTTTTCTGATACTTGGCCTAGTTCATCCACGAGAAAAGAGGCAAAGGTCCTGATTTTCCTGAGTGGCTCCTGCAGGTCGTGGGAGGCTACATAGGTTAGCTGATTCAGTTCATTGTTGGATTGCTGCAGCAGCAGGTTGGATTCCAGCAGCTCTTTGGTCCGTTCTGCCACTGCTTCCTCGATCTTTTTCCGTGTCAGCACCTGGTCGGTTATATCAAGCGCCATGTGGTGGATGGCCCATACAGCTCCGTCTTTGTTCCGCAGGGGCTTGTATGTAAACGTATAATAGCCGGTCTTCAGAGCCCCGTCTACCATCAAATTTGCCATGTCTTCTTTTGATTCATAAGAAACGCCGGTAGTATATACCTGACTAAGCAGGGCGGGAAATGGCTGATCGTGGATTTCGGGCAGGGCTTCCAGGATGGTTTTGCCCACAACTGAACGGTCCTTACCCCAATAAGAAAGCATGATGTCGTTTACATAGGCAATCCGTACTTCCGGACCTACATACAGCGCTGTTGCCACTGTTGCTTCCTCAATCAGGAAGCGGTTAATATAGTCAGGGTCATGCTGTTGAGCCCCTTCCTGTATGTTCTCTCTGTTTCCCATGGTGTGGACCGGCCTTGCTGCAAAATACTTTTCAGCCGCTGTGTCAGGAATGAAGGCCCTGGATGATTGTTTAAACAAAAGAACAAAAAAGAAGAAGATAAAAGATAACTCCTTGAAAAAAATATGATAGCAGCGTAAAACGGTCTCTGTCCGTTTTCAGATCCGGTCCCGAAAAGAGGCTCTTACGGGTTGCTTTTTGCCGCGATCCAGTGACTTCAATTTTTTATGGATGGCGGATTATTTCCTTACCCGGAAGCTTAAAAGGCGTTCCTGGCGCAGACAATTAAATTTCTTATCTGGTAAAACGAATTCCCAATCGCGCGTATACGCTTCTCTGTATGCCGCGACCTTTACAGTACAACTCTTTGTTATGATCAAACAACTACTCCTTCTTTGTTTGCTGCCCGGTGTTTCTACTTATTGCCTGTCGCAACCCAAGCAAGATCTGCAGGCGATCCAACGCCTCTGCGGCTGCTTTGAAGTTGATTTCCGCTACGCGGAAACTTTTTCACCTGACAAAAACTATCAGTTTGCCAAACCTTATCATACCGGCGGACTGGAATGGGTAACCGCAGAAGAATCATCCGACAAAAAGTTTGTGATCCAGCACCTGCTGGTAGCCAGCGATTCTATGATCATCAAGCACTGGCGCGAGGATTGGGAGTACGAGAAAAAAGACTGGTGGAAGTTTGCACATGACGCTGTGTGGAACCGCGTGAATGCAGGTGATAAAGACGTGAGCGGCCACTGGACGCAAACGGTGTGGGAAGTAGATGACGCACCGCGCTACCAGGGCAGCGGCAAATGGATCGTCAACAACGGCAAGACCTATTGGGAAAATACAACAGATGCCCCGCTGCCCCGGCGGGAATACACCCAGCGCAGCGATTACAACGTAATGGAACGGATGAACCGAATTATCATCACCGATACGGGCTGGGTGCATGAGCAGGACAACAACAAGCTCGTTCGCAAGGATGGCCTGCAAGACCGGCTGGTTGCACAGGAAAAGGGATACAATATTTACCGCAAAGTAGCCGACAACCAGTGTGCCGCAGCAGCAGCCTGGTGGACGCAGCACCGGCAATTCTGGCGCAACGTGCGCCAATCCTGGGCAGGCATCCTGGAAAAAAAGACCAGCATTCACCTCGTGCCGAAAGTTGCAGGCAAGTTCCTGTACCAGCAGCTTGATGGCCTGGAAGAACAACGCCTGGCCGGAGCAGACCTGCAGCAGCAAACAACCGCAACCCTGCTGAAATATGTGGAAGAGCCAGCTAAAAAAGGCGTGGCTGTAAACCCGTAAACCCATTTTTTTTATCTACCAGTCTGCTGCCCGGTAAAGGCCCAGGCTGCACATCCCCGAACATGAAACTGCTTTATATACCTTTTTCCTTGCTGCTGGTCCGGCCAGCGCTGGCACAGCCGGACACCGCCAAACCTGCATCCCTGCAGGAAGTGGTGGTAACGGGTCAATACCAGGCACAATCGCTCAAAATTTCTGTGTATCAAATCCGTGTTGTTCCCCAGGCGCGCATCCGGCTCCGCGGTGCATCCAACCTGCAGCAGGTGCTCAACAGCGAAATTGGTTTCCGGTTCTCCAACGACAATACCCTGGGCACTTCTGATGTGGAGCTGATGGGCATGGGTGGCCGCAATGTAAAGATCCTGCTTGATGGCGTGCCGCTGGTAGACCGGGGCGATACCCGCGAAAGCCTGAACCAGGTGGATGTGAACCTGATTGAAAGGATAGAGATCGTAGAAGGCCCGCTTTCTGTGCTTTATGGATCGGATGCGCTGGCCGGTGTGATCAACGTCATTACGCGCAAGCAGGCCGCAGGGCAGTTCAGCATCCGGGCAAAAGCACAGGAAGAAACGGCAGGATCTGAATACTATCCTTTTTCTTACCAGGGATTACATCAACAGCATGTGGAAGTAACGGGGCAGTATAAACGCTGGAGCCTGGCCGCCGGCGGTTCACACTATGATTTCAATGGCTGGGGTGGTGATCAGTGGGGGCGTGCCAAGAGCTGGAAACCCAAGGAGCAGTGGCTGGGTCATGCCCGGTTGGGATATGAGACCGGCCAGTTCCACATTTACTACCGGCTCGATGGATTGGACGAAGCCATCCTGAGCAAGGGCGCTATCGGACAAACATACAAGGCCCTGGACCAGCGCTATACAACCCGCCGGTACCTGCACCAAATGCAGAGCGACTGGTCAGTGAACGAAAGGATGAAGCTGAATACTATCCTGTCTTACACGGATTACAGCAGAAAAACGCGCACTACCGAACATGATTTTGTTGCCAACAGCAACCAGCTGACGAGCGGTGCCGGCGAACAGGATGCTTCTACGGTGAACAGCGAACTGTTCCGCGCCACCCTGCAGAACAAGTTCTCTAACAGCTTCAGCATGCAGGCAGGCTTTGAAATTAATCGCGAACAGGCGGGCGGGCAGCGGATAGAAGGTGCCCCTGTGATCACGGACTATGCCCTGTTTGTATCCTCCGAGATAAAACCCGTACCAGCCGTAAACATCCGGCCCGGACTGCGGTTCATCAAAAACTCGGTATATGATGCGCCACCTGTTGTGCCTTCCATCAACACAAAAATCTCTCTTTCCAAATTGTTTGATCTGCGGATGGCTTATGCATACGGGTTCCGGGCGCCGGCCTTGCGCGAATTGTATTTTAACTACTACGATGCCAATCACAACATCGTAGGAAACCCCCACCTCAAAGCCGAACATTCCAACAGCTATACCGCATCGCTCAGCTACACGCAGGCCGGTGAAGGTGCACAGCTCTTCAGCTCAACACTGAGTGCTTACTACAATAGATTCAGAAACCTGATCAACTTTGCAGTGAGCCCTTCCGATCCGCAGCAGTATACGATGGTGAACATCGACCAGTTCAGGACCTGCGGCGTTGTGCTGGAAAATCGCCTGAAGGGAAAGAACCTGGATGCGACGCTGGGAGTTGGTTACCTGGCCCGTTACAACCAGCTGGCTGGCGATGCACAGTACAAGGATCAGTCGCTGCCCCGGTTTATGTGGTCGCCGGAAGTAAATACCAACCTGGCATACACATTCCAAAAAGCCGGTGTACAGCTTGGGTTGTTTTACAAGTTTACAGGCAAGCGGCCGGGATACCAGCTGGCAACAACCAACGGCCAGGAACAAGTGAAGCTGACAAAGATCGATCATTTTCACTGGGCTGACCTGACCGCTTCCAAAACCTGGTTCTCCCGCTACACCGTATCAGCAGGCATCCGCAACCTGTTCAATATACGAAGCATCAACAGCACGGCTGTAGACAACGGTGTTGCGCATGGTACGGCAGGTCCGGCACCCGTGTCATATGGACGTTCCGGCTTTGTGTCGTTGGCCTTTCAATGGATCAAATCCTAAGCGCTTTTGTTTTTTGAACCTACATACAAAACCTATCACTATATGCTTCACGCGAACAAGCTTTTTGTTGTTTTATTGCTCACCGGTCTTCTTACTGCCTGTAAAAAAGAGGTGGATCCGGTTATTGTCATCCCGCCTTCATCCGGCTCGCAAGTGGAACTGAGCGGATTGGCCGGCAGTGAAACAGGCGCCAATGCAGCCAATGCTGTTTGGGTTGACCTGAGTGCCGATAAGCCGACCTCTGTTGCAAGAGCAGCCTGGGATCTGGGATTTTACAGTGGCGGTGATTTCCGGGTGATCATCAACAATACAACGGCTGCAGCTGCGAAGGTGCTGGGCAAAAACGACCTTGCGCAGGTAGGGACGGCTGATACGGTGGGCGTTACCCTGGCCTTTAGCCAGGCTGCTCCCAGCGCTGCCGAGTTTGGATTGATCGATGATGTATCCGGCGACCTCAGCAAGACCCTGATACCGGCCGTTTCTTCTACGGAGGCAGACAACAAGGTGATTATCCTGAACCGGGGCATTGGCGGCGGAGTGGCTGCGCGGGCCTGGAAGAAGCTGCGCATCCTGCGTGCAGGCAGCGGGTATACCCTGCAGTATGCCAACATCACCGATGCTGCTTATAAAACCGTGAGCATTTCAAAAGATGCTGCGTACAATTTCAGGTTTGTGTCGCTTGATGAGGGCGCTGTTGTGAATGTAGAACCCCGGAAAGATTCCTGGGACCTGGTATGGACCTACTCGATGTACAAAACGGCTTTTGGCGCAGGCGATGTTCCTTATGCATTTTCTGACCTGGTGTTTATCAACAAGCTGGCAGGCGTGCAGGCAGCGGAAGTGCTTACCAGCACCGTCAGCTACGACAGCTTTGCCTGGACCAACTTGACCGGCCTCAGCTTCAGCAGCGACCGGGATGTGATCGGTTCAAAATGGAGGGCTACTACAGGAACCGTCGGCGTAAAGACAGACCGGTTCTATGTGCTGAAAGACGCTGCCGGCAATGTGTACAAATTAAAATTCCTGAGCTTCACCTCCCAGGACGGCGGCACAAGAGGAAAACCGGTGATCCGGTATGAGCTGGTGAAGAAGTAGTATTATATTCTTGCATACACCATTTTTAAAAATATGAAAAGCTGGTCTACATGAATATATCTGGTAAAAAAATTTGCTGTGTGATGATTGTGGCATTGAGCCAGTCTGCGGTAGCACAACGCCTGCCTTCAACTGTTGATACAACCCGCAGCAGAACGCTGGACAGCATCATCGTCAGTTCTGCCAGGCTCAACGCAGCTTCGTTTATGCCTTCCGTTGAGGGGATGCATATTTATGCGGGTAAAAAGACCAATACGGTGATGATGGATCCTTCAACGGTCAACCTGGCCCAGAATTCAGCCCGGATGGCGTTTGCCCAGATACCTGGTTTGACCCTCTGGGAAATGGATGGCGCCGGCACCCAGCTCAACATGGGTTCCCGCGGTACAGACACGCACCGCTCAATCGAGCTGAATGTGCGGCAGAACGGGTACAACGTCAACTCTGATATGTTCGGGTATCCTGAAGCGCATTATACGCCTCCTCTGCAGGCTGTGCAGCGTGTAGAACTGGTGCGCGGATCGGCGGCCCTTCAGTTTGGCAGCCAGTTCGGCGGCATGCTGAACCTGGTGATGAAGGAAGGTGATTCTACCAGGCCCTTTTCCCTGCAATCCGAACAGACTGCCGGTTCCAACGGACTGTTCAATTCCTTTAACTCAGTTGGCGGAAAGAAGGGCAAGATCAGCTATTACGCTTATTACGACCAACGCAGCGGCAATGGATGGCGCCGGAATGCGGCGTATCAATACCACGCTTACCACATCAACATCAGGTACGATTTCAACCAAAACGGAAGCATCGGTGTGCAGTTCTCGCGGATGGATTACCGGCAGCAGATCGCCGGAGGCTTAACAGATGTGCAGTTCAAAGCTGACCCCCGTCAATCACTGCGATCCCGCAATTTTTTTAGTCCGGATATCAACCTGCCTGCCCTGCTGTTCAATTACCGGTTTAGTCCGCATACAAAGCTGGAGATTATTTCACACTACCTGTTTGGCCAGCGCAACAGCGTACAGTTCCTCAATACGCCTGACATTCCGGATACGGTCAATACCGCCCTGCGCACGTACAATCCCCGGCAGGTAGACCGCGATTACTACAACGGCTTTACGACGGAAGCCAGGCTGCTGCATGAATACCGGATAGGAGCTGCATCCGGGACGCTCTCTGCCGGTCTGCGCTATTTTACACAACTCACCAGGCGAAGGCAAAAAGGCGTGGGCACCGCAGCCAGCGATTATGACCTGGGCCTTACCAAACCCTACGGCATCGACCTGCGGTTCAACACAGACAACTGGGCTGCCTTTGCAGAGAATGTCTTCCAATTAACAGAGCGGTTCTCCATAACGCCGGGAGCGCGTTTTGAAGAGATCCGGACAAGTCTGCAGGGCGTGATCAGCAATGCCACAGTGCCCGTAAGCTACAGGGGCAACCGGCATTTTCCGCTGTTTGGAACCGGGTTGCAATACACCGTCAGCAAATCGGCCGAGCTATATGGCAACCTGTCGCAAGCCTACCGGCCATACCTGTACGCCAACGTAACCCCCGCCGATAGAATCGACCAGATAGATCCTGATCTGAAAGACAGCAAGGGCTATGACGCCGATCTCGGTTTCCGCGGCAGTATCAAAGACATCCTGAAATTCGATGTGAACGGCTATTACCTGTTCTATGGCAACAAGATCGGCCAGCTCACGCTTCACAACCAGACAGGCGCTTCTTATCTCTACACAACCAATATCGGCGATGCTGCCATCAAAGGGGTGGAAGCGTATGTATCCTTTTCCTTCCTCCGCCTGCTATCGCCCGGTCTTGCACAAGGCACACCGTATCAGCTTCGCCTGTTCAATTCTTTTTCGTACACCCATGCCCGTTATCAGCGTGCTGCGATCAACAAATCAGGTATGAACGTCCCTATCACAGGCAACCAGGTTGAAGGTGTGCCCGCCATCATCAACCGTACGGGTCTGCTCTGGCAGCAAGGCGCCCTCTCCGCCGCACTTGATTTCACCTGGGTAGGCAAAAGCTTCAGCGATGCCAATAACACGGTGTTTAATCCTACGGGTGCCACTGGCATCGTTCCTTCTTATCACTTGTGGGATTTGAACGCGAGATGGCGTTTTCTGTCGTACTACTCGCTTACAGGCGGCATCAACAACTTGCTGAACACGCATTATTTTACGCGGCGTATAAATATGTACCCTGGCCCTGGTATCCTGCCGGGTGATGGGAGAACGTTTTATGTTTCGGTGGGAGTGGGGTTGTAGAAGTAAAATTTGTCCATCAGATTGCATGGTTCCTCCATTTTTCCCGAATGCTTGATTTGCCAATTTTGCCTTGCACAACAAAGCAAGCAAAATGAGTAAAACAGCAATCGTAATTCTTTCCGATCCCAAGAGCGGTTCGGATGAAGCGCTGGGACGGGCGTTTAATGCACTGGCAGCAGCGTATGACTTTAAAACCAAGGCCGAAGAAGTAAAGATCATTTTCCAGGGTGCAGGTACCAGGTGGCCCGAACAACTGCAACGACCGGAACATCCGGCCTACGAACTTTACCAGGCGGTCGCAGATAAGATCGAAGGCGTTTCCAGCGGCTGCGCAGATGTGTTTGGCGGAGATCCATCAGGCCTTGAGCTGATCCATGACAACCAGGTGCCGGGCACATCGGGCCTGCCAAGTTTTGTCAATTTAAAGAATGATGGATTTGATGTCCTTGTTTTTTAACGCAATTTCTCCAACTCTATCCCTTCTGCCAGCCGGCAGAGGGGCTATTTTGATCGTTGAATATGACAGCCATTTTTCATCCGGGTGAGCGTGAGATCCAGCACAGAACAGGGGAGGCACACATCGCCGATGCCATCAAAAGCATTGTTACCGGTACCCTTGCCAACAACGCCATCAACTTTGTTGAAAAGCAGCCCATGGTCATTGTGGGCAGCAGGAATGACGCAGGCGAACCCTGGGCATCCCTGCTCGTCGGCCATGTTGGCTTTGCCCGGGTGCCGGACCCTGGTACGATCCAGTTTGATACCCGGCAGATCAGCAGCAACGGAACCGATATTTTCTTTTCCAACCTGCGCCAGGACGATCAGATCGGCAGCCTGTTTATCGAGTTAAATTCCCGGAAGCGGCTGCGCGTGAACGGTACTTGCAAATGGGAAGGTTCATTGATCGAATTAAAGATAAAGCATGCTTATCCCAACTGTCCCAAGTATATCCAGCGCCGGATCATATCTATGCCGGAGGGTTTTCAAAAGCTGACTTCCGTGACTGCAGAAGGGATCCATCTGACGGACCATATGATCGACTGGATAAAAGGGGCAGACGCCTTGTTTGTGGCGAGCGCTGGTGCGGACGGCGGTCTGGATGCCTCCCACCGGGGTGGTAATCCGGGTTTTATCCAGCTCATTGACAACAAGGTGCTGAAAATACCCGACTATCCGGGCAATAGTTTGTTCAATACGTTTGGAAACATTGTACAGAACCCGAAGGTCGGTTTGCTGTTGATTGATTTTGAGCAAAAACAAACCTTGCAAATAACAGGCACGGCCAGCCTGCTGTTTGACCAGACAAGTGAGGCAGATCTGTTGAGGACCAAAGGCACAGGCCGGTATTGGCTTTTCCATCCTTCCCGCTGGCTACATACCATCGATCACCACAACATTGAATGGACGTTTTTAGAATACTCCCGGTTCAATCCCTGAGCAAGCCTGCTTGTAAATTACATTCACCAGATTGCGATTAGAAGCAGCACGATCGAGTGGTTTCACGGGTCGGACTCAAGCAACAGTAGCTTGCCGGCGCTCGTCGAATGGCAGGCTTATATCAAATTGAATTTAAGCGTATGGTATTCCATGTTCCGGCAGGAACATAGGATACCATACGCTTAAATTCAAGTTCGTATTAACCTGGCCGCGGTTGTCGGGTGGGGACTTGTGCTGCCTGCGGATCAAAGTTGGCAAAGGAGATTGGGGCGAATGATCCGGAACCTTTTATGGCATCTTCGCAAGGCATTGCATTAATTTGCTGTGCGAACCCCACATCAGCTTGAACCTGATCTATGAAGTTTATGCAGCAGAAATTTGAATACTATATGCAGCAATGCCTCGCGCTGGCAGAAAGGGCTTTGCAGGCCGGCGATCCACCGGTAGGCGCCCTGGTCGTCTTTAGGGATCAGGTTATCGGCACCGGCATTGAAACAGGAAAATCAACCGGCGATATCACCAACCACGCTGAAATCCTGGCGATCAGGGATGCTGTCAGGAACGGGCACCAGGACAAGCTGCCTTTGTCGCAGTTGTTCACCACTCATGAACCCTGTGTGATGTGCTCTTATGTGATCAGGCATCATAAGATACCGGACATTGTTTATGGAGTTTCCGTACCCTTTGTTGGCGGTGCCACTTCTCTATTCGGGATCTTGACTACAGAGCAGGTGCCCAAATGGGGCGCAAAGCCGACGATTACGGAAGGCATATGTGCAGCAGCCTGCGAGGCGCTTAATCAAAGGTTCAAATCAAGGCTTTAAAGACTATGTTGGCACAACCCGTTTATACGCTCGTAAATCAGCAGAATGGCAATCTGTCATTCAAGATTTTTGCGTTTGACAACACCAGCTATTTCGATCATATCCAGCGGAACAATTATTTTACGATCATCATTATCACCGACGGAAAAGGCATGGCCAAAGTAGATTTTTGTGAATATGCATTTGGCGCCGATACCCTGTTTGCCTTTTATCCTTACCAGCCCTTTATGCTGACTTCCACATCGGCCATCAGTGGCTTTGCGATCCAGTTTCACCACGACTTTTTCTGCATTTACAGGCACCACAAAGAAATTGCCAGCAACGGAATTTTGTTCAACAATATCTACCAGCAGCCGTTCATCAGTTTACACCAAAACACAAGAACTACCCTCGTTCATTTAGTTGATGAGATCATCGGTGAACTAAAAACAGAAAGCCTGCAAAGAGATGAGATGATCGTTTCTTACTTGAAGATCCTGTTGGTTCACGCAACCAGGATAAAGATGGAACAGCAATCCGGGCAGCTGAATACATCTGCTGCCGACACGCACATCGGCGTGGTGCAAAACTTAAAAGCTGCCATTGAAGAAAATTTCCGCCTGAAGCATTCTGCAGGCGATTACGCCATGCTCCTGAACCTCTCCCTGAATGCCCTGGCCCGGATCACCAAAAACCACTTCAACAAAACCCTGTCTGACCTGATCGCGGAACGGATCATTATAGAAGCAAAAAGAGAATTATATCTCACAAACAAAACGGTCAAAGAGATTGCCTACGAACTGGGCTATGATGATGAATATTATTTTAGCCGGTTCTTTAAAGCCAAGACGGATGTATCACCGCAGTTGTATAGGGATACGATTGGGTTTAATAGAGGGGGAAGTTAGGTGGGAGGTTCTTGGTAAGCAAATTATAGAGGCCGCTATTAACAGGATGACTGTTAAAATAGATTTATTTTCAGGGTGGCATCGTGGAAAGAACGAAGCTATATAGAGTGGCTATCGGCTTGAACCTTGACGAACTATCTTCAAAGTTTGAGATTTATGGAGTGCATGAAAATGGAGATATTTATCTTTTAACAAAAACATGCTTATAGCCGCCTTTTTGATTGATAGGAAAACTTCATAGTTTTACTATATGAAGAAAATGGTAAAAACCTACAGTAGCCTGTTTAACAAGGATGTTACCATTACGATTGACGAGCGTTTGAATAAATTGAAAGGTAAAATCCTGGCTCCCAAAAAGCTTGCACAGGCTAACAAGCAGCTTAAAAAGTTGAAGACATTGCCTCGCTGAGATAATTTGTGCCTTGTCCCCCAATTTGCAGTGTTGTCTGCGATTGCTTTTCACTTCTCCACATTCATGTTGCTTAATACATCCCCTCAGATTTGAACGATCTTGAGTAGAGGTAAGGGGCTGATAAGATAAAAAGCCCATAAATCCACATTTCACTTTGCATGCTTTGAATGAGTTTGATGTCTCCTAACCGGAGAAAGTTTACAAGTGCCATTTTAGCTGGTGAACTTGCCAGGCACACTTGCACATGGTGCCCTTGGTTACGTATTTCCCTGTATTCCTCAAGTCAGCTATTGCAAAATAGCAGGTCAGCAACGGGTTATCGGAGATATGCAAAAAAATGAGAGATAGGGAAGGGCTGAAAAGAAAAACGCTACAAATCAAGTGTTTGTAGCGCTTTGAACAAGGTTGCTTTGTGTCTCAGCGGAGAGAGAGGGATTCGAACCCCCGGACCTGTGACAGTCAACGGTTTTCAAGACCGCCGCTTTAAACCGCTCAGCCATCTCTCCGCGGCAAATGTACTGTTTGAATCTATTTAGCCAAAAAAATTTTATCCCTGCGAATTGTACCTTCGTGCCGATGAAGCAACTGGCGACTTTAAACAAATATCTCTGGAAATACAAGGTTCATTTCTTTTGGGGAATCCTCTTTATTATCCTCTCCAACTACTTCCGCATCCTGGCCCCGCAGCTCACCGGCTATGTGGTCGATGCCGTGGAACAATTCCTGCCCGGCCATAAACCGCATCCGGTTACCCGCTACGATCCGCTGGTGCAGAAATTTATTACCTATACAGAAGCAGGACAGCTTTCCTTCAGCGGCAAAGTAACCCTCTGCTGCCTGACCCTGCTGGCCATGGCCCTGCTGAGCGGCTTTTTTATGTTCCTGATGCGGCAAACCATCATCGTGATGAGCCGGCACATTGAGTACGAACAAAAGAACGAGGTGTACAACCACTACCAGCTGCTCGACATGGGCTTCTACAAACGCCACAGCACCGGCGACCTGATGAACAGGATCACCGAAGACGTCAGCCGCGTGCGCATGTATACCGGTCCGGCCCTGATGTACTTCATCAACCTCGCCGCCACCATCGGTTTTTGCGTGTTTTACATGTGGAATAAGGATAAAAACTTAACCCTCTATGTCCTTTCTCCCTTGCCGATCCTGGCTTTTACCATCTACTTCGTCAATACCATCGTCAACAAAAAAAGCGAACGCATCCAGGCCCTGCTCAGCGACCTGACCACTGAAGCACAGGAATCATATTCCGGCATCCGCGTTATCAAATCGTTTGTACAGGAAAAAGCCATGTTCAAGTTCTTTGAAAAGAACAGCGAAGAGTACCGCAAGAATACCGTGAGCCTGGCCAAGGTAGAATCCATCTACTTCCCCGCTATGGGACTGCTGATCGGACTAAGCACCCTGCTCACCATCTTTATCGGCGGCTTGTATGCAATCCGCGGCGACCAGCAGGTGACCACCGGTACCATCACCGAGTTTATCATGTACGTAAACATGCTCACCTTCCCGGTAAGCGCCATCGGCTGGACGGCAAGCATGATCCAGCGCGCCATTGCCTCACAGCGAAGGATCAACGAGTTTTTGCATACGGTTCCCGCCATCAGGAACCCGGCAGGTGCCGTAGAGAAAAAGATAGAAGGTTTGATCGAATTCAACGGGGTCAGCTTTACCTATCCTGATACCGGTATTGAAGCCATCCGGGATTTTACGCTCCAGATCAAGAAAGGAGAAAAGATTGCCGTGATCGGCAGAACAGGCAGTGGAAAGACCACGCTCGCGCAGCTCTTGTTGCGCATATACGACCCCGTAAGTGGAACCATTCTCGTCGATGGCAAGCCTGTTAACCAGCTTGATCTCACTTCGCTGCGCCAACAGATCGGCTATGTGCCGCAGGATGTGTTTTTATTCAGCGATTCCATCGCCGGCAATATCCGTTTTGGTATGCCCGACGTAGATAAAGAAGAAATCAGAAGGGCTGCCCGCCAAGCCAGTATCGACCGGGAAATTAGCAGTCTGCCTCAACAATACGATACAATGGTAGGAGAGCGGGGCGTAACTTTAAGCGGCGGACAAAAGCAGCGCATCTCTATTGCACGGGCGCTCATCAAAGACCCGCAGGTTGTGATCTTTGATGATTGCCTGAGTGCTGTAGATGCTAAAACGGAAAAGGAAATCCTGGACAGTCTTTATGAATTCCTGGAAGGCAGGACCTCCGTTATCATCACCCACCGGATCTTTTCTATGTTTAGTTTTGATAAGATCATTGTGCTGGAAGACGGAAAGATCGCAGAACAAGGCACGCATGAACAACTGCTCGCACAAAATGGTTATTACAACAAATTGTACCGGCAACAGCAACTGGAAGAGCATGCATCACCGTTGATTCAGAATTAATTGTAAAAAATACTATTTATCAACTGCAAAGGTTTGCATTGATTTTGTATGCTTGTTTAACCCCCTATACGTAATATTTTGACAATCCGAAAACAATATTATATTTGTATCAGGGAGATTGTACACATAATTGACTAAACTAAAAACTAAAACCGTGGCGTACGATAACAATGAAAAACGGATGGAAAGCGTCTACAGCAAACGAATCCGCGCTGGTAAACGCAGAACTTATTTCTTCGACATCAGGGCTACTCGTAGCAATGATTATTACTTAACCATCACAGAGAGCCGCAAAAAGTTCAATGAAGACGGCTACGACAGGCATAAACTGTTCCTGTACAAAGAGGATTTCAACAAGTTCATAAAGGCCCTGACAGAAGCGGTTGACTTTGTCAAAACTGACCTTATGCCTGACTTTGATTTCGACGCCTACAATCATGATAATATAGAGGGAGAAGGAACAGATTCAAGAGCCGGTGATGAACCAGCTGAACGTGACAATTTCTCCTCCACCGGCAACATCATGGGTAAAGATGGAATCGGTGTAAAAGATGGACTGGGTGTAAGAGATGACATCATGCGCGACGGCGTTGCCTCAAAAGACGGTTTGGGAAAAGACACCGTCGGCGAGATAAAATTAAGCAACGTAGCAGCGCCCAGCGCCGCCCCTGCCCGGGATGAAGAAGTTGACAAGTGGTAAGTATAGACGCGGATAAAATTTTGAGCCCCGGATTTTTCCGGGGCTTTTTTTGTCTGGAACCGTGTAAATCATGGTTCAGACTCTCCACTCCTTATACGCATTGATCAACCCATTCGTTGATGCATCATGCGAAGTAACCGTGTCTTCATTCTCCAGTTCCGGCAATATCTTGTTGGCTAGTTGCTTGCCCAGCTCAACGCCCCACTGGTCGAAGGTGAAGATGTTCCAGATGATGCCTTGTACGAAGATCTTGTGCTCGTAGAGGGCCGTCAGCTGGCCCAGACTGAAAGGGGTGACCTGGTTGAGGAGGATCGAATTGGTAGGCCGGTTGCCTTCAAATACTTTGAAGGGGGCCAGGCGGGCAGCGCTTTCTGCAGTGGTGCCGCCCTTTTCCAGTTCGGCGGTGGCTTCCTCCAATGATTTGCCATTCATCAGGGCTTCTGTTTGTGCAAAGAAATTGCTCAGCAGCTTGTCGTGGTGATCGCCGCCGGGATTGTGGCTGATAGCCGGGGCAATAAAATCGCAGGGGATCAGCACGGTGCCCTGGTGGATCAGCTGGTAAAAAGCATGCTGTCCGTTGGTGCCGGGTTCGCCCCAGATGATCGGACCGGTGGCATAGCTCACCCGCTGGCCGTTGCGGTCCACACTCTTGCCATTGCTTTCCATATTGCCCTGCTGGAAGTAGGCAGCAAAACGGTGCATATATTGATCGTAAGGCAGGATGGCCTCGCTTTGAGCACCATAAAAATTGATATACCACAAGCTGATGAGCGCCATCAGCACCGGTATATTTTTTTCGAACGGGGTTGATTTGAAATGTTCGTCTGTATGGTGGGCGCCGGCCAGCAGCTGTTCAAAATTTTCAAAGCCGATGGTAAGCGCAATAGAAAGACCGATGGCGCTCCAGAGCGAATAACGGCCGCCTACCCAATCCCAGAATGCAAACATGTTGGCCGGGTCGATGCCAAATTTCACCACTTCTTTTTCATTGGTAGATAGCGCCACGAAGTGCTTGGCTACCTGCGACAGATCACCTGCCTTGTCCAGGAACCAGTTGCGCGCTGTATGCGCATTGGTCATGGTTTCCTGTGTGGTAAATGTTTTGGAGGCAATCAGGAAAAGTGTTTCTTCCGGGTTGAGCTTTTTCAGGGTCTCTGCAATATGCGTCCTGTCTACGTTTGACACAAAATGAGGTTCGATGCCTTCGATCCAGTAAGGCTTCAGGGCCTCCGTGACCATCAAGGGGCCCAGATCGCTGCCGCCAATGCCGATATTGACGATGTGGCGGATCTTTTTTCCGGTATAGCCCTTCCACTCACCTGTATGAACAGCTGAACAGAAACGCTTTATCTGCTCCAGTACTTTCTGCACTTCCGGCATCACGTCTGTGCCATTTGCATAGATAGGGGCATCCCGTTTGTTGCGCAGCGCAACATGCAATACCTGTCTGTTTTCAGTTTCGTTGATGGCTTCTCCTTCAAACATGGCGCGGATCGCATCAGGCACCTGGCATTCCTGCGCAAGCGCCAGCAGCAGCTCAAGCGTTTTGTCGTTGATCCTGTTCTTGGAAAAGTCTATTAAGATATTGTCTGTTTGAAAGGAAAGCTTGGCAAACCTGTCAGGGTCCTGTTGAAACAAGGACTTTATCTGCACGGATTTCATGTCATTTTCATAGTGTTCCTGCAGCTGTTTCCAGGCGTTGGTTTGTGTCAAAGATATTTTTGGCAGCATGAGATTGGATTGATTGTTTAAGACAAAGTAAGGGATTCCCTGTAGATAATTTAAAAAAGGGGCAAATAACTTTTTTGTTTGTAGTGCATCAAATAATTTTGACACAGATTCGTTGCAGCAGTTAATGAGCCTCAATCATTTCTCTGCTGTTTACGGAGAAATCTCGCTGTACACCGGGCAATATTTAGTCTCAATTCTTGTGTGAACTTAATCGTAATCCGTAATAGATTTAAGTATTGTTCTTGCAGCGAAGAGATAGTGCCCCGTTGAAAAGTCCATGAAATATCCTATGTAAAGGCTTTCAGCTTTATCGAAGGTTATGAGAGCCACATGAAGAGGTTGCTGCTGATTGTAACAGTGCAACAGGTCCTGAAGAGATGCCCGGTCAGTCCCCCCAGCCGGGTTGATGAAACAGGTTACAATTGTTCAATAACAGCAACCGTCTTCCTAACCATTTCTTCATGGATGTCCAGGTGCATAACCATTCTGATCTGGGTAGCTGAAATAGGAATGCAAAGGATCTCTCTCTTCTTTAATTCTTCCGCAATCAGTTTTGCTGTAAAAGGTGCTTTTATATCAATGATGATGATATTGGTTTCAACCGGCATCACATTCTCCACAAATTCTTTTGTCATCAGCCTATCCGCAATTTGTTTGGCGTGCATGTGATCCAGTTCCAGCCGGGTTACATGGTGTTCCAGCGCATAAATGCCCGCAGCGGCCATAAAGCCTGCCTGCCGCATGCCGCCGCCAAATACTTTGCGCACCCTTCTGGCCCGCCTGATAAAATCCTGGCTGCCCAGTAAGACGCTCCCGATGGGGCAACCCAGTCCTTTGTTCAGGCAAATAGAAATCGTATCAAACAAGCTTCCGTACTGCTCCGGTTTTTCGCTTTTCGCCACCAGGGCATTGAACAGCCGCGCCCCATCAAGATGGAAAGCCAGTTTGTGCTGCCGGCATACTTTGGCGATCTTTTTTATTTCTTCCAGGTCGTAACAGCTGCCGCCCCCTCGGTTTGATGTGTTTTCCAGGCAAACCAGGGATGTACGCGCTTTGTGCACATCATCCGGATTGATCGCTGCTTCAATTTGCTTGGCTTTTATGCGCCCTCTTTCACCATCCAGGGGCCTTACCTGGCAGCCTGAGTTGAAGGCAATGCCGCCGCCTTCATAGCTGTACACGTGGGCGCTTTTCTCACAAATCACCTCATCGCCCGGCAGGGTATGGCATTTGATCGCGATCTGGTTGCTCATGGTTCCGGTAGGACAATACAGCGCCGCCTCTTTGCCAAATAAGTCGGCTGCCATGGCTTCCAGCCGGTTCACCGTCGGATCTTCGCGGAACACATCGTCGCCTACATCCGCCGCCATCATCGCATTCAACATAGCTGCCGTAGGTTTGGTAAACGTGTCCGAGCGCAAATCAATGGTCATGGTAAGATATTAAACTTGGGTGCAATTTAGGTGATCAGGGTGCATAGTTGAACGCCTGGTCCCAGATTTTCACAAGCCCAAATCAGGTGCACCTGTACGGTCCTTAACGGCCTTGAACGATTGCCTATTTTATTGTAGGTTTGCCGGTTTAAAATCTGGAGCATTGCGGTTAAAAAGTCTTGAAATAAAAGGGTTTAAAAGTTTTGCTGATAAAACAGTGGTCAATTTTGATGAAGCCATCACGGGCATCGTCGGACCAAACGGCTGTGGCAAAAGCAATATCGTAGACAGCATCCGGTGGGTGATCGGAGAGCAAAAAATCAGCCACCTGCGCAGCGAGAACCTCGACAGCCTGGTATTCAACGGCTCCAAGAGCCGCAGTGCCAGCGGGTTGGCCGAGGTGAGTCTTACGTTTGAAAATACAAAAAACCTGCTGCCTGTCGAATTCAGCACCATTACCATTACCCGGAAATTTTATAAAAGCGGGGAAAGTGAGTACCGCCTGAACGATGTGCACTGCCGGCTTAAAGACATTCAAAATCTTTTTCTGGATACGGGTGTATCAACCGACAGCTACTCCATCATCGAGCTGGGCATGGTTGATGACATCATCAAAGACAAGGAAAACAGCCGCCGCCGCATGCTTGAGCAAGCTGCCGGTATTTCTATCTATAAAACCCGCCGCAAAGAAGCCGCCCAAAAGCTGGATGCCACCGAGCAGGACCTGGCCCGCATCGAAGACCTCTTGTTTGAGATCAACAACCAGCTCAAGATCGTAGAAGGGCAGGCGAAAAAAGCAGAGAAATACCAGGACATCCGGAAAGAATACCGCGAGCTCAGCATCGAGCTGGCGAAAGCATCGATGGAGGGTTTTAACCTCACCTACCGCGACCTGACCGCTCAAACGGAGGCTGAGTCTGCCCGCAAGCAGGAGCTGGAACAAGCCATCAACCAGGAAGATGCAGAACTGGAAGGGGAAAAGAAGAGTTTTGAAGAAAAGGAAAAGGAACTCCAGGAACTGCAACAGGCTTTCAACAGCCTGCAGCAACAGGTAAGAACAAAGGAAAACGAAAAAAACCTGGCCGCGCAGCAAGTCAAGTTTTTGCATGATAAACAGGAAAACCTGCAGCGCACCATTGCCAAAGCAGAGGACCAGCTGCAACGCCTGACCCAAAGCATGGAAACGGCTGGACAGCAGATCGGGGAAGAAGAAAAAAAAGAAGAAGAGTTAAGGGGATTGTTTCAGGAAAAAAAGGCCACGGCGGAACAAAAGCGCACCGCGCGCGATGAAAAGCGGCAGGCCGTAGATGCAGCGCGGCAGGAAAATGCTGCCCGGCAAAGAAGCCAGTTTGAAGCAGAAAAAAAGGTGGCCCTCTCGGAAGCTTCCTGCCAGAACCTGCAACGTTCTATTTCCGGGATCAGGGAAGAAAGCCGTACACGCGAAACCCAACTGCAGTCACTGGGGCAGGAACAACAGGTAAAAGAAGAACAGGTACAAACAAAAAAGGCAGCCCTGCAGCAGATGCAGGAAGAACAAGAGGAGATCAAAAAATCCATCACCCAGAAAGGGGAAGAACTGGAGAAACTGCGGCAGCAACTGGTTGTCGAAAACCGGCAATACGATGCCAAAAAGAATGAACACGACCTGCTGAAAAGCCTGGTCGATTCGATGGAAGGCTACCCCGAGAGCGTCAAGTTCCTGCACAAGAACAACACCTGGAATACCCGGGCTCCCCTGCTCACCGACTTGATTTATGTACAGCGCGATTACCGCACGGCCGTGGAAAATGTGCTGGAGCCCTACCTCAACTATTACGTGGTAGCCGATCTGGAAGAAGGGATGAGGGCCGTTGAGCTGCTTGATCAAAACAAAAGGGGCAAGGCGAACTTTTTCCTGCTTGACCAGCTGGCAGAATCGGAAGCGCCAGCCTCTTCCCAGCATGCACCCGCAGATTCGATAGCGGCCATGCAGGTTATTGAGGTGGAAGAAAAATACCGCAAGCTGGCAGAAGTGCTGCTGGGAAATGTGTTTATCACGGAAAATGCCCAGGTGATCAACCAAAGCAATGGTGCCATTGTGCTTGAGAAAGAAGGCAAATGGGTGAAAGGTCCGTTTTACTTAACGGGCGGCAGCATTGGAAAATTTGAAGGAAAAAGGATTGGCCGGGCCAAGAACCTGCAGAAACTCAGAGAAGAAATCCCTGCGCTGGAAGCAGTGATAGCAGACCTGAAAAAAGAAATTCAAACAGGCCAGCAGGCGCTTCAGCAACTCACAAGCCGGTTAAAAGACCAGCCCATGCGGCAGCTGCAGCAGGAGATCAATGGGGCCGAGCACCAGCTGATCTCCATAAAAAACAAAATGGAGAACCTGCACGCCAATCAGGAAGCTTCGCTCAAACGGTTGCAGGAGCTGGAGCAAAACCTGGCAGGGGCGCTTGCCGCTGCAGAGCAAACCGGCACCGAATCAAAGCAGCTGGCTGCACAGCTACGCCAAACAGGAGAAAAATTGCAGGCTGTAGAACAGGAGTACAGAAACACAGACACAGAATACAACCAGGCCAATACACAATACAACGAGATCAACCTGCAGCTTACCCGCCAGCAAAGCCGCATCAGCTCTATCAAGCAGGAATATGAGTTCAAGAACCGGCAGATCAACGATCTTACCCGCCAGCTGGAAACAGACCGGGCGCAGCTGAAGCAGGTGCAGGATAATATGGAAGAAAACAGCCGGCAGCTTGATATAGTCCGGCAAGCCCTTACAACGCTGACCGAGAGCCGGGAGGCAGAGGAGAAAAAATTACGGGAAGCAGACCAGGCTTACTACAAGCAGCGCAACCTGATCCACGAACGGGAGGGCGCGCTGCGGCAGAAAATAAAATCAAGGGAACAGGTAGAATATCTATTGGGTGCCATCAAAGACCGCCTCAACGAACTAAAGCTGCGATTGGCAGGTACAAAAGAGCGGCTGCTGGTAGAGTTCCGCATCCAGCTTGATGACATCATGGACCAGCCCCGCAATGGCAAACACACGCTGGAAGATCTGCAGGAAAAAACCGATAAGATCAAAAAGCGGATCGACAACATGGGTGAGATCAACCCTACGGCCATTGAGGCTTTCCAGGAAATGAAAAAGCGCTACGAGTTTATTGTAGAGCAAAAAAATGACCTGGTATCTGCCAAAGACAGCTTGCTGCTCACCATTGCAGAAGTAGAAAGTACGGCCAACCAGCAGTTCCTGCAAACCTTTGAGCAGGTAAAAGAAAATTTTCAAAAAGTGTTCAAGGCCCTCTTCACCGAAGAAGACACGGCCGATATCATGCTGGAAAATCCGGAAGACCTGGCAGAGACCAGCATCGACATTGTCGCCAAACCCAAAGGCAAGCGCCCTTCTTCCATCACCCAGCTCAGCGGGGGCGAAAAAACCCTCACTGCTACGGCGCTCCTATTCGCCATCTACCTGATCAAGCCCGCGCCGTTCTGCATCCTCGACGAAGTAGACGCTCCCCTCGACGATGCCAACGTAGGCAAGTTCACCAAGATGATCCGCCAGTTCAGCGACGAAAGCCAGTTCATCATCATCACCCACAACAAAATGACCATGAGCAGCGTCGACGTCATCTACGGCGTTACCATGCAGGAAGCCGGTGTCAGCAAGCTGGTGCCTGTGGATTTCAGGGGACTGAACTGATGGCTCTACTTTTTTTTCTTGATAAAAAAAGAAGCAAAAAAAATCAAGGCTGAGTGAGCACTCCGTCTTCTTTTTGCCTTGATGCAAAAAGAAGCAAAAAAATCAAGGCTGTTTGAAAGGGGCTAAAATTTACTGCACTTCGCTACAACGAACAAGCTAAATCTGAGTAGTAGTTCTTCTTTCAGCCTTTGCATGGAGGGACTATAGAATAGTACCAGGCGTGTTCGTTGCTTAACGCTTCGTTCCGTAAATTTCTTCACGCCCCTTTCAAAAGGCCGGGGGGAAGAACGTCTGAACCTTGATTTACAGGAT